>NZ_JADCKQ010000009.1 GCF_016123485.1 Halocynthiibacter styelae | reverse complement strand
CCGCTGCCGGAAAGATCGACACGCTGTCGGCAGCCTTTCATTCAGACCTGGATAGCATGATCGAACAGCACCGCCCCGATGTTTGGTTCTTTGCCCATTCCCACCGCAGAATCTGCGCGAAAGTTCATGGAGCTGAAATCCGTAATATCTCCGTCGGCTACAGGGAGCTTATCGGTGTTATTGAGACCGGTGAGTTACTTGACAGCGACTTGTTGCAAGCGGTGGGCTTTGTTGCACCAAATCTTCGCATCTCACCAAGGCTGATGGCTGAAAAGAAAGAGTTTCCTGCAACGGAGGCTGTTAGAATTAGTGATCTTTGCTATGCGAGACTAACGGTCGATGACACCTATCAGACCAGAGAGTTGAGCGACAAGCTGATCAAATTCCCAGAAGCTGCTCACCGTGTTGTTGAAATTGCCACTGACCAGTTGCGTCAAGCGATTTATGTTCAAGTGGAGCTTGGGCAAATCACGAACACCTTCGATTTGAACGACACCTCAGTGCCTGCCATTGAAGATCACGAACAGAATGAACACCGAGATGGCATTCTGCATTTGGTCCGTTTGATTATCGATTGTTTTCATGCTGCCGCTGACCTGTGCCAAGAGTGTTCTTTGTCAATCGCTCGTTCATGGCTTCAACTTCCGGGGAACATAGGTCTCCGCCTCTATTTGCATGTTGCGAGAGCAATGGAATTAATCGATCCAAATGAAGCGATTGAGACAATGTTGCACGCAAAATCCGAACAGCTTTGGAGTAGTCGGCGAGAGGTTGCTCTTTTTATTAAAGACCAATCTGCAAAGGCCGACCGAGATCTGGTTGAACAGCTGGAGGCCAGATTTTTGAATGAAGCTCCAGCAAGATTTCATGACGCGGACACTTCTTCAACCAGCGCCGACTGGCGACCACTTGCACGCGATCGAGATCTCTGGATCTATCTATACGCGCCGGGATCGATGTTCTTGTTCACGAGGCGCTGTCAGGCGACCTTGATGTCGGAAAGCGACCTGACCTGGCGGGGTATGCAGGCATCTTTGTCCGAAAAGATCAGGTCGATGCAGCGATCAGACCTGATCGCCCTGATGTGCCAACCGTCGCTGAGTTCGCACTCATAGTTGGCTTGAACAAAAACGGTTATTTAAATGCAATGGTTGAGGCTGGGTTTGTCTCAACCATCACATTATTCAACCCACAAACCCACCGGAATGGGAATCATATCCCGCCTGAATCTGCGGCTGCGTTTTATAAAAAATTCACAACCGTAAAACTTCTGTCCCAACGCCTGAACATCGACAGCCGCGCAATCTCCCGAGAATTACGCAAGGCAGGCATTGAACGCTTTCGCCCCGACGGTCATGACTTTGGTCCCGTTTTCCGATGTAAAGATGTCATGGATTTTCAGTTCAATTCTGATGCCTGATCCGTCTGGCTGACTAAGGAAGAATGGGATTAGAACGTCTCAAGAACCGTACCTAACTCAAAAATTCAGCGGGTCATTTATTTCCATGACCAGATTGTGCATCAGTTGGGTTGTCGACATCGGGCGTGACAGCGGAGCGCCTTGACCGGCCCAATACGCTCCATAACCAGGCTCTTCGCCCGCCAAGGCAGCGGCATTTAGGGCTTTGCCCGCATCGTATGTGACAGGGTAATCTGGGACTTTCTCGGCCGCAATGAGTTTGCCCCATTCGGTAAACCGATTGGCCAGACAGCGAGCGGGTCGACCTGAAATAACTCGTGTCATGGAGGTATGGTATGCGCCCGGGCCAGCAAGTGCGTTACGATAGCCGATGCTTGCGGCGCTTTCGTCACAAGCAATAAAAGCTGTGCCTAATTGTGCGGCAACCGCGCCAAGGCCCAACGCCGCGCAAATCCCTGCCCCATCCATGATTCCGCCAGCGGCTATCACTGGAACTGTCAGGTTACGTGTCAAGATACGCACCAGCGCAAAAGTACCATTCTGATCATCTCCGGTCCGATCGTCGAAACAACCCCGGTGTCCGCCAGCTTCCCACCCTTGTGCAACAACAGCGTCAATGCCTGCGGCTTCAATCTGCTTCGCTTCTTCTAGGTTTGTTGCAGTAGCAAGCAAGATAATCCCGCGCTGTTTAAGCGCCTTGATCTGTACCTCCCGAGGAAGACCGAAGTGAAAGCTGACTACTGCAGGGCGTTCGTTTAACAGCATTTCAAACATGGCGTCATTTTTCAGAAAGGACATGTAGACTTCTGTCAATTGTGCAGGAGGGGATGCGTGAAAACGGTCAAACTCTGACGCCAAAAGCGCTGACCATGCCGTTTCTTTTTCGGGGTTAGAAAGAGCCGGGCGATGGCAGAATACATTCACATTAAATGCGCGTCCGGTCAAAGCTTTGGCTTGGTGGATCATCTCGCGGGCCCCTGTGACCGAAGAAGCGCCAAGCCCCATAGATCCAAGGCCACCAGCGTTGGATACAGCCGCAGCCATTTCCGGCGTCGAAACGCCTGCCATCGGTGCCTGAATGATTGGCGACGTTAGACCAAGTTTGTCGAGGATGTCTGATTGATAGGACATAGAATTCCTTTCTCGGGGTGGACTAAAGCTCAATAGCGATATCAAACATGCGGTTCCGGCTCTCATCTCTGAACTTGAAAACATGGCCGGAAACCTCAAAGAGGTGCAGCAGTAAGCGAGGAAGAAAGAAGACAAATCCCAGCCAGTACAATGATGTGAACCACCAAGAATCCCCAACAATCGCGCCCCCTTCTCTGATCCAGAGCATTGCGAGCAAGACGGCCCCCGCCGACAACACCCCAAAAGCAACGCCGTTTGCAGACAAAACCTGGGCAGGATTTTCCCCACCCGACAGGTCCGGATGGTACTTTCTCAGTCGCCATACCAACCGGAACACATGAAGGCAGGCGATGAGACAGGCAATGCTTTGGATAAAGGCCTGGATCTGATGCGACGGGTTGACGATCTCCCATACGACACCAACCGCAAAACACAGAATGCAAATCGCACCTGCCCAATGGGCAAACACACTTACGATGCCGAAATGCAATCCTGTGTCTTTGAGTTTCACATTAGGTCTCCTCAATGAGTGAGAGGAGCATAGCTTGTAGCCGTCATCCGTTTTAGTTCAAATTCTTGATGTCAACATTCTCAACTAGAGAAGTTCAAGTTCAAAACGGTTCTCCTAATTTGAGAGCAATGTTGTTCGTGCATCATGTAGAAATGCTTCCACGGCACCGTTGCGAACCGATTTTGGATTGAGCATGGCATATGTATCGATGAAGCGTTCAGGGTCATCCAATGTGTGTATTCGCAGCAGGTTGCGAAGTTGGCTTCCATCTACAACGGACCGCGGTAGGCAGCTGACACCAACACCAGATGCAACACATCCCAATATGCCATCAAGCGTCCCCAGCTCGAATATCTCATTGGGGGCAAGACCAGACTTGCGCATCCAGCGACGAGAGTAGTCCCGGTACGAACAGCCCTGCTTGAATACGATTACGGGAAGCGATTTTAGGTCTTCCGGCGTTTCAAATTCCGTTGCCGAGATCATCACCATTTCTTCCGCAAACAGCGGATACCCCCGCAACTCTGGATGTGTGAACTTCCCCCCAATCAGCGCGATATCAATTTGATCCTGCAACAGTTTTACGATCAGCTCTTCGGTTGGCCCTGAATGAATGTGCAGCCGAAGGTTCGGTTTTTTTGCGCGCAATGACGAGAGAATACCAGGCAAGCGCACAGCAAGAGTACTCTCCATGCTGCCGATTCTGAGCATACGAACCGAACTTTCGAAGGATTCAATCGAAGCACGGGCGCGCTCTTCGGCATGAATGACCTCTTGCGCATAGGGCAGGAACGCGACGCCCGCGGACGTCAAAGTCATTCCGGTGCGACTTCGATTAAAAAGGCTGACACCCACTTCTGCCTCTAATGCCTTGATCCGGGTGGTTACGTTCGACTGAACGCAATTCAGCTCTTTCGATGCACCGCCAATGGTTCCGATTCTGGCGACGGTTGTAAAAGTATGTAACGATTTGATCTTCACAATGATCTCCATATTAGAGCGATACATTCAATTTTCATCTCTATATGGGAATATACTTACCCTGTCTAATGAAGGGATAATTTAGAAAGGATGTGGGGCATATGATGGCAGAAATTCACTTGAGAGAGACTGAATGCAATTCCACCGACGGCCACGACGCAACCTCCATGCATTGCTTAGGGCCATTGCTACAACCTTTCCCAAAGGCGGAAAGCCGACCTTAGATGCCTTCTCCACCAAGGACGGCAATGGGCAGATAGTGACATATGCAAAGTCTTGCATCCGACGCTAACCAAGCCTTCGCACAGCTTGGTTTCGCTGCATTGCAGCTTCACCGAAGCGGACATTGGTACGTTGTCGCAGCATTTCTTCGGTGCTAAGTTCTGCTATGCGGACAAAGCTGCCTTGCTAATTGGGGCCCAAAGTCAGACACTCGGCTGAGCAGATAGAGGAAGCCAACGACAATGACCGTCCCATATATAGAGTTGACGCTTGGCGAGACAGTCATAATTTTGCCATTGGGTACGTCCGTCGAAAACATTTCACTTCTTCTGTCAGCGCGACGATTTAACCAAGGCGATGACCCAGAAGTCGACGCGACATGCTTTGAGTTACCGGATGATGGGGTTGAGATTACCGCCAAAAACGGAGTGTTATCAACCGTATTTCTATATCTTGCGTCTTCTGATGATCACAAAGTTAACTTTAAAGGCAGCACTAATTTCTTAGGTCGGGATTTTTTTGAAACTCCGTCTGCCCATCAATTCGAACAATCCCTCGCACAACAAGGTTTTGCCCGTTCATCGCGTCAATACCCAAACGCTATCGACATGCTCACTGAAGAAATTCGCTTACGGTATGAAAATCGATCGGATCAACAGATGGTTTGTTTTGACGACGGCACACGCATACGAGGTAATTAGGGCTCGTTGCTGACTTGCGGCGTTGCAGCGATACGTTTTGCCCCGGCAGTGGGGGATTTGCATAGTTTTTGCCTCTGTGATTGACGGCACCCAGCCCAAAGCGGAAGTCGGTTTCTCTAAATACCCGAGGCCATATTGCACAATATTACGTACAACCAAATAACCGGAAAACTACTCTCGTTTGGTTTGATAAATGTAAGAACCGAACACTATATCCTTCTGTACAGTTGGCTTAATCCAATGCGTTCAATGGTAAACGCTTCCTATCGCCTATCCTTCTGATCGAAGGAGTTTATGCGATGCGGAATTTATCTACTGGTGTAATTATAGCTGCAATCTTTTGCGCGAAACCCGGCTTAACCGACACAACTGATACAGGGCTTTATGGAACGCCTCCGCCCGCGGATTCCGTCTTCATTCGTTGGATCGGAGATGATGCTCCCTGGTCAGAGCCAGTGTGGGGTAGTTCGCTTGCTGAACGAGACTTACCTGCGAATACTTATATTGCCATTTCGGCCGGCTTTTTCACCAATATCAGCCCAGGGGGCTATTACAGTATCATTCCAATTGAGAGCGCACAGGTGGCCATTATTTCTGAGCCGCCGAGAGAACGAGCCTCCAAAGTTCACCTGATCCTTCTCAATGCAGATGACAGTGACGCATCGGTTGTGGTTTCCGGGGGCGGCCCGGGCGTTATTGACGAGGTCGCCCCAAAGACAGCCGCGATAAGAGCCGTGAACCCAGTGACCGCCACCCTGCAGGTGGTGGCAAGTCACGGGTCAAAGGAATTCGACGTCACATTGCGGCGGGGGCAAAATATAACCTTTGTTGTCGTAGGTGACGACATCATGATGATCCCAAATACCTTTGGCCCGGTTGTTGTGGCGAAGTGAACAAAAATGGTTTTCTCATCGCCCATCTTTTTGTTCGCATTTTTGCCGCTGTTTTTAACAGCCTATTATCTTGCGCCTTTACAGCATCGATCTCTGCTTATTCTAGTTGCCAGCTACGTATTTTATGGTTGGTGGAAACTGGGGTATTTGTTGGTGGTGGTCGGCATATCTGTCATCAGCTACGTCGCAGCCAGCCTGGCTATAACCTGTCGTACACAACAAAAACGCAATTGGGCCATTGGGATCGGGATCGCGCTGGACCTTGCTGTGTTAGCCTACTTTAAATATACATATTTTGTGCTTGAGAATATGGCGCCGGCCCTGAACATCCTGGGGATTACGACATCACTTGCGATACAGATCCTCTTGCCTATCGGTATCTCGTTTCTGACGTTTCAGTCGATAAGTTACATCCTAGATGTCGCCAGAAAAGACGCCCCACCCGCGCGCAATCTGACTGATTTTCTGGCATTTACAGCGCTATTCCCCCAACTTATCGCGGGTCCGGTTCTTCGATATAAAGACCTTGCCGATCAGTTTTCAGAGCGTCAGCATAGTCTTGAAATTTTCACTGCCGGGGTTGGTCGTTTTGTGACAGGTCTTGCGATGAAACTTCTGGTGGCGGATAGCATTGCACCGATGGTCGATCGCATGTTCGCATTGTCCCATCCCACTCTGGCAGAGGCCTGGTTGGGCGCGCTGGCCTATTCAATGCAATTGTTTTTTGATTTTGCGGGTTATTCTGCAATGGCCATCGGTCTGGGTCTTATGATCGGGTTTCGCTTTGTTGAAAACTTCAACGCGCCTTATGTCAGCCAATCCATAACCGAGTTTTGGCGACGTTGGCATATTAGCCTTTCAAACTGGTTGCGTGATTACCTGTATGTGCCGCTGGGGGGGAACCGAAAAGGTACGTTCAAAACCTATCGCAATCTGATGCTGACGATGGTGCTGGGCGGTTTGTGGCATGGGGCCAACTGGACCTTTATCCTTTGGGGCGGCTGGCACGGAACCTTTCTGGCTCTGGAGCGCTGGAAAACGCAGCATGCACAGACACGCCGGGCAAGTATCTGGCCACGCTATCTCGGCTGGCCTCTTACGATGCTGGCGGTGATGCTGGGCTGGGTGATGTTTCGCGCCCCCAACGTTTCGGACGCTTTTGCCATATACGCGGGCATGATTGGAAAAAATGGCATCGCAATCAGCCCACAAACAGTGCATTTCAATCAGCCGCTCGAATTCATCATGCTGATTATTGCGTGTTTGTTCACATATGGTCACCTTGCAGAATTTCGGATGCGGGGGGCACTGTCGCATGTCACATCAGTGTTCCTGTTTGGCCTTTGCGCAATGGTGATGATGGCCCGCACATTTTCCCCATTCCTCTACTTTCAGTTTTAGGAGACGTCATAATGCATAATTTAAAAGCACCGCAGATAAGCACCACAGCGATTGCGGCATTGACGATCGGTGTTGGCGCTATGGGTTTGGCACGCACGGATCTGCGGCTATACGATCGAACGCCCTGGGCCGGGCAGTACCAACGTGCGGTTGAAAATAAGTTTACTGAAAACCTGCCTCTGCGCAGCCGGGCAATTCATGTCTGGAATGCTTTTGGATATGGCATTCTGGGGCAGACAGGCACACAAGTGGTATCCGGCAAAGATGGCTGGCTGTTCACAGCTGAAGAATTTGTGCTTCCGGAGGCATTTGATTTTGAAGCCGAACTTCTTGAGGTTTCCTATCACTTGAACCAGTACGATATTCGACTGATACCCGTAATCGTACCTGATAAATCCAGGATCTATTCTGACAAGCTTGATCATGACCGTATGATAGGTCTTGAAGCCAGATATGCGGCATTGCAAGCGATCCTTCGCAGGCACGGCTTAACGGCAATTGATTTGCGCGCGGTTCTGATAGCCGGGCGTGAGAGTGGTGAAACCTTTATGATCACCGACACCCATTGGAGCCCCCACGGCGCGAGGTTATCTGCACAGGAAATCGCGCGGAAACTTGAGATGACTGGCCGTGTTGTATTTGAAACAACCACATCCACGTCCAAACCGTTTGAGGGCGATTTGCTGACATTAATCGATACCGGCCCCTTTCGTTCGATGACGGGGCCAACAATCGAACGCATTCGCCCATCCGTAACGGTCAGTACGGCGGGTGCCAGCGCGATGTTTGGAAATGCTGAAGTCCCCGTCGCTTTGGTGGGAACCAGCTTTTCTGCACGCCAGGAATTCAATTTCCCCGGTTTTCTGCGTCAGGAACTTGGGCTTGATCTGATCAGTTATGCGGAAGAAGGCAACGGCCCGTTCAGTCCAATGCGCAGGTTCTTGGATACACTGGTAACCGCCGAAACATTTCCCGAAGTCGTCATTTGGGAAATTCCAGAACGTTACATCAATATGGAGGATATGACATGAATTCGCTTTGCTTATCTGTTGTCGCTACTGTTCTGCTCGGAACATCTGCATTGGGCGTCCCCTATTGTGATGCGCTGATGCATGAAAGCCAACTTGCAGACCGATATAAACGACTGGCACCGATATACAGCAATACGGACAACGGTTGGATTTTCACATCAGATCAACTGGATCCGGATTTTATGATGTCCACCGAAGCAGAAGGCCTTATGCGTGCGGTCATCGGTGAATTTGAGCGCCGTAATATCTTGCTGGCGATTATGGTCGCTCCCCCGCGTGCTGTCATTGCCGGCCAGGAAATCGTGAACGAAACGCTCGGTGCATCAGGTATCTACAATGTGAATGAAGCAGCCGTGTCATTTGAAAAATTCCTCGAACAAATGCGATCAGCCGGGGCTGTGGTGCCCAATTCGTTGCGGGTCGCACTGGCTGATCCCGCGACAGAATATTACTTTCGCCGTGATACACATTGGACCAACACGGGTGCAGCACGAAGTGCCCTGGCGCTCGCTGAAGCTCTGAATGTCGCCCCGGGCTTTGACCTGTCCGATATGCCGAACAATGGCGTGTTTGATGAACGCGGCTCGCTCAGCGATATTGTGGATGCCACATGCGGGCATCGTGGTGATGCTGAAGCAACATACCAATTTGATTACTCAGTTGTGCGTGAGGAAAATAGCCCTGGCCTGTTGGATGAAGCCAGTGATGTACCCGAGGCAATGCTTTTTGGTACCAGTTTCAGTGACCGCTATAAACGTGACCAATACCAGGTTGCGGATGCGATATCGTCGGCTTTGGGTCGGGACGTCATCAACGCGTCTGTGTCTGGTGGCGGGTTGATTGGCCCACTTGAAGCATTTGCCCTGTCCGGCGGATTTGGCAATAACGCACCCGAGTTGGTGATCTGGGAGTTTCCTTACACCGAAGTACCTCAAGCCAGTGCTCTGCGCCAATTGCTTGGCGTGTTACGCGCATCTGGCAGTGAGATCATCACGAGCCAGTTCCGCATGATTACTGACGGCGAGGCGTCTTTTCAATTGCCGTTAGAAACCCGCGAGGCTGAGCTACTCCATGTCCGTCTGAACACGTTGAGTGTCCGGTGGATTAAGGTGGATCTGACATTTCCAAACGGCCGAATGAAAACCATCCAATTACGACGTAAGCGTTCTATGGCGGCACATGGTCAATTTGCCGACTGGTGGGTCGATATAGGGATGCTCGGAACGGCGCGTCCGGAAAGCATCAGATTGCGTTTCGATCGCCAAGAAGACTTAACCGACGGGGAGATCAGATTGCTGAGCTTTGCAGGCCACTAATCTCCAGTGGATTCTAAGCTGGCATGGCATCACTCAGCTTATTCTGTTGAAAAACTCTTGTTGATTTAGTTACGCCTGAC
Source organism: Halocynthiibacter styelae (assembly GCF_016123485.1). Taxonomy (GTDB): domain Bacteria; phylum Pseudomonadota; class Alphaproteobacteria; order Rhodobacterales; family Rhodobacteraceae; genus Halocynthiibacter; species Halocynthiibacter styelae. The sequence continues at coordinate 161,065 of NZ_JADCKQ010000009.1, read as the reverse complement.
TGCTTCAATTTCCTTATTGAGATAGGAGATTGTTTGGATGTTGGGACCAAGGCAAGAAACGCAAAGCGCCCTGTTTCGATGACTGGCAATGGTTTGTATCACAAACCATGAGAGGGAATGACTTCTCTATCGAGGATCATGTTCCTGTTGATCATGTCTTGCGGGCAATTGACGGGATCATCGATCTATCTGGGGTGCGTGGGCATCTGGCGCAGTTCTATAGCTCAACTGGGCGTCCCTCGATTGATCCTGAACTGATGATGCGCATGTTGCTGGTTGGCTATATCATGGGTATTCGTTCTGAACGGCGCTTGTGTGATGAAGTCCATCTCAACTTGGCATATCGCTGGTTTTGTAAGTTGGATTTGGCGGACACAATTCCGGATCACTCGACCTTTTCCAAGAATAGGCATGGCCGGTTCCGTGACAGTGATCTCCTGCGGCATGTGTTCGAAAACGTTGTCGCGCAATGCATCGGTGCAGGTCTCGCAAGCGGTCAGAGATACGCAGCGGACGCAAGCATCATTGCCGCTAATGCCAATCGTCAAAAATCTATGCCAAAGGCAGATTGGGATCCTGAGGGAATTGACCCAGAGGATGCACCACGCGCTGTTCGCGAATAAACAAAGATGAGACAATCCGTTACAAGGCAAGCCAATTCGACTGCGACATTTGCCCTCTCAAACAGCGATGCTGTCCCAGGGAGCCACAGCGGAAAGTTACACGCTCCATTTATGAACCATCTCGGGATGTCGCCCGCGCGCCCTGTCGCAACCGCAGCAATATGCCATCTCATGCCGACTGCGCAAAAAGGTCGAAATGTCGTTCGCCCACCTGAAACGCATTCACGGCTTAGAGCGGCTTCGATTGCGCGGCCCCTCTCGGGATCATGGCTTTGCCATAACCCTGCCGGCAACGCATGTGGCGCACATGATGAATTTATTCTCGCCGCAACCGCCCAGAACCTCAAAAAGTTAGCCAAGCTGGCACCAAACGCGAGGCAGGCCAGAGCCGTCCTGTGAAATAGAGGCGGAAGCCATTCATCCTGTGAAGCCGTCCCGCGAAAAACCCGAGTTTTTCAACAGAATAGGCCCTAAGTGGTCATTAAATTAACCTTTTGGTAACGGCTTTCACTACTATCTTTTCTTGTCACAGGAGGTGATTTGTTACCGTCCGTGGTCGGCATTATCTACTGTTGTGTTTTGGGTCCGCAGCGTATTGAAACACTCAATCAAACCTTCAGTGTTTTTACATGCTTCGATCTCTTGCAATACGTGGTGCAGCTTCGTTTCCCCCAGGATCGCGGCGCTTCCGGCAAGCTTATGTGCGCATTGTTTTATTTCTGGTGTCAGTAAAGGGGATTGATCAAAATCACGCAGTAATTTTGTAACACCTTGTTTTAACTCAAGTACAGATTGATCATATTTGACCGACCCAAATCTCCTGATGAAGACATGAACCTGATCGTCGATGTTTGCTGGGGGAACCGTATCCGACTTAAGCCCAAGAACCATCGCAAGCCGCTTCTGCAACCCGGGCACGTCAACCGGTTTCAACAAAAGATCCGAAAAGTCGGCCTTTAAAATAACGTCATGATCACTTGGTGAGACATGTGCTGTCACCCCAATGGCAGGTAAATCACGCCATGCCACATCCAACTGTCGGAGACGATCTAGCGTTTCTATGCCATCAATTCCGGGCATGCTGATATCCAGAAATACAACGTCAAAATAACCCGCTGCCACTTGTCTGATTGCCTCATATCCATCTGCCGCCTCAGCGACATCAAATTTCATATCCTGTAAGATATCCACCAGGATAAGACGGTTGATTTCATTGTCATCAACAATGAGGGCACGCAGCCCATCCGCATTTACTGCAGGGCTGTTGTTTTGCTGAGGTCGCTGAAGATTTCCGATCGGGCTTGCCGATAGCAATGTCAATCGCACTGTAAACATGCTGCCTTCACCAAGCACGCTGTCGACAGAGATTTCACCGCCCATCGCTTCGACCAGGCGCCTGGTGATCGCCAGGCCCAAACCTGTTCCGGTATTTTCCCGTGCATATGTGGCATCAAGTGTGACAAATTCTTCAAAAACGCGCGTCAGGTTTTCAGGGGAAATACCCGCACCGTTATCTGAAACCCGGATCTCAAAAACATCATCCTGAGACAATTTTTCGACCTCAATAGTAACCGTGCCGTTCTTCGTAAACTTGATTGCGTTGCCCACAAGATTTACCAGACATTGCTGCAAAGCAGATTTATGCCCTTGTACCGTATGCAAATTGGGGGTGAGGAAATTGATCTGCAAGCTGTTTTCATTTTGCGCCGCACTGGCAAGCAAACTGTCAACAACGTTTTGAACAACTCCCTCTAAGTCAAACAATGCTTGTTCAGGTAGAGCGTTGCCAGCTGTCAGACTGGACAGATCAAGGACGTCGTTCACATGCGACAACAGCAATTCTCCGGATACCGCAATCGAATTGAGGTGACGTTTTTGCCGCGCGTCCATCGCTGTTTGGTCAATCAACTCAAGAGAGCCAAGAATGCCATGCAGGGGGGTACGCATCTCATGGCTCATCACGGTTAACAGTTCGGATTTCGCCTTCTCGCCGGCCAGGGCTTTATCGCGTGCATTACGCAATTCATCCTCAGCTTTTAGTTCCTGTGTAATATCGCGCAGATAGGATACAAACACGCGCACACCACCCGCTTCGGCCAGCGAAATTGACAGTTCAACAGGGAAAATCTCGCCCGATTTACGCATGGCTTCCAGGCGTACCCGCCCGGCACCAATGACCTTCATTTCTCCCGTATCAAGAAATCTTTGCATCCCCCGATGATGCATGTCACGCAAGTGTTCTGGCACGATTAGCTCGGCCATCTCTTCACCAATTACCTCATCGCGAGAATATCCAAAAATGGCTTCGGCTGATCCGTTGAACTCAATTACTTTTCCATGAACATCAACAACAAGGACGGCGTTCAGAGAAGAGCTGACCACCGCTTCAAAACGTGATCGCATGATGCGGTTTTCATTCAAGATGTGTTCGCGTGCCCTGAGTAGCTTTTGCAAAATGACGAAGCCAACCCCCAGGACCAGGACCAGCGATAAGCTTGCCACTGCCAGACGGATCAGTGTGCTGGTAAGCTTATCACGGCGTGCGGATGCCTGGTTTACCGAATGTTCAAGCCCAATGAGAGCGAGTTGTCTGAGCATCGGACGCAATACCTCAATCTGGGTTTGGATCAGGGGAAGTCTTGCGCGCAGGTTGTCATCAGGCCCATCTACCACCGGTGTCACCGTTGTCAGAAATGCGCGCGCTGAGGTGAATAAACCCTGTGCGCGACTGTCGCCTTCCAGAGAACGATAGAATGCGCTTTGGGACAGTGTCGACATTCGGCTGTAAAAAATATCATACCGCTGCCTGAAAGATGAAAAATCAGATTCCGGGCCACTCATGGCTGCATATGCAGCATTCTGCATGCGTAAAAGTTCGATTTCCACCTGAGCAACGTTCCAACTTATGTCGTCGCTTTCTGCACGTGAAAGGGATTCCAGATCTGCAACAACTGTGCGTCCCAGCGGGGCGATAAAGGCAACGCTGATCACAATCATGCAAGCCACAAAAAACATGCGCCATCGGCTAATGATGTGGGGGGGGAGTGTTTTAGAAATATTTATCCCCTTAATCTTCGATTACGATACGATCCAGTTGCCAGATACTGCGCGAATAATATTCTTCCGATCTGTATATTTCGTTATCGTCAAACGGATATATAATCCACAGCGGCCCGCGATCGCGGACGGATAAGGGCGCATCGTTCCGTTGATAGGCAATGATTGGCCCGTCCTCAATTGCGTCAGTCGTTGGGATTTTAACGGCATAGTCATTCAATGCAACCGCAAGAATTGTTCCGCCTTCAACACCAACATGATCCAACAACACCGCCAATGAGACCCCTTCAAAAACCTGCGGTCCGTCGGTCCAGATTGTTGTTGTCCGGATCATTGAGGTGGGAAGCGCTTCTAAAGCTGCTCTGTCGAACTCCCACAGATTACTATCTGTTGATGTCGTAACTTTGCCGGAAACGGTCAGAATAACATCACCCGCGAATGCCACATTTGCGGCAGAAATGGCGAGTATCGTACTTATGACGCGGAAAATACGGTTCATGATTGGGCAACCTCCCCTGTCTATAATCTCATTTGATCAGGTAAGGTTAGTCTGGTTTGAAAATTCAGGATGGGTGCAAAGGGTCAGGGACCTATCCTTTCGTATGTACTGTATACCGAAAAGGAAGATCAAACCTGCCCTGAATAACGACCCGGACGGATGGAGAACGTGCAAAGCTAGGATAACCGCAACCCTAAAGGATATAATGGCGATGCCATATTTATTAAAAAGGATATTTTCCAATGCGTATTTTAATCGCTGATGATCACGAGATGGTGCGGGATTCGATTTCTGCCTACCTTGAAACCGAAGGTCGGGCGGCGGTTATCACCGCACCGGATTATATGAGTTCGATGAAAGTTTTGACCAATAAAGGCCCGTTTGATTTGGTTTTATTGGACTTTAACATGCCAGGCATGAATGGTTTGGATGGCTTGAAAGACGCGATCAAGCAACATCCCGGGCAATCCTTTGCAATTCTCAGTGGAACCGCGCCCAACCGGATTGCACAAGATGCATTAGAAGCAGGTGCCGTCGGATACATCCCCAAAACCATGGGGGCCAAGTCGCTTATGAATGCAGTGCGGTTCATGGTTGCCGGGGAAACTTACGTACCCCACAACGTTATGGCGGATATAGGTGAAACAGCGGAAACCGAATTCACAAAACAACTTAGCCAGCGGGAACGTCAGGTATTGCGTGGTTTGTGTCAGGGTCATTCCAACAAAGAAATAGCGCGTGATCTGAATTTGCAGGAAGTCACGATCAAGCTTCACGTTCGCACCCTATGCAAAAAACTAAACGCTAAAAACCGAACACAAGCGGCGCTGATCGCAAAAGATGCTGAATTTGAGTAGGCCCTCTCGCCAGGGGAATTTGCAATTTAACCACACCAATGAGGAAACGACAGGAAGGGAATAGCTGTGCAAGTTCGACACGAACGCCCCATGTCAGAGCTTTCCTATCAAGTCTCTGCCCCGCTTAAGCTTACGCTTGAGGCAGGTCAGATCGTGACAATAAAACATTGGTCCCTTGACCGGATAGATTACCCGGAAGCGGTAGATATCCTGCCAAAGTCAGGCCTGCTCAGCATCCCTTTTCAAGGTGTGGATATTCAGTTTTTCGTCGAGTTTGAAACCGACACACAGGACACATACCTGAAATTCAAAAACCTGACGGGTCGACAACGTGAAACATTAGCAATTTTTTACCGCTCAATTTTATCAGGAAAAATGGTAAGCACAGGTGATATGATCACCAGCCTTGATACGCCCGTTGATCTGGTGCCAATGGGGGAAACTGATGATGAAAAAGCCAGCGACACCGCACGGGCCTCCCCCCAGTTTCTGCGCGTAATCTGGAATGTCGCCTTTTATCTTATACTCAGCGTGGTGGTTTTTGGGCTGATAGGTCAACAAATCTGGACCCGCATATCACAGGTTTCTCTGATGCATGCCCGTGTTGTGGCCCCTCTGGTTGAACACAGAAACACGGACGCGGCCTATGTGGATGAAATCCTTGTGGCCATCGGGGATGAAGTTCAGCGTGGCCAGACACTGATCCGGCTGAACCTGCCTGAACATGATGCTAAGCTGACAGATATTCGCGGCAGAATAAGCGCTGCAGAAACGCGTCTGCAGGCATTGGAGAACACACGTCAGGTGCATCTGAACACCGGAGACCCAACACGTCGCGTCCTTTTGCAGGCCTACAATCAGACAGTCGCATCACTTAACGACCGGAACTTCTTTTCGGGTCGGGATCTTGATGACGTCATCAATGCCTGGCATGACCTTCGTGACTTTGATGACCTTGCCCGCCTCGCAAAAGGGCCTTTTTATGATATTCTGCGCGGGCTCGACGTCGAAATTCAGGCTCAAAACGATGCGCTTGGGCGTTTAAAGCGTGAACTTGGAAATCACAAAGATGCAATGGATGCAGTCGATATTGTGGCAACCACCGCAGGTACAATTCTGCAGATTGACGTATTTGAAGATCAATATATCGCGCGCGGCATGCTGGCGATCACGATTGAGGAAAACCGTCCACGTATGGTCCGGGCATGGCTGAGTGAAGAGATGTCGCAGACCGTTCATATTGGGATGCAATCTCGCATTCGGTTTTCAGAAGCAGGGCAAACGCGATCTGTCATGGGGACGATTTCCGATATTCAGGCCAGTATCGATCCCGATATATCTGATGACTTTGGGATCATTGTATCTGTCGCTTTTAATGATATGAATGTGACACAAACCCGTCACACGTTCCGCACCAATGCCCCGGTAACCTTAAGTGCGTCGAAAGATTGGGCAGATTTTGGGTCCTTGATTGGCCTGGAGCGCTAAGTCATGTCATGCCCTGAAACAGAATATGGCTTTGACAAAGATCTGACCGTAAGACTGCGCGCGTTTTCAAAGCCAGCGGTAAAGGGCTTCCGGAAATGGAGTTTGCTACAGCTGTTCATTCTGGGCTGCATGATCCTTGTTATAGCCTGGTTGCTGACAGGCGTGTCCAATCGGTTTTTCCAACCTGACTTAATGCATATCACGATTACCCTGGGTACGCTTGGCATATGGCGCTTTGGATGGTGGTTTAATCATGCGGTCCGCGCTGAAATCTATCAGCGTTCAAAATGGCCCGCCATGCGCGCGGGTGCATCGCAGCTTTGGGAAAGTGGCTGGCGCCCCCCCCATCTGCACATTCAGATGACCACCTATTTTGAAGAGCCTGCCATTACAAAACGTGTGATCGGGTCCATTTTGGCACAAATTAAACGCGAAGGTATTCCGACGACGCTCTATATAGGAACGGGGTCCGCCTATGATGAAATGATCATCCGTGAATTTGTCGAAACCCACGCCGCAGATATCACTGGTGATCTCGCGCAGCTTGTTTTCGTGCGCCAGAACCAGCCGGGAAAACGCATGGCGATTGGTTTGATTTTACGTGCAATCAATCGGGCGGGCGCGCAAGCTGATGATCTGGTGATTTTCATGGACGGAGACGCGCTTTACGGTACGGATGTGCTGGAAAAGACCATGCCGATGTTTGGTGTGGATCCAGATCTTCAGGCCCTCACCACCAATGAAGAGGTCATTTGTTACGGCCCGGCCTGGATCCAAAGCTGGTTGAATATGCGGTTTGCCCAGCGACGTTTGGCGATGCAAAGTCATGCACTGTCTGACAAAGTCTTGACCCTAACCGGCCGCATGTCGATGTTTCGTGCCAAACACATCATGTCCGAGAGGTTCATTCGCACAATTGAGGCAGACCACCTGGATCACTGGCTTTGGGGAAGGTTTCGGTTTCTGTCGGGGGACGACAAATCGACCTGGTATTACATGCTGACCTGTGGCGCAAAGATGACTTATGTGCCGGATGCTACTGTTTATACGATCGAGGTGATCAAAGAGAATGGTTTCGAACGCATGGTGCAGAATTTTCGCCGCTGGTCAGGCAATATGCTGCGCAATGGACGCCGTGCGATTGCCCTTGGGCCACGACAGGTAAACCCTTTTATCTGGTGGTGTATTGTTGATCAACGTATCGCCATGTGGACCATGTTGGTCAGTCCTATTCTTGCCATTTTAGGGTCATTCATAGACCCCGTATATTTCTGGAGTTGCCTGATCTGGGTGATCGCCAGCCGCATTTTGCTGTGCCTGTTCTTGTTCCGATATAGTCGCACCATCGATCTGAGCTGGCCTTTCATTCTGTATATCAATCAAGTGACCAATGCGGCTGTGAAAGTATATATGATCTTTCACCTCAGCAAACAAAACTGGTCAAACCGGGGCAATCAATCAACCGAACGCGGGATAAGCCTCCAGGCGTCTCTGCAAAATGGCATGGCGAAATTTCAATTACTCACAACAGCTTGCGGGTTTGTTTTGGGCCTTGCGATCTACATTGGTCTGGTGCCCTCACCTTTTTAACCCCTATCCTTTAGGCGTATGACTACGCCATTTCCCCTGTCAGATCACCTTTGGCACAGCAGATCATCAATCCTCCTCTTTCTACACTGATCCTGTGAGAAACAGTATTTTAAACGGAGATGTACAGATGATTATTCCCGTCATTCTTGCCGGTGGCACCGGTACCCGCCTTTGGCCCTTGTCCCGTAAGGCCTACCCGAAACAATTCACCGAATTGGTTGGCGAGGAAAGCTTGTTTCAGGCCACAGCACAGCGTCTTTCTGGCCCTGAATTTGAGGCCCCGACAATTCTGACGAATAGTGATTTTCGCTTTATCGCCGCGGAACAGCTGGATGATATTGGCGTGGCGCCTGGTTCGATCATGATTGAACCGACTGGTCGCAACACAGCCCCTGCAATCCTTGCCGCCGCTTTGGCGCATGAAGACACACCTGACGCCGTATTACTGGTGGCGCCTTCAGATCATGTCGTAGTGAACCAGCACGCCTTTTTGGCCGCAATTAAAGCTGGAGAAAAATCCGCTTCAGAGGGCAAGCTCGTGACGTTTGGCATTCGCCCTGTGCGTGCTGAAACCGGTTATGGGTACCTGGGGCTTGCCAAGCCATTGGAAGGTTTTACTCCTGAACCTGTTGAGTTGCGTTCTTTTATCGAGAAGCCACAAATTGATGTGGCAGAAACCATGCTTGCCAGCGGGCGGCACCTTTGGAATTCCGGAATATTTATGTTCCGCGTCGACGCAATCATTGACGCTTTTGAGAAGCTATCCCCCGCTTTGTTGATGCCTTGCCGCGCAGCTGTTGCCATGGCCAAAGAAGACCTGTGCTTTACACGTCTCGGCCCGGATGCCTGGGCGCGGTGTGAAGATATATCCATTGATTATGCAGTGATGGAAGCGGCTGAATCGCTTACGGTAATCCCATTGGATTGCGGTTGGTCGGATCTTGGGAGCTGGAAATCTGTGATGACAGACAGCCCCAGCGATCGTGATGGAAATGTATTAAGCGCCAACACGACAGCACTGAACTGTTCGGATACGCAACTGCGATCTGTTGATACGAATATAGAACTCGTTGGCATCGGTCTGGAGGGGATCACTGCAATTGCGACCCGGGATGCTGTCCTTGTGGCGCGTACCGAGGACAGTGAACAGGTAAAAGAGGCCTTGCAGGCCCTGAAAGAAAAAGAGGCCCCCCAAGCCGATGAATTTGATCGTTGCTATCGTCCCTGGGGCTATTACGAAACTTTGAGCCTCAGCGCACGATTTCAGGTGAAGCGCATTATGGTCAAGCCAGGGGCAGCCCTTAGCCTGCAAAGCCATGTCCACCGTGCCGAACACTGGGTGGTGGTGAAAGGATCTGCCAATGTGACTGTAGATGAAAGCATCACTCTCATGACGGAAAATCAGTCGGTTTACATCCCCCTGGGGGCAATACACCGTCTGGAAAATCCAGGAAAAGTGGATCTGCATTTGATCGAAGTTCAGACCGGATCGTACCTCGGGGAAGACGATTTAATCCGTTATGAAGATGTATATGCCCGCATTGAGGAACATGTGGCTTAGATCGAGCACTATATTGCCTGACGCGCCCCTCAGCTTACTTGTCAGGTAATTCCCGCAAGCGTTCTGTACCGCTTGCGGGATTTTTGTTTTGGCCAGGGATATCTTTAATTCACGCCCGTCATATCGAAAGTATAGCACAGTAAAACTTTTGCTTCTTTCCATATTCTTTTCCCAAAAGTTCATTTTAAAACAGCAGGTTATTCTTTCTTAAATCAATCATTATTTGAATAAGGAACCTGAAGATGATGAATATTTCCCAACATGATATGACCCGTGCAACCCCAGTTGCCCTTCAGGCGATCCAGCAAAAACCCGCAATCAGTGTTGTGGGTCTTGGCTATGTTGGTGCCGTGTCTTGTGCCTGTTTGTCTGATCTTGGGTACTCTGTTCTTGGGGTGGATGTTGATCGGGTGAAGCTAGAACAGATTGCCCGGGGTGTTGCCCCATTTCATGAAAAAGACCTTGATACAATGCTTGAAGCCGGTGTTGAGGGAGGTCTTATTTCGACCACTGATAACCTCACCCAGGCTGTGTGCGACACTGACGTCACCTTTCTGTCTGTCGGCACGCCGACCGCAAAGGATGGGGGCTGTGATTACAGCTATATCGAGGCCGCTGCACGATCCATTGGTAAAGGCTTGGCCCGGAAAACAGAATTCCACGTCGTCGTCATGCGATGTTCTGTCCCGCCAGGCACCACTTTGGGTCTTATGACGCCTATCCTTGAGAAAATATCTGGAAAAGTGGCGGGTAAAGATTTTGGTATCTGCTTCAACCCTGAGTTTTTGCGCGAAGGTGTTGCGGTGGACGACTTCTACACCCCGCCGAAAACCGTGGTTGGCACAACCGACGCGAGGACAGCCAACATCATGCGCCAGATTTACCTGCCCGTGGACGAAAACGTGATCGAAACGTCGATCGAAACCGCAGAAATGGTGAAATATGTTGATAACATCTGGCATGCGACAAAAGTCAGCTTTGCCAATGAAGTCGGTCGGTTATGCAAATCCCTGGGTGTCGACGGCCATGATGTGATGGATGTGTTTGTACAAGACACGAAGTTAAATATAAGTGCCTGCTACCTGAAACCTGGCTTTGCCTATGGCGGGTCATGCCTGCCAAAAGAAGTCCGTGCCGTCGCTCATATCGCTTCAAATATGGGCGTTGATTTGCCTCTGATTCAATCTCTGGATCGCACAAACAAAGCCCATATTGAGGCCGCCATCGAAATGGTACGCCGCACCGGTGCGAAACGGGTTGGGGTTTTGGGCATCGCCTTTAAACCTGGCACAGATGATCTGCGCGAAAGCCCTATACTTGAAGTCATGGCGGCCCTTACCGCTGAGGGGATTAAAGTCGTCGCACATGACATGGCGATCACCTCTGACACGCCGGTTTCCGGCCAGATGGGGTACGTGCGGCACGGAAGTCCAGGCCTGCAAGCGCTGGTCGCCGATCTGCCTGACATGCTGCAAGAGGACATCAGTGATGTTCTGGAAAAATCAGACGCATTGATCGTGACACATGCAAATGACACCTACCGCCGTGCCGTAGCCCGGGCTGGCAAGCGTCCGGTTCTGGATCTTGTTCGCATCAGTTCAGTCACGGAATGTGCTGAAAATTATGAAGGAATTGGTTGGTAACCCCCATCAGAAAACAACCCGGAACATCGCCTAATCGGAGAATATCATGCCAAATATTATCGGAAACAACACATCAGAAACGCTGGAAGGCACTGCTTCAGAGGACCTCATTATAGGCCTTGCCGGGAATGATCAGATCACAGGTGGGGATCGCGCGGATACCATCCACGGGGACTATGTGGTCGAAAACCTTTTAGAGGGCAGTGAGGGGGCCACCAGTTTTTCCCAATACGGTGAAAATGGTGCGTGGGATGTCAGCACGGGTGCAGATGGTCATATTTCCATGAGCCAAACCGTAGAGACGCAGAACGGCACCAATTACAGCATCAACTTTGACTTGGCCGCAAATTATGGCTCAGGCACAATCAGTGGCGCGGTTGAAGTTATCTGGAATGGTGAGGTCATTGACAGCTTTGACACGAATAGCGCCGTGTTTGAAGCCCATGAAGTTTCCTTCACAGGCACAGGTGGAACCGGCGAACTGACTTTCAGATCTGCGGACAGCACATCTGAACCAACAGGCCCGACAATCAATACCGATGGTCCGGTTTTCCACTACGACAAAGACATGGAAGTCGAAGGGCAGACTGTAACCGTCAAAGCCTTCGCTGAAGGTCAGACCAACATCTACCAGGTGATCGAAGGGCAGTTGCATGTCTTTGATCCTGAAACCGAAACCTACGCAGAGGCCGGCACGGAAGCGACCGTGAAAATCAACGCGATCGGCTTCAATATGGAAGATGACATGATCTACGGCATTGCGGTGGCAGATGGCACGGATTCACTTGGGAACGCGGTTGCAAAGGCTGACCTTGTGATGATGGATGCCGAAGGTAACAGTTATTCTATGGGATCCACGCCCTACCGGTCCTGGACTGCTGATTTTGATGACAGCGGTAATCTCTGGGCGTTCCATTCCAGCATGGACCGCGTGACTATGATTGATGTTGACAGTTTTGATGGCGACGGCAATCCGATTTCCACAACCTTCAAATTTCCCAAAGATATGATCACGGATAAAATGTGGGACGTGGCCTATGACGCAGCCAACCAGTGTTTCTATGGCCTTGTGAAACCCAGTGAGGAAGGCGCTCCAGGCAAGTTATACACGATCGATATATCCGCAGTTTCTGATGGTGGCGTACCCGAGTTTTCATCGGTTGAAATTGATGGCACTTTGATTGACGGTGAAATGAAAGACGGTATGCCTGCCCTGACATTTGGTGCGTTAATGATTGACGCTGATGGCAATCTCTACGCAGGTGGGAACGGCGGTGATCATGATATGGATGACAGCACAGGCACCTCAGGTGGTATTTACCGCATCGAAACCGATCCTGATACCGGCATCAAATATCTGCGTCTGGTGGCGGCTTCACCTAAGGCTTATTCAAATGACGGGGCCCTCGACCCACGCGCCATTGACCCGTTCACAGAGGTTGATGTTTTTGTTTCTGTGCTGATCCGCACACCTGAGCTGATCCCAACCATCAACCCGGACTTAACTTATGATGACACGATCAACGGTCAGGGTGGCGCCGATGAAATCTACGGAGGTTTGGGTGATGACACCCTTATCGGCGCATCCCTGGGAGACACTATAGCAGGTGGCGTTGAAGACGACGTTATTTACGGTGGCGCAGGCCCTGGTGGTGAAGCCAGTGGGATCGTTTCCTTCTATGACGATGACGGAAACCGCTTTGATCAGTTTGGAAATCCATTGTCGGAAGATGATGATGTTTTATACGGCGGCGAAGGGGATGATATCCTGGATGGTTCCGCCGGGTATGACACTTTGTCCGGAGGCATCGGCAATGACACTTTAAGTGGCGGGAGCGGAAAAGATTGGCTCAGCGGTGATGATGGTGACGATGAACTTTATGGCGGTAAGCATGATGACATTCTGTTTGGCGGTGACGGGAACGATCTGCTGAATGGTGGTTCCGGGAACGATACACTGTCAGCTGGCGAGGGTGATGATACCATAAAAGGTGGATCCGGTGATGACACTATCGACGCGGGATCTGGTATCGATGTCATCGATGCAGGGTCAGGTGATGACATTGTCAGTGGCGGTCAGGGGAATGACCGGATTAAATCCGGCAGCGGGAACGATGTCATCAATGGCGGTGATGGCAACGATTACATCAATGCGCATTCCGGCGATGACATCGTTGACGGCGGTCAGGGGAAGGACAAGATTTATGGCGGCAGCGGCAGCGATATTCTGACTGGCGGCGCAGGGCATGACACGTTCGTTTTCCGGACTGGCGATCTTGATGGCAGTCAGGACATCATTACTGACTTTACATGTGACGGTGGCGAAAATGACCGGATTGACTTGCGTGGACTCAATCTTCTGAGCGATGGCACCAATATTGAAGACTGGCTTGCCACGTGTGTCAGTTATGACAGCAACATTGGGGTAACCATTGCGATCGAAGGGCTTACGATTGTCATCGAAGATCACGCCAATCTTGAGACAGCTTTCTTAGTCGACGTGACGGATGGGCTGATGATCTGACCCATTCTTCATCATACTATGGGCATTCAGGCCGACCATCGGGAACGCGAAACCACAACACATTGAAAATGTGACATGTCGGCTTTGGTGAAGCTGCAATGCAGCATCCAAATTGCCAGTCAAAGTCCAGTACGGGCCATCCGCGTGACTTTGCAAAGGTTGCTATCTGCCCAAAAACACCTGATCCCGACGTGGTCTTGCCCACCCGATATTTGCCAATCCCCAGTTTCTGGGGACAGAACAATATGATCTGATCTTTGTTTTCTCCGCTCAGCATCGCGAGGCGGTCCAGTTGATCTGCCTTTCCTGAACACAGGAAAGGCCAGCGCATGCCAAAGTCTGAGCAATAATCGCGCGGGGACTGATGAAATAGTGCCGCCCGTCTGCTGGCGTAGCTGGCCCCGGTTTCTCCGGGGATATATGGCAGGCAGGATTTAAGGATGTGGGGCATTATGCGTTCCTCCCAGGACCTGACGTGGCTGAATTCTTTTGAAGTTCTCGGCGATGAAGGGATTGAGGCCTTCGGTGGCTGCAGAGCGGATCCGGAAGACATTGGCGAAGTCCCGCAGGGAAAGCTCTGTATCAAGGCCGCGCTCCAGCAGTGCTCCGGTGATTGCCTGAACAGTTAGCTCGGCCAGCAGACCGAACTCGTAATCTGCAGCTTGCATCAGACGTTGCGCAAATATATCGGATTGCAATTCCCCACCGGCGCGAATGCCTGCGCATCTGACGTAAGACTGCACCAGATTGATGACAGGCTTACTATGACCTATTTCATGAAGCCTGGTGAGCTCCACCGGATACAGACGCCTTGCAAGCTGTGCATCCTGGTTCATGATGGTTTTGAGTTCCGGCATGCCGGACAGGATCAGTCCGGTGGGGCAGACAATATTTTCCATGACAGACTTCAGCGTGTTGACCAGGGACTGGCGTTCTTTGTCGGTCTGATTGCGTGCAAGATCCTGGGCCTCATCAAAATGCAGAAACTTAACCTGACGCAGATAAAGCTGACGATAAACCATATCCCAGATTGCAGGTCCGGATCTGAGGCTGCTGATCGGATACCCCAGCGCATGCAGCGCGGAGGTTCCGACAAACTTCATGGTCGCGGGGGACGGGACCTTCAGGCTGATGAACTCGCAGATATCCTCCTGCGGATCGGTCGCCATTTTGTTCCGGTTACGATTGACCAGTTCCCGGATCGCAGAGGTCTTCCCGGCACCGGATTGTCCGATGAGGACAATGCCGCGTACATTGGACTGAACCCCGTTTTTGATGTCTGCACGTCTCTGATCAAGGAGCATGTCGAACCGGTCTGAAAGGGCGCGGAACCCGTCTGTTGGCATGTATGTGGAACGCAGATCCTTAATGATTTCGCGGACCTTTGGGCAGTTTCTGAACTTACTCGTCTTCATCAATAAAGATCCGGTTTTCGAAGGTGGTTTCCGGTTGCGCCACTTCCGGATCATGGGGAGCTGGGGCAGAGGCAATGGCTGAGAGCGTGTCGCTCAGCAGCTCTTCGTCCTGTGATATGCTGGTGGTTGCGCCTGAGCTGAACTTCAGGCCCAGGAAGGTTTCATGTTCCGCCCGCCGGATGTCGGAAGCGGAAACCTGAACTGGTCCGAGACGACGCAGGGCGCGTTGCTCCGCGTCAAGCTCACGGATCCGGGCCATCGCACGATCCATCATATCCTGATCAATGGTGGTCGCATTGCGATTGCTCTGGCGCAGGTCAAACATCATGCTTTCCCAGAGGGCAAAGGGAACACCCTCGACACCGTCCATCATGGCGGGCAGCGTATACCAGGCATCTTCGAGCCAGACAGAGACATGGCTGAGATCCTCCGGATCGACCCGTACCTCCAGCTCCTGACCGCCAAATTTCTTGAAGTGCAGATCCAGCTCATGCCCGTGGTAGTTAATGCCGCAGACCAGAATGCTGTGCCGCCCGGAAATCCGTTGCAGAGTGATCCCAAGCGCATGGCGCAGGGTAGGCAAAGTGTGATTAGGGCTGGGGCGGCAGCAAGATGGATGCGATTTTCTGAAAGGTTTCTGAGGCATGGAATGTTGGCGCCATATTGGCAACCATGTGGCGCGGCAGGTCGACAGAGGCTGCAAAAGGGCGGACCAGTTCACCGCGTTCTAAATGCTTCTCCACCAAGGCTTCATGCGCGATCAAAACCCCCCCGCCATGGCGGGCCTCTTCCAGGGCGATCGAATACAAAGAATGTGTTGTGCCGGTTTGCAACACAGATCCCCCATCGGGTTGATGTTTCAACCAGATGTCCCAATCCGTGCCCCAGGCGCCATCATGCAACAAGGTTTCTTTCGGCAGGTCGGTGATATCATTTAGGCGCGCGGCAACCGAAGGGGCGCAAACGGGAAAAATCCGGTCTCCGGTGATTTTGGCTTCGTTTTTGCCAATTGGATCTGATGAGAAAAACAGCGTCATGTCAAACGGCTCTCTGACCAGATTTGGGGGCGTGTCCATCGCCACGACAGATACTGAAATTTCAGGCGCCACTTCGCGTAATGCACCCAAACGCGGGGCCAGCCACAATTGTGCAATCGCTGGAAGTGCTGCCATTTTGACCTTTTGTGGTGTCGCTTTGTTGCGCAGGGCGTGAACGGAAAATCCAAGCTGGTCAAAGGCTTGAGTGAATCCTGGTAGCAACTCTTCGGCCAGGGGCGTCAGTTTTACACCACGCGCATTGCGCACGAAAAGCTGGGTTTCAGCCCATGCCTCTAGGGTTTTGATGTGCTGGGTTACCGCCCCTGGTGTGACCGATAATTCCTCGGCTGCGGCGGTGAAACTGCCAAGGCGTGCGGCCGCTTCAAAAGCACGCAGTGCGTTCAGATGTGGCCCTTTGGGGCGGGCAGGGCTAAGAGACATATTTTCGAGCCTTATTTTTTCTACATCAAAATAATAGCAATACTGATTTGCGTTGAACAGGGGGTTTCACAGATTGTTGCCAAAACATGAACCAATCGGAGATCCCCATGTCGCAGCATTTCTCAAACGCTCTCACCCAGACCGACCCAGTTGTCGCTGAGGCTCTGAAAAACGAAGAGGCCCGTCAGCAGGATCAGATCGAATTGATCGCCTCTGAAAATATCGTCAGCCGCGCGGTTCTTGAAACCCTGGGTCACGCGATGACCAACAAAACCCTGGAAGGATATCCTGGCAACCGTTTCCACGGTGGTGGGCAGTTTGTTGATGTCGTGGAACAGGCCGCGATTGATCGCGCAAAAGAACTGTTCAACTGTGACTATGTCAACGTGCAGCCACACTCTGGTAGCCAGGCAAACCTTGCTGTGTTTTTCTTGTTGCTAAAGCCTGGCGACAAGGTTTTGTCTTTGGATCTGGCCGCCGGTGGTCACCTGAGCCATGGTTTAAAAGCGAACCTTTCTGGTCGTTGGTTTGAACCACACCACTACGGCGTGGATGCTGAAAGCGAAGTCATTGATTATGACGCGCTGGAAAAACAAGCTGAAGAGATCCAGCCAAAGCTGATCATCACCGGTGGTTCTGCTTACCCACGTGAAATCGACTTTGCCCGTATGGCCGAGATCGCGAAAAAAGTTGGCGCATATTTCCATGTAGACATGGCGCATATCGCAGGTCTGGTTGCCGCTGGCGTTCACCCAAGCCCGTTCCCACACGCCGATATCGTGACTTGTACCACGACGAAAACTCTGCGCGGTCCGCGCGGTGGGTTGATCCTGACCAACAACGAAGAGTGGTTCAAAAAACTGCAATCTGCAGTGTTCCCAGGTGTGCAAGGTTCGATCCACAGCCAAGTATTGGCCGCAAAAGCAGTGTGTTTGAGCGAAGCCATGAGCGACGCGTTCAAAGCCTACGGCGCACAGGTCAAAGCGAATGCTGCAAAGCTTGCGGAAACTCTGCAGAACCGTGGTTTGCGCCTCGTTTCTGGCGGGACAGACACCCATTTGGTTTTGGTTGACCTCAGCTCTAAGGGTATCACTGGCAAACGTGCTGAAGTGGTTCTTGAACGGGCTGACATTACCGCCAACAAGAACGCGATCCCGAACGACAGTCCACGTCCACCAGAATGGGTCGGCTTGCGTCTGGGCGCCGGTGCCGCAACAACGCGCGGCATGCAAGAGGCAGAATTCGAAGCCTTGGGCAATATGATTGCTGATCTGGTTGAGGCCGAAGCTGCGGGTGACACCGATGCAACGGTTGCACGTTGTAATGATGCGGTTGCCCAGCTTTGCAAGGCGCATCCGTCTTACGACGCATAAATACTCCCTTGTAGTTTTATGTACGAACTACATACTTGGCTCTGCTGCTTTTTATCAGCAGAGCCCTTCTAACAAAATACGCATCAAATAAACGAGATCCGTACAATGACCGAGAAACTCAAATCACGCCTTCGGGCGGGTACCCCTTTGATGTGGATTAACACGGCAATGGGGTCTGTTTCGGACGCGAATGTGCCTGTGTCACCTGCACAGGTTCAGGAGGCAGAGCAAAACTGGCGCGACCTTGCGCCATTGTTGGCACAGTGTTTTCCTGAACTTGAACCAACAGGCGGTGTTGTTTCTTCAGAGCTGATCGAAGTTCCCCGTCTTGCGCAGGCACTGGGATATGAACAGGGACGTCACTTTGTTAAAGCGGATCATGCCTTGCCTGTTGCTGGGTCGGTTAAAGCGCGTGGCGGAATACCCGCGCATGGCGTTCAGGACTACATTTAGAGGAAATCCCCGATGACAGCCGCCAAATAGCAGATGATTTGGCAATGGCATCAGTGTTTGAAGTTGCTAGGATAACTGATTTTCTGGTCACCGAATGCGTGTTTCCGGTAGGGACCACGATCCGTGCATTTACCCATCGCGGTAATCCTGAAGCGACGCTTGTCAGTCTGGTAGACCCGACATTTGTTGGCGTAGACGTTGTTTCAGCTTCGACCGGATACGCGTATCTGTACCCGGCCGAACTCAACGTTTCACCTAACTAGTCTGGATCGCAAAAGGCCACTTCGACAGTGCGGAGATGGTCCGCAAACCAACGGATCAAAAGGCATCCAACCCATGGCCAAGTTTTTGAAAATTCTGACCGGCATTTGCACAATCCTGCTTGTGACTGCTGGTCTTTGGCTCAGCCGTAACTATTCGAGTAGTTTGTCCTATGATGAGCTTTCCGAATACGCATTTGAAACTCTGATCCTTCCAGATGGAATGCAGGTTAACTATAAGGTTGAGGGCAACCTAAATGGCCCAACGTTGGTTTTTGTCCATGGTGGTGGGGACTCAATTGGGGATTGGGATGTCTGGGTGCCTGCATTGGAAGCGCAGTATCGTATCGTGCGTTTTGATCTGCCCGGCCATGGTTTGACCGCCCCCCTGCCAGAAGAAGATTATGGGCCGATCCGATTTTCTGTATTTATCAAAGATGTGATAGATGTGCTTGAGATCAATGACTTTGCCATCGCAGGGCATTCATTCGGTGGGGACAGTGTGGTCCGATATGTGCTGGAATACCCAAACGACCCTACAGCAATGATACTTGTTGCATCCGGCGGGTTTAGGCCAAGCGTGGATAGAATATCCGAGACCGAAAAAGACGTTCTTTCCATGGCGGGCACCTGGTGGGGAGAGGTGTTGTTTACATATATCGGTGCAAGGTCAGACATGCGGGACGGAGTGGAAAGCTATTTCTATGATGCCTCCTTTAACGCCGAGGCTTACACCGACAAAATTTGGAGCCTACAACGATACTCACCCAACCGTGGCGTGACTCTAAAGCTGTTAACATATTCTATCGACAACACACCCTATGTCACAGATTTGGATCGGATCACGATCCCATCATTGATCTTATGGGGCGACAAGGACACCATCGCATGGCCCGAATTTGCAGACCGCTTTCAACGCGAACTGCCCAATTCCACACTTAGGATGTACGAAGGGATTGGGCATATGTTGATGATGGAAAATAGGGATCAAAGTGTTGAGGATCTACTCCAGTTCCTCAACACTTCGATAATCAACTAACCAACAGAGAAATACGTGCGTGACACGTCTTAGGCTATGGTCAACAACCCGGTTTTCTCGGGTTTGTCCACTGATTATCTGAATCTCGCTGCGAACATATCGCTGACTGTGCTTGCGATGAGGTCGGCCTCAGACTTTGAAACCGGCTTGCCGGATAGAACGCTCGGCCAAAGGCATTTGCCCTTGATAAAGGCATTCACGTCGTCAATGGCGCGTTGGGCGGCTTCTTCACTCAACGCACCGGCAACCACCGCATCTTTGAAGAACTGGCGTGTTTCATTTGTGCGATTAAGTTGACCCACAATACCGGCGACAAGGTCGGGATTGCGCATCCATTCGCCCAAGACAAGCCGCGCCATCTGTATCAGACCAATATCCTGATAGGGTGCAATCTGACGTATCGCCATCTCGTAAAGTTCGGTTTGCGGATCACCTGCTGGATCAAAGCCTACGCCATCTTGCGCCTGAAAGACCGAACTTGCACGCAGAATGATCTCTTCAAACAACGCTTCCTTGCTTGGGAAGTAGTTATAAAGCGTGCGTTTTGAGACGCCTGCGCGGTTGGCTATCCGATCCATGTGCGCAGCTGCGAAGCCGCCAGCATCTTGAAACTCGGCAATGGCTCCTTCAACCACCTGATCTAACTTCTGAGGCCCTTTAGGCATTTTGGAAGGCGCTCCTGTTTCAACAAGGTTTGGTCGACAATGACGGCAAACGTGAGGTCCAACCACTCTTTGCACTTTCGAGTTTACCTTGTCTACTTTTATCTGCATTACACTACAAAGTGTAAAATGAACATCCCAGAGGCCCGATGATGATAAAACCACACCACATCCCCGTTGACGCAACCCAGCTTCAGGCTGGCAAAAATCGTGTCCATTTCATGAGTGAAGGTAGCAAGATCGCCGGTGATCTCTACTTACCGGAAGGTTTTGTTTCATCGGGGTCTTATCCAACGATCGTCTACACTCGCCCCGGCTCCCAAGTTAAGGAACAGACCGGCGCAGTCTATGGCGCAAAATTGGCAGCGAAGGGATACATTTTCCTTGTATTTGACCCAAAGAACTTTGGAGATAGCGAGGGTCACGTGCGTAACTATGAGAGCATTCACAACGCCGCCCCCAACACAACGGATGCGATCAGCTTCCTACGGACCATGCCGTTTGTTGATCGCGACCGTTTCTTCGGTCTCGGGCTTTGCGCTGGTGCGCCCTATATTTGCAATGTCGCAATTGGTGATGCGCGGGTGAAAGCTGTCGCAACGGTCGTTGGCAACTTTGACGCCGCTGCATTGCTGTTTGGCGGATATCCGAAAGAAACGATTGATCAGCTGATGGCAGCGGCGGCCGAAGGCAAGCAGCGTTACTATGAGGCAGGCGAATACGCGACGGCGGATATTTTCGGCGGCCTTCCCAGACCAGCCCCCGAACAGGCCCCGGCTGCGATGCGAGAAGCCATTGATTACTATTTTTTCCGGGTAGGCGCAGACACCTGTCCGAATTATTCAAATGAGTTCCCATTGATCGGGATGCCGCTCGATCCAGCCCGCACCTTTGTCGGGCAGGCCAAGTATTTTCAACAACCACTCATGGTGATCGCGGGCAGTGAAGCGGCAACCCGGGATATGGACAAGAACGTCTTTGAAATTGCGGCCGAGCCAAAGGAATACCTCGAAATCGAAGGCGCGTCGCACATGGATCTCTATGATCAGGATCAATTCGTTGATCAAGCCGTGGATGCCGTCGACAGCTTCTACAAAAAATCAGTTTAACCCCCACTGGGCGGGGCAACTGCGGTCTTGCGACTGTGGTTGTCCCGTTTGGCGAAGAATTTGGAATTCATAAGATGAAACAAACAATCCTCGCTACCGGCGCATCCTCGGGTTTTGGCCGCCTGATCGTGAAAAAGTTCCACGATGAAGGCTGGAACGTAATCGCAACGATGCGATCACCTGAGAAAAAAGAAGATCTGTCTGAACTGGAAAACGTCCTTGTCGAGCGTCTGGACGTTAACGACCAAGACAGTATCGAAAAGGCAGTCGCGGCAGGCATCGACGCCTTTGGTGACATTCACGCTCTGGTCAATAACGCAGGCTACGGCGGTTTTGCGCTGTTCGAGCAATTCTCAGATGAGGACGCCCGCGCAATGTTTGACACCAACTTCTTTGGCGCGCTGGCAACAAGCCGCGCCGTCTTGCCCATGATGCGGAAGAATGGGGCGGGTGCCATCATCAACATCACGTCGATAGCCGGTTTTTTCGCGGGTCCGATGGTCTCAATCTATTCCGCTAGCAAGTTCGCCCTGGAGGGATTAACGGAATCATTGGCGTATGAATACGGGCCACTTGGCATCAACGTGCGCAGCGTTGCGCCGGGCAGCTTTGGCACCGGCTTTCTGAGTGCGAGTGTCCGTAAAGACGCTCATGCTGACGAGGCTCTAAGTTCTTGGGGCAATGCCATTTCAAAGCATATTGAGGCCACCCGCGCCAACATGCGGGCGCAAGGCGGTTCTGAACCTAACCCGGAACTGGTCGCTGAGAAAGTGTTTGAATGTGTGACGCAAGACACCCCCATCCACAACACGGTTGGTGCGGATGCAGATATGATGCTCTCGATGCTTGAAACCATGCCGCACCAGGACTTTCTGGACCAGATGGCCAAGATGCTGCTGCCACCGGCAGAAAGCCGGGAAGCTGATCAATCCTGAACCATGTGCACGGGGTCTACCAAGACCCATGCCGAAAAACTCAAACAACAAGGCATGTCACAGAGAGGTCTCTTGAAAGTCGATACTGTGGAAGACAAGCCCAAGAGATCCATACGTAAATGGATCATTCGTACATTGCTCGGCCTCACAGCGTTCATCGTGATCGCAGTGGGCGCACGCGTCTTTCTCTTGAGCGATGTGTACGACATAGAGGACATCGTGGCTGATGTTCGCCCCAGCACCGTTGCCTTTGGTCCGCAAGGGGAAGTGAATGTCACCTTCATGGCCATACCTCCGAAGTGGGTAGAGTGATCCGAAGCAAAAGGATGAAGCTGAACGTCTCTACGGACAGTAAAAAGAAATTGCCGCTCCCAATGCTGACATTCTAAGCCAAATTTGGGATGGCAGTTTAGTCCGCTCAGCAGACGGCCACTTGGTGCGAATACCATGGGAAGCGTGCGAATACCATGGGAAGCAGATTTGACTGCTGCATTTGGGAAAATTCTCCGATAACAGGTTGAACTGCATTTATTCATGTCTTGGCTCGTGGATGAGCAGCATTTCAACTGCGTGCCTCTGTCCAGATATGCATTGTAAGCGGGCAGTAAATATATGCCAGTCTGGCCAACCAAAGTTCCTCCGTAAAAGGCAGACGTGCGATGAGATCAATCAATTAACATCGGTAGAACATTGGTTTTTTTGACCACTCCGTAGACGAAACTACTGTCTAACGATGCCACGCCACCGATGGGATGAAGCTTTTGACGCACAAATTTTTCGTAATCCGCAAGGTCCGCAACCACAACCCGTAACAGGTAGTCTGAGGATCCTGTCATCACATAGCATTCAAGGACCTGATCCACGCGCTCAATATCACTTTCGAACTGTTTTACCGTGGCTTCGGTATGATCAGCAAGGCTGACGCGCACAAATACGGTCACGCCCAATCCATAGGCTTCCGCATCTATGTCGGCGCTATAGCCCTTGATGACACCACTTTGCTCCAACAGCTTTACCCGTCGAAGACAGGGAGACGGTGAAAGATTTACTTCTGCGGCCAAATCCTGGTTTGTCATGCGACCTTCACGTTGAAGAGTCCGAATAATGCGTTGATCTTTATCGTCCATTTTTGACCCATTCGTGGCAGATTGTGCCAATGTTAGACAGAAATAGGGAAAATTTAGCAACAATTAATCACTCCCGGCACGTACTCTGCTCTTATTGATCAACGGAGCCGTAGCATGCGCAATCACCCTGAAAGCTTTTCCACCCGAGCAATCCACCACGGATATGATCCGATGGAAAATGAGGGCGCTTTGACGCCGCCTTTGCATCTGACGTCGACTTTCGCTTTTGAAACTGCTGAAGCCGGTGGCGAGATGTTTGCAGGTGAACGCGCAGGTCACATTTATTCGCGTATTTCCAATCCGACCTGCACCCTGCTTGAAAAGCGCATTGCGGTTCTGGAAGGCGCAGAGGCAGGTCTTGCTCTGGCTTCAGGCATGGGGGCGATCACGGCGACCATGTGGACCCTTCTTGCACCAGGCGATGAGATTATTCTCGATAAAACACTATATGGCTGCACGTTCTCATTCATGCAGCATGGGCTGGCCAAATTTGGTGTTACCGTCACGCATGTGGACCTGACTAATCCCGAAAACCTGACGACCGCGATCAGTGACAAGACAAAAGTCGTGTATTTTGAGACCCCTGCGAACCCCAATATGCGTCTGGTTGATATTCAGGCCGTTTCAGACATTGCACACGCCAACAGCGCTTATGTCGTGGTCGACAACACTTACGCGACACCCTATCTGACACAGCCCATCACGCATGGGGCGGATATTGTTCTGCATTCCGCCACCAAATATCTTGGCGGGCATGGTGATGTTGTTGCCGGGCTTCTTGTGGGATCCGAAGAACTGGTCACTCAAATCCGCCTGTACGGTATGAAAGATATGACCGGTGCAGTGATGGCGCCCTTCAATGCAATGCTAATCCTGCGGGGTTTGAAAACACTGGAACTGCGCATGGATCGTCACTGTTCCAGCGCGGCCACAGTGGCGGCGATGCTGGAACAGTCTTATGGCGTGCAAAAGGTCTGGTATCCTGGCCTTGAGAGCTTTGAACAACGCGATGTGGCCACGCGTCAGATGTCGCAGTTTGGGGGCATGATCGCCTTTGAACTGGAAGGCGGATACAACGCGGGCTGCACCATGATGAACAAGCTGAAGATGATCACACGCGCTGTGTCTCTGGGCGATGCGGAAACCCTGGTGCAACACCCCGCCAGCATGACCCATTCGACCTACACCCCCGAAGAACGCGCCCTGCATGGGATCAGCGAAGGTCTTGTACGCCTTTCGATCGGGCTTGAAGGCATCGATGATGTGATCGCCGATATTGTGCAGGCCCTGCCGAAACCAGCCGCAAGCAAAGCAGCTTAAGGAGCGCAACCATGCATGATGATCTGAAAACCATTGAGCAACGTTTGCTGTGGCTGTCCCACTGGATGATCCACAATGCAAATCACATTCGCCCGAAAGCTGATGGCATCAAGGTGGGCGGACATCAGGCATCTTCGGCCTCTATGGTCTCGATCATGACGGCACTGTATTTTCACACCTTGCGCCCGGAAGACCGGGTTGCGGTGAAACCTCATGCGTCACCGATCTTTCATGCGATCCAGTATCTTATGGGCAATCAGACCCGCGAGAAAATGGAAAACTTCCGCGGGCTTGGCGGGGTGCAAAGCTATCCGTCACGCACCAAAGACATTGACGATGTGGATTTCTCTACCGGCTCAGTTGGTCTTGGCGTTGCGATCACGTCATTTGCTTCCATCGTTCAGGATTACATTCAGGCGAAATCCTGGGGTAAGGATCAGGATATGGGCCGCATGATCGCCCTGGTTGGCGATGCGGAACTGGATGAAGGCAATATTTATGAAGCCCTGCAAGAGGGCTGGAAAAACGACCTGCGCAATTGCTGGTGGGTCATTGATTACAACCGCCAATCCCTGGATGGTGTTGTGCGCGAAGGCCTGTTTCAACGGGTTGAAAAGATCTTTGATGCCTTTGGCTGGGATGTTGTCCGTGTCAAATATGGCGCTTTGCAACGTGCGGCCTTTGAAGAACCCGGCGGTGAAAAGCTGCGGGACTGGATCGATAACTGCCCCAACCAGCTGTATTCAGCTCTGACCTTTATGGGGGGCGCGGTCTGGCGTGAACGACTGATGGAGACATTGGGGGACCAGGGGGATGTCACCGCGTTGATCGCAAAGCGCAGCGACGCAGAGCTGGCTGCTTTGATGGAAAACCTGGGCGGGAATTGCGTGGCCACAATGGCGGATACATTCGCCGCGATTGATCACGACCGACCCGTTTGTTTTCTGGCTTATACCGTTAAGGGTTGGGGCACACCAATTGCAGGCCACAAAGACAACCACGGCGGGTTGATGAACAAAACCCAGATGGCAGCCTGGCAAAAACACATGGGAGTGGCTGAGGGAGAGGAGTGGGACAAATACGCAACCATCACGGACCGCGTTGCTTTCGACAATACCCTCAGGAATGCCCCGTTCTTTTCCAAAGGCACACGCCGATATTCCGATGACGTGATTGATGTGCCGGAGCTGTCGCTGACGGCAGATCGCGAAATGTCCACGCAGATGGCCTTTGGTAAGATATTGGATGACCTGTCCAAAGGCGACAGCCTGCTTGCCCAACGCATCGTGACCACATCCCCTGATGTAACCGGCACAACCAATCTGGGGCCTTGGGTCAATCGTCGCAAACTGTTTGCGCGCGCCCATCAGGCGGACACATTCAAGGCGGAAAACATCCCGTCCACCGCGAAATGGGAATTCGCCCCGGAAGGCCAGCATATTGAGCTGGGCATTGCTGAGATGAACCTGTTCCTGCTGCTCGCAGCTGCGGGCCTGTCCCATTCAATTTTTGGCAAGCGCCTGATCCCCATCGGCACGGTCTATGATCCCTTTGTGGCCCGTGGCCTCGATGCGCTGAACTATGCCTGCTATCAGGACGCGCGCTTTATGATCGTCGGGACACCATCCGGTGTGACCCTTGCCCCGGAAGGTGGCGCACATCAATCCATCAACGCCCCGCTGATTGGCATGGCACAGGATGGATTAGCCTCGTTTGAGCCGGCTTTCGTAGATGAACTTTCCGTCATTATGGAATGGGCGTTCAAACACATGCAGAAGGACGGCGAAGGCGACCCGGATGAACGCACCTGGTTGCGGGATGAAACCGGCGGTTCTGTCTATCTGCGCCTGACGACCAACCCGATTGAACAACCGGGCAAGCGCGTGGATGATGCCTTCCGTCAGGGAGCGATTGATGGCGCCTATTGGCTGCGCAAGCCAGGCCCAAATTGTGAAGTTGTGATCGCCTACCAGGGGGCCGTTGGGCCTGAAGCCATCAAAGCAGCCGGGGCAATTGCACAAGGCCGTCGCGACGTAGGTGTTCTGGCTGTCACATCGGCCGACCGCCTGAACGCAGGCTGGACCGCAGCGCAACGTGCCCGTGCCAATGGTGTGATTGACGCACAGGCCCACATCGAAACCTTGCTGGAAGACCTGCCGCGCCATTGCACCTTGATCACAGTGATTGATGGCCACCCGGCGACCCTGTCCTGGCTGGGTTCGGTTCACGGACATAAAACCGTTTCGCATGGAGTTGAACACTTTGGTCAAACCGGCACCATCGCCGACATGTATCGGCATTTCCGTATCGATGCCGAAGCCCTGATACAATCCGCCAGCGAATTGTCCTATGGTCGCAAATTCTCCTGCAGCGTACCCGTAGCTGACTAAGATCAATGACCCTCCGAAAATATTGTGAAAATAATCGAACGGCTGCTTTGGGAAAATGACATAGCGCCGAAGCCTTGGTCCATCAACTAGAGCTTTGGACCATTCCTCATACTTTGCAAAGTTCACTAACTGCCCAAAGCTGCCTGTGGCTGACTTCGAGTGTGTAGCAGACCTGTACCATCTGAATGTTAGCCCCAAGCCAGTGCAGGCCGAGAACGCACTGGCAGTGCATTTGAGCTGCGATCATTCTGGCTGATCGATGATGTTGTTCCTTGGTTCATTTTCAATTCGTTTGCCCTGAGGGGCACGGCCTCGTACTGTGCAGCCATGTTGAAGTTTATTTTAAGAACGCTGTTTAAGCCGACCTATCGGCCTAAGGCCAAACCAAACAGGAAACCGATTAGAGAAACGCTAGCCTATAAGGCTGGGCGAAGCATGACGGCTTCTTCTGCGCAACCCAAAACGGCGCCTTCTGATGCACCACCAAAGGGCGAGGCCTTCGATGCCGCGACCGCTCATTCCATCACGCTTTCACGCGTGCTGGAAGGGCCAG
This sequence comes from Halocynthiibacter styelae, assembly GCF_016123485.1. GTDB lineage: Bacteria > Pseudomonadota > Alphaproteobacteria > Rhodobacterales > Rhodobacteraceae > Halocynthiibacter > Halocynthiibacter styelae. Next base: position 133,109 of record NZ_JADCKQ010000009.1, on the reverse strand, counting down.
CTTACGTTACAGATGGCGATACGATTACGATCCAAAAGACCCAGGTGCGCCTGTATGGGATAGACGCGCCGGAACTTCATCATCCCCTTGGCCAGAAGGCTAAATGGGCCATGGTGCGCCTGTGCAAAGGGCATAAGATACGTGCCGAGATCACTGATGAAGATGAATATGGCCGAACTGTCGCAAAGTGCTTTTTGCCCGATGGTCGCGATCTCTCTGAGGAACTGGTTAAGCTGGGGCTCGCTATCGACTGGCCAAAGTTCTCTGGTGGTAAGTACAGTAAGCTTGAGGTCGCAGGCGTCCGCAAGAAACTTTGGCTTGCCGACGCACGCCAAAAGGGCCGCATGCATGTTTGGGAAAAGTTTGACGCACGGAAGAAAGGTGAAAGCAAGGAAAGATGAAGAGCCAGCCCTAGACTGTTACCCGTGTTAAAATACGGAAAAACCTGAAACTGTTGTTAGGTATGCTAATGATTGTGAACTTTATGATCGCTTAACTTCGTTTGGGCATATTTCGTCTGCAAAAATTCTTCAGCGTGGGCACGTAAATACAGGTGCCCATATTCCTCACCTTTGAATGTAAATGGGGCAATACCTTCACTTTTTAGCTGGCTGATTATGGTTCTCCAAAAGGTGCTATATTTGGTTGCCAACGTGTTTTGTGTTACAAACCGTTCATGAAACGCTGCAATATCATCTTGTGTCAGGTAGAACCGCTGCTGCCCGGCTTTCGATGTCGTTATTTGACTTGCGGGTGTATGGCCTCCGCGCACTAGTCGTAAGAACGCTTCGTTTTCTCTCATGCCGACGGAACGTCCGAACGCTGCTGCTGTGCAGACAGCTCTATCCGAGGACTGAACGTCAGGCCCGGCCTCTTGAATGATTTTCGCTGCAAGTTTATCCATTTCAGCTTTCGAAACACAAAAGCTTCTATATCCGTCTAACCCCTCAAATTTGGAGATTTGTAAATGCCCATCCCGAATGGCGCTGATGATAAACCCAACGGATAGTTTCGTCCTTACTTTCGCATTTTGAATGCTCTCCCATGGCCCATGACCCGTGGCAGTTTGGTGTACCTTTTCGTTGAGCTCCCTGACAAGGTTTCGACCGTCCTCAAGGCGCCAAGGTGATTTGATTGTTGGAATATGCGTCGCTGGTAGCAGTACCTTGTCTGCAGCAAGCGATACAAATTGTTTGCGCGTTACGATGTTGTGATGCATCTGATAAATATAGCTCAATAAAAACGTTGCACAATCGTTGGATGCGTTTCCTTTCCCACATGTGAACATGTGTTGCCGGGCAACGGGAGTGACCTGGGTGGATTTGTGAGGATTATTGTAGACGGTTAGCTTAACACTGAGCTCAATGTATCACTCGAAACTTCAAATCTCGATCTGTATTCAGCCGTAACGTCCGTCGCCACAATTCGGTTTTTGTGAATGCTTCGTCAAAACGAGAGTTGCCATCATCTTCCTTCAATAATCCGGCCCAACATAGTGGTCGCAAAACGGTGACGTACAGGTCCGAGGAAATTGAATCATGTATGGATCCGGAAGCATCATGTGCTCCGTACAATGTTTCTCGCAGGGCAGACCTTGTTGCGCCATGATCCGCTTCCACATTGATGACATTGAGGAAAATATCCCAGTTACCCAACAGGTGACTGTCACGTCTTAGATGTGCCCCGTGGTCAACGCTGAAAAGGAAGGCAGGCACTAATTCTGTGAACAGAGCTCCGGGTGCCGCGGTTAAACTTTTTCCAGCTTTTGAGAGTAAGAGTTTTCCCTTGTAACGTCTTGCGAGCTTTAATCCCAGAAGCAGCTCATGGATGTCACCAACAGGGGGGAAGTCCCACTCGTTCAACACTTTATTCACGCGAAACAACTCTTCTTCAGAGTACCCGGGCCAGTTAAATTCGCCTGCAGCCCAAAGTACAAACTTACGATTGAATGCCCCAGAGGGGGTCAGTCCAATGCCACCATTTTCCTCTATATATTGAGCGGTTTTCAACACAGATCGTATCAGTGGGGAGGTTAAAAGAAGTGGGTCATCATCCGAGAGCGTTTTGAAGACGGGCATTGAACGTATCCCAAATGGCTGAGTTTAGTTTTGAGATCATAGGTGGACCGGCACATTTAAATCAATGTGGCACTGCATTGTAAGGGCTATTTTCCCTGCATATCCCTGTATGCATGATTTCGGCCCAGCCCGCGCGCTGTTCACCTCAGAAATCGCCAATAATCCTCATCTATAACAACCAGCCCCTTTTGTTTTGCCCGGCCTTCTTTTATCCGTGTCCGCATGAACGAAGAACCGCTCTCTGAGGCACAGTTACTCCAAATGCACTGGATGGAGTTATACCTCCGTTTGCCGGAAGGCGGGGTCGTTGAGCGCTTTTCAGACGAACTGGAATGCGAAGACCGACTGAAGAAAATTCGATGGCCAGACGGCCCGTTTTGTCCGAAGTGCGAGCAAAGTAACTTTGGGTATCACGAGGCCCGTAAAATCTATCATTGCCGCATCTGCCTGACCCAGTTTTCAATGACATCCGGAACTCTTCTCCACCGCCGACGTCTGGATCTGTTGGTCTATTTCCAGCTGGCCGAAGAATTCATTGAAATAGAGGCCGCCCGGTTAAAGTTCAGCAGACCCACGGGGCATGAACTTAAAGATCGGTATTCCATTGCTTACGCAACGGCATTTCGTTTGCGAAAATATCTCGTTGAAGACTTGTCGCGCCTGCAAGGGGGCATTTTAGGACAATGTATCTGCACGCAGGAAATTGAAATCCCACCGGATGTGGACCGAGACACGGCCGTGTATTTGCAGTGGTTGAACGATGAAGTCGAGATACGGCGCTCGCGTTCCATTGGCACAATTTTCAAGTATCATTGAGTAAACTAGACAATCTATTCACATTTTATCGGGTGCTACCTCTTCCTTTGTCGATTTCCGAGTCCTAACTCCCCTTCAGAAGACACAGCCCACCAGCTTCAACAGCGGCGGGGATTTAGAAGGAGACAAGGATAGGTGGCCAAATGTGAATATTGAGAAGAGAAAAATTCTCGCAATACTTTGATAAAAAACAGTAATTGACTCGAATCTGCTTGGGGTATTTCTCTTCGGCGCGGGCTTCGAAACGCTGTTTTCCAGTGCAGATGGGTTTTCGTTTTTGCGACAAAGATGCGCAGGCCCGGTTGTTGAGAAATAAGTGAAACGTTCAAAAATTGGTGGGCGTCGGTGCTCTAATTACCGGCCCCCTTAAATCAGAAATTAACTCATCCGCACTTGCGCATGAGATTGGAGAAGACATGTCACTTCCACTTGAATGGGATACATCACTCGGCAAGACGAAAAAACAACCTGCGTTGGTTGTTGATCCGGTTCACGGCGTTTTGCCATATGACGGATTTCGCAATCCGCTGACCCGCAGCAATACAGCACATCGGATCTCGATGGCCATTGCCAGGCCTGCAACAAAGGGGCAACGCAAGATCTATCACTTCGATGGCGCACGGGAAATGGCCGTTGCGCTGGAAGCGCTGTTGTCGCCAGAATTATATGGCCTGGAGGTGCAACTTCCGCCGGTTTCTTACCGCGGTGTGAATGGGAAATCGCGTTCACACAGTTTCGATCTGCGGATCACATTTCGGGATGGATTCCGCAGGGCGGTATATGTCCGGCATGGGCAAAGCCTTGCGCGACCGGAAACACAAGATGAAATCAGGGCCATTTTTGCAGCGACACCCAAGTCATTTGCCGACGACAAATTCGTCGTGAACGGCGATCAGTACACGAAAAGATATCGCGACAATCTTCTGCGCATCTGGAATTCTTTAAATACACCGGATCCTGATATTGATGCACAGGTTCTGGAGTGCGCCAGAAACACCAATTTTTGGCTCATGAGTGACTTAATCGCAAAATGTCATCTTTCGTCTGCTCAGACGTTTCAGGCGATTTTCCGGCTTATAGGACAGGGCTATCTGAAAGCGAATTGGAATGGGGTCATCTGTCGTCACTCCAGGATCTGGATCGGCTGATGGCGAAACACCCTCTATTTAAAGTCCTACAGGGTTCGGAATTGGTGCTCGATCGCCGCCGCTGGCGCGTGGTTGGGAAAGACCATATTGAAACCCGCCAACCTGATTGGCTCATTATCGTAACCCAGGGGATCGGTATCGACGACATAAATGGCAGCGACGGACACCGTGTTGGATTCAACTGGTTTCAAGACTGTGTAAACCAGCAGCCTGAAATGGAACCCTGATCCGACTTAACAAGGCTGCAAACTGGTCGGAAATCCAGGACCACCTCTCTCGGGTATAGCTTGCGTGCTTCGACTTTGCAGGATTATGACGGCGGGCTGCTGGTGGCTTTTGCGAGTGTGGTGCTTCGGATTGTCTCTGGTTTCTTAATAAGGGGTGAGAACACGGTCGCATCCAGGTGCTTTTTGCTGACAGATATCTGGTCTGTGGTGTTCGGTGACGTTGCCTGGAGAACAATGCAGGTTTCGACCAGGCCAATACAGAGCAACACAATGAAAACCTTATACATCTTTTGTTCTTCCTTCTCTTGAGGGTGCTTTCAGGATACCAGATGATGAGAGTGTTGAATAAGTTTAGTTTTTGCAAACAAAGAGTTAATTGAGACACCCTTGTCGCTACTTTGCAACGTGATTGCGCGCATCTGACTCAAGTGCTGCATATCCCGGGGCGGACATGCGATCTCTGCCCCCTGGTCCTGAACCATACTTCGTATAAGAGGGCAGGCAAAATTGTGCGCATAAACCCCGGAACGCCAATAAAACGCGAAAGATACACTGACGCAGCGTTTCGGATGGGGGATGTCAGGGTTCGCTTGAAACAAGATGTCCGCAATGCCACTTCGGCAACAACAGATCAGGAGAGATTTCATGGAAACAGTTTTTACGCCCTGGCAATCGCTGGGTGGGGGGCTTTTGATCGGGCTGGCGTCGGTGTTTCTGATGGCGTTGAACGGGCGGATTCTGGGGGCCACGGGGATTATCTCTGGCGCGATTTTCGGCGGGCAAGACCGCTGGTGGCGTGTCGCACTGCTGGCCGGAATGATTTGTGGCCCTGTGCTGGTTTTGCTTGTGACCGGAAGCTGGCCTGACATTCAGGTGCCTGTCAGCAAACCGATGATCCTGATTGGCGGTTTCATCGTTGGCATCGGCGTGACCCTTGGGTCTGGCTGTACCTCTGGTCATGGTGTCTGCGGTATGGCCCGCCTGTCGCCACGTTCCATTGCGGCGACACTGACATTTATGCTGACCTGCGCCCTGACGCTTTACGTCATGCGCCATATCTTTGGCCTGTAAGGGGAAATATGATGAAACTGCTTCCGATTTTTCTGACAGGCCTGATCTTTGGTGCCGGCATTTCCATTTCCGGTATGGCGAACCCGGCGAAAGTTATGAATTTCTTTGATGTCGCGGGCGCCTGGGATCCAAGCCTTGCCTTTGTTATGGGCGGGGCGCTTCTGGTGGCCGGGATTGGCTACCGCCTTGTTTTCCGCCGCGCGGCCCCTGTGATGGACAATGTGTTTCATGTGCCGCAGAACCGTCAGATTAATAAACGCCTGCTGGGCGGCTCGGCGATCTTTGGCATTGGCTGGGGGATCACAGGGTTTTGCCCTGGTGCCGCGATCCCGGTGATTGGTACGGGAAATGCGGATGTTCTTTTGTTTATGATCGCTCTGATGGGCGGGATTTTTGCAGCAAAAGCTTTGCAAAAACGCATGGGGTGATCCGGGGCCGCGACGGTGCGGCCGTCAGTTGACCGCCTGCATGCCTTTGTAAACAAAGTCCGAAAGCGCGTCGGAGATGTCTTCTGGAGTGCTGTTCAGTGTGCCATCTGCCAGAGCATGGGTCACCCCGGTAACTCCGAAGGCTGCAAAAAGCGCAAAGATCCGCAGGGCTTCGGGCAAAGGCCCATCCGTCTGACCTGACAGACGTGCAGCGAGTATCCGTTGACCGTTTGCGGTTTACGGGGGGGGGGAGGTGTCGTGTGCGGGAGTGTCCATTTTCGAGTCAGAAGGGCGGCTTGAACCCCTGCCAGACGTTCCCTGGCGATCTTTACGAAATCCCGTGCCATAAGATTTTCAATGGACGATGCGCCAAAATCCAACCTCTGAAAATAGCTCAGCATTTGGGACTTGGATTTGCCGAAACCTTCAGGGGAGGCATCGATATAGTCGCTAATGCAATCAGAAACGCTTTTACGTACCTTTGCATTCATTGCGCTTTCCAAACCACCTGGCCGCTTTAACGCTTTTTCACGACGCTTTAATCAATTTTCCGCGGCCTGTTTGGAGGTGAATGTCTCGACCAAATTGAGGATGACCTTGCCATTTTTCTTCTTGCGGATCTGGGCGGTGAAGCTTGACTTGCTATTGGTCTTGAGGCGTTCTGTGATAGTTCCCATGGGAGCTCCTTTCAGTACGGGTTTTCCATAGCCGGAACATCTGATCGTTCGGTTTTTTCGGAAGCAGGTTTGATTGGGTTTGACACCCAAACCGGGGGCGATCGGGCCGAATGGGGGACAATCGATGGGATGGGGTGGTTGCCCGGCAGCGCGTGAATTGGAGTGCTGGAACTCAGGCGGAAAAAAGTGCTACACGGCGCCGTCGGTGCTACATTCTGTAGCACTGCACTTAAAAACGGGGCTAAATCGGGCCAAAACGGGGAAAACGCACAAAATGGCGAATCCAAAAAACCAAGAAAAATCAGGATTTTCCGACGTTCGGCGGGCTGCGCGTCTATCCATTGCCCCGATGATGGAATGGACTGATCGGCATTGCCGTTACATGCACCGATTGATGTCGCGCGAAACACTGTTGTTTACGGAAATGGTGACGTCACCTGCTTTGGTGCGTGGCGGTGCATTGCATTTGCTGGATTTTTCGCCTGAAGAGCATCCGGTTGCGGTGCAGCTGGGCGGCTCTGATCCGGTGGAACTGGCCCAGGCGGCGAAGATTTGCGCCGATCATGGTTATGATGAGGTGAACCTCAATTGCGGTTGCCCGTCAGACCGCGTGCAAAGCGGGGCCTTTGGGGCGGTTCTGATGAAATCGCCGGAACTGGTGGCGGAATGTGTGACCGCAATGCGCGAGGCCATAGATCTGCCCGTGACCGTGAAATGTCGCATTGGCGTGGATGATCAGGTGCCGCGTGATATTCTGCCGGATTTCCTTGAAAAGATCCGCGCTGCTGGTTGCACGCGAGCGACCATACATGCGCGTATGGCCTGGCTGCAGGGGCTGTCACCCAAGGAAAACCGGGACATTCCGCCGCTGGATTATGATCTGGTGTTTGAAATGAAACAGGCCTTTCCAGATCTGCATATTTCCCTGAACGGTGGCGTGCAGGATCTTGATACAGCGGTTGATTTGCTGGATCGCGGGCTTGACGGTGTGATGATCGGACGGTCTGCCTATCACAACCCATCTGACATTCTGCTGGAGGCCGATCAACGCATTTATGGTGCCGACACCGCCGCGAAAACGCCGGATCAGATCGTGCATGAAATGCTGCCCTATATCGACAACCACCTGGCGACAGGCGGCAAGTTGAACCAGATCACGCGCCATATGCTGGGGCTGTTTGCCGGGCGCCCCGGCGCGCGGCTGTGGCGGCGCTATCTGTCGGAAAACGCGCATAAGGACGGGGCGGGCACGGATGTTGTGATCGCGGCGCTTGAACAGCTGCCAGAACCGGAGACCACATAATGCCCGAGCTTTCAGATCTCCTGCCCATGGTGGCGCTTCTCATCGTGATCGGTGGTTTTGCGGGGGCGCTTGCGGGCATGTTGGGCGTCGGGGGCGGCATTGTTCTGGTGCCTGCGTTTTTCTATGCGTTCAGCGCCCTGGGATACGGTGGTGACAGCCTGTTTCAGGTCTGTCTGGCGACGTCGCTGGCGACGATCATCGTGACGTCTCTGCGCTCGGTCGCATCGCATAATAAAAAGGGCGCGGTGGACTGGGAGATCCTGAAAACCTGGCTGCCGGGCATTGTGGTTGGCGCGGTTTTCGGCGTGATGCTGGCAACGTCTTTGCGGTCCTCCACCTTGCAGGGCATCTTCGGTATCCTCGCCATGGTGGTTGGTTTGTATATGGCTTTCGGGCGCTCGGAATGGCGCCTGGGGGAGGCCATGCCAACAGGTATCCTGCGTATGATCTTGTCACCAATCCTCGGATTCCTGTCGGTTCTGATGGGCATTGGTGGCGGGTCATTTGGCGTGCCGGTCATGAGTCTCTATAACACGCCGATCCACCGCGCCGTTGCCACGGCGGCGGGATTTGGCGTGATTATTGCGGTGCCTTCGGTCATCGGTTTTCTGATCTCAAATCCTGTTGATACCCCGCCCTGGACCCTGGGTGCGGTGAACGTTCCGGCGTTTTTCCTGATCATTGCAATGACTTTGATAACAACGCCTTACGGGGTAAAGCTTGCCCATGCGATGGATCCGAAACCTTTGAAGCGGGCGTTTGGTGTTTTCCTGTTGCTGGTGGCGTTGAATATGCTGCGAAAGGCCATGGGATGGTGAATCTGCGAGAAGAGTTCACGCGTATCGGGTTTGTGAAATTCCCGCGTGATGAACGCTTACTTACCTGGCTGGAACACGCTAGCCCTGCGGCGCTGGCGGCATCAAAGGATGAGGCCGAGCGCAAAGCCTGGCTTGATTGCGAAGGCACCTGGTTCATTGGTGTGGATGCTCTGAAGAATGATGCATTGGGCGCTGTGAATAATTCCGGCCCACTGAGCTGTGATGCGATGGATTTCATTGCGAACCTCAACCAGACGCGGCCTTTGCATAAAGGGCAAGTGTCGGTTGTCTGGCCCGGCTACCCACGCCCGCGCAAAGGCGAGACTGAGGCAGCGCTTGGCTATCGTCGCAACCGCGATGCGGCCCATCTGGATGGGTTGCGGCCCGATCCTGAAACCCGTGCGCGCCGCATTGAGGAACCCCATGCCTGGGTGCTGGGTATTCCGGTGAATGATGCACCTGAAGGGGCAAGCCCACTGGTGATCTGGCCAGGAAGCCATGTGATCATGCGCGACGCGTTATTGCCTTTGCTGGAAAATATCGCCCCGGAAGACATGGACAAGCTGGACGTCACGGCGGCCTATCAGGCTGCACGTAAAATAGTATTCGAAACTTGCGAACGCGTTGAAGTCACTGCGCAACCGGGTGAGGCCTATCTGATGCATCGTCATATGCTGCACGGGGTTGCGCCCTGGCGCGAGGGTGTGGAGAGCGGCCCAGATGGCCGTGCCATCATCTACTTCCGCCCGGAATGTGCAGGCGGTGTTGCGGAATGGATCGATGTGGACGCGGGTATTATGCGCTGACAAGGACCTTGGCGTTTTTCTTGTGACACCGCAGCAGTTCCTGCACGATTTTGTTTTTGCGGACCTGTGGACGAGCAGGCGGCAAGTTTGGGCATTCATGGTTCGGTGTTTGCAGAATGCGGCGGATGTCGCGGCGATCTTCTGCAGTAATGCTTTTCATCGCAAGAGGGCCGGGAAAAAAGCTTTCCGTCCAGGCACCTGCACTGCGGATGATGTGATGCGCGTCAAACAACAGGTGATAGTATGTTATACTTCCCTCAGTGTCTGGACGTTCAACTCCTGGCTGTCCGGCAAGTTTCAGGCAAGGGATCAGAATTTCTTCAGCCTCGCAGATACGTTCGACAATTCTTGACCGGATCAGCACATTGTGCTGTGGCGAAAGGTAAAGATCATGGGTTGGCATATTATGCCCAAGCGCCCCTGCCTGGATGCAGACCGGGCGGAAAGCAGGAGTCCTGGCCATGGTGTCTGCACTGATGTGGCGGGTTCCGATCCAGCGCAGTGGCTGAAACCCCTGGTCCAGCGTGGCGATCATATCCCCCGGTCGCAGATTTTCGATGGCTATCTCACCCTTGTCCGTTTCGATCATTGTGCCACCAACAAAACAAACTAGTCCCCGTGCCTCTTCAAATGTGCTGTAGGTAACAACCTGACCGGTCGGCAGTGTCAGAGTGCCTCTTGACAGGGGATAGCTGCCGTTGGCTGCCACCAGAATGGCACCGTGGGTGTTGTCCTGAATGGCGGTCCCCGCAGGCAAATTCAGGATGTCAAATCCTGAACTGCCAGACAGACCGCCGGTCACTGTGCTATCAATCAGCGTCAGCATATCATCATCAATACCAAGGCCAACAGACGCAACCTGTGATCCCCGGACAATGATGTGATCCTCTCCGACGTTGCCACCAATAGTACCGGTCGAGGTCGAGTTCTCAAAGATCAGCGTGTCATTGTCGCCGCCGAGGGAAATAGAGGCAACATCAGAATCTGTAATCGTGAAGGTATCATCCCCAACGTTCCCGGACAGCACGCCCGTAATCGTGGATCCGCTGACTGTCAGCGTGTCATTGTCTCCCCCCAGCGCAGCATTATTCACGGTGGAATCCGTAATGGAAACTGTGTCGCTTCCGCTTTGCGTCAGAATGTCCCCAGAGATAGTGCTGTTGTTGATTGTGACCTGATCGTCGCCGAGACGCGCGGTGATATTAACGATCGGCCCGGCGACCTGCGCGCCATTCAGCGTGCCGGTGTCATTTTCAACCACAATCACGTCGGATTGAGAGCTTCCCGTGATGTCCGGCAAATCGGTCCTCGTTCAATCAATCAACTACATAACTCGTTCTTCCCGATTAACAGGAGTTTCCGAAAAGTTAAAGTATAGTGAAAATGGTCTGTTACAGATCCGAAACTAGCGCTTCAGGCGTGCCGCGCGCCCGCCACGGCGGGCCGGTTTCATCTGCTTCATACGTTCGGGCAATGCCGCCATAATATCGCGGCGTTCATCTGTTTCCATGGCGGACCAGTCCCGGATCTCATCTATTGAGCGCCCACAGCCGGTGCACAGCCGTGTTTTCGGCTGGATGACGCAGATATTCACACAGGGTGATTCAATTTCGTCCCGGTTCCAGACCTCTGATCCGTGCTTGTTGCTCATGGCCGTTCCTTACAGATGGCGCTTACGATCCAGCGCTTGCTGTAAGATAACCCCGGCGGCGACGTAATCAATGACCTCGGAACGACGTTTGCGTGATGTATCCGCCGCAATCAGCACACGTTCGGCCTCTACCGTGGACAGGCGTTCATCCTGAAAGCCAATCGGCAGGTCGGTCAGGCCCATCAGATTGCGGGCAAACGCGCGGGTCGCCTGACAGCGCGGGCCTTCCGTGCCATCCATATTCAGAGGCAGGCCCAGGATAAAACCGCCGATCTCTTTCGCGCCTGCAATTTCCAGAAGCTTTGCCGCATCAATGCCGAATTTCTTACGCTTGATGGTTTCCAGCGGGCTGGAGATCGTCAACAGCCGGTCAGACACCGCAAGCCCAATGGTTTTGGTGCCCAGATCCAGGCCCATAATGGCGCGGTCCCGGGGCAGGGCGGCAAAGAAATCAGACAGTTCTTCACAGATCATTGGTTTGCCTCCGGGGCGTTTTCAAGTTGGGCCTCTGCCTGGTCAAACATGGTAAGGGCCTCCGCGTTATCCGCAAAAACCTCGCGCGCCTCTGCCAGCACCGCGCGCGCGCCGTCGGTATCCCCCAGAACAGCGCGGCCAACAATCAGCTGCGCCCATTCCTGCGCGCTGCCACCTTCCTCTGCCAGACGTTGGCCAAGGCTGGCAACCATGCCCTCAATCATCGCGCGACGGTCTTCTGGTGTCATCTCGGATGCTGCATCAATCGCCGCCTGATCCGGGCCACGCAAAGGTGCAGCCCCTTCCGGCGGCAACTCATAGCGCACACCGGCGGCCTGTGCGGCCTGCATGATCTGGCTGCGGATCGCCGGCACCCATAGATCGTCCGGCTGACTTTCCTCAAGCAGGCGTCGCCAGGTTTCAAAGCCCACATCCGCCCGCCCGATCTGGGCCAGCATCAGCCCGATGTAGAAACGCGCCGTCCCATTGCGGGGATCCCGTTCCAGCGCCTGACGCAGCACGTCTTCCGCCTCGGGCGAGACATAGCTGTTCGCAGCCAGGATCATCAGATCGGCCTGATCGGCATAGTGCTGGGCAGTGGCCTGATCCCCCAGAATACGGATCACCTGGGCCTGAGCCTGTGATGCAGGTTCAAAATTGCCAAGGCGGGCTTCATTCGCCACCAGCAACTGATACCCGCGCAAATCATCGGGGCGGCTTTGCAGCGCCTGGCGCAGCTGTTCAATCAGGGTGACATCTTCGGGCAGCTGTTGATAGGGGTTTTCCGGGGCAACGGAAACGGCTTCTGCCTGGGACGGCCGGTTCTGACGCAGATCTTCCGCGGCCTGATAACGGGCGACCAGGGGCTGATCCTGCACACCAGGCGCACCATACTTAAGATACATACCAAAACCCGCGCCGGCGATTGTCAGGACAACAAGCCCTGCAACCAGGGGCCGGGCAGGGCGGGCAATGGCGTCTTCAGCCTGGGCGTGGCGCTTGTCGGCTTCCAACAGGCGGCGGGAAATCTCAACCCGTGCGCTTGCGGCTTCCTCGGCCGTGATCACGGCGCGGGCCACGTCTTTGTCCAGCGCCGCCAGCTGCGCGCGGTAAAAATCCACGTCACTATGGGCCTGCGCATCACTTTCCGCCGCGCCACGCAACAGGGGCAGGGCGATAAAAAGTGTGCTTATGGTAATCAGAAGGGCAGCGGCCAGCCAGAACATCAGGTTTCCTTTGCAAAAGATGCCTTGCCCCCATGTAACCTGCCTTGCCCGTAATCAAAAGGGGGCAGGTGTTTTGTCGCAGTCAGGATGGGTGAGACAGCTGTTTGCTATGATTTGCGACAGTTATGTCGGGGTTATGTCGCAATATGTGGTGAATCTGCCGCTGGCAGTTGCGGGGGATTTCGCGCAAAATTGCATCAGAAAGCCAAGGGACCCCAGACCACTGGTGTGTCCGCATTTACCGATTCAACGCATGAGGATCTGCTGATGAAGCGTTATTCCCTGTTTGCCATTGCCCGTGAAGCTGCACGCTATCACCAGGGCTGGGAAAAGGCCTGGGCCAGCCCTGAGCCGAAGAAAAAATATGATGTGGTGATCGTTGGTGCGGGCGGTCATGGCCTTGCAACGGCGTTTTACCTTGGCAAGAATTTCGGCATCACCAATGTGGCGATCGTTGAGAAAGGCTGGCTGGGCGGTGGGAACACCGGGCGGAATACGACGATCATCCGGTCGAATTATCTGCAGGATCCTTCTGCGGCGATCTATGAAAAGGCCCGCAGCCTGTATGAGACCATGTCTCAGGATCTGAACTACAACGTCATGTTCTCACCGCGTGGTGTGATGATGCTGGCTCAGACCGAAGCGGAGATCCGCGGTTACAAACGCACGGCGCAAGCCAACGCCTATCAGGGTGTTGCGACTGAATTTATCGGTCCTGAGCGTGTGAAAGAACTTTGCCCGATCATCCGTATCGACGGCCCGCGTTACCCTGTGTTGGGTGCGCTCTGGCAGGAACGCGGCGGCACGGCCCGTCACGATGCAGTGGCCTGGGGCTATGCCCGTGCCTGTTCCGATATGGGCATGGACATCATCCAGCAATGCGAAGTCACCGGCGTAACCCGCGAAGGTGGCAAAGTGACGGGTGTTGAGACCACCAAAGGTCACATCGGCTGTAACAAGCTGGCCTCTGTTGTGGCAGGGAATTCCGGTCACATGGCGAATATGGCGGGCTTCCAGCTGCCAATGGAATCTGTGGCCCTTCAGGCGCTGGTGTCTGAACCGATCAAACCCTGCATGGATGTGGTTGTGATGGCGAACACAGTGCACGGCTATATGTCCCAGTCTGACAAAGGCGAGATGGTCATCGGCGGCGGCACAGACGCGTTCAACAACTACACGCAACGTGGGTCCTTCCACCATATCGAGGAAACCGTGCGTGCCCTGATCGAAACCTTCCCGATGGTCAGCCGTCTGAAGATGCTGCGCCAGTGGGGCGGGATCGTGGATGTGACTGGGGATCGTTCCCCGATCATCTCAAAAACCCCTGTGGGTAATATGTTTATCAATGGCGGCTGGGGCACTGGCGGCTTTAAGTCGATCCCGGGGTCCGGCTGGGCGATGGCGGAACTGGTGGCCAAAGGCGAACCTGGTCCGTTGGCTGCAGAGTTCGGCCTCGACCGTTTCACTCAGGGCCGCTTTATCGATGAAAGCGTGGCAGCCGGGGTGGCGCACTGATGGACTGGTCTGCTTTGTTTCCAACATTAGTTGGCGGTGGGATTTCCCTCGCTACTACGGTTGTAATGTTTGGAGTAGCGCAGAAAATTGAGAAAAATAAAAGAACTGAAGAGCTGAAGAGGGTACAGGCTCTGGCGGCCTACACAGGGTTTAATAAGCTGTTAAAAACAGCAAATTTCACACTCTCTCTGAAACGGCATATCGATGGAGAGCTTCAACGGGCCAAAATTGCAGGGCTGTCTACCGACTATAGAGCCTTGAGAGTTCGGCAGATGGTTGGGGCTTCTCCAATGATCGAAGACGTTCAAACTACAGAACTCATTTTTTTGACTGGGCGAGAAGGTGTCAGCCTGCTGAACGAAATTTGGGAGATCCAGGAGCGTGCTCGAGGCAATCATGCTGCGATGGAAAAGTTCAACGAACTTAGATCGCAGCATGATGAGTTTCTTCATAGTCGAATTGAGAAGGTAGAACTGGTCGACTCATCGGTTGCTGGTTTTTCTCTGGAAGGCGATGATGCCAAGCTGGCACACATGAAAATTGCTGCGATGGACTCGGTTCTCGACTCTCTCATTGCACATCTTGAAGAAGATTCTGAAACAATAAAATCGGTTGCGGAAAGGTTTTCTGAACTAGCGAGAGCTGAGTTTGGTAACTATTTTCCCAGCATTTCTCCGGAGTGGAAAGACTGATGCTTACACTTGAATGCCCCTGCTGCGGCGTACGTGGCGAAGAAACTGAATTCCATGGCGGTGGCGAAGCCCACCTGAAACGCTTTGGGCCTGGCTCATCGGACGCGGAATTCGAAACATATCTCTTCACCCGGGAAAACCCGAAGGGTGTGAATTTCGAACGCTGGCGTCATGCAAATGGCTGCGGCAAGTGGTTCCACGCGGCGCGCTGCACCATGACGCTGGAAGTTTTCGCAACCTACAGCGCCCAGACCTATGAACCTCCGGCAGATGTGATTGCCGCGATCAAAGCCAAACGACCAGAGTGGGAGATGCCCGCATGAGCACCCGTCTGCAACAACAAGGCCGTCTGATTGACCGTTCCAAAACGATCACCTTCAGCTTCAACGGCAAGCAAATGAACGGCTATCAGGGCGATACCCTGGCCTCCGCGCTTCTGGCGAATGACCAGATGCTGGTGGGCCGTTCCTTCAAATATCACCGCCCGCGTGGCATCGTGGCCGCCGGCCCGGAAGAGCCCAACGCATTGGTGAACATGGGTGAAGGTTCAAAATTTGAGCCAAACCAGCGTGTCACCACAACGGAACTGTTTGACGGTCTGACCGCGCGTTCCCAGAACCACTGGCCAAGCCTTGAATTCGACGTGGGTGTTGCCAACAACTATGCCGCGCGTTTCCTGCCGGCTGGTTTCTACTATAAAACCTTCATGTTCCCGCGTTTTGCCTGGAAACATGTGTTTGAACCGATCGTGCGCCAGTCCGCCGGTCTGGGGGCTGCGCCGAAGGAAATCGACGCGGATAAATATGAACATTTCTACGCCTATGTGGATGTTCTGGTTGTCGGCGGCGGTATCGCGGGTCTGCAATCTGCGAAGGCTGCGGCTGATTCCGGTGCGAAAGTTCTGCTGGTTGAACAAACCGCTGATTTCGGTGGTCGTGCGGTTGTTGACGGTGCGCAGATCGACGGCACAGATGCCGAGACCTGGGTTGCAGAAACTCTGGCCGCGCTGAAAGCCATGGACAATGTCACCATCCGGACCCGCATGATGGGCGCGGGCGTTTATGATCACGGCTATGCCCTGGGCTATGAGCGTGTGACCGATCACGCCCCAACCATGGATGGCCCGCGTCACCGCCTGTGGCGCATCCGTGCGAAACAGATCGTGACCGCAACCGGCGCGATTGAACGTCCGCTGTCTTTCGCAGGCAACGACATCCCTGGCGTGATGCTGGCGGCGTCTATGCGCGACTATCTGGTGAACTGGGGCGTGACCCCGGGCCAGAAAACTGTGCTTGTTACCAACAATGATGATGGCTATCGCACGGCGATTGCGCTGAAAGACGCAGGTCTTGACGTGCCTGTGGTTGTGGACGCCCGTGCAGATGCGAATGGCGCCCTGCCAATGAAAGCCCGCGACATGGGGATCCGTGTTGAGACCGGCAAAGCGATTGCCAAGGTCAAAGGCGGCAAGCGCGTGACTGGTGTCGAGATTTCCCTGATGGAAGGGGAAGGCGGCGCACGTGAGGAAATCAAATGTGATGCGGTTGCCATGTCCGGCGGCTGGTCGCCTGTGGTGCACCTCTGGTCCCATTGTGGCGGCAAGCTGAACTGGAATGCAGATCAGTCCTGGTTCGCACCAGACCCTGCGCGCCCGCCGCTTGGCGACAATGGCGAAGGTTTCGTGATCACGTCCGGTATTTCCTCTGGTGCGCTTGACACACCTGAGGTTCTGGAAAACGCCCATGACGCCGGTAAAGCCGCGGCGATTGCCGCTGGCTTCACCGCGACAAGTAACGCGGCTCCAAAAGCCGAAGCAACACCAGAAGAAATCATGGCACCCGTCTGGATCATGCCACGCAAGGCGACCCATGCGCAGCGCATGAAGTCCTGGCTTGATTTCCAGAACGACGTGAAAGTGTCTGACGTACAGCTTGCAGCCCGCGAAGGCTATGAAAGCGTTGAGCACACCAAACGTTACACCACATTGGGTATGGCGACGGATCAGGGCAAACTGTCCAACATCAACGGTCTGGCGATCCTGGCTGACAGCCTTGGCAAGGAAATCCCACAGGTAGGCACAACCACCTTCCGTCCGCCTTATCACCCGATTTCTATGGGTGCGATTGGTGGCGAAGCCCGTGGCGAGGTCTTCCAGCCTCTGCGTCGCACACCGATGCATGCCTGGCATGAGGAACAGGGCGCCTATATGGAACCTGTGGGTCACTGGCGTCGCCCGTATACCTATCCGCGTGGGGCTGAAACCCACCAGGAAGCGGTGAAACGCGAAATCCTCAACACCCGTACAAATGTGGGTCTGCTGGATGCGTCAACCCTTGGTAAGCTGATCGTCAAAGGGCCGGACGCCGGTAAATTCCTCGACATGATGTATACAAACATGATGTCGACGCTGAAGATCGGCAAATGTCGTTATGGTCTGATGTGTTCTGAAAATGGCTTCCTGTCTGACGATGGTGTTGTGGCGCGCATTGATGAAGACACTTGGCTTTGCCATACGACATCGGGCGGTGCGGATCGTATCCACGCTTGGATGGAAGAATGGCTGCAGACCGAATGGTGGGACTGGAAAGTTCACGTGGCGAATGTGACGGAACAATTGGCGCAGGTTGCCGTTGTTGGTCCGAACGCCCGTAAGGTTTTGGAAAAGCTGGGTGGCATGGATGTGTCCAAAGAAACCCTGCCGTTCATGGAATGGAAAGATGGTCAGATCGGTGGCTTTGACTGCCGCGCCTACCGGATCTCTTTCTCGGGTGAGCTGTCCTATGAAATCGCTGTTCCAGCCAGCCAGGGCCGTGCCTTCTGGGATGCGCTTCTGGAAGCGGGCGAAGAATTCGGCATCATGCCCTACGGGACTGAGGGCCTGCACGTGATGCGTGCTGAAAAAGGCTTCATCATGATTGGTGATGAAACCGACGGCACGATCATCCCGCAGGATCTGGGTCTGCACTGGGCCTTGTCCAAGAAAAAAGAAGACTATCTGGGCAAACGTGCGCAGCAACGGTCCTTCATGGACAACCCGGACCGCTGGCAGCTGGTGGGTCTGGAAACCCTTGATGGGTCCGTTCTGCCGGATGGCGCTTATGCGATTGCTGAGGGTGTGAATGCTAATGGCCAGCGCAATATGGAAGGTCGTGTGACTTCGACTTACTATTCACCGACGCTGGATCGTGGCATTGCCATGGGTCTGATCCACAACGGCCCGGCCCGTATGGGTGAGACTGTGAAATTCGGTCTGGTTGACGGTGAAACCATGGTGGAAACACGTATCGTTGATGCGGTGTTCTATGACAAAGAAGGGGAGAAGCAGAATGTCTGAAGCGATTAAAGCAACATCTGCACTGGAAGGCTTCGCCTCAACTGGCTTTGCCACGGTACGCGAAGCAGGCCTGACCGGGATGATCACCCTGCGTGGTGATCTGGCGGATAAGGCACTGGTCAAAGCGGTGAAAGACGCAACCGGTGCCGCCATGCCGGAACAGCGTAAAATCACCACAGGCAAATCCGGCAAGGTTGCATGGATGAGCCCGGATGAGCTGCTGCTGGTCGTGGATCATGCCGAGGCACCAGGGATCGTTGATGCGCTGTCCACAGCGCTGAAAGATCAGTTCGCCATGGCGGTGAACGTGTCTGATGCGCGTGTGATGTTTGAGGTGTCAGGCGAGGGCGCTGCCCCGCGCGAAGTTCTTGCGAAGCTGGCACCGGTTGATCTGGCAACAGAATCTTTTGGTGTCGGTGATGTGCGCCGCACACGCCTTGCCCAGGTCGCAGGTGCCTTCTGGGTCGAAGAAGACGGTGCCTTCCGCGTCGTCGCCTTCCGATCTGTGGCGCAATATGTCGGTGATCTGCTTGCGCAGGCATCAGAAACAGGCTCCGCACCGGAATACCTCTGATCCAAACCCCATAAATTCTGAAAACCCGGGCTGTTACGGCCCGGGTTTTTCTGTATCTGTATTCCCGTATTGAAAGGGACATTATGCCAGATTCTATTTCCGACACAGCACAACCCAGAGGTGGTTTAATCGGCTTTCTGAATGGTGAAAGCAGCCTTGCAAAAACCTATTGGCTGGGCATCTTTGCTGCTGGTTCGCTGTCACGTATCCTGAGCAGAGTCCTGAACCGGGAGTATCTGTCTGCGCAGACAGATGATGAATTCGCACGCCTTGATATGATCGGAAGTACACTCAATATTGTCTTTCTGATCTGGGCTGTGTTGATGTGCCGGGCGCTCGTCAGATGTTGTTACAACAACCGCACCCCGGGGTTTTGGGGATGGGCAGCAATTGTCATTGCTTTCTTTACGCTGGTTGTGAACATTTTCCTGGTTTTCGCGCAGCTCTTTCCTCAGTTCGCAACGCCACGTTTTATGATCCAGCTGGATCTGAGCCAGGTCAACAAAACACTGCCCCATGAAATGGAGCCGGGATTCTGGCTGAACCGTGTTGAAATCGCTGGTGATGATGTCGTCTACCATTTTCGGGACAGCGGATATATGGACGAGAACGCCAAGGCGACAGTGCAGGCCATTCTGACCATTCATGATCCGGAGACACAGGGAATCTGCAGAGAAATCCAGGGCTGGTTTCATTCCGGGATTACGGCGGTCGTTTACCGGTACCAGTTCACAAATGGCGCTGCGGATGCGCGGCTGGAAGCCTCGACCTGCCTGAACTGGCTTGCGGAAAACTAAGAGGGTATCGCAGGAAAATACCGCATCAGAAACAGTTGTTTCACAGGGAAAACTGTGATGAGTTCACCATCTGAGGATGCGATGTATTTATGCGATTATCTTGAAAATCGCATAATTATTACCATATATAGTGAGTAAATGAATGAGAAGGCAGATTTTATGAAAAAATTACTTTTGGTTGCAGCATCACTGATGAGCTTTGCGGGGGCAGCACAGGCCGAACGGCTGGTATGCCATTTTCCCGAAGACAATCGTGCAAGAGGCTGGGTGAAACCAGTGGTCATTTTTGACGTTGAGGCGGACGGTTCAGTGATTGTCGCTGATGACGTGTTGATGAACTATGGTGACGGGCCGACACAGGCGAATGTGCGTACCAATAGTGCCCGCCGCCTGACAGTGACCTGGGATGTCGATACGCAGGACCGGCTGGGGCAGCGTTCCCGTCTGCGCTATTCTGCGTTTATCAAACGCCCGTCACTGGAAGCACGTATTCAGATGACACCGCGCGGATATAATTCCCTGCCAGGGGTCAGTGGCCAGTGCCAGCGCGAAGACTGATATAAAAAAAAGTATAAAAAGGAACTTTAAGATGAAGAACATGAAGCAGATCTGTCTTGCTGCAGCCGCCGCGCTGACGGTGTCGGTTTCGGCGGTTCAGGCTGAACGCCTGACCTGCGAATTCGAAGAAAGTGCGGCAGGCGGCTGGGTGCCACCGGTCATGGTTTTTGATGTGCTTGAAAGTGGTGACGTTGTCGTCGCAGACGCACTGATCATGCATTTCAATGAGGAACCGATGACATCACGGGTGCGCACGAACAATGCCCGCCGCCTGACGGTGACCTGGGATCTGGATGCGCAGGATCCTTCGGGCAACCGCTCGCGCATGCGCTATTCTGCCTTTATTGAGCGTCCTTCGCTGCGTGCAAGCGTTCAGATCACGCCCCGTGGCTTCCGGGCGATGCCGCGTGTCAGCGGGCAGTGCCGTCAGGAATAACAGCGCCGGTTTTGCGCTGGGAAAATGATTAGAAACAGTGAGGCAAAAGATGAAAAGAAATAGGAATATCCGTTCTGCGATTATGGCAGGTTTTTTCATAGGGGCGGCGGCAAGCGGCGCTGCTGCACAGGGCTGGCAGTGCCAGGTTGATGCGTCAACGGGAAATGGCTGGATTGCCCCCAGTGTGAATATAACGCTGAATTCATCGCGCTCCGCATCCGTTCATGATGGGATAACAGACTATTATGAAGGTGGTGCGGTGCAGGCACGTGCGCGTCAGACCCGCAACGGTCACCGGATTTCCTGGTCCGTGAATGCGGAAGATGATCTCGGCAACCGCATCCGTATGCGTTACACTGCGAATATTGATGCAGACAACGCTATCCACCTGCGTGCGGATCCGGTGGATTTCCGCGGGAACCTGTCCGGGCGCGGCACCTGCTGGCAGAAATAAACGAAAGCAGGTCACGGGCGGATGTGCAGAAACGCAAAGCTGCTCTGTGCTGACTTCTCTCTTGACCTGCACCCCATGGACAGACCATTTAGAACGCAACAGTAACGCACGTAACAGGGGGCCCAAATGGCTTTTGAACTTCCCGCACTTCCTTATGCACACGACGCACTTGCCGATGGTGGCATGTCCAAAGAGACGCTTGAGTATCACCACGACCTGCACCACAACGCTTATGTGACCAACGGCAATGCCGCGATTGCAGGCACCGAGTGGGACGGCAAATCCCTTGAAGAGATCATCACCGGCACCTACGACAAATCTGCTGTGGCGCAAAACGGCATCTTCAACAACATCTCTCAGCTGTGGAACCACAACCAGTTCTGGGAAATGATGGGCCCGTCAGGCCGCAACATGCCGTCTGAACTGGAAGCTGCGCTGAAAGACAGCTTTGGGTCCGTGGAAGAGTTCAACAAAGCATTCTGTGCGGCTGGCGCTGGTCAGTTCGGTTCCGGCTGGTGCTGGCTCGTGAAAAACGCGGACGGTTCCCTGGCTGTGACCAAGACTGAAAACGGCGTGAACCCGCTGTGCTTTGGCCAGACTGCACTGCTGGGCTGTGACGTATGGGAGCATTCCTACTACATCGACTTCCGCAATGCCCGCCCGAAATACCTGACCAACTTCCTTGAGAACCTGGTCAACTGGGAAAACGTTGCATCCCGCATGTAATTCCCCGCGAAAGCAATAATTTAGAAAGGCACCTTCCGGGGTGCCTTTTTTTGTATCTGGATTGGGGTATAATGGGGTGTGTGATTCTTTTTGACATAATATTTAAACTCAGCGGAGCATTTTTCATGAGACATATTCTCACTATTCTCATCATCTGCAGTCTTGCATCCTGTAGTCTCATTCGCAGGGAAGCTGGTCACCCCGGTGGGAATATCGGCTATCAGGCCGACCAGCGTCTGATACAGGCTAGCAGCTATAATCAGCGTGTAGAGCGATATTTTATCAGTATGGCTTTTCTGGCACCTTTGCTTGCGGCGACCAGCCAGACCGGTGAGGAAGCCAAGAGTTCAGCCACGGCTATCAATGGTTTATATGGCTCTATCAGCGCACAGCATGAGCTGTTGGGCCTGGAGTGTGCGGAAAATGCGGCATCCTGTCCTCTGTTAACTGATCATGGCACATTTGCCTTTGAGACCCATACGCTGGCGACCCAGCGCAGTCTGTTCCGGCTCAGTCGTCAAGTCGTCGACAATCTGAACCTGAAAGTGAATGTGAACAGGTTGCGGGGGCTCAGCGGAACCGATCTGCTACGCCTGACGCTGAAAGCAGACAGGTTGGTGTCTGTGTTAATGCGCTATCTGGCAACCTATCGGGATATGTCGGTGATCATGGCCCATGCAATGGTAGCCCATTGCGGTACAGCCGGGGGGGTGATGGTGACAGATGCTGATGGAACCTCACGGTCTGTGATGGAACATGAATGCAACCGTCTGCGTGGATATGTGGGCGGGGAATTTTTGAATGCGATCAGCGTGAACTCAAATGGGGATGAACGCTATGCAATTTCCGAAAGTCTCCGTCTTGCACGACAGATCGCAGGTGCCGGTTTCACTGGGGGCTGGTTGCAGGATGAACATCACAAGGGACTGATCTATCACATTGACCAGGTTTGCTCTGATCTTTGGTATATGCAGATGGCTGACGATGTCTCTGATCCGGTGAACTGTTCCGGAACAGCTTTGCCGTGGGGGGAAATATCCATTCAGGCAAGCGTTGCGCGTACTAAATTGTTTACGGCCTTTGGTCTGACGACGATCCCGCCAACTGGTCCAACACCAGATTCATCCAACTGAATGACGTGCTGCGGGCTGCATGTGAGGGGCAGATGTTCCCCGGCTCAAAAAGACGGGGGCTGCTAAAGCAGATACTTGACTAAAACAATAAGATACTAATATTTACCCCTGACGCGAACAGTTCCACAGGGGTATCACCATGGCATCTTCCAATCACCGCATCCTCACCGTGCAGGAGGTCACACAGGTGACGCCCAACATGCGGCGTATTACTTTTGGCGGGGCGGGGCTTGTCGATTTCCCGGAGGGGCATGAGGGCGGCTACATTAAGCTGATCTTCCCGGATGAACCCCGCAGCAACCCGGATCGCCCGGTGATGCGCACCTATTCGATCCTGGCCCATGATGCCCGTCAGCAAGCCCTGACTGTAGATTTCGCCCTGCATGGTGACAGTGGTGGCATTGCAACTGATTGGGCCATGTCCGCACAGGCGGGGGATACAATTCCGGTTGCCGGGCCTGGTTCTGTGAAGCTCGCCGCACCGGGGCGCGACTGGTATCTGCTGGCGGGGGATATGACGGCACTCCCGGCGCTTACGTGCAACTTCGCACGCCTGCCTGAGGATGCGCAGGGCTATGTGGTGATTGAGATCACGTCAGAAGAAGACAAACGCGCGCTGAACCTGCCTGCAGGGATGGAATTGCACTGGGTTCTCAATCCGACACCGGATGTCACCAAAGGTGCCCTGGTTGATCGCATTATGGAACTGCCCTGGCGCGATGGCGATGTCTTTGTCTGGACGGCTTGTGAATTTGACAGCATGCGTCGTCTGCGCAGCTATTACCGCACGGAACGCGGTGTTGCGCGGGATCAGTTCTACCTGTCCAGCTACTGGCGGGCAGGGCGCACCGAGGATCAGCACAAAGTTGATAAAAGCAAAGACAATCAGGCCGAAAAAGCGCTGGCTGTCGCGGGTTAAATCGCACGGGTTTTGCCGCGCCAGATCCTTGTCTGCGCGGTGAAATCCGTATGATCCTGTTTGTCGTCATACTAAAGTGGCGGCCGCCCTTTGCGGATGCACTCTGTGACTGCGCTTGTCAGGGCGCAGGGATAAACCGGTGTCTCCGATCCCCGCAGGGATCTGTCATCCGACATATGTATCCGGGATGTCAGCCCGGAAGATCATGATCACGGAAAAGAATGACCGGTGATCGTGAACTTCAGGTGATCCCACCGTACGCATACGGGATTTACAATCCTCAAGTGCTGTGAAACCCTGGCCTGCGGACGGGAAGGATCATCACATGAGCGAAACAGTTAAAGGCGTGGCCGCCATGGTGCTGGCCTGTGTGATCTGGGGCCTGTCGCCGCTGTTTTACAAAGCACTTGCCCATGTGCCGCCGCTTGAGGTTCTGTCCCATCGCACGCTCTGGTCGTTTGTGCTGTTTATTGGCCTGATGATGTTTCAGAAACGGGTGGGGGAATTCCTGCGGCTTTTCACCAATGCCCGGGTGATCTGGGTCATTCTGATGGCGGCGATCCTGATTTCCACCAACTGGGGCCTGTTCATCTGGTCTATCCAGGTAGGCCGCGCAGTCGAAAGCTCGCTGGGGTATTACATCTTCCCGCTGGTTGCGGTCTTGCTGGGGGCGATAATTTTTCGCGAAAAGCTATCTCAGGTGCAGTGGTTCTGCGTCGCTCTGGCCGCCATGGCCGTGATCACGCTGACCATTGGTCTGCAGGTTGTTCCGCTGGTCTCGCTCGCGCTGGCCATAACCTTCGGCTTTTACGGCGTGCTGAAGAAACATCTGGACGCCGGACCAGTCATATCTGTCGCTGCCGAAGTGACGTTGTTGCTGCCTCTGGCAATGATCTGGCTGTACGGCGTGCATTTGCTGGGCTGGCAGGGGCTTGTCGGACGCAATCTTGGGATATTCGGTCAGAACAGTTTTGATACGCTCCTGCTGATCCTTTCCGGCGCTGTCACCGCCGTGCCGCTGATCCTGTTTTCCTATGCTTCGCGCCGCGCACCGCTGTCTGTGGTGGGGCTTGTGCAATACCTCAACCCGACCCTGCAGGGCGCCATCGCTGTTTTTGTCTTTCAGGAGGTCTTTACCCTCTGGCATATGATCGCTTTCGCCCTGATCTGGACCGCGCTGGGGCTGTATTCCTGGGAAACTCTGCTGCGTAAACCAAAGCTGCAGGCCGAACGCCCTGGCCTCTGACCCGATCGGGTGGTTTTGGTTCATCTTCACGATTATGTGATCTGGCAAATGCGCCAGGCATGATCGGGGTAACTTTCCGGAGTTGTCGGAATTAGGCGAAGATGATTAACTGAGTCAGATAAATTGCTGCCTGAAATCAACGGAGAGAAAAATGAAAACATTACAATCGGCCGTCCTCGGAGGCACGTTGATCATGTCAGCGATGGGCGCTTCAGCTGAAACTTTTCGCTGGGCGTCGACCGCCGACCCGCAAACAATGGATCCGCATGCCGTAAACTCGGCACCTGTGCTGTCTTTCCTCAACAACATCTACGAAGGCCTTGTCCGGCGTGGGCAGGACATGTCGATTGAACCATCTCTGGCCACATCCTGGGAACCTCTGACTGGTGAAAACGGCTGGCGTTTTCATTTGCGCAAAGATGTAACCTTCCAGGATGGGTCCGCGTTTACCGCAGAAGATGTGCTGTTTTCTTACCAGCGCGCCTCTGACGAAGCGGCTGACGTACGGTCCTGGTTTGCGCCTGTTTCCGACGTGCGCATTGTGGATGAATTCACAATCGATTTCGTCAACACAGCACCCAACCCGCTGTTTCCCGATTCAATCGCGAACTTTATGATCCTAGATAAGGATTGGGCGATGGCCAATGACGCCGCCCTGCCGGCACGCGATGCGGAAAACTTTGCCACCATGAACGTAAACGGCACAGGCCCGTTCACACTGGCCAGCCGCGACCCGGGCGTACGCACCACGCTTGCCCCGAACGCAAACTGGTGGGATGAGGTAAATCACAACGTCACCGAAGCCGTCTTCACCCCCATCGGCAATTCCGCCACCGGCCTTGCGGCCCTTCTGTCTGGTGAGATCGACTTCATTCAGCCGATCCCCCTGCAAGACGTCGCCCAGGTTGAAGGCCGTGATGGTTTCAAAGTGCTGGAAGGCGAAGAAACCCGCGTGATCATGTTTGGTTTTGGTCATGAACATGAAGCACTGCTGTATTCATCAGACGTCACGGACACGAACCCGTTCACGGACCCGCGTGTGCGTCTGGCAGCGGCCCATGCGCTGGATCTTGCGTCCATCAACCGCGTCTTGTTCCGGGGTAAGATTGATCCGGCAAGCCAGCTGGTTCCAGCAGGTATTTCCGGGTATTCAGAAGCAAACCAGGATCGCCCGGCCTTTGATCAGGACCGCGCAAAAGAACTGCTGGCAGAAGCAGGGTATCCCGATGGGTTCTCATTCGGTTTGAAATGCCCGAATGATCGCTACATCAACGACGAAGCCCTGTGTCGTGCGGCAGCGTCTATGTTCGCGGCCGTCGGCCTGAATGCCGAGCTTAGCACAGGTCCGGTACGCGATTACTGGCCACAGCTGCGTGAAGATGACTTTGACATGTATCTGCTGGGCTGGTCCCCGGGCACCTTTGACATGGAACACCCAATTCGCTTCCTGATGCACAGCCAGGATGATGAACGCAAACTGGGCTCCTGGAACTTTGGGAACTATTCCAATGCACGTGTCGATGAATTGCTGCCGCTTATTCAGCAGGAAATCGATCCCGCAGCACGTCAGGCCATGATCGACGAAGTGGTGGCTGTTACGCAGGACGAAGTCGCGTATATCCCGCTTTACACACAGCCCCTGATCTGGGCGGCCAAAGACAACATTGAACTGACACAACGTGCGGATAACTTCTTCATGTTGCGTTGGGTTTCAGTGAACTGATCCGGGCATAGGGGCAAAAGGGCGATGGTATATTTTATCCTGAAACGGATGTTTCAGTCCGTATTCGTGATGTTGGCCGTCGCCTTTCTGGCCTTTTCGCTGTTCCGGTTTGTCGGCGATCCGATCACCCAGATGACAGGGGTGGAAACCTCTGTCGCGGATCAGGAACGTCTGCGTGAAGAACTGGGGTTAAATGATCCTTTTGTCTATCAGTTCGCACGTTTCACCGGCGATATGCTGAAGGGTGATTTTGGCTTTTCCTATCGCACCCGCCAACCTGTGGCAGACATGATCTCCAGCCGCATTCCTGCAACCCTGGAATTGGGCGTGGTGGCGTTGATTATATCGCTTCTCGTTGGGGTGCCCGCCGGGGTTTACACAGCGCTGAAACCACGTGGTGTGCTGACCCAGGCCATTTTGATGACCACGCTTGTGGGTGTCTCAATCCCGACGTTTGTGATTGGCATTATGCTGATCTTTATTTTTGGTGTGCAGCTGGGCTGGCTGCCGACCTTTGGCCGGGGTGGCACGGTTCAGATCGGCGGCTGGGAAAGCTCGCTGTTTATGATTGATGGCTGGCGGGCACTGCTGCTGCCGGCAATCACCCTGGGTGTTTATCAGCTGACCCTGACCATGCGGCTGGTTCGCGCGGAAATGATGGAAGTCATGCGCACCGATTATATCCGTTTTGCCATGGCCCGTGGTGTCCCGATGCGACGCCTGCATTACAAACATGCGTTGGCAAATACCATGGTGCCGGTGATCACAATCATCGGGCTGCAATTTGGCGGGGTGATCGCCTTTTCCATCGTCACCGAAAGCGTGTTCCAGTGGCCCGGCATGGGCCTGTTGTTTCTTGAATCGATCCGCTTTGTCGATATCCCTGTGATGGGGGTGTATCTTGTTGTGATCGCGTTCTTTTTTGTTCTGGTGAACCTTATCGTTGATCTGCTCTATGTCGCCATTGATCCGCGTCTGCGCATAAAGGACGTGTCATGATCGCTTTCCTGAAAAAATACGAAGGCCTTTGGCTGTTTGTGCATTCCCCTGCGGCAATGATCGCGGCCCTTCTAGCGGCGTTGATCTTGCTGGGCGCTGTATTTGCACCCTGGATTGCGCTGGTGGACCCCTATGATCTGGCGTCCTTCAGCCTGTTTGACGGGTTGCTTCCCCCCGCATGGGAAGACGGCAGCAATCCCAAATACCTTTTGGGCACGGATGATCAGGGCCGTGATATGATTTCGTCGATCTTATATGGCGCACGCCTGTCGCTGGTCATCGGCTTGTCCGCCCTCACCATTGCCGCTGTTCTGGGTGTCGGCCTGGGCCTTGCTGCCGGATATTATGGCGG
Source organism: Halocynthiibacter styelae (assembly GCF_016123485.1). Taxonomy (GTDB): domain Bacteria; phylum Pseudomonadota; class Alphaproteobacteria; order Rhodobacterales; family Rhodobacteraceae; genus Halocynthiibacter; species Halocynthiibacter styelae. Next base: position 104,928 of record NZ_JADCKQ010000009.1, on the reverse strand, counting down.
GCGTTTTGATGCCATCGTCATGCGGATCGCGGATGTGCAGCTGGCCTTGCCGGCGATCCTGACGGCCTTGCTGATTGACGGTATCGCACGCGGCATTCTGCCCACCGCCATTCAACAGGACCTGCGTGTTGCGGTGCTGACACTGGCCATTGCGTTGTCGCTTTGGGTGAACTTTGCCCGCACGGCGCGGGCGTCGACCTTTGTGCAGATGAACAAAGAATACGTGCAGGCCGCGATCATGATGGGGCAACATCCGCTGCGCGTGATGTTTGTGCATATCTTGCCCAATATTCTTGGGCCGCTTCTGGTGATTATGACGGTTGACCTTGCTTCGGCCATTCTGCTGGAGGCGACTTTGTCCTTCCTTGGCATTGGCCTGCCCGCCGACAGCCCCAGCCTTGGCACATTGATCCGGATTGGGATGCAGTTCCTGTTGTCCGGCGAATGGTGGATCCTGTGGATCCCGACCGTGTTCCTTGTGGTGCTGGTCGTGTCGATCAATATTCTTGGCGACTTCCTGCGTGATGTCTTTAACCCGAGGTTGCGCTAAATGCTGACGATCAAAGATCTTTCCGTTAAATTCCCGTCCCGTTTTGGCGATATCACCGCCATTGAAGACGTGGATATGGTGATTAAGCCCGGCGAAATCCACGGGCTTGTGGGCGAAAGCGGCGCAGGAAAATCCACCGTTGGTGCGGCGGTCATCGGGCTGTTGCAATCCCCGGGTTATGTGGCGAACGGCACCCTGACGCTGGGTGATACGGATCTGCGCACGCTCACCCCTGATCAGGCGCATGTCATGCGCGGTGATCGCATTTCTATGATTTTCCAGGATCCGCAAACCAGCCTGAATCCATTGATGACCATTGAGGATCAGCTGATCGAAACCATTCAGGCCCATTCCGATGTCAGCGTCAGCGCCGCCCGAAAACGTGCCGTGGACTTGCTGGAAGAGATCGGGATCAAAAACGCGGCCCAGCGGATCAAGGCCTATCCGCATCAGTTCTCTGGCGGGATGCGTCAACGGGTGGTGATTGCATTGGCCGTCAGTACCGACCCCGAGCTGATCATCGCGGATGAACCGACAACCGCGCTTGACGTGGCGGTGCAATCGCAGGTTCTTGACCTTATTCAACGCCTGGCGAAAGAACGCCAGATCGCATTCATGCTGATCACCCATGATATTGGTGTGATTGCCCAGGTCGCGGATCGTGTCACCGTCATGCGCAAAGGGCGCGTTATGGAAACGGGCGGCACCGCACAGGTTCTGGGCACGCCCAAACACCCCTATACCCAGGCCCTTATGGATGCCGTTCCCCCGCTGGATCGTAAGATTGATCGCTTTCAGGTGCCCGAAGCGGATGAAGCCAGCCGTGACGATGGCGACCTGGCAGAAAACTGGCTGCTTGAGGGGCAACAGCACGACCTGACAGGACTGTCCCTGCAGAACCTGACCGTGCGTTTTGCCGGACCCCGCACATCGCTGTTTCGCAAACCACCGCATTATGTTGCGCTGGATGATGTGACGCTGAATATCAAGCCTGGCTCTATTATGGGGCTGGTTGGGGAAAGTGGGTCCGGGAAATCCACGCTGGCAAAGGCGATTACCGGGTTGGTCACGCCGAATGCGGGCACAATGACACTGGGGGACACTGCACTGCCTTTTGGCAAATCCCGCAGCCGTCATCACCCGTCGCGCCAACTGGTTCAGATGGTGTTCCAGGACCCATATTCCAGTCTGAATTCCCGCCACCGGATCGGTGATATTCTGACGGAACCACTGCGGTTCTACGGCTTTGTCAAAGACGCAACCGAACGCGAAAATCTGGCAAGATCAATGCTGGCGCTGGTTGGGATGCAACCGGATGCGATCACCAAATATCCACATCAGTTCTCTGGTGGTCAGCGGCAACGCATCGCCGTGGCGCGCGCCCTGTTGGCACGTCCGCGCTTTTTGATTTGTGATGAACCCACCTCGGCCCTTGATGTCTCTATTCAGGCGGAAATTCTGAACCTTCTGAAAGATTTGCAAAGCAAGTTTGGCCTGACGATCCTTTTCATCAGCCACAACCTGGCCGTGGTGCGCCAGATGGCCGATGAAACGGCGGTTCTGCGACATGGCAAGATCGAAGAGATCGGTGAAACAGATGCAGTTTATACAGCCCCAACGGCCGCATACACGAAATCACTGTTGGAACTGACACCCGTTATGCCCACATCCTGGCAGGCCTGATCCAATGATGAAACTATACGGGTTCGACACGATCAATACGCTTAAGATCTTGATGTTACTTCTGGAAACCGACACAGATTTTGAATTCGTCCCGATCAATATCCGCGCCGGTGAACAACATGACCCCGCATTTCGCGCCATAAACCCGGCTGGCAAAGTGCCCGTGCTTTTTGATGGGCAACGGCACCAGGTTGAATCAAACTCAATCCTGCTAAACCTGGCCCGGACATCAGGTTGGGGGACGAGGGACGACCCGGAGCTGACCGCCTGGCTTTTCTATCAGGCATCCACACAGGGCCCGCATTTTGGTCAGGTGGAACACTGGACGCGCTTTGCAAAGACCCAAAACCCTGAGGCTTTGGAACGGCACCGCAACATCGCAAATGGCGTTGTCGAACATCTGAATACCCACTTAAGCGACAGGCAATTCATATGCGGCGACGCCTATAGCATTGCCGATATTGCACTGTTTCCCTGGCTGCACATCCACGATCATCTTGGCCTGTCGCTGCAAAAGGCAGAACATCTGACACGTTGGCTGGATCAGATCAGGGCCAGGCCCGTGACATCGCAAGCCCGCAGTTTCTTTGGCAGCCATTCAATTTTCTAATGCACCGCAGTCGTGTCAGGCCCGGCTTAGATGTGCGTTCCAGATCAGCCGTCTCGCATCGTCCCGGTTCTCATATTCGGCAATCGCGTCTTCTAAATCATCAGAAACAAGCGTGGCCTCACCCTTTGCATTCTGCGTGATCTGCATCGTGTACCAGGCGGTCACACCGCCTTCAGGCGGGTTTTTGAAGCGTGGAAACTGAATTTCGCCGCGCTGACCCGCCAACCAGAAGGACGGCAGTTCAGGATCAACAACCAGGGCACGCGCCAGCCCGACGATATCGGCGGTGCCATCGGTGATTGCACTTTTGGCCTGAGCGAGCGTTTTGAAACCACCCGTAACCATCAATGGAACGCCGGTCTTTGCACGGGCGCGTTTTGCGAAATCCAGAAAATAGGGACCAGATCCAGATCGATCAGAAGAGGACGCCGCACCCGGAAAATAGGTTCCGCCGCTGATGTCGATCAGGTCAATGCCTGCATTGTCCAGTGCCGCAACGACTTCAAGGGATTCATCTTCGGCAAATCCGCCTTCAAGCTGATCCGTCGCATTCAATTTGATGCCAACAGGATATGTTGGCCCGACGGCACTGCGCACGGCATCGGTCACTTCCTGCAACAACCGCATCCGGTTTTGCAAAGACCCGCCGTAGGCATCCGTGCGTTTGTTGAACAAGGGTGAAAGAAACTGGTTCAGCAGAAACCCATGTGCTGCGTGCAGTTCCACGCCCCCGAACCCAAGCTGTTTCGTAAGCCGCGCTGTATGGGCAAATTCGGCGGGCAACGCGTGTATCTCATCCAACGACAATGCGCCGCAGGTCAGGCCGGGCAGGTTTAGTGCACTTGGCCCCTTTGGCGTGCTGATACCAGCATCGGCCATGGCACCTGCATGCCCAAGCTGAAGCCACAGTTGGGCATTGTCCGTTGCGCCTGCTGTTGCAAGGCGTTCAAGCAGTTCCCGATCCGAGTGGCCGTTCAAAATGAGGTTTCCGGGTTTCTCTGCAAAATGGGGCGTGCCCTGGACCTCTCCGATGATTGACAACGCCAGACCACCCCTGGCCCACCGTTCGTAAAGACTGATCTGGTCCCTGGTCGGATTACCCGCACCATCGCCAAGAGAGTCAGACATTGCAGCTTTAGCAATCCGGTTCTTCAGTATTACGCCACATGGCAAAGTCAGGGGTTTGGCAAGAGGTGAGTTTGACGTTTCAGACATAAGGCAACCATTCTGTTTTTGACACGATACTTTAAGGCGGCCATTTGTGCAAAGCGGGCAAAGGGCATGTTTTCCGGATTGGGCCCGTTTATGGCGTAGAGATCAAAACGATCTGACGCTTATGGCGCAGAAAAATTAACTAAAAGCCGAAATAACCCAAGGCTTCTTTTGACCGGTGTCCTGCCCCTTGCTATGGTCGCACAGGTCCCGGTTGTGGGTGTTGATTTTGTGCCCCCTCTGCTGGTGCCGTGAAAAAACCACGATGATCTGATTTGCCTTCGGTTAATCAGAAATACAGGCAGTCCGGGGATAGGCGATGTCAGAAGAAACACCAAAGGGAAGCGGCGGGTCATTCGTCGGTGCTGCAGGGGCGGTTGTGCTGTTGCTGGCGGGATATTTTGGCTGGGGCGTGTATCAGAACGCCACGACACCCGAGGCTGATACAGCTGTTCAGCAGGTCTCTGACACAGAGGCGAATGAGGGTGTTCAGGCGGACGATGCGGTGGCGGATGTTGACGCCGATGCTGTTTCTGACACGGATGACGCGACTGACGTTGCTGCGGCGGCCAGCGCATCTGACAGTGACGCTGAAACTGCGGTCGTGGCAGAAAGCGGCGCAGGTCCGGTCGCGGATGGCGAAGAGGAAACCGAAACGGCCAATGCCGCGGATGAAAGCGAGACGTCTGAAGGTGAAGACTCCCTTGAAACCGCCGCGGCCGCTGACACGGATGAGATCACCAACGCGATTGTTCCGGTGTTTGATGTTGTGCGTATTGATCCCGACGGCAACGCGCTTGTCGCCGGGAATGCAGAAACCGGCAGGCTAGAGGTGCTGATTGAAGGAGATGTGATTGCTGAAACCACGGTGAATGCCGGCGGCGAATTTGCGGCGCTGTTCATGGTTGAACCCTCAGATCTGCCCCGGGTGATGACCCTGCGGGGGACCAGAGAAGACGGTCAGGTGGTTCTGTCAGAACAATCTGTTATTGTTGAACCTTTCGCTTTGCCTGTTGTGGTTGCAGAGGTGGCAGCTGAAGAACCGGCTGTGGATGAAAGCACTGTTGCGCAGGAAACGTCGGCAGAGGTTGCGGATGAAGAAACCGTGGCCGCCGCCGTGTCTGAGGCGGATGAGGCCGCTGAAGCCGACACCGTGACAAGTGCAGCAGCGACTGGTACGGCAGAAACCGTGGAAGCCCGGACCGTGATTGCAGATGAAGACGGCATTCGCGTTCTGCCCACGGCTGTTGCGCCATCTGCTGTGCGCATCGATACGATTTCCTATGGCAGCGCCGGTGAAGTTCTGATTGCCGGGCAGGGCACCCGGGCGGATGAAACTGTACGGATTTATGTGAACAATGAAGCATTGGTCACGGCAGATATTTCAGATGTATTCACATGGGAAGCTGTGCTTCCGGATGTGGAAAGCGGCCTTTATGTCTTGCGTGCGGATCAGATCGGGGCAGATGGTGCCGTGACCTCCCGGGCGCAAATCCCGTTCCAGCGTGAGGCTGTAGAAGCCGTGCTGGCGGCGCAGCTTGGTGCCGGAAGCCCGGTTGTGGAAGATGTGGTGACAGAAGGTAACGCAGCTTCGGAAGCCCCGGAAGCTGACGCGGGGGCTGATGAAAGTGAACTGACCGTTGCGGCGGTGGAAGCTTCGGAAAGCGTGGTGACCAATCATGTGAACCAGGGCGAGACAAGCGATCAGAACGGCGCGGCAGAAACCGTGACAGAAATTACCAGCGACGATGTGATTGCTGTTGCTTCAGCTGTAGCGACGGAAGAGGCGGCCCCAGTTGCTGTGACAGAACCCGTGGCAAGCACGGGTGATGCAACGTCGCCAGCGGTCCAGGCAGAACCCACCCCTGCGCGTCCGCAAATTGTGACGGTGCAGCCGGGCTTTACCCTTTGGGGGATTGCGTCAGAAACCTATGGCGATGGCTTCCTCTATGTGCAGCTGTTTGAAGCCAATAAAGATCAGATCCGGGATCCTGATCTGATCTATCCAGGGCAGATTTTTGAGCTGCCGGAATAAGGCTGAGGTGCGGGTGGGGGCCAACCCCCACACCCCCGGGATATTTACAGAACAAAAATGAAAACGCCGCCGGGGAAACCTGGCGGTGTTTTTGTGAGACGCGTGATCTGTGCGGGAAATATATCATCTTTTTTTGATATGTGTGTCTTTGCACGGGGGAAACTCTGGTCATTTCCGGGCAGGCGCATTAGATATGACCTCCGGAATACAGCAACCCATCGGCAGCGAAAGAACTGACATGCGCAATATGACAGCAGGGGGCGAACTGCCCACATCTGAAAACCTTTCCGGGGGCTGGGCGACGATCCGCCGGGTTGCGCCGTATCTCTGGCCTGAAGGGCAGGGCTGGGTGAAACGCCGGGTGGTTCTGGCGATGATCATGCTGCTTTTGTCTAAGGTCATCGCCGTGGGCACACCGTTTCTTTATAAGGCTGCGGTGGATTCTCTGGCGGCAGAAGATGGCAGCGCGGCCTGGCTTCTGGCCATGGGGGCGATTGGTCTGACGGTGGCATATGGTGGGGCACGGCTGCTGAACATCGGGTTCCAGCAGCTGCGCGATGTGATTTTTGCCCGTGTCGGCCAACGCGCGCTGCGGATGCTGGCCCTGCGTACCTTTGAACATATTCACAAGCTGTCTATGCGTTATCACATCACCCGGAAAACCGGTGGTCTGTCCCGGATTGTGGAACGGGGCGTAAAGGGCGTGGAATTCCTGCTACGCTTCCTGCTGTTTTCCATCGGTCCCCTGGTGCTGGAACTGCTGTTTATCGCGCTGATCCTCTGGGCGGTGTTTGATGTCTGGTATCTGGTTGTCGTTGTGGGCACCATTGCAGTTTATATCTGGTTCACCTTCAAGGTGACGGAATGGCGCGTGAAAATCCGCAAACAGATGAATGACCAGGACACAGACGCCAACCAAAAGGCGATCGACAGTCTGCTGAACTTTGAAACCGTGAAATATTTTGGCGCAGAGGCGCGCGAAGCACGGCGCTATGACAAAGCCATGGAAGGCTATGAGGTTGCGGCCCTGAAAACCGCCTATTCCCTGGCGTTCCTGAACTTTGGTCAGGCTTTCCTGATCACAGGCGGCCTTGTGGCCGTCATGGTGATGGCGGCGATTGGTGTGGAAAATGGCGATCTGACAGTGGGTGATTTTGTCATGGTCAACGCCTATATGATCCAGATCACCATGCCGCTGAATTTCCTGGGCACGGTCTACCGTGAAATCCGTCAGGCACTGGTGGATATGGGCGAAATGTTTGGTCTGCTGGAACAGCCAGCGGAAGTGAACGATAAAGACAATGCCGCTGATCTGCAGGTGAAAGGCGGCGAGATCCGTTTTGAGAACATTCACTTCGGCTATTATCATGAGCGCCCCATTCTGAACGGGCTTGATCTCAGCGTGCCAGCCGGCGGGTCTCTGGCGATTGTCGGGCCATCTGGTGCCGGTAAATCCACCATAGGTCGGCTGCTGTTCCGGTTTTATGATGTGAACAGTGGTGCCCTGAAAATTGACGGTCAGGATGTGCGTGATATCACACAGCAAAGCCTGCATGATGCGATTGGTGTCGTGCCGCAGGATACGGTTCTGTTCAATGACACCGTGGGATACAACATTGCCTACGGCCGCGACGATGCCACACATGCCGATGTGATCGAAGCTGCCAAAGCCGCAAAGATCCATGATTTCATCATGGGTCTGCCAGAAGGCTATGACACCCAGGTCGGCGAACGCGGTCTGAAACTGTCCGGTGGTGAAAAGCAGCGCGTGGGCATTGCCCGGACGCTTCTGAAAAACCCGCCGATCCTGTTGCTGGATGAAGCGACATCAGCGCTTGATACCGAGACCGAAAGTTCCATTCAGGCCAGCCTGTCTGAAATGGGACAGGGGCGCACGGTGTTGACGATTGCGCACCGTTTGTCAACTGTGGCGGATGCGGATGAGATCATCGTTCTGGAAGGTGGTCAGGTGTCAGAACGCGGGACACATGATGAATTGTTGGCCCTCAAAGGCCGCTATTCCAGCATGTGGGATCGTCAGCGTGCGGAAGAAGAAGTGGCGTAACTGACGGTGACGTGATTTGCCAATTGATCTGTGAGCGGGCTTTCTGCGGGCAATGAAACCTATGGAATATATCCCATGAAACACTTTGCCCTGACATTAGGAGTGAGCCTGCTCATGACAACTGCATCTTTCGCTGAAAACCTGGTCACACGCAGCAGCGCCTATTCCGTGACTGAGACCGTAGATCGCCTGGCCGCTGCGGTGGAAAACGCCGGCGCAAAAGTATTTGCCCGGGTGGACCATGCTGCGGGGGCGGCGTCTGTCGGCACAGATCTGCGCCCGACAGAAATGCTGATGTTCGGCAACCCCGCCCTGGGCACGCCCGCGATGCAACTGTCGCAATCCGCGGGTCTTGATCTGCCTTTGCGGGTGGTTGTTTATGAGGATGCCGAAGGTCAGGTGACCATGGCCTGGCATGCGCCATCAGAATTTTCCACGGTGCATGGGCTGCCGGAAGATGCAGAGGTTCTGACCCGTATGACCGGGGCATTGAACAAGCTGACGGCCGCCGCCGCCGGTGAGTGATTGCGATTTTCTGAACGGAAGCTGACAAAAGAAAAGGCCGGGGATTTCCCCGGCCTTTGTTTACTCTGCGGCTTTGATGTCTTTGCCTGGTTTCTCGGGCTTTTCATCGGGTGTTTCTGCTTCAACATCGTCCTGCGCCGCCTGTTTCATATAGACGGGCAGATCTTCGTCCTCAGTTGAGGTTTCTGTTTCCACCTCTGGCACATTCCACAGGATCTCTGGCGCTTTGATCTTCCGCGCAGCACGACCCAGGGCAATGTCACGGGCGGTCTGGCTTTTCGGCCCCATGGACATGGCTTTCAGGCCAGAGAATGACCGGTAAGCCCCAACAGAAATCCAGACACGCAGCGCCAGCAGAGATGGGGTCAGCACAAGTGTCAGAACCGTTGCAATCCCAAGGCCAAAGACCACAGCTGTCGCCAGTTGTTTCCACCACAGCGCTGTCGGGCTGTCGATAGAATAACCGCCGTTGATGAAATCAAGGTTCAGCCCAAGCATCATAGGTGTCAGGCCAGCCATTGTTGTCAGCGTGGTTAACAGAACCGGGCGGATCCGGGCCTGGGCTGTGCGGGAAATCGCCTCAAGCCGGGGCATGAAGCGGGCGTATTCCTGATAGGTATCAATAAGAACAATGTTGTTGTTCACCACAATCCCCGCCAGAGCCACAATACCAGTGCCGGTCATAATGATAGAGAACGTCTGTCCCATCACCAGCATCCCGATCAGCACACCTGTGGTGGACAGAACCACCGCCAGAAGCACAAGAACCGAATTATAGACAGAGTTGAACTGCGCCAGTAGAATGATGAACATCAGGCCAAGCGCACCACTGAAGGCCTGGGCCAGGAAGGCCCCGCTTTCTTCCTGATCATCCTGATCGCCGGTCCACTCCCAGGTCACACCGGTTGGCAGAACATCACCGCTTTCCAGCCATTTCGTGACCTCAGCAATCCGTTCATTGGCGGTGATCGGCGTGGTCTTGGCATCGCCCTGATCCAGCAGATCAATCACAGCAGCCGCAGACTGGCCCTCATTAAACCAGGTGAAGGCAAAACTGCCGGCATCACTGTCCACGCGACGGGTGCCAGCCGGGGCTTCTGCCCCGTCTTCCAGCGCCCATGCGATGGCTTGGATGACCTCAACCGTTTCGCCCTCAACCTCGTCTTCCGTGGTGAATTTCACCAGACCATCATCCACCGCAGCTTTGATATCCAGGTTGCGTTGCTGGTTGTCGCGGTCAATCTGCGCAAGCGCTGCAACCGGACGGCGCGAGATGAAGTTTGACAAAGGCACAAGCCCATCAGCCGTGCGGACCTTCAGCGTATCCAGTGTAGATAGCAGGCGATCCTGTTCCGGCAGGCGCACGCGGATCTCGATTTCTTCATCGGATGAATCAACCCGCATCGTGTCCAGCAGAATACCCCGTGTCACAAGCTGCACCATGCCGCCCACAGTCGCCACATCGGCGCCGTAACGACCAGCACGCGCCACGTCGACTTCGATTTCCCAGTCGATACCGGGCAGGGGCAGCGTGTCTTCAACCGCTGTCAGGCCGATTGTGCCATCAAACTGTGCCCGCGCGGTTTCCGCCGCCAGACGCAGGGCCTCCGGATCATCGCTTTTCAGACGCAGATGCACAGGTTTCGCTGAGGCCGGGCCCTGGGCAAGGTTCAGAATTTCAGTCTGAAGCCCCGGCAGTTCCGCCAGACGTTCTTTCAGACGGTCAATGACGTAATCGCCGTCATATTCCGGCACAATGCCAGTGGCCGGGTAGGGGATGAAACCAAAGAGGAATTCCATCGTGGTTTCTGTCGGGCGTTCGTCCCATGGGATTAGTTCGATCTGCACCTGACCAATACTGTCACGTGGGGGCTGTGCGCCGCCGGTGTTATTGTTCAGGCCACCCTGGCCTGCGAAGGCAAAGGAACTTTGGATGCCGGGAACAGAAAGAACCACTTCTTCGACCCGGCGTACCGCATCATCTTTTTCCTCAAGCGACAGGTTGCCGCGCTGTTTGACATAAACAATCGCCTGTTCCGGTTCGCTTTCCACAAAGAATTCAACGCCGTTATTGTTCGCACCGAAATAGGTGAAGGTGGACATCACGAAGAAACCGGAAACCCCCAGCACCACCAGCGGCATCACCGGGTTGCCGGAAATGAAACTGATCATGCGGCCAAAGTAATTGCGGCGGAAGCCTGCCTGAATACGCTTTTCACGCGGCTCGGGCAGGGCGGCAGCCATGGTGACAGAGGTCGCCATGCCCCCCACTGCAAAGACACCAAGCGCCAGAAGCGTGCCAAAGAACTGCCCGGAATTCAGCATGGCTTTCAGGCCGGAATAGATCAGGAAGACCGACGGCAGAACCAGTGCAATCCGAATGCCGATATGCAGCGGACGCAGGGTGTCGGCCATGTGACCAAAGCTGCGGCTCATACGGCCGGCAACGCCGCCCATCACCGGCAGATAGATCAGTGCGACAACCAGAGAGGCTGAGAGAACAAAGATCAGCGTCACCGGCAGCATGCCCATGAATTGCCCGGGCACACCAGGCCAGAACAACATTGGCAGGAAGGCACAAAGCGTGGTCGCGGTTGATGAAATGATCGGCCAGAACATGCGTTTCGCCGCTTCGACATAGGCGTGCATCGGGCCAATGCCGTCTTTGATGCGGCGGTCGGCATATTCCACAACCACAATCGCACCGTCCACAAGCATCCCCACCGCAAGGATCAGACCAAACATCACAATGTTGGAAACGGTGATCCCCATGAGGGCCAGCAGCACGAAACACAGCAGGAACGACGTGGGGATCGCAAAGCCCACAAGCAGGGCAGACCGCACGCCAAGCGCGCCGAGAATAACGATCATCACCAGCGCAATCGCGGTCAGAACCGATCCTTCCAGCTGGCTGACCATGGATCCGACTGTGCGGCTCTGGTCATTGGAAAAACCAACCTCAACCGCAGCCTTCAGCTCTGCTGGCCAATTGGCGATTTCCGCCTCAATGGTTTCACGGACCAGGGCTGACGTGTCGATGATGTTAAAGCCTTTGCGTTTCACCACCTGCAACGCCACGGTGTTTTCGCCGTTAAAACGGGCGGTGCCGATGCGGTCTTCAAAGGTCAGGTTGATTTCCGCCAGATCACCAAGCGTGACCACCCGTTCGCCATTGGTTTTAACCGGCAGATTGTAAACATCCTGCGGTTCATCAAAGCTGGACGGGATCTTCAGGGAAAATGTGCCCGAGGGGCTGTCAATTTCGCCCGCAGCGATCAGCTGATTGTTCTGTTGGACAACCTGGATCAGTTCAGGGGCAGTGACGTTATAGGCCTCAAGTTTCAGAGGATCGATCAGAACCTCAAGCATTTCATCGCGCTGGCCGGCAATCCCTGCTTCCAGAACCGGTTCAAGCCCTTCAACCGCGTCCTGCAAGTCCTTCACAACACGCAACAAAGTGCGTTCCGGCACGTTGCCGGTGAGGTTGACAATCAGGATCGGAAATTCAGAGAAGTTGATTTCATTAATGGTGTAGGTTTCGGCACCTGCGGGGAATTCTGCTTCCACCCGGCCCATGCGATCGCGCACATCGGCGATGATCTTGGTCTTGTCCCAGCCAAATTCAAATTCCAGCGCCACACCGGCGTAGCCTTCGGCTGCGGTGCCGGACATGTCTTTCAGGCCATCCAGATCAGACAGTTCCGTTTCCATCGGCTGAACTAGCAGCTTTTCCGCATCTTCCGCAGAAATCCCGGGGAAGGGCACGGATACGAAAAGCGCCGGAATATCAATATCCGGTTCGCCTTCTTTCGGCAGGGAAACATAAGCCATTGACCCGGCTGTCAGGGACAGCACGATAAAGGCCAGGACCATTCGGGCATGTTCTGCTGCCCAATCGATGATACGGGTCATTGGTTGTTCTCCGCGAAATGCACTTCAACCTTTTCGCCATTGCCAACATATTCCTGACCTTCGGTGATCACGATGACCTCGTCAGGCAAACCGGACAGCCAGACACCTTCCGGCGTGTCACGGATGTAGTCCACAGGGGCAAAGTTCGCGATGTCACCTTCACCGACAATACGCACACCCAGGGTGCCGTCATTGGACAGAGTCAGGGCGGAGCCGGGCAGAAGATGGGCATCAGACCCGCTGGAGGCAATCAGGATCTCAGCGGTCTGACCGTCAAGGATAGAGAAATCAGGGTTCGGAATTTCGATTTCCACGCGAAAGGTGCGGGTCTGCGGGTCAGAAGAACGGGACAGGAAGGTGACAGCACCGCTGACTTCATGACCAGACGTCAGCCGTGCACCTGCCAGGGCACCAACGGTGATGTCAGAGACCTGGGTTTCCGGCACAAAGCCCACCAGTTTCACAGGGTCCAGCTGAATGACCGTGGCGCAAGGCGTACCTGGTTGCATCAAAGCCCCCAGTTCGGCTGTGTCACTTTCCAGCAGACCGGCAAAAGGCGCGCGGATGCTCAGACGTTCGATTTCCTTTTCAGCGGCGGCAACACCCGCCTCAGCAGCCTGCACACCGGCCAGGGCCGCTTCCTGGGCTGCGCGCGCGGTTGCGACGCGGGTTTCTGAGGCATACCCGCCTTCGCCCAGGCGTTCGGCGGCGTTAATATCAATGCGTGCGGCAACTTCATTTGCCTGGGCTTCTGAGACACGGGCACGGGCTTCGGCGACGGCGCTTGGGCGTGTGCCGGGATCAAGTTCACAAAGCAACTGACCGGCCTCGACAAATGCGCCTTTGCGGATGGGTTCAGAAACCACACGGCTGGATGTTTCCGACGACACAACAACCTGACGTGAAGCTTCGGTTTCGCCGCGCAGCAGCAGGGCATTTTCAACGGAACGGGCCTGGGATTTCACCGCAACCACAGCCACAAGCTGTTCGGGCAGGGCGATCCCTTCGCCTTCAGGGTTCTCCTCTGCCGCCGCACCGGAAGCCCAGGCGCGCAGGCTGTCGCGTTCAAGTACAAGGGCATAAAGAAACACAACGACCAGTGTTGCTGTCAGCAGAGAAAAAAATCTCATCTTAACCTTCCGGGCGCGTCGCGCCTCTTCGCATGACCAGCCCGTCGGCCGGCGTTTCCATTCCTGTCACCGGAACAATAGTGAAATCCGGGATATAAATCTTGCTGTTTCAGAAAATATGGCGTTTTGCTGCAGGCGTTCTGAACAGTTTAGTTTATTTAGGCAGTTTCAGACTGTCTGGCAAGGTTTCTGTCAGTGTTCGGTTTCGCGTAAGACCGTAGCCGGACTGTGTAAATATGCAGAATTGCGGGCGGGAAGCCGCCTGTGGCAGCCAGCCGATCCCTCAGACCTGGTATCAACCCTTGGCAAAGCTGCGCCAGACGCGCTAAGAGGGAAGAAAATTATATGTGGGGAATGATGTCAGGCGGTGACAGATCCCCCGCGCAAAATTATGGGAGCAGCTCTGTGAGCAATACAGACAGTTTCATTGAAGAAGTCACCGAAGAGGTGCGCCAGGAACAGCTTTGGACGATGGTCCGGCGTTATGGCTGGATCGCGGGTGTCGCGGTCATTGCCATTGTTGGTGGCGCAACCTGGAATGAAATCCGGAAATCTCAGATGGAAACCGCGGCTCAGGCTGCAGGGGACGGGATTATTCTGGCGCTTGAAACCGAAGATCCCCAGACACGGATCCAGGCTCTTTCCGAAGCCCGCGCTGCGGCAACCTCTGAAAGTGGTGCTGCAAATGTTCTGGGGTTCTATGAGGCGGCTGAGGCTGCCGATGCCGGGGATACGGCCCGCGCTGCCACGCTGTATGCGGAAGTTGCGGCAGACAGTTCACTGGCGCAGGTTTATCGCGATCTTGCTGTTCTCAAAGGCGCCTCTCTTGCGGGTATTGATGCGGTCGAAGCCCGCACATCGCTTGAAAGCATTGCGGCACCGGGGGCGGCCTTCCGTCTTCTGGCAGAAGAACAGCTGGCGTCTCTTGATCTTGCTGCGGGTGAAACCGACGCTGCGATTGAACGTCTGCAAAACATCGCCGTTGATTCAGAGATCACCTCTGCACAGCGCGTGCGTGTTCTGCAATTGCTTGAGGCGCTTGGCGGCAGCCTTGAGACGACATAATCTGATGACGTGAATCTCTGCTCTGCGGGTTGCAGGGCAGAAGGCCGCAGGGCTGCGGCATATTTCAGGCAAAGGGGCCAGATCGTGACAGATAAAGGTCAGACCGTGAAAAACAGTTCAAACAACGCGCCTCTGCGCAGCAATATGCCTTTCCGGGCCTCAGTTATGGCGCTTATGGCGGCCGGTATCCTGGTGGCGGCCTGTTCAAAGCGGGAAGTGATCCTGCCGGGTGAACGCCATGATCTGCGCGCACCTGCGAATGTCAGTCAGGAATTTGAAGCGGGGGATGCCGAAGCAGAAATCCGTGTAACCCGCGAAGAACTGGAACGCTCTGGCGACCGGGTGCTGCGTGAAAACCGTGCCGTGGGCTTTAACGCGCCTGCGCAGGTCAATCATGCAAGCTGGACCCACCGCAACGGATCGGCCAGCCACCGCGTACAGCACCCGGCGTTCAACGGCACACCTGAACTGATCTGGTCCGCTGATATCGGGGCAGGCAACAGCCGCCGCTATCAGATCACCGCTGATCCAGTGGTGGCGGATGGCCGTATCTTTACGCTGGACAGCCGCACACAGCTTGTGGCGACATCTGCCAGTGGTGAACGCCTCTGGTCAAAAGACGTGACGCCGGGCTTTGACAACAATGACGCGGCCAGCGGTGGCGGGCTTGCGATTGATGGCGGCACCCTGTTTGTCACAACAGGTTTTGGCACGCTTGTCGCGGTTGAGGCCGCAACCGGTGATGAACTCTGGACGCAGCGTCTGGAAGGGGCTGCAACCGGGGTGCCAACGGTTTACGGCGATCTCGTTTATGTGGTGTCCCGTGACGGCAAAGCCTGGGCGATTGATAAGACCGATGGTCGTGTGCAATGGAACATCCCGGGCATCCCGTCTGAAAGCGGTATCTCGGGCGGGGCAGGCCCGGCTGTGAACAACAATATCGCAGTCTTCCCCTATGCCTCTGGCGATCTGAACGCGACCTTCCCACGTGGCGGTGTGCGTCTCTGGGCGGCCAGCCTTGCGGGGCAACGTCGCGGGCGTGTCTATGCGGAAGTGGTTGATATCACAGGCGATCCGGTGATTTCCGGCGATCGTATCTATGTAGGTTCTTCTGCCGGCCGGATCGCTGCCCTGGAAGCGACCAGCGGCGAACGCATCTGGACTGCAACCGATGGTGCGATGAACCCGGTCTGGGCGTCTGGCAATGCAGTATTTGCCGTGTCTGATCAGGCGGAACTTCTGCGTCTGGACGCCGCTACGGGTGAACGTATCTGGGGGGCTTTCCTGCCGTATTTTGAGGCCCGTAAAGTGCGCCGCCGCGAAAGCGTTTACCCGCATTTCGGCCCGATCCTTGCCGGTGGGCAGGTCATGGTGGCTTCTGGTGACGGCATGTTGCGGGCGTTTTCGCCCGAAGACGGCAGCCTGATCTCTGAAACGCCGCTGCCGGGTGGGGCCGCAAGCTCCATGGCGGTTGTCGGTGGCACGCTTTATGTGGTCAACGCCAAAGGCCAGTTGCTGGCATACCGGTAACACGCCGCCCGCTGACGGGCGCGTTTCGATTTTTGCAGAGGGGGCGAAATACCACGCCCCCTTTCGCTTTTTGCATATATGGTGTATCGGGGCGGCTTATCCGTCCGGGGAAATGAATCATGACACTTACCGTCGCCATTGTTGGCCGTCCGAATGTGGGGAAATCCACCCTGTTTAACCGCCTTGTCGGGCAGAAGCTGGCGCTTGTTGATGACCAGCCGGGCGTGACCCGTGACCTGCGCGAAGGCGAGGCCCGCCTGGGGGATCTGCGGTTCACCGTGATCGACACCGCCGGTCTGGAAGACGCGACAGATGACAGCCTTCAGGGCCGGATGCGCCGCCTGACGGAACGCGCGGCTGAAATGGCAGACATCTGTCTGTTCATGATCGACGCACGTGACGGTGTTCTGGCGACGGATGAACTGTTCGCAGATATCCTGCGCAAAAACGCCAAACATGTGATCCTGGCCGCGAATAAATCCGAAGGCAAAGCCGGCGAAGAAGGCTGGCTTGAAGCCTATTCGCTTGGTCTTGGTGAACCGCTGCGCCTGTCCGGCGAACATGGCGAAGGCATGGAAGATCTGTACCAGGTTCTGATGCCGCTGGCTGATGCCTATGAAGCCAAAGAACAAGAAGAAATGCCCGACGTTGACGTCGAGCTGACCGATGAAGAAGCTGACGCCGAAGTCGAAGGCAAAAGCCGCGATTTCACAACGGGCCGCCCGCTGCAGATCGCTGTTGTTGGTCGCCCGAACGCTGGTAAATCCACGCTTATCAACCAGGTTCTGGGCGAAGAGCGCCTGCTGACGGGCCCCGAAGCGGGCATCACCCGTGATGCGATCTCCCTGCGGTTTGACTGGGGCGACACACCTGTGCGGATGTTTGACACCGCTGGTATGCGCAAAAAAGCCAAAGTGCAGGAAAAGCTTGAAAAACTGTCCGTTGCCGATGGTCTGCGCGCGGTAAAATTTGCCGAAGTCGTGGTGGTTCTGCTGGATGCGGCGATCCCGTTTGAACAACAGGATCTGCGCATAGCCGACCTTGCGGAACGCGAAGGTCGCGCCGTGGTGATCGCGGTGAACAAATGGGATATTGAGGACGAAAAACAGCAAAAGCTGAAAGACCTCAAAGAATCTTTTGCCCGTCTGCTGCCGCAGCTGAAAGGCGCGCCATTGATCACGATTTCCGCGAAAACCGGCCGTGGTATGGAACGTCTGCGCGAAGCTGTGCTGCGCGTGCATGACATCTGGAACCGCCGGATTTCCACCGCGAAACTGAACCGCTGGCTCATGGACATGCTCGAGGCGCACCCGCCCCCCGCACCATCTGGCCGTCGCATTAAACTGCGTTACATGACACAGGTGCGTACACGCCCGCCTGGCTTTGTTATCATGTGTTCGCTGCCCGAAAAGCTGCCCGAAAGCTATACACGCTATCTGGTGAACGGGTTGCGGGTGGATTTCGACATGCCCGGCATTCCGATCCGTCTCTGGATGCGCAGTCAGGACAACCCGTATAAAGACCGCACAAAATCAACACCTTCGCGTCTGCGTAAACACCTGGGTAAAAAGCCCCACGGCAGCTGATCATGCGCAATCCTGTTCGTCGGAACCGTAAGATCGGAACCAGGGCCGCAGGCCACGGGCAGGACAATACGATGCGTATCCCTGAGCCGCGTCAGTGCGGCCAGGTCTGGCATCTTGCGCATGAAAACCTGGGACAGGTGACTGTGGTCCATCATGCTCTGGCGGGACAAGAGATCGCGCTGATCATAGAAGAGACCCGCCCGGGATTTTCTTTTGGCAATTCGCCCGATGCGGTCCTTGCACCACTTACCAGATTGGCTGAGGCTGGTTTTGTTCTCCCGGATCTGTTGGTCTTTCGTCAGCCCACGAACAAACAAACTTCGCAGTTTCCGGTTTGGGGCCGGATGCAGTTCCACGCAGAGTTTTCAGTTGCAGGGCATTCGGGACCGAAAGGGTCTGCGCTTATGCTGGAAGCACAACGCACAGGCACAGAGCTTTCCTGGCCCCGCAAGCTGACACTGATGGATCAGGAAGAGCTTGCCCGTCTCAGGCTGGATGGGCATCAGATCACGGAAGATCGACGTGGATACAAGATTTCGCTGACCGAAACAGGTGTCGGCAACACGCTGTTTCGCCGCACACTTTTACACGAATTTGGCCATTGGGTGGACTATCTGCGTCTGAAGGGACAGGACGATCATGGGGATGCTTATTTCAGACGTCCCTCGGTCGAACGTGAAGCTTTTGCCCATAAATTTGCCAGTGAATGGCAGTGCCTGTGTGACTTGTATGGAATGAACGCCTCTCTGACTGACAGTTTTCCCAAACCGGGGCATTTATAATGGATCAGATCTTTTTCAGCCTGTTACGCAGTGCCTGAATAAGGTCCCGCAATCCCGGTGGGGGTGTTTTGCCGTGTTGGTGCAGGGCGTAAACCGGACTTTGTGAGATCGGCACCAGCCGTGTCAGACGGGGATCGGTCTGCGTCAGAATATCCGGCAGCAAGCCCACAGCACTGCCCTGTGCGATGAACCCCTGCAAACCATGCACAGTATTGCAGCGAAAGCGGGGATGGGCGGTCAGAATGTCACCGTTTTCCAGCGGATAGCGCAAGGGGCTACCCTGCCAGTCATTTGCCGCATGGGGCCAGGTTTCCAGCGCCCGAAGATCACCGGGAACACCGCCCATTTTCTGAACCAAGGCGTCCGCCGCCCAGAGGCTTTCATTCAGCGTTCCGATCCGTGTGATCTGTGCCGATTGCGGGGCAGGGGCGCCAACACGGATGGCCAGATCAATCTGGTGGTCCACTAGGTTCAGCGCGGCGTCATCGGCAATCACACGAATATCTGTTTCGCTGATCTGTGAAAGCAGCGGGATCAGCAGGGGCTGACACAGCGCATGCGGCGCGGTCACTGTCAGCGAGGCGCTTTTATCCGTCAGATCCGAGACAACCGCGTCAATTTCCTGCTGGGCCTCACGCATCTTCCGGCACATGGGCAGCAGGCGCATCCCGGCCTCTGTCAGCGACAGTGAACGTGTTGTACGGAACAACAGCTTCGCCCCAATCGCATCTTCCAGCCGCTTCAACGCCTGGCTGACTGCCGATTTGGTCAACCCGTTGCGCGCCGCCGCCTCAGTGAGGCTCCGGGTTTCAGTGATCGTCAGAAAGATCAGAAGGTCATTTGGGTTCAGTTTCATTGTGTAATTGTATTAAACTATTATTTCACACAATCAACCTTGTTTCAGACCGGGCGGCAGGCGACATATCCCTTAAGAAACAAAAGGAATGTGACGATGACCACAGCGATTGAAACTGCAGCACTGACGAAACTGGCTGAATGGAAAACAGCTTTTAACAGCGGCAATGGCGCGGGTTGCGCCGCCTGTTATGAAGAAGATGCGGTCATGACAGCCGCCCCGTTTGGAACCTTCCGGGGTCGGGCCGAAATTCAGGCGTTCTGGGATGATCTTGTGTCCAAAGGTTTCGCCGAGGTGGCTTATACCGATGCGAAAGTTGAAGTTCTGAACGAGAACGAAGCCGTGATTTCCGCCTCCTGGACCATGAACAACGCCCACGGCATCATCACCCGTGAACTCTGGGTGATGCAGCCGGACGGCCAGGCCCTGCTGCGCGAAGATAACTTCGAAGCCCAGGGCTGATCCATCCGCCGTTCCGACCCTTGCTATTTGCCCCGAAACCCTGTTGGGTCAGGCAAAAGATGGGGTCGGGATGGAATTTGATGCGCTGTTTAATGACGTCACAGGGATGCTCGCTCAGGGTTTCCCGGGGGCAGCGGATTTCTTTGATCAAAGGCGCGATACCTATGGTTTTGTGCCAGCACACCCAGAAGAACCACCCCGTGGCGTGGACCTCGCCGCCTGTATCCCGCTTGCCAATGATCTGACCCGTCCCCTGGTCACACAAATCGCCCATCTGGTTGATCGCCTGCATTGGCAGCAGACCTATACCGAGGCTGACGGATTTTCCCGCGATTTCCTGAACAAATACGCCTGGTTGAACCTGATTTCGCCGGAAGGCATGTTTAGTTCAGACAGTGCCCGCGTGACCATCGGATATTGGGGGCAGGGGCTTTTCTATCCCGAACATTCCCATGCCCCGGAGGAAATCTATTGCGTTCTTGCCGGCAGCGCGATCTTCCATTCTGAAGGTCATCCCCCACGCCTTGCCGGCCCCGGCGACACGATCCACCACACCCCACACCAGAAACATGCCCTCGACATGACGCCCGGCCCACTTCTGGCGCTGATCCCCTGGCGTGGGGACGGGTTGGTGGCGAAATCTGATTTGAAATAAAACAATAATCACAACGGATAATTGTCCATGGCTGAAATGCACGCGCTCCTTCAACATCCGGCATGTCGCGAAATAAACAGCTGGAAACGCCCCATGACCGCGTTGATTGAGCCCATCAATCAGGCTTTACTTGAAGTCACGGTTTCAGAGGGCCTCGTGGATGAGGATCGAACAACATTGGGTGGGATTTCCGGTGTTCAGATGATTGAGATAAAGCCCGAAAGCCCGACCGTCAAATTCAGTTTTCTGGATTTTGTGACCTATGCGGTGACCGCTGAGATGTATGCAACCGACAGCGCGAGTGAAACCTATGAAGGGGGCTGGGTCAGCGTTGTGACACAATCTCATCTGCTCGCATTTGTCGGTAATGCAAACTGGGCAACCTCGGATTTCCCCGGCCCTTTGCACCATTATCAAATCAGAACGTCAGATCATAGAATTGATGTGGTGACTGCAATCCCCCCCCAGGTTGATGGCTAAAGGGATTGCAGGCGTAGCCTGCCCGGCCCAACGGTTTTTGTTCGTCAGAACTAAAACGGGCGGGAGCATTTCGCCCTCCGCCCGTCTGAAACCTCTCAAAAAGTGCTGACCCTTAAACCAGAACACCTTCGGCGCTGATCATGGTCTTGCCGCCGATGAACGGACGCAGGGCTTCGGGCAGCCGCACAGATCCATCCTCCTGCTGACCATTTTCCAGAACCGCAATCAGGCAGCGCCCGACAGCCACGCCAGATCCGTTCAGTGTGTGCACAAATTCTGGCTTGCCACCTTCCGCAGGCTTAAACCGCGCATTCATACGACGCGCCTGGTAGTCACCCGCAACGGAACAGGACGAAATCTCGCGATAGGTATCCTGACCAGGCAGCCAGGCTTCGATATCATGGGTCTTGCGCATGCCAGCCCCCAGATCACCGGTACAGAGAACAACCGTGCGGTACGGGATCTCAAGCCGTTCCAGCACAGCTTCCGCACAGCGTGTCATGCGGTCATGCTCGCTCATGGATTTGTCAGGATGCGTCACAGACACCATCTCGACCTTTTCAAACTGGTGCTGACGCAGCATACCCGCGGTGTCACGGCCCGCAGAACCGGCCTCAGACCGGAAACACTGCGTATGCGCACAATACCGGCGCGGCAGGTAATCTTCAGCCAGGGTTTCGCCATTCACGATATTGGTCAGCGTCACCTCAGACGTCGGGATCAACCACATGCCTTCCGTGGTTTTATAGCTGTCCTCGCCAAACTTCGGCAGCTGGCCGGTGCCATACATCATTTCTTCGCGCACCAGAACCGGGGTCCAGGTCTCACGCAGACCATGTTCCTCTGTATGCAGCTCCAGCATGAACTGCGCTAAGGCCCGGTGCAGACGGGCCACCGCACCAGACATCACGGCAAAACGCGCACCAGACAGTTTCGCACCGGTTTCAAAATCAAGCCCCTCCTGCACGCAGGCCAGCTCATAGTGTTCCTTCGGCTTAAACGCGAATTCCTTTGGCGTGCCCCAGCGGCGGATCTCGACGTTATCATCTTCGTCGTCCCCATCCGGCGCATCGTCATGCGGGGTGTTTGGCGTGGCCATCAGCAGATCGTAAAGCGTCTTATCCTCAAGCTTCGCCTCATCATTCAGCGCCGCAACTTCAGCCTTCTTTGCAGAGACAAGCGCGCGCAGACGTTCAAATTCCGCCTCATCGCCTTTGGCCTTGGCAGCCCCCACCAATTTAGAGGCTTTGTTCTGCTCTGCCTGGGCTTCTTCCGCCGCCTGGATCTTTGCGCGGCGTGCAGTGTCAATCGCCAGAACCTGAGATGACACACCAGAGAGCCCCCGGCGCGCCATGGCCGCATCAAAAGCTTCGGGATTTTCGCGGATCAACCGGATGTCATGCATCTGTCAGGTTCCTGATTAAAGTGAATCGTTATGGGAGTGTTATAGCGATTTTTACGCGGGGGGAAACGGGCCGTTTATATGTGCGTCGAAGCCCCGCCCGGCGTGCCCGGGCAGCGCCCGACCCTCCCCACGGGAGGGCGCTTCGCACCCACCCAGGGTCAGGCGCTGCCCTCTGGGTTCTCAGGATCAAACCCAATGGATTTCTGCCAGGCCCGCCATTGTTCGATGAATTCGGCTTTTGTCAAATCATCAGTTGGCCAGTGATTGGGGAGGTCTTGGTCGTCTCGAGGATGGATACCACTCGCCCAGACGTTACTGGCATCGGAAAAGACCTTCATATCGTCTATTGTACGAGAGATTTTGTTACTTCCACGATTATCTACTTCAAAGGCTGTACTTCTAAATGCCGTTCCTTTGAATTCACAGTTCCAGAAATTCACAGCAGAACGGAAGCATGTCTTGTGGAAAAAAGCACCAGAGAAATCGCAACGCTTGAAATGCAGATGCTCAATTTCGGTGAGCTTCCAGGAAGTGTTTCTGAGGCAAACTCTTTGAAGCTCGGTATCGCGATCCAAAATATCGTCGTGTTTACTATACGTGAATTCACAACTTTGGAAGTTACTTCCTGAAAAATCAGATCCATCTAGTCTACTGTCGCTGAAGTTGCTTCCGTTAAAGTCGACATTTTTCAAAACTTTGTTTGTTAGCGAGAGCTTTCTGAAATCTGTTTGAGTAAGATTCAATCGTTCTGAATAGCCGCTAGCTTGCATTGCCTTGAGGATATCAAACACAACTGCGATGTCGGCTCGAAGCGCATGAAAGCCTTTCTCTGAAAGCGAAATTTCACTTATCTGTTGTCGCGTGTTCTCACGGATATAGGCGCAAAGAACCCTAGCAATGCTCGGAATGTCAGTTGGGCTATCATTTGCTATTCGCAGTAGGGAAAACAGCCCGCCAATACGCACCTCCAGATTGGGGACAGTTCTTTCGATCATGATCGGCTTTTTGGAATCAATTACGGGATTACCTGTCGTCTTGTGCTTTACCAGTTTTCCATCGGTGTTCCGTTTGTTTTCAAATCTGGGTTTACCTGACTTGGATTTCAGTTGCTGCTTCATCACTTTATCGGCACCGATCTGCTCGACTGCTTTGGCGATGCGATCTGTATAGAGGCCTTGTTCAGCGGTGTGGGCCTGTTTGTTGGCAATCACGGTACGCCAGACGAGGAAAGGAGCACCAAAGATAGCCGCAAGGAAAAGGCCTACATTGCGCAGGGCAGTGTGCCGGTCTGTATAGTCTCCGAGATAGTCGGTGATCAGAAGAATTGCTGCGAACTCATAAAGTGCAATGACGGCGAGCAACGTCGCGAGCATAGCGCCAGCCCAGAGAGCCAAATTAAAGAAGGGGCGTTCGTGTAGCTGAGGGATTTTCAGCCCGTGTGTTTTGACCGTCATTCTGGCTAGGATGATAAACAGCGCGGTTAGGCCGATCAGAAACAGCCACTGCCACGACACCGAAAGCGTGAAACCTGCGTCTGAAAAATCTAAATCCGTCATCTCAAATCCCCTAAATCAATCCTTAACGCGCCCTGAATGCGGCGGGCGCGTGATATGCATAAGATGTGCATATGTTGTGCATGGATTGTGTATGCGGGGGAAGGGGGGATTTCAGGGGATTTGCGGGATCACTTTGTATCAGTGATCCAGGCCAGAATTTCCGCTTCATCCGGGGCAACAAATTCTGCGACACCACCGGAAAATTCCACAAAGGCCTCTTCATTCAGCCCGTTGGTTCCGACCATGACAGTCGCCCCCGCAGCCGCCGCTTCGCCCAGCAGTTCGCGAAAGCCTTTGCCCTCGGATTCATGTTTACCGAACTTGTTCAGCAGGAACACATCATAGCCATCTTCCATACGCTGGCTGACGGCGGAAACCGCTTCGGCCATGGCTTCGGGGTTCAGGCGACAGCCGCGGCTTTCCTTGCCAAGGTCTTGAGAAATACGGATTTTTGGACCATTGGACAGCACCTGCACATCCATATCACAGCGATGGCAGTCATCGCGGTCAGAGTTGATCTGCACAATTCCCATGCAGCGTTTGCCCTGTGCTGTCAGCTTGTCAGCGACACCCGCCAGAAGCAGATCCAGTTCACCCTGGCCGGTCAGTTTTGTATAGCCGATTTTCATGTCGGGCCTCATATATCAGAAGGCGGAAAAGCCCGCCCGGAGTTGTCGTCGTTACTCTCTGCTCCGGGCGGTAAATGTCAACACGGATTTCACCATGTGGGTACCTGTTCAGGCAGCCGGGACCTTTTCAGCCGGGGCGGAGAAACGCACACCGGTGATTTCTGCTGTGTTGACAAGCTCTGCCGTGAAACGCTGCGCCGCCTGCGCCCAGGCAGCCCGTTCCATGGCGTCACTTATGGTTTGTCTGACGCTGTCAAAGGGCAGGGGTGCCCCTTCGGCGCGGGCATCCAGGCGAATGATGTGAAAGCCGAACTGGGTTTCCACAAGTTCCGGATGCACGGCCCCTTGCTTGATCGTGGCAAGGGCTGCGTCAAATTCGGGAACCGTGTCACCCGAAGACAACTGCCCCAAAACGCCGCCATTGTCTTTGGAAGAACAGTCAGAGTTTTCGCGCGCCAGCGTGTCGAACCGTTTCGGGTTTTCCAGCGCCAGTTTGAGAATTTCAGACGCCTTTAGTTTCGCTTCCAACTGTGAGGATTGATCATCCGAGCGTACGGCCAACAAGATATGCGCGGCTTCATACAGAGACGGCGCGCGGAACTGATCGCCGTGGGTGTCAAAGGCGCGTTTGATGGCGTCTTCGGTCACGTCCTCGGGTTCGACGCGGATTTCCAGCACCTGGCGCACCAGGGCTTCGTCTTCGGTTTCGAACTTGCCCGGCGCAACCTCGTTTGGTGCGGGGGAGAGGCCCATTTTGCGGGCCTCTTCCAGGATCAGGTGGCGGATGACAAGGGCGCGTGCGCCCGCCTGCCAGGCCCAGCCCGGTTTTCCCTTGGGGGCTTGGTGGTTCTGGGCTTCCTGCGCGATGTCTTCCTGCGCAATCACCTGGCCATTTACTGTGACCTCAGGGAAAAGGGGCTTTGCCATTTTTCGTTACTCCACAGAGGGTTAGTTTGATTTACGACGCGAACGCACGATCTGATAGCCGGGGCGTACGAAATACCGTACGGGGGCTGACAGCATGTGAACGAGACGTGTGAAGGGGAAGGCCAGGAAGATCGTCAGGCCCAGCAGGATGTGCAGTTTGAACACAAGTGCCACGTCCGCGATATAGCTGGCGGCGGCCCCGTCAAAAAAGATAATCCCCTGCGCCCAGGACATGAATTTCACCATCTCATGACCATCCAGGTGACCCAGAGAACTGAAGATCGTGCCAAGCCCCAGGATCAACTGTGCCAGCAACATCGCAAGGATTGCGATATCTGCAAAAGAACTGGTCTTGCGAATGCGCGGATCGGTCCAGCGACGGTGAAACAGCATTGCACCGCCGACAAGCGCCATAATGCCAAAGATGCCACCAGCGACAACGGCGAGCATTTGTTTCGCACCATGGGACACGCCGATCGCGTCAAAGATCGCGATGGGTGTCAAAAGGCCGACAAAGTGCCCGGCAAGAATGCCCAGAACACCGACGTGAAACAGGCTGGATCCGATGATCAGCTGTTTGCGGCGCAACAGCTGTGAGGACGATGATTTCCAGGTGAAAGGGTCGCGTTCATAGCGGGCGATGGATCCCACAATCATCACAGTGATCGCGATATAGGGGAAGGTTCCGAACAGAAATTCATGCATGTCTATTCTCCTTATTCGGCTGCGGTGGCGCGATTGCCATCGGTTGGCTGATTGACGGGCTGATCCAGGTTCGCAAGCATATCGCGGACCTGTGGGCACCCTGCGGCGGGATCGGGACCAAAGGTGACCTGGGCTTCTTCCCAGACCTGATCCAGCGCTTCGAGATCGTCCGGGTCTTCATCCGGAACGCTTAAAAGCGCCTCAACTGCCGCGGCGTCGGCTTTGACACCTGCGATGTGTTGCAGGGCGGCCATGGCGGCGGCGTAACCGCTTTCACGGCGGGTCAGGCGGGTTTGCAGGTTTTCCAGAATATGCGCGGTATCACCGATCACATCTTTCACCTCTGCCATGGGGCGAGAGGCCAGGAATTCCAGCAGCACCGGCAGGTGATCGGGCAGCTCGGACGCGATGGGTTCAAACCCACCGGCACGATACATTTCGACCAGATCCACCATGGCAGGGCCACGGTCACGGCTTTCGCCGTGCACATGTTCAAACAGGTTCAGGGACAGGGTGCGGGACCGATCAAACAGCCCCACATAGCGTTCCTGTGCCGCATAGATATCCATGCCCGCGATGTCATCGACAAGGCGCGACAGAAGATCGACCAGTTTGGGTGTCAGAAGGTCGCCCTCTGCAAGGGCTGCCTTCAGTTCCGGGCCTGCCGCCTGAAGATCGGTCGACGGGTAGCTTAAGATAGCCGAGATGGCTTTTAATGGCATAAGCATCATTTGCCCTCCATATTCTGTGGTCCGGTATGCATTGGGTTTGGCAGTCGGAAGTCTTTGGATTTGCCGCCAAACATGGAACCCTTGCTTGTGCCGGTGGAACAGCCGTTGCCATCGGTAAAGCCACAGCCGCTGCGGATGTCATAGGCGTCTTCAACCTGTTCGCGGTGCGCGGTTGGCACAACAAAACGATCCTCATAGTTGGCGATCGCCATGATGTGATACATGTCCTCGATCAGTTCCGGTGTCATGCCCACACGTTCGGCAATGCCCGCATCAATCACACCGTCAACGGTTTTGCTGCGCATATACGCCCGCATCGCAAGCATCCGTTCCAGGGCAGAAACCACAGGGGATTCTTCACCGGCGGTCAGCATGTTTGCCAGATATTTCACAGGGATACGCAGGGATTTGACGTCCGGCATTTCCTTGTCGATACCAATCGCGCCGGCTTCTGCTGCGTTCTGGATCGGGGACAGTGGCGGGATATACCAGACCATTGGCAATGTGCGGTATTCCGGGTGCAGCGGGAAGGCGATCTTCCAGTCCATCGCCATTTTATAGACCGGCGAGTTCTGGGCAGATTTCACCCAATCCTGCGGCACACCCTGACGGATGGCTTCGGCGGCGATTTCCGGATCGTTCGGATCAAGGAAGATGTCACACTGGGATTTATACAGATCCTGTTCATCACTTACGTTGGCCGCTTCATCAATGCGATCCTGATCATAGAGCATCACACCCAGGTAACGGATACGTCCCACACAGGTTTCGGAACAGACAGTTGGCTGACCAGATTCAATGCGTGGATAGCAGAAGGTACATTTCTCAGACTTGCCGCTTTCCCAGTTGTAATAGACCTTTTTGTAGGGGCAGCCGGACACACACATGCGCCAGCCGCGGCATTTTTCTTGGTCAATCAGAACGATGCCGTCTTCTTCACGCTTGTAGATCGCACCTGACGGGCAGGCGGCGGCACAGGCGGGGTTCAGACAGTGTTCACAGAGACGTGGCAAATACATCATGAATGTATTTTCATATTCGCCGTAGATCTCTTTCTGGATGCCCTCGAAGTTATAGTCTTCGCCACGTTTCGCGAATTCACCACCCAGGATTTCTTCCCAGTTCGGACCGGTTTCGATCTTTTCCATCCGTTCGCCTGTGATCTTGGAAAACGGGCGTGCGGTCGGATAGTGGTTCATTTCCGGCGCGGATTTCAGGTGGTCATAGTCGAAATCAAATGGTTCATAGTAATCGTCGATTTCGGGCAGGTCGGGGTTGCCGAACAGTTTCGCCAGCACCCGCCATTTTGACCCCATCTTGGGCTGAAGTTTACCCTTTTTGGTCCGTTCCCAGCCGCCATTCCAACGCTTCTGGTTTTCCCAGTCTTTCGGGTAACCTGTGCCAGGCTTACTTTCAACGTTGTTGAACCATGCGTACTCGACCCCCTCACGGGAGGTCCAGACGTTCTTACAGGTCACGGAACAGGTGTGGCACCCGATACATTTATCAAGGTTCAGCACCATGCCAATTTGTGCGCGGATCTTCATTCTGCTGCCTCCGGAGATTGGGTTGCAGGGGTATCAAGCCAGTCGACTTTGCGCATTTTACGCACAACCACGAATTCATCGCGGTTGGAACCAACTGTGCCGTAGTAGTTGAAACCATAGGACTGGTGCGCATAGGCCCCGATCATATGGGTTGGTTTCACGGTTGCCCGTGTGACCGAGTTGTGGATGCCACCGCGATGACCGGTTTTCTCAGAACCCGGTGTGTTCACGATTTTTTCCTGGGCGTGATACATGAAGATCGTACCGTCTTTCATCCGCTGGGACACAACCGCACGCGCAGTCAGGGCACCATTGGCGTTATAGACTTCGACCCAGTCGTTATCGACGATCCCGGCAGATTTCGCATCAGTTTCGGAAATCCAGACCACAGGGCCACCCCGGTTCAGGGTCAGCATCATCAGGTTGTCACTGTAAGTAGAGTGAATGCCCCATTTCTGGTGCGGTGTGATGAAGTTGAGGATCAGATTATCGCCATCGTCCTGAATATCCGCATTGATGGTTTTCAGATCCACTGGAGGACGCCAGCCGACAAAACCCTCACCAAATGCGCGCATCCACAGGTGATCCTGATACAGCTGCTGACGGCCGGTCAGGGTACGCCATGGGATCAGCTCATGCACGTTGGTGTAACCTGCGTTATAGCAGACCTCTTCGCTTTCGATACCGGACCAGGTAGGGGAGGAAATGATCTTACGCGGTTGCACCGCGATGTCACGGAAACGGATCTTTTCGTCTTCCTTCGGCAGGGCCAGGTGGGCGTGTTCACGACCGGTTGCCTTAGACAGTTCGTTCCAGGCTTTCACCGCAACTTCGCCGTTGGTTTCAGGCGCCAGCATCAGGATCATTTCCGCCGCATCAATCGCAGTATCAAGCTTTGGCTGACCTTTGGAAACGCCATCTTCCAGTACACGACCGTTCAGATCACCAAGGTGGTGCACCTCCGTTTCGGTGTTCCAGTTGATGCCCTTGCCGCCGTTGCCCAGCTTTTCAAGCAGAGGACCGACAGAGGTGAATTTTTTACCCAGGTTCGGGTAATCCCGTTCGACCGCGATATAGTTTGGCGCGGTTTTACCAGGGATCAGATCACATTCGCCTTTCTTCCAGTCAAGCACTTGATCCTGCGCGATTTCGGCAGGGGTGTCATGCAGGATTGGCAATTGCACAATGTCAGTTTCAACGCCCAGGATTTCTGGTGCGACTTCGCTGAATTTCTGCGCGATGGATTTGAAGATTTCCCAGTCAGATTTGCTTTCGTACGCCGGATCAACCGCCGCCTGAAGCGGGTGGATGAACGGGTGCATGTCTGAGGTGTTCAGATCGTCTTTCTCATACCAGCTTGCGGTCGGCAGAACGATGTCTGAATACACAGCAGTGGTGGACATGCGGAAGTCGATGGTCACCAGAAGGTCAAGTTTGCCTTTCGGGGCGTCCTTGTGCCATTTGGCTTCCTTCGGCATTGCGCCGCCTTCTTCACCCAGGTCCTTGCCCAGAACACCGTGATCGGTGCCAAGCAGGTGCTTGAGGAAATATTCGTGACCTTTACCGGAAGAACCAAGCAGGTTGGAACGCCAGATAAACAGGTTGCGTGGCCAGTTTTCCGGTGCATCCGGATCCTCACAGGACATTTCCAGATCGCCGGATTTCAGCTGTTCAGCCACATAAGCCGGGATCTCTTTGCCAGCTTCTTTCGCAGCTTTGGCCACCTCAAGTGGGTTGGTTTTCAGCTGTGGTGCGGACGGCAACCAGCCCATGCGTTCCGCACGGATGTTGTAATCAATCAGGTTGATATCCCAGTCACCTTCCGGTGCGGTCGGGGACAGGATTTCATTTGCTGACAATTGTTCGTAACGGAACTGATCTGTGTGCGCATACCAGGCAGAGGTGGAGTTCATGTGACGTGGAGGACGGCACCAGTCGAGACCAAAGGCCAGCGGCTGCCAACCGGTCTGCGGACGCAGTTTTTCTTGGCCCACATAGTGGCTCCAGCCACCGCCGGATTGACCGATACAACCACACATCACCAGCATGTTGATGATACCGCGATAGTTCATATCCATGTGGTACCAGTGGTTCAGACCCGCGCCCAGAATGACCATGGATTTACCATTGGTTTTCTCAGCGTTGAGGGCGAATTCACGGGCCACGGCTTCGATTTTATCACGGGAAACGCCTGTGATTTTCTCAGCCCAGGCCGGGGTGCCGGGGATATCGTCGTTATAGTCTTTAGATACCCATTCACCGCCCAGGCCACGATCCAGACCATAGTTCGCACAGAAGAGGTCAAACACAGTGGCAACGGTGATGGTCTTTTTGCCGGACTTGATTTTCTTGACCGGAATATTGCGGGTCAGAACGTCAGGGTGGTCACATTTATGGAAGTTTTCAGTGGCTTCACCGCCGAAATACGGGAAATCAACGCCGACAACTTCGTCGTGATCTTCTTCAAGGATGAAGGACATCTTCAGATCAGTGTCTTTGCCCTTGGCGCGTTCCTCAAGGTTCCATTCACCGTCTTCGCCCCAGCGATAACCGACAGACCCGTTTGGTGCACAAAGGCCATTTTCACTGTCCCAGGCGATGGTTTTCCATTCGGGATTGTTCTTTTCACCAAGCTTACCGGCAAGATCATCCGCCCGCAGGAAACGACCCGGGATCATGCGGCCATCTTTTTCTTCCATGGTGACAAGCATCGGAAAGTCAGAATATTTGCGGGTGTAATCCTCAAAATATTCGGCCTGACGATCCAAGTGGAATTCGCGCAGGATTACGTGGCCAAAAGCCATGGCCAGCGCCGCATCGGTGCCCTGTTTTGCGTTCAGCCAGATGTCACCAAACTTAGCGGCTTCTGAATAGTCAGGCGAAACAACGGCGGATTTCGTGCCGCGATAACGGGCTTCTGTATAGAAGTGTGCATCAGGGGTACGTGTTTGTGGAACGTTAGACCCCCACAACAGCAGGTAACCCGCATTGTACCAATCAGCAGATTCAGGCACGTCGGTTTGCTCACCCCAGGTCATCGGAGAGGCAGGTGGAAGGTCACAATACCAGTCATAGAATGACATGCAGACGCCGCCAAGCAGCGACAGGTAGCGTGAACCAGCGGCATAAGACACCATGGACATCGCAGGAATTGGCGAGAAGCCAAAGACGCGGTCGGGGCCGTATGTTTTCACGGTATAGGCGTTGGCGGCGGCGATGATCTCAGTGCTCTCATCCCAGGTCGCGCGCACAAAGCCGCCTTTACCACGGGTTTTCACATAGCTTGCGCGCAGAACCGGATCTTCCTGAAGGGCTTTCCAGGCCGCAGCGGGTTCCATGTTCTTGCGCATACGACGCCAGGCTTTCATCAGCTTACCGCGGATCAACGGGTTTTTCACCCGGTTGGCAGAATAGAGATACCAGGAATAGCTGGCCCCACGGGCACAGCCGCGTGGTTCGTGGTTCGGCAGATCAGGGCGTGTGCGTGGGTAGTCAGTTTGCTGGGTTTCCCAGGTCACGATGCCGGATTTTACGTAGATCTTCCACGAACATGAGCCGGTACAGTTCACACCGTGGGTCGAACGCACAACTTTGTCGTGACGCCAGCGGTTGCGGTAAACATCTTCCCAGGCGCGGTCCTCATTTGTGGTCTGACCATGCTTGTTGGAAAAGGTATCCAGTTGCTTTGACTGGAAGAAATTCAGACGGTCGAGCAGATGGCTCATCTCATGTTCTCCTTAGGTTTGCTGGCCCGCCCCGGTGCACGGGAAGTGCGGAAGGGCGGGGCGGGCTGGCTCAGCCCCGGCCAGGGTGGCCGGAACTGAAGTGTCGGAAATCAAGGGTTCTTGATGTAGGCGCCGGGGCGCAGGTAGAACCACCAGTTGATCAGGATGCAGACGCCGTAGAAGACTGCAAAACCGTAAAGCGCGTATTCAGGTGTCGCGGCTTTGATCTGCTCACCAAACACTTTCGGGATGATGAAGGCGCCATAAGCAGCCACCGCAGCGGTCCAGCCCAGTACAGGACCAGCCTGCTCTTTGTTGAACGCTACAGCGATGGTGCGGAAGGTGGACCCGTTGCCGATACCAGTTGCTGCGAACAGGATCAGGAAGAGGATCATGAAGGGGAAGAAGAACTCTTCCGGGGTTGCGGACACGTAAGCCTGCTTCAGGAAGTAAGCCACACCCAGGGCGGAACCAACCATCACGATAGAGATCCACTGTGTCACACGTGCGCCACCCAGTTTATCAGCAATCATACCACCAACCGGACGGATCAGCGCGCCGATGAAGGGGCCCATCCAGGCATACATCAGGGCAGAAGGGCCGTTCGGGTTGGCCAGATCATGGGTCATCACACCGTCAATCTCAACGTGCTGGAAGCCGAAGACAACTTTGATGGCCAGGGCAAAGGTCGCCGCATAACCGATGAAAGAACCAAAGGTCATGGTGTAGATCACGGTCATCGCCCAGGTGTGCTTGTTGCCGAAGATCTTATACTGACGTGACAGGTTCTGACCGACCTGACCGGGGATCATTTTCAAGAGGAACACAGTCAGCGCGATCACGATGGGCAGAACGATCCACTTAGAGATCATAAAGCCAGACCCACCAACTTTCGCAGGCAACATCAGCCACAGACCAAAAGCGGCGGTCAGGAAACCCACCAGCAACATACCGGTGATGGTGCCAAATGCGCCTACAGGGGACGGGATGTCAGGGGATACATGTTCATCACGGATGTTGTTCATGCCCCACCAGCCTGCAAAGGCAAGCGGTACGAGGAACAAGAGCCAGACAAAACCAGCGTTCTGAATGTAAGTTTCAGTGCCCGCAGGGATTTTACCGATCAGTGTGCCGGAAGTGTTCACCAGCTCACGGCCTTCGCCACCGAACAGACCAAAGGTCATCACCAGCGGGATCAGGATTTGCATGGTGGTCACACCAAAGTTGCCAAGACCCGCGTTCATGCCCAGGGAATAGCCCTGCATCTTTTTCGGGAAGAAGAAAGAAATGTTGGACATGGAGGATGAGAAGTTACCGCCACCGATACCGGACAGGAATGCCAGAACCTGGAATTTCCACAGCGGTGTGTTCGGGTCTTGCAGATAGTAACCCGCGCCAAGGGCAGGGATCATCAACAGGGCGGTGGTGAAGAAAATAGTGTTCCGTCCCCCCGCGATACGCACGAAGAATGTGGACGGGATACGCAGGGTCGCACCGGTCAGACCAGCAATCGCACCCAAAGTGAACAGGTCAGATTTTTCAAAGCCGAACCCAAGGTTGATCATCTGAACGGTGATGATGCCCCAGTACAGCCAGACCGCAAAGCCGCAAAGCAGCGATGGAATGGAGATCCAGAGGTTGCGGTTCGCAATCGCCTTCCCTTCATTCTGCCAGAAGGTTTCGTCTTCTGGTGTATAGTTTCTAAGATCTTGTCCCAATTTTAGTTCCTCCTCAGTGTGAGGGTTGCGGCGGGTCCGGATGACCCGCCTGTGAGTATTGTTATGCTTTGTTGTCAGGGTGTGTGCGGTTGTAGTCCTCAACAATCGCCACGGATCGTGCCAGGGCTGCGTTGGCTTGATCTGCATGCATCTGCAGGCCATCGATGCTGGCTTTTTCAAACAAGGCGCGTTCTTCAGCTTCCTGTTCAGGTGAGAAACGGATGAACAGGGCCAGAACGGATACGCAGGTTACGATCATACCAATGGTCAGATAGGCATCGTCCCAGTTGCTGTTGTAAGCTTCGCTTTTCAACAGGAACCCGCCCAGAACCGCACCGGCGTTCCCGCCTGCACCCACCACACCGGCAACCGCGCCAAGTGCTTTTTTGTTGACGAATGGCACCACGGAATAGGTTGCGCCTTCAGACATCTGTGTGAACAGAGAGAACAGGATCAGGGTTGGGATCGCGAGAACCAGGATGGGCATCTGGCTGAACAACATCAGCGCAAGGCCTTCGCCCAACAGGGCAATGAACAACCAGGTTGTGCGACCTTTCAGGCCCCAGAGTGCTGCAAAGTTGTCGCCAAAGATGCCGCCCAATGTCCGGGCAAAGATGTTCATCAGACCGAACAGACCGGCAATCATACCCGCGGTCACCGCAGCACGGGCCAGTGGCATGCCTTTGAAGAAGTCAAAGTAGTCGACAAAATAGAGCGCGATAGACCCGTTGACCAACAGCTCAATGCCAAAACACGCGCCGTAGATCACGAACATCAGCCAGACACGGTAGTCGGCCATTGCAGCAAAGTATGCGCCAGTGACTTTGTCCTTTGACTGCATCTTGCCCTGGGCGCGCAGGTCTTTGAAGTTCCCGTCAGGCGCGTCCTGTGTCAGGAAGAAATAAGCGATCCCGATGCCAAATGTCACACCACCAACCAGTACCATAGACGCACGCCATGCAGCCGCATCTGTGAAACCGAAGCCAACGATAAAGCCTGTGAAGATCAAAGGCATAACGATCTGTGTGACACCGCCACCCAGGTTGCCCCAGCCCGCAGAGGTCGCATTTGCAGTACCAACCACGTTGGGCGCAAACATCACGGTGGTGTGGTATTGAGTGATCACGAAAGACGCGCCAATCACACCGATCAGCAGGCGAAAGATCAGAAAGCTTTCAAAGCTGTTGGCAAGGCCGATCCCCGCAACAGGCAAAGACCCGACTAGCAGCAGGGATGTATAGGCGATGCGCGGGCCGACCCGGTCACAGAACCAGCCGATAAAGAAGCGCGCGAACACGGTCACGGCAACGGATGCGATGATGGTCCAGCCGACCTGGGATTTGGTCAGGCCCAGTTCTTCGCGCACGATGATCATCATCGGCGCGATGCCGAACCATGCGAAGAAACATGCGAAGAACGCAAACCATGTCATGTGAAATGTACGGATTTGAACCATTCTGACGTTAAAGAAATTTCGCCAGAGACTTGTGGCTTTGTTTTGTAGCTCCATCTGTCCCTCCAGATACTCTGCCCGTTTTGTGGGCTCTGGTCAGGGTTTGCGCCTTCCGGTTGGGGGAAAACTTGACTTAGATCAAAAGCGGATTTTTGCCTGTTGAAATAAATGGATAACCGAAATGCGTGGTGTGCGTTGCGACATTTTGTCAAGCTGCGGTTTGCAAATTCGAAAATGTTACTTGATTTTTGTCAATTGCGACGTGATACACGTTGCAGGGGAAAAGGGTAGCAAGCCATGCGCGAGTCAGACATTCCGGAGATCCTGAAACTGGATCTCTTTCGAAATATGGAATCCGACAACTTTGAACGTCTGATGCGGGGGGCCTATGTGCAGATGTTCCCGCCACAGGTGGAACTGACACATGAAGGGGATCGTGCGGATTTTCTTTATGTGCTGATGTCGGGCAGCGTCGAACTTTATGCGTCCTGGAATGGTAGCGACAGCACCATGGCGATTGTACGCCCGGTCTCAACCTTCATTCTGGCCGCCACAGTGCGCGATGCACCTTATCTCATGAGTTCCCGCACAATGGAGAAATCCCGCCTGATCATGCTGCCTTCAGCTGACGTGCGTGATGTTTTTGATAAAGACGCAGGCTTTGCCCGGGCCGTGGTGACGGAACTTGCGCAATGTTACCGGTCTGTTGTGAAAAGCAGTAAGAACCTGAAGCTGCGATCCTCAATTGAACGGCTGGCCAACTATATGCTGCGCAAAAGCGTGGAATATGGCGCGGATGAATTCCGCCTGCCGCTGGAGAAACGTGCTTTGGCGTCTTACCTCGGTATGACCCCGGAAAATCTGTCCCGTGCGATTAAGGCGCTGGGCCCGTATGGGGTTGAGGTCAGCGGATATGACGTACGTCTGACAAATAAGGCCGATCTGACCGGGCTGGCAAAACCGACGCCCGGCATTGACGATCAGCGGTTCTGAAGCATCGCAAGGATCTGTGCCCGCGCAGTTTCGCCCAGCATGCCATCACGTGCTACAAAGACCAGATCCCGCGTCAGCGGCGTGCCGGGCAGGGGGCGGATGTGGAAGGGTTTGTCAGGCCAACGTTCCAGATCCGGACGTGGCAGGATCGTATAACCGATCCCATGTGACAGGCATTCAATGATCGGTTCCACCATATCAAACGTGATGCGATCCTTCGGCTGATGCCGGTTTTCCCGCAGCCAGGTGCCGATATGTCGCCCGATGCCCCCAGCAGGCAGGAATTGCAGGAACGGCAGGGCATTGGGCAGATCAGACAGGGCTGCACCTTCAAACCCATCCGGCAGGGCCAGTGCCATATCCTCGGTGCTGATCGTCGTGCAGTGCAGCCCGTCGGGCAGATCGTCATCTGTGACCACGGCGCAGTCCAAAGTGCCCGCCTGCACGGCGCTGCACAGGGTTGCGGACAACCCGGTTGAGGCTTCAAACCGGGCCTCTGGTGCCTGGCTCTGCGCCTGTTTCAGAAATCCGGGCAGCAGACGCACGCTGGTTGTCGGCACAAATCCGATCCGGTAACGCCCGCGTAATCCATCATCTTCCTGGCTCATGGCCTCAATACGGGCGCGTGCGGCCAGGATCACCCGGACATCCGGCAAAAGCGCCCGTGCCTCTGGTGTCATCCGTGGCGGGCGGGCAGTGCGGTCAAACAGCTTCGCACCAAGGTTTTCTTCCAGGGCTTTCATCTGCATGGAAACCGCAGGCAGGGTCATGTTCAGAAGGCCCGCCGTTTCTGAAAAAGATCCGGTTTCTGAGATGCTTAACAGGGTACGCAGGCTCTGGATGTTCATGTTCAGTGATCCTTAATTTATGCTTCACTTATATTCGATTGATGTTAAGTTTCAAGCGGCGTAGCGAGGGCGTAACAACAAAGGATGCCCCGATGTCTGACCTTTCTGCTTCACCTGTGATCCCTACCGAAACCCTGCCTCTGAAAGCGGCCCGTGGCCTTGGCCCGACGCTTGCGGCGCGGGCGCATAAATGGGACCAAAGCCGCGAATATTGTCATGAGAACATTCCCGATCTTGTGGCTGCGAAACTCATGGGTATGTCGATCCCACGTGAATATGGCGGGCAGGGGGCGAGTTTCCTTCAGGTCGTTGATGTGGTTGAAGAGGTGGCCCGCCACTGCACCCTGACCGCCCGTATTATTGTTGAGGCCAATATGGGTGGTATCAGCGCGGTGATGGCTTATGGGACGGAGAAACAGAAGGCATTCTGCGCGAAATATGTGCTCGCGGGCGATAAACCAGCGATCTGCATCACAGAACCGGATGCGGGATCCGCCGCCACAGAAATGACCAGCACAGCGCAAAAGGTGAAGGGCGGATATCGTCTGAACGGGGTGAAACACTGGATCACCGGCGGGGGCATGTCAAAGCTGCATCTGGTTTTTGCGCGGGTGCTGGATGATGCAGGTGTGGATCAGGGCATTGGTGGATTTCTTCTGTTACATGACCCGGACAATGGTGACGATTGCGAAGGATTCACTGTCGCGCGACGTGAACGTACCATGGGGCTGTGTGGCATGCCCGAGGCAGAGTTGCATTTTGAGGATGCCTTTATCGCAGATGATATGGTCGTTCTGCCGCCCTCCGGTTTTAAACGTGGTTTTGCCGATCTGATGACAGCTTATAACAGTCAGCGCGTGGGTGCGGGGACAATTGCTATGGGCATCGCCGCTGGCGCGCTGGACCATGCCACGCGCTACCTGAAGGAACGGGAACAATTCGGGCGGCCCATTGGGGAATTTCAGGGGTTGCAATGGATGTTGGCTGAGATGGACGCAAAAGTGCATGCGTCGCGTCTGATGTTACGTGAGGCGGCGCAGACACTGTGCGGCAAGGGCTTTCCGGACATGCATCTGGCAGCGCGAGCGAAAATGTTCGCCAGTGAAAATGCGATATCTGTTGTGAATGACGCGCTGCAGATGTTTGGTGCGCGCGGTTATGGCAGCCAGGAGCCGCTTGAACGCATGTACCGCGATGTCCGTATGTTCACAATCGGGGGAGGTACGGCGCAAATTCTCAAAACACAGGTTGCGGGTGGCCTGCTGGGCATTAAAGTGCCGCAAACCCGTGATGGTTACGTAAAAATCGCCGAAGGATCCGTAAAATGACTGAAGTAACACGTGCCGCAGATCTGGTGGCCCGCCGCCTGTATGAGGCCGGATGCCGCCACGCCTTTGGCATGCCCGGCGGCGAGGTTCTGACCATGGTGGATGCGCTGGAAAACGCGGGCATCAAATTCACCCTCTGTAAGCACGAAAATGCGGCGGGCTTTATGGCGGAAGGCGTGCATCACGTGGATGGCGCGCCTGGTATCCTGGTGGCGACATTAGGGCCTGGGGTTCTGAACGGCGTCAATGTGATTGCCAACGCCCATCAGGATCGCGTGCCGATGATTGTGCTGTCAGGTTGTGTCGATGATGACGAAGCCCTGACCTATACCCACCAGGTTCTGGATCACCAGGCGGTACTAAATGAGGTCACCAAGGCAACCTTTAAGTTAACTGCTGAAGGTGCTGATATTATTGCAGATAAGGCGGTGTCTATTGCGATGGCGCCGCGCCCGGGCCCTGTGCATATTGACGTGCCGATTTCGGTTGCAGATATGGAGGTTGCCCCAAAACGTCTGCGTCGCCTCGCGCCTGCAAGTCCAGTGGTTCCTTTAGGCCCGGATCTTGCGCAGGCGCGTGAATGGTTGGGTAAAGCGAAGAAACCTGTCATTATTGCCGGGCTTGATGTGCTGACTGAAGGTTCTCACGCGGATCTGCAGGCGTTTGCAGAACGCTTCAACATCCCCGTGATCACCAGCTACAAAGCTAAGGGCGTTTTGCGCGAGGATCATCCGCTTTGCCTTGGGGGCGCGGGCCTGTCGCCGCGTGCAGATACGGTGCTTGTGCCTTTTGTCAAAGACGCGGATCTGATCATTTGCGCGGGCTATGACCCGATTGAAATGCGCCCGGGCTGGCGTGAAATCTGGGATCCTGCGCAGGTTAATGTCATCGATATCGCGCCGGTTATGAATGATCATTACATGCATCAGGCGACAGTGAATTTCATCGCGCATACTGGCGCAACTCTGAAGGCGCTGAGCCAGGGTGTTGAGCCAGTTGAAACTTGGTCTGGAAATAAGATTGCGACGGCGAAAGCGGCGCTTTCGGACCTGTTTGACGTATCGGAAGACTGGGGGCCTGCAGCGGTGATCGCGGAATGTCGTGACGCCATGCCGGAAGGCACCATCGCCACCGCAGACAGTGGCGCACACCGTATCCTTCTGTCTCAGATCTGGAACTGTGACAGCCCACGTGGTTTGCTGCAAAGCTCGGCGCTGTGCACCATGGGCTGCGCGCTGCCTCTGGCGATGGGGGCGAAATTCGCAGCCCCGGATCGTCAGGTGATCAGTTTCTCAGGTGATGCGGGCACATTGATGTGCGCGGGAGAACTGGCGACTGCTGCGGAATTGGGCGGCAACCCAATCTTTGTTGTCTTTGTCGATGCGGAACTTGCCCTGATCGAGCTGAAACAACGTGGCCGTCAGATGGCGAAACATGGGGTGGCCTTTGGGCGGCATGATTTTGCAGGTCTTGGCAGATCGCTGGGCGGGCAGGGCTATCGTGTGACAAATCGTGACGAGCTGCGCGCAGCACTTGAAGCGGCGAAAACGGCGGGTACATTCACCGTGATTGCGGCAGAAATTGAAGCCCGCGCCTATGATGGAAAGATCTGATCATGTCTGAAACCCCGGTAAATGGCCCCCTGCACGGGCTGAAAGTTCTCGATCTGTCGCGCATTCTGGCTGGTCCGACCTGCACCCAGCTTCTGGGGGATATGGGGGCGGATGTGATCAAGATCGAAAATCCGCGCACGGGCGGCGATGATACCCGCGCCTGGGGCCCGCCCTATGTGGAAATGGCGGATGGGTCTGACAGTGATATCAGTGCTTATTTCATCTGTGCCAATCGCAATAAACGATCCGTTTCTGTGGATATTTCCACGCCCGAGGGCCAGCAGGTGATCCGTGATCTGGCGGCAGATGCAGATGTGCTGATTGAGAATTTTAAACCCGGGTCTCTTGCGAAATACGGGCTGGATTATGCCAGCCTGAAAGATGATCTGCCTGGCCTCGTTTATTGTTCGATCTCTGGCTACGGTCAGACCGGCCCGAATGCTTCAAAACCCGGCTATGATCTGATGGCCCAAGGCTATGGCGGGATCATGTCGCTGACGGGCGAACCCGAAGGCGAGCCGATGAAAGTCGGCGTTGGCATCGCAGATGTGATGTGCGGCATGTATGCGACCACGGGGATCCTCGCGGCCCTGCGTCATCGCGATGCGACCGGGGAAGGGCAGCAGATTGATATTGCATTGGTGGACAGTCAGATTGCATGGCTGATCAATGAGGGGGTGAACTACCGGGTATCGGGCGAACTGCCGAAACGGCGTGGCAATGGTCACCCCAATATTGTGCCCTATAAAACCTGTGCGGCAAGTGATGGGCATGTGATCCTGGCTGTTGGCAATGACACGCAGTTTCAGCGATTTATGACGTGGCTGGGTCTGGGCGAACATGCCTCTGATCCGCGTTATGCGACCAACCCCGCGCGGCTTGAAAACCGCGACACGCTTTATGCGATGATTGAACCTGAACTGGCGAAGATCCCGATGGCAGAGATTATTTCAGGTCTTGAAGCGATCAAAGTGCCGGTTGGCCCTGTGAATACGCTGGATCAGGTGATGGAAAGCGACCAGGTGGCCGCGCGCAACATGGCACCGGGTCTGCCCTCGGATGACGCTGCCGACGGTGTGATCCCGGTGCTGGGCAACCCTCTGAACTTCTCTGCAACCCCGGTTACTTACCGCCGTGCCCCGCCGCGTTTTGGGGCAGATACAGATGCGGTTCTGGCGGAACTCAAGCGAAAAATGTGAGTGACTAACAACTTTTAGACATAATCGCATGTCAAATGGAGGCAAGATTTTTAAGGTCACCATTATGTCATCTGGAACACTACGTCTCATTTCGATCTTTTGCGTTGTTGCTGCGGCATTTGTTTGGAGCCAAAAACCAGACAAACGCATGATGTTTGCATGTGCCCAGGCAGGAAGCTTCCCGGCGGAGGGTGTCGCCGCTTGCAACGAACTGTTAGAGGGGGGCGGCTTTCATGCAAATGAACACTACCAATTCCGTTATTGGCGTTATTTCGGTTTGCATGAATCGGGTCAGGTGGCGTTTGCAATTCGTGAACTGACTGAATTACAAAACAGTGACTGGGATGACCGCTATCGCGCCTTGTTGACTGGAGCCTCTGCGTTATCCGATTCACAGGAATATGAGAATTCCGTTGAACTTTTTGAGCGAGCGCTTGATGTGTTGCCGGAAAGTTATCCAACTGAGCGGGTTGCAAACATCTGGAGCCAACTGGCCTGGCGCTATGAGGCTGCGGGACGTTTGAGTGATGCGATGGTCGCGTCCGAAACCGCCATGGGAATTGCGCCGGATTATCCATACACTGTTGAAATTAATGCCTGGCTACACCGGAAAAACGGTGCATATGACATAGCACTGCCGATACTTATCCGCGCCCTTGAACTGGG
Source organism: Halocynthiibacter styelae (assembly GCF_016123485.1). Classification (GTDB taxonomy): domain Bacteria; phylum Pseudomonadota; class Alphaproteobacteria; order Rhodobacterales; family Rhodobacteraceae; genus Halocynthiibacter; species Halocynthiibacter styelae. Next base: position 62,747 of record NZ_JADCKQ010000009.1, on the reverse strand, counting down.
ACCAACGGATGATTGGGCCGTTGGAGAATTGCCATATTTGTTAAGCTTGATGGAGCGTCAGGATGATCTGGACGATATTTTGGATCAGCTTACACAGGCCAATCCTGACCTGAAAACACTGGAATATTTGTTTTGGCTTGAGATGGCCGATGAATACACTGATGTCGATGATGAAGACTATGAGAAAACCGTCGGCGCCTTTGAGCGCGGCCTGGCTCTTGTTCCTGAAAATGCTTCCTCTCAAGATGTCGCGGGTGCCTGGACCCGTCTTTCCTGGCGTTACCAAAAACTGGATCGCTTTGAGGAGGCGCGCGAAGCCGTACAAATCGCATATGAAATTGCCTCTGATCACGCGTATACACTGCGTCATAAATCTTGGCTTCACCGTTTGGATGGGGAGTATGAGATTGGCCTGGGGCTTATAATACGTTCGCTTGAGATCGATCCTGAGCATGACAGGGGAATAAGAGCGCTGTTATATACTTTGAAACAGCTGGATCGTGAGGATGATGTTGCTCAAATCCACAATACTATCGTAGTCGAACATACACCTGACCGGGCCTCAATCACTGAGAAATGGGTTGATGCGCTGGAAGAGTCTGGGGAATATGTGCAGGCGGCAGAGCTGCTTGAGGCGGAATTTGACCTGTTGCAGGCGGAGGCAAAGGATGAACGCCAATTGTTTATGCAACTGGCGCGGATGGTGAATGAGAGCGGCCAGGCCGAGGCGCGGATTGCTGAATTAACCGATCAGATTGATGCTGAGCCGGGGGATCGTTTTGCGCTGTATCTTCTGGGGTCACTTCATTCGACGCGCGAAGAGTTCGCACTAAGTGCATTCGCGCTTCAGGGGTTGGTTCGGCGTGAGCCAGAGAATGCAAAGGCTGCCGGTTTGTTTTTGGTGAACTGCCTGGGGGCGGGAGATGATTGCCCGTCGCTTTGGCCGGAAAAGCGTGGCGATCGGCCTGAAATCAGTTGTGAAGACGCGATTGAGTTAAGCGCTGTAGCAGAGCCGGGAATTTTGGAGCCACTTGAAAACGGAATTTCACTTTATGAAGCGATGCAGGATCCGGACAAATCATGGATTGTTGCTGCTACATCTTACACAGGGGCAACAATCGCCCAGATTGAGGTTAAGCAAGACAATATGATCACAGTTGCGCAGGCCATTATATTATATGATGCGATTATGGGCTGCTATCCGGGCAGTGAGGGAACCCTAGTGCTTCAGGAACAGACACGGTTGCAATCTGCGCAAGAGGTGGGCGGGAAACAGGTATTTTTCCAGGATTTGTATTTCCATGAAAACCTGCGTCAGAACCGGCTCGATCTGGCCTGGGAAGTGAAGGGGTATGATCTCGACTTTGCACCTCAACCGACGCAGGAATAGTTACTCCACCGTGATTTCCTGACGCAATGCGCCGCTGCCCAGGTCATAGATCAGGATCGCCTCGCCAGCCTCACTTTCTGTCACCACGGCAAACCAGTCTGTGCCGCGGGTAAACGCCGTGGTGCTGTGGCCTTCGGGCAGGGAAATCACCTCCGGCAGCACCAGAGGATCTGGCATGCGCGTTAGCTGCGTGACAAGCAGGTAAATGATCACTACAACGCCCAGGATCATCACGCCGGTCAGCACTGTGACCAGCAGTTTCAGAAACTTCAGGCTGGCGGGCAGTTCCACCGGTTCTTCATTCGGGACGTCAGAAGGGACATCAGACATGCAGGATCTTTCTCAGGATATCATTGAGGTCGTGATTGCGGAAAATCCTCCGCCTCGTCTTGATAAAGCCCTTGCGCGCGATGTGCCAGAGGAAGCTGCGCTGTCACGCTCGCGCCTTGCGAAACTGATCGCAGAAGGGGCTGTCAGCCGCGCAGGTGTGGTTGTCACGGATCAGAAGGCGAAAGTGGCTTCAGGCGATGTGATCTCTATTGCCGTGCCACAGGCGCAGGACACACACATTCTGCCGGAAGATATTCCACTGGAAATCCTCTATGAGGATGATCACCTGATTGTGGTGAATAAACCCGTGGGTATGGTGGTGCATCCCGCCCCAGGCACGCCATCTGGCACGCTTGTGAATGCCCTGCTGCATCATTTCGGCAGTGATCTGTCGGGTGTCGGTGGTAAGGCGCGTCCGGGCATTGTGCACCGGATCGACAAAGATACGTCCGGTCTGCTGGTGGTTGCGAAAACCGATAAAGCCCATCAGGGGTTGGCAAAACAGTTTGAGAAACACACGGTTGAACGCCACTACCACGCGATGGTTTACGGTGTGCCGGATGCCTTTGATCCACGCCTGCGCGGCGTGAAGGGCGTGAATTTCGAAACCAGCAACATCATGAAAATCACCACCATGCTGGCGCGGCACAAACATGACCGTCAGAAACAGCAGGCGATTTTCACGGGTGGACGCCATGCGGTGACACGGGTGCGTATTCTGGAAAGCTATGGCAATCCTGCGGTGGCGGCCAAGGTGGAATGCTGGCTTGAAACCGGCCGCACACACCAGATCCGTGTGCATATGACACACGCGGGTCATGGATTGATCGGGGATCAGACCTATGGTGGTAAACGCAAACTGGCGGATAAAGCGGTTGGTCCAGTGGCCGCCGCCGCCGCGCGCGCCTTCCCCCGTCAGGCGCTGCATGCGGCCAGCCTTGGGTTTGTGCATCCTGATACCGGCGAGACATTGCGTTTTGAAGCACCGGATCCTGTGGATATGCAGGGGCTGGCGGATAAATTGCGGGCGGGCATCACAAGCTAGCCTTCTTTCTGTGTGAATGTGTCCGTTATAAGCCACGACTTTATTGCAGAAGGAACACATTAATGCCCTGGAAGCTGGACAAGATCGCGTGGAATGCCCATACCAGAAACCCGTTAGATCTGGTGTATGAACCTGGCCAGGAGGATGCCTTGTTCTTAATCCGCAGGGGGAAGGTGCCTGATGAGAAACACTGGCCTATTCGCCTGCTGCAGACCACAAAAGACAAGACCCGCCCTGACTATACAATTGGGGCAACAACCAGCGACACTCTGGTCAGTCAGCGTTTTCGCGATTTGGTTGAGGCAAAGGATCCGGCGCAACATATCTACGTTCCTGTCGAAATTTATGCATTCAAAGGAGAGGGGAAGCCTCGAGGGGAGTTGTTGAATACTGATCATTTCTTCTTTTACCCACAGGAACCGTTAGACGGCGGGTTGGTGATTGAGGAATCAGACCTTGCCTGGCGTCGTGTTAACCCAAAACTGGAATCGCTTACGCCAACCGCTCTTCACCCTCGGTTGATGTGCGTCAAAGCGTGGTTGGTGAACGCCATCTGTGGACAGATGCCGATCTGAAACGTGGCGATCCCGTCGTTTCGGACGCGTTGTATGCAGATTTTAAAGCCCATAAGATCGTGGGTTTTCAAGGGCATGAATCGCGTTTTTCAGAGGTGTATCTCTGATGTGATGGTTAATCAGGTTAAAATAGAGAGTTTTTATCGCGTCACTTAACCGTGCATTAAGGCGCATTTGTTAGGGCGGGGGCTTGAAAATGTGCTAGGACGAACTATCTGATAGTATGTTAATCGCGTAAACATAAGTTTGCGCAGCGGGTGGGGTAAGCCCGTATTTTACAGGACGAGGGCCGATATGAGCAATTATGCAAATCTTCCAGCGCCAAGCCCGGAACAGGGGCTGAACCGCTATATGCAGGAAATCCGTAAATTCCCGCTGCTTGAGCCGGAAGAAGAATACATGCTGGCCAAACGCTGGGTGGAAGATCAGGATTCTGAATCCGCCCACAAAATGGTAACGTCCCACCTGCGTCTCGCCGCGAAAATCGCCATGGGCTATCGTGGTTACGGTCTGCCGCAGGCTGAGGTGATTTCAGAAGCAAACGTTGGCCTTATGCAGGCGGTGAAACGCTTTGATCCGGAAAAAGGCTTCCGTCTGGCGACCTACGCTATGTGGTGGATCCGTGCCAGCATTCAGGAATATGTTCTGCGGTCCTGGTCTATGGTGAAACTGGGCACAACAAGCGCCCAGAAGAAATTGTTCTTCAACCTGCGTAAGGCGAAGAACCGGATTGGCGCGCTGGAAGAAGGCGATCTGCGCCCGGAAAATGTGGCACGTATCGCCAATGACCTGGGTGTAACCGAACAGGAAGTCATCTCTATGAACCGCCGTATGTCCGGTGGTGATGCCTCGCTGAACGCGACCGTTGGGTCTGAAGGCGAAGGCACCATGCAATGGCAGGACTGGCTGGAAGATGAAGATGCGGATCAGGCGGGCGACTATGAAGCGAAGGACGAGCTGGAAACACGTCGTGAGCTACTGGCTGAAGCCATGGAAGCGCTGAATGACCGGGAAAAAGACATCCTGATGAAGCGCCGCCTTGAGGATCAGCCAAAGACGCTGGAAGACCTGTCCGGCGAATATGACGTCAGCCGCGAACGCATCCGTCAGATCGAAGTGCGCGCCTTTGAAAAGCTGCAGAAACGCATGCGCGAACTGGCCCGCCAAAAAGGCCTGCTGGAACGCAGCTGATCGCGACTGAAATTTGTATTGATAGGAAAGGCGGCCCGTCAGGTCGCCTTTTTATTTTGCCTGCCAGTCAAGCGGGTTCATACCGAACAGCATTACAAACTGGTGATAGACCTCTGGCATATCCTTTTGCATGGCTTCAGGTTTCTCAAAGAACGTTTCTGTGCCAACGGCGAAAAATTCTTCATGTCCCTCAGCACCGTAAGCATCCAGCACGGTTTTACGGCCACGTTCGACATCCTTTACGTGTTGTTCATAGGCGGGCAGAATGGCGTTTTCCCAATCCGCAAAGCTTTGTCCTCTTGCCAGCAGGGGCACGCCATTGGTCTGGCCGGTCAGATCGTCGATCTGATGGGCAAATTCGTGAATAACCACATTCTGGCCATCGACAGGGTTTTGTGCGCCACGCAAACTATGCGCCCAGGACAGGATCACTGGTCCGCGGTGCCAGCTTTCGCCTGCGCGGATGATTTCACGTTTTGTCACAACAAATCCGTTGCGGCGAGGTTGCACAGATTTAAAGGCACCGGGATAGATCAGCAGCGTGCGCAGCGTGTCGAACCAGATGTTGCGGTTCACCACCAGCAGGCAGGCCTGAGCGGCAATTGACAGGCGCATTTCTTCCGTGACCTCCAGCCCGTCGCACCCAAGGAATTCCACCTGATGCAGGAAGAGATTTATCTTACCTTCCAGAGGGTGCCGGATGTTGTCCGGCAACTGACGATAAAGAGGAACTTCATGCGCAATGATGTTCCTCTCATACGCGTTCAGAGAGGAAGCCAACAGGGCTGTACGCCTGCGTTTTTCCTGGAAACGACGAAAGACGATGACAGATGCAACCAGGATTACGATGACAAGAGCAGAAAGAAACAGCATTGTTTTCAGATCATTCCTCTAGTCGGTCGCGCAGAACACGCAGCATGTTTTTCCCCATAACCTTGCGGATCTGAGGCTCTGTCACGCCTTCATTTATCAGCGCATGGGTGAGGGCGGCAAGTTCGGATGTGTCAAACCCTGTGCGCACGGATCCGTCAAAATCTGATCCCAGCGACACGTGATCTTCGCCCAGCACAGCAATCGCCTGACGGATGACCGAAGCCACGCCGGCGGGGCTTTCATTGCAGGTCACATCGGCCCAGTAGCCGATAGCAATCACGCCGCCGGTTGCTGCAATTTCCCGCATCAGAGGGTCTTCAAAGTTACGTTTTACGCGACAGGCGGAATGCAGGCCAGTGTGGCTGACCACAAGCGGCACGTCGGTGATGGCAAGCACATCGCGGGCCACCTGTGGGCTGGAATGTGCAAGGTCAATAATCAGGGGGCGGGCGGCAACTGCACGCACGAGTTCGCGGCCGAAATCCGTCAACCCCTGGTCAGATGTGCCGTGCAGGGATCCGCCCAGTTCATTGTCAAAGAAATGCTGCAGTCCGATCATCCGGTAACCAGCGTCGACCAGCTTATCAAGGTTCGCCATATCGCCTTCCAGCGGATGTGCGCCTTCAATCCCAAGCAGGCCACCGACGACATCTTCACCTGCTGTACGGCGGGCCAGAACTGCATCCAGATCTGCCTGATTGCGGATGATCTGCAGCATCTCGGGTGCTTTATCCTCAAACCCGTGCAGACGTTCTGCCTGATACAGCGCACGTTCCAGAAGGCTGTCCCAGGTGCGCGCGGGCCAGCGCTGGCCCATGGCAAGAAGTGTAATGTTATCAGGCGCGTCTGCGGCGTTTCTGCTGTAGTTCTGGCCACGCGGACTTTTGGTGACCGCCGTGAACATCTGCAGCGCAACATTGCCTTCGATCAGGCGCGGCAGGTCCACATGGCCCCGGTTTGCGCGCCGCGTCAGATCCCGCCGCCAGAGCAGGCTGTCAGAATGCCAGTCGCCGACCAGAAGGTTTTCATGCAGCGTCGCAGCCTCATCCGAAACCGGCCAGGGATCATGGGGTGACACGGCGTTGCGCTGGCTTTCAACATACCCCGGTGCAAAGGCCAGAAAAGCCACAACAGCCGCCACAACCACTATCAAAAACCGTCCCAGCCATTTCCCGAAAACCCGCATGAAAATTCCTCCTGTTATGGGGGCAGCTTAGGGGAAATCCCGGATCTGACAAGCCCCGCAGGCTTGCACTTATGCTGTCGTTGCGTCAGTCTTGTGGTGGAAGACGGAGGATAGACCATGGCAGGCGGATGGGCAAAAGACGGGGCTGTATCTGAACAGATTGAGGCAAGCGTGAACGATGAACTTGCCCGCATGAAATCCCGTGCGCAGCCCGTTGGCGAAAGCCTGAAGTTCTGTGCGGAATGCGAAGAAGAAATCCCACAGGCCCGGCGAGAAGCCGTGCGCGGCGTGAAACTGTGTATTGAGTGTGTGGCGGAACGCGATACGGCGTTTAAGGCGCGTGGCGGCATCAATCGACGCGGATCTAAAGACAGCCAACTGAAGTAAGCCACTGCCTGACATGGCCGATCTGTGATTGACGGGGGAGAGGTAAGTAGTGCAGCGTTCACTTATGCGCGTGCCAGCAGAGGAACCCGCCCCGTGACCAATTTCCTGATCCTTATCTCAGATGAACACCGCCGCGACACCATGGGTTGCATGGGGCATCCGATTGTGAAAACCCCGAACCTCGATGCTTTGGCTGCGCGGGGCACGGTGTTTGAAAATGCCTATACGCCATCGCCCATGTGCGTGCCCACACGGGCCGCCATTGCCACCGGGGATCATGTGCATAAATCCGGCCATTGGGACAGCGCGACGCCATACAATGGTGAACCGCGCAGCTGGATGCGGCAGTTACGCGATGGGGGCGTGCCGGTGACTTCCATTGGCAAGCTGCACTTTCGCTCGGGCGAGGATGATAACGGGTTTACGGAGGAAATTCTGCCGATGCATGTGGTGGGTGGTGTAGGCTGGGCCGTGGGGCTTTTGCGTGAAAACCCCCCGTCTTACGATTCCGCTGCGGAACTGGCCGCAGATGTCGGGGCGGGGCCTTCGACCTACACGGACTATGACCTCGCGATCACCGATGCGGCAGAGGTCTGGCTGGCGGATCCTGTGCGCAAGGAAAAGCCCTGGGCCGGGTTTATCTCGCTGGTCAGCCCGCATTATCCACTGACGGCACCCCAGGAATGGTATGATATGTATGACCCGGCAGAAATGGATCTACCATATGGCCGCAACTCCGGAGAGCGCCCGGATCACCCGGAACTTGCCAATATCCGCAGTTTCTTTGACTACGGCGCCCATTTCGATGAGACAAAGACCCGCGAAGCCAAAGCCGCCTATTATGCGCTGACCAGTTTCATGGATCACTGTGTCGGGCGTATCCTGACGGCGCTTGAAGATAGCGGGCAACTTGAGGATACGGTGATTGTCTATGTGTCTGACCACGGTGATATGATGGGGGATATGGGCTTCTGGACGAAACAGGTGATGTATGAGGCCTCTGCCGGGGTGCCGATGATTGCTGCCGGTCCCGGCGTCGCGGCGGGGCGACGGGTGAAAACCGGTACAAGCCTGCTGGATCTGGCCGCCACCGCACGGGAGGTCACAGGCGTTGCGGATGATGCCGCAAGTCAGGCGTTGCCCGGTCAGTCCCTGCGTGTGATTGGCAATGCGGCGGATGATCCGAACCGCACGGTGTTCAGTGAATATCATGATGGCGGATCAAAGACCGGCACATTCATGGTGCGCTGGGACCGTTGGAAATACGTGCATTATGTGGGCCAGCCTGCGCAGTTGTTCGATCTGGAAGCGGACTCGCGTGAGATGCGTGATCTGGCAGGGGAAAGCGGGGCTGAGGTTCATGCCGCGCTTGCCGAAGGTCTGAAGCGACTGCATGAAATCTGCAACCCGGAAGAGGTCAACGCCCGTGCCTTCGCAGATCAGAAAGCCCGCATCGCGGAACTGGGCGGCGCAGACGCCTGTGAAAACGCCTATGTCTTCAACCACACGCCGACACCGTCCGAGCAGGACAAAATGCGGGAAGGGTCAGCTTTGTGAGGGAAGGGGCTTCTAGCTTTGTAGTTGGTCACGCGTGAGCGTTTCCTGCTGTTTACTGTATTGCTCAAGCCGATCTGAGAGTTCGTTCAGACGATCTGCATAGATATCGGTCTTGTCCAGCTCTCGTGCCATTGCGATGTCATTCCAGAGGGCTGCAAAGGGGTAATTGTCGCCCAGTAACCCTGCAGGCCATTCATGGTCGCAAAACCAGAGAGCTTCCATTAGCTCATCCAATAGGGCCTTTTCATATCTTTGCTCGTCAGGGGCAAGGGAGTGAGCTTTCTTTAGAAGTTCAAGCTTTGGAACATATACTAGTCTCTGATGGACATCCCGGCAGGCAATAAGGTTCTGGTAACTCATGGCCAGCAGATAGATGTATTCGGGATCATTACTCTGATAGCCCTTTAACAATACCGGAAGAACAACGCCTTCGTAGATCTCGTGCCGGATTCTGCCCGCGCCGTTTTTCGGGCATGTCAGCAGGTTTTCACGCGTCCATTTTTCCTTTTCAGAAAACGACGATATCGTCTCAAGGAAGCATAGGACAGATTTGCCAGCTTCCTTGCGTAGGCCCAGTTTATTGTAGCGGAGATAGTCCTGATATTGATCCTGTGCCATGCAGCACCTTTGTCAAATGTCTGAGCGAATCTGATATGGTCTGCTTTTCCTGCACTAACTATATGTGAACAGGAAAAGCAGTAAATACCGGTGTGGGAGGTTACTCCATCGCCTCCAGCTCATCAATCATGCCGGAAATCATGCTCAGGCCTTTGTCCCAGAAGGCAGGGTCTGAGGCGTCTAGGCCGAAGGGCGCGAGCAGTTCGGAGTGGTGCTTGGAGCCACCGGCTTTGAGCATGTCGAAGTATTTCTCCTGGAAATCCGCATCGCCTTCCTCGTAAACCGCATAAAGCGCATTCACGAGGCCATCGCCAAACGCATAGGCGTAGACGTAGAAGGGCGAGTGCACGAAATGCGGGATGTAGGCCCAGAAGGTTTCGTAGCCAGGCGCAAATTCAAACACCGGGCCAAGGCTTTGTGCCTGCACGGACATCCAAAGCGCGTTGATGTCGTCCGGGGTCAACTCTCCTTCGGCGCGTGCTGCGTGCAGTTTGCATTCAAAGTCATAAAACGCGATCTGGCGCACCACCGTGTTGATCATGTCTTCAACTTTGCCCGCCAGCATGACTTTGCGTTCTGCCTGGTCCTTTGCGCCATCAAGCAGCTTGCGGAAGGTCAGCATCTCACCAAACACGGATGCGGTTTCTGCCAAGGTCAGTGGGGTCGAAGACAGCATCTCGCCCTGATCCGCCGCCAGAACCTGGTGCACGCCGTGGCCAAGCTCATGTGCCAAAGTCATGACATCACGCGGTTTGCCAAGATAGTTCAACATCACATAAGGATGCACATTGGCCACGGTGGGATGCGCAAAGGCACCAGGGGCCTTGCCGGGTTTCACGGCGGCGTCAATCCAGCCCTTGTCGTAAAACGGGGCTGCGATTTCCTTCATGCGTGGGTCGAAATCGCCATATGCGCCGTCAACAATCGCGCGGGCTTCGTCCCAGCTGACCAGGCGTTCGCTTTCCATCGGCAGCGGCGCGTTGCGGTCCCAGGTTTGCATGGTCTCAAGGCCTAGCCATTTCGCCTTCAGCGCATAATAGCGATGCGACAGCTTGGGGTAGGCAGCGACAACGGCGTTGCGCAAGGCTTCGACCACTTCGGGTTCCACGTGGTTGGACAGGTGACGGCCGGCCTGGGGGGACGGCATTTTGCGCCAACGATCTTCGACCTCTTTGTCTTTCGCAAGCGTGTTGTGCACGCGGGCAAAGAGACGGACGTTTTCGCCAAACACCCGTGCCAACTCATGTGATGCGGCTTCGCGTTTGGAACGGTCTTGGTCGGTCAAGAAGTTCAGGGTTGCCTCAAGGTTCAGCTCTTCGCCGTTCATGTTGAACATCAGGCCCGCGATGGTTTCGTCAAACAGCGTGTTCCAGGCGGCAGCCCCAACAGAGGACTGGTCGTGCAGATATTGTTCCAGCTCATCGGACAGCTGATGCGGTTTCATCGCGCGCATGCGATCAAAGACGGGTTTGTAGCGGGCCAGATCAGCGTTCTCAGCCAGCAAGCCCGCCAGATGATCTTCGTTCAGACGGTTGAATTCAAGCGAGAAGAACACAAGATGGCTGGTGTATTCGGTCAGGGCTTCCTGGCAGTTCTGCATAAACTGCGCACGGCCCGCATCCATGGTGTTCTGATAATACCGCAGGCCCGCATAGGACATGATGCGCCCGGCCTTTTGGTTGATCTCTTCCTGGGTCTGGATACAGGCCAGCATGGCGCTTGCATCAAGACCGCCCAGTTTTCCTGCATAGTCCGCTGCGAATTTCGCGCAGTTTTCTTCCAGCCAGGACATATCGGCGTTTAGTTCGGGCGCGTCTTCAGCGGTGTACAGATCATCGAGGTTCCATTCCGGCAGATTGCCAAGCGCATCACCCCCGGTTTCAGTGGCTGCATCGCGTGTCAGTACGGGTGCATTGAGTGGAAGGGAAAACTGCATAGAGACCTCTCAGAAATTGGTTCCTTCTGAGATAGGCGTGCGGAGCGACAGAGACAAGAGAAAAGCCAATTGCCTTGCAGATGCAGCAGACCTGGGTCGAGTTGCTTTCTGCGTCTTGCAAGACAGCTTCGGATGCTGGGTGTTTTAGGTTTGCTGGCTCGGATAGAAAGTGTGGGACAATATGACTGCAATGCGGACTTTTCGGACCTTGGGTCAAAGTACGCTAAGGTCTGCTTCGGCGAACCGTTCAACTAACGGCCCTCCTTTGGTGAGGTTAGCTAAGCGTATCCAGACAGTCATTGGCCACTGCCGTGCGCTCGGCCCAATCCTCTCCCTCGATGCATCTCCACTCCGCCCCCAACTCAACCAACCAAGAGCGCAGCCTGCCGGTGAACCACGCTCGGCGCCCCGGATCAGCGAAATATCGTGTTCCGTCATCTTCCCAAGGCGTTGCGTGGTCGAGCAGAAGGTAAGTCTTCCCTTTGACCGCAGAACGTGCCCAGTCAACGAGCGGTTTATGCACTTTGCCTAACAACGCCTCGGCCCAAACCAACGTTTGCAAGGCATCCGTATCCTCGACAATAATCGGTCCACCTCGCGCCGCCATCGTATCGGCCAACGCTTTGTGGCCCGCCATGATCGCCTCGAAGTCTGCCGCGACCCAATCTTGCCCATGCCGGAAGACGGCGTCGTAATCACGCCCATATTCAGGGATCGGCACACTTTTAAGCCGTGCCGCCAAAGCTTCGGACAATACCGTCTTGCCGGTGCTTTCTGCCCCCACAAGAACAAGGCGGCGTTGGTAGTGGCTCCGCACTGGAACTGGTACATGGCTCCAATTGCTCGTCAGATCTTCTCGGACTGCCGTGGCCGACACCGGCACAACCTGTCGCTCCGGGTCCACTGGAAAGGGTCGTGCATCGACTTCCTGCGCGAGGCGGTGGACGTAACCTTCCGAGCCGAAGACCCAATCAATAGGCTCAGGGTGAAACTCCGTAATTGCTGCGCGCCAAATAGGCCAAAAGTTACGGTGATCCTCTGGTGCCTGCGGAATGTCGCGATGCATGTGCAGCACGCGATAGCCGGGCAGCGACAGGCATTCCCTCATCCACTTGGCCCTTAGATTTCCGTCGATTGGCTCTGCGTCATGGCTACACACCAGGACCGTCATGACATCACACCGGGCCTTCCCGACCTCGGCACAATAGAGATGGCCCGCATGGGGCGGCATAAACTTCCCCAGTAGAAAGCCGTGTGTTTTCATGTCGTCAGAGGCTGCATCGCGGCCCGACGCCACTGGAACAATCCTGTGATAGCAAGGCCTAGGAACACGACGTAAAGTGCTGCCGTCGGCTCCAGTCCGCGCGTGTAGAAAAGGCCAATCGCCAGCACATCCACGGCAACCCACAAATACCAGCTTTGCAAGTATCTTCGCGACAATAGGAATTGTGCAGTTATGCTTAGCGCTGCCACTGCCGCATCCCAGTACGAGGCGGCTGCATCGGTGTAAGCTGCCATCAGGCTCGCAACGATCAACCATACAATGGCGGTCGCCCCAAGATACAACGCGAACATGCCTGTCCCCAAAGGTGCCACGATGATCCGCCCATCGGGTGATCGACCGTTTAGCCAAACATAGAGGCCGTAGAACTGAATAAAGAAGAAATAGACCTGTAACAGCGCGTCACTATAAAGTCGGTATTCCCAGAAGATGAAAAAATACAACGTCACTACGGCAAAGCCGAACGGGTAATTCCAGATCGAACGTCGGATGATCAGACTTACGTTCAGTATTCCACATACAACCGCGATCCACTCTATGGGACGGCTGCCAACCATGCCCCAGAAAAACTCCAACATATTTCTCATCCTGCTCGATTTACTTGCCGGATTTAGACAATAATACATTGGGGTGACGCAACCAAAATAATCAGACTTCTCCAGCCCTGATATCTTCATGGCCATCAGCAGTCATCAAAGAGTTGGGCAAGTTTCAACTCTTCCGCACCAGCAGACATTAGCTGCACTGCAGAAAGTCGGAAAAATGGGCTCATTCCCGCCATTCACGGAATGATGCGCGATGGAGTGATCAGACGTCATTTGATGTTTTATTTCAGGCAAGAGCTTGCAAAGGACTGCCCGACCAAGGTGGGGCAGTCCTGAAGGCATCGTATCAGGCTTCGATCATATCGACGCGGGTGGCGTGGCGGCCGCCTTCGAAATTGGTGGTCAGGAAGGCTTCGACGATTTCCAGCGCCAGGCCTTCGCCGATCACGCGTGCGCCCATGGACAGCATTTGTGCGTTGTTATGGGCACGGGTCATGCGGGCGGAAAATGTGTCAGAACAGACACCACAGCGGATGCCGGGCACTTTGTTGGCGGACATCATGATGCCCTGGCCGGTGCCACAGATCAGAATGCCCAGTTCACAATCGCCCTCAGCAATCATCTGTGCCGCGGCTTGGCCGTGCAGGGGATAATGGGTGCTTTCAGAGGTTTGCGGGCCGATGTCCACGGCCTCAAAGCCGAGGGTTTCAACATGTTTTGCGATGGTTTTTCGCAGTTCAATATCTGCGTGGTCACTGGAAAGAACAACGCGTTTGCGATCTGTCATGGGATTGGTCCGTTTTGGCAGCAGTCAGAAGTGATTCAGTCCGGCATCTATCAGATCAGGGGTGTGCCGTAAAATGGTCTGCGAGCGTGTCAAAGCTGAATTTGCGAATGTCTGGCAGTTCCATCATGACTTCGTGTTCCGCGCCATCAATCAAATGCAGTTTGCCGCCGGGCCATGTGTCCATGCGTTTGTGAACCGCCGGAATATCGACAATGCGTTCGTCAGAGCCCAACAGCGTCACGACAGGCAGATCAGGGGCAGGGCGGGCAACCAGTTCATCACAAGCCTGGATGGACTCCCCAACCCAGTTGATTGACGGGCCACCTAGGCCAAAGCGCGCTTCAGCTTCGATATGGCCGACCATAAAGGCCCACATGTCGGGATCGTGGGTCAGCATATTGTCATCAAACCCGGCGTCCAGCACGTAAGATACGCCTTTGGTCGTCGGGGCGTAGCTGTTGAGAAGGCCCAGGCATTTCGCGGCTTTTGCGATTGTTGGGACGAAGAAGCGTGTGAGGGGGCTCATTTTGATGCCCCACATTGGGGCAGAGAACCCGGCGGCATTCACGGGCAGATTATTAAAGACCGCCTGCAGGCCTATGGCCCCGCCCATTGAGTGGCCGACAAGGTACCAGGGTTTTGGTAAATCCTGGCTTTCCGCCCAGGCCACAACCGCATCCACATCTTTCTGATAATTTGTGAATTGCGTGACATGTCCGACCATCGGGTCATCCAGAAGACGATCGGCAAGACCCTGACCGCGCCAGTCCACGGCAATCATTTCAAAGCCGCGGGTCGCAAAATCTGCCGCCGCACGTCCATATTTTTCGATGTATTCGGTACGGCCCGGAAACATCAGGACCGTCCCTTTTACATCTTTTTCTGCACCTTTATTTGCATAGGGCCAATGACCGACCCGGATGCGCACACCGTCAGAGGCATGCAGCCAGACAGCGTGACCGCCTTCAGGCCCGTCAGCCAGTTCTGCGTGAAAAGGTGCGGCTTCCATCAGCTGAGAACTGCACCAAGTTTCATGGCAACACCCATGTCACCGTCAACCGCCAGCTTGCCGGTCATGAAAGCGGTGGTCGGGTTCAGATCGCCGGACAGGATGTCCTGGAAGACGTCTGAATCTGCTGTCAGAGTCACTTCTGCGTCGTCGTCGCCTGCACGCACGCCGTCTGCATCAATCACCAGCGAACCTTCGCCGTTGATGGTGAATTTGGCCACGCTGTCAAAGCCGCCGGTCAGTTTTTCGCTCAGGGCTGCTACGGCAGCAGTGATGATGTCGCTCATGACATTTCTCCGGTTTGTGATCCCGCTGCTCTCGCTTTTTGCGGGGAAGGTGATACTATGCTTACGTTATGGTCAATTTCTTCTCATATCTCAAAGCTTACTTTACGGCAGCTATCGTGACAATTGCGTTAACCGGCGTGAATTCGCTTGTTTTTACACCGTTTATTTCTGCTGCCCATGCGCAGGACGGGGGGGCAATGGTGCGCCCTGATGCGGAAGGTACGGGAATCAATGATCTGCTGACATTGCTGACCACGCCGGATCTGGAAGGTTGGGAAGATGTGGAAGCGAAAATCCGCGTTGAATGGTCCCGCTCGGGGTCTCATTCCGTGGATTATCTGCTGCACCGGGCGATTGAGGCCATGGAAACGGATAATATGCAGGCCGCATTGGAACATGCCACGGCCCTGACTGATCATGCACCGGAGTTTGCCGAAGGCTGGAGCATGCTGGCCAAAGCCTATTTCCACAGCGGTTATTATGGCCCGGCCCTGGATGCGCTACAGCGTA
The DNA here is from genome assembly GCF_016123485.1 of Halocynthiibacter styelae. Classification (GTDB taxonomy): domain Bacteria; phylum Pseudomonadota; class Alphaproteobacteria; order Rhodobacterales; family Rhodobacteraceae; genus Halocynthiibacter; species Halocynthiibacter styelae. Next base: position 47,239 of record NZ_JADCKQ010000009.1, on the reverse strand, counting down.
CAGTGGCGCTGAACCCCGCACATTTTGAGGCTTTTTCAGGTCTCGGCGTCATCCTGGACGAAATGGGCGAACCAGAGGCCGCGTTGCGGGCCTTTCAGACCTCCGCCGCTATACATCCGCATCAGCCTCATATATCTGGCGCGATAGAAGATCTCGAAGCCCGCACCAGCGGCGAAAAGATCTGATTTCAGACGCGAGCGCGGGCAGGGGCTATGCACAGGCAGATTACAGCGGTTCTCGGGCCGACGAATACGGGCAAGACCCATTACGCAATCGACCGTATGTTGGCGCGAAATTCTGGCGTCATTGGCCTGCCTTTGCGGCTGCTGGCGCGGGAAGTTTACGATAAAATCGTTGCGATCCGCGGGCCATCTGTTGTGGCCCTGATCACTGGTGAAGAACGCATTGTGCCGCCGCGGGCGAAATTTTGGGTCTGCACAGTTGAAGCTATGCCGGTTTCCATTGGTGCGGATTTCGTGGCGATTGATGAAATCCAGCTGTGTGGTGATCCGGAACGCGGCCATATTTTCACGGATCGCCTGTTGCATGCACGTGGTACCCATGAAACCCTGTTTATGGGCGCATCCACCATGCGCGATGTGATCCGTGATCTGGTGCCAGAGGCAGATATTGTTACGCGTGATCGCCTGTCTGAACTGACCTATGCCGGTTCAAAGAAGATCTCGCGCATGCCTGCGCGTTCGGCGGTTGTCGGGTTCTCGGTTGATAACCTTTACGGTATGGCCGAGCTGATCAAGCGCCAGAAGGGTGGGGCGGCTGTGGTTATGGGTGCTTTGTCCCCGCGCACACGTAACGCCCAGGTCGAGATGTATCAGAACGGGGATGTTGATTATCTGGTGGCGACCGATGCGATTGGCATGGGGCTGAACCTGGATATCAACCATGTGGCGTTCTCAGCGACGGCGAAGTTTGATGGCCGCCGTATGCGTGAGTTATTCCCCCATGAGATGGGCCAGATTGCCGGGCGGGCCGGGCGTCATATGAACCATGGTACCTTTGGCGTGACAGGTGAGGCACCGCTGCTGGAGGATGGCCTGGCGGATGCGATCTGTAATCATCGGTTCGCGCCACTGAAAAAACTGGAATGGCGGAACTCAAGGCTGGAATTCGGTACAGTTGATCACCTGATCCACTCGCTGGAACGTCAGCCCGATGATCCGCGTCTCAGCCGTGCCCGTGATGCGGATGATCTGATTGCGCTGCGCACGCTGTCGGGTGATGATCTGATACGGTCCCGCCTGAACAGCCCACATGATGTGCGCCTGCTATGGGATGTCTGCTGTGTTCCTGATTTTCGCGGGATTTCACCCGGCGAACATGCGGGGCTTCTGAATACGATCTTTACCTACCTGAAAGAAGGTCCGCTGCCCGAGGCCTGGCTTGCACGTCAGATTAAGCGGCTGGATCGCAGTGATGGTGATATTGACGCAATTTCCAAAAGATTGTCGTTTATACGCACCTGGACCTATGTATCTCAGCGTAAAAACTGGACAAAAGACGAAAACCATTGGCGCGGGGCGACGCGCGCTGTAGAAGACCGCCTGTCGGATGCGTTGCACAACGCGCTGACGCAAAGATTTGTTGATCGGCGCACATCCGTTTTGCTGCGCCGGTTGAAACAGAAGGAGAGCCTGGTGGCTGACGTGAATGAAAATGGCGAAGTAACGGTTGAGGGGCAGTTTGCTGGCCGTCTTGAAGGGTTCCGTTTTACCCTGGATAAATCCGCAGAAGGGGATGAAGCGAAAACACTGAAAACCGCTGCGTATCAAGCGCTTGCGCCTGAATTCTCACTGCGTTCTGATCGGTTCTATAATGCGCCGGACACAGAAATTGACTTCACCGAACAGGGTGGTCTGATGTGGGGCGAATACGCGGTTGGTAAGCTTGTCAAAGGCGACGAAGCGCTGAAACCACGCGTTCAGGCTTTTGTTGATGACGAAGCTGGCAGCGATGTGGCTGAGAAAGTCACACGCCGTCTGCAGCATTTCATCGACCGCAAAGTTGCGAATCTCTTTGAACCCATGCTGGCCATGTCCCGCGATGAGACGCTCACCGGAATCGCCCGCGGCTTTGCTTTCCGCCTGATGGAAGGTCTGGGCATTATGCCCCGTGATCAGGTTGCGATGGAAGTCAAAGATCTGGATCAGGATGCGCGTGGGCTGCTGCGTAAGCACGGTGTGCGTTTTGGTCAGTTCACGATCTTTATGCCGCTGCTGCTGAAACCTGCGCCGACCCGTCTGCGTCTGGTGCTCTGGGCGCTGTCAGAAGATCACGCTGAATTTGCGGAAAGCCCGCCCCCGGGTCTGGTGACTATTCCATCAGTGAAGGGTGTTGCTGCGGGTTACCACAATATTTGTGGCTATCGTCAGGCTGGTGAACGTGCGATCCGTATCGACATGCTGGAACGCCTGGCGGATATGCTGCGTGGGGAAGACAGTCGTGGTGGCTTTGAAGCAAATGCAGATATGCTGTCCATCACCGGCATGACCCTTGTGCAATTCGCAGACCTTATGCGTGGCCTTGGCTATAAAGCCGAAGAGGGCGAGCGCGAGAAGGTGAAAGCCGTTGCAGAGGCTCCGGCCGTTGCGGAGACTGATGCGCCTGCATCAGAAGAAGCAGTGACTGAAGCTGCGCCGGAAGCTGAGGCAGCGCCTGTGGAAACCACAGAAGCGCCTGCTGAAGTAACCGGTCCTGAAATGGAAACCTTCTTCACCTTCACCTGGGCACGTCAGCAGCGCCAGAACAACCGTCAGGGTGGCAACCGCCGCAATGAGGGTGGCAACAATGATCGTCGCAAACAGGGTGCTAAAGGCAAGCCAGGTGGCAAGCCGGGACGTAAAGGTGGCAATGATCACAAGCCAAAAGCCTGGGCGTCCAAGCCTGCGAAGAAGGAAAAGCCGATTGATCCGGATAATCCTTTTGCAGCCGCGCTGATGGGGTTGAAAGACAAGTGATCAGCCATGTCTGAAAAGACGTCTGATACGAAAAACACCCCCGGTGCGGAGTCAACTTCGCTCCGGGTGGATAAATGGCTCTGGCATGCGCGGTTCTTTAAAACCCGTACCCTTGCCGCAAAGCAGGTCTCTGAAGGTAAGATCCGCGTCAATTCCACAAAAATCAGCAAACCTGCACGTATGATTGCCACTGGTGATGTGCTGACGTTTCCTAAGGATGATCACGTTCGGGTGATCAAAGTGCTTGGCTTTGGCACGCGGCGTGGCCCGGCCCCGGAAGCGCAGGCACTGTATGAGGATCTTGATCCACCAAAACCGCGCGAAAAGCGTGAGGATCAGAATAATTTCCCCCCGGTGCCCCGATATGAGGGAAAAGGACGTCCGACAAAGAAAGATCGTCGCAATATGCCTCTTTCCGGTGGCTCCCTCCTTGATTGATCCCGCCGGGTAGATTAATTGGGGCAGAGCAACGTAGATTTCCCGGACTTTAGCTATGACCTATATCGTCACTGACAACTGCATTGGATGCAAATACACCGACTGCGTCGAAGTCTGTCCGGTGGACTGTTTCTATGAAGGTGAAAACTTCCTTGCGATCCACCCGGACGAATGTATCGACTGTGGCGTCTGTGAACCGGAATGCCCGGCAGATGCGATCCGTCCGGACACCGAACCAGACATGGAAAGCTGGGTCGAGCTGAACCGCAAATACGCGGAAATCTGGCCGGTGATCATTACCAAGAAAGACCAGCTGCCGGAAGCCGAAGAAAACGACGGCAAGACCGGCAAACTGGAAACCATGTTCTCTGAGGCCCCGGGCGAAGGCGGCTGAGGCTGATTCGGATCAGAACACGAATGACAAGGGCACCTTCGGGTGCCTTTTTTGTTATTCCCCTTATTTTAAAGGGATCCTGGCGAAGTAGGGCAGGGGTGAGCAGCTCAGCTTTTATCATGCCGGTTTTTCTGATATATTAGGGTTACAAACACACGCACGCACTCAGGCAGCGGGCTCGTTCAGGCGGCCCAATACAGGTCTTTTTGCCCGACAATTTAAACGCTACGGGGTGGTTTTCCACTGCGGGGTTCTTTTTGTCGCCAATGACCCTGCCTCAACGCATTGAAGGAAGCTGAGACATATGAGCAAAGCGAAGAAACTTGAGTTCCGCCCAGACGATTTTGTGGTTTATCCAGCTCATGGCGTAGGGAAAGTCATCTCTATCGAAGAGCAGGAGATCGCCGGGATCGCGTTGGAACTTTTTGTCATTTCCTTTGAAAAAGACAAGATGACCCTGCGGGTTCCGACCCATAAGGCAACCGAAGTTGGTATGCGTGGTCTGTCATCCCCTGCGATGATTGATCAGGCGATGGGCACGCTGAAAGGCAAAGCCAAGGTGAAACGTGCCATGTGGTCCCGCCGGGCGCAGGAATATGAACAGAAGATCAACTCTGGCGATCTGATCGCGATTGCTGAAGTTGTGCGCGACCTGCACCGCAGTGATGACCAGCGTGAGCAAAGCTATTCTGAGCGTCAGCTTTATGAAGCAGCGCTTGAACGCCTGACCCGCGAAGTTGCTGCTGTTGTTGGTGGCGATGAAGGCAATGCACAACGCCAGATCGGGGACGTCCTGTCCTCCCGCGCCTCTGCTGCTTAAGCGCGACACCAGACCAATAGAAAAGCCGCAGCAATCGCTGCGGCTTTTTTGCTTTACAGGTGGGTGTTCCTGTGGCTGGCTGAACCGGATCTGACAAGAGGAATTCTTATCATGAGCATCGAAATCTGGCTTACTTTCGTGGCGGCGTCCTCAGCATTGCTGATGGTACCCGGCCCGACCATTCTGCTGGTTCTGAGCTATGCCATCAGCAAAGGTCGCTCTGTGGCGCTGGCCACTGCGACAGGCGTGGCGCTTGGTGATCTGATTGCCATGTCGGCATCGCTTGCAGGCCTCGGGGCGCTGGTTCTTGCTTCAGCCACTGTGTTTACAGTGCTGAAATGGGTGGGGGCGGCCTATCTGATCTATCTTGGTATTAAGTTGTTCCGCAGCGCATCTGACGCCTCTCTGGGCAATGTGGAAGACGTCAGCGGTAAAGGCACTCTGCAGATCTTTGGCCATGCCACCGCTGTGACCGCGCTGAACCCGAAATCCATTGTTTTCTTCATCGCATTCGTGCCGCAGTTCATTTCCGTCGAACGTCCGCTCTGGCCACAGTTTGTACTCCTCACTGCAACCTTCGTTACGCTTGCGGCGCTGAACGCCCTGGCCTGGGCTTTGCTTGGCGACAAAATGCGTGTCTTTTTTAAGCGCCCCGGTGCCCTTGCCTGGTTCTCCCGCTTTGGCGGCGGCGCACTGATGGCTATGGGTGTTGCAACCGTTGCCATGAAACGCGCATAATGGCGCTGGCAGCAAAGACTATTCAGGATCTTTGCTGTCGGACTTTCCGCGCATTTCCTCTAGCTGGCGCAGCAGAGCGACGTCGAGTTCCCGGGTAATGTCGCTGGCGCGGTGGATGAACTCCGGGTTGTCGTCAATCGCCACCCCGGGTTTCCAGTATTGCGCCAGTTCTTTCACGGCTTCCCGGTCCATCACGCGGAAGGATTCTGACTGTTGGTGGGCTTCATATTCTGTCAGCCCCAGGTTTTCGAGCGCATAGCGCCCGGCCCGCAGAGAACTGTCAAAATTCTCACGCACAATATCATTCGCGCCTGCCTGATACAGTTCATACACATGCATGCGATCCTTTGCGCGGGCGATGATATGGATGTCCGGGCGGGCTTTGCGGGCAAATTGTGTCAGCTTCACCGCGGCCTCTGGTCCGTCAATGGCGATCACCAGTATATCGGCGTCTTTCAGTCCGGCCGCCATCAGCACATCCGGGGGGGTGGGGTCGCCGAAAAACGTCTTAAACCCAAAGCGTTTCATCATGTTGACCGCTGCAAGGTTGTGATCCAGCACCACGGTTGAAAACCCGGACGCATTGATCATCCGGTTCACGATCTGCCCAAACCGCCCAATGCCCGCGACAATGACTTTGCCGGTTTCAGTGATCTCATCATCCGGCGTGACTTCGCTGTCAGACAGCAGGTGATGGGTGAGCCTGTCGAAGACGATGAACAACAGAGGGGTCAGTAGCATGGAGAGCGCGACAATCAACAGAAGCTGATCTGCAAGCGGGCCGGGCAGCACGTTTTGCGTGACCATGAAGCTGAGCAGCACAAAGCCGAACTCCCCGGCCTGGGCCAGCGACAGGGTGAACAGCCACTGATCGCGCCCTTTCAGCCCAAACCCGCGCCCGATGATGTAGAGGATCACAGCTTTGACTGTCATGACCCCAAGGGTCGCACCGATCAGCATTAGTGGTGCGGCAAAGAGCAGCTCAAAGCTGATGCCTGCGCCAACGGTGATGAAAAACAGACCCAACAGCAGGCCTTTGAAAGGTTCTACATCGGCTTCCAGTTCATGGCGGAATTCTGAATTCGCCAGCACCACGCCAGCCAGGAAAGTGCCAAGGGCAGGGGACAGGCCCACAAGGCTCATGAGGAAGGCGATGCCAATAACAATGACAAGGGAAAGCGCTGTGTAAAGCTCGCGCAGGCGGGCCATATGGGCGTATCGGAACAGGGGTTGGGTCAGATAATGGCCCGCGAGGATCACGCCGGCGATCGCCCCCAGTGTCACAAACGTCACACCCCAGCCAGGCAGACCTTCGACCAGGGACATGGCTGTGCTGTGGTGATCGTCGTGATGGACCGCCGCTTGTGACATTGCCAGTAGCGGCACAAGCGCCAGCATGGGAATGACGGCGATATCCTGGGTCAACAAGACGGCGAAAGATGATCGCCCGCCGGTGCTGGCCATCAGGCCCTTTTCAGACAGGGTTTGCAGAACAATCGCGGTGGATGACAGGGCAAATGTCAGGCCGATCGCAAGGCTGATCGGGAAATTATAGCCAAGGCCCATGCTGATGCCGGTGATCGCAAGGGTCGTCAGACCGATCTGCAAGCCGCCAAGTCCCAGCAGCTTATGGCGCATCTCCCACAGGGCACGTGGATCCAGTTCCAGGCCGACGATGAACAGCATCATGACCACGCCGAATTCCGCAAAATGGCGCAGGCTTTCGGTTTCATCCCCCACAAGGCCAATCACCGGGCCAATGACTATGCCGGCCATGAGATAGCCCAGCACAGATCCCAGCCCAAGACGCGCGGCAATGGGCACGGCAATCACGGCAGCCCCAAGATAAATTGTCGCCTGAAGCAAAAATTCCTGCATGTTCAATTCCTTATGTCAGGTGGGCAGGGGGGCGTCTGCCTTAAGCTGGTCCATAACAATCTGACTTTGTACGCGCGACACCGAAGGGTGTGGCAGCAGAATATCATGGATCAGATGATTTAGCGCCGCCAGATCGTCACACCAGGCGCGCAGCAGATAATCGGCCTCACCGGTCAGCGTCCAGGCCGAGGTGATTTCGGGTCGCGTGCTGATCAATGTTGCAAATTCACGGGCCCGTTCGGGGGCGTGGCTTTCCATTTGCACCTGGATAAACGCCTGTACGGTCAACCCGACGGCTTTCGGCGACAGACGCGCGGAATAACCGGCGATCACGCCCGTGTTTTCAAGGCGTTGGCGACGGCGGCTGATCTGGCTTGCGGACAGGTTCAGCTGTTCGCTGAGTTCCTGGGCGGTCAGATGCGCATCACGTTGCAGTGCGGCCAGCAGGCGGGAATCGATGTCATCCAGTGCGATGCGTGATTGTTGCATTGAAATCCCCTAAATTGCAGATCTGACGCGCTTATGTGGTAATTGAACCGTCATTATGCGCGTCAATTGCGGATATTTTGCGACATAATCCGAAAAAGCGCAACAGAAGACACAGGAGACCCCCATGGGACCCTTTCCACATAACGCACCGAAATCTGTGATTTCAGAAGAAAATCCCGCCGGAACCGATGGGTTTGAATTCGTAGAATTCGCCCATGAAGACCCGCAGGAGCTGCGCGATCTGTTTGTGAAGATGGGTTACCAACATGTCGGAACCCATAAAACCAAAGCGATTGAGCTGTGGAAGCAGGGCGATATCACCTACATCCTGAACGCTGAACCCGGATCATTCGGCATGCGATTTGTCGATGAACACGGCCCTTGTGCCCCCTCAATGGGCTGGCGCGTTGTGAATGCGCAGCATGCCTATGAACATGCGATCAAAATGGGGGCGGAACCCCATGATGCCGATGATAAATCTCTGAATGTGCCTGCGATCAAAGGGATCGGCGGATCGCTTTTGTACTTCATTGATCAGTATCATGACACAAGCCCTTACAATGACGAATTCGACTGGATCGCACCGGCGCACCCGGCGGGCGTGGGCTTTTATTACCTCGATCACCTGACCCACAATGTGTTCAAAGGGAACATGGATAAGTGGTTCGGGTTCTACGGAAATCTCTTCAATTTCAAAGAAATCCGTTTCTTCGACATCTCTGGTAAGCACTCTGGTCTGGTCAGCCGCGCGCTGACGTCGCCCTGTGGCCGTATCCGCATTCCGATCAACGAGGATCGTGGCGAGAAGGGGCAGATTGTTTCTTATCTGAAGAAATACAAAGGCGAAGGCATTCAGCATATCGCGGTTGGGACCGAAGAACTTTATGACGCGACAGATGAGATCTATGATCGCGGTCTGCGTTTCATGCCGCCCCCCCCCGCCAGCTATTATGAGATGAGCCATGAACGCGTTGTCGATCACGAAGAACCGCTGGAACGCATGCAAAAACACGGCATTCTGATTGATGGTGAAGGCGTTGTGGATGGCGGAGAAACCCGCATTCTGCTGCAGATCTTCTCAAAAACTGTGATCGGGCCGATCTTTTTCGAGTTCATTCAGCGCAAAGGCGATGATGGCTTTGGCGAAGGCAACTTCAAAGCGCTGTTTGAATCGATTGAACGCGAACAGATCGCAAATGGTGAGCTGGACGCAGGCGATACGCCCGCAACCGCTGCAGAATAACGTCACTGGCGATACAACAAAAAAAGGCCCCCCGTTTCGATGTGAAGCGGGGGGCTTTTGTATTTTAGGCCATTGCCTGATCAAGGTCGGCGATCAGGTCGGCGGCGTCTTCAATGCCAATCGACAAGCGCACCACATTCGGCGCAGCACCGGCGGCGACCTGTTGGTCTTCGGTCAGCTGGCGGTGGGTTGTGGACGCCGGGTGGATGATCAGTGAACGCGCATCTCCCAGGTTCGCCACATGGCTGAAGATCTTCAGACCGTCGACTGTTTTCACGCAGGCCTCATAGCCGCCCTTCAGGGCAACGGTGAACAGCGCACCGGCACCTTTTGGACAGATGCGGGCAACGCGGTCTTTGTAGGGGCTGGATGCCAAGCCGGCCCAACCAACGCTTTCGACGCGTGGATCGGTTTCCAGCCAGTTCGCGATTTCTTCTGCGTTTTCCACGTGGCGCTGCATGCGCAGGGACAGGGTTTCGATCCCCATCAATGTGTAATGCGCCGCCTGTGGGTTCATGGTCATGCCCAGATCCCGCAGCCCCACAGCGATGCCGTGGAAGGTGAAGGCAAGTGCGCCGAAGGTCTCATGGAACTTCATGCCGTGATAGGCGGGCTCGGGTGCGGACAGGGACGGGAACTTATCGCTGGCGGACCAGTCAAAGGTGCCGCTGTCGACAACACAGCCACCGGTCACAGTGCCATTGCCGGTCAGGTATTTCGTGGTGGAATGCACAACCAGGGATGCGCCATGATCGAACGGGCGGCACAGATAAGGTGTTGCAGTGGTGTTATCAACGATCAGGGGTACGCCTGCGGCTTTGGTCACGGCAGAGATCGTATCCAGATCGGTCACGACACCACCCGGGTTTGCGATCGTTTCACAGAAGACCGCGCGTGTGTCGTCATCAATCGCCGCGGCCACCGCATCTGTATCGTCAAAATCAACAAATTTGGCTTCCCAGCCGAACCGTTTGATGGTCTGGCTGAATTGAGTCAGCGTGCCGCCGTAAAGACGGGTAGAGGCCACCACATTGCGCCCCGGTGCCATCAGAGGGAACAGCGCCATGATTTGGGCTGCGTGACCGGAAGAGCAGCAAACCGCACCTGCACCACCTTCAAGTGTTGCGATACGTTCTTGCAGTACAGCAACTGTGGGGTTGGTCAGGCGGGAATAGATATAGCCAACTTCTTGCAGGTTAAACAGCTTGGCTGCGTGATCTGCATCGCGGAAGGCAAAAGCGGTGGACTGATAGATAGGTGTCTGGCGTGCGCCTGTGGCAGGATCAGGTGCGCTGCCCGCGTGAATTTGCAGTGTGTCAAAACCCAGTGGGGTGTCAGACATTGGAATCTCCCTCGTGAATATACGTCAGTTGAGGGCAGATTGGGTTGTGGTTCCTGTAAGGTCAATCCCGCGAGGTAAGATCGGGAAAATGTTCTGAATGGGTGGGGCCATTCAGAACTTATTCGTCAATGAATCCGGATTCGCGGATTTCAGAAAGCACAGAGCCGAAAGGGATAAACACGGCCCGACCAGCTTCAGCGCAGCCAGAGCTTTACCTTTTTGATCTGATTGCGCATGAACTGTTCTTTGCGCGGCAGATTGTTCTGATCAAACATCCCCCGCACTTTATGTCCCTTCTTCTGGTACACAAGCTTGCGGATCGGTTCATAAGCTTTGATCACTTTTTTGATCTTGTTATGGGCAATCGCTTCTTCCAGCTCAGCGACCACAGCGTTGGACTCACGTGCATAGAGCAGGGGTAGAAGACGGTAATGGCAGGAAACAGAGCCATCCAGCAGACCGGCCGGAATGGTCTGGCGGCCACCGCCCAGTTTGTGGATCACAAGCGGCAGGGCGACCTGGTCCAGCCATGGATCAAGCTCCTGACAGACCAGTTCTTCCGGGCGGTCATCGCGGATCGCAACCGCATATTCCGTGAACCACTTTCCGAATTCATGCGGGCAGCGATAAAAGAACCAGCCCGCGTTAAAGTACATGTAGCGTTGCCAGTATTCATCCGGCTGGGACAGATCCAGACTGGTTTCAAAGTCCAATCCGAATTTATCGTAAAGCGATTTCCAGATTTGCCCGTATCCCGGACCATAAAGTTCAATCTGTGGCCAGGTGTTGGTGCGTTTCATGGATGCACAAGGGTTGTTAAAATCAAAAGGCACCTTCTGCAGGTCGCCGGTGATCAGGGTATCTGTATCAAAAAAGACAAATGGTTCGCCTTTGGGCAAGGCTTTCAGGGCTTCGATCTTATTGCCATTGGCATAGTTCTGACCGAAATGCAGACTGTCAAAGGGGATAATTTCGGCCCCGTGATTTTCCAGAATCGCGCGAATATCCGGGTTGTGAATCCGCGGATCTCCGTGCCATTTATCGCCTGGTTGCGGCTCGGCTACGAAGAGCTTACCTTCGAAATCCGGGTTGTGCCGACGGAAGGTTGTTACAAAAATCACGGCCTCATAGGACAATCGCCCGGACTGTGCTATGATCACAACATTGAATTTTTCGGAGTTTGCTCTATTTTTTACCATAATTACACAATTTGCCTGCTGCCACGACCTTGTTTATAGGCGGTGTCAGTCCTGATCTGAAAGCATGATTTATGATACCGGAGAAAAAATTGTCTGGTCTGAGCTATAAAACCACAGCAATGCGCCGTATTCTGGCGGTATTGTTTCTGTCTGCCCTGGCATTTCCTGCTGCGGCCGATAATTTTACCACAGCGGGTGAAGTTCGCCCGATTCTGACGGCGACCCGTTCAGGCTGGGTCAGCCTGCGGGAAAGCGGTGGTCAGGATGTTCTTGATTTTCAGCAAATCGCCGCCTGGCGTTGCGGTCTTCGTGCCGTGCATTACAGGGTGAATAGCGGTGGCGAACAGGCCCTTGCAATGGAAAGCTGCTATGAAGGTGACCCACGCCCGAATGCCATCCGGGATACTTCCCGCTGGATGATGGGGCATGGTGGTGGATCCGTGCAAAGTGTTTCTGTGCGTATCATCTATGATGACGGGCGCGAAGATTCCGTGCAGCTCAGCCGGGCTCAGATGCAGTAATCAGCGTTTCGCTATCAGATTGGCCATCAGCCTGAACGCACCGGGCACCAGGTTTTCCATCTGGTGATGCAGGATCAGGGCGCAGTGAATATGGCGTCCTTTTCCAATCTCGGCGGCCAGTAGTGCCCCTTCATGTGGATGCTCGCCGGGGTCGCGCAGAGACAGCAAAGGTTGATATTTCGCATCCCAGGATTTCGCAAAATAAAGCCCACGTTCCTTATGCCAGCCGGACCAGTCATCTGGGGTGATTTCATTTGGCGTATTCAGCAGCGGGTGGTTCGGGGCAATATGCGTGATCGTGGCGTTTTCATCGGTGACCCGCCAGCGCAACGAAGGTAAGCCTATTTCAAGATGGGCGGGGGCAGAGGTTTCCGGATCCCAGTTGTCACCGGGCCGGTGGTAAAGTGTGATCATCGTGCCGCCTGCATGCACCCAGTTGTGGAGCGCGGGTAGGTTGTCGACCAGCCCTGCACGGAAGCCAAGCGCAAAGATCCCAATCAGGATCGTATCGAATTGCGCGAGCGTTTCAGGGGATTTCAGATCTTCATCTGTCAGGGGGGTAACCATTGCCCCCATTGAAGCAAGCCAATGATCCGTGCGGTCATTTCCTCCGCCGATATATCCAACGCGCACAGGTGGAACTTTACAATCCAGAACTCTGATTTTTATGTTCTCTTCTCTGATCAGCGTTGTCGGGTCGTGATGTGGGTAGGATATGTTTTCTACGCTTCTGGCAGCCTGGCCGTTTAGCAACACGGGCAGGGTGTGCAAGCCGGGTTGCAGATCGGAAGGGGGTGTCAGCAGAATTGTTTGATCAGTTTGTTCCACGCCCCAGCCGTCAGGGATCTGCACCTCAGCCTGTGCGTTTTCCGGGGTCAGATCTGCAAGGGTGATGCGCAGGGGGGCAATCCCGTTTTGCATATTGATCACATTGCGATCCGCGTTCAGGCGCAGGCTTTGCGCTGGTAGGGACAAGGGGGGATTCTCCAGGGGCATGCGAAGGCAAATCTGCTGATCGCTTTGGTCAAACTGTATCTCCAGGGCGGGCAAAGGCGGCAGTGCGGGATCGTAGTGATCCCGGTACCCGTCATGTAAGGCGGCCTGCGCGCTTGGGATGATCTGATCCCCCTGTGCCTGCCAGCCTTCAGACAGCAAGGCGGCTGCGCGCAGGTTTTCTAGGTGAGACGCGCGGTTTTCAATGTGCAGGGTGTTGCCAAGGCAATATCCCCGGACATCAGCGTCGCTTGCAAGGAAGATGACCCGTTGCAGTGCGGTTTCAAGGCGTGCAAGTCGGTGGGGCACTTCATTCTGCAACACGTCCGGGCAAAGTTGGCGCGCCTGCCGGATAGATGAAAGGGCCTGCGTCGCAGTTGTTGTGATTGCTTGTTCATCAGGCCAGGCTGCGATGGATGCATCGCATTGTGTCTGGGCTGACTGTAACAGTGATGCGATGTCCTCTGCCCCAGGCAAAGCGGCGAGATCACAAAGCGTGGCGGGAATATGTGCGGCCAGATCAGGGCCATCTGCAACACGATTGTCCAGCAGATGTAGCGGCCAGTCGCGTTCATCTTTTGGTGAAACCCAACGCCCCATACCCTGACTTTTGTGGAATGCGCGGCTTTGCTGACCGATGTTCTCCCAGCTGAAACCGGTAACCGGGTCTGTGCCCCTGGCATAGATGACATGGGTCGCAGTCGGAGGCGGCACTTCGTCATCATAAGCGCTGCCACCCCCACCCCAGGCGGGCAGGAACAGTTTTTTCACCTGCCAGATCGGCAGATCACTGTCGGGGTAATCGGGATCTGCGGCCAGATTCATGACGTCCTGGGCCGCGCGTGTCATGGCGCGGTGATGTCCGTGTTGACCGGGGACATCCAGGAAGGTCGGGCAGAGGATATCCGGGCGTTCGCGCCGGACAACATCCACAAAGCGTTTCAGCGTACGCGCCTTGCCCCATTTCTTCAGGGTTTCTTCCCCGCTTTTGGAAAACCCGAAGTCTGTAATCGTGTCATCGGGGCTTTCAGACAGCCAGTAAAGCCGCATATCAAGGTGCTTTGCGGCGCGTTCCATTTCCGCTGTGCGCAAAGCACCAAGGACAGCCCCGCTTTCACGCCCCAGGTTGTTCTGCCCACCTTCACCACGATTGGCGCAAACGTAAGATATATGTACTCCGTCCCGAAACCGTAAGGCCGCCAGCATGGCGCTGGTTTCATCATCCGGATGTGCACCTGAATTCATGAATGACAGGGTTGTGCGCAAGGGTTGCAAGGCTTGCCACAGCGCGGTGATCCGCGGGTTCGTCTGCTGCAGTGTAAGGCGGGAAATTTCGGCATCTGACATGAGAGCCCCCTGATAAATGGTTTCAGGTTGAAGTGGTGATTTGCGGTGTAAACGCGTCATTCAATACAAGTGCTGCCGCACCCAGTGCAGCGGTCATTGGACCAGAGCTGCCGCGGATGACACGTGGGAGCATGCGTTCAGGCCGGGCTGCAACTGAATGTGGGTTCAGGGGCAGATCTTTTACAAGCGCATCCAACAATGCGCTGGGCATGGCCCCACAGAGGGCGATGGTTGATGGATCAAGCAGATTTTCGATCAGATTTATGGCTTCGCAAAGCGCAATCCGCGCGAGGTTAAGCCATTCCAGCAGAGCCGGGCAGTCTGCGTGAAACAGTGCGGCGATATCTTCAGATGTGTCTGCCGTGATGGAATTTGATTTCAGGTGATCCTGCAGGGCAAGCCGACTGAGAACAGCTTCAAGGGGCTGCGCGCCGGATGGAAGGGCGATACGGATGTGTCCGATTTCACCGGCGTTGCCCCGTGCGCCATGTAAGGCCTGTCCATTGCTGATAACCCCAAGCCCAAGTCCCGCGCCGAAGTAAAGGCAGGCATAATGCTGTAACCCCTGTGTGACCCCGGATATGCGTTCTGCCATTGCGGCGGCATTTGCATCGTTTTCAATCAGTGCCGGCAGGTTCAGAAGATCTTCGGCCCAGGACGTAATTTCAATGTCCTGCCAGCCCGGTAGTTCAGAATCATGGCCGCTGATCCCGGTTGTCCCGAAGGGACCGGGCATAACAATACCAGCCCCAAGAATTTTCTCATGCGCGAGGCCTGGTTCCGCAAGGATGGTGGTTTTTGTTTCCCGCATGGCCTGTGCCACCGCGTCAGGTGTCGCGCGCATCAGGGCGCTGCGTTTCTGGCACATTGTTTCGCCATGTAGATTAAGGAGGGTGCAGAAAAGCGCATCAGGGCGCACTTCAAACCCCAGCGCATAAGCCCCATTTGCACAGATCTCATATTGCACTGCGGGTTGCCCGCGTCCCTGGTTTCGCTTGCCGCAGGCCCGGATCAGTCCGCGTTGCTCAAGATCGGCGATGATATTGCTGACAGCCTGGATCGACAGTCCGGAAAGTCGGGCAATTTCAGCCCGCCCGGCGGTGTCGCCCTGGGTTTGTGCATGGCGAAGCGTACTCAGCACAAACTTACTGTTGTGCTGGCGTGTGCGTTCTGAATTTGCGCCAGCGCTCTGGCGTTTGGTGTTGCGGGATACTGATGTCATAAGGTGAGGTTAGCACCGGGCACTTGATAACTCAACATGATTGAGTTAATCATATCTCATCCAGAGATTCTGCTAATGGTTGTATCCTGGCAGAATATGCCGGAATCGGGGAGGATTTCGGCCAGCCAGGGAGGGGCAGAGGAATGAATGCACTAAAGACATATTTACTGAGCGGCGCGGTCAGCCTTGCAGCCATCGGCAGCGCACAGGCGGTTGAGATCGAATACTGGCAGTATTTCTTTGACGCGCGCGTCACTGCGATGGAACAACTGATCGAAAACTTCGAGGCTGCCAATCCGGACATCACCGTCAATATGACCCATTTCCCTTATGCGGATTACCGCACGAAGGTTGCCGCTGCGATCCCGGCAGGCGAGGGACCGGATGTGGTGCAGCTGTTTTACGGCTGGCTGAATGATTACGTCGAGGCCGAGCTGATCCAGCCACTGCCTGCTGATACTTTTGACCCTGCGCGCATTGATGCGGAATTCTTCCCGATGGTGCAGGCTATGAAGGATGGCGATCAGTACTGGGCGCTGCCAACAGCTGTACGTTCGCTTGCGCTGTTCTATAACGAACGTCTCTTTGAAGAGGCAGGGATCGAAAGCCCACCGGAAACTCTTGATGAACTTGTTGAAATTGCAGGGCAGCTGACGAAACGCGATGGTGCGGGCAATATCACACAGGTTGGGATTACCACGGGTATGAATGCCCAGGATCACCACTGGTTCCGCGAGGTTCTGGTGCGTCAGATGGGCGGCGATCCTTATGAAAACAACTATCAAACCGTGAACTACAACACGGACGCCGGTCAGGCGGCTGCGGCCTTCTACACCGGGCTGGAAGCAGAACATGGCGTAACCGCCGCAGGTTTCATGGATGAACCCCAGGCAGCGTTCAAAGCAGGCATGGCCGGGATGCATATTGACGGGTCATTCCGTATTGGCGCGCTTGATAAAGTGCGTGGGCTGCGTTGGGGCGTGACTGAACTGCCTGCCAATGCGGAAGGGATGCGGTCGAACTATTCGTCTTATTGGGTCAATGCGATCACGACAAAGGCCGAAGACGAACGCTATGATGCTTCGGTCAAATTCATGGAATATGTCACGTCGGATGAAGCGATGCAGATCTGGCTTGATGTGGTCGGGGAGTTGCCTGCGAAACCATCTGTGGGCATGACCGATGCCAATGCCAACCACGAGGTCTACGGGCCCTTCATCCGTGGTCTTGCATATGCAAATACAACGATCTTTGCCAATGAAAGCGCGCAGCGTCAGGTTCTGATGGATATGGTGCAACGCGTCAGCATTGAAGATCTACCGCTTACCGAAGCTTTAGCAACCGCTGCTGAAGAAGAGCAGGTGATACTCGACGAATATTACGCCGACTGATCCTGTTCTGCTACTGTGCGCCCCTGCCGGAAGGTGGGGGCATGCAGTACCCCTGACACCCGGAAAGACTTTCATGCGTTTGCGACAGAACCTGACCATCCGTCAGAAACATATCCTCTGGGCCTGGGGACTTCTGGCCCTGCCGGTGATCTTCTATGTGGTGATCCGTTTCTATCCCACGGGTAATGCGATCCTGCTGAGCTTTCAGAACTGGAACCTTCTGGGGGACCGGACCTGGGCCGGGGCGGAAAATTACATAAAGCTCTGGCATGATGACGTCTTCTGGAAGGTTTTTAGGAACACATTCGTTTACCTTCTGCTGGGTACGCCCATAAGTCTTGTGATCAGCTTCCTGATTGCCTTTCACCTGGATCGCGTGCGTTTTATGCACGGGTTTATCCGGATGCTGTATTTCCTGCCCTTTATGACAAGCGCGGTTGCCATGGCCTGGGTCTGGCGTTGGTTCTATCAGCCGGTGCCCGTAGGGATCTTTAACAATATCCTCGCGAGTTTTGGCATCCCGCAGATCAATTTCCTGAATTCTACCACCAACGCCCTGCCTGCGGTGCTTGCGCCTGCGGTCTGGGCCGGGCTGGGGTTTCAGGTGATTATCTTCATGGCGGGCCTGCGTGCGATCCCACAAAGCTACTATGAGGCCGCGCGCATTGATGGTGTATCCGGCTTCACGATCCTGACGCAGATCACCATCCCGCTGCTGAAGCCGACGATCATCTTTATCACGGTTTTCAGTTCCATCGGTTTCCTGCGCATCTTTGATCATGTGTTTAACATGACGACAAACAATCCCGGAGGTCCCCTGAACTCCACCAAGCCCCTGGTTCTGATGATCTATGACACAGCCTTTAACGGCTTTAACATGGGTTATGCGGCGGCACAGACGGTGGTTCTGTTCACGGTCCTGCTGTGTGTAAGCCTGCTGCAACTGTATCTGCTGAGGGATCGTTAAGATGACCGCGACTGACATACGCCCTTCAAGCGATACGCTTCTGACGACCAAGGCCCCGGTGAAACGCAGCTATGGCCAGTATATCCGCTGGCTGCTGCTGTTCCTTGGCGGAATTGCCATGGTGATGCCGATTGCCTGGATGATCTCGACTTCCCTGAAATGGCCGCATGAGGTTTATAACCTCAAGCTTATCCCGGATGAGCCCACGATTGAGAATTACACCTATGTGCTGGAAGACGGGCGCTTCTATGGCTGGTTCATGAATTCGATCATCATCGCGGTGATCACCACGGTGTCAAACATCCTGTTTGATTCACTGGTGGGCTATACCCTGTGTAAATTCAAATTCCCGGGCCGCTACATCATTTTTATCGCCATCCTTTCGACCCTGATGATCCCGACAGAGATGCTGGTGATCCCCTGGTATATCATGTCCCAGAATTTCGGTTGGCTCGACACCTATTGGGGCATTATGTTCCCGGGGTTGATGACCGCTTTTGGCACCTTCCTGATGAAGCAGTTCTTTGAAACTGTGCCCGATGATTTCCTCGAAGCCGCCCGCATTGACGGGCTGAATGAACTGCAGATCTGGTGGTCCGTCGCCATGCCTCTGGTGAAACCCGCCCTGGCCGCGCTTGCGATCTTTGTGTTCCTTGGCAATTGGACCGCCTTTATCTGGCCGCTGATTGTTACCAATTCACCTGAAATGTATACGGTGCCCGTGGGGCTGTCCGGGTTTGGCGATGAAGCAGACGTCGCCTGGGAACTCATCATGACCGGTGCTGCGATTTCCACGATTCCCACGCTGATTGTTTTTATCGTCTTCCAGCGTTTCATCATTCGCGGCGTCGTCATGGCCGGGCTGAAGGGATAACCCATGCAGAACACATCTTTTCATCTTTTCCATAAATACTCCGGGGGGGGGGTGGCCCCCACTGCGAAAGTTTTCCAGAATGACTGACACCGACACATTCCCGCACCCCGTCTACAAAGACACCGTGCTTGCCCCGCTCTTTGAAGGGGTAAAAACCCATTACGCCGGGCATATGATGGCGATCAATAGGGCCCATCTGGTGATGCTGCGGGAAGAAGATATCCTGACTGCCAGTGATGCTGTGAAGATCGCTTCAACCCTCACTCAGATCGAAGCAGAAACCGATCCCGATGCGCTGACCTATACCGGCGAACATGAAGATTATTTTTTCTTTGTCGAAGCTGAACTCAAACACCATCTGGGTGACCTTGGTGGGGCATTGCACACCGCGCGGTCCCGCAATGATATGGATCACACTCTGTTTAAACTGGCGCTGCAAAGCCGGACAGAGACCCTGATCGCACAATTACACGCGCTGGGCGCGGCTATGCTGGATAAGGCCCAGGCAGAAAAATCCACCCTGATCACCGCCTGGACACATGGCCAGCCTGCACAGCCCACGACCTTCGGTCATTACCTTGCCGCGGCACTTGAAGTGTTGCTGCGTGATATCACCCGTCTGGAAGCAGCGGCTGGGGGGCTTGACCATTGTCCGATGGGAGCCGCCGCCATCACCACTTCCGGCTTTCCGATCAATCGTGCCCGTATGGCGGAACTTCTGGGGTTCAGTGAACCGCTGCTTAATTCTTATGGCTGCATCGCCAGCGTGGATTACGTCACAGGTCTCTACAGCGCCATCAAGCTTACCTTCCTACATCTCGGGCGTCTGATCCAGGACATGCAGTTCTGGTCCGCCTTTGAGGTCGGGCAGCTGCATGTGCCGGGTGCGCTTGTGCAGATCTCATCCATTATGCCGCAGAAGCGCAATCCCGTACCCATTGAACATATGCGCCACCTCGCCAGTATGACGTGTGGCCGGGCAGAGGCTGTGGTCACCACAATGCACAACACGCCGTTCACCGATATGAACGATAGCGAAGGCGAGGTGCAGCAGGGGGGCTATGCCGCCTTTGACAGCGCCATGCGTTGCGCGGCACTTCTGACGGCTTTCATCCCGGCGGTGACGATCAATGAAGACCGCGTGCGTGCAAATATGAATGCGGCCTGTGTGACGATCACCGAACTGGCCGATACGCTTGTGCGCGATGAAAGTCTGACCTTCCGCGAAGCTCATGAGGTGGCCGCGACTGTGGCCAAAGAAGTGATCGCCATGGGGCAGGGGCTTGAGGCCGGATATCATGCTTTCACAGATGCTTTCCGCACCCAGACTGGTCGGAAAACCGCGCTGGATCAGCAGGCCTTTCTTGAAGCAGTTTCCCCGGAAGGTTTCATCGCGCGTCGTGATCGTCCGGGTGGGCCTGCATTGCCCGCGCTGGAGGCAGCCTTTGCAATCTACGCCCGGGATCAGGCTGATCTGCGTCTGAAACAAGATGCCCGTCTGACCCGGCGCGCATCTGCGGCAGAGGCCCTGAAATCCGTATTTAATTCCCTGAAGGAGGCCTGATGTGTCCAGCCTGACCCTTTCCGATCTGCGCAAATCCTACGGCAAAACCGAGGTTCTGAAGGGCATTGATCTGGAGATCGCCTCTGGCGAATTCATCGTATTTGTCGGCCCATCGGGTTGCGGGAAATCCACGACATTGCGCCTGATTGCCGGGCTTGAAGATGTCTCTGTGGGTGAGATTAATATTGGCGGGCGTGTGGTTAATAACCTGGAACCCCGAGACCGGGACATCGCTATGGTGTTCCAGAACTACGCGATTTACCCGCATATGACGGTGAAGAAAAACATCGCCTTCGGTTTGCGGACATCCAAGCTGTCAAAGCCCGAAAAAGAGGCCCGCATCCGCGAAGTTGTGCAGATCCTTGATATGGAAGATCTGTTGGATCGCCGCCCTAATCAGCTTTCAGGTGGACAGCGTCAACGCGTTGCCATTGGCCGCGCCATGGTGCGAAATCCGGCGGTGTTTCTCTTTGATGAACCTCTGTCCAACCTAGATGCACAACTGCGCACCCAAATGCGACTTGAGATTAAGAAGTTACATCAACGCATTCAAAATACAGTGGTTTTCGTGACTCATGATCAGGTTGAAGCCATGACAATGGCGGATCGTATCGTGATCATGAAAGACGGGCATATTCAGCAGGTCGGAACGCCGGAAGAACTGTATCGCAACCCCGTCAACATCTTTGTGGCGCAGTTTATCGGTGCACCTTCCATGAATATGCTGTCGGCAAGCGTGCGGGACGGACGGGTGATGCTGGGGGATATGGCCCTGCCGATTTCTGCTGCGAATCTGGCAGAGGGCATGCCGCTGAAAGCGGGTTTGCGCCCGGATGATCTGATGCTGAACCCGGCCGATCCTTTACTGGAAGGCCATGTCACACTGCGCGAACCCCTTGGCCCGGAAACGTTGCTTTATGTTGAAACGACTTTGGGCGAAGTCATTTTACGCGCACCCGGAAAAAATCCTCCTGAAGTTGGGGAAGTTGTGAAAATGGGGGCACTGGCTGAGAATATCCATCTCTTTGATGCCCTGACCGGCGAGGTTGTGAAATGAGTGGTGCACAGTTGCGACCTGTCGGGCGGGATGGCGGCGTTCTCTGTATCGGGCGGCTGTATTGCGATCTGGTCTTTTCCGGCATTGACGGCCCGCCGGCACAGGGTACTGAACTATTTGCACCGGGTCTCAGGCTTGCGCCTGGGGGGGGGGCGGCGATCACTGCGGCCTGGCTGGCCGCGCTTGGGGGAGAGGCTTACCTCTGTGCGACTTTACCGACCGGCCCGTTTACGGAAGCAATCACAGGTGATCTGGCGCAACTTGGCCCGGATCTCAGCCTGTGTTCGCCTTCAGATCCGGGGAATGATCCACAGGTGACGGTGGTTCTGCCTGATGGTGCGGACAGATCATTTATCACACGTCGGGCCGGTCCGGCAGCGACTTTGCCGGAAACGGAGTATGTAGAAGAGATTTCTCTATCTCACCTTCACATTGGTGAGATGACGACACTTGTTGAAATGCCTGAGATTCTGGATCTCGCACAGGATCTGGGCCTGACAGTTTCTCTGGATTGTGGTTGGGATGACAGTCTGACCCGGGATGAAGTTTTACCACTTATTGCCA
This sequence comes from Halocynthiibacter styelae, assembly GCF_016123485.1. Lineage (GTDB taxonomy): Bacteria > Pseudomonadota > Alphaproteobacteria > Rhodobacterales > Rhodobacteraceae > Halocynthiibacter > Halocynthiibacter styelae. Next base: position 25,223 of record NZ_JADCKQ010000009.1, on the reverse strand, counting down.
GGGTCGATGTGTTTTTGCCCAATCGGGCGGAACAGGCCTGGCTTGAAAGTATTGGCGTGCCGTTGCGCACGGCACCGCTGACAATTGTAAAACAGGGGGCTGATGGTGCCGGGGCCTGGTGCCCGCGTGGTCAGGCCCATGTGCCCGTTGAAGCTGTTGATGTCATTGATGCAACCGGAGCAGGAGACGCATTTAATGCGGGATTTCTGGATGGCTGGCTGGCGGGCTTGCCAGTGCCTGAGTGTTTGTTGCAGGGGAATAAATGCGGTGCCCTTGCCGTGGCAGCGGTGGGTGGAACCGGTGCATTGATGCAGGAAGGGCAGGCGCGTAGCCTTTCAAACGCTTAGAGCGTTGACTTTGTGTCATTTCACACGAGTTCTACTAGAAAACCAGAAAACCAGAATGTCCGCATTTCGCTTTGTAATTCAATATGCGCTTTAACTCACTCTTGCTGCCGGATGCTGATCCCTGCATAGTCCGGCGAATGACAATCGGGGGCAGCATGTTCAGGTTTATTGACTTATTTGCGGGTATCGGCGGGTTGCGCCGGGCCATGGAAAGCATTGACGGCACCTGTGTTTTCACGTCGGAATGGGATCGCTTTGCCCAGAAAACCTATCATGCGAATTACCCGGATAATCGCCCTGTTGTCGGGGATATTCAGCAGGTGGACGCGGAAGATATTCCTGCCCATGATGTGTTGCTGGCTGGCTTCCCTTGTCAGCCGTTTTCCATCGCCGGGGTATCCAAGAAAAATGCCCTGGGCCGCGCGCATGGGTTTGATGATGAAACCCAGGGGACGCTGTTTTTTGATGTGCTGCGCATTCTGAAACATCATCGCCCGGCGGCCTTTTTGCTGGAAAATGTTAAAAACCTCATGAGCCACGATAAGGGGCGTACATGGGAAGTGATTGAGCGAAAATTGCGCGATGACCTTGGGTATCATATCCACACCCGCGTGATTGACGCATTGCATTTTCTGCCACAGCATCGTGAACGGATTGTGATTGTCGGATTTCGTGAGGAGTGCGATTTTTCATTTGATAATATGATCTTGTCGCCGAAAGGTCAGGTAAAGATGTCCCGTGTACTGCACCCTCAAAATGGGGCGGAGCTGCCTGTGCCACCTTTTACCGCAGGTCCGGATGCATTGGTTGCCGCGAAATATACTCTGTCTGACAAGCTCTGGTCATATCTGCAGAATTACGCGGCCAAGCATAAGGCCAAAGGCAATGGTTTTGGGTTTGGTCTGGTGGGGCCAGATGATACCTGCCGCACGCTTTCTGCACGCTACTATAAAGACGGTTCTGAAATTCTGGTCGCTCAGCCCGGGCGAAACCCGCGTAAGCTGACACCCCGGGAATGCGCCCGCATCATGGGCTATCCGGAAGATTTTAAAATCCCGGTCTCTGACACCCAGGCCTACCGGCAGTTTGGCAATTCCGTCGCTGTGCCGGTTTTTGCAGAGGTTGCACGGATCATGCGTCCCCATATCGAGGTGGCTGTGGATCAAAATGGCTGATGTCCACGACATCGCCACGCGTAAGCGCAATATGCGTGCCATTAAGGGGCGCGACACGAAACCTGAACTGATTGTGCGGAAGTTGCTCTGGCAACGTGGTTTTCGCTATCGCCTGCAGGGAAAGAAACTTCCCGGCCGTCCGGATCTTGTTCTGAAGAAATATAACGCTGTAATTTTTGTGCAGGGTTGTTTCTGGCATCTGCACGAGTGTGCGATGTTTAAATGGCCTGGCACGCGGCAGGACTTCTGGCGTGAAAAGCTGACTGGGAACCGCACGCGTGACCAGCGAAATATTGCGGCATTGCGGGATCAGGGCTGGCGCGTTGCGCAGGTCTGGGAATGCGCTTTGAAAGGGCGGGGACGTCTGGCCCCGGAACAGGTCGCTGATCAGCTGACGGGCTGGCTGCGTGGCCCGGATCCCATGTTTGAGATCCGGGGGCGTTTTCAAAACTGATCAGGGCTTTGCAGCAGTAATGATCACTTCGACCAGCAATTCGTCCCGGGCAAGTTTTGCTTCGCCACAGGCGCGGGCCGGCGGGTTCTCAGGATCGATCCAGGCGTTCCAGACTTCGTTCATCGCAGCAAAATTCTCCATTGTGGACAGCCAGATAACGGCCTGCAGAAGATGCGACTTGGAGGATCCGGCTTCTTCCAGAAGCTTATCAACCTTGCCCAACATGATCTTTGTCTGTTCCTGAATGTCGGCGCCTTCAGCAACCTGGCCACTCAGGTAAATTGTATCATTATGGATGACGATTGCGCTGGAACGCGCGCTCAGGTGCTTGCGGGTGATGGACATAGATTTCTCCTTTTTGGTTGCCGCTACACTGCGCGAATTCCTGCGACTGTCAATGCGGGTGCTGGCATTCACCGGCGGCCTTGTGTAGAGATCACATAAGCCCACCTTCAGGAAAGCAGAGCCATGAACACAGTTGATATCCGCGGCATTGAAATTGCAAATGACAAGCCCTTTGCACTGATCGCCGGTCCCTGTCAGCTGGAAAGTCTTGATCATGCCCGGATGATTGCTGGTAAAATGGCAGAAGTCTGCGCAGATCTGAACATCCCCTATGTTTTCAAGGCAAGCTTTGACAAAGCCAACCGTTCTTCGGTGACCACTAAACGGGGTGTTGGGCTTGAAGCAGGGCTTGATATGCTGGCCGCGATCCGGGATGAGTTTGATGTTCCCGTGCTGACCGATGTGCATGAGGCCTCCCAATGTGCCCGCGCCGCACAACATGTGGATATTCTGCAGATCCCGGCCTTTCTGTGTCGTCAGACAGATCTTTTGCTGGCTGCCGGTGAAAGCGGCGCAGCGGTGAATGTGAAAAAAGGTCAATTCCTTGCGCCATGGGATATGGGAAATGTCGCGCAGAAGGTGGAAAGCACCGGCAACAAACGTATTCTTCTGACGGACCGCGGCACAAGCTTTGGTTATAATATGCTGGTGTCTGATATGCGCAGCCTGCCGATCATGGCGCAGACAGGGTATCCGGTGGTGTTTGACGCGACCCATTCCGTGCAGCTGCCAGGCGGGCAGGGGACCACTTCTGGCGGACAGCGCGAATTCGTGCCGCCACTTGCGCGTGCAGCTGTGGCTGTGGGCACGTCCTGCCTGTTCATCGAAACCCACGAAGATCCGGATAATGCGCCATCCGATGGCCCGAATATGGTGCCTTTGGCTCAGATGGCTGATCTTCTCAAAGACCTGAAGGCTGTGGATCAGATCGTCAAAGGGTGACATTTTCGCATATCCCCCGAAAGCATAGCCTTGGTTCCGCCAATTCACTTTGACAGAATTGGCGGAATTCTGCTATCCAATCTGCAACAAGAGTAAATAAATACTCATATTAGTTGAGCAGGAGTAGCGATTATGGCGGGGATGGACCTGGCGTTTTTAGGCAATGCGCTTTTATTTTTAGGGCCATTGCTTTTTGCCCTTTTGAGTGGGGGGGACGACGACAGTACGTCCACACCCACAGGCACCACCAATATAACCGGGTCTAACGACAATGACAGTTATACCCATACTGATACCACAGCCCGGAGTTATACCCTCCTTGACGGTGATGATTTTGTGCAGGCTGGTCTTGGAAATGATCAGATCACCGGTCACGAAGGTGACGATGAGCTGCACGGAAATTATGGCAATGATTTCCTGTCTGGTGGCGAAGGTAACGACCTTCTCTATGGTGACAACGGCAATGACCAGATCACTGGCGGGAATGGTGACGATACTGCGCAAGGCGGTGTTGGCAATGATCAGATCAATGGCGATGGCGGCAATGACATTATTGATGGTGGAATCGGGAATGATGCTCTGAACGGTGGCGATGGGGATGACCAGATCACCGGGGGCGAGGGCAATGACCAGATCACCGGGGGCACTGGGAACGATGTCATCACTGGTGATGAAGGTGATGATTCCATCAATGGTGGCGATGGCGAAGATCAGATTACCGGTGGTGTTGGTGACGATGTTATCTCCGGCGGGACTGATAATGACACTATTTCCGGTGGCGAAGGTGATGACACCGTAAACGGCAACAACGGCGATGACGTGCTTGATGGCGGCGTTGGCGACGACACGATGAATGGTGGCAATGACGATGACACTATTTCAGGTGGCGAAGGTGATGACACGATTTCTGCCGGGAATGGGGACGACACCGTAACGGGTGGTGAAGGTGATGATACAATCAGCGGCAACGGTGGTACGAACACGCTGGATGGTGGTGTCGGCGAGGATACCATTCACGGTGGCAGTGGTTCTGATACGATCAATGGCGGCGATGATAATGACAATCTCTATGGCGGCTCTGGCGCAGATACGATCAACGGAGGCGCTGGCGACGACTTCCTGAGCGGTTTCACTGAGAACCATACCGATAACGAGAACCCCAGCATCGATGAAGGTGCTGACACACTGGATGGTGGTGAAGGCGATGATACGCTTTTGCTGGGCGCTGGTGATACGGGTATCGGTGGTGCAGGTAGTGACACCTTCAGGATTGGTAATGATGCGGGAACAGGCGTCAACGACGTCGCGACCATCAGCGACTTTGATCCGGCAGATGACAATATTGAGCTCAATGTTGAATGGACTGACCCTGCCAATGCGCCGGTGGTTACGCTTGAAGTTGATGCCGGAAACACCGGGGCAAGTATTCTGATAGATGGCGTGGAAGTGGCCTTTGTGACGGGTGGTCAGACACTTGCTGTCGGAGATATCACACTGAACAATGCGTCGACCGTGGTCGAATGATCTGAACCACCTCTGAACAGTGCAAACATGGCCCTGCTGCTTAACGCAGCAGGGCTTTTGCGTTCTCCTGTAGCAAAATACCGGTGATGTCCGGGAAATGAAGTGGCAGACAAAAAAGTCAGAAAATCGTGTCAGAACTGCTTGACGCCAGAGGCTGGGGCTTCTAGAACCCGCTCATTCCCAATCGGGAGTGCAGCGGGCGGTTGTAGCTCAGTTGGTTAGAGTACCGGCCTGTCACGCCGGGGGTCGCGGGTTCGAGTCCCGTCAACCGCGCCACTGCTGCAGAAAGAGGCTTCCTTCGGGAAGCCTCTTTTGTTTTCTGATAGATGTGTTGCTTTCTGGAGGAAGCTCTGTCTGGGGTGGGGCAGTTATCGAAGCTACTGGCGCCTGGAGGTGGAGCTTAGCTGAAGATTACGCGCAAAGCGCGGTACTCCTTGTCCAGTTGAGAACTGTCTTCCTGCGGAGTGTTTCCAAAGCTGTATCACCGTAGGTTTCCAGGGTCAGATCATGTGCGGTCAGGCAGTCCTCCAGCACTGTCCTCTGCACATCAGGCAATAGATCCAGAGCCACAGGCCCGGGATAGAAGCTTTCGGTGGGGACGCCGTTGGAGATAAGTGTTTCGTGTTTCTTCGTTAAGACATGATAGTAGGTGACCGTTTCAACAGGCACCTGAACTACGGGGCTGATCAGCGCGAGGTGTTTGATGGCCAGAAAGGCCCTCGGATCTTCCGGGTTACCAGAAAAGTCGCTGGTGTCGATTGCGACACGGTGTTGAGGGGAAAGATACAGGTCTCTGTTCGCATTCAGATAGCCCCGTGGAATTCTGTAGGGCGAGTTCTTGTCATTCCCGATGACTGTGTTGTTGCCGATCCATATTATATCCTGATCGCCACTGTCTGCTGTAGAGACCAGATCGCCTGACTTCAGATCTTCAACATATGTTTCTCCATGCGGGGTCTGAATTGCAGAGCCTTTGGCAAAGCAAACAAATTGAAAGTTGTCGAACTGAGAAATCCCGAGTGTGCGTACTGAGGTTGATGGAACGGAATTCAGCGATACGGATTCAACAGCTTTATTGAATGTCTGTTGCAGAGTATCTTTTACGGCAAGAAATGTATGCCCGTCGGTCGTCTGAAAAATCTGTAAATTTAGATTTTGGCTTGTGCCACCAGAGAACTTTACAGTCATTCCATAGGTTTGAATCGCATCAACAGTTTTTGTGACCTGACCACCTCCAATATCAAATTTCACAATATAACTGGTGAGGAAATTATTGTTGTGGTCTGTTCCCAATAGCGCTGGATTGCTTCCAGAGACGTCAACTGAGATCGCATTGGCGGCAAGCGGGTTTCCGGCATTCCCGTATGTTCCGAGAATAGAGGACGCGTTTTCATTCGGGCCTGTAGCTCCGGCTCCTACGGGGTCAATAACTGTGAGCTTACCAAGGTAAAGAGTTCTAATTACAGGCATCTAGATAACCTTTTGCATAGTGGTGACAATACGGATGACTTTCAGAGGAAAGACGATCGACGCTCATCTCTACCTTAAAATTGAAACCTCCAAGTTAGAGAGTATCGATAAATCAGATAGAGACTGCGCAACTGCCCAATGCTGGTTGCATTTGGCAGTTGATGATATTGATCAGCCTCGAAACTTGGGACGAATTGCATCGCGAAGCAGACTGTAAAAGCTGTGTCCGACTGAGAAATGAAGGCCTGTGGAGGTGAAAATGCGCGTTTTGGGTATCTTGGTGCCGCCTGCTGGAAGAGGCTGGGAAAAACTTTCATAAACCCGCATTTTGTCGCTTGACCCCACCCGGTGGGAACCCTAAACAGCCCCCATAGCGCGGTTGTAGCTCAGTTGGTTAGAGTACCGGCCTGTCACGCCGGGGGTCGCGGGTTCGAGTCCCGTCAACCGCGCCATATTTGAAAAAGCTCCCCTTGTGGGAGCTTTTTTCGTTTCACCCCGCCGTACATCCCATGGCAATTGTCAGACTGCGGCATTGCGCGCGCTGCTATGGGGCAGGGCGCTGTGCCATACATTCGCCATGACCAGATTTATGACCCTGATTGATCGTCTGCCGCTATCCTATGTGGCGATTGTGGCTTTTGCCCTTGGCCTTGCGCCGTTTCGCCCGATGCCGCATCTGGTGGAAAAGCTGATGATGCTTGGGGCAGGGACATTGACGCAGCCGGTCGATATCTTTGATCTTGCGATGCACGGGTTGCCGGTGGTTCTGCTGATTGTGAAACTGGCCCTGTGCCTACGCACCCCACGGGGTTGACCTATTCCGATGCCTTTGGTGGGCGCGGGGCTGCCAGGGCCGCAATGTCAACCAGATCCCAGGGCATGCCTGCGTTTCGGAAGATACGTTTTCCCTGATCCGGGTAATCTGCTACATCATGATCCAAACGTTGCCCGATCACCAGCATCTTCAGAGGCTCTGTGCCTGTGTTTGTGATGGAATGCGCCGCGCCGTTTTTCGGATGCCCCAGAAAATCACCAGCTCCGATTGTTTCGTGTGTATCGCCAATCCGCGCTGTTGCCTGACCAGCAAGAACGTAAATACATTCGTCTTCATAGTAGTGGACATGGTGTTCCGTGCTGTCAGCCCCGGGCTGAATTTCCATCAGATGCACGCCAAGCCCGGTCAGCCCACAGATATCCCCCAGAGATTTCTGTACCCTCTGCGCATTGGGGTTCAGGAAGTGTGTTTTTTCCTGACCCGGCATGGCATCGATCTCACTGGCTTTCAGCAATGTGGGGCTGTCATCTGTCATTTGTGGGTCTCTCTGAATAAAAAAAGGGCCGCATGATGGCGGCCCTTTGTTGTTTAGTTTTGTGCCAGTTTATCCAGCATACGCGCCCAGGACCGGATGCCCTTGTGAAAGCTCTGCACGTTGTATTTCTCATTCGGGCTGTGAATGCGATCATCATCATTGGCAAAGCCCATTAGCAGGCTTTCCATGCCCCAAATTGATTTAAAGAAGCCTGCAATCGGGATGGATCCGCCCATACCGACGAACACGGCTTCGCGTTCCCATTCATCAGACAGGGCAGATTTTGCCGCGACAAATTCCGGGCGGTCGATATTCATGACAGAGGCTTTGCTGCCTTCGAGATCCTGGTTCCAGGTGATCATCGCATCCTGGGGCAGGCGATCTTCTACATGTTTGCGCAGGGCCGCGCGCAGCTTGTCCGGGTCCATGTCACCGACCAGGCGACAGGTGATCTTACAATGGGCATCCGCCGGGATCACGGTTTTGGTGCCCGCACCGTTGTAGCCGCCCCAAAGACCATTAATTTCCAGCGTCGGGCGGGCCCATTGCTGTTCCAGTGCGGAATAGCCTTCTTCGCCATGTGCTTTGCTCATGCCGGCGAATTCGAGGTATTCCTTTTCGTCAAAACCACAGTTTTTCCAGGCCGCAAGCTGTTGGCTTGGCACGTCTTCCACGCCGTCATAGAAGCCCTCCACAGCCACGCGGCCGGTATCATCATGGAAGGTTGCGATCAGTTTGGAAATCTCGCGCAGCGGGTTCAGGGCAGGGCCACCATAGTGACCGGAATGCAGATCCAGTGCCGGGCCGGTAAGCGTAAATTCGTCCTTCAGCATGCCGCGCAGCTGGCTGGCAATTGACGGCACCCCCGGGGACACCATGCCCGTGTCACAGATCAGGGCGATGTCGCAGGTCAATTCGTCTTTGTTTGCTTCCATGAATGGCACAAGCGACGGGGATCCGCTTTCTTCTTCGCCTTCCATAAAGAAGGTGATCTTCACCGGCATATGACCGTGGATCTTTTTAAAAGCGCGACAGGCTTCGATAAAGGTCATCAGCTGGCCTTTGTCATCACTTGAACCACGCGCGCGGATCACATCACCTTCGGGGCGGCTTTCAATGGTGGGCTCAAACGGCGGCACATCCCACAGGTCCAGCGGATCCACGGGTTGCACATCATAGTGACCGTAAAACAGCACATGTGGTGTGCCTTCGGGCGCGTTCGGATCATGGGCGACAACCATCGGGTGGCCGGTTGTGACACGTTTCTCTGCGTCAAAACCGATGCTTTTCAGGTCATCGACCAGCCAGTCAGCGGCTTTGTCACAATCGGCTTTAAACGCCGGGTCGGTTGAGATCGACTGAATACGCAGAAGCCCTTTCAGGCGCTCCATCGCATCATCAAGACTGTTGTCAATTTCGGCAAGGACGGCATCAAGGCTCATCTGAGGTCTCCGGTTGATTTGCTTTGCGCACACTCTGTCCGCTGCCCCGCCGGATGTCCAGCAACTGCGCCGCCGTAGAAACACTGTATGTTGTTTGGATTTAGCGGTTTGCGATACTGGTCTGACGTGCGACACTAGCTGGCAGTTAAAAAGATTTGAAAGACGGAGATTACCATGCGATGTTTTGGGAAATCAGTCATGAGTACCGGGCTTGTTATGGCCTTCACAAACCTCGCGTTTGCGCAGGATACCATGGACGCGCGATCTGCGCGGGGGCAGTTGTTTGATCATCGCGGGGGGGAGGTTGTTCTACTGCCCAATGACGTGCTGACAGAGGAACAGCAAGCACAGCTTTCACAAATGGGCGGGGCAATTCCTTATTATGGTGCAATCGCCGTTGCCCCGGATGAGGGGTTTCTGTCTGAGGCAAATCAGGCCGCGGCGAACCATCATTCGATTGCTTCTGCCGAAGTTGCAGCGCTGGCTGCCTGTAATCAGGCCCGCACAAGTGCACGCGCCTGTGTGATCGTGATGCATTTTCTGCCGCGCAATTACGAGGCGGGCCGTGCGCTTGAAATGTCACAGACCGCAACAGAGGCTTTCCGCGAATATCGCCGTGGACGTGATGAGAAAGCCTTCGCGATTTCCGCGGCCACAGGCAACCACGCATTTGCCAAAGGGGTAGGGGCTGTGGGGCTGGCGCTTGAGGCTTGCAATGTCGGAGATGGCACAGAAAATACCGCTGCGACGGATTGTTACACGGTAATTCAGGACTAAATGTAATCATAAGACTGGATTTATATGATCTGAATCAAGTATCAGGTCTGAAATTCAGGCTAGCAATAGCCCCAAGGGATTCTGTCAGGAATCCTGCGCGAACAACCCGCCTGCTTTGCAGGCCGCCAGCCGAGGTGCCATTTTGGATTACTCTGCCAGTATCGACGCAGCGCTGCAGCGCCTGCATGACGAAGGCCGTTACAGGACTTTCATTGATATTGAACGCAAGCGCGGTCAGTTTCCCCACGCGACCTGGAGCCACCCGGATGGTTCTGAGCGCCCGGTGACTGTCTGGTGTGGCAATGACTATCTTGGCATGGGACAGCATCCGGTTGTTCTCAATGCAATGCATGAGGCGATTGATGCCACCGGCGCAGGTTCAGGCGGTACACGCAATATTTCCGGCACAACTGTTTATCACAAACAGCTGGAAGCCAGCCTTGCGGATCTGCACGGGAAGGAAGCAGCGCTTCTGTTCACCTCTGCTTATATCGCGAATGACGCGACGCTTTCGACCCTGCCGAAAATCTTCCCGGGTCTGATCATTTATTCTGACGCCCTGAACCATGCTTCCATGATCGAAGGCGTGCGGCGCAATGGTGGTGCGAAACGTGTGTTCCGTCACAATGACGTTGCGCATCTGCGTGAGCTGCTGCAGGCAGATGATCCGGCAACACCAAAACTGATCGCTTTTGAATCCGTCTATTCCATGGATGGTGACTTTGGCCCGATTGAAGAAATTATCGAGCTGGCTGAAGAATTCAATGCGCTGACCTACATCGACGAAGTTCACGCGGTGGGCATGTATGGCCCGCGCGGCGGTGGGGTGACAGAGCGTGATAACCTTGCGCACCGGATCGATATTATCAATGGCACGCTTGCGAAAGCATATGGCGTGATGGGCGGTTATATCACCGCCAGCGAAAAGATGGTGGATGCTGTGCGCTCTTATGCGCCGGGCTTTATCTTTACGACCTCTCTGGCGCCTGCCGTGGCCGCCGGTGCAACTGCGTCTATTGAACATCTGAAAGTGACACCGGCCCTGCGTGAACAACACCAGACACAGGCGGCGATCCTGAAGCTGCGTCTGAAGGGCCTGGGTCTGCCGATCATTGATCACGGCAGCCATATTGTGCCTGTGCATGTTGGTAATCCTGTGAAGTGCAAGATGATCTCTGACATGTTGCTGGAAGACCATGGCATTTACGTGCAGCCAATCAATTTCCCGACAGTACCACGTGGCACTGAGCGTCTGAGGTTTACACCTTCACCGGTGCATGGCCCGCGCGAAATGGATGCGCTTGTGACGGCAATGGATGGGCTTTGGTCGCATTGTGCGCTGAATCGTGCTGAACTTGCGGGATAATTCCCCCTTTTTGTGCATTTAATGGTTTCCTATGCTATAAAAAATTAACCGTCGGACCTTACAGGGAATCATCTGACGGTTTTGGGGACAGGGTACGTGATCACAAACTGGTGATTGCGATAAGTAAATAAGGGGCATTGGGATGATCGGGCGTTTCAGATCACCTGTCGAATCAAAACCGGAAAGGCCGAAAAGCTTTGACGATTTTGAGGTGCGCCTTGGCGATATGATGCGCGGCGAACGTGCCACCCTTGGAAAATCTCTTCTTGATGTCCAGCGAGAACTGAAAATCAAAGCCTCTTACGTGGCTGCGATCGAAAATGCTGACCCTTCTGCTTTTGAAACACCGGGGTTTATTGCTGGCTATGTCCGTTCATATGCACGCTATCTTGGCATGGACCCGGATGAAGCTTTTGGCATTTTCTGTGCCGAAAGTGGTTTTGAAACTGCCCATGGTATGTCTGCCGGTGCCTCTACTCTGAAAAACGGCCGCACTGCGATGACACCTGTTGTGGCTGCGAATGATCCTTTTGCTGATCCGAATGCGACCTTCATTCCTCGTGAAGACAACCGGTTTTCCGGTATTCAGCCTGGCGCACTGGGGTCTTTGGCGGTTCTTATCGGGCTGACAGGGGCCATTGGATTTGGCGCTTGGACTGTACTGAATGAAATTCAACGCGTTGATATTGCAGGTGATATCAGTTCTGAACTGATTACTGACGGTTTTGAGGTGGTTGGCCCTGATCCTTTGGCGCGCCGTGAAGCCAGCGAAATTGTTGCCGCTGCTACCGCCGTGTCTGATGCGGAAGCCTTTGAACGCCTCTATCGCCCCGAAGCGCTGGAAGTGCCTGTTCTGGTGCCGCGTGACGGCCCGATTGCCACGCTGAATACAGATACCACGGGTGCTTTTGCGCCGGCGTCTTTGCGTCAGGATAACATTATTCCGGACCTGCAGCTGCGGGCGGCTGTGGAAGGGCTTCTGGCAGAAACACCGGTTCAGGTGACTGAAACCGAACTGCCCGCCATGCGCATTGTCGCTGTGCGCCCGGCCTGGGTCCGGGTTCAGGGGGCAGGGGGTGCGATCCTCTTTGAAAAGATCATGGATGCGGGCGAAGAATATGTCCCACCGCAAACCGAAGAAGCTTCTCTTCTGAAGGTCGGTGAATCCGGTGCCGTGTATTTTGGTCTTGGCAGTGATATCTACGGGCCTGTTGGCCCACGCGGTGTCGTGACCTCTGATGTTGCCCTGACGGCTGACAGCATTTCTGCAAACTATGAAATCGCTGACCTTGGAACAGATCAGGATCTTGCACGTGTTGTTGCAGAAGCTGCGACCTCAGTGCTGATCACTGACGTCGAAACCTCTGAATAATCGCCCCTGCGCCTTCCGGCCCCATTGCAGCGCCTTCCGCTGATCCGTATATCTGTCTCATAACCTGAGCCGGAGCTATCCTCATGAGCCACAATCACATCCGCCCATGGCGCAATATTGAACGCCGGAAATCCCGCCAGATCATGGTTGGGAATGTACCGGTAGGCGGCGATGCTCCGATCGCGGTTCAGACAATGACCAACACCATTACGTCAGATGCCAAAGCAACGATCGAACAGGTATTGCGTTGCGCCGAAGCAGGGGCTGATATCGTGCGGGTTTCGGTGCCGGATGAAGCTTCATCCGCCGCCCTGAAAGAGATTGTAAAAGAAAGCCCGGTTCCTATCGTGGCCGATATTCACTTTCATTACCGCCGGGGTATTGAAGCCGCAGAAGCAGGTGCGGCCTGTCTGCGCATCAACCCGGGCAACATCGGGAAAGAAGAGCGCGTAAAAGAAGTTATCAAAGCCGCGGTTGATAACAATTGTTCTATGCGCATCGGTGTGAATGCCGGGTCGCTGGAAAAACATCTGCTGGATAAATACGCTGAACCCTGTCCCGATGCGATGGTGGAAAGTGGTCTGGATCACATCAAGATCCTGCAGGACAATGATTTCCACAATTTCAAGATTTCGCTGAAAGCCTCTGACGTTTTCATGACCGCTGCGGCGTATCACGCGCTTGCGGATATCACGGATGCCCCTCTGCATCTTGGCGTGACCGAAGCCGGTGGGTTGATGTCCGGCACGGTGAAAAGCGCGATTGGTCTTGGCAATCTTCTTTGGGCCGGGATTGGTGATACGATCCGCATCAGCCTGTCTGCGCCGCCCGAGGAAGAAGTGAAAATGGGTTTTGAGATTCTGAAATCTCTGGGCCTGCGCCATCGTGGCGTGAACATTATTTCCTGCCCGTCCTGCGCACGGCAAGGGTTTGATGTGATTAAAACGGTTGAGGCCCTGGAACAACGTCTGGCCCATATTCACACCCCCATGAGCCTGTCGATCATTGGTTGCGTGGTGAATGGCCCTGGCGAAGCGCTGATGACGGATGTTGGCTTTACTGGCGGGGGCGCGGGTTCTGGCATGGTCTATCTTGCAGGCAAGGTCAGCCATAAGCTGAGCAATGATCAGATGGTTGATCATATTGTCGAGCAAGTCGAATCCCATGCTTCCAGGCTTGAAGCTGAAAATGCGGCGACTGAGTAAATAGCATTTCAGGGAAGCTGGAGTTTCACGATTTGGTTCCGGTCTCTGTCGAGCAATGCGTGCTATGACGGGGACAAGATATGGCAATACGATGCATCGTTGAGTTTCGACGTTGAACAACTGGACTGGTGAAGGGGTGATCTGGCGGTGATACGTCGATCCGTATTCCTGCCAGTCCATTCGCCTCCCTTCGGCAGATTGCTTATCTATCGTTGAAAGAAAGGCCGCATAATTGAATTGAGAGGCCAGAGTGCAATCACGACATGGCCACTACAAAAGCGTTTTGCCTTTGCTCAGGAAGTCTTGGAATTCCGCATCCGGTACGAAGCTTCCGCCGGTGGTCCACATCACATGGGTCGCATTGGGCATGTGGTTTTGCAGGTGATGCGCTGTCAGATAGCCTTGGCCTTCGGGGGTACTGTTGATCACACCCGGTCCGGCAAGACAGGCGGCAGCGGAAGGTTCAAGTTGCAGGCCTGCGTGATCATGGGCGAGCGCCAGCCAGCGAAACAGATCATTATCGTCCACGGTGTAAACGCCACTTAGCAGTGGGTGCATGACCTGGGCGATAAACCAGCTGATCTCGGCCACGGCCATGCCGTCAGCTTCGGTCTTGTTGGTCAGACCGATGTCATAGACATTCACCTGCTTCGTAAGCCCTGCGGCCAGTTGCACCAATGCGCAGGGGGATTGGGCGGGCTCTGTAAAGAAGCAATGGGCATGATCACCAAACACTTGTTTTAAGCCGTAAGCCACGCCTCCTGGTGCGCCGCCGATGCCACAGGGCAGATAGACAAACAGGGGGTGCTCCGCATCCACTTGGATATTCTGAGCCCGTAGCTGATCTCGCAGTTCCGCTGCGGCGGCCGAATAGCCAAAGAACAGCAGTTCAGATCGCTCATCATCCACAAAATAGGTTTTCGGATCTGCGTCGGCCTGATCACGGGCAGCGGCAACCGCGCTGCCGTAATCCGCGTCATGTTGAACCACATCAACGCCGTGGCGTTGCAACCGTTCCACCTTCCAGGCTTTGGCGTCAGACGACATATGCACCACAGCACGAAATCCAAGCGCACGGGCCGCAATCCCAACGCTGAGACCCAGGTTTCCGGTGGACCCAACCGCAACTGTATAGTTCGCAAAAGCTGCTTTCACGTCGGGATGTGCCAGGGCCATGGGCGTATCATCGGCCTTGATCAAGCCGAGATCACGGGCAAGCGACAGAGCGTAAAGAAAGACCTCATAGATACCTCCGCGCGCTTTGACCGACCCGGCAACGGGCAAGGCATGGTCGCCCTTTACGAAATGGCGCCCTTGATCGTTGCCCATAACCTGGGCGAGGGTTGCAACCTCAATCAGGTCAGATGAAATTGCACCATTCGGACCCTGCAATTCGGGAAAGCACTGTTGCAAAAGCGGGGCAAGATCACGCCAGTTCTGTTCTGCATCTTTCACCTGTGCGGGCCGGACCGGAACCTCGGCCATCAAGACCGGAATTTGATCCGGATTAACCCACAGCAATGGCGTGCCTTTTTGCAGGCGTGATTTCAGCTGTGCGTCGATCATGATGTCATCCTTCGTTGCTATGAGGTTGGTATAAAAAGACCCTGCTGCATAGGGAAACAGCAGGGCCAGAGTTGCAGTCCTGCCAGGGAACTACAAGTAGGGATCAGGCCGGGTAAGACGGGAAGGACTGACACAGATCTGCAACTGTTTCTCTGCATCGTGCCGCCGGAAACGATGCGCAGACCACGGCTTTGCAGGGTTTCTGCCAATTTCGCCGCGTTCGCTTTAACCTGTGCGCCGTAGGCTTTGAAGTCATCAGACATGGCCTCAAGCAGACAGACCGCTTTCCCCTGTCCGTCCCAAAGGGCCGCATCTGAATGCCCTGCGCGCCTTTGAGGCCGCCGCACGATTGGGTAGTTTTACTGCCGCCGCTGACGAACTTTCCGTCACACCGGGGGCTGTAACGCAGCATATCAAAACGCTGGAAGCCTGGGCAGAAACGCAGTTGTTCATTCGCAACGCACGCGGTGTAAAGTTGACACTGCTTGCCGAAGAATTGCTGCCGGGATTCACACAAGCGTTTGATCAACTTGGATTTTCCGTTCACGCCCTGCGCAATAAGGCGACGCCACAAAAGATAAAGGTCGCGGCATTGCCCGCAATCGCCCAGCTTTGGCTGGCACCACGTCTGGGCCTGTTGCGCGAGGTTGCACCAGAGATTCCCGTATCTGTCGTTGCCCAGAATACCCCGCCCAATCTGGCACGGGAACCTTTTGATATGACGTTGTTTTTCTTGTCAGATCCGCCTGGCAAAGATGAAGTCAAAATCGCAGGCGATCGGATTTTTCCGGTGTGCGCCCCACCCATAGCCGAACGGTTGCACAGCATCAGTGACCTTGCTCAGGAAACCCTGTTGCATGAGGGTGCCTGGGCGGATGATTGGGACATTTGGCTCAGACATCAACCAGACTCAGACCAGATCCGTCGCACAGGCACTACACATTCCCTTTATTCCATTGCCTTAGAAGAGGCACGCCACGGCGGCGGTGTCTTAATCGCCGATGAAAGTCTGGTCGAAACAATGTTAGAGCGCGGTCATCTCGTTCGTCCTTTTGCCGCATCGGTCGAACTGCCGCGCAATATGGTCGCCAGGCTCACGCCCGCGTTCCGGCAATCAGAAACCTATGAAATAGTAGAGCGTATTATGCTTTCAGTCGCTTAAGGTAAATTGTTGTCTGTCTATTAGTGAAAACGATGGCATTTGATTAACGGGTTTCTGCGGAATTGCCGGCCATTCTTCAAGCCAGCCGCGCCATGCTTTTGGTCAGCGTCACGCCATCTGTGAAAGCTGGACCTGCCGAGACCTAAATACCGGCAAGCTTTGGTGGCATGCAGAAGCACCTTAAGTTTGCGTTCGTCACGGACACTTCCTTTATCCCGAACAGGGCCATTTCACCCGGGGCAGGTAGCGGTGCAATTGTCAGGGCACGATCCGAACAGTGCAGCAGCCAGCAGTCTCGACATTTAAAACAAACGTTGGAGACAGGGGAGGGGGATTGCCCGTGAATCCCGGTTGCTTGTTGAGCCGCGTAATGCAGTCGGACATCTTGTGGACGCAGGCGCAATCTGGCGGGCATAACGGTATTGATACCCCATAGGCTGATCTATGATCCGTCTGAAACGTCTATCCTTATATCATGAGTTAATACTGTATTTCCTCAGAGTGCCTGGATGATGCCCATACGGAAATGAAGCCGAGAAGCATTACGGTACATTCGGAAATGAATCAGGCGCGTGAACGCATAAGAATATCAAACTTCAATCGATTATGGCTGCGCAGTGCTACCGGGAGGGATTCGTCATTTGATTCGCGTCTTATGTATTGAATATAAAGGAAATAGGGAAATTCCATTCACTAAAGCGAGTATGGGGAATTTCTGAGATAATTCCCCGCTATGAAATAAAATGAGACGTCGGGTAATTGCATGAATTTTGAGGTATTTTTGCAACTTCACATTCTTTTGAGGGAAATGAATTTGAATCTATCAATTATTACGTGAATTGGTGTCGCCGAATTTGCGGAATTTCGAAATGCGGGAATTTCCGACATTGAAGGATCGCAAATTCAGGTAGTTCTCATTACTGGTCGTTCGCCCCCCCTTTTATAACAAACATAAGGCCCGAGATGTTCTATAGAATTTCGCGCGCAGGCTTTGGCACTGCACTCTTCAGTCGTGTCAAATCGAAACTCAGCTTCTTCAAGCTGGACAATATACTGTTCCCCCATGCGGCAATGATTGCGGGCGGGATGGCCGGTTCGCTTATCGCGTTGAATACTGCTGCAAATGCACAGATCACGATGCCTGTCGGGTCCGGGTCTAACGGTGTATTCGCCGGTGAGCTGATCGTAAATGGAATAGATATTGGTAATTGGACGTTCACGACGCAAACGGCGAACGCCCTGTCTCCGACTGTGCAGGTTCCCGGGGGGGATTTGCAGTCTGATGGCACAGGGCTTTCCTACGATCACAATCGGCGGTTCGAAACCTGGAATCTCGATGCAACTCTGGGCGTAGAACTTGATCCTACAGCTTTCGATGCGACAGGCTTCAAATATGTTCTTGTTCTGGAAGGAAACAGCGGCCGGGGAGACGATTTTGGTGCCCGGTTTGATGAGTACACGGTGACCGCACCCGGTGCCAGCGGTGCTCCTGCCAAGGTAGATCCGGCCTATCTGATCAATGGTGTGGTGCCGCTTTTGTCGTTCCCGGGCCAGCTGTCCAATCTCAGCGCAGTTCCGGGCGGGGTGACCTTCCAGCAACCGATCATCAATGTGCAGAACCTGGCGGATTTTCAGGCCAGCCTGCCAGGGGCGACACAGGCGCATCTTGATGCCGTCATTGCGGAACGCTGCATTGCTGGAAACTCTGGTGCATGGCGGAACAATTGCCTGGACTGGCAGGTTCGCACCCCTTCCTTCGACGGAGATGGGAACCTGCGGCTTGAAGCAATCAATGGCGCCTCAAGGGAAGGCTTTCGTTTCTCATTGCTGTCTGAAGCAGATCTTGCTGTCAATAAAACCATCGATGGTATGGACAGTGGCGTGGTTCTCAGCGTCGGAAGCACCGCGAACTATGTTATCACCGTAACCCATGCAGGTGGCCCATCGGCCTCTTCTGCGTCTCTCGTTTCTCTGCGGGATGTTCTGCCGGTTGAGGTCACCCTGAATGGCACAGCCACCGCATCCCAGGGAAGCTATGACCCTGCAACGCAGGTCTGGACAATTGGGACACTTCAGATTGGCGAAAGCGTTACTCTGACCCTGCCATTCGAAGTGACCAGCGGAAATTCTGGCGACACTGTCACCAACGCGATCTCCCTGTCCGACGTGTCGATGTTGCAGACAGATACCAACCCTGCAAACAACGATACCTCTGTTGGCTTCACTATTGGCGCAGAAATCGACGCAAATCCTGAAACATTCTCTGACATTGACAGTGCTTCCGGCGGTGTCACGACCTCTGTTCTTGGCAGCGATACTTTTGATGGTGGCGCAGCAACACTTTCGAATGTGACAATTACAGCACCGGTTGCTGCTGATTATACGAACGCAGATGGTGATCCTGTGGTTGGGCTTTCTCTTGATCCGACAACAGGCCTGATCTCTGTTTCTGCGGGGACACCCGCCGGGACATACAAAATCAACTATGAAATTTGTGCGCAGGATTTATCTTCCAACTGTGCAACAACGGTGGAAACGATTGTTGTTACCAGCTCAGACGTTCCCCCGATCACAAATCCAGGGCCCCAGCCCGGACGCTGTTTCCCGACCTCACTGAACATGTCTGGTGGTGCTTTGTTTGACGCTGCGGTGATCAGTGCCGCGAATGGTACGGGCACGCATACACCAGAATCTCAACTGGCGACTTCGATTGTCGGTGCGGATATCAGCCACCTGTTCCCAGGTTTCCCGGCTGGCAGTGTGATCGTGGATGCGAATTACAACCGACGTAGTGGTAGCAGCATCGGGGTTGGCCTTACCGCATCGCCGCCGACGGCGACCTTCACCCTATCAGGCACGCATCCTATATATATTGAACCGCAGCACGGCAAGGCACTTAGACCTGGTGACACCGATGGTTTCCGTGCGCTTGATGGTGTGGAATATGCGCTGATTTCCAGCCTTGCGCCAAGCGTATATACCGCTTACCGCAACGGCAATGAATATGGCGTGTCACGGCCTCTGAGCAACTCTGGTGCTTTACCTGCACAACAGGTGCGTTGGTCCTCAGTCACGCCGGCAACCCAGTTTGAAATCTTCACGACGGAACCAGACGACGACAATAATGCCGCGATGTTTTTGGCCCCGACCTGTACAACATCCATTAACACCACAAAGGCCGCTACGACCGTAGGTTCGCGCAATGCGGATGGCACCTTTGATGTGACCTATGTCATCACGGTCGAGAACATGTCCAACATCAACCTGCGCAATATGATTGTGACAGATGATCTGGCAGCTCAGTTTGGTGCAGCGTTTGTGTCCGTTGTGTTTGCACCTGTCGTGTCTCCTGTTGGTACGCTCTCTGCGGAATCCTCTGGTCTGACCGGCAGTTCTGCCTGGGCCGGTGACGGTGCAAACATGCTTGCCGCCAACGGCCAGCTTGGCACCGGTGATGCAATCAACGTGACCTTCACCGTGCGCATTGATCCGGCTGCAACCTCTGCGACTGCGTTCGAAAACACCGCAACCGCGTCAGGCGATCGTCCGGATGGCACACGTATCAGCGACAAATCTGATGACGTCACAGATGGCGGCACCGGCACACCGGATGAGGACACCGGCACGCCAACCACTGTGACGCCTCCGACACAAGTGCTTCCTGCGGATGATGCAGAGACGATTGATCGTTCTGCAGCGGATGCGGGGGCGACCGGTGTTGTGAACCTCTTTGACGGCGACACGATCAATGGCGGCCCTGCGGATGCAACCAATGCAACGGTTGTGCCTGTGGATCCGACCTCTGTTCCAGGCGAGCTGACGGTGAACCCGGATGGCAGCGTTGATGTAAAGCCCGGCACAGCGCCTGGCGTTTACAGCTTTGACTACCAGCTGTGTAGCCTTGATACAGTGCCTGTCTGTGAGACCGCCACAGCGACCATCACAGTCACACCTGAGATTGAAGCAACGCCTGAGACCTTTGCGGACTTTACGCAAGCGGGTGGGGATACCACTTCGATCCTTGGGTCTGACACGCTCAACGGCGCGACAGCGGATCTGACGACTGTGGAGATCACAGCCCCTATGGCCGCTGATTACAGCAAACTCGGCGGTGGCACCGTATCCGGCATCACGCTTGATCCGGCGACGGGCATCATCACCGTGGCCCCTGGCACAGATGCGGGCACCTACAATGTGGCCTATGAGATCTGCACAATCGCCCTGCCTGTCACCTGTGATACGGCTGTGGAAACTGTGACGGTTCTGCCAAGCGACGTGGTTGCCACAGACGATGCGGAAACCATTGATCGATCCACGGGGGATGCGGGGGCGACCGGTGTTGTGAACCTCTTTGACGGCGACACGATCAATGGCGATCCTGCGGACACAACCAATGCAACGGTTGTGCCTGTGGATCCGACCTCTGTTCCAGGCGAGCTGACGGTGAACCCGGATGGCAGCGTTGATGTAAAGCCCGGCACGGCGCCTGGCGTTTACAGCTTTGACTACCAGCTGTGTAGCCTTGATACAGTGCCTGTCTGTGAGACCGCCACGGCGACCATCACAGTCACACCTGAGATCGAAGCAGCCCCTGAAACCTTTGACACCTTCGGTCCTGCCGGGGGCACAACCCCATCTATCCTGGCGTCGGATACCCTGAACGGTGAAACTGCGGATCTGTCCACTGTGGACATCACAGCCCCTGTTCCGGGTGACTACAAGGATGCCAGCGGCCAGCCTGTCACAGGTCTGACCCTGGACCCGGCAACGGGCCTGATCACAATTGATCCGGGTCTGGCAGCGGGTGACTACTTTGTAGATTATGAAATCTGCACCAAAGCAGCCCCTGTTACCTGTTCCACAACGACAGAGACGATCACCATTGGTGTTCCGAAGCTGACGCTGACACTGGAATCCGGCACCCCCGGGACAGATGGCGGTACGGATCCATCTGTGACGGATCCGGGTGACACAGTGCCTTACACGCTGACCGTAACCAATGATGGTGACGTGACGATGGAAGACATCATCATCACCAGCGCGGACCTGAACAATATTGTCTGTAACCCGACCACACTGGCCCCGGGCGAAATGGCGACCTGTACGGCGGATCCGCATGTGATCACTGTGGATGACTTTAATACCGGTGGTATTGAGAAAACCGCAACGGTTACAGGAACGTCCACCGCTGGCCCGGCTGAGGATGTTTCCGACACCCGCAACGGCGGTGGCTCTGAAACATCTGATGATCCGGATCTTGAAGGCAACACGGATGGGGACCCGACCAGCGACCCGACCATCGTGCCTCTGACGCCTCTGGCTGCGGAAGCGGGTGCCATCACTGTCAGTAAGACAGCCAACCTTAGCGTTGTGAACTATGGTGATACGGTGACCTACACGCTGGTTTATGAGAACACATCCGCCCTGAATATTGCTGATCTGGATCTTCTGGATGAACTGCCAGGTGGGCTGGCTTATACGCCGGGCACGGCTGCACTGGCTGGTGTGGCGATAGAACCTTCTGTTGCTGGTCGTCAGTTGACGTGGTCTGGTGTGGATATCGCGGCTGGTGCCTCTGTTGAAGTCACATTGGCTGCGCGTGTTCTGCCGGACCGCGCAACACGGGAGCTTGAGAACAAGACCTGGGCGCTTCAAGGCAACACTGTTGTGTCAAATATCGGGTCTGCGACCATCCGTATCGAAGCAGAACATGTTTTCCATTGCTCTGATGTGATCGGGAAGGTCTTTGATGACCGCAATGGCAATGGCATTCAGGATGGTCCTGACAGCCTGGCAGGTTTGTCTGATCAAAACTATGACGCAAGCAAAGCTAGTATTGCTCCGAAAGTGGTTAATAAGGGCGAGCCTGGTCTTTCTGGAGTACGTCTTGTGACTGTGAATGGTCATCTGATTACGACGGATGCTTATGGTCGCTTCCATGTGCCATGTGCAGCGCTGCCAGCGGATGGCGGGTCTAACTTCACTCTGAAAGTGGACACCCGCACATTGCCGTCCGGCTACCGTATGACGACGGAAAACCCACGGGTTCTGCGTCTGACTGCGGGTCGCTTTGGTCGCATGAACTTTGGTGCAGCCATTGCGGATGTGGCGCGGATTGATCTGGATGCAACGGCGTTTGCCACAGATCAGAACGGACGCCCTGTGGCGATCCCGGCTCTGGATCAGGCGTTGCGTGCAATGCTGAACGATCCTGCCAATCCGGTGTCTGTGGTGCATCTGCGTTACCACCGCGCCGGCAGTGAACGCCCGCGCACAGCCCGCCGTCATCTCGACCTGGTGGAAAACATCCTGAACGACGCCTGGACAGGGCAAAGCGGTACCCGCCTTCTGGTGGAACGTGAAACCCTGCGTCTCAACCAATAAGACCGGTAAGGAACCAGTACTATGAAAACGCAATCAACAATCGCCGGTCTCATGATGACAGCTGCCTGGATTATTCCGGGCAGTGCATGGGCCGAAACCTGCAGTGCAACAGATCTGGAATGCGCGGCCAACGCACAGGCTGTGGTCAGCATGCCTGTGGGGGCAAATGCCGAAGTGGCCGCAACGGCTCCAAAAGCACAGGGCTTTGCGATCTCAATTAACGGGGCCACACCACAAGGGGACACCCGCCTGATTGAGGCACAGCGCCGGGCGGATGTGGCCCTTGCGGCGGCGGATATTCAGGTCCGCTATGACGGTCTGGATCAGTCCCGTCGCCTGGATGCGCATGTGATCGGAGATCAGGCCTGGCAGGCGGGTGATACGGTCACCTTCCAGAGCCGCATGAACTATCCGGCTTTTGTCACCCGTGGCGAAATCCGGATCCTTGATACGGCGGCCCGTGGTGGGGCAAAGACGGTTGCGACCGTTGCCATCACGCCAGGCACGCAGGCTTCTGTGACCCTGCCTGCGGGCGACAATCTTGCCTTTGTGCACCGGGTTTATGATGCCAATGGCCGTTATGATGAAACTGTTGCTCTGCCCTTGTCACAACGCGATACACGCGGCATCTCTGATGTGGCCACACAGGAAGAAGGCACCTCAGCCCTGGCACGTCAGAACATCCCTGTGCGCGGGGGTGCTGTCACTGTATCCGGCACTGGTCTGCCCGCAGGGGCCCGTATCCGTACCCTTGGTGAGGTGATTGAAGCCGATGGTTCCGGTCGCTTTGTCATCCAGCGCATTATGCCGGTTGGCGATCACGCGGTGCAGGTCGCGGCCCGCACCGTTGATCTGACGCGTGATATTGAGATCCCGGGATCTGAATGGTTCTATGTTGGTGTCGCAGATGTGACCCTTGGCTGGCGCTCAGATGACACGGATGGCTCTGAGGATTATCAGCGCGGCCGCATTGCCGGTTACGTCAACGGGCGCCTGGCCAATGGCACGGAAATCACAGCCTCTGTTGATACGCGCGAAGAGGATCTGTCTGATATCTTCCGCAACCTCGACAAACGTGATCCGCGTTCTGTCCTGAACCGGATTGATACGGATGATGCTTACCCGACTTACGGCGATGACAGTTCCATCGTGGAAGACGCCCCAACCAGCGGTCGTTTCTATCTGCGGGCGGAACGGGATGGCAATCACATCACCTGGGGCGATGGCAAAGCGAACCTTGAGGGCGCTGAGTTCATCCGCAACACCCGCACGCTTTACGGACTGCACGGGGAATGGGCGTCACAGAACACCACAGCCGACGGCGAAGCGCGCCTGCGCATCAATGCCTATGCGGCCCAGCCCGACAATCTGCCGGGACGAGATATCTTCCGGGGCACCGGCGGGTCGATCTACTTCCTCAATCAGCAGGATATCAGCCGGGGGTCGGATCATCTGACCATTGAGATTACAGATCCGACCAATGGCCGTGTGCTGGACCGCCGGACCCTGTCCTATGGCACGGATTACACCATCAACTACACGCAAGGCGTAATCCGTCTGAACCAACCCCTGTCTGCTTACGGCGGCACATCCGGTCTGATCAGCGAGAACCCGAATGGCGACAATAACGTCAATCTGGTGGCGGCTTATGAATATACGCCAACTGCCGGTGATCTGGATGGGTTTGCTTATGGTGCCCGTGCTGAGGCCTGGGTCAGTGACTCTGTGCGCATTGGTGCGACTGGCATGGTTGAGAACACAGGCGCTGCCGATCAGACAGCCCTTGGTGCGGATCTGCGCTGGCAGCATTCCGAAACCACCTGGGCGGAACTGGAAGTGGCACAATCGGACGGGCCGGGCTTTGGCTTCAGCAATTCCACCGATGGTGGTTTGACCAACTCAGAAACAGACGCCCAGGGAGGCAAAGGTCAGGCAATCCGTCTGGAAGCCCAGGCCGATCTGAATGAAATCGGTCTGGCGACCCCTGGCCTGATTGGCGCTTATTATGAGCGTCGCGATGCGGGCTTTACCTCGCTCGATTATGCCGTTGTCGATGATGAAACCCTCTGGGGTGTCTTTGTAGAGATTGAGCCTTCAGATCGCACCCGTCTGCGTTTCTATGCCGACAGTTATGAAAATGCTGCGGGCCGGGAAGATCTGGAAGCAGGTCTGGAACTGCATCACAAACTGTCTGACACACGTGAGCTGTCCTTCGGTGTGGAATATCTGGATCGTGTCACCCCCGGGGATGCCATCAATACCGGCACCCGCACCGATCTGGCCCTGCGTTACACCGCAACCCCATCTGATGCGCTCAGCTGGTATGTCTATGGCCAGGGCAGCGTGGACCGCACAGGCGGCCTGGCCCGCAATGAACGCTTT
>NZ_JADCKQ010000008.1 GCF_016123485.1 Halocynthiibacter styelae | reverse complement strand
ATACATCAATGGGTTCTACAATCCACGCAGGCGGCATTCATCCCTTGGCGGGAAAAGCCCCTTGGCATTCGAACGAAGGACTGCATAACATAAGCTGAGAGACCGGAACTTTTGCGCGGCAAGACCACTTTCCGCCAGAACTTTGTGCAAACCGGGCAAGCGACCAAAGGCTTTTTGCGAATTCTCTAATAACGGCTTGGAGGCTTCCGGTGCGGTATCGAGATCATGGGAAGGGAAATTCATATCGATGCGTCCTTTGTAAGTTGCGAATATTTTCTTTTTAGGGTTTCTTGAGTGATCACTCAAGTATATAATTGAGTGATCATTCAAGAACTGGTTACCACATGCCTCGCAAACCAAATTACGATAAGGTCGAACTGATTGAGCGCGCCCGTGATTTATTTTGGAAACGTGGGTGGGCTGGGACATCATTGAAGGACCTTGAAGCTGCCTTGCAGATGAAGCCCGGTAGTTTCTATGCGGCATTCGGCTCCAAAGAGGCTTTGTTCGCGCTTGCCATGGAGAGATATGCAGCCGATGGGCGCGAGCGTCTCAAGACGTTGGCGCAAAAGCATGGTCCGATCAAAGCGCTTCAGCGGCTTCCAGAGATGATCGTCGAAAACGATATTGCCCCTTCTAAGGCCTGCATGTTGTCGAAGACCCTTCTCGAACTTCATGCACACAATCATCCTCTGGCACGGGATGCGAACCTGCATCTGCAAACGATGGAGGCGCAGTTTACAGAATTGTTTCAACAGGCGCAATCAGCAGGCAACATAGATCGCTCACACAATCCTCAGGTGCTTGCGCGCAGGTACCAGTCTGATCTTCTAGGCTTGAGGGTCTCAGCGGAACGTGAGGGTGTCGACGCAAAAGCAATCGCAGAAGAGATAGCAGGTGGTTTGATCTGGCTTTGAAAAAGCTTGCTTAACCGTCATTCATGGGCCGCATGGCATCGGACGAAAAGCTCTTTCCTGCCGTCCGTTGCACTATGGTTGAATGTCTGACATTGATTCCCCCAAGGCTTTTCCGCCCTGCGATATATGAGCCCTCCGGGCTGCCGAGCTTTTAGTGAGCCAAATTTGCCGCTCATGTTTCCTTTGCGACTGTCCACTTTACCAATTTGAAGTAAGCTTGACAATTGCATTGATATCGAGATATTTCGATTTATGGACTTAGAAAAATCAATATCAACTTTAAACAATCCAGTTCGCCGCCAAATTTTGGAATGGCTTAAAGACCGATCAAATTTTCCGCCTGCCTTGCCGGGGCACGAAGACCTAGAAGGCGTGTGCGTCGCATATATTCAGGAAAAAGCGAAACTCTCACAGTCCACAATTTCAAACTATATGGGCTTGCTGAAGCAAGCAGGTTTCGTGATCGCCGAACGCCACGGCCAGTGGACGTTCTACCGGCGCGACGAAAACAGCATTCAAGCGTTCGTAACCGCCGTCCAGAACGAACTTCTGAAACCATAGATGCCGTGAGGGAACCCGTTCAGTACCGAGTTTTGCACAATAAAACTGAAATATCGAGATATTCCGATGGAGGGATGATATGAAAGCCAACGAAGTAACAAACCTGCTGGCGCAGCCATTGGACCTACCCTGTGGAGTCCGCTTGAAAAACAGATTGATAAAATCGGCGATGTCAGACTCGCTTGGTGATGGTGCCGGGAACCCCACTGAAGCGCAGATGCGTTTGTATGAACGATGGGCCGAGGGAGGTGCTGCCCTGTCTTTGATCGGTGAAATGCAGGTAGCTCCGCACTACCCTGAAAAACCCGGCAATCTTGTTTTAGTCGCGGACGCGGACATGTCAGCCCTGAAGGAACTGGCGAAACGCGGTTCAAAAAATGGCGCCCATATCTGGCCACAGCTTGGTCACGCCGGAGCGCTGGCTCATGGACCAATCAGCAACCCTAAAGGGCCATCTCCTTTGGACGTTGAAGGGTTGAAATGCGACGGCATGTCATTGGATGAAATCCAAGAGCTTCCCCAAACCTACGCACAAGCGGCGACTGTCGCACAGGCGGCGGGCTTTGGGGGGGTGCAAATCCACGCCGGTCATGGTTTCCTGTTCAGTCAGTTTCTTTCGCCTCTCTTCAATCATCGGACCGACGCCTATGGGGGCGCGATAAGTGGGCGCTTCCGCATCATCGACGAGGTGATCGACGCGGTTCGCCAAGCTGTCGGGCCAACCTATCCGATTGGCATCAGAATCAACGCAACCGACAATCTAGAAGGTGGTCTGACAACTGATGACGCACTGGAGGTCGTGCGATTACTCGACGGCACATCGGTGGACTTGATCGATATCAGCGGCGGCACCTATTTCCCTGGTGCTGCGTCGAGTTCCGATGGCGCGTCATCATCAGAACCCTACTTCATCGACGTCGCCCAGCGGGCCAAAGGCGTTACGTCTATTCCAATCATGCTGACTGGCGGGTTTGTGTCCCGGGATCAGGCGGTTAGAGCCGTGCAAGACGACGCGGTTGATGCGATCAGCCTTGCCCGCGCTATGGTGTTGGACCCGTCGCTGGCGAACACTTGGTTAAGCGACGGTGGCGATCCAGAATTTCCGGTGTTTGATGCACCACCGCGCGGCGGCATCACGGCGTGGTATTCAATGCGCCTGACGGCTCTTGGTGGGGACGCTGAAGGTGAGTTCGCCATGGACCCTCAGGCTGCCATGGATGCCTATGATGAACGCGATGCGCAACGCTGCCTTCTATGGCGCGCAAGATTTCCGGAATCCTCTGCGCCGTGTTGAACATCAGATCGGAACCTATGACGTAAGGACGGGCCGCAGCCCGGAATTTAAAACACCTGAAAGGAATATCAAATGCTGTTTACTCAAGTACGCTTCAATCTTGATACCCCCATATCGCTGGTCGAAGCGACCGCGATCTTTGAAAGCACGGCCCCGAAATACAAGGGCCACCCGGGCCTGTTGCTGAAACATTATTTTCGTTCAGAAGACGGAAAGACGGTTGGCGGCCTGTACTTTTGGGAGAGCCGAGAGGCGGCAGAGGCGACATACGCAGGGCCTTGGCGCGAAATGGTTGAGAAAAAATACGGAGCTGAACCGCAAATCGAGTTCTTCGAGTCTCCTGTGCATGTCGATAACCGTACTCCGGGAGCATAGTCGGTTTACGGTTGGTTTAGGGCACATTCACACTGAGAACAGTCCGTGAGCTACCAAGAGTTTGAAAGGAAAAACAATGCAAGGCGAACCGGTCGAGATCCCTGAAGTTATGCAAGCGGTCGTGACGACCGGTACTGGGGGCTACGAAAAG
Source organism: Halocynthiibacter styelae (assembly GCF_016123485.1). Lineage (GTDB taxonomy): Bacteria > Pseudomonadota > Alphaproteobacteria > Rhodobacterales > Rhodobacteraceae > Halocynthiibacter > Halocynthiibacter styelae. Next base: position 176,545 of record NZ_JADCKQ010000008.1, on the reverse strand, counting down.
CTTGAATGCGAATCGGTGCCCATTCCTGTTCCGGGCCCGAAGGAGGTGCTTGTGAAGGTGTTGGCCGCAGGCGTGAACAACACAGAAATCAACACACGTCTTGGTTGGTATTCCTCATCGGTCACAGGGGGCACTGGCGACATGAGTGATGACGGCGACCTGCCTGATGGGGGATGGAATGGAGTGACGCCCTTTCCATTTACTCAGGGCACGGATTGCTGTGGTGAAGTGGTTTCGGTGGGCGTGGGCTGTAATGACGACCAGATCGGCGCGCGCGTTCTCGTACGATCATGCATGCGCAAGCACGGCTTTGATCGGTTGGAATGCATCTGGATGGGGTCTGACTTCGACGGCGCGTTTGCGCAGTATGTCAAAGTGCCTGAAAGCGAGATTTTCAAGGTGGGTTGCAATTGGAGCGATGCCGAACTTGCCACAATCCCCTGCGCGTATGGAACCGCTGAGAACATGGTCCACCGCGCTGGGGTGCGTGAAGGCATGAAAGTTCTGGTGCCAGGAGCATCAGGCGGGGTGGGGTCGGCGGTGATACAACTCGTGAAGCGGCGCGGCGCCGAGGTTATCGCCATAACCAGTGCTTCCAAACGCGAAGCCGTCACGCAAATCGGCGCAGACCGTGTTCTGAGCCGCGAGGATGATCTGCTAGAGGTCTTGGGCAAGGAGAGCGTCGATATTGTCATCGACAACGTCGCGGGCACGGGTTTTGGCATCATGTTGCAACTGCTCAAACGCGGCGGGGCCTATGTCTCTTCCGGCGCGATCGCGGGGCCCATGGTCGAACTGGACATGCGGGATATGTATCTTAAGGACATTTCGCTGATTGGCTGCACGGCTTGGGAGGAACCGGTTTTTACGAACCTGATCTCTTATATCGAAAACGGTGAAATCCAGCCGCTTCTGGCCGAAACCTATCCGCTTTTCAAAATTGCGGATGCACAGCGGGATTTCCTCGAAAAGAAGCACATCGGAAAGATCGTTCTGATCCCCCCTTCGTAGCTGGAGCCGTCCGAAACACCTTCGACCAGCACCTCGCCATCATCACGAAAGGACACATTTGATGAGCACCGTCGAGAATATCTATCGTTACCCGATCAAAGGCTTCCCAGGCGAGCGCCTTAAGCAGGCAATGCTTCGGCCGAACGAAGGCATCGCTGGTGATCGTGCCATTGGGTTGGGCAGTGGGGCAATGGCTGTCGAAGGTCATGGGGCTTGGACCCCTTGCCAAGCCTTTCAGCGCATGACGATCCGTCCTGATCTGACGACATTTCAAATCAACGAAGACGATCGCGACCTAAGGTTGACGTCACCGACTGGCATTTCTGAAACTATAGATGCGAATAGCAGCAACCTAGACGAGTTGAGTGCTGCTTTTGGGGGGCAAGCGTCAATTCACCGTGCCACCGGTAATCGCGGATACTGGGATCATCAAGACGCAACAATTTCAATCATCAATTTATCGACTGTCGAATCGATAGCCAAAATGGCCGGTCGCCCGATTGACCCGCTGCGGTTTCGGGCAAATATCTATGTGTGTGCAGAACCTTGGTCGGAATTTCAATGGCTGGGTACGAGATTGGGGATCGGAGACGCCCAGTTTGACGTCATTCGTCCGATTGATCGCTGCAAAACCACATCTGTTGATGTCAAAACCGGCAGAACTGATCTCAATATGCCTGCGTTGTTGATCCGCCATTTTGGACATATGTTTTGCGGAGTTTACGCCACTGTCCACACATCGGGCACCATTGTACCGGGTGCTAAAATTGAAACACGCGAACACTTGCAAGGCCACCAAGTCAAAGCTGCTGCGAACGTAAGCACTGCGCCTGCCTTACCCGACTGGCCCCGTCCTGCGGTTGTCGAAAGAACGGTCGAAGAAGCCGAGGCAATCAGGTCACTTTGGATCCGCGACAGCCTTTGGGAAACAGGGGTTATGGAGGGCTTTAAAGCCGGGCAATTTATTCGCATCCACAACCTATCTGAAAGCCACACTTGGCGCAGCTATACGGTTTCTGCAGTAAAGGACGATTTACTGCGCATCACGGTGAAACGCGATGAAGGCGTTGGGTCTAATGCGATCCATCAAGTTGTTGAAGGGGGCAACCTGATCATCACGGGGCCGTTTGGAGAGGCCACTCTGAACAAAAACAGCAATGCTCTGCATTTTATGAGCGCGGGGATTGGGATCACACCAACCGCGGTGAAATTGGCAGAACTTGCGCAACAGGATTACGACAAACCTGTTCACGTGACTCATGTCGCGCGCAAAGGACAGGAATTAGCGCTTTGGGATGATATCGTCACGGCTGCAAACGCGCTCCCAAATGCCGTGACCCGTCTTTATTTGACGCGGGATGTTGTTGGTGTCGCTGGTGCGCAATCAGGGCGTCCTGATCTTCAGGCTCTTGCGCAACGTGCCAAAGAAGACGCAGCGGATGTTCACATTTGCGGCCCTTCCGGGTTTGTGGATTCGGCGGTTGCTGCATTGAGCCAAGCAAACGTCCATGGTGAACGCATCTTCCTAGATACCTTCAGTTCGCCAGGCGTCGAAACCGACATGCGCCCGATCCCGGATTCAGAGCCAATCAAAGTGACCTTGGCGCAGTCAGGCGTCACTGATTACTGGACGCCAGCGGACGGAACGTTGCTGGATTTTGCAGAGGTGCGGGGGGCTATAATACCATCTCATTGTCGTGCTGGGTTGTGCAAAACCTGCAATTGTTCGGTTCTTTCTGGCACCGCCACCCGGTTGGTTGGAACAGAGGGCGAAGACGAAAAGCAAACGCTGGTTTGCACCAGCATTCCGAAAGAAACTCTTACGTTGGACATTTGATGAAACTGGACAAGTACACAAAGTTGTTGCCCAAAACCGGCATGGGTGAACAGGCTGCCTATGACTTACTAAGCCACGACATTAAGGTGCGATCTGCCAATTTGGGATCGGACATCGCGTTGGCCCATATGGACCCGCCAACACCCGGTATTGCGTCAAAGCTGGTGGGGTTGAATGCGCAATTCAATCAAAACCTTTTGCATCCTGACCTGAGTCCATTTGCAACCGACGTCGAACGCCGTCTGATTGAGTGGCTGGCACCGGTTTGGGGTATGGCAGATGGGCATATGTGTGGCGGGTCAACGCTTGCAAACCTAACCGCGCTATGGTGCGCGCGTGAAACGGGGGCCACACGTGTAGTGGCGTCTGTTGACGCACATCTCTCGGTGGCCAAGGCGGCGCATATATTGGCGATGGAGTATCAGGCCCTTCCTGTTGACGGGCATGGCAGAATTGAGCTTCCAAAAATGGCCGATCTGAGTAACACATGTTTGGTTCTCACCGCGGGCACCACCGGGCGAGGTATGGTGGACCCATTGGGTAAAACGGGTGCGCTCTGGACACATGTTGATGCAGCTTGGGCAGGCCCTTTGAAATTGAGTAAACACGCCTCTCTGCTTGACGGAATAGAGGATGCTGACAGCATCTCTATCTCTGCCCACAAATGGTTCTTTCAACCTAAGGATTCAGCCTTAATCCTCTTTTCAGATACCGAATCGCAGGATCTCGTCAGTTTTGGGGGCGACTATCTTGCGGTCCCGAATATTGGCGTCCAAGGTTCCAGAGGCGCTGCCGCAATTCCTTTATTGGCCACGCTACTTGCCTGGGGCCAAGATGGGTTAGCCCAACGAATTGAACACGGTATGGATATGGCGGAGCATTTGGCTGACTTTCTGCAATCCCACCCGAAAGCTGAACTGAAGCAAATGCCCGAAACAGGTGTCGTCAACTGGCGGCCCACGGTTGGATCGCCAGAATACGTACTGCGTGAACTCGGGGAAAGTGCTTCAAGCACCAAGATCAACGGAGAGCTCTGGTTGCGCCACGTTGCGGCCAATTCCCATGCTGATGTAGATCTTGTTTCCCAGCGGATCGAACGCTGCCTTCGATAGGGTTTGAGTGACGAATTAGCATATTTTCCCTCGGATTTGCCGCAGTTGCACTCTTTGATTTATTGCGGCGCAGGTGCCAACGACTGTGCGCACAACAACAAGCCAAGCTTCACGAATGTTCCAACCACCTCAAAACATCGTTCGCGAGATTTTTCTTCTGGTTATTTTGTCGTTCCTTTGGGGCGGTTCCTTTACCCTTATAGAATTCGCAATTGATACCATACCACCTGCCACAATCGTGTTTGGTCGCCTTGCGATTGGCGCATCAATTCTGTTGCTTGCGGCTTTTTGGAGCGGTGTAACTTTCCCAAAGTCCCGCGCACGTTGGGGGGCATTGCTGCTCCAGGGCATTCTTCAAAGCGCACTGCCGTTCACGCTTATTAGTTGGGGTCAAAAGCACATTGACAGCGGCCTTGCCGGGCTTCTCAATACCACACCCCCTTTGTTCATATTCCTGATTGGGTATTTTGTCTTGCGTGACAGGGCGGCCGCCGTGCAGCAGTTCATTGGCCTGTTTTTTGGATTTATCGGTGTCTTGATCATCATGGGGCCTTCGGTGATCGTAGGTGATGAAAGTACGATCCTTGGCCAACTCGCGATAACTGGTGCCAGCATTAGCTATGCGTTTGCAGCGCTGAACGCCAAGAAATTCTCTGACCAATCCCCTGTTCTGACAGCGGTATGCGCCATGGCGTTTGCCGCACTTTTGATGGCTCCTGTGTCCTATTTTGTAGACGATCCGCTAGGCTTGTCACCCACCACACCAGCTATTGTGGCAGTCTGTGCCTTGGGCGTGTTTTCAACGGCAATTGCGATGATGATCTATTTCCGTCTTGTACGGACGCTTGGCCCATTGGGGGTTACAACAGGAGGCTACATGCGCGCTGGCTTCAGTGTTCTACTGGGAAGCCTGCTTCTTGGTGAAACTCTGTCGGCAACCTTGTTTGTTGGCTTGATGTTAATATTCGCGGGCGTAGCAATCGTTACAGGATTGTTCAAAATGCCGTCAAGCACGCAGACCAAAGCTTAGGTTCAGGACTCATAACCATATTATAACAGTAACAGCGAGCAGGATTGTTGAAATGAATACATTCGGGCAACTATCATAGCGGGTTGCACTCAGCCGTAAGTCCTTGAATTTGGTAAATACCCATTCAATCAATGCCCTGAGATGGGCAGTTGTGCCGTTTGTACCGACGTTTGTCATACTTTATGGTATTCTTAGTTGACTCACGCCCGGGAGTACAGCTTCCCAGCTGTTGACACTAATAGGCCTGAAATTCGTTTGAACATGGTTTTTTCTCTTTTGTCTTCAGTCCTGTAAGCCGTCATTAGCCGCATGGCAGAACATTGTCACTAAGGGCTCCAAGCCGACTTGCGGCGTTTCAGCGATACGTTTTACCTCGGCAGCGGATAATAGCACAGATTTCGCCTCAACGTTTGACGGTACGCTGCCCCAAAGCAGGCCCGTGGACTATAACTTGTTTGAGGCAATACTGTTGAAAACAAAACAGTATTGCCCCGAATCCCAACGCTTAACTGTAAGCTCAGCGCAGTTAGTTTGGCCGCAGAACAACGGATCCTGTTGTTTTGCGTGCTTCAATCAATCGCTGGGCGTTTGCGGCATCTGAAAGGGTAAACTCCGTAATTTTTGCGGGCTGAACAGAGCCCTCCTTCAAAGCATCGAATAGGCGATTGGAGGCTTCCTGATACTCTAGGGGATCTGCGGTATAATGTGCAATGGAAGGACGCGTCAGATGCAATGATCCCCGGCGCACGAGTTCCCCCACATTTACTTCAGGCGGCGGACCAGAGGCTGCGCCAATGCTGACCATAGAGCCTCGCGGTCGGAGGGAATCCAACGACGCTATGAAAGTATCCGCCCCAATCGAGTCGTAAACCACATGAACGCCTCCGCTCAGGTCCCGTACCTTTTGCGCAAGATCAGGATCGTGGGACAGAAACACATGTTCACAACCGTTTGCACGTGCAATTTCGATCTTTTCTTCCGATCCTACTGTTCCGATAACACGCGCCCCGGTTGCCCGCAGCCACTGGCAAGCAAGGGAGCCGACGCCACCTGCAGCAGCATGAAACAAAACCCATTGGTCGGCCTGTACCGGAACACAGCGATGGATCAGGTATTCTGCAGTAAGACCCTTAAAGATCGTCGCAGCGGCAATCTCATCTGTTATCCAGTCGGGCAGCTTTACCAGGCGCGCGATGGGGATATTGCGCAGCTCAGAATAGGCCCCGGCAGGTCCACCAATATAGGCCACACGATCCCCGACAGAAAAACCTGTTGCCTCTGGCCCAAGCGCCTCAATCACCCCCGCACCTTCGACACCAATACCGGCCGGCAATGGGTTAGATTTATCCGCGCCACTGCGCTGGTAGATATCGAGATAACTGTCTATTTGTAATAGTTAATTGCAGTACTTTGCAAAAAACGGTGCTGCAACTTAGTGTGTCAGAAACTGAAAATATCTGTGGCGAGCTACAGTGCGTGCAGGTGCAGCGAATGGCTACTTCCCGCCCTTTGTGCCTCACCCTCCCGAGCGGATCGTCGAGGGACAACTTATTCCAAAATGTAAAAGCACTGTATTCTCTCACGAAGAAAATTCGGAGAATCATCGAATTTTGTAGGAGGTCATTTTTGAGCGAAAATCATCCAATGGCAAAACTATGTGGCGCTAAAGGTAAGACTTCGGTTAGAAAAGGCAAAACTATGTGTCTTTTCACATTATGTGTCAGGCGTCACATAGTTCTTCCATTTATTCGAGTTTTACGGATTGATTTTAAAGGGAAACTTTACGGATCGCTGCAGAGGAACTGCCTTTTGCGCCACATAGTCTTGCCTTTGACTCGCATCTGCGTAGCTCTTAACACCTAGACTGAGTCTCTGACTTTGAAGTTATAACGCTAAATCCCAGCCTTAAGCAGTCATTGTTCTGGAGCGCGGCGAATGACAGAATTGAGCCCAGAATGACCGATGCTGCACGTTGTATGAAAGACCGCCTTGACGATCAGTCAGAAAGCCCTGATGATAATCGTCTATCCCACAAACGCCATCCTAGTTGCCCCAACAGGTTTTGTTTTGCTTTTTTGATTGCATCTCGGTGAGACCCAAAAGCTGCAAAGGTATCCGGCAGGCTCTCAAAATATGCGAACTCAGCTTTAACCATATGGGCGAAATCTTTGGGTTTCAGTTCGGATCTCGCGTTTTCCAGAATTCCTGTGTGTATCCAATCAGAAACAGCCTTGCCATCCGAAACCATCGTTGTGCCATCTCGCCCAAATAGCAGCGCATAAAATATTCCAAGCTGCCAAAGATCTGGACGGATAAAGCCTAGTCGTTCGAGATATCCCTTTAATGCTCTATATGACATGCTCTGGGTCCGCCATACCCACGAAGATCGCGTTGAGCTGCATTTCTGCACGCCCCGGCTGGAGCTGACTGCAGGGAACAGCCTGAACATCGCGCCGCGAGGTGATCCGGCGCTGGCTGACGGTGTCGCCCTGGGTGATTGCGGGGCTGCTTATAGCGTGGATCGCCTCGACAATGGCGGCGAACTGGCTCTGGATGGTCCTGTTGACGCCCTCGGAGCTGACCGAGCTGGGCCTGACACGGATAGAACAGGCCGGACAGATTTGGCTGACGCTGGATCCCGAACAGGCCGAGCTGAAAACCTGCACGATGGCCGGAACGCCGATCATCTGCATCGAAATCAGGGGGCAATAGATGGCGATGCCTCTGACAGCCCTGGAACGCGATTTGCTCGCCTGCGTCGAGCGGTTGGTGACGGCCTGCGAAACCTCAGCGCAGGAATTGCGCGCTTTGGAAGCACGCTCGACGAACGGGATCGAGAGCAAAGTGAATGGGTTGGCGCATTGCGTGGCGCTGCTGATGAAATCGCATCTCTTGTCGGTCGCCACATTGGCCGACTTGCTGAGAGAGGAGCAGACCTACGAGACGCTTCAAGAGGGCTTAGAGGCCAGCTTGAAATTAGCGAAACACGCCGAAGCGCGTTTGAAACAGAGATGACTGGCCGGAGCGTGGAGCGCGAACAAGACCACGGGTTTGAAAGGTAACGAAGAAAGGACACGGCATGACCTATACACACGAAAACTTCACCATGAGCTTCCGCGAGGCGATGGATCTCGGAATAGACTATCGCGACTATGACAAGGTCGACAGGCTGCCCCAGGGCATCCTGCTGACTGCAGTGGCTGGTATTTGGGGCGATTTCCAGAACATCCGCTGCCTGTTTGTTGACAGAAAAGGCAACCGCTATTTGCGTAACATACAGGGCGGAAACGGGATGTATCCGATCAAGGAGCTTCGTCAGCGCAATGCCAGGACGCTCACGGCAGGGCAAATCGTGCGGCTAAATCGAAGCCTCAAGGCAGGGCCAAGGATTTCAGAAGAGTTGATTCAGGATTGTTCTCAATGCGACGAGGTGGAGTGAACCAAGGCAAATTCGAAGCGCGAGCGTTCGCCTGCAAAAACAAATGTGTGTGTTGGAAATCTGAACGTAAAAGATCTTCAAGCTCTGATTTCATTGGTAACTATTTGCCACATTGGTCTTCGTCGACATGCTCAAAACAGGGCCAATTGCTACCACCATCTCTATATGCTGGAACTTACACTGTACCGGCCACAAAACGCTGGCGCTTGTTCAGCTCTATACTGAGGCGGCTGGGCGGGAAGGGATGGCAGATTCAGCAATTGAAAAGCTTCTGAATCACCCAGCTGCTGATAGTAAGATGGCGAACCCTTCGGGTGGGTTCGTCAAAACCACAAACAACCGTAAGTAAAGAAAGGGGAATTTATGTGTCAGCCGTCACATAGTTCTTCCATTTCACCGAATTCCACTGCTTGATTTTAATGGGTAATATCATGGATCACTACAGAGGAACTGCCTTTTGCGCCACATAGTTCTGCCATTGCTGAAAGGTGGAAGGGTTCAGATTGAAGCAAGAGTCATGGTTCTGTCGTGGAAGTCACAGAGAACAATACGTTGATGACTATCTATCAGAGCAAGCCGACGACCTGTGCTTTTGGTGGACTGTGCGACGAACTTGACCCCTTTTAGGATTACGAATGGTTGCCGTGAATGCTGCCACATCAAGAGGGTCGGTTCAGGTGATGAGGTATCATTGTTCAGACAATTCCCCTGATCAGACGAAGGAGCGATTTGGGCAAAACCTGGGAGTTCGTCAAAATAGCTCTGATAACGGCCAGTCATGCGCTTTTCCTCATCAAAGCTATACAAAACAGACTTTGTCACGAGTTGCTTTGGTTGCCACTGTTGCGACACGGTTTGGCTTGTGGGCCAGAACTGCCCATTTGTAGTCCACAGATTTTGCGCCTCGTATAACAGGGCTCCGTCATGCAGCTCTGGCTCTATAAGCCTTACTGTCAGAGTCTCTTGAGCAAAAGTATAAGACCATGTTTCGATCAGACCAGGCGTGCCATTGTTCAGGCGTTGTGACAGCCACTGAACGCGGTCTGTGCCAATGTGAAACGCACGCACGATAAGCGGGACGGTTTGCGTCGTTGACCACAAGAGTTTCAGATCGGGCGTGTCACCAAGAAGGGCTGAGATATCTAATGCGCCCACAGCATCCCGCGTCTGAACCATCCAAGCCGCCGCTGTTGCGCTATGATGCCAGGAAAGCAATTCGCAGTGCCCAAGATCACGGTAGGAATGCAAGGCTGTATCCAGCAACGTCAGCCGCCTTTCAATGCCGTGCTCTTGGATCAGGATTACAAGCCTTCCGGGGCCGATCGGAATGATGTCGACAAGGGCATTGAGTTGATCCGTCCAACAGCGCTTGCCATTTTCATCCAGAAGAACCAACTCTCCGTTTGTACTGCCGACAAGGGTGCGGTGATTGCTGACACAAGCAATCATTGACCAATCTTGATGCATGTTTGCAGGCGGGGGCGGCAATGTGAATAGATTTTTCTGCGGCGCATTCGTGGGCTTTTTTCGAATGATATGGCGTAAATCTTCTGCGAGAACAGAAGCGTCCATTGCCCGTGCAGTACGTTGAAGTTCAGGCAGTTGCGCGGCCGCAGGATCGTCACGATCAAATGCAAGGACTGCGCGAATGACTGCATCCGTCAATGGGGTCACCCGCCGCAACCAGAAGCGATCCTCTGTCCTAATGTCTTTTGGTTTATTTTTCACGAGACCCGCTAGCAGATCCCTGCGCATTGAGGCAAATTGCGGATCAGCATTTTGGGCCAGCTGGTATAGCCGGGCCTCAAGTTGTTGGATTGCATCCCCGGAAATGTTCGGATTGCAGTCTGTCAACGCGCACAAACGCCATTCAAGCGTACACGTCGCCGCGAGCAATACAGCGGCTTCATCTAAAAGCCCCGCGAGGACGGCCTGTTTGGTAACGGCGACATGCAGCGTGCGTAGTTCCGGTCGCCCTGCACTTTGTTCCACTGCTCGGGCCAAATCCCCAGCCGCAATTAAATCCTGTATCCAATGCCCGCGCAGAAATGCGGCAAAGGCTGGATCAGTTTTCTCTGAAATATTGGCGATATACTCCATTGCGTCATGCCGTCGCGCAAAGGTCAGAGCAATTTCCTTTTTGCCGGTAAGGAACCAGAGACGTGCGATGACAGCTCCTGGGCTTTTACGGGCCGTGGCGAGCTTTGCGGCATCTTCATAAGCCCTGAGCTTTTCGAGCTCATCCAACGCCTTAGGGACGTCTTTCAGAAGTTCTGAATAGATAAAGGCCGCACGCTTGTGATCACCTTCGGATGACAACTTACTCGCCAGCTGGCGATACTGGTTTGCAATGTGAAGAAATGACGTGTCATTCAATATTGAGGACGTGGATGGTTCGATACCAGAGATATCCATATCCAGTGACGCGCGTGGCTTGGGGGCGGATGTGGGGCCGAATGTCCTAGGTTTCCTTACTTTCTCCTGCTGTTCACCCAGTGCGATGGCGTGCTTTAATGCACGGTCAATTTCACCATTTTTGATCATCCGGCTGACGTCGTTGATATTACGCGAGATTTGATCCCGCAGCTTATCGCCTAAATTCGTGTTCCACAGGGCCCATGACTTTAGGCGCTCAAACATACCGGGACCACGATGTCGTTGCGGTGTTCCCCATTGCCCTGATCTTGGGGTGCCTTGTCCAACTCCAATCGTGCCAAACCCGGAAAACAGCTTCCAAAGCATGTAGATCACCCCAACGGCAAACAGAAGGCCAACGAAGCCACCCCGCGCCCCTGTGGTAAGGATGCCAAGACTACCCATGATGACGACGAGGCCCAAAACGACTATCAGAATGCTTGCGAATATCCCACGTAGCAACCGCGCGCCTTGCCTGATGATATCCCCGGTGTTTCGGGAACTGGTGGCTTCAACAGCGTTTCGGATGTCGCCAAAAACCGGCCCGCCGTTTCCAAGCGCATCCAGTGAGACGCTTAGTTTTGGTGTCTGGGGCTTTTCGGGTGGGGCGGTTTGTGTTGGTTTGATATGTTCTGGCAGTGGCACGGAAGACAGCACTGTCAGGTCACTAAACTCCCAAAACGTTAGAGGGTCCAAATGGGTGGCACTGTGCAGATCATAGCTTACGGGCTTGCCATGTTGCACAATATGCAGCTGGTTTGATCCCGGATGCGCAAGATGATTGTCGCCAAGATCATATGAGCAAAGCCCGGCAGATTTAACCGCCAACAGCGGCATCGCCACCCCGATTTTAGCCGGGTCAAGGAACACCGGGGATGCGAATCTGAAACACAGATAAGCGTCGATCTGGACCAGAGTTCCTTCATGTTCCAGAAATGGAATAAGCTTCGCGGGCTTGTTGGCAGGGATAAGAATGCCATCATAGGCACGCGCCTCTGACCACAACCAGTCACGAATGTGGGTTGGCGGGGGAATCCGGTTTGGCAATGGGCCTGATTTCAGGAGTTTAACCATATTGTCCGGGCTCTTTCTATGGCGTCATGAATGTTGATTGGCTTCGTTTTGCCCCAACCTTTTTTGCCGTGAATTGGTACAATATGTTCTGGTTGCCCGTCCTCATCGGTTTGTATAGCCAAGGTGACACCCATGAAGGAACAATAACGTGGCAAACTCACTGGGAGGCCGTGATATTGTGTCATCACCTGTTGATGCGCTTTGCCATAATGGAATGACAGTCTTATCAATTCAGAGCTTTTCGAGTTCCAAGCCAAGCCATATGACGTGCCTTCCATATGCAAAAGCGCCAAGCCATCCGGGATAATCTGAAAGGCCTGATTTTCAAAGCCATAAATCTCATATTCTCTGCCATCAAACGAAATCGCGACGGTTTTTGATTGCGGGTCATAAAGCACGTGTCGAGGAGTATCGCCGAGGTGTTTTTCGGGGTCCAGAAGTGGTTTTTGCAGCAGCGTCTTATGTCGGTTCACACTATGAGCCTCAATCAAGGGTCTTGGCGTTCCGTCGGTGTGAATTTGAATAAGATAGGTTTCGTTGCTCATGACAACACGTGGCTGCATGCCCTTCGGACCCGTGAGGTTTCCGTTGTCTAAGATCATGAACGCGTGGCGAATACCGTCGCTGTGTACGAGCGATATCGTATTCCCTTCATGATGCATGTTGCCGACGGGCTGTCCGGTCAAATGTGAGATGTCGACCTGGAGAGAACCCGTGGCCGTGGGTTTTGGCGCCGTTGAACCATGCTTTAGATTGGCTTCATAAAGCACAACGTCACAGATGCCGGGCTTCTTTGAAGTAGATGTGCGGGCGGTCATAGCTGACAAGCGCCCCTCAGAACGGACTTGAAACCCTATCAAGGTTTCACCGGTTTTCTTCGGGATCCAGATCCCAGAATTAAGTTGCCCAGATCCAACGGGCTGCCATAGAACACCTTCCTCAAGGTGAACCTCTACAGCCTTATTAAACCGATCAAATCGCCAGCGGGTCTTATAGGGTAAGCTCGAAAGAACAGTTTCATTCGTGTCATGTTTGATCTGAGGGTCGGCACGACGGACCTCTGGGCGGAAAGGGCGGCGCAGGGCTGCAATGCATGTGCTGTCGTCTTCAAATGTGACATTTGTGCGTTTCAGAATACGGCCACGATTGCGGACAGATATTTCAGCGGTATGAACAGGGGCCTCATCATAAAGAGAGGTGATAATCATCGCTCCGGTCACCTCACGATGGTCTGCGGCAGAAGCTGTCTGCCCAGCACCAACGTACCAGCACTCAAGGCGTCCATCGACGTCCAAAGCTGCAAGTGCTGTACCAATGATTTCGCCACTCAAAGGGGTCTGAACTATCTGACCGAGATAGCGTTGAACGGTTTCCAACGTCAGGTCCTTATTCCATTCTTGATCGGGAAGCCCCGGCACAATCCAAGCCAATTCAGCATTCATCCGTTCCGCCCGGATCGCGAGATGGAAAAGTGACGCCAGCCCGGCAAGACGATTGTGCCCCAACATCCAAGCGCCGCAATCTAAGATCACCGCACAGGTATTTCGTTTGCCAGAGTTTTCAAAATTACGCTTACGAAACAGGACTTCGCCTTCAGCGACGCGACGAATAAAATCATCCGGGGCAAGTTCACGCATCAACCATTCTGTTTCTGTCAGGTTGGACAAAGAGCCACGTGTGTCCAGCCCGTCATATCCAACAAATTCGCCGGTTGGCTGGTTCTCGAAATCACCTTCGCGGAATGTCGCATCTGGGAGCGCGCGCAATACACCCCCCATGACTTGAAGCAAAGGCGTATCCATCTGGGAAAAAAGGGCGGAAAACCTGCTATATGCCTTGGGAATACCCTTGGTGGTTTTGTCCTTCATTGTAGGGCCGCCATGTTAATCGTCGCAACCGAGCGCGCATTGGACAGATCTATGAGCCTTGCGTTGGGATGCCCCGAGAGCAAGGCAAAGCTGCCCTGAAAAGAATACGTTGTCTGTATTTTCGCGGCGAATGTTCGAAGAAGTGGTGTGGGAATATTCGGTTTATAGCCGACTTCGCACAGACATTTTGGCACCAGTTGGTACAGATAAACCGGATCAGTCTGCAACCATGGCAGGTTCACGGTGCTGTCGCTGTCATCCGCGAACAGAACTGTCCAGTCATTTCCTGTTGCCAGTGACAGGTCTTTGTAATGCTCAACCCGGGCGCCTATTTTTGCGAAAAGTGCCTGACGGTCATCCTTTTCCACAAAAATGGCGGCTACGGTTTCGCGTATATGTGTGGGTTGCAATGCAAGTTCTGGCATCTAGTCGGTGCCTGTTGCCTTTGGGGCTGGCGTATCATCCGAAGAAACAGACGCAATGAGACCCGTACGAAGCACCGATAGTGTCTGAGGCATATCCTCAGCACTGAAGCCGGCATCAATGCGGGTCAGCAGAGATTCAAGTTTGACCTGCCAGATTTCAAAGCCAGGATCTGACGTTAAGGCGGGTTTTTGGGAAAGCAAATCCTGTCCGTATTTAGTCAGATCTACTGCGCGCGCTTGCGGGCCCGAGCTGCTTTGCTTCACGCTCTCACTTAGAAGGATATTCTCGCCTTTGCCCAGTTCTGCAGCCAAAAGGTCTTTCACTTCATTCTGCAGGTCAGGGTCCTGGATCATATATATGACGGGCCACAAATCAGCCACGCTGGCTTTGCTTCGGCCGCCCAGAAGGGCAGCGGCAGCAATCAGTTTTTGACCTTTGACAAGGCGACGATCCGACATTGCCACCCCGCGAACACGTAGCTTTCGTACAATATGTGCATAAGATTCTAGAGTGTCCGTTAGATCGACTTGACAAACCGCGTCGGTCAGATGTTGCAGATCTTGCGCAGACAGTTTCGTGGGGGCCGTCGCTGATGTTGTAACTGACTCGTTTGTTGCCCGCGCCCAGCCTGCGGAAAGCAATGCATTGAGGTTTTCTTCGCTGACGGGTTCGACGAAGCTGGTCAGTAAAAATCGGTCAGCAAAGGCCTGTAACATTGGATCTTCGGGCAAGGCGTTTGATGCTGCGACGCAGCTCCAGAGGGGAACCTTACATTCGAAAGTGCCACGTTTGTAGACCCGCTCATTGAGCACACCAAGAAGGGAATTCAGGATTGCCGTGGAACCCAAGAAAATTTCGTCCAAAAACGCAATATTCGCCTCTGGCAACATATTTTGTACCACCGGACGGACCTGTCCGTCCTTTAGAGCGGCGAGGTCTAGCGCGCCAAAAAGTTCACCCGGTTCTGTAAAGCGCCCAATGAGATATTCAAAATACGTTCCGGAAAATTGTCGAGCTGCAGATTTA
Organism: Halocynthiibacter styelae; assembly: GCF_016123485.1. GTDB lineage: Bacteria > Pseudomonadota > Alphaproteobacteria > Rhodobacterales > Rhodobacteraceae > Halocynthiibacter > Halocynthiibacter styelae. The sequence continues at coordinate 161,307 of NZ_JADCKQ010000008.1, read as the reverse complement.
ACCGCCGCTGATTTTCCCGTGCCGGGTGGGCCGATAAACAAGACATGTTCTTTTGTGATAATCCCGAGAACAACCAACTCGAACAAAACGCGGCGTTCCACGAGTTGCTCACTGGCGTTCTCGATTATTTCTGAGATACGTTCGATAATCTGAGAAATATTTTGATTAATGATTTCTGACATGTACTCTCTCAAAAAGGTTTTTGGATATACTATGTGGGGCGCTGTCACACGCAAGCAAATTCGGTCTGTACAATATATGGAATTGTTTCCGCTGAAGCCCCGTGGAAGTAACAATCTGTAATGCCGTTCGCTAAATTGCTTTGAATGGCCCTTGCTGCAGCTGCTACAATGATAGTTTACCTAACGCAACAAATTGCGAAGCTCTTCTATCGGGTGTTATGTAACACGTCTCTGGGTTGAATGTTGAGTGCGTATGCAGGCAATGGATTGGGAGGAGGGCAGGGTGGTTCGAAGTCACTCTCGTGCCGGATTTTCAAACTGAAATGCCAACTGACGGTTTATCGCGAGATACGACAGCGGCTTGCCTAAAACCTTCTCCGCTTTCAAAATCACCGACGCAGAAGCGCGCGCGTCTTCTCCGGCATCATGGTGATGAAACGAGAGGCCCAGGTGCTTTTTGAGATTGGCCAGGCCATGGCCACCAGCCCCCTTCAATTCAGGCCATGCCCGTCGCGCGACCGTCACACTGTTGCTCCAGTGTGACGTGATCATGGGCAGATCATATCGTGCGCAAGCTGCCGTTAGGGCCTTTTCATCAAAGGTACTGTGTTGGACGAGGGAGTGGCTGTTCAAAATCTCAAACAACGCCATATAGACAGTCGGAAATGTCCCCGCACCCGCCACAGTTTCACTGGAAATTCCATGCAGTTCCGAGTTGAATTTCTCAAACGGCTCTTCCGGATCAACCAGGACTGAATAGGACTGTAAATCGCCAGCGCTGCTGACAAAACACAGGCCAATCTGACATATGCCCCCGGCCGTTTTACCCGCAGTTTCAACGTCGAGCGCGATAAAACGAAAAGGCCCTTTTGGCAAAATGCTTAGATGCCCAAATTTATTCAACGGAGTTTTCCAGGTCATGAGGTCTGGGTTTGAGATAAAGGACTTGCATCTGCGTTTTCAAGGGGACGGCCGGTTCCTCGGGTCTTTTCAATCACATTGGTTGCTCCTCCGACAACCCCATCCCCAACTGTTGCAGTTGCCGCTCCAATTTTGATCGTTTGTATATCCGGCTCAGATCGTCGGGCATTTCCATCGGCCAGATGCGCTTACCATCCAGGAAACAACCGAGTGGTCCGGGCTGTCGAGTAAGCTGCTTTGCGAGAAGCCCGAGGGTGATGTGATCTTGCAGAAACGCCTCAATGCTGCGCTTGCAGATGGCTGTTATGTGTTGTCCTGATTTTGCACTGCGCATGTCAATATTTTGCAATAGCCCCGCCTCAATGAGCCAACTTATCGTTTGGTGTTTGACGTGCAGCTTAACCGCTGTATCGCTCCGCGTCAGGCCAGGTTGGCTGGTACTGTGCAGGACAGTTCGGCTGCTATTCAGGCCAATTTTGATACGCCCAAAACCAGTGCTGTCACCGTCCTTTGTGGCTGATATTTTGCCAGCCAGAAGTAATCGTATGATGACCGGTGTTTTACGCTTCAACCTGGAAGCAGCTTTATTCAAGGGGATGTAGGTTTCATCTGGCGACGGGGCAGTCAGGCATGTTTCGAGTTGATTTAGCAGTTCACTCAACCGATCCTGATGATAGCGGGGACCACGGCAATAGCTGTCATCGATGGTCTTAATAAGACCTGCCACTTTCAATTCCAGCACGAGGTCTTTGCTGACATTCAAAAATTGTGCGGCCTGCTGGCTCGTTAATCGCTTGCCAGCACGTTCTTCAAAGGCACGTAAATCCCTCTCGACGATTTGCCTGTGCGGCGCGACTGAGTTGCCTTCATTGACAGCGGTGGCAAGGCCCTGTTCTATAAGATGTTCGTGCATCCTGGAGCGCTTTATTCCCAGAGCCTTCAAACCAGCAGAAACCGAATAGATTGGGCTTTCTGCGCAGGGCTTCCCAAGGACTGTTCTCCCTCCAGAGACCGGGTAATTTTGCGCAATGAGTTCCCTGATCAAGTCACGCAAAGGATCGATTTCTTTCTTCAGAGATGATCCGTGTAGCCAGACATAAAAAGCGCCAAGATCTTTATTGTAACCGCCCATATGAAACGATTGTTTGGTGCGCAGTGATAGCAGCGCGTCCTTCAGGCCTGCCTCGCCCTCGCGCAGCGCTTCAAAACCCTTTTGAGCGGACAGCCATAATTCATGCTCGCTGGCAGAACGGAGTTTACGTTCTGCACCAAATTGCAACACGTACCCTAAAGTCTCACAGAGTTTACATGCGACATCCAGCGTCAGATCATCGAGGAATGGTATTTGTTTCATCCCCCTGGAGCGGTGCCACACATACTCCTCAAACCCTGTGTATTCAGTTCGACGCGTCGAGCTTTCTTGTACTGCGGCCTCAATCATTGATCGGTGTTTTTGCACCTTATGAATATAATCGTAGTTGAGAATGGTATGCACATCCACGGGAAGGTTAATAAGGGGCGTTGCGTGATCTGCACAGGTTCTGATCGCAGAAAACTGCCAAAAGAAACGCCTGTAGATCCCATCTGCACCAAACCGTTCCTCATCCTCTTTCAGGCAAAGCGGACAAAGGCGTACCCGGGTGCGCAAGACTGCGCTACCTGATGCTGGAAAGCCCGCAATATTAAAACGCTTCGCCCCTTCATTGCGAACAGCCCACTTCCGAACACGGGCAGGATCTTCACCCGTGATTGCCGCCAGACCATTCAGGGCGAATTCATCTCCCGCGATCAATTCCTGCCATCGAAATCCCTGATCAAGGCAGAGATCTCTGGGGCCGCCCAGGCCGCAATAGCGGCTAAAGCGGCTGGCAAATGATGTCGCTGTTTCGAACTCGTTTATGTGAAATCTCGGCTTTGCAACGGGTTTCATATGTCATCTCCGTCAGGCGATAAATCATGGATGCGAGATGGGGCAATTGCGCGCCAATCTGCAGCGAGAAATGGATTAAGGCTTGGAGGGCAGCTGACTTTACGGCGATAGGCTTCTGCATAGTGTCGGATAGTGACGGTGCAATCTTTGGCTCGCAGGGCCTCCTCCACCCCATCAAGCAACAGATTAAGAATAATGCCAAATTGGTTCATCCCCGCATGTATAAGCCTTGGCAGGAAGTCTTTGAGATCCAGATCACCATCCGCTTCAAGCCGAGCCTCAGCAAGATAACCCTGGAAAATGATAGTGATTTCTTTTGGATGGGTCGCCCAACTAACCGCAGGCAGGATGACCACATAAAGCCTGCGCATCAACTGGACATCTGAATTGATCAACCGCGCCAACTCCGGGGTTCCGGACAGGATCAGCCCAACGGGCCAATCCTTCTGGTTCATCAGGGTTTTAGGCGTATTAACTGCAGAATCCTGCCGTATCGCCCGAGTGGCCCCATATAAATCCTGCGCTTCATCCAAGTGAATGAACAGTGTCTTGCGCAGCTTCAGGAAGTGCCTCACCTGATCCCAAATATAGGCAGAAGGCCGATCTCGCTTGAGCGGATAGCCCAAGGCTGTCAACATCGTCAGCCCCACATGCTTGAGCGTGGCTGGCGACGGGATTAATAGCTCCACGGTCTCTGCAATCTCATTAGATTGGCCTGGTCGTTGCAAGCCTGGGTGGCGTGAAAGCAAGCGCTCAACAATAGTGGATTTGCCACTTCCGGACGCGCCGATCACAGCAATCCCCTGGGCTTCTCCCCGAATGGACGCATTGGTAAAACTCAGATCTGCAATCGTTTACGTGATAAGCCGTTTGAATCTAACGCCGACAGCACCCATGGCATCCAGCTGGTCAATGCCCCCATTCCTGGAGGTAAGGGGAGCTTTCGCATTTGGGACTTCGGCGGGCAGGAGATCTATCATGGAACCCATGCTCTTTTCTTTCGAACCCGTGCGGTGTTTCTGTTGGTCTGGACGCCGGAAACCGACAATAGTGAGGAAGATATCCCGGTATATGGGATGCAGTTCAGGAATCGACCGGTCGAATGGTGGTTGAATTTTGTCGGCCTTTTCAAGGACCGGTCTACGCCTCTGGTTGCCGTGCAGAACCAGATTGATCGGGAAGGCGCGTACGATCGCGGAGATCACCCGGCAGTTGCCTTGATGCGGGATAATCTCGACTATTGTCGTTCTCTGGCCATGAGCGCGTCGACAGGTGAGGGTTTAGCAAGCCTTAAAGAACGACTGAAATTCGCGGCAGATCGTTTCAATCCGCCATTAATTGGCGCCGGGCGCCTTGCCGTAATGAAGACGTTGCAAAAGATGCTAGCAGAGGATCAAGCGAAGCCTTCAAAAGACCGCCAAAACCGTACGTTAACGATGTCAGAGTTTTGCGATCTTTGCGAAAAAACGGGTGGCATCTCCAGTCCCGAACAATTCCTGTCTTTTCTTCACAATGCCGGAGAGCTCTTCTGGCTGTGCAGTCACGATGCGGATATCATCATTCTGGATCAGGCTTGGGCGCTCGAGGCAATCTACGCCATTTATGATCGTGAAAGAAAGTGTTGGACTAATCTTCTTCAAAACCGTGGCAGATTCAGTCGTCAGATCATGGGAAGCTTTATCTGGGACGCGCAAGGTTACACCGACGAAGAACAAAAGCTCTTTGTTTCCTTCATGTGCCAGAGCGGGATTTGTTTTAAGGTTTCAGGTCGTGAAGACGATGATAGCGCGGTCTATATCGCGCCCGATGCACTGCCCGAGAATTTGGAGGGTGAGCATCCAGCCCGTTTTGAGACCCCCGATGAAGAACATTTCTATTGGTTTGACCAGGTGTTTCCGGGGTTCATGCGCGCGATCCTAGTTGCTATCGGGCATCGGGCCGGGATCAATGGCACATATTGGCGCCATGGATGCAGCGGCTATGACGAGAGACGGCAGGCGCGCTTTCGGATCGAAAAGACCCACCATGAGGACAAGGGGCATGGCTTGCATCTCTCTGCACAAGGCCCACATGCGGCAGACCTGCTAGGTTCACTGTGTAAGCTCTCCGAAAGCGTGATGGAGCTTTTTGCCATGACACCGAAATCTCTCGCGCCAAACCATTCAGAAGGATATCCAGACTTGGAATATGGTCTTGACCCCAACGCGCCCAAAAGCTTCTTTGTGTCCTATGCTTGGGGAGACGATGATGACCCCGAGCGCGCACAGATAGTAGATGAATTCTGTGCGCGCGCAGAAGAAGAAGGCACGCATATCCGTCGTGATAAGAACGAAATAATGTTTGGCCAGAGCATTACAGAGTTTATGGAAAAGCTTGTGGAAGGGGATCGTATTCTTTTAGTTTTGACGAATAAGTATCTGCATTCGGTTCCCTGCATGACTGAGTTGTACAATGTCTGGCACTCTGCAGGTCATGATCCTGAACAGTTTTTGCTCAAAGTGAAGCTGTTTGCGGCACCAGATGCTAACATTTTCAATCCGGTTGGCCGAGGCTTGATTGGGAAATATTGGCATGAAGAATACGAAAATCAAATGTCCGTACTCAATTACATGGGCGACAGGGATCGTGTCGCTCACAACCAACTGAGGCGTTTCTACACGCACGTGCCGGATATTTTGGAATTGATATCCGATAGGCTTCTGCCGCGGTCCCTAGATGATTTGGTAACCTATGCCCTAGATTAGCCGACAAAAATGCTGCGCCATGCACGAGTGGCTGGTTTGGTGAAGCTGCAATGCAGCGAAATCGAAGCAATGCAAAGGCTGGCTGGTACTGTATGAGTGACTTTGCAAAGGTCGCTAACTGCCCATTCCCGACATTGGTGGAGAACGCAGCAAAGGTCCACTTCCCGCCCTTTGTGCCTCACCTTCCCGAATGGATCGTCGAGGGACAACTTACTCCAAAATGTCAAAGCGTTGTATTCTCGCACAAAGAAAGTTCGGAGAATCATCGAATTTTGTAGGAGGTCATTTTTGAGCGAAAATCATCCAATGGCAAAACTATGTGGCGCTAAAGGTAAGACTTCGGTTAGAAAAGGCAAAACTATGTGTCTTTTCACATTATGTTATATGGCGGACCGAGGAGGATTCGAACCCCCGACCCCCTGATTCGTAGTCAGGTACTCTATCCAGCTGAGCTATCGGTCCGTTGGGTTGGGGTTTAAGCTTATGTGGCGGGGGCCGCAAGGGGCAAAATGCATTTTTTACAGAAGAAATTCATTTCACTACTGGGGCACCCCAAATCGCGTGTTTTACATGTTTCGTGGCAGGTGAACTGCAAAACAAGTGCCGTTTTCATCGCTGCCAGAGAGTTCCAGATGCCCGCCGTGACCGCGTATCAGTTCGGCGGAAATGGTCAGGCCAAGGCCCGTGCCACCTTTGCGGGCGTTGCCCTGAAATGCCGTGAAGAGGTTCTCACGCGCTTTGGGGGGCAGGCCGGGGCCTGTGTCACGCACCATCAGGCACCATTCAGTTGCGTCTTCGGATCCAGTGATAAAGATACTGCCAGCCTGGCCCGTTGCAGCGACAGCCTGCCGGGCGTTGCGTACGAGGTTGGATAGTACCCGGTGCAATTGTTCTGCATCTGCGCGGATTTCAAGATCCTCCGGGATGGTTCCACTGATTGACACAAGACTGTCGGCACCGGCAGAAAGGCGTTCCGACTCGATGACATCCTCGACGAGCGGGCCGAGGGGAATTTGTTCCAGGTTCGGGGCAGGTTCTTCAGCTTTGCCAAATGCCAGAGTGCTTTCGCAGAGATTTACGGCGCGGGACACTGAGTTGATCAGTTTGGGGGCCGCTTTCTGCACGGCTGGATCAGCGGACCCTTCCATCCGGTCGGCCATCAATTGCGTGACTGTCAGAATATTACGCAGATCATGGCTGACCTTCGCAACTGCGCCGCCAAGCTGAGCAAGGCGTTCTTTCTGACGCAGGGCCCCAGTGATCTCAGTTTGCATGGATTGCAGGGCGGTTTCAGCTTCGTTCAGCTCTTTCACGCGGGAATCAGGCATAATCACGGTGCGCGCGTCTTCCGGCGCGCGGGCATAGGCCTGCATTGTTGCCACAACCCGTTTGATTGGCATCACAATCATGCCTCGCACGGCGATAAACAACATCAGGGCTGTGATCACCGAAATAACTGCGGAAAGTATCAGGATGTTAAGGCCATAATCCATCATAGCCATGCGCAACGGACCTGTGCCCATTGTGACTTCGATCAGTAACCCACCTTCGCGCACGGGTTGCCCCAGAAGGGTAATAACCTGAGGTTCCCGGGTAAACAGACGCTTTATGGCATCTCGGATCAGAATGCCGGCGGGGGCGTCGCGCAAGTCAAACCTTTCGTTGACCATGGCAGGCATGGGGGAGGAAAGGACAAGCTGGCTGGAATCGTTACGGCGCAGGACAACGTTATAAACGCCAGCGGAATCCAGAAGTTCGGCTTCGACTTCCGGATCAATCATATCGTTTGCCAGGACAGCAAGGGCCGCAATCTGGGCGCGTTCCAGCCGCAACAGCAGGTAATCTTCCCTGAAGCGGGCGACAGATGGCACGAAAATCATGATCTCTGCCAGCATCACAAAGATCACTGTGAGAATCAGGAAACGCCCGGAAAGTGTGTTCAGACCCATATTACCCTGCCATTTCACTTACGGGATCCATTTCTGGATCATGCCTACTACGCGTTTTACGAGAGTAGAATCGAACAATCTGGGCGTATAGTAAACACCTGCAGCACGTTTATTTATCTCCGCCACTGTCGGGTAGGGCGCAACCATCGCTGCCACGGCCCCGATTTTCAGGCCATTTGCGATGAGCAACGCCCAGGTGTTGATCAACTCGCCCGCCTGCGGCCCGGCGATGGATGCGCCGACTGGTTTTCCTTTTACGACCATAACCTTAATCAGGCCCTTTGCTTTTCCTTCTGCAATCAGGCGGTCATTTCCGCTGAAATCAAATCGCAACACTTCCAGCTTCTCGCCATGTTTTTCACGTGCCTGCGCCTCGGTCAGGCCAACCTGTGCCAGTTCCGGATCGGTGTAGGTCGCCCATGGGAGGTGATCCGTGCGGGCTTTGGCAGGCATGGCGGTCAGGGCAGAGCGAATGACAATACCCGCGTGATAGCCTGCCACATGTGTGAATTGCAGCGGAGAGGCCACATCACCCACAGCATAGACTTTGCGGTTGTCTGTGCGCAGGCCTGCGTCCACTTTAATCAAGCCACGTTCGGTGCTGATCCCCGCTTTTTCAAGGTTTAGTTTGTCGATGTTTGGCTTGCGGCCAACAGCCATCAACAGATGTGTGCCCTTGAAAATACGGCCGTCCTGTGCCTCGATCTCAATCGCGCCGGCTTTGCCACGAATTTCAGCAGCGAGGGCATCTTCGGCAATCTCGATTCCTTCCGCACGCAGGTTCTCAAGCACGATCGCGGCCATTTCCGGGTCGTCTTTACCCAGGGCTTTGGCGCCTTCAATCACTGTCACCTGACATCCCAGGCGACGATGGGCCTGGGCCATTTCCATGCCAATCGGGCCGCCGCCGATGATCAGCAGGTGATCCAGACGTTCCAGTTGTTCAAAGATGGTTTCATTCGTGTCGTAAGGCACATCTTCCAGACCAGGAATAGGGGGCACCAGGGGGGACGATCCGGTGGCAATGACAAAGCGACGTGCTGTGATCACTGTATCGCCCGCCTGAACTTCTTTTGGGGACAGGAAGCTGCCGTATTCCTGAATGACATTCACGCCCAGGCCTTCAAATCGTTCGACAGAATCGTGCGGTTCGATGGTTTTGATCACATCCGCCACATGGGCTTTTGCCCCCGCGAAGTCGATCTGGGGCACAGCTTTCGCCACCCCGTATTTTTCACCGGCTTCCAGCGCATGGGCCGCTTTCCCGGCTGCGATCAGCGCTTTGGAGGGCACACAACCATAGTTCAGGCAGTCGCCGCCCATCTTGTGGCCTTCCAGCAGGACAACATCCGCACCCATCTGTACGGCGCCCGCCGCGATTGACAGCCCGCCGGAACCGGCACCAATGATACAAAGGTCAGTTTTGATACGCTTCATGGATCAGGCTTTCTTCTTAGACAGGGTTTTCAGCAGAACGGGCAGGGCAGCCAGGGCACACAACCCCAGGATCGGCAGCAGGATATGGGGTTCAAAGATGATTCCCAGGTTCGGGGTTTCACCACGATCAAAGACTTCCCCCAGTCCTGCGCCAACAGAAGTATAGACAACACCGCCCGGAATAATGCCAAGGAAAGTTGAAACGGCAAAGCGCCACAGGGATACGCCGACAAGCGCCGGGATCAGGTTTGCAACAAAGAACGGCACGGCGGGCACCAGGCGGATCAGAAACAACATGGACCACTGGTTTTCATCAATCCCGTCTTTGATACGCTTCACAGCCCCGTCTGATCCGTCCATCTTTGCGGCAAGCTTTTCGCCAAGTCCCCATTTTGCAGCCAGAAAAATGATCATCGCCCCGATTGTGGCTGCGGTGATGTTAAAGAGCGCGCCGGGAAAGACACCAAACAGGAAACCGCCGGTCAGTGTCGCGATCGTTGCTCCGGGCAGGGAGAAGGCGACAATCACGATATAGACAGCAATAAAGATCAGCGCGGCCAGTACAAAGTTTGTGTCCCGAAAGGCTGTCAGCGCTTCCCGGTTTTCTGACAGGGCTTCAAAGTTCAGGTGGTCGCGCAGTGTAAAGGCACCGATCACAGCCACCGCAAGGATCACAAGCAGCGGCAGCAGACGCTTTGCGCTGGTCTTGGTGGTATTCTCTGACATGACATCATCCGTGTTTTTGCGTTAGGGATAACATGCGGTGTTTGGGGGCAAAGTGACAGGGACCTCACGCGGGGTTGATCAGAGGTGAAGGAAAGAGTGTTAAAACACTGTAAATCTGTATGAGATTGTAATATTTTAAAGTTATGCTCTGTGAATGTTGCAAAACTTTAAAGATTTATGGCGTGGCAGCCAGAAAACCCTGTTGCGTGAATTGACTTCCCCCCGGAAGCAGCCTAAAGACCGGACTTCAGAGATACAGGGCCTTCGAATCTATTTTGGATATCGCCGGCCATTACGATGGAGACGCGGAATGAAACGCACTTATCAACCTTCCAATCTCGTGCGCAAGCGCCGTCACGGTTTCCGCGCACGCATGGCAACCAAAGCTGGTCGTAAGATCATCAATGCACGTCGCGCACGCGGCCGTAAAGAGCTGACAGCTTAAGGTTTTCAGTGCAGGGTTCTGATATGACCGGGCCCGAAGCTGATAAAGCTGTAACCGCCGGGGTGGAAACACCCGCGGCGGTTTCTGCTTGTCTGACGGTCCTGCAAAAACGTCGCGACTTTATGAAAGCCGCGCGTGCAAAACGTACGGTTGCACCTGCTTTTATTCTGCAGATGCGCCATCGCCAGCCTGGCGAAGCAGAAGGTATGCGTATTGGCTACACTTGTTCTAAAAAGGTGGGCAACGCTGTGGCGCGGAATCGTGCGAAACGGCGTTTGCGCGAAATTGCGCGGATGGAATTGCCTGCGCTGGGCCACAACGGGTGTGATTATGTGCTGATTGGCCGGGCGAAAGTTACGGCAGAACGTGACTTTGCTGAATTGCGTGCAGATCTGCGCCGCGCTTTGAAGAAAGTGCATGAAAAGCGCAAGCCCAGGCCACAGGAAGGCAATCCGGAAGGGGCCGGGACGTGAGCCCACTGGCGTTCATCATCTCACTGCCGATCCGGGCGTATCGCCTGTTACTGTCGCCTTGGGTGGGGCACGGTTGCCGCTTTCAACCCACCTGTTCTGCCTACGCCATGGAAGCGCTGGAAAAACATGGCGCGGTCAAAGGAAGCTATCTGACCGCCCATCGCCTGTGCCGCTGCAATCCATGGGGGGGCGAAGGATATGATCCCGTGCCGGATTGCAAATGCAATGAAGATAGCACCTCATAGTATATTGATGCCGTCGCGTGCATAGCTTAAAGCCGCCAGCATGTATGAAGAAGCTGACGATATCCATCCGCTGTTTTACGGCGCGCCCTCAACCACTGAGTTCAAGAAATTGCGCAAGCGCATTGTACGTGCGACCCGTGAGGCGATTGAACAATACGGGATGATTGAGCCTGGCACGCGCTGGCTTGTCTGCCTGTCAGGTGGGAAGGACAGCTACACAATGCTGGCCGTTCTGCATGAACTGAAATGGCGTGGGCTTCTGCCGGTGGAAATTCTGGCCTGTAATCTGGATCAGGGACAGCCTGGTTTTCCTGCGACGGTTCTGCCTGAATTTCTTGAGAAAATGCAGGTTCCGCATCGCATTGAATATGAAGATACGTATTCGATTGTGAAGGATAAGGTGCCCGCAGGCCGGACCTATTGTGCGCTGTGTTCTCGCCTGCGGCGTGGAAACCTCTATCGTATCGCCCGGGAAGAGGGCTGTTCTGCGGTGGTTCTTGGCCATCACAGGGATGATATCCTGGAAACCTTCTTTATGAACCTGTTTCATGGTGGACGCCTGGCGACCATGCCGCCCAAGCTGGTCAATGAGGAAGGCGATCTGTTTGTGTATCGTCCGCTGGCCCATGTGGCAGAGGCCGATTGCGAAAAGTTTTCTGCTGCAATGAAATACCCTGTGATTCCCTGCGATCTTTGTGGGTCACAGGACGGATTACAGCGCCAGCAGGTCAAGCAAATCCTGGATGGGTGGGAAAAAAACAGCCCCGGCCGTCGTCAGGTGATGTTTCGTTCACTTATGAATACCCGACCATCGCACCTTCTTGATCCGGGATTGTTTGATTTCAAAGGCCTTATACGCAGCAGTGCGAAAGATGGGTCTGAAGAAGTTGATGAAAATGCGACGCAAATTCCGGTGCTGCGTTAACTGATCGCTGAACCGTCTGAACTAAGGTTTGCCTGCGGGCCGGACGTTTCCGGTAAGGATACGGGGCGGATCAATGCGAGTGAATGACAGCGGTATTTTCCACAGGATCAGGTTTGCGGTGAATCGCAGTTTTCACCGGCATGTAAAGCTGTGTTTTGTTTTGTTGCCTGTTGTTCTGCTGATCATCCATGAAATTCTGGGCGAAACGGGTTTGATCGTCAGCACAATTCTGGTGCCGGTTGTGTATCTGATATTTCTGAACAGTGCGCCGGGATTTGCTGAAGTCGCGCGTGACAGAACAACGGGGCTTGTCCTGAAGGGGGGCTTCCTGCAGGCCCTGAACGATTGGATCGTGAAGGCGCCCGAAGGCGGGCGTTCAACAGCCTGTTTAGTTCTGGAGTTGGACGATTTCGGTGGATTGCGTTCCCGTTTCGGGGATGATGTTGCGAATGACGCCCTGCGCCAGGTGTCGGCGCGTATGCAATCTGTTTTGCGGGGAACCGATGTTCTGGCGCGGCGTGGGAATGGTGGGTTCTTGCTGGGACTGTCACCTGTGCGGCGGATTGATCTTGAATCTATGATACAATTGTCGGCGCGTCTGCATGAAGCGGTGGAAGAGCCATTTGTACTGAATGGCGCGACGATCCACCTGACCGCCTGTAGTGCTTTTTGCCTGCAATCGCGCAGTCCGGCACCTTCTGCAGAAGCGATGATGGAAGCTGCCGGTGTGGCCCTGGCCTATGCTCAGCAACAAGGCGCAGGGTCTATCCGCGCTTACGCAGCTGATATGCAGACTGAAAGCCTTCCAGACCCGGAACTGCGCAGGCAGCTGGAACATGCACTTTCAAATGGTGAAATCCGTCCGTGGTATCAACCGCAAGTTTCGACAAATACCGGTAAGATAACCGGGGTTGAAGCATTGGCGCGTTGGATGCACCCCGAGCAGGGGCTTATTCCCCCGTCTGATTTTCTACCGATCGTTGAAGCCACGGGATTATCGACACGCCTTGGTGAAGTCATCTTGTTTCATGCCTTGACCGCATTGAAATCTCTTGAGAAATCCGGAACCTTTATCCCGGTTATGGGGGTAAATTTTTCGGACAAGGAGTTACGCGATCCTCGCCTTGTTGATCGAATACGCTGGGAACTTGATCGATTTGACCTGGACCCCCAACGTCTTGGGATCGAGATCCTGGAGAATGTGATCGCCGACCATGAAAATGATATTATTTCCAGAAACATTCGCGGACTTTCAGAACTGGGGTGCTATATTGATCTGGATGATTTCGGGACTGGGCATGCTTCAATCTCCAGCATCCGCCGCTTTGCTATCGGCCGCCTGAAAGTAGATCGGTCTTTTGTAACCAAAGTGGATACAGATCAGCAGCAACAGCGCATGATATCAGCAATTCTGACGATGGCAGAACAATTGCAGCTGGAAACGCTGGCAGAAGGGGTGGAAACCCCGGGTGAACATGCCATGCTGGCGCAGCTTGGGTGTGGCCATGTTCAGGGGTTTGGTGTGGCACGTCCGATGCCCCTGGAGGATCTTCCAGCCTGGGTTGATGCGCATGAAGCGGAAATGGATGCAGCCTTGCGGATCGGGCGCGGCATTGGGTAATCGGGAAGCCTGCGGCTCTTTTCCCGCTGAAAATTGCTTCTGCCACGGGCTTTAACACTGAAAGCCCTTGACCTTTTGCCCCCGTGCTTGTTCAACCCGTGTTGAGTTTTAACAGGGAATACGGGCGGGATCGCATGGAAGACCAGAACAAGAACCTCATACTCGCAATTGCGCTAAGTGCGATTGTCATGCTGTCCTGGAGCTATTTCTTCCCGGCTGAGCCAGTTGTAACCGATCCGAACGCTGTTGAGGTGACCGAGGCGGTTGATCTGACAGGTACAGGTACTGTGGCTGCAGAAAGTGGCCAAGTGGCACCAGCTGCTGAGGTTGCAGCTGCACCGGTGGAAGAAGCACCGCGGATTGATATTCAGACAGCCCGGGTTTCCGGTTCCCTTTCCCTGCGCGGCGGTCGTATCGATGATTTGCGCCTGAACGATTATCGTGAAACCCAGGCTGAAGAGTCCGAAGTGGTCACACTGCTTTCTCCTGACGGAAGCGACGCGCCCTACTACGCACAGCACGGCTGGCGTCCGCTGCAGGGCGGTTCGCTTGCACCAGAAAATGTGCCGGGGCCGGCAACTGTCTGGGGATTGGAAAACGGAGAGGTTCTTACACCTGAAACTCCGGTTACCCTGATCTGGGACAATGGTGTTGGGCAGGTTTTCCGCCGCACGATTTCTGTTGATGAAGACTACATGTTCACCATTCGCCAGTCTGTCACCAACAATGGCGAAGCAGCGGCGACACTTGCACCCTATGGCCTGATTGCACGTCATGGTGAGCCGCAGAACCTGAAAGGTTTCTTCATCCTGCACGAAGGTGCGATCCGTAACGCGGACGGCATTCTGACTGAAACAGATTATGACGACATTACCAGCCTTGATCACATTGCCGCAGAGGGTTCTCGTGCGGAAGTGACCCAGGTCGAAAGTGACGGCTGGATTGGCTTCACCGATCACTACTGGATGACCACGCTGATCCCGGGGGAAGGCCAGTCTTTCGCTGCCAAAGAACGCTACATCGACGGTCGTGAAATCTATATCGCTGAAACCCTGTTGCCGACTGTTTCCGTCGCGGCCGGTTCTGAGGCTGTGATTGAGACCCGGCTGTTTGCCGGTGCCAAAGAGTGGGAAACCATCCGTAACTATCAGAAGGATGAAGGCGTAACCGACTTCCTCGAAAGTATTGACTGGGGCTGGTTCTCATTCTTCACCAAGCCGATCTTCTGGCTGCTGCACACGCTGAATGGAATGATCGGCAACATGGGCTGGGCGATCATCGCACTGACCATTGTGATCAAGGCGATCGTGCTGCCACTGGCTTATAAATCTTATGTTTCCATGGCGCGGATGAAAGAAATCCAGCCGGAGATGGAAAAGCTGAAAGAACGCTGTGGCGATGACCGTCAGAAGATGCAGCAGGAGATGATGAAGCTTTACAAGGAAAAGAAGGTTAACCCGGCTGCGGGCTGTCTGCCGATTCTTGTGCAAATTCCGATCTTCTTCTCTCTTTACAAAGTGATCTTTGTAACACTGGAACTGCGTCATGCTGCCTGGATCGGCTGGATCCGCGACCTGTCTGCGCCCGATCCAAGCTCCATCTTCAACTTTTTCGGCATTTTCCCTTGGGCTGCGCCCACACCAGAAAGCCTGTTTGCGCTGGTCTTCATCGGTGTGATGCCGATTGCGCTGGGTATTTCCATGTGGCTGCAACAAAAGCTGAACCCGGCGCCCACCGACCCGACCCAGCAAATGATTTTTGCCTGGATGCCATGGGTGTTCATGTTCATGCTGGGTGGTTTTGCATCTGGTCTGGTGCTGTACTGGATCGCGAACAACACCATCACGTTCATCCAGCAATATGCGATTATGCGCAGCCATGGCCATAAACCGGATATTTTCGGCAATATCAGATCCGGCTTTAAGAAGCGCGAAAAGAACGGTTGATGGGAACACTTGCCCAGATCTGGCGTCACCCGATTAAGGCGCATGGGCGTGAAGCTATTGTAAACGCGCGACTGGAACCCGGCCGCGCTTTACCATTGGATCGTTTGTGGGCCGTGGCCCATGAAAAGGCAAAGCTGGATGCATCGACTGATGGCTGGCATCGATGCCCGAATTTTTCGCGCGGAGCTTCTGCGCCACTTTTGCAAGCGATGGAATGTCGTGTGGATCAGGCAAGTCAGACCCTGACGCTGACACATCCGGCAAAACCCGGCATTACGCTGAACCCTGACGATGAGGCCGATCAGGCACGCCTGATTGACTGGCTACAGGATTTCACGCCGGACGGCCGGCCAAGGCCTGTTAAGATCGTGAAGGCGCAAAACGCGATGACCGACAGTCAGACTGTGTCGCTTTCTTTGATGAACCTTGCCAGCAACCAGGAAATTGGTGAACTGCTGGGGCAGGAGATTTCTCCGCTGCGTTGGCGGGGTAATATGTTGGTGACGGGGCTTGATCCCTGGGAAGAACGCGGCTGGATTGGCAAGAATATCCGAATTGGCAGCGCAGAATTTTACATCCGCAAGGAAATCACCCGTTGCCGCATGACCGAAGCAAACCCGGATACGGGCACACGTGATGCCGATACCCTGGGGGCGCTGAAACGTGGCTGGGATATCCAGGAAATGGGTGTGCATGCGGTCGTGACAAAAGCCGGTGAGATCACCGTTGATGACAAAGTAGAGGTGCTCTGATGGAAGTGAAGTTCCCCCTGGCCGAAGAACCAGATGATTTCACCCGCGAAAAGGGCCGCCTGCTGTTCGCCCGTGAAACCACCTTCCTCAAAGGTGTGGTTGCAATGGATGGCATGCCGCCGGATGACCGGATTGAGGTTTGCTTTGCCGGACGTTCCAATGTTGGGAAATCCAGCCTGATCAACGCACTGACCGGGCGTAAGGCACTGGCGCGTGCGTCAAACACCCCAGGGCGGACACAAGAGATCAACTATTTCTGTGCAGGCGAAGACAGCCACTATCTGGTTGACCTGCCAGGCTATGGTTTCGCCAATGCGCCCCTGCCGGTTGTTGAAAAGTGGCAGCGCCTGTTGAAAAACTACCTGTCAGGTCGTGCCACCCTGCGTCGTGCATTTGTGTTGATTGACACGCGCCACGGGGTCAAAAAGGTCGATCATGAAATTATGTCGCTGTTGGATCGTTCTGCCGTCGCCTTCCAGGTTGTTATGACCAAGACGGATAAGGTGAAAGTGTCTGAACGTGACAAGACCCTGAACCAGATCCGCAAAGAATTGCAGAAACATCCGGCTGCTTACCCGGAAATTGTCATGACCAGTTCTGAAAAAGGGCTTGGGATTGAAACCTTGCGCAGTATCATTTCGACATTGATCTGATCCGCAGACCACCGTTTTACCAGGTAACACCGATGAAGAAACAAGACGCTATGAACCGAGACTGGATCGCCACCGCACGCACATTGTCCCAGGCCCTGCCGTATCTGCAACGCTATGATGGGGCGATTGTTGTGATCAAAATGGGTGGTCACGCTATGGGCGACGACGAAGCAATCGCAACCTTTGCGCGCGATGTGGTGTTGATGCAGCAAGTGGGCCTGAATCCGGTGATCGTGCATGGCGGTGGGCCGATGATAAACGAAATGTTGGCGAAACTGGATATTAAATCTGAATTCGTGAACGGTAAACGCGTCACGGATGAGGCCACGATAGAAGTGGTTGAAATGGTTCTTTCTGGTCGCGTGAACAAGAAGATCACGCAGGCGATAAATGCCGAAGGGGGCCGCGCGGTTGGGCTGTCTGGCAAAGATGCAAATATGATCACATGTGATGTGACTGACCCGGCGCTTGGTCTTGTTGGTACACCGGCCGAGGTCGACACAGGCGTGCTGCAAACTCTGTTTGACGCGGATACGATTCCGGTGATTGCTCCGCTTGGTGTCGGCCGCAATGGCGAAACGATGAACATCAATGGCGACACTGCCGCGGGTGCGGTTGCTGCAGCATTGCAAGCTGATCGTCTGCTGCTGTTGACGGATGTGGATGGTGTGCGTGACGCGTCTGGCGAAGTGGTGACTGAACTGACAGTCGAGCATATCCGCAAGATGACCGCGGATGGTGTGATTGCCGGTGGCATGATTCCAAAAACTGAGACCTGTCTGGATGCGATCAAGGGGGGGGTTCGGGCTGCGGTGATCCTGGATGGGCGCGCGCCAAATGCCTGTCTGCTGGAATTGTTCACCGATCACGGTGCCGGGTCCATTATTCGCGCTGACGCCTGATCCTCCTGACAGAAGGCTGTCAGCAGGGGTGTTTTATATCCTGCGGGCAACCAGACAACAGGAGATCAAAACATGTCTGTTCTTGAACGCGTTCGTTTCAAAACTATTCCGGGTACCAATGAGGCTGCCTTCCTGAAAGCCGCAGAAGCGACAAGCATCTGGGCAAAACAACAGCCCGGCTTTATGTATCGTACGCTTGTGAAAGACGGGGATCATTGGGAAGACCTCGTTTATTGGAACAATGAAGCCAATGCAAAAGCCGCCGGCGAAGCCTTTGTGCGCGCCCCGGAAAACGCGGAACTGGGCGCAATGATCGCGCCTGACACAGTCGTGATGTCGCACCTGCCGCAAATGCATGAAGCATACGCGAAGGGCTATTGACCGGTTCTGTGCCTGTGATCATATGGGGTCTATGGAACATGAAGCCCTGATCCGCTTAAGCATTTTTCTGGGCCTCTTTGCGCTTTTTGCCAGCATTGAGGCCTGGATTCCCCGTCGCCCCCGCGCATTACCGCGCCGGAACCGTTGGTTTACGGCCTGGTCAATGACGCTGCTGAATACGCTGACATTGCGACTAATGGCACTGGTCTTGCCGCTGCTTGCAGTGGGTGCGGCGGCGGATGCCCAGACGCAGGGCTGGGGGCTGTTGAATGCGGTTACACTGCCGTTCTGGGTCGAAGTTGTAATTGCGGTCCTTGTACTGGATTTCGCTATTTGGTTTCAGCATCTGGTGACCCACAAAGTCCCGCTTCTCTGGCGTCTGCACCGGGTCCATCACGCAGATCGTGACATGGATGTCACCACTGCAATTCGGTTTCACCCCGTTGAAATTGCGCTGTCTATGCTGATCAAAATCGGGGTGGTCTATGCGCTTGGCCCTGCTGCAATTGCAGTTGTGATCTTTGAGGTCATGCTGAACGGGACCGCGATGTTTAACCACGCCAATATGCGTTTGCCGCAGTCGGTTGACCGTATTGTACGCCTGATCCTGGTGACGCCGGACATGCACCGCGTCCACCATTCAGTGCACCGCCATGAACATGACAGCAACTATGGCTTTGCCCTGTCGATCTGGGATCGGATGTTTGGCACCTATATCGCCCAGCCCGAAGCTGGTCATGACGACATGGAAATTGGCTTGTGGTGGCGGGATGAACGTCCGGCAAAACTGGGGTGGAGCCTGTGGCTGCCGTTTCAAAAAAAATAGAACATATGGCAAATGCGGCCGGTCTGACGATTGGCGGCATGCTGTGGGACGGGGATGACACAGTCATCCTGCTGATCACGCGTGAGCCAGGGTTCTGGTCCCTTTTCACGCAATCCGAAGAATACCAGGACGGTAAATCGGATCCGTTAGATCGCTGGTCTGAACGTGTCATCCGGAATATCGGGGACGAACTTCAGGCAAAGCCCTCGTTCCCTTCCGACGGGCCACCTTATCCCCCATTTGTTTCATGGGCGATCAAAAGTGGCGAGGCCTGGTCGTCACCTGTTCAGATACTGGTGCATCGAACAGCGGGCATGATGTTGTCTTTGCGCGGGGCGTTGCGCGTGAAAGGGCGGCTTTCTCTTTCACCGCTTACTGCAATTTCGCCGTGTAAAACCTGTGTCGATAAGCCCTGCCAAACGTTCTGCCCGGTCAACGCGCTGACCGGGGAAACATATGATGTTATTGCATGTCAGAACCACCTGCGCCTTCCTGAAGGTGCAGATTGTCTGAAAGGTGGCTGTATTGCCCGGCGAACCTGTCCGGTAAGCCTGAAAAGCGGGCGCCTTCCTGAACAGTCTGAATTTCATATGCGGGCCTTTTTGAAATGAAAGGCGACCAAAGGAGTTTAAGACATGTTTTATCGATTGATTATTGCAAGCGCTTGTCTTGCATCGCCTGCCTTTTCTGAAATGGACCCTTGCGTCGTTGGGTCCTGGCGCGTTGATCCGGAAAGTTTTGAAATGCAGTTCAAACAGGTTTCTGGGGCGGAAGAGGCATTTATTGAGGGCGGGCTTGTCATGTCTGTCGGCGCGGACGGACAAAGCAGTTTCACCCTGAATGATCTTCTCATCAGCAGTCGTGTCGCGGGTCAGCCACGCACCGTGATGTTTCTGAATGGCGGATCTGCTTTTTCATTGGATCCACAGGATCAGATCTTTATTTCCATTCTTGATCATATGCAGATCAGTGTCGAAGTGCATATTCCCGATCTGGCAGGAATACCACCGATGGAGATGAGATTTACTGAGGATGATCTTGAAGGTGTATCAGGGATATTTGCAACAGCCTCCGGAGCGTATACCTGTAATGAAAGTGAGCTGGTCCTTCTTCCTGAAGAGGAAGGCAGCATTCCCTATATCTGGTACAGGATTGAACCCGAGGAATGACAAAACGACTGATACTGATGCGTCACGCAGAATCTGGCTGGAAAGGATCTGAAGTGGATGATCATGACCGATGCCTGACACAACAGGGTGTTTCTGATGCACATGCTGGCGGGGCGTGGCTGGCGAAAAAGGCGCATTTGCCTGACGTTGCCCTGGTGTCTACGTCCCGTCGAACACGGGAAACCCTTACGGCTGCGCAGGAAAACATGCCTGACTGTGCGGTGGGTTTTTTGCCCGAACTCTATCTTGGCAGTCCCGGGCGACTGTTATCTGTTCTGCAGCAGCGGTCTGAAAACACAGTTATGATGATTGCACACAACCCCGGAATAGCCGCGCTGGCCGCCGGCCTGCTGGCCGGGCGGTTCCCGCACCCCCAGTTCCGGACCTACCCAAGTGGGGCAATTTCGGTGATTGATTTTGATCTGACGTCTTGGAGCGATATTCAACCTGCAAGCGGGCTTGCCACTGACTTTGTGATACCATCTGAATTTTAAGGCGATCGTCAGGTTTCGGCAGCCCGGCGTTGCGCTATTGATTTCTGTGCTGACAGTTGTTTTTGTTGCAGGTTCTGAGTGGCCTGTTGGCGACCAAATTGCTGCCGGGCCTTTAGTTCAGCTTCTTCCGCAATGACATTCAGCTGGGCCAGCGCGCTGTTATGCGTGATGATTTTCTTCTGATGCCATGCGTTCCAGGTTTCTGCGTGCAGAATAGCCTCAATGGGGTTTTCAGAGGCCACGGCCAGGCGGTGTATTTCCGCCTTCTTACGTCGCAGATCTTCGATAGCTTTTTGATGCCCGGCCTGTTGTTGTCTTATGCTGTGCAATTCAGCCAATGCGGCGTCCAGCATGATATCGGACACTTGCTTCATTCGTGTGAACACATCTTTCATCCGTTCTCTCCGGGCGTTTCTGTGCGAAATACGTTGCGCGCTTTGCTACGGATTTCATCGGCAAAGCGGATGGCTGCGGCGACGGCTTTGTAATGATCGCGCAGAATTTCCTGCCCGATATCTACCGTTGCAAACAACGCGCGTGCCGTGGGCGGATCACGTTGTATCGGGATGCCAGCTTCCTGTGCCCGCTCTCTGATTTTGAACGCGACTTCGTCCACACCTTTTGCCACGCAGACCGGGGCCTGCCCTGACCCTCGATCCCATTTCAATGCAACAGCGAAATGTTCCGGATTTACAACGATGACATCGGCTGTAGCAACTTCGGTCAGCATCTGGTTCATCGCAATGGCCTGACCTTTCTGGCGGCGGTGTTGTTTGAAGTGGGGATCGCCTTCCTGGTTTTTATGTTCATCCTGAAGTTCTTTGCGTGACATGCGATGTTTGCGCAAATGCTCCTGACGTTGCCAGAAGAAATCAACCGCACCGATTGTCAGCGCGATCAGAAAAACCAGACCAAGAAATCGCAAGGTCATCGTGGTGAGCAACAGGGTGACCCCGCCTGGATCCAGATGAATGGCTCCGATAATCTCTTCGGTCCGGGCGATCAGGAACAGCCAGGCCAGGCTGCCGTAGATCGCGAGTTTGGTGAAGCTTTTGAAAAACTCAAACAACCCGCCGCGCCCGAACTTGTTCTTTGCTCCGGAAATTGGTGAAATTCTTGATAGTTTTGGTTTGAGTTTCTCAGGGGCGAAAATCAGGGCGCGTTGGGCGATAAAAGCAACAAGGACAAAGAGTGCCGGAATAAGAAAGATGGAAACAAGACCGCTGCCAAGGACACGCAGCCAGGAACCGGCATAAGTGCTGGCAGATCCGTCAAAAAAATGTCGTGAGATCTGATCGGCATTCCCAAGCATCTGCATCATCATCACCCCGGCCGATTGCACCATATAGCTGCCAGTCATGAGAAAGCTGAGCAGAAATCCCGCATATAGCGCTGCGGTGCCCAGATCCGCGGATCGCGGGACTTCGCCTTTTTTACGTGCATCATCCAGCTTCTGCTGTGACGCTTCATATTCTTTTTCTGTATCATCATCAGGTGCGGACATGTTGTGACCTCAGAAAGGGGCCAGAAAGAAAGCTTCGACAGCGCTTTTCCAGGACAGAAGCAAAACCGGCGCAGCCGCAATCATCAAAAGCATGCCACCTGCTGTGATCGCCGGCGCACCTACAAATGTCACCATCAGCTGCGGCATGGCACGGTTGATGATGCCAAGGGCGAAATTATACACGAGAGACGCGATCAGGAATGGGGCAGAAAGCGTAAATGCCAGGGCGAAAACACGAACCAGACCGTTGACGCCCCATTCGGTCAACGCCTGTGCGTCGGGCAATCTGCCAAAGGGAAGTATTGTGTATGACAGCAGGAGATATTCTGCCAACCGGACATGAAGGTCATTCATGACAGCCAATGCAAGCCCGGCGAAAAACAGAATATGTCCGATGGCAGGGGCGGGTTCGCCAGCGCCGCCAAATATCTGAGACAATGACGTGGATTGTGCTGCGATTGTACCGGCAGTTTGCAATGCAAGTACGAAGAAACGGATCGCAAGCCCAAGCGAGAGACCAATGATGATTTCTGCCATAAACCCAATGCCAATCTGTGCGGGGGACTCGGGAAGGTGGAACAACTGACTGACAGCAGGCGCCAGGATTGCTGTAAACATCAGAGCCAGTAAAAGACGGATGCGTGCTGGTAACATCTGTTCTCCAAAGGCTGGAAAAACCGCCATGGCAGCACCAACCCGAAGGAAAACAGCCCCGCCAACCCAGAGTGTCTGGGACCCGATATTTGCCAGGAACTGCATCAGTTCATTCATGCAGGCACGAGACCGATGAGGGCAGGCTGGCAGTCGCTGCCCACCTCTTCAAAAGAAAAGACGGGGTTCTGAATGCCCCGCGCAGACAGTACTGTTCGCAGAAAACGGCGGCGTAATCGTGAGGTAATGACCGCCGGATATATGCCTTCGTTCCCGGCATTTGCGATTTTTTCCGCCACACTGTTTGCCAGTTTGTTGAAGTCATCCGGGGGCAGGGCAACATCGACCTGACCGCGCTCTCCTTCGATCTGGTAACTCGAAAATCTCTCTTCCCATTCTGGTGCCAGTTGCAACAATGGAAGGCTGCCATCCGGGCGTTTGTGTTCCGAAATCAGCTGAAACCCAAGGCGTTGACGCACATATTCACAAATGGATTCCGGGGTTGCCCCGGTGCTGCGTGCCTCAGCGATACTTTCAAGAATTAAAGGCAGATTGCGGACAGATACACGTTCTTCCAGCAAGAGCCGCATCACTGCAAGCAACAGGTCGGGGGGTACTTTTTCAGGGATCAGGTCGTCCAGTAGCCTTTTGTTGCTGTTCGCTCGTGTCTGATCTGTCAGGTTGGTAAATTCTGTCAGCAACCGGTTCAGAGATTTAAGGGTCAGCAGCCGGGAAAAATTCTTTTTGATCACTTCCAGCAGATGAGTTGCCAGAACCTCTGCCGGGGCGACAATCGTAGCACCTGTGACAGTTGCATCGTCCTGATGTTCCCGACTGATCCAGCGGGCCGGTGCTTGATAGACAGGTTCCTGAATATCTTCCCCCGGGGGCAAAAGGCCGGGGTTGTCTGACATCAGAGCCATGACCATATCCGGTTGCAACCTGTCCCGCGCTTGCTCGACCCCCTGGATGTACATCACATAGGTACCAGGCGGCAGGATCGCGTTATCGGTCAGGCGAATTTCTGGCAGTATAAGACCAAACTCTTCCGCAACATGGGAACGCATATTATTAATACGGGCGTCCAGTCCAGTGGCGCTGTCCAGAACCATACTGACCAGATCCG
The DNA here is from genome assembly GCF_016123485.1 of Halocynthiibacter styelae. Classification (GTDB taxonomy): domain Bacteria; phylum Pseudomonadota; class Alphaproteobacteria; order Rhodobacterales; family Rhodobacteraceae; genus Halocynthiibacter; species Halocynthiibacter styelae. Next base: position 137,305 of record NZ_JADCKQ010000008.1, on the reverse strand, counting down.
GCGCAAATTCCACATGCAGGTCATCCAGATCCAACATATCGCCCAGTGATTTTTCAGCCGGTACAAGATCACCTTCAGCCAGGGTGTCATCCTCGGATGTTTGTGTTGGTGGGTTACGGAACAAATAATAAGCGGCCCCACCAACAAGACCTGCCCCAAGCATGAAGGGAATAAAGGGAAGGCCTGGCACCAGCGCAAAAAGAGCCATCAGAACAGAAACCGTCACCAGAGCCTGCGGATATTTCCCCAACTGATCGGCCAGTGCCAGATCTGTGGAACCGGTTGTGCCGCCTCGTGCAAGAAGCAATGCAGCAGCAATCGAGATGATGACCGCTGGGATCTGTGTGACCAGCCCATCCCCCACCGTCAGGATCGTGTATGTTTCGAAGGCCCGGCTCAGATCCATTCCATGAACAGTTACGCCGATCAACAAGCCGACAATCAGGTTCAGAAGCGTGATCAAAAGGCCCGCGATCGCGTCGCCCTTAACGAACTTTGACGCGCCGTCGAGAGACCCAAAAAAGGTGGTTTCTGCCTGTTCTGTGGCACGTCGTTCTTTTGCTTCGGCATGATCGATTGCGCCTGCGGCCATGTCGGCGTCAATCGCCAGCTGTTTGCCCGGCATGGCATCCAGGGCAAACCGGGCGCCCACTTCGGCCATGCGTGCGGCACCTTTTGTAATGACCATGAAGTTGACGATCATGAGAACGCAGAAAATTACGAGCCCCATAAAGACGTTTCCGCCCATCACAAAATTTGCAAATCCCTGAATGACTTCTCCGGCTGCACTTGTACCGGTATGGCCGTTTCCGATGATCAGCTTGGTCGAAGACACATTCAGAGACAATCGCAACATGAGCGATGCCAGCAAGATGGTTGGGAATGACGAAAAGTCCAGCGGGCGCTGAATAAACAGCGTGACGGTAAAGATCAGAATTGCGAGCGCAAATGAGGTTGCCAGGCCGACATCCAGCATCCAGGCCGGGACTGGCAGGATCATCATCACAATGATTGCCATCAGTGCAATTGCAAGCAGGATTGTCGGACGAAAGATGTCCTCGGCTCGAAGAAGGCCAGACATTATTCCGACGATCCAATCAGACGGTTGCCATTCCCGGGGGTGTGCAGAGCAACCAGTGAGCCATGGGTTCGGGCACCTGATGCCGGCTGAAGCAGGGGATACAGGTTCTGTCGTGGAACCTGCTGAGGGGGTTGGCTTGCAACAACTGTAGGGGACGGCAATTGAGGCGATATTTCCGGCGCATTGCGGATGACTGCAGCCCGGAACTGACGAAACCGTGCTTTATATCGGTTGGCGTATCTGGGGGTTCGGGAGTGGTAAGCTCCGGCGGCCTCATCCCAGTTTCCTTTTTCGGAATACAGTTCAGACAGATAGCGTGCGGCATAGCGCGCGTTTGCAAGCGGATCGAACATTTCCTCGATTGATGAGAAATGTTGCCCGTGCCACCGATAATTTATCTGAAAACAACCAACATCAAAGCTTCGGGCACCGCGCTGAAAGTTCTCATTTACATATTGCAGTGCTTCCGAAGGGGCGTCGAACCACCGGCCGGCCCCTTCCATATTAACGGTCCAGGGCCAGGGACGGGTTTCACCGTCGCGTCTGCGGCCGGTTTCCGTGCGTGTAATGGCCTGCAGAACTGATACGGGAACACCACTTTCGACTGCTGCCTGATGCGCGACCTGATCACAGATCTGATCACCTGGGGCTGAGGCCAGCCCTTGCAGGGGAAGTCCGAGAAAAAGTGATAACAAGACTAGAGAGACAGGTTTCGCGAAGAAACTGATCGGATGAAAAATAGGCCTTAAGGTTTTTAGATGCATCTGGGTCGCCGTTCTGACTGACTTGTATAATCTCAGGCTATGCGGCGAATCTTTATAATGGGTTACTCTGATATGAAATTGTCCGACTGATTTTCCTGAAGCTCGGTTTCCTGAAAAATTGTTACAATGGTCGCACGGTCTGACTGACTGCGCGTAAGCAATGCCCGAACGGAAGTCAGATCCCCGGTCGCAGCGTTTGGTGGAATATCGGGAAGTTCCTGGCGCAGCATAATATCGGCAGCAGCTTGCCTGGCTGGGGAAGAGGGTGTTGCGATCAGAGCTGCCCAATCGCCATCACGCCACAATAGCTCCGAAGCCCGTTCGGTTTGTTGCTGTCTGTCCGCCAGCCGGGCAGCGGCCTTGAAATTGGCATTTTTTTCCAGCAGTTTCAGCCTGAGCATATCCGCTTCATTCCCGCTGAGCCCCTCAAGAAAACCAAGCGCGTCGGTATAATCCCCGAGGATGTACGCCGCCTGCGCATGCAGCAACCGGTCATCAGCTGTAAGCGATGTGGAGCTGTCCAACATGGTTATACCGGCATCTGCCATGCCAAGGGTAATAAGACGTTCAGCGAAGTTGCGCCGGGTATTTACCATGATGTCGGCGTTCTGGATCGTGTTGCGATGCAGGTAATATGATGCCAGAAAATCACTGTCGGATGGGGTTTCCAGCAACTTTCGCGCAAGTTCTTCCCAGGCGAATTTCATATCATAATCCTGAACTTTGCCTGTCAGAGACTGGAGAAGCTGTATCGCTTTTCCCAGTTGTTGTTGCTGGCTGTATGAACGTGCCAGCAGATATTGAAGCCGGATTCCCTGTTCTGATCCACTATGTTCAAAGGCCAGTGCTTCTGCATTTTCCAGGATGGTCGGCGCAATTGAGGTCTGTTGTTCGAGCGCAGATTTCATGAACAGTTCAAGCGCATCCAGAGACAATTGTGAGTTGCCTTGAATGAGGTCTGACAATATCACTTGGGCTTCTTCAGTTTGCCCTTCTGAGTGATTTATCTCGGCCTGCGCCAGCTCAAATTCCGGGTGAGGATATTCAAGGGTGCGTTCAATGGCCGTTCTTAGCATTTCAGCGCGCGAAGTATCGCCTGAACGTGAATATATTCTGATCAATCGCGATCCATAAAGCGTACGCAGATGTGGCGGCAGGGACGTTGCAAATTCAATGACGGCGTCATGGTCTACCCCCTGGGCGGGGACAACGCGATTTGTCAGCATAGCCCAGAAGGCACCTGCGTTTGGGCAATTTTGTAAAGAAGGTAAGGGGCCGTCCGGGATTTGAGGAAGATTGTCTGAAAGCGCAGCAATTTGCCGGAGCGCGCGAATTTGATCAGTTTCTTTTGGCAGGAGATCCAGTGTGCGCGAGGCTTCTGCACCGAATGTTGCGTAAAGATACGCCTGCACGAGCGAGATCGCGGCAGGCTGCTGCAGTTCGTCGCGCGCATTCAAAAGCCCGCGGCGCTGCTGTGCCAAACCCGTGCTTATCTCACTTTCTGTTCCCCAGGTTCTGATATCCAGATCATCACCCAGGCTGCAATTCAGGCGTTCATCTATAACGCCTATACCCGCAAGAGCACCCAAAACCCCACGGTCGATACTGGTGTCTGCATCAATGTTAAGATGAGAGCGAATTCCGGTTTCTCTGGGCCTGGCTGATGTTGGTTCAGGGTCGGTCATTTGTACCGGAACCGACGGCGGGGGGGCAGGAATGTCGGGTAAATGGGCGTCCAGAAGTCCCTGACTGGCGGCGCGTTCAAGTTCCCGGAGTAAAACACGTTCAGTTTCAGCGCGTCTCTGGTCTCTATTGGGCCGCGGTTCAGAAAGTTCATTGCCAGCGGGGGAAGGTACAGGTGTTGGCGGATCCTGGTTCGCCATTGGTGTTTCCGGTACCGACAAGAGCAAAGGCGGCAGGTTACTATGTGGTTGTTGCAGATTTGTGGAACGTGGAAGCTGCAATGTTACAGAAGGTTCGATTGCAGCCTTTTGATCCATATGTTCAGGCAGAGCAGACTCCGGTTGCGCGGCCAGTCGTGGTTGTGCGGGTTCCTCAATAAGCTGCGTAAATGGTATCTCGTAGATGGAATTCAGGTTTGCGGCGCCCTCTTTGATGTCCAACACTAATCTGCTCGCACGGAAGTTAAATGCGCTGATATGGCAGGAACAGGTGACAGTCAGAGAAAGGCTTCTGCTCTCTGGGAGAAATTCGATTTGTTCAAGATGCCTGCGGGATATCTTGCGAAACACATCACTCAGATCCGGAGTGAAGTCACTCTGATCTATCTGAAGCATGTATCCTTCTTCACTGCGGCCCAAGCGCCAGTCCGGAATTTCACCTTGGAAATCAAGCACAAGCCGGGAGAAACCCGGATGTTCGCCAGAGCGCAGAGTGACGTTTTCTGCAACAGCGCCGTTGGCTGACAGGAACATGATGAAAAGCAGAATACTTTTTGAAGCAAGGTGCAATCAGGCGGCTCCTTTCTTAACTTCTTTGAGAGCATCTTCCAACTCTGAGAAGGATGGCCGGTTCTGGCCTGGTGTGTTCTGTCGCCCGACTTCGATACAGATGTTTGTTGCGTGGTTGTGCAGGTTTGCGACCAGGACTTCCCGGATCAGCTGATAAAAATGGGCGTCATCTTCGACAACCGTTTTTACCCGTGAAGCCATAGGCCCAACAATGCCATAGGCCAGAAAAACCCCAAGGAATGTTCCGACAAGCGCGCTGCCAATCATTTTACCAAGAACTTCGGGCGGTTGATCAATTGACCCCATCGTTTTGATAATGCCCAGAACCGCGGCCACAATTCCCAGCGCTGGCAGACCATCTGCGAGCGATTGGAGAACATGGCTGGAATGAAGCGCATGATGCAGGTTGGAATCCATACGTTTTTCCAGAACCTCTTCGACCTGATGGGGATCATCATAGTTCATGGAGGCCGAACGCATCGTGTCACAAATCAGGTTTACGGCTTCTTTGTCGGACAGAATTTTTCCATATTTCCCAAAGATCGGCGATGTGTCTGGTTGTTCAATATGTTCTTCCAGCCCCACCGGATTTTGGCGGGCCAGCCGGATCAGTTCAAACAGAAGGCAAAGAAGATCCCGATAGTCTTCGGGAGCCCATTTCGTGCCTTTGAAGACTTTCCCAATGTCTTTGAGCGTATGTTTGATGCCGCCCATATCGTTTGACAGGGCCGTTGCGCCAACAGCAGCGCCGCCGATCATCATCATCTCAAATGGAAGTGCTTTCAGAATAACACCCATTTTCCCGCCCGCGGCGAGATATCCGCCAAAGACCATGACGAAAATGATTATAATACCGACAATGCCAATCAAGACGCAGGCTCCAACCAGGGGCAGAATTAAATCTGCGGGGAAAGTCTCTTCAACCTTGCAGAAGATAGTTAAAAAATTCTGTCACAAGATGTGCTTATTCTCGCGGTGCATTGGCATTTCGTCCGGCCAGAACAATACTGATGCGATAAGCAGTTTCTGGCTCAAGGCCGGCAAATACAGCTGCCGCCGCATCAGGGCGCATACGGCCCAGAAATCCAGCGGCGAATTCATTATCCATAGTCTCAAATAGTGCGGCTGCATCTTTGGGCTTCATGTTCTCATAAACCGAAGTCAGTCGTGTCAGGTCATCTTCTGCAGCGGTTGAAGATCGCGACATTGTAGCCTGCAAGGCATTCTCTGCTGCGATCAGACGGTCAATATTTGCTTCATATGCAACCTGGGCCACGTTCAGGGCCTGCATCCGGTCTTCGATGTGGCGTTCTCTGGCTTCCAGCCTGACCTGCCTGAGATCCAGGTCATGTAACAGGTCAGCAATGCCATCTTCCGGAGGAATGCAGCTTTGACGCACATGACCTTTGCCTGATGTTTCTTCAGTCATCTCCGAAATTTCCCGCGCGATTGCCTGCCCGGTTTCTCCGCTCAGACGGGCCAGTGCCGACAAAAGAAACAGCATCATGACCGTTAGCAGGGCCCCGCGACCTTTCTTCCGGCTTCGCTTTTTCTGCCTGTGTTGCGACTTTGAATGTGCGCTCTCAGTTTCTGACTTTCTTCGGAAAAGGCGTTTCATTGTGCGACCTCGGCAGCAGGGCGAGGATGACGCAGAAAGAGAATGTCAGAGGGTTCACTGTCTGTGTCCTGCATCGGGGGCGTCGCGTTTTGTTGTTTCGCTGCCGGCGGTTGCACCGGGGCAGATGTTTTGTGTGGCTGTGTCTCTGGCGGGGCGGGAAGATCATGCATAGATGCGACCAGAAGTTCCAGCCGGCGGGCTGCAGTTTCCGCACGACCGGTCAGTTCCCCCAGTGAGTCAGTTGATGAAATCGCAGCGGTTTGTGCCTCTTTCAGGGTTTTGGTCATGTCATCAACCTGCATACTAAGGACAGCCACCGCGCCCCCGACCCCTTGTTCGAGATCATTAAATTTCTGCAGTCTGCGGGAAAGAACAAAACAATAAAGAGATGCCCCCAGGACACCAGCAACAAGAAGAATATCGGCGATCAAGTTCATGTTGTTCCCCTAATTTACGACAAATTCAGATATAAGCAGGTCTCTGACCCGTTCTTCCCCCGCGACGATCTGTATCCTGCGCAGCATCTGAGACCGCAGCCGGATCAGAGAGCCGGGTTGTTCAAGTTCTTCAAGATCCACCGCCCGCAGATAGTTGTTCAGCACATCAAGAATACGGGGCAGCAAAAGCGTGACATCTGCTTCAGCCTGTTGGTTCACTTCAAGATGCGCAACAAAGCGCAGATGTGCGGTGCGGGAACTTTGACGCAGATTGATGACCAGCGGGTCAAGTTCAATAAATGCAATTCCATTCAGAGGTTCTACAAGAATGGGTTCTTCCTCGGCCATTTCTGGTGCGGCGTCGCTCCCAAGGATCAGACCACTGGACGCTGCAAAAAAGCCTCCGCCAGCCCCTGCGCAGGCAAGGACCGCCCCGATGATAAGCGGGAGTTTGGATTTTTTTGCCGGACCGTCTTCCTCGGTCCCATCTGATGTTTCGTCGTCCGCCATAGTGCACCGGTTTTTTGCTTCCTCACGACTATAGGCTGCCAAGAGCTAACCGATTGTTAAGGCTGTTGAGGGAATGTGAAGACATGACGGGCAGAAGCCGCGTCTTTACAGGAGTATTAAATTGCAGCAGGTCATTTCTGTCTGGGCCGGTCTTGATGGTCGCCGTCGAATCACTGTTATGGTCGCCACGCTGGCCATGTTCGCCGCTGTTCTGGCCCTAACCCGAATTGCTGCCACACCAGGCATGTCACTGCTCTATGCGGGGCTGGAAGCTTCCGCTGCTGGGGATGTTGTGTCTGCGCTGGAACAGCGTGGGGTGAAATATGAAGTGCGCGGCAATTCGATTTATGTCGAAGGTGACCAACGCGATACATTGCGTATGACGCTTGCCAGCGAAGGGCTGCCCGCGACCGGTGGAGCCGGGTATGAATTGCTTGATAATCTGTCTGGATTCGGAACCACGTCACAGATGTTTGACGCGGCCTACTGGCGTGCAAAAGAAGGTGAACTGGCGCGTACGATTGTTGCAAGTTCTGCGGTGCGCAATGCCCGGGTTCACATTTCAAACATGGCGACAGGGTCTTTTCGCCGGGAATCTCGGCGTTCAGCTTCTGTAACTGTAACCCCTTCAGGCAGCGGATTTTCGACGGCGCATGCCCAGGCTTTGCGCAATCTGGTAGCTTCTGCTGTTTCCGGGCTTAACCCCGATTCCGTATCCGTGATCGATGCGCAAAGCGGCAAGGTTATCGGCGCAGATGATGCCACATCCCGGATCGCCGGGAACGACAGGGCAGCCATGCTGAAAGATGCTGTCAGCCGTTTGCTGGAAGCGAGGGTCGGGCCAGGCAATGCGGTGGTCGAAGTCAGCGTAGAAACTGTGACCGAACAGGAAACCATTGTTGAGCGCACGGTTGACCCGGAATCCCGTGTGGCGATCAGCACTGACACCACCGAAACGTCAAATAATACTGAAGACAGCCGCAGTGGCGGGGTGTCTGTTGCCAGCAATTTTCCGGAAGGTGATGTCGCCGGGGCCGGTGGTTCTTCGAATGCCCGGGCGAACGAAACCCGCGAGCGTACAAATTTCGAGATATCTGAAACACAAAGGGAAGTGCTGCGCCAGCCGGGTGCAATCAGACGGCTGAGTGTTGCAGTTCTCGTGAATGGTGTGTCCACTCTGGATGGCGTGGGGGAAACAGTTCTGACACCCCGGAGCGATGAAGAACTGGCTGTGCTTCGGGAACTGGTGGCCTCTGCAGTTGGATTTACGGAATCCCGCGGAGATGAAATTACCATCCGCTCGCTTCAGTTTGAACCTGTTGCCACTGCCGGATCAGAGCCGATCTCCGGGTTTATGCAGAATATGCATATCGACGTTATGACAATTGTTCAGCTGACCGTTCTGGCGATTGCCGCAATTCTTTTGGGGATTTTTGTTGTTAAACCAATTCTGACAGCGCCGCTGGTTCAGCAGACAGTCGCATCTGCACCAGCAGGGCTTCCGGCCCCTGCGGCATCGGATGCGCCGGCACCTCAGATTCCTGAATTTAATGTCTCTCCTCCGCCGCCTGGCAGTTTGCCAGAACTGCCAGGGCAGATCCTGACAGGCGAAATTGACAGCAGCTTTGTACCAGAAGGCGGGATGTCGGTTGTTGATGATTTTGATTTGCCTGATGATTTCACAGGCGGTGACCCGGTCGCACGGCTGAAGGATATGATTGAAGACCGCCAGGAAGAAGCAGTTGAAGTGCTGCGCAGCTGGATGGAAACATCTGAGGAAACCACCTGATGGCACCTCTGAAGCTGGAAGAATTTGACATACAGCCAGTAAGGGCGTCGGCACCTGCAGGCGCTCAACCGGCGGCTCAGGATCATGTTCAGTCAGAAGAGGCAAAGCTTGAGGCCTTTGAAAACGGCTACAAAGCTGGCTGGGATGATGCCGCAAAATCGCATGCGGAAAACCTTGACAATGTATCGGTTGAACTGGCGCGGAACCTGCAGGAGCTTTCCTTCACCTTTCATGAGGCCCGCGCACAGGTTCTGAAGGACATGCGCGCTGTTTTCAGTGAGCTTATGGAAAAGATAATGCCCCGGATTGCGGCGGAAAATCTGCCGGCCATGATCGCCGAACAAATCACTGAGATTGCCCGTTCCGACGTGAATACCAGGATTGAACTGCAGGTTCATCCTGCCAATGCACAAAGTGTGGAAAACCTTCTGCCCGCGCAAAATAGTCTTGATGTGGTCGTCGTTGGCGAAGCTTCGCTTGGGGAAGGACAGGCACGGCTGGTGTTCGCTGAAGGGGAGCAGATTGTGGATCTTTCGGGGGTCCTTGCTGCGGCACAGGAGAAAACTGAGGGATTTTTCAATCTGAATGAAAAGGTCGTATAAATGAATGATAATCTTGATACTGATGCCCTGAATGAACTGTCAAATCAGGACAATCCATTTAACCAGGTTCCGATCGAAATTACGATTTCGGTGGGCCGTGCGCGCCCGATGGTCAAAGAACTGCTGTTGCTTGGGCCGGATGCTGTTCTGCCGCTGGATCGGGGAGTGGATGACCCCGTGGAGCTATACGTCGGTGATAAGCTGATTGCACGCGGGGAGCTTCAGGAAGTCGAAGATGATCCGAATGGTCAGCTTGCTGTCCGTCTGACAGAAATTGCAGATCTGCAGAACGGACTGTAACATGAGACCTGTGCGACTAAGGCAGATCCTGCCTTCTTTTGACATATATATCGCGATTTTTAGTTTGCTTTTTATCGTATTATCCCAACCTGCATCCGCACAGGACCTGAGTGTGTCGTTCGGAGAAGGCAGTTCACTGACGGCACGCGGTATTCAGCTGTTTATTCTGATCACATTGCTATCCGTTGTGCCGGGGCTGGCTATCATGATCACCTGCTTCCCGTTTATTGTGACGGTTCTGTCCATTCTGCGTCAGGCCATTGGGTTGCAGCAGGCGCCGCCGAATATGCTGATTGTCAGTCTGGCGTTGTTTTTGACATATTTTGTTATGGAACCTGTGTTTACTGCCTCCTGGCGGGGCGGGATAGATCCGCTCCTTGCCGGAGATATTGAGGTAGAACAGGCCTTTAATCAGGCGCTGGATCCGTTCCGGGGGTTTATGATCGCCAGAATTGAACCAGACACATATGAAGCCCTTGCAGAACTGCGGCCCGGGGACCCGGCTGATCTGAATCGGAATACCGCCTTATCTGTTATGGTGCCTTCTTTTCTGCTCAGTGAAATCTCCAGAGCCTTCGAAATCGGATTTCTGGTATTCCTGCCCTTCCTGATCATTGATCTGGTTGTCGCCGCGATACTGATGTCGATGGGCATGATGATGGTCCCGCCGGCTGTGGTTTCCCTGCCGTTTAAGCTGGCGTTCTTTGTGGTTGCTGACGGCTGGACGCTTTTATCAGGCGCACTTGTACGCAGCTACTTCTGACGGATGTTCAGAAAAAGCGAAGCTGATATTTTCCAAATCCGTCAGGGCCGGGCCCCGCGGCGATGATGCCGGGAGTCCCGGTCTTTGAAAGGTATCGTACGGCTTCGGGGTTACTTTCAAACTCAGCCTTGGTGTCTGGATGTGAAGAAAACTGCCAGGGGCTACGGGCAGTAAATCGCAGATCCGGGTGCGATCTGAAATACGTTACAAGAATGTCCCGGATGCTGTCACGGCTGTCATAAATTACGGAATTGCGACTTAACCCCGGAAAATTCCCACCGCCAGAGGCCCGATAGTGATTTGTCGCCACCACAAATTTCTGGGTGTCACGGACCGGCACGCCTTTCCACGTCAGGTTCCGGATGCGCCCGGATGAGGATGCCAGCGCGCTTCCTTCGGGTGAAAATCCGGCCGGGCGCACGGGGTCAATCTGGTACTGCACGCCCTGAATTATATCGAAATTATACCCTGGGAAATCGGGCTGAATCAGCTGCTGGTTTTTCATGCCTCGCGTGATCCTTCTGAAAGCTGCGGCAGAACGTTCAAGCCAGGCGCGCAGGCCCGCCCCGGTCACACAGACGGCACAGATGGTGTCCGGATACAAATATAAATCAGCGATATCCCGATATGTGATACTGCCCGGCTTAACATGCGTATAATAGTCGGGGCCTCCACGGGCGCCGGCTTTCAGGGGGGCTGAGGCGGACAGAAGAGGCAGCGATGCATATTCTGTCCGGGATAATGCGTTCCGGATGTGAAAGGCTTGTGCTGCGCAGATAATGTCAACAGATGGTGCGTGGCCGGCAAAAGCGAAGTAGTTGTGCAGGGGCGTATCAATGCTTCCGACTGGCCGCCTGATATATGCGAGTGTTTGTTTGTGTGCTTCAATCGCGACAGCAGCCACCTCGGGCCTTTCGGGAACACAAGGGGTTATATCCTGGCTGGGGGCAGGCGGCGCAACCTGACAAAGGCTGCTCTTGTGTTCAATAATTTTCCATTGGCCCCCCTCAAAATCCAACTTCAGATCAATCACGCCAAGATGTGAACCGGCAAATCCGGCCATAACGGCGGGTTTGCCGTGCAATGTGCCGACCTTTACATCAACGCCTTTTCGTCCCGAAAAGCTGTCAGATGGGAAAAGCAGGTGTTGGTGCCCACATAAAATGACATCAATCCCGTGCAGAGCCGCGAGTTGAAGCCCTGCATCTTCCTGATCCCCAGGATGATCGGTGAAACCAATGCCTGAATGGTTCAACGCAATGATAAGGTCAGCACCCGCCGCTTTCATTTCCGGCACCCATGCAATGGCGGTTTCAAGGATGTTCCGCGTTTCTATCTGTCCCGTCAGGTGATGATCCCAGATCATGATCTGAGGCGGCGTAAACCCTATCACACCAACCCGGATCAGACGTTCTATCCCAGATCGATCAGCCACCTTTTTTTTCAAGAATGGTGTAAGGCCTGAACAGATGGGTGTCTTCCCGCGGTGATAAGGCCTTTTCTGTAAGCACATTGGCTGAAACGAAAGGGAAAAGTGCACCGGATGCTGTACGTTTCAGAAACTCCAGCCCGTAGTTGAATTCATGATTGCCCGGAACCGCAGCATCAAAGCCGATAACATTCATCGCTTTTATGAAGGGGTGAATGTCATTTTTTGGGCGGCCCTCATGCGCCAGATAATCCCCAAGCGGGGTGCCCTGAAGAAAGTCTCCATTGTCAAACAGCAGGGAATTCCTGGCTTCGGATCGGCGGAGACGGATCAAAGAGGCCAGTCGCGTCAGGCCAAAGTGTTTTACAGGTTGATCGCTGTAATAGTCATACGGAAAAATATGCGCATGAAGATCCGTTGTTTCCAGAATCTGTAAATGTGTCTGTGTGTCGGTCATTGGTTTGGAAAACGGATGCATATTCAACGTGGTTGCTCCAGGGACTACGGATTGGTTCAGGGGGAACATCGGCACTGATTGCTATCGGGTTCATGGGCACAGAGCTCTGCGAAAGAATTTCTGGCATTCCAATGTTTTGTACGTTGCCAGGGAATTCAATCAAAAATCAACCCTGGATTGTAAATTGATATTCAGGCAGTTGCGAACTTCGGGTGATCATGTCAGTCAGAGAGCAGGCGATCTTACAAACAAACCCACAATACCGGAGACCGTTATGAAACACGCTGAAACTGTGACCTTCGGGGGCGGTTGTCTTGATCGTTCTGCTGAATTGCGGGGGCAGGCTGATGTCATCGCGGGCCATCTGAATGGTGCAAAGGCGAAGGTATTTCCTCTGTGGCGCGGGCGTGTTCTGGTGTCAGATACGCCAGCTGTCCGGTCCGTTTCTCTTCCTGTCACGCATGACTTGTTCCAACATGGGCAGGACTCCCCGGTATTTCTTGGCTTTGACGGGGAATACAGCTGCTTTGCAATAGACATCTCTTCGTGGGTGCCGGATGATTTTGATGCAGATAGTTTCAGCAAGTTTCACGATACAACAGTCTATACGCACCCAAACGTGCCAGACGGGGCAGGTTTTCGGGAATTGCGCAGTGTGATGACACAACTGTCTGCAACGGATGCAGAAGTTCTGGCCACAGCTAAGGCACTTTTTTCCTGGCATGAAAGCCATCAGTTCTGTGCGAAATGTGGCACGAAAAGTGAGATGGCGGAAAGCGGCTGGCAGAGAAACTGTCCGTCCTGCAAAACCCCGCATTTTCCGCGGACTGATCCGGTTGTGATTATGCTGATCACGCATGGGAACGATGTTCTGATCGGTCGCAGCCCCGGTTGGCCGGAAGGTATGTATTCTTTGCTTGCGGGCTTTGTCGAACCCGGCGAAACGCTTGAAGCCGCCGTTCGGCGTGAAGTTAACGAAGAAGCGGGGATTACCGTTGGCCCTGTCTCATATCTGGCCAGTCAGCCCTGGGCTTTTCCTTCATCGCTTATGTTTGGGTGTGCGGGCGAAGCGACCAGCAGGGATATAAAGATAGACCCGTCTGAGATCGAAGATGCCAGGTGGATCTCTCGGGAAGAGATGGCAAAAGCGATGCGCGGGGAGCACCCGGAAATTCTGCCTGCACGGGAAGGCGCAATTGCGCATTTTATTTTGTTTCACTGGCTGTCAGATACGTTAAAGTAACCTGATCGTGTTTTTTAAAGAAGTGGTGAGAAATGAAATTTACGGCGAAGCATGACCTGGAAGCTCCGGTTGAAGGCGTATTTGCAAGGTGTTCAGATTTCGCTGCCATTGAAAGGGCTGCCCTTGAACGCGGTGTCGAGGTGACGCGACGGTCTGTTTTGACGCAGCCAGGTGCACAGCTGGGCTGGGATGTCAGGGTTAAATTGCGTGGACGCGCCCGGGATCTTCAGGTGGAACTTGTCGGGTGCGACGCCCCTGACAGCGTTATCTATGTTATCGAAGGGGCAGGTGTGCGTTCCGAAGTGGTCACGGAATTCGTGTCCCTTGCCCGCAACCGTACCCGGATTCACGTTGCAATTGATACCCGGCCTAAAACGATGGGCGGGCGCCTTCTGATCCAGTCACTGAAGCTGGCAAAAGGCAGTCTGAACAGGAAGCTTAAGAAACGATTGTCTGACTTCGGGTTGCGCCTTGAAGAAGAAGTTGAACAGGTCTGAAGCTGTGCTTTTGCCGGGCAGTGCGCCCGGCAGCTCAGTGACGTTTCTGTGCGGCGGGATAGGATCCCAGAAGAATCAGCTCTGATGTGAAATACTGCAGCTCTTCCATCGCACGGCGCACACCGTCGTCATCCGGATGGCCTTCAATTTCAGCATAAAATCGCGTCGCCATGAAAGACCCGTCAACCATATAGCTTTCCAGCTTGGTCATGTTGACGCCGTTTGTCGCAAAGCCACCCATCGCCTTATAAAGCGCTGCCGGAATATTGCGGACGCGGAAAATAAAGCTTGTGACCATGCCCATTCCGGCATCGCCCCGGCGGGTGGTATCGGCCTCACGCCCCATCACAACAAAACGGGTGGTGTTGTGGCCGTAGTCTTCCAGACCTTCCGCCAGAATATTCAATCCGTGAATTTTCCCGGCCAGGGATGACGCAAGCACACCTTCACCTGGTGTTTTGTTCCGGGCCAGATCTTCAGCGGCGCCGGCACTGTCCACCGCAGCAATACCTTCAATGTTATGTGCTTTCAGAAACGCTGCGGATTGCGGCAACAGCACAAGATGGGCGCGCACTGTATGAATGTCCTCCAGCGCAACACCTTCCGGTGCCAGCAGGCTGATACGCACACGGACAAAAGTTTCATCAACGATATGCAGCCCGCTGTCAGGCAATAAACGGTGCATATCTGCAACACGGCCATAGGTGGAATTGTCAATCGGCAGCATGCCAAGATCGGCTTTTCCGCTGTTCACGGCCGCAATCACGTCTTCAAAGGTCTGACAGGGTAGGGGATCAAGATTCGGGCGTGCGTTCACGCAGGCTTCGTGGGAATAGGCGCCCAATGCGCCCTGGAATGCGATTTTCCCTGTTTTCATCACTATTGTCCTGTTTCAGATCCGTTTTCCGCCACATTTTTCACGAAAGGGGCGGTTCGTCGCACAAACTACATCTTGCGTCACACCAGGGGAAGCGGATAGATAGGCTGAAACCCCGTCCGGCACGGTATTAGCGACATCCAAAACGGAAAAGCGATATGTTCGACACTATGACTTTCACCAAGATCCTCGGCGGCTTCTGTGGCGCTTTCCTGATCTTTCTTCTCGGTAAATGGGCGGCAGAAGGCCTGTATCACACTGGCGGTCCTGATGCGCACGGCGGTCATGGTGAAGCGCATGCGGATGCCTATCCGATCGAAGCCGGCGACAGCCACGGTGGTGAAGAAGTCGAAGAAGTTGATTTCGCAACACTGGTTGCAGAAGCGGACATCGGCAAGGGTGAACGCGTGTTCAACAAATGCCGCAGCTGCCACTCTGTTGAGCCAGGCGTAAACGGCACAGGCCCATCCCTCTTTGGTGTTGTGGATCGCGGTATCGCTGTTGAAGAAGGCTTCGGCTTCTCCGGCGCTCTGACCGGTCTGGAAGGCAGCTGGGATATCGACGCCCTGAACGCGTTCCTGGAAAGCCCGAAAGGCTATGCACCAGGGACTGCAATGTCCTTCAACGGTCTGCCAAAAGATGCGGATCGTGCAAACATCATCGCATGGCTGGCAACACTCAACTGATCTGAGTGACCTGTTATTATGAAAAGCCGCCCTCCGGGGCGGTTTTTTGATTCCGTTGCAGGCGATTTCACGCACAACACGCAGTGTTCACAGATTATCAACTTGATTGTTATTGCCTCGTAATCAGGATGGGTTTTAACTAAATTGAATAAAAACCAGCAGGGAGAGGCAGATGAACGCCAAGATCGCCACACGCGCGTTGAAGCAGGACGGAAACAAACTGCTGGGATTTGCCTTTGCAACGCTTGCCATGGCGGCACTGGCCCTGCCTGCGAAATCTGAGGATGTGATCACCTCCCACGGGATTTCCACCTTCGGCAATCTGGCCCTGCCCGCGGACTACACCCATCTGCCCTATGTAAACCCCGAAGCCCCCAAAGGCGGCGAGATTTCGATCTGGGGGTTCGGTTCCTTTGATTCAATGAACCCCTATTCCACCAAGGGGCGCGCAGGCGGGCTGGCCAATATCGGCCTTGAAAGCCTTCTGACCAGCACAGCCGATGAACAGGGGGCGTCTTATGGCCTGCTGGCCGAAAGCCTGGAGTACCCGGAAGACCGCAGCTGGGTCATCTTCAATATGCGCCCCGAGGCGCGTTTTGCCGATGGCTCCACGGTGACCGCAGAAGATGTTGTTTTCACCTATGAAACATTCGTAACCAAAGGTCTTCCCAGCTATCGTGCCGTACTGTCTCAACAGGTGGCCAGCGCCGAAGTCCTTGATACCCATCGCGTAAAATTCACTTTCCACGAAGGGATCCCGACCCGCGATCTGCCGCAGACGGTCGGTGGTCTGCCGGTGTTTTCCAAGGCGCACTACGAAGCAGAAGGTCTGGATCTTGAAGAAAGCAGCCTGACACCGTTGCTGGGATCTGGTTCCTATGAACTGGATGAACTCGATGTTGGTCAGTCTATCACTTATCGCCGCCGCGCGGATTACTGGGGTGCAGATCTGCCGATGAACATCGGGCGCAACAATTTTGACCATATCCGTGTGGAATATTACGCAGATTACCAGGCCGCTTTTGAAGGCTTCAAAGGTGGCAGCTATACGTTCCGCAATGAAGCTTCCTCCAGGATCTGGGCTACAGGCTATGACTTCCCGGCAATGGATCGGGCTTGGATCAACAAAGTATCACTTCCAAATGGGGATATGGGGCAGGCTCAGTCCTTTAATTTCAATATGCGCCAGGAACCATTCGAAGATCAGCGTGTGCGCGAAGCGATTGGCATGATGTTCAATTTTGAATGGTCCAATGAAACCCTGTTTTACGGGCTGTATGAACGTGTGAATTCCTTCTGGGAAAATTCAGACCGGGAGGCAACAGGATTGCCGTCTGAGGCTGAACTTGCTTTGCTCGAACCCCTTGCCGAACATTTGCCGGATGGTGTCCTTGATCAGGAAGCTGCTCTTGCACCGGCGTCAGGGACACGTCAGCTGGATCGTCGTAATCTGCGTGCCGCTTCCCGTCTGTTGGATGACGCTGGCTGGACTGTGGATGACAGGGGTATGCGCCGCAATGCTGCGGGTGAACTTCTGACAATTGAGTTTCTGAACGATAGCCCCAGCTTTGATCGCATCCTGAATCCATACCTTGAAAACCTGCGGGCATTGGGCGTGAATGCGGAATACAACCGTGTTGATAATGCACAGGCGACTGACAGAGAACGCAAGCATGACTACGACTTTATTACTTACTCTTATCCAATGAGTTGGTTCCCGAGTGACAACCTCAAGCAGTTTTTCGGCTCCGAAACCGCTATGACGTCAGTTTTTAACAAGTCAGGCATACACAGCCCGGCGATTGATGCTCTGATTGGTCACATTACCCGCGCACAAACCGAAGAAGAATTGGTCACTGCCGTGCGCGCGCTTGATCGTGTGCTGCGGGCTGAAAAATTCTGGGTGCCTCAATGGTACAAAGATTCTCATACCGTCGCTTATTACGACATGTATGAACACCCCGATCCGCTGCCGCCCTTTGATCTGGGGTATCTCGATTTCTGGTGGTTCAATGCAGATCGCGCGGCAGAGCTTGAAGCCGCCGGTGCCTTCCAGTAACAGGCCGTAAACAGGAGGCATCCCCCCAATGGGCGCATATATTCTCAGGCGGCTTCTGCTGATCATCCCAACGCTTGTTGGCATTATGATCATCAACTTTGCGCTGATCCAGTTCGTGCCCGGCGGGCCGATTGAACAGATCCTTGCCCAGATGGACGGGGGCGGCGACGCCTTTGAAACCATCGCTGGTGGCGGGGACGCGGGGATTGATACGTCGGACGGTGAATCTTACGCCGGTTCCCGTGGCTTGCCGGAAGATTTCATCAAAGAACTTGAGGTCCAGTTCGGCTTTGATAAGCCCGCGCACATCCGTTTCCTGAATATGATGTGGGATTATATCCGCTTTGATTTTGGCGAAAGCTACTTCCGCTCGATCTCTGTTACGGATCTGGTGATTGAAAAACTGCCGGTGTCTATCACCCTTGGCCTCTGGTCCACGCTGATCGCGTATATCATTTCGATCCCGCTGGGCATCCGCAAAGCCGTGCGGGATGGCAGCAGTTTTGACACCTGGACGTCTGGCGTGATCATCGTCGCCTATGCGATCCCGGGGTTTCTCTTTGCGATCCTATTGCTGGTTCTGTTTGCGGGCGGGTCTTACTGGAAGATCTTCCCCCTGCGTGGTCTGACGTCTGAAGGGTTCGAAGATCTCAGCCTGCTTGGCCAGATTGGTGATTACTTCTGGCATATTGCCCTGCCTGTGATCGCCACGACGATTTCCAGCTTTGCGACCCTGACACTGTTGACGAAAAATTCCTTCCTGGATGAAATCCGCAAACAATATGTGGTCACGGCGCGCGCCAAAGGTCTGTCGGAAGGTCAGGTACTGTATGGCCATATCTTCCGCAACGCGATGCTCCTGGTGATCGCCAGCTTCCCGTCTGTTTTTGTTGGCGTCTTTTTTGGCAGCTCCGTGATTATTGAAAACCTCTTCTCGCTGGATGGCATTGGCCGCCTTGGGTTCGAAGCCGTGGTTTCCCGCGACTATCCCGTGGTCTTCGGTACGCTGTTTGCTTTCAGTCTTCTGGGGCTCATCGTCGGGATCATTTCTGATCTGATGTATGTCTTCATTGATCCGCGGATCGACTTTGAATCGAGGAAAACCTGATGTCAGAGACCCCTCGTAAAATGCGCCTCTCCCCGCTGAACCAACGCCGCCTGCGCAACTTCCGCGCCAATAAACGGGCTTTCTGGTCGCTGATTATCTTCAGCGTGATGTTCATCGGATCCCTGTTCGCGGAATTCTACGCCAACGACAAACCGGTCTTGATGAAACACAATGGCAGCTACTATATGCCGATCTTCAACTTCTACCCGGAAACCGCTTTCGGGGGTGATCTGCCAACCGAGGCGCAGTATAAATACGAAGACGTGCAATGTCTGATCGTTACGGGCGGGCTGGAAAGCTGCTGGGATGATCCCGAAGGCATTCTGGAAGACGCCCAGGACGGCGAAATTGAAGGCGAAGTAATTAACAAAGGCTGGATTATCTGGCCGCTGATCCCTTATCGCTACAACACCATCGTCGATATCCCGGGTGCCGCACCTTCTGCACCGGATGCGAACAACTGGCTGGGCACCGATGACACCAAACGCGACGTGTTGGCCCGGGTGATCTATGGGTTCCGTCTGTCCATTGTTTATACGCTTGTGGTGACCTCTATCGCTTCTGTCATTGGCATTCTTGCCGGCGCCATTCAGGGATATTTCGGGGGCTGGGTGGATCTGATCTTCCAGCGCATCCTGGAAATCTGGTCGGCAACCCCATCGCTTTACGTGATCATCATTCTTTTCGCGATCCTGGGGCGCAGCCTGTCACTCTTGATCTTCGTCTCAATTCTATTCGGCTGGACGGCGCTTGTGGGCGTTGTGCGGGCAGAATTTCTGCGGGCGCGAAACCTTGAATATGTTCGTGCAGCCAAAGCGCTGGGCGTGTCAAACACTGTGATCATGTTCCGCCATATGTTGCCGAACGCCATGGTTGCGACCCTGACATTCCTGCCGTTTATCATCACTGGAACGATTGCCACGCTGGCCACGCTTGATTTCCTGGGCTTCGGTCTGCCGTCTTCCGCCCCATCCCTGGGCGAGCTGACATTGCAGGCAAAACAGAACCTTCAGGCCCCATGGCTGGGCTTCACGGCTTTCACGGTTTACGCGGTGATGCTGTCCCTGCTTGTGTTTATCTTCGAAGGTGTCCGCGATGCCTTTGATCCGCGAAAGACGTTTAAATGACCCGGATTTTAGAACTCGAAAACCTTGAGGTCAGCTTTTCCCAGGACGGCGAGAAAACCCGGGCTGTGAAAGGTGTCACCTGGCATGTAGAACAGGGTGAAACCGTCGCCATCGTCGGTGAATCCGGTTCCGGTAAATCCGTGTCTGCGCTTTCCACCGTGGGCCTTCTGCCGGACAGCGCAGAGGTGACAGGCAATGTGCGTTATCGCGGCGACGAAATGCTGACAGCGTCAGAGGCCAAACTGCGTGAAGTCCGCGGCAATGACATCAGTTTCATTTTCCAGGAACCGATGACATCGCTCAACCCGTTGCACACAATCCGCAAACAGCTGGCGGAAAGCCTGCTTCTGCATCAGGGCCTGCGCGGTGCTGAAGCAGACGCTCGTATTCTGGAACTGCTGCACAAGGTCGGTATTCGCGACGCTGAAAACCGCCTGAACAGCTATCCGCATCAGCTGTCCGGCGGCCAGCGTCAGCGTGTGATGATTGCCATGGCCCTGTCCAACAAACCCGACCTTCTGATCGCGGACGAGCCGACAACCGCGCTTGACGTCACCATTCAGGCCCAGATCCTGGAACTGCTGGCCGATCTTCAGAAGTCCGAAGGCATGAGCCTTGTGTTCATCACCCATGACCTTGAAATCGTGCGCCGGTTTGCGGATCGGGTTTATGTGATGGAAAAAGGCCTGGTGGTTGAAAGCGGCCCGGTGGAAGACATTTTCACCAACCCGCAACACCCCTACACGCAAACCCTTCTGTCAGCCGAACCTTCGGGCGATCCGGTGCCGGTCGACGCAGACGCGCAGGAAATCATTTCAACCGATGATCTGCGCATCTGGTTCCCGATCTATCGCGGGCTTCTGCGTAAAACCGTGGGGCATGTGAAAGCTGTGAACGCGGCAAGCGTCAGCGTCCGGGCAGGGGAGACCCTGGGCATTGTGGGTGAATCCGGTTCGGGGAAAACGACCCTTGCCCTTGCGATCATGCGACTGATCCGCTCTGAAGGCCCGATTGTGTTTCTCGGAGAAGACATTCGCGCGCGCAGGGGCAAAACCCTGCGGGATCTGCGTAAAGATATGCAGATCGTGTTTCAGGATCCTTTCGGGTCGCTGTCCCCGCGTATGTCCGCGATGGAGATCATTGCCGAAGGGCTGGATGTGCATGGCATGACGGATGGACGTGGCAAACGGGAAATGGTTTCTGAAATCATGCAGGAAGTCGGCCTTGATCCATCCATGATGGACCGCTACCCGCATGAATTTTCCGGTGGTCAGCGCCAACGCATCGCCATCGCCCGTGCCATGATCCTGCGTCCGCAACTTGTGGTGCTGGATGAACCGACCTCTGCTCTTGATATGACGGTTCAGGTGCAGATTGTGGACCTTCTGCGCGATCTTCAGAAGAAATACGGACTGGCCTATCTGTTCATTAGCCATGACCTGAAGGTTGTGCGTGCGCTCAGCCACAAGATGATTGTCATGCGCAATGGCGATGTCGTGGAAAGCGGCGAGGCACAGCAGATCTTTGAGGCGCCGGAAACCGAATACACCCGTGCCCTGATGGCTGCGGCGTTTGATCTCTCTGCCGCAGATACGGTTGAGATTTAAAGGAATCTATGTCATTTCATAATCAGCCCCGCGTGTTATAGGCGGGTGTGAAACAGTATCTTGTTTCCGAAATGCGCGACAGGACAAGACCATATGATGGATAATATGACACCGGATATCCGGCCCAGGGCCTGCGATATGTGCCCGATCCGTGAACGCGCGGTCTGTGCCCATTGCAATGGCGCGGAACTGGAAGAGCTTGATAAAGTTAAGTATTACCGCACTTATGAGGCTGGCCAGCCGATTATTTTTGCCGGTGATAAACTGGAATTTG
Source organism: Halocynthiibacter styelae (assembly GCF_016123485.1). Taxonomy (GTDB): domain Bacteria; phylum Pseudomonadota; class Alphaproteobacteria; order Rhodobacterales; family Rhodobacteraceae; genus Halocynthiibacter; species Halocynthiibacter styelae. Next base: position 115,606 of record NZ_JADCKQ010000008.1, on the reverse strand, counting down.
TCGGATCTGTTGTCAAAGGGGTTGCCGCCCTGTCCCAGACGATGGAAGACGGGCGTACGCAGATGACCGGTCTTCTGTTGCCATCAGATTTTGTCGGTCGTCCGGGGCGTGAAACCGCGCCTTATGATGTGACAGCGACCAGCGATGTGGTCATGTGCTGTTTCCGCCTTGCCCCCTTTGAGACCCTGCTTGCGAAAACCCCGCATATCAGCCAGCGTCTGTTGGAAATGACGCTGGATGAACTGGATTCCGCGCGGGAATGGCTGCTGCTGCTGGGGCGCAAAACCGCACGCGAAAAAATCGCAAGCCTGCTGACATTCATCGCCCGCCGACAGCACGAAAAAACTGCGGATCCTCTGGGGATCGAAATCAACTTTGAACTGCCGCTGACACGTGAAGCGATGGCGGATTATCTGGGATTGACCCTGGAAACCGTCAGCCGTCAAATTTCAGCCCTGAAGCGTGAAGGCATTATTGCGGTTGAAAAAAACCGAAACGTCAGCGTTCCCAATATAGAACTGCTCTATCGGGAAACCGGTGACGATTACGCCACGTAGGATAAAGAAAAGGCCCGCAATAGCGGGCCTTTTTTCTTAGTGGGCAAACAACACAGGCTGTTTAATGTTCTGCAACATATCGCGTGTTGCACCGCCCAGGATCGCCTCACGGAAACGGGAATGCCCGTAAGCCCCCATCACCAGCAATCCGGCATCAATATCCGACATATGACGCATCAACACGTCAGACACGCGCGGCATGGATTTCGACAGAACAGAAATCTCGGCATTAATCCCGTGACGCGCCAGCATTTTTGACAATGGGCCGCCGGGATCAGACCGATCCGGGCTGTGTGCCGGTGGATCAATCACTGCAATCGACACAAGATCCGCCGCCTGCATCACCGGCAGGGCCGCGCGAATTGCGGCCAGGGCCTCGGGGCTTTCGTTCCAGCCGATCACAATGCGGCGGGCGTCGATTTTCTCAAACTCCTGCGGGCAGACCAGCAGGGGTACACGCGCATCAAACAGGGCCGATTCGCAAATTGCCTCGTGTTCCGCGCCTTTGCCTTCGCCGTAAGGTTGTGGCATGATCACCAGGTCTGCAAAGCGCGCGCGACTGGCGACAAAGCGATTAAGAAGCGGCAAATGCACCACCCCGTCATCCACCGCCCAGCGGATATCTTCGGCCTGAAGCCGGGCTTTTGCAGCATCAGAAATATCCGCTGCTTTCTGCACCGCATCATTGCGGGCATCCTGTTGAATCAATGCGTTAGCGCCTGCGTAGAGGTGGGCGGTCGGTGTGCGGTCAATGCCAAGCGCCAGCACATCAAGATGCGCATCTGCCTGCCGTGTAATTTCGATCGCAGCGGAAAGAGCCGACTGTCCAGGGTCCGTGTCCGGCAGGACGCTCAAAACTGAGTTATACCCCATCTGAGGTCTCCATGTTCCAGAATAACTGTAGCGACATTAACCCGCAGCCAGGGTTAAATGTTTGACATGGATCAAGGAATGAAGGACCCCCTCATTCCATAGCACTGATACACGGGAAAATGCGTCTCCGAATCCGGGGGCGCGACGGAAGGAGCAACTTCATGTGGGACTATGTGAAAATAGCTGCGCTTGCAGTGATCACCCTGCTGGCAGCGATAGCGGCATCCTATGCGCGCGACATCGCCTACCAGGTACACGCGGTGATTATTATGCTTGTCGCGGGCGGACTTTTTCTCTGGCAGGTACGGCGCGCGGATGAGCCGCGTAAACCGTCCAGCGCAGAATATATGGATGACGTCGTACGATTCGGCGTAATCGCAACGGCATTCTGGGGCGTTGTGGGGTTCCTTGTGGGAACCTTTATCGCGTTTCAGCTGGCCTTTCCGGGGCTGAATATTTCAATCCTGGATGGGATCGGGAACTTCGGTCGCCTGCGCCCGCTGCATACTTCCGCAGTTATCTTTGCTTTCGGTGGCAATGCCCTGATCGCAACCTCTTTCTATGTCCTGCAACGGACCACCGCGGCACGCCTCTGGGGCGGTAATCTCGCGTGGTTTGTGTTCTGGGGCTATAACCTGTTCATCGTTCTGGCGGCGACCGGTTATCTGCTGGGCGCAACCCAGTCCAAAGAATATGCGGAACCTGAATGGTATGTCGACATCTGGCTGACCGTTGTCTGGGTCGCTTATCTGCTGATCTACATGGGCACCCTGATGAAGCGGAAAGAACCGCACATCTATGTGGCGAACTGGTTCTACCTGTCCTTCATCGTGACTGTGGCAATGCTGCACCTGATAAACAACCTGTCGATCCCTGTTTCCATCTTCGGTTCGAAATCTGTTCAGGTCTTCTCTGGCGTGCAGGATGCGATGGTGCAGTGGTGGTACGGCCACAATGCTGTGGGCTTCTTCCTGACAGCGGGCTTCCTGGGCATGATGTATTACTTCGTGCCAAAGCAGGCGGAACGTCCGGTTTATTCCTATAAACTGTCTATCATTCACTTCTGGGCGCTGATCTTCCTGTATATCTGGGCTGGTCCTCACCACCTGCATTACACAGCTCTGCCGGATTGGGCGTCTACCCTTGGTATGGTGTTCTCTATCATCCTCTGGATGCCAAGCTGGGGTGGCATGATCAATGGTCTGATGACCCTGCAGGGCGCATGGGACAAACTGCGGACCGATCCGATCCTGCGTATGATGGTTGTGTCTCTCGCGTTCTACGGCATGTCGACCTTTGAAGGCCCGATGATGTCCATCAAAGCTGTGAACTCTCTGTCACACTACACTGACTGGACCATTGGTCACGTACACTCCGGTGCGCTTGGCTGGAACGGTATGGTGACATTTGGTGCGCTTTACTTCCTGTTCCCGAAACTCTGGAACAAAGCAGGCATCTATTCCAGCAAGGCCGTGAACTGGCACTTCTGGCTGGCGACTGTGGGCATCGTTCTTTATGCCGCCTCCATGTGGGTGACCGGTATTATGGAAGGCCTGATGTGGCGTGAAGTGGACGCAAATGGCTTCCTCGTGAACACATTCGCTGACACTGTAGAAGCTAAATTCCCGATGTATGTGGTCCGTGGCCTGGGTGGTGTTCTTTATCTCACCGGTTCGCTGATCATGGCATGGAACCTCTGGATGACTGTTGCAAAAGGTGAGCCGAAAGAAGAAGCCACCCCCGCAATGGCACCCGCAGAATAAGGAGCGTCAGCAATGGGTATTCTTGATAAACACGCCGCGCTTGAACGTCACGCCACACTTCTGCTGGTTTGCAGCCTCGGGGTTGTCACCATCGGTGGTATCGTGGAAATCGCACCGCTTTTCTGGCTGGAAAACACCATCGAGGATGTTGAGGGCGTGCGCCCTTACTCCCCGCTGGAACTGGCCGGGCGCGACATCTACGTCCGTGAAGGCTGCTATGTCTGTCACTCACAGATGATCCGTCCGATGCGCGACGAAGTGGAACGCTATGGTCACTATTCCCTGGCCGCAGAAAGCCAGTATGACCACCCGCATCAGTGGGGGTCTAAACGGACCGGTCCTGACCTTGCCCGTGTGGGTGGCCGCTATTCCGATGAATGGCATGTGGATCACCTGAAAGATCCACAGTCCGTTGTGCCGGAATCTGTGATGCCGAAATATGCTTACCTGGAAGGCAACCTTCTGACAGGTGAACATGTGGATGAACTGCTGGCCACACACCGTATGGTTGGCGTGCCTTACACCGAAGAGATGATCGAAAACGCCCGCGCGGACTTTACCGTGCAGGTGGATCCGGATGGCGATTGGGATGCTCTGGTTGAGCGTTACCCGGGCGCACAGGTCCGCAATTTCGACCGTCAGCCCGGTGTCTCTGAGATGGACGCGCTTGTCGCTTATCTTCAGGTTCTGGGCACCATGGTTGATTTCTCAACCTTCACACCTGACGCAAGCCGGTAATGGGGGGGTGAAATGGACACTTATTCACTCCTGAGGGAATTTGCAGACAGCTGGATGCTTCTGGCTCTGTTTTCCTTCTTCGTCGGGGTGGTCTTCTGGGTCATGCGCCCGGGATCAACCCGCACTTACCGCGATACTGCCGACATTCCCTTCCGGCATGAAGATGCGCCGGCTGTGGATGTTCAGCCTGAGGAGACACGCTAATGGCTGCGAACAAACATGACAAAGAAGACCACGAATATGGCACAACCGGCCACGAGTGGGATGGTATCCAGGAATGGAACAACCCTCTGCCGCGCTGGTGGCTGTGGAGCTTCTATCTCTGCATTATCTGGGGCATCGGCTATGTGATTGCATATCCGGCATGGCCGCTGATCAACGGTGCAACACCGGGTCTGCTGGGCTATTCCACGCGTGCGGAAGTTGCAGAAGAAATCGAACGTTTCGATGTTGCAAACGCACCGATGGAAGCCCTGCTGAATGAAACACCTCTTGCGGATGTTGAACAGAATCCTGAACTGAATGACTTCGCCAAGAACGCTGGTCAGGCCGTCTACAACACCTGGTGTGTTCAGTGTCACCAGGCCGGTGGTGCCGGTGCCAAAGGCTATCCAGTGCTGGTCGATAACGACTGGCTCTGGGGTGGGACCATTGATGACATCTATCTGACCGTGAACCACGGGATCCGGACCGAAGATGACATGGATACCCGCTATTCACAGATGCCTGCTTACGGCGACTTCATGTCTGACGAAGAAATCTCATCTCTGGTGGCCTATGTTCAGACCATCTCTGGTCAGGACGCCGACACAACTCTTGCTGAAACAGGCTCGCAGCTTTTCTATGACAACTGCGCAGCGTGTCACGGTGACGCAGGGACCGGCGATATCTTCCAGGGCGCACCTGATCTGACCGACCGCATCTGGCTGTTCGGTGGTGATGAAGCTGCTCTGACAGAGACCATCACAAACGCCCGTTTCGGTGTGATGCCGTCCTGGAGCGCACGTGGCATGTCCGAAGCGGATATCCGTGCTGTGTCTCTGTATGTTCACCAGCTGGGCGGTGGCGAATAAGCCACCGGCCAACTGGCAAAGAATACCGGAAGTGACTGCTTCTGGTACCGGCGCTGATCCCCGTCCTGTTCGCGCGTTTCCTGGGGGTCGGCGCCATCATTTATTCAGCGTCACTTTGACAGATGTCAAAGAAAAAGAAACCACGCTTTAATAAGTATCACTGATAACAGTTATAAACCGGAGCCATTCCGTGAGCGATTCCCAGCAAGCCCCGCAGCTTTACGCAGCCCGCGAGCCTATCTTCCCCAAACGTGTCTACGGTCGTTTCCGCAACCTGAAATGGTTGATTATGATTGTGACCCTGGGGATTTATTACATTACACCCTGGCTCCGTTGGGACCGGGGTGCAGAACTGCCGGATCAGGCCGTTCTGATTGATCTGGCAAGTCGCCGGTTCTATTTCTTCTGGATCGAAATCTGGCCCTATGAATTTTACTTCATCGGTGGCCTTCTGATCATGGCGGGCCTTGGTCTGTTTCTCTTTACATCCGCCCTTGGCCGGGTCTGGTGCGGCTATACCTGCCCACAGACCGTCTGGGTGGATCTGTTTATTCTGGTGGAACGCTGGATTGAGGGCGACCGCAATGCCCGCCTGCGTCTGCAACGACAGAAGAAATGGGACCTGCGCAAGCTGCGCCTGCGGGTGACAAAATGGCTGACTTGGCTGCTGATTGCGGTTTCCACCGGCGGGGCCTGGGTGTTTTACTTCACCGATGCGCCACAGCTGGCCGTCGACCTGCTGACGTTCAACGCGCACCCGGTTGCCTGGTCCACCATCCTTGTCATGACTGCGACCACTTTTATCTTCGGTGGTTTCATGCGCGAACAGGTCTGTAACTACATGTGCCCATGGCCACGTATTCAGGCCGCGATGATGGACACTGACACGCTGACCGTGGCCTATCGTCACTGGCGCGGTGAACCCCGTGGCAAGCTGCGCAAAAACGAAGCACCTGACACCAAAGGCGATTGCATCGATTGTATGGCCTGCGTGAACGTCTGTCCGGCCGGAATTGATATCCGCGACGGCCAGCAGATGGAATGTATCACCTGTGCGCTTTGCATCGATGCCTGTGATGAAATCATGGATAAAATCGGCAAACCCCGCGGGCTCATCGCTTACATGGCGCTGAAAGACGAAGTCTCAGAGACCGCCGGCGAAACCCCGGTCAGCCCCTGGAAACATATCTTCCGTCTGCGCACCATGATCTACACCGGCCTCTGGTCGCTGATCGGTGTCGGGCTGATGTTCATGCTGTTCATCCGCTCCGACATTGATATCTCTGTCGCTCCCGTGCGCAGCCCGGTTTATATCACCATGGCTGACGGTTCGATCCGCAACGCCTATGACGTACGCCTGCGTAACAAGCACGGCGAAGAACGCAGCTTCAGTCTGCTGGCAAATGCAGATGAGGCAGTGCTTCTGGAAGTCGAAGGTTCAGACGATGGCACCGTCACAGTTGCGGCGGATGAATTGCGCACAATCCGTGTCTATCTTACAGTGGGCGAAGATGCAGATGCCGCGTCGGCCGCGCTGACAGACATGCGTATCTGGATCACCGATGAAGGAAACGGCGACCGTGCGCACGCGGATACAGTTTTCAACGGACGCGGATAAAACAGGACGAAAATGATGAACACTGAGAACGAAAAACCAGGTTTCAAACTGACCGGCTGGCATGTCTTTGGCGGCTTTGTGCTGGGGTTCGGCGTGATCATCAGCGTCAATCTCTTCCTTGCCTTCAGCGCGGTGAATACTTTCCCCGGGCTGGAGGTGAAGAATTCCTACATCGCCAGCCAGGAATTTGACATCAACCGCGCCCGACAGGAAGCCCTGGGCTGGCAGGTTGAAGGCATCGTCGAAGACAAGCTTCTGCGCGTGCAGGTGCGCGATGTGCATGGTGATCCTCTGGAAGTCACACAGATCGACGGGATTATCGCACGGCGCACCCATGAACGGGATGACTATGTGCCGACTTTCCGTTTCGACGGTACCGATTACCTTGCCGATGTCGATCTTGCACCCGGCTCCTGGCAATTGCGCCTGACCCTGCGCGCGCCGGATGGCACTGAATTTCAACAACGTCACGACCTCTGCGTCGATGAACCTGCTTGTATGACAAATGGCTGACACTGCTTCCTTCTCCGCCTGTCCGGCCTGCGACGCAGCACCCATCGCGAAACAGATCGCAGAAAACCGGATGCATCAGCAGGGTGATATCCTGCTGTCCCTGCCGACCATTCACTGCGCTGGCTGCATCTCTGCGGTCGAACGCAAACTGCTGACGATCCCCGGTGTCACATCCGCACGGGTGAACCTGTCGCTGAAACGTGTGGTCGCTGAAACCGGCGGTGCGCTTGAGGCCGCTGATCTGGTCGAGGCGCTGGAAGCCATCGGCTACCCGGCGCATGAACTTGACAGCACGGCGCTGTCTTCCAGTGCCGCCGATAAAGCCGCACGTGCGCTTTTGTTCCGCCTGGGCATTTCAGGCTTTGCCATGATGAACGTCATGCTGTTGTCGGTTGCCGTTTGGTCCGGCGCCGAAGCCGCAACCCGTGATCTGTTTCACTGGATTTCCGCGATGATTGCTTTGCCGGTGATCATCTGGGCCGCACAGCCTTTCTTCAAAAACGCCTGGACAGCCCTGCGGGCGGGGCATCTGAATATGGATGTGCCGATATCGCTGGCGATCTTCCTGGCCGGCGGCATGAGCCTGTTTGAAACCATCAACGGCGGTGAAGAAGCGTACTTTGATGCGGCCCTGTCCCTGACTTTCTTCCTGCTTGCTGGCCGCTATCTTGATCAGCGCACCCGCCGCGCAGCACGATCCGCGGCCGAAGAACTGACCGCGCTGGAAGTGCCGCGTGTTGTGCAACTGACGGAAGATGGCGAAGCAACCGTCCCCCTTGCGCAGATCGCCGCTGGTGACATGGTGCTTGTACGCCCCGGCGCGCGCGTCCCGGTGGATGGCATCGTCACCAAAGGCGATAGTGAGGTCGACCGCGCACTGCTGACCGGGGAAACCCTGCCTGTGGCGATTGGGGTTGAAACCATTGTCAGCGCTGGCGAAATCAACCTGACCGGCCCGCTTGAAATCCGCGTCACCGCAGCGGGACGTGACAGTTCCCTGTCCCGCATGGCTGATCTTGTGACCATCGCAGAGGGCGCGAAAAACCGCTATTCGTCCCTTGCTGACAAAGCCGCACAAATCTACGCACCTGGTGTGCATACGCTGGCTTTCCTTGCCTTCATCGGCTGGCTCTGGGCGTCTGGCGGGGACATTCGCTTTGCCCTGAACATCGCGGTTGCGGTTCTGATCATCACCTGTCCCTGCGCCCTTGGCCTTGCGGTGCCTGCGGTTGTGACAGCCGCCTCTGGCAATCTCTTCCGCAAGGGATTGCTTGTGAAAAACGCCACCGCGCTGGAACGTCTGGCCGAAGTTGATTTTGTCGTTTTCGACAAGACCGGCACGCTGACCGATGGCGATGTGGTGCCCGGCGCGCTGGACGATCTGTCTATGCAGAACCAGCGCCTGGCACTTGCGCTTGCGCAAAACTCCGGCCACCCGCTGGCGCGCGCTCTGGCGCAGGCGCTGCAATTGCGTGGAATCAGCCCAGCAACCCTGACCGACATCCGCGAGGTTCCCGGCAAAGGCGTGCAGGCAAAACTGAACGGCACCGATGTTGCCCTTGGCCGCGCCGAATGGCTGGGTGCTGAAGCAGGGCAGGGGACCGCGACTTTCCTGCAATGTGAAAACGGCAAGGTGCTGGAAATCCCGTTTGAAGATCACCTGCGCGCAGATGCAATCGACACCATCGCTGCACTGAAATCCTCCGGCCTGCCGGTCATGCTTTTGTCCGGTGACAATGACGCCGCCGTGGCCCAGGCCGCCGAGGCCCTTGGCATTGACCAGTTCCACGCCCGGATGCGCCCGGAAGACAAAGCAGCCAAACTGAAGGATCTGGCAGATCAGGGCCATCATGTTTTGATGGTCGGCGATGGTCTGAACGACACCGTGGCGCTTGCCTCTGCCCATGTGTCTGTCTCGCCGGCCTCTGCGCTGGACGCAGCCCGTGTGGCGTCTGACATCGTGCTTCTGGGTAATCGCCTGGGGGCTATTTCAGATGCCCGTGCCATCGCCCGATCCGCCCGCCGCCGGATCCTTGAAAACTTCGCCATCGCTGCGGGTTATAACGCGATTTCCGTGCCGATTGCGCTGATGGGCTTTGCAAGCCCGCTGGCAGCCGCACTTGCCATGTCCACCTCATCCATCCTTGTGTCGCTCAACGCCCTGCGCCTGCGCGGCGCCGCCCAGGAGGAAGCGCAATGAATGTTCTGACCTGGCTTATTCCTGTGTCTCTGCTGTTAGGCGGGCTTGGTCTGGCGGGCTTCGTCTGGACCCTGCGCAGCAGCCAATATGACGATCCGGATGGCGACAGTCAGCGCATCCTGACAAATGACTGGGACGATAAACCCCGCCCTTAAGCGGGACAGAAAAAATTTGCACGCGCCGGGAATATTTCCGGCTGTGCTTCGTAGTTCCTGTATCTGCAACCAACGCAGATGTCTGAACATCGGAGAATTCACATGTCATTTAAATTCATTGCAGCCAGCACCACAGCCCTTTGCCTGTCTGGTATCACGGCTTTCGCAGGCGGCCATGGGGCCGGCCCCGTTGGTGTAGAAGAAATCAACGGCGCGGAAGTCATCGTCGATGCAAATCACATGACACTTTACACGTTCGACAATGATGCCGAAGGGCAGTCCAGCTGTTATGACGCCTGCGCGCAGAACTGGCCACCGCTTGCTGGGGATGCAGAAATGGCCCTGCCCGAAGGCTACGGCCTGACCGAACGCACAGATGGCAGCATGCAGATCACATATAACAATCAGCCGCTGTATCTCTGGATCAACGATACAAATCCGGGCGATATGACCGGCGACGGCGTCAAAGACGTCTGGCATGTTGCCCGCCCATAAGGCAATGTCAGGGAGGAACCTCTTTGGTGTCTCCCTGATCTGACCATGATGCGATCCTTTAACACACAGCTTGAGAAAGCCCTGCCTGATATCTGGCGGCATGCCTGTTCGCTGACGCACGACAAGGATGCTGCAGATGATCTGGTGCAGGATTGTATTGAACGTGCCCTGCGCAAACGTCTGCTTTGGATGCCGGGGCGGCCGTTGAAACCCTGGCTGACAAAGATCATGCTGAACCTCTACCGGGATCGCTGGCGATACCGCCCATATGCAGGCCCTGATCCGCAATGCGCAGCTGCAGGCCACATATCAGCCGTCTCTGCGTCTTGCAGCTTCGATTGCGATCTTTGGTCTGGGCATTGGTCTTGGTTATCTTCTGCCACGGGATGGGGCCGCTGACAGCCAAAGCCTGATGATCTGACGCGCCTTACGCGATTGCCACGGTGGCAGAGGGCAGGCCAGCGACCTCAATGGTGCAATTGTCACCAGAAACCAGCGGCCCGACACCATCCGGCGTGCCGGTAAAGATCAGATCCCCTGCCTTCAGTTCCACAAAACGGGACAGATACGCGATGATCTCTGGCACAGACCAGATCATTTCTGCGGTGGTGCTGTCCTGTTTGATGCCCCCGTTTACCACGGCCCGGATCGCGGCGTTTTCAATGCCATCACACTGATCAACAGGCACAATCGCGCCGCAGACTGCCGCATTGTCAAAACCCTTCGACATATCCCATGGCCGCCCCGCGCCTTTGGCTTCATGTTGCAGGTCGCGGCGGGTCAGATCATTGCCCGTGGCGTATCCCCAGATATGATCGCGTGCATCCGCCTCAGTAATTTCAATGCCGCCCTTGCCGATCGCCACCACAAGCTCCGCCTCATGATGCAGGTTTTTGGTCATCTGCGGGTAGGGGATTGTTGCGCCATCCGCAACCAGCGCGTCAGCGGGCTTTGTAAAGAAAAACGGCGGGTCAGATTTCGGATCGCCCCCCATTTCGCGCACATGATCGGCGTAGTTTTTCCCGACACAGAAAATCCGGCGCACGGGGAAACGGGTGTCACGCCCGGCAACAGCCACGGAAGGCTGTTCAGGCGCGTCAAAAACATAATCTGACATGGTCATTCTCCTCTTTGCGCACAGTCTGCGCCGAAGGGGAGGGGGCTGCAAGGCCGCAAAGTTACGGTCTTACAACCTCACAATCCTGTGCGCGGGCCTGAAGGCGGCGACAGGCCAGTTGTGCACGATCTTCGGAAAGACCGGTGAAGCGGGCTTCGTAGCCACCGTTGCCAGAACGCACCCGGCGCAATGTGCCATTCAGAGCTGATGTTTCTGCCAGGGCCGTCCGCAACAAAACCCGTTCCGCTTCAAACTGCGATCCGTATTTCCCAAGGCTCACGCCCCAGTCCTGATTGCCGGACCCGGAAAGACGCGTAATCACAACAGGTTCCTGCGGTACAGGCCGGGCTTCGGGCACAATGGTGTTGATCACCGGGCGCGGGGTGTCCTCTGCCGGGACAAATCGTGCCGGAACAGCATCCACATCCTGAACATCGCCAATGGCTGCGGCAACCGCTGCGGTTATGATGTCTGCGTCATCCTGCGGGGCCTCTTGCGGGGCTTCTGCAACGACAACCTCTTCTGTCACTTCAGGTTCTGATTCTGCCTCGACTTCAGCAACCACGACCTCTTCCGTCACAGGTGCTTCTGGTTCAGGCGCGGCTTCCGCAGCCTGGATTTCTTCTACCGCGCTGGCGATCTCTGCCTCAAGCGCCTGCAGCAGATCATCATCCGGCGCTACCACTTCGGGTTCCACAGCCGCAACCTGCACCGGGCGCAGAACCGGGATCAGTGAACGGGTCACAGCAGTTACTGTTGGTGTAGACGCTGGCGTTGCTGGTCTTGCGGCACTGCCAGCGTATTGCGGGCGGGCAGGGCGGCGCACAGCAACCCGTGTTGGCGCGCGCTGAAACCCCATATCAAGCAGTTCTGCCACGCGCGCATTTCGTGCCGCAGAAGAAGATCCGCCAAACATGGTTGCGATAATACGTTCACTGCCACGTTCGGCAGAGGCCACAAGGTTAGACCCTGCGGCACGTGTATATCCGGTTTTGATCCCATCCGCGCCGCGGTAGCTGCCCAGCAGACGACGGTTGGTGTTGGTCACCTGACGCACGCCGGCATCTGTGGTGATGCGGGAGAACAGGTTGTAGTAATCCGGATAGTCATAAAACAGATGACGGCCCAGGGTGGTCATATCACGGGCGGTGGACAAGTGACCGGCTTCGGTCAGACCATGGGCATTGCGAAAGGTCGTACGGCTCATGCCAAGGGCGCGGGCGGTGCGGGTCATACGGCGGGCAAAAGCAGCCTCTGACCCTTCGATCGCTTCGCCGATCGCGGTGGCGGCGTCATTACCGCTTTTGATCGCGGCAGCCCGGATCAGATAGCGCAGACGAATGCGTTGCCCGGCACGCAGGCCAAGGCAGGAACAGGGTTCAGCCGCGGCATTGCGGGAAATGCGCACCTGGGTATCCAGGGAAATCTCACCGTTTGCGATGGCTTCAAAGGCAACATACAGCGTCATCATTTTGGTAAGAGAGGCCGGATGCAGACGCGTATCAGCATTGCGCGAATGCAGGACTTCGCCTGATCGCGCATCAATCACCATCGCTGCATAAGGCGCGGCCATAGCAACGCCAGTCAGCAACATCAGTGCCACAAAAAAATGGAATACCCCCGAACGGAGAACGCTCTTAAGACGCGTCATGACGTCGCCTGCCTTTTTTATCTGCCTCATGCCGCCGGATTTTTCCGGTCAGCTTATTATTATTGCTTAGAAGGCTAGCACAGGGATGGGTATCAGAAAACCCTTATTTTTCAGGCAACTCGATTGTGTGGTTAATCCGCTGATATTACCAGATATTGTGGATCGCCGTTATTGCTTCGCCTGGATTGTCCGCAGGGCCTGTGGCAGTTCCGTCATGCAGTGCAATTCAAGGTAGCAGGGATGATGGGTGGGGGATTCTGCCTCTTCCAGCGCCCAGGTTACCCCATAGGGAATCCAGATCCCCCAGGCCCCGGCTTCGATCGGGGGAATCACATCGGATTTCACCGAATTGCCGATCATCACCGTTTCTGCGGGGTCACAGCCATGGCGTTGGAAAATATCCCCATAGGTCTGTGTGTTCTTATCTGACACAATTTCAGCCGCATCAAAGAAATCCCCCAGCCCGCTTTGCGCCAGTTTGCGCTCCTGATCCAGAAGATCCCCCTTGGTGATCAGCATCAGGTTATAATCCGGCGCAATCGCCTTCAACACGTCCTGCACCCCGTCCAACAGATGGATCGGATGGGCCAGCATATCCTGCCCGGCTTCGATCAACTCGCGGATCACGCGGGCAGGCACACGTTCTTCGGTCACTTCAATCGCGGTTTCAATCATCGACAGGGTGAACCCTTTCACACCAAACCCGTAATGCCCGATATTGCGCCGCTCTGCCGCCAGAAGGCGGTCTTCAAGGTGATCTGCCTCGGCATAATCCTTCAGAAGCTCGGCAAAGCGATCCTGTGTCAGACGAAAGAAACTTTCATTCTGCCAAAGCGTATCATCCGCATCAAAGGCAATTGTCTTCAGTTTGCGGCCATATTTACCTGACATTAACGGAATGCCCCTTTTCACTGGTGTTCAGGGGGATATATACTCTCTGCGACCCAGATGATGGAATGTTCTTTTGCGCGACCTGACAGATTTGATTTCCGGCCCGGTTATGATGGCAGAGGATGGTGAAGGTGAAACCGGTGTTCTGACCCGGACCAAACCGAAAACCAAACGTCCGCCGATGTATAAAGTTATGCTTCTGAACGATGATTATACGCCGATGGAATTCGTCGTTCACATTCTGGAACGCTACTTTTCGCTGACCCATGCCGAAAGCTTCGAAATTATGCTGACCGTGCATAAGAAAGGTCTGGCTGTCGTGGGTGTGTTTACCCGTGAGATCGCGGAAACCAAAGTGGCCCAGGTCATGGAATCTGCCCGTCAGAACCAACACCCGCTGCAATGCACAATGGAAAAAGAAGAATAAACCATGCTGTCTGCTCGTCTGCCGCTCGCCCTTGAAAACGGGTCTTTTGTTGTGCCGGAGACCGGCGACATCCTGGTCTTTAGCCCATCTGTTGAAGATGACCTGTCCGATCTGCCCCGTGATCAGGTTCTGATCCTGGATGACTTCTTCCCGGATTGTGAAACCTGGAAAAAACGCGGTTACCGCGTGGTGCAGGATCTGCCGGAAACGGCCGCCGCCAGCGTGATTTGCATGCCCCGTGCCAAGAACCTTGCCCGCCACTGGCTGGCCCAGGCCTGCGCCATCACCACCGGTTCCATCGCGATTGACGGCGCCAAGACTGCCGGGATCGACAGTATTTACAAGGCCTGTAAGAAACTGACCGCTGTGTCAGAAACCCAGTCCCGCGCGCATGGTAAATTCTTCACCCTGCCGGACGACAGCCGCAAAACCGCCTTCACCAACTGGCTTGCAGCCCCTGCGGAAGGCCCTGAAGGTTTCATCACAGCCCCCGGCGTGTTTTCCGAGGCTAAGGTCGACAAAGGCTCTGCCCTCCTGGCATCTGTTTTGCCAGAAAAACCGGGCCGTCGTGTGGCCGATCTGGGGGCGGGCTGGGGCTATCTTTCAGCGCAGATCCTGAAATCAGACGCGGTTCAGAACCTGCACCTGATCGAGGCCTCCCATACGGCCCTTGCCTGCGCGCGCCGGAACGTCACAGACCCGCGTGCAGAATTCCACTGGAATGATGCCCGCCAGGTAAAACTGTCTGGCCCCGTTGACACCGTCATCACCAATCCACCCTTTCACACCGGTCGCGCCGCCGAACCCGCGCTGGGCCAGGCTTTTCTGACCAACGCGGCAAAACTGCTGACCCCCAAGGGCACGCTCCTTGTCGTGGCCAATCAGGGTCTGCCCTATGAACGCACCCTGCAGGAACTCTTCCGTCAGGTCGATCAGATCGCGCTTGAAAACGGCTTTAAAGTGCTCAGAGCGCTGGCACCGCTTGCAAAACCTCGCCCCACGCGCTGAATTCGCCTAGGCTGAACCAGAGAATCACAGAACGGATCACCTATGTCATTTTCGATTTCCGGAAAAACCGCGATTGTTACCGGGGCTGCCAATGGGGTTGGCCTTGCGATTGGTCGTCACTTTGCTGAAGCCGGCGCAAATGTTATGTTTGCCGACCGCGACGAAGACAAATTGCGTGAAGAGCTGGGCGAAATCAGCGAAGACAGCAATATCCGCTGGTTCGCCGGTGATCTGCGCAAAAAACTGACCATCGCCAACCTGCTGTCTGCCACAATTGATGCCTTTGAAAGCGTTGATATCCTGGTCAATGCGGCCCGTCAGGTGCAACCGTCTGACCCGCTGAACCCAAAAGAAGATCACGTGGGCGATCTGCTGGATCAGAACCTGATGTGTTCCCTACGCCTGTCTCAGGCCGTGGCGAAACGGATGATTTCTCAGGCCGATGAGGATGAACAGGATCACACCTGCCTTGGGTCCATCATCAACCTCAGCTCTATCGCGGCGCGGCACACGCATCCGTCGCTTCTGGCCTATTCCATCAGTGCGGCTGCATTGGAACAGATGACCCGCACCCTGGCGGTGGCGCTTGCGCCCAACCGTATCCGGGTGAACGCCGTGGCGATTGGATCGGTCCTGAGTGCAAGCCTGCTGGATGAGTTGAAAACCCACGACACTTACCGCGCTGAAATCCTCGCCCATACCCCGATGGGGCGCATCGCGCCTCCGGGCGAAGTGGCCGAAGTCGCGCAATTCCTTGCGTCCGAAAGCTCAGCCTTTGTGACCGGTCAGATCCTGAATGTCGATGGCGGCCGGACCCTGCTGGATCCGGTGGCCGTGCCCGCCCACTAACGGCGATCAACCCTCGGGAAAACGCGCCTCACAACTGGCCAGATCATTGCCATAATCCTGGACCAGCACATCACGCCGCGCAGTCAACGCATCCAGCTTGCGTTGTTCCGCCTGGGGATCAACCGCAACCTCTACCTCGCTGACACGCGTTGTATGGTGATTGCACCAGTGGAAATACCCATTAGGATGGTGGCAGAAACGCAGCTCAAACCCGGGTTTCAACTCCTGTTCAAGCCGGTAACCACGCGCAAGGTTTTCCTCAGTCTCAGCCATCAGGCGTTCGACTGTCCGCAGCTCTTCAGAGGCCGTCATAATGCAGCGTTCCTGGGGTGTTCCACAGGCTGCCAGCGCGATCATCGGCAGGGCGAAAAGGCATTTCATTTGCATGGGGCATACTCCGGTTATGGTCACAGGCTATGCTGGCAGGGGTGGCTTGCCAATATGATAGGGGGCCGCAGGCTTTTTCTGGCGGTTTTTTTCCGAATTGCCTAGAAGGGTGCAAACCAGTCAGGAGCGCATCATGAGCAGCACAGAAATCAGCGAAATGCAGGATGAAAAGCAACAGGCCTCTGCCTGGTTCCGCACTCTGCGCGATGAAATTGTGGCCCGCTTTGAGGCCCTGGAAGACAGCCACGCCGCAGGCCCGTTTTCTGACCAACCCGCGGGCCGGTTCGAAGTATCCGAGACAAAGCGTACATCAGACGACGGATCAGACGCGGGCGGCGGGTTGATGTCCGTCATGCGCGGCGGACGCGTGTTCGAAAAAGTCGGCGTGAATATTTCAACTGTGCACGGCACCCTGGGCGAACGGGCCGTGGCGGCCATGGCGGCGCGCAAAGATCTGCCCGGCATGAAAGATGACCCGCGGTTCTGGGCTGCGGGCATTTCCCTTGTGGCGCATATGCAGAACCCCCATTGCCCGGCGGTGCATATGAACACCCGCATGTTCTGGACACCGCACGGCTGGTGGTTTGGTGGCGGTTCCGATCTGAACCCGGCACTGGAATATGAGGCAGATACCGCTGATTTCCACGGGGTGCAAAAGGCCGCCTGTGATGCCCATGACGAAACCTACTACGACCAGTTCAAAGCCTGGGCAGATGAATATTTCTTTGTGCCGCATCGTGGCCGTGCCCGGGGTGTGGGCGGGATCTTCTTTGACGATCACAACACCGGCGACTGGGCCACAGATTTCGCTTTCCTGCAATCCGTCGGTCAGGCTTTTCTGCCCGCCTTTGTGCCGCTGATTGAACGCCGCCGGGAAACGGATTTTACAGAGGCCGATAAAGACGCACAGCTTGTGCATCGCGGCCTGTATGCGGAATACAACCTGGTCTGGGATCGCGGCACAAAATTCGGCCTCGAAACCGGCCATGATGCCAATGCGGTTCTGATGAGCCTGCCACCCATGGCGAAGTGGGTGTAAGCCATCTTCGCTCCCTTACGGGCGCGTCTCAGGGGTTAACAGAAACTTCTGATGGCGCGCGCCCGGTATGCATAGATTGTGCATAGGATGTGCATGCTTTGTGTATGGGATATTCTCTTTCTTTTCAGCTCAAATATCCCCGGGGTCCGGGGGCTGGCCCCCGGCCTGAACCATCAGTTTCCGCGCACGGCGTCAATCATACGCTGCACATTATCCGGGTCTGCATCCGGTGTGATACCATGGCCCAGGTTAAAGATATGTGGTCCGTTTTTCAGAGCAGCACAAATGCGTTTGGTTTCAGATGTCAGTTTTTCACCACCTGTAACCATATGTTTTGACGCAAGATTTCCCTGAACGCAGCCATCAACCTGCAGGTTCTCTGCGGCCCATTCGGCACTGATAGAATTGTCAATCGCCAGGCAATCCGCCCCGGTCGCTTTGGCAAAACCAATGTATCCTGCACCGGCTTCGCGTGGGAATGCGATCACGGGCACATGCGGATAACGCGCCTTCAGAGCTGTGATAATCTCACGCGCCGGCTGCAGCGCATAGCGTTGAAAATCAACGCCTTTTAAGGATCCCGCCCAACTGTCAAACAGCTTCACAACCTCTGCACCAGCTTCAATCTGTTTGGACAGATATTCGATGGTCGCTGCCGTGATTTTCGCCATAAGCGCATCAAAAGCTTCCGGGTTCTCATCCTTCAACTTATGTGCTGGCCCCTGATCCGGCGTGCCCCGTCCGGCCACCATATAGGTCGCCACGGTCCAGGGCGCGCCTGCAAAACCAATCAGCGTGGTTTCCTTTGGCAATTCACCTGACAGGATCTTCACGGTTTCATAGATTGGCGACAGGGTTGCGTCGATCTCATCTACCGGTTTCAGGGCATTCACTTCATCCATAGAGGTGATCGTGGACAGCCGCGGGCCTTCGCCGGTGACAAACCATAGATCTGCGCCAAGCGCTTGTGGAATAAGAAGAATATCCGCAAACAGGATCGCCGCATCAAAGCCATAGCGACGGATCGGCTGCAGTGTCACTTCGGCGGCCAGTTCCGGATTATAGCAAAGCGACAGGAAATCGCCTGCCTGGGCGCGGGTGGCGCGATATTCCGGCAGATAGCGCCCGGCCTGGCGCATCATCCAGATCGGGGGGATGTCCTGCGTTTCGCCCGCCAGTGCTTTCAGGATGGTTTTCTGCTCTGCCATGTCATGCGCCTTTCTTCAGTTGTCCCTGCCTCTCCCGCCTGCGGCGCGATGTCAAGGGAACAACTGTCGCGGTCCCCGTATCCCCATTGTCAGCGGGGGCGAGGGGCGTTAAACGAAGCCTATGACACTGACGCTCCCCACCCCCGCCTCACCGCTGAAAATCGGCACCCGTGGATCACCCCTTGCGCTGGCCCAGGCCTGTGAAACCCGCGCGCGGTTGATGGAAGCGCATGCCCTGCCGGAAGAGGCGTTTGAGGTTGTTGTGATCCAGACAACCGGTGACAACCGTGCGATGATTGATGCCGACCGACCTCTGAAGGAAATCGGCAATAAGGGCCTGTTCACCAAAGAGATCGAAGAAGCGATGCTGCGCGGCGATATCGACATTGCGGTGCATTCGACAAAGGATATGCCAACGGTGCAACCGGATGGCCTTGTGCTGGATTGCTTCCTGCCACGTGAAGACGTGCGGGATGCGTTTGTGTCCCTGAAATATCAAAGCATTGCTGAGCTGCCGGAAGGAGCTGTCGTGGGGACATCTTCTCTGCGACGCAAAGCGCAGCTGCTGAGTGCACGACCTGATCTGCAGGTCGTGGAATTTCGTGGCAATGTGCAGACCCGTCTGAAGAAGCTGGAAGATGGCCTGGCAGAAGCAACTTTCCTTGCCATGGCCGGGCTGAACCGCCTGGGACTGGACGTGCCTAAGTCGGCAATTGAAAGTGATGATCTGTTGCCAGCGGTGGCCCAGGGTGCGATCAGCATTGAACGCCGTGCGGATGATGCGCGGGCCGATGGAATGTTGAAGGCGATCCATTGTGAGCTGACCGCACAACGCCTGGCGGCGGAACGGGCGTTTCTGGCAGCGCTGGATGGCTCTTGTGAAACCCCGATCGCGGCGCTGGCCCAATTGCACGGGGATCAGATTCATCTGCGCGGCGAAATCCTGCGTCCGGATGGATCAGAAAAGCTGGCGGAAGAAGGCGTAGCACCTGTGTCTGAGGCCGCCGAGCTTGGTAAAAACCTTGGCGAGAGATTGCTAAAAGCTGCACCCAGGGATTTTTTTGATTGGCGTTAAACGCAGTGGGGCGGAAACTTTGAAAGTTTCCGCCCCATTTTCTTTGAAAGAAAACGGTGTCACCGTTTGTCGTAGTAAAGCCCGACCACATGTTCAGCTTCTGCAAAGAAAAGCCAGCGGGACACCATAACACCCGCCAGGTGGCTCAGCACGGCAACCAGCGCCAGCATGTGGCCCGCGTGGAAGATCAAGAGCAGCGCAGCAGGCAGAACCACCATCAGACCCAGCGCAATCATCCGCAGTTTCTGCGCGTGTTTACGCCCCACCACATAAACCATTTCATGCAGCAGATAGTTTGTGCCGGTATGGGGCGGTTCAAACATGCGCACTTTGCCGATATCACCCAGTCCTGTTGCAGTCTCAATCGTGTGGCCGCGTTCTGCAAAACGTTTGTCACCGGACATCCAGGTCACAATCTGCACGCCACCTGCGATCAACAGCAACACACCGGCGGCTTTCACCTGACCCGCCAGCAAAGCTCCTCCCGCCACGGAAAGCGACAGGAAATAGGCGCTGGTCAGTGGGTGGTTCCAGCGTGGGATCGTCGCCAACTGCCCATAAATCATTGAAGTCGTGAAGACCGTGCCAATGCAGAGGGCCGCTGCGATCCAGCCGATTTGCGCCAGCTTCACATCAAAGAAGATCACGCCCGCCGCATAAATCCCCATCAGGATCAGCGCAGCAACGGACACACAGCCTTCACGTGACAGCCAGCTTGTGCGCCACTGGGAAAAGGCTTTCATGGCGTTTTTCGGGTTGCCCAGGTGGAAGGTTGAGGAAATTAATCCGCCAACCGCAAGAGCAAAGCCCAGGAAGAAGAAGACAAAGGCGACGCCGCCGGACACATCCGGCAGGCCCATGCCCAGAAAGGCCAACAGACCAAAGCCAAGGCCAGACAGGACAGTGAACAGAATAACTGAAGGAGCAGGATGCATCAGAGTTTCTCCAGAGCTTTATCAAGCCAGCCAAGGAAGCCCTTTGGCTCGCTGGCGACAGGGGCCAGCAGGGGCGCAAGAATGTCGATTTCTTCCATCGTGTCTTTGGGACGTGGCGGAAGATATTTGTTCACGGGTTTGGTGCCTTGTTCCGGCATCAGATCCATCCCACCACGTTCGCGTGTCAGTTTGGATACGTTGCTGTCCGGATCGGCGAAATCACCAAAGTGGCGGGCATTTGCAGGGCAGGTGCGCACGCAAGTTGGCTCGCGGTCCTCTTCCGGCAGGTTTTCGTTGTAGATCCGATCCACACACAGAGTGCATTTCTTCATCACACCGGCAACCTGATCCAGCTCGCGCGCGCCATAAGGGCAGGACCATGCGCAAAGGCCACAGCCAATACAGTCTTTCTCATTCACAAGAACAATGCCGTCTTCCGTGCGCTTATAGCTTGCGCCGGTCGGGCATACGGTGACGCAGGGCGCGTCTTCGCAGTGCAGGCAGCTTTTCGGGAAGTGGATCGTCTGGGCCGGGCCTGTGTCTGGCTTGACCTCAAACGCATGCACGCGGTTCAGGAACGTACCCGATGGGTTCGCGCCGTAAGCATCCTTATCGGACAGCGGTTCACCATAGTTTTCGGTGTTCCAGCCTTTGCAGGAAATCACGCAGGCATGACAGCCCACGCAGGTATCCAGATCGATCACCAGGCCAAGCTTACGTTCGGTTTGTGCGGGAAGCTGTGTCATTTGCCCACCTTCCATGCCAGATCTTCAGGACCCTGACCGACAGGGGATTTGATCGGATCGAAATCCGGTTGGCTGTTTTCGGGCGGACCATCGACTTTTTCGATTTTCACGCGCAGATCAAACCATGCGGCTTGCCCCGTGACGGGGTCCGAGTTCGCCCACCGCAGACCATCGCCTTTTGGCGGCTGGAGTTCATGGATGAGATGGTTCAGCAGGAAACCTTTGGTGGCCTCCGGTGCTTTTTCGTCCAACGCCCAGGCACCTTTGCGTTTCCCGATCGCGTTCCATGTCCAGATGGTGTTCTCATTCAGGCCACCATGATGGGCCACAGGGACCGTGATCTCACCATGGGCCGAAGTGATCTTGGCCCAATCCCCATCTTCAAAACCTTTTTCAGTGAAGATCTTTGTGGGCAGATACATAGGGTTACGCCCATGCAACTGACGCAGCCAGGCGTTTTGCGTCCCCCAGGAATGGTACATCGCCATAGGGCGTTGTGTCAGGGCATGCACGGTGAATTCATCTGTGTCGACATTGCCGTCCTCAAAGGGCGGATACCAAACGGGCAGGGGATCAAGGGTTTCCTTGATGCGTTCGCGCAGATGTTCTGGGGGCTGACGATGACCATGGCCTTCCGCCGCCAATTGGAACTTACGCAGGGGTTCAACATAAAGGTTGAACAGGTAAGGTTGTGGCGCGTCATAGATACCAGTTTTCACGGCCCAATCTTGATATGCCATGTTCCAAGGCTTATAAAACGCGGCCTCTTCCGGGATGTGATGCACGGCGAAACCACCGTTTTCAATATAGCGATCCATTTGATCTGGGTTCACGTCACCGCGCCCAAATTCATCGCCATTTTCACCACGGAAGCCAGACAGCGGGCCAATGCCCGGTTTGCGTTCGTGGTTGACGATGTAATCCGCGTAATCCTTGTATTTCGCGCTGCCGTCTTCATTGACGAAGCCAGCCATACCAAGGCGTGCGCCAAGATCACAGAGCACAGATTGGAAGCCACGCACATCACGATCGGGTTCGATCACAGGCCAACGGATGGCATCGGCGGCCGCATCGGCTTCACAGATCGGGCGATCCAAAAGCGAGATACAATCGTGGCGTTCCAGATAGGTCGTGTCGGGCAGAACCAGATCAGCGTAAGCCACCATTTCCGAGGAATAGGCATCGGAATAGATGATATTCGGGATCACGTAATCGCCGTTTTCATCTTTGTCCGTCAGCATCTCCATCACACCTTTGGTGTTCATGGACGAGTTCCAGGACATATTCGCCATATACATAAACAGCGTGTCGATCTTGTAAGGATCACCGGCGTGCGCGTTGGAAATCACCATATGCATCAAGCCATGGGCCGACATGGGGTTTTCCCAAGTATAGGCCTTGTCGATGCGCGCGGGGGACCCGTCTTCTTTCAGCATCAGGTCATCCGGCCCTTGTACGTAACCCAAATGCGGGCCGTTCAAAGGGGCACCGGGGGTGACTTTGCAATGGGGCTTGGGGTGGGCTTCTGCAGGTTTGGGATAAGGTGGCTTGAAACGGAAACCGCCAGGAACCTCAACCGTACCAAGCAGGATCTGCAACACGTGCAAAGCGCGACAAGTTTGGAAGCCGTTCGAGTGGGCCGAGATCCCGCGCATGGAGTGGAAAGACACGGGGCGACCTGTCATGGTCTTATGTGTCTCACCGCGGAAATCGGTCCATTCTTGTTCAATCTCAAAGGCTTCGTCAAAGGCAACGCGCGCCAGTTCCGCAGCGATCGCACGGATGCGACCTGCCGAGATGCCACAGCGTTCTGCCACGGCCTCGGGGGCGTATTCATCGGACATATAGCGTTCTGCAAGATGCTGGAACACGGGACGATGGGTCACGCCTTTTACGGTGTGGGTCGCTGCCAGATCAGGCTTTACGCCTTTTTTGTCAAAGGCCGCAGGCTTGCCGGTTGCCCGATCAATGACCACGAATTTATCGTTCTTGTCGCGCAGAAGCAGGCCGAACTCATCTGATGTCTCATCGCCATTCACAAGCACAGGGGCATTGGTGAAACGGGTGAGATAGTCGAGATCAATCTTGCCGGCGTTCAGCAATTCATGCGCCAGAGACAGGATGAACAAGCCATCAGTGCCAGGCGTGATGCCGACCCATTCGTCAGCAATGGCGTTATAGCCAGAGCGGACCGGGTTGACGCCAATGATCTTCGCACCGCGTTCTTTCAGTTTGGCCAGACCGGTTTTGATCGGGTTTGAATCGTGATCTTCCGCCACGCCAAACAGCATGAACAGTTTTGAGCGATCCCAATCGGGTTGCCCAAATTCCCAAAACGCCCCGCCCATGGTGTAGATACCAGCGGCGGCCATGTTCACGGAACAGAACCCACCGTGGGCTGCAAAGTTTGGCGTGCCGTAAGCCTGCGCCCAGAAGCCGGTGAAGCTTTGGGATTGATCGCGGCCAGTGAAGAAGGCCAGCTTTTCAGGGTTGCTTTCGCGAATGCGGCCTAGGTGACCTGTCGCGATGTCCAGCGCTTCATCCCAGGAAATTTCCTCAAACTCGCCAGAACCACGGGGGCCAACCCGCTTCAAAGGGGCCTTCAGGCGGGAGGGGGCATTGACCTGCATGATCCCGGCGGACCCTTTGGCACAAAGTACGCCTTTGTTCACCGGGTGGTCACGGTTGCCTTCGATATAGGCGACACGCATTTCGCCTTTATCGTCTTTTTTCATATGCACATTGATGCCACAGCGGCAGGCGCACATGTAAC
This sequence comes from Halocynthiibacter styelae, assembly GCF_016123485.1. Lineage (GTDB taxonomy): Bacteria > Pseudomonadota > Alphaproteobacteria > Rhodobacterales > Rhodobacteraceae > Halocynthiibacter > Halocynthiibacter styelae. Next base: position 91,515 of record NZ_JADCKQ010000008.1, on the reverse strand, counting down.
AAGTGGTTTTGCGGATCTCGTCCGAGACTTTCGGTTGAGTGTCCACGTGGGGTTGCTGGAATGTCATCTGGCCTCCCTTGATGTTTCCTGGATCAGCTTAGCAATCTGATCCCGACCAGGATAAACCCGGCAATAAATAGTGTTTCAGTGACAAGCAGTGCGATTGCCGCTCCTCCCACGGAGAGCACCTGCTTGAGGTGAGTTTTCATGCCCACAGCCGCGATGGCCGTCAGCAGCAACCAGCGCGAGGCCTGGCTGAGAAAATCTTTGATGAACTCAGGGATCACCCCGAAGCTGGACAGGATCGCCAGGATCAGGAACCCGACCACAAAGCCTGGCAAAATCGGCGGGCGTTTGCCTTCAACCGGTGTGCTGTCGAACCGGCGGATCAACAGGGATGTGACCAGAACAACCGGGGCCAGCATGGCAACGCGGATCAGTTTCACAAGGGTCGCTGTGTCGCCGGTTTGTTCAGAGATCGAGAAACCCGCGCCCACAACCTGGGCCACATCATGGATGGTTCCCCCCAGGAAAACGCCGCCTTGCAGGTCTGTCAGTTCCAGCGTGGTTACAACCACCGGATATGCGATCATCGCGATGGTCGACAGAACGGTGACGCCCAGAACCGTGAAGATCAGGCGTTCTTCAGACCGGTCATCTTTTGGCAGGATCGCACTGATTGCCATCGCCGCAGAGGCGCCACAGATTGCAACAGAACCAGCGGTCAGCAGAGAAAAACGCCATTTGTGACCAAAGAACTTTCCAACAAACAAACCGAACAAAATCGTCAATACAACACCTGCGATCACCAATGCGATCAGCGGCGCGCCAAGGCCCGCCATCAATGTCGCTGAAATCCGTACGCCCAAAAGGGCCACGCCAAGACGCAGCAGGGACCGCGCGGAAAAGCCGATGCCCGCAACGGTTTTACCTTCTTCGCCCAGGAAGTTCACGGCGATCCCCAACAGCAGCGCAAGCAGCATGGCAGGTGTTGCGTAATGTTCAGACAAGAACTGCGCGGTAACCGCAACGATCACGGCAACAGCCACGCCGGGGAACATGGCGCGGATTTGGTCCTGAATATCGGACAAATTAAGGGCAGGTGTTTTCATTTTTCGTTCATATTCCGGAAGTTTTCCCTGGCTTCCATTTGCGGTGGCAAGCAGGGGCCGGTCAAGCCACCTACGGGGATTGATTGTGATTTGTTAAGATTTCAGACCCTGAAGGGCGGTAACGGCGATCATTTCGGTGACATCTTCGGCAGAGCAGCCGCGCGACAGATCATTGGCCGGTTTTGCGACCCCTTGCAGGATCGGGCCGATGGCGGCGTATCCGCCCAGACGTTGGGTGATCTTATAGGCGATGTTTCCCGCGTCGAGATTGGGGAAGATCATGACATTTGCATGGCCCGCCACGTCTGATCCCGGGGCTTTGCGATCTGCGATGTCTGGCACAAAGGCTGCATCAAACTGCAATTCACCCTCGACCGCCAGATCAGGTCGCGCGGCGCGCAAGGCTTCGGTCGCCTGGTTTACTTTGGTGACGGCGGGGTGTTTTGCGCTGCCTTTAGTCGAAAAACTGAGCATGGCGATTTTTGGATCCACCCGCAGCAGCGCCTGTGCAGAGGCCGCGGATTGCTGGGCAATGGAAACCAGTTCGTCAGAGGAGGGATCAATCACCAGCCCGCCATCTGAATAGAGCATCGCGCGGGCATGTGGCGTTGCATTTGAGGGCGGGAACATCAGGAAGAAGCTGGAAATCATCGCGGCATCTGGCGCGACACCAATCACCTGGATCGCGGCGCGCACAACATTGGATGTGGTGAAGACAGCGCCCCCAAGCGTGCCATTGGCATGGCCTTCGCGCACCAGCATGGCTGCATAGACCAGAGGTGTTTCAACGGCGGTGCGTGCCTTGTCCGCATCAACACCTTTGTGTTTGCGCATCTCGTGATAGGCGTCGGAAAACCCAGCGGTCAATTCAGATGTTTTAGGGTCATGGATCTCGACGCCAGGGCGGAGCTCCAGATTTAAGTCTGTTAAACCGGCTTGGATATCAGCCGTGTCGCCGACAAGGATGACATCGGCGATACCAAGGTCATGGGCGGCCAGCGCCCCCGCGACAATGCGGGGATCACTGCCTTCGCTTAAGGAAATCACCGGACGTGTTGCAAGCTTCTTGGATTGCAAAAGCTCAACCGGGGTCATTACATCACGTCCAGTCATTTGATCAGGCGCCTTTCTGTGGGCGCATGTCGTCAGCAGAGATGCCAGCAACTTCGACTGGTTTCTTCATTGCGTCACGACGGAACGGGTCACCCAGTTCCTGGTTGATCATGGCTTCGATCAGGGTTGTGATGCCGTTTTTCTGATCGGTCACAGCCTGTGCCAGTGCTGCTGTCAGCTCGTCCTGGGTGCGTGCGATAACGCCCTTCAGGCCACATGCGTTGGCGATGCCAGCGTAGGAAACCTGTTGGTCAAGCTCGGTGCCAACAAAGTTGTCATCGAACCACAGTGTAGAGTTACGCTTTTCCGCACCCCATTGGTAGTTACGGAACACAACCTGGGTCACAGCAGGCCATTCTTCACGGCCAATCGCGGTCAGTTCTGTCACAGCGATACCAAAGGCACCGTCACCAGAGAAGCCAACAACAGGCACATCAGGGCACCCGATTTTCGCGCCAACAACAGAAGGCAGACCGTAGCCACATGGGCCAAACAGACCGGGTGCCAGGTATTTGCGGCCTTCTTCAAAGCTTGGGTAAGCGTTACCGATCGCACAGTTGTTGCCGATGTCAGAAGAAATGATCGCTTCAACTGGCAGAGCAGATTGAATTGCGCGCCATGCCATCCGTGGGGACATCCAATCTGGCTTGTCATCACGTGCACGTTCGTTCCAGTTTGTGCCCGGATCGTCTTCTTCGTGGGTCATGGAAGACAGTTGCTGCGCCCATGCAGATTTGGTCTGTGCGATGGTTGCTTTGCGTTCTTCACGGCCCGCGTCACCAGCTGTGTCAGACAGTTGTGCCAAGATGCCAGATGCAACTTTCGCAGCATCGCCAACGATACCAACGGAAACGTCTTTGGTCAGGCCAATGCGATCAGGGTTGATGTCAACCTGGATGATTTTCGCATCACTTGGCCAGTATTCCATGCCGTAGCCTGGCAGGGTTGAGAATGGGTTCAGACGAGTACCCAAGCACAGAACAACGTCGGCTTGCTTGATCAGCTCCATGCCCGCTTTTGAACCGTTATAGCCCAGAGGACCGGCAAACAATGGGTGGTTGCCCGGGAATGCGTCATTGTGCTGGTAGCCAACACAAACAGGCGCATCAAGACGTTCCGCCAGTTCTTTGGACGCTTCAATGCCGCCTGCAGACAGAACAACGCCAGCGCCGTTCAGGATCACAGGGTTTTTCGCTTCAGAGATCAGCTTGGCCGCTTCAGTTACCGCAGTCTGGCCGCCAGATGGCAGTTCAAATTCAACGATTGCAGGCAGAACGATGTCGATCACCTGGGTCCACATATCGCGTGGGATGTTCAACTGTGCAGGGGCAGAGGCGCGTTTCGCGTTCATGATCACACGGTTCAGAACTTCTGCAACACGGGATGGGTCGCGCACTTCTTCCTGGTAGCAAACACAATCCGCAAACATGCGCATCTGTTCCATTTCCTGGAAGCCACCCTGACCGATGGTTTTGTTCGCAGCCTGCGGTGTCACCAGCAACAGCGGTGTGTGGTTCCAGTATGCGGTTTTCACAGCGGTCACAAAGTTTGTGATGCCCGGGCCGTTTTGCGCGATCATCATGGACATTTTGCCGGTCGCACGGGTGTACCCATCCGCCATAAAGCCGCCGGAACCCTCATGGGCGCAATCCCAGAAAGTGATGCCCGCTTTCGGGAAGATGTCAGAAATTGGCATCATAGCAGAGCCGATAATACCAAAAGCATGTTCAATACCGTGCATCTGCAGGGTTTTGACGAAGGCTTCTTCGGTGGTCATTTTCATGGGATTTTATCCTGTGTTTCGGGCCTGTTGTGGTATTCTGGCCGGGTGAGCGGGCGTGGTTCACGTGTATTTCCCGTGAATCACGGGATTTCCAGTTATATGAATACTTGCCCTGAGGATTGTCCGTTAGGGCCAGTGGAATTCCGGATTAAGTCCAGTTGCGACATCTGGTCTCATCCGAAGATAGCAGTGGTATTCAGCTGCGCAGCTCTTCCGCCAGAATGCGGATGCCGTCGTTGATGCGGCTTGCAGGGATGGATGAATAAGCCAGGCGGAAATATCCGCGCCCGTCTTCCGCATCTTCAAAGAACGGCATGCCCGGCTCGATCAGCACACCGCGCTTGCGCAGCGCTTCGACCTTTTCATCGATGTTCACCCCGGGGGGCGTTGCCATCCAGTAAGATGATCCGCCGAATTGCGCAGCGCCGGCAATTTCCAGCCCTTGGGTGCGGATCGCACGGTCCATCACTTCGCGGCGCTCATGCAGAGCCAGACGGATCCGGCGCACCAGCGCATCATAGTGACCGCGCGACAGAAAGTAAGCCGCCGTGCGCTGAATATGGCCGGGCAGGTGGCGCAGGATTGTGGCGCGCAAGCCACGAGCTTCGCGAATAAAGGTTTCGGATCCAACAAGATAGCCAAGACGCAATCCTGGGAACAGAGATTTTGAGAAGGATCCGACATAGATCACGCGTCCATCTTCATCCAGAGATTTTAACGCGGGCGAGGCGGTTGTCAGGAAGGACATCTCAAATTCGTAATCGTCTTCTACGATCAGAAAATCGTCAGCACGCGCCTTTTCCAAAAGCGCGCGGCGGCGCTCAATCGGCATGGTTGCGGTGGTCGGGCACTGGTGGCTTGGGGTGGCAAAAAGCACGTCAAGATCCGATGGAAGTTTCTCCGGATCAAGGCCTTTCTCATCCACATCCACGGGCGACAGATGGCAACGGGTCTGCCCCAGAACCTCACGCAGGCCTGGGTAACACGGGTTTTCAAACACGGCCTTCCGGCGCTGACCCAGCAAAAGTTGTGCGGTGATCCACAGCGCGTTTTGTGCACCCACAGTGATCAGAATTTCTTCTGGCCGGGCCAGAATACCACGGCGCGGAAGCGTATGGCGGGCGATAAATTCAACCAGTTGCGGATCATCACGGTCGGCGAAATCGCCGGTCAGCGAGGTGAAATCTTTCTTCCCAAGCGCCTGCAATGCACAAAGCCGCCAGTTCTGCTGGTCAAACAGCGTCGGGTCGGCCTGACCATAGACAAAGGGATAAGGAAAACCGCCCCAGCCCGAAGGTTTGTCGACCTGGCGCACATTGGAATAACTTTGGCCAATCGCACGCGCCCAGTCTACGGTATCATTGCTGCGGTTCTGCGGAATTTCCGGCGGGGGCGGGGCGGAATGTGACACGTAATAGCCGGACCGTCCGGCGCTGGTCAGATAGTCATCCGCGATCAATTCGTTATAGGCCAGCGTCACTGTGATCCGGCTGACGCCCAGATGGTTCGCCAGTTTGCGGGAAGACGGCAGTTTTTCACCAGGCTGAAAGCGCCCGGACAGAATGCCTTCGGCCACCAACTGCTGGATCTGGCTTTGAAGCGTGCCTTCAAAACGGGGGTCCAGGAAAAAGGTTTCTTCAGAGATGGGCATGTAACTGGCTCTATCCGGTTGTATCTGGATATAAGGGCAGATGCCACGCAATCTGTCAAATCGCGCGGGCGGCATGCCCCTGTGAAAACGGCCACACAATTCTGCGTGGCCGTCGGTTGTTTACGCTGTGGGGCGTATCACCCGCCGAAAACTTCGGTCAGGGCTTCGTCAACCGCGTTGCAGATTTCATCAATGTCATCCGCAGTTGCGATCAGCGCCGGGCTGAAGCAAAGCGTGTTGTTGAAACCCGGAACAGACCGGTTGGTCGCGCCGATGATCACGCCACGGGCGTTACAGGCGGCAACAACCGCGCCAACTTTGGCTTCTTCCGCAGGTTCTTTGGTTTCACGATCCACGACCAGTTCCGCACCGACAAACAGACCTTTACCGCGTACATCACCAATGACCTCATGCTTTTCAGCAAGCTTGTTGAGGTTTGCGAGCATGCGCTCACCCATCTTGGTGGTGTTATCGAGCAGATTTTCATCCTCGATGATCTGCATGTTAGCAAGTGCCGCAGCAGGACCAGCAGTACAGCCGCCGAATGTGGAAATATCACGGAAGTAGTTCAGCTTGTCGGATGGGTCATCCTTGAAGAGTTCAAAGACTTCTTCAGTGGTCACAGTGATCGCAATCGCTGCATAACCGGAAGCCACACCTTTCGCCATAGTCACGAAATCTGGCTTGATGCCGTAGTGCTGATAACCGAACCATTTGCCGGTACGGCCCATGCCACAGACAACTTCGTCGATGTGCAGCAGAACATCATATTTCTTACAGATTTCCTGAACGCGCTCCCAGTAACCTTCTGGCGCCTCAATAACGCCACCACCGGCGGTCACAGGCTCAAGGCAGAGCAGGCCAACGGTTTCAGGACCTTCGCGCAGGATAACTTCTTCGATCGCATCGGCGGCTTTGCGGCCATATTCAGCACCGGTCAGATCCCATTGTGCACGGTATTCCATGCAATGTGGAACGCGAACGAAATCAGGGGCAAGCGGGCCAAACTGCATTACACGTTCGTCCTGACCACCTGCGGACATGGTTGCCAGAGTAGAGCCGTGATAATCGCGGTCACGATACAGGATCTTGGTTTTCTTACCGTCGTATTTTTTGTGCGCAATCTGGCGCACCATCTTGAATACTTTTTCGTTCGCTTCAGAACCAGAGTTCACGTAATAAACGCGGCTGAGGCCAGGCATCTTTTCGATCAGCTTTTTCGCGAATTCCGAACCTGGGATGGACCCAACGCTTTGTGCGAAATAGTTCATTTTCACCAGCTGCGCGTGGACCGCATCGGCAATGGCTGTGCGGCCGTAGCCCACGTTAACGGTCCAGACACCGCCGGACACAGCATCCAGGAATTCACGGCCGGACTGGTCCCAGACACGCATGCCTTTGCCTTCCACGATGATGCGTGGGTTATTGGTTTCCAGCGGCTTATGCTGGGTCAGGTGGTGCCAGACATGGGCGCGGTCGGCTTCGATGACATCGGACAGGTCATTCATGAGGTGAACTCCTTGCGGGCTGAGGCTCTGTGAGCAGAGCGAATCTTTGGCGTTGCATTACTGCAAATCTTAAGCATGAAGTCTGGCCTTAAAGAAGGGGAATAATTAGGGCCAGACGAAACTCAATTTAAGGCCAGTTTTTCAGAAACATTCCCGAAAAGGCGGCGTAAATTGTTTGCGCAGCGTCAGCGCTGCGGGCATATTGGCATAAAATTGCGGGGAATGGATCATGAGTGGCATCAGCAGGGTATTGGCAGCGTTTGCAACAGGCGCGATTTCGCCCTCGGAACGCGCCCGTGAAATCATACGTCTTTCGCTGGCGGACTGGGCAGCCTGTGGCCTGGCTGGCGCGGAGGAACCCGTTGCGCAGATCACCCGCGATATGGTTCTGGCTGAAGCGGGCGCGGGCGCATCTGTTCTGTTTGGGGGCGGCGTTGCACCCGCCCGCGCGGCGGCGCTGGTGAATGGCGCGACGTCACATGCGCTTGATTTCGATGACACGCATTTCCTGCATATTGGTCATCCTTCTGTGGTGATCTTCCCGGCCTGTCTGGCACTGGCGCAACAGATCAACGCCACGGGCGCGCAATTTCTGGAAGCCACCCTGATCGGCTTTGAAACCAGTGCCCGCATTGGCGCATGGCTTGGGCGTGGCCACTATGAAACCGGGTTCCATCAGACTGCAACAGCGGGCAGTTTTGGCGCAACCCTTGCCTGTGCACGCTTGCTTGGACTGACTGCAGAACAGACCCAACATGCGCTGGGTCTTTGCGCCACCCGGGCCAGCGGGTTGAAAAGCCAGTTTGGTACAATGGGAAAACCCTATAATGCAGGGCTTGCAGCCTCGAATGCGGTGGAAGTCGCGCTATTGATTTCTCGTGGTTTCATCTCACGACCAGATGGGCTGGAGTGTTTGCAAGGGTTCGGCGATACCCATGCAGGCGCAAGTGATATCCTCGCTTTGGACGGGTTGGGAGGAACCTGGGTGACAGAAACCGTATCACATAAGTTCCACGCCTGTTGTCACGGCACCCACGCCGCGCTTGAGGCCCTGAAAATCGCTACGGAAGATCTGTCCGTAGATCAGATCATGGGCATCACCATTCAGACAAATCCCCGTTGGGCCCGGGTCTGTAATATCGAAACCCCGCAAACCGGGCTGGAAGCGAAGTTCAGCTATAAAATGACCGCAGCAATGGCATTGCTTGGTCGTGATACAGGGCGCGCCGATCAGTTCGAAGACAGCTTTTGCATGCAGGATGATGCCCGGAAACTGGCCAACAGTGTGGCTGTGGTGTTTGATGAAGAGATTCCCGAAACGGCAGCAAAAATCGCAATCACCCATTCAGGCGGCGAAAACAAAGCCAGCTTTGATCTCGCGGAACCTCTTCCGCTTGATGTGATCAAAACCCGGCTATCCGCAAAAATTTTTGCGCTTGTCGGTCCTGAAAAAGCCCCGAACCTGCTCGACACCAGCGCGTCCTTGCAGGCAGCTATGTCGGTCCAGGCTTTCACGAAACATCTCGCGGTTTTATCCATTCATCTTTCCAAAAATACTCCGGGGGAGTCCTGAAAGGACGGGGGCAGCGCCCCCATGCCCTCATTCGCGTGCCGGCGCACCGCCACCAAAGTTGTTGCCGTCCTGATAGTTACAAGGCGCTTCCTGCATTTCCAAGTGCAGGCCTGTATCCGTATAAGGATGCGCCCGGGCAAGATCTTCATCAAACTCAATGCCGAGGCCTGGCGCCTGTGGTGCGATGATGTATCCATTCTCCCATTCAATTGAATGTTTGATCAGAGGCATGTGGAAGTCACCGCCCGTGCCAATCGTTTCTGCCATCAAAAGGTTCGGGATCGACGCGGCAAGATGAATATTCGCTGCCCATTCCACAGGACCCGCGTAAAGATGCGGGGCCATCTGGGCGTTGTAAGCTTCGGCCAGGACAGCGATTTTTTTGGTTTCCCAGAGACCACCAGAGCGGCCCAGAGCAGGTTGCAGAATCGTTGCGGCACCATTGCGCAGGATGGGTGCAAATTCGGCCTTTGTTGTCAGGCGTTCACCGGTTGCAATTGGGATGGAGGTCGCGCGCGCAACCTTCGCCATTTCGTTGATATTGTCTGGCGGCACGGGTTCTTCATACCACAATGGATCATAGGGTTCGATCGCTTTGGCAAGACGGATCGCACCGGCGGTTGAGAACTGCCCATGGGTGCCAAACAGCAGATCTGCTTTATCGCCAACAGCTTCACGAATAGCTTTGCAGAAGGCGGCGGATTGGCTGATGTCGGACATGGCGGGCATATGACCGCCGCGCAATGTATAAGGACCGGCAGGGTCAAACTTTACGGCGGTAAAGCCCAGTTTGACCATCTCTGACGCGGTTTCGGCGGCCATTTCAGGGCTGGACCAGAAATCCTGCACATTGTGGTGGGGCTGTGGATACAGATAGGTGTAAGACCGGATGCGTTCGTTCATCATCCCGCCCAGCATCGCCCAAACCGGTCGTTCGCGGGCTTTGCCAAGGATATCCCAGCAGGCGATTTCAAGGCCGGAAAAGGCACCAATGACCGTCAGGTCAGGCCGCTGCGTAAAGCCCGAAGAATAAGCCCGGCGAAACATCATTTCCACGTTTTCAGGGTTTTCGCCGTACATGTGCCGTTCAAACATATCGCGGATCACATGTTCCATCGCGGCAGGTCCGATAGAGGCAGCATAGACTTCGCCATAGCCCACAATGCCACAATCGGTCGTCAGTTTGACAAAAATCCAGTAGCGGCCACCCCAGCCCGGGGGCGGGGTGCCAACGGTGAAAATCTCAAGGTCTTTCAGTTTCATTGGCACCTTCCGGTTTTTATTGTGCAGTCATATGCGCATCAACAATGCGTTGGACGGCTGGCGCGAAATGGGCGTAATCCGGGGTTTCCATATCCGGATGTTTGCCCGCCTCATCCAGGTAACGGACCTGGATGATTTTCGCGAGATTTGGGTTCTTTTCAAACGCAGTCACTTCGTCATCCGACATCGGCCCGCCCTGAAGGTTCAGGGAATGGATTGATGCATCAGACAGACGGTCAAAATAGCTGGGTCTTGTCGCGCAAAGATAGCGTTTCGCCGCCACATGGTAACGCACACAATCGGTGATCACGCTTGGGAAAAAGCGTTCCAACACCTTCGCGCCGGCTTCCTCATGGAAACGATCTTCCGTGTCTTCCATGGAAAACGTGCCGAATTCGCTGGTGAAATGGCCGATGTCATGCAACAGGGCCGCGACGACAATCTCATCATCCATGCCGTTGTTTTCAGCAATGGTTGCGCCCTGCAGCATATGCTGCGCCATGGTCACCGGTTCGCCCAGATATTCCTCATCACCACAGCGTTCAAAAATGCCGCCGATGAAGTCCACGATGTTGCTTGCGTTCAGCTCGCTTGGATCTGGTTGCATCAGGCTTCTCCCAGCTCACGTGCGATGGCCGCACGGGTGGACCGCAGGCCGTCCTTATCCGCATAGCACCCCTGCAACCAGCGGCTGCCTTCGCCGGAATAGCCCTTGCGCGCGTGCAGCACGCGGGTGTTATCGACGATGAATGCCTCGCCTGGTGACAGTTTGAATGTCACTTCCATCGCAGGATCATCAATGATCGCGGACAAACGGCGATAGGCGCGATACCAGACCTCCATCGCGTCAAAAGGCACATCCTGCACCGGTGCGATAGAACGTGAGTTAAAGCGCATCTGCACAAACAGACCTTCCGGTGACAGTTCAATCATCGGGCGGTGGGATTGCAGGCAGACATCCGCGCTGCCGGCGTACTCAAAACGAATGGAATAGCTTGCAAGGGCGTCAAACCCTTCCGGATCTTCCTGGCGCAAACGTTCTGCACAGGCGAAACCGTCAACCACCATGTTCTCCCCGCCAGCGGCAGAGTTTTCAAGGCAGGACAGGATCTGCAGGGTTGGTACAGGATCGCGATACGGGTTGTCCGTATGCGCCTGAAGGCCCAGCCCGGTGTAGGCAAGGTTCACCGGGTTCACTTCTGTGCGCACCTCAAAGTGGCGACCATAGTTGGTCTCACGCACGTAACCAAACAGGTCTGCGATATCAAACAGCCCGCCTTCCACGGGTTCCATGCCGGTGACTTTGGCAAAGCCGTAATCCTGCACCGCAGACAGCCACTTCAGTTTGGCGGCCTTGTCTGTTTTCAGCTCGGTCATGTCACCTGTCGGAACATCTGTCAGGGCAGACGTCCAGGCGGTGATGTCCGGGTTCATGCCCGAAACAGCAGGCTTGTCATAGGCATTTTCCAGCAGCCAGTTGATATCGAAAGAATGCGCAGTGTCATCATCTGCAAAACACAGCTCTGCGGTGTCGCCTTTGACATCCGCAGCCTCCAGGGTGATCTCTTCCGGCAGATTTGCCAGTGTCACCAGCCGCTGCCCGTTGCCGGGATCGCGGTAATCTGCACCTGGCAGATTGTCCCGCAGCCAGACGGCGTGGAAACGTGTTTCTTTGCCTGCACCCGTCAGGTGCAGGATATTGTCTTCGATTTTGGTCGTATATGTCATCTGAATATTACCACATTTCGGCGCGCTGCGCCGGATTTCGTGTTTGCGATAGCTTCGTTGATGTCATCAAGCGACCAGCGCCCGGAAATTAACTCATCAAGTTTCAAGCGGTTCTGCTGGTAAAGATCGATCAGCCAGGGGATGTCTCTGGCCAAAACAACATCCCCCATCTTCGAGCCGATCATTTGTTGCCCCAGCGCGGCAACAATAACGGGTTCATAGTCAGCCTTTGCACCTGAATGCGGCATGCCAACCATGACCATTTTTCCTTTCGGGCCAATGTAGCGCAACGCCTGCTCATACGCAGGAATAGCGCCAACGGTGATGAAAACAGCATCCGCCATTGCATCACCTGTAATCTTTGCAACTTCCTTCCATGGTTCACCATCTGAGGCCAGAACACCATGCGTTGCGCCGAATTCTTTTGCGATTTCCAGCTTCTCCGGAACCATATCAATCGCGATAATCTTTGCCGCCCCTGCAATGCGCGCACCCTGAATGGCGTTCAGGCCCACACCGCCCGCGCCAATCACCACGGCGGTTTGCCCCGGACGCAGCGCGGCAGAGTTCACCACAGCCCCGACGCCGGTGATCACACCACAGGCCAGCAATGATGCCACATCCATCGCCATATTATCCGGCAGTTTGGCCAGCTGGCGTGGCTGTACCACAACTTTTTCTGCAAATGCGCCGCAAGCCATGCCCTGGGTCACAGCGGTGCCATCGGGCAGGGTGATCGGACCTTCCATGGAAATGTCGCCATTGCAGGCCACAGGCGCGCCGGACGAACAAGGGGCGCAATCCCCGCAGGACCGGATCAGGGTGACCAGAACCTTATCCCCCATAGCGTAGCCTTTGACGCCAGCCCCCATCGCGGTGATGGTGCCGGCGGCTTCATGGCCATAAATCGCGGGCAATTCACCACCCCAGCCACCATCTATGAAAGAGATGTCGGAATGGCAGATTGCGCAGGCATCCAGAGTGACCTCAACCTCGCCGGCAATCGGCGCGCGCAGATCGACCTCTTCAATCACCAGAGGTGCACCAAATTCACGGGCGACAGCTGCGCGGATACGGGCCATGGGGTCTCTCCTTCGTTGCTTAAAGGTGACCCTGCGAAATCTGAAACGGCGCTGCAAGCAATGTTTGCGACAGAATGGCGTATTTGCGTCAGGTTTTTTCGCCTGTGGGGATTAATTTGCGCCAGCCTGCCAGATAAATCCCAAGACCCAGGGCCATCAGGACCATCGACAGCAGGAAAGGCGCGCCAGGCAGGTAGTATGCTGCACCATCTTCGCTGAACATCGCAAATGTGCGGGTCATGATCAGCGGGGACAGAATCATCCCAAGGGCACCAATGCTGGTCAGAAGCCCCTGTAATTCGCCTTGCTGATCCGCACCCGCCGCGCGGCTCATTAGCCCCTGCATCGCCGGTGTCGCCATGCCGCCGAGGGCGGACAGCGGCGTTAGCCCAAGAACGATCCAGCCATTGGTCAGGATCGCGGTTAAGAAGAAGACAACAATATCCAGTGCAAAACCCAGGATCACGGTTTTACGTTCACCAATCCAGGGGATGATCTTGCGGATAAGCAACCCCTGAGAGATCGCCATAGATATGCCAAACACAGCCAGAGACCAGCCGACCATAGCAGGCGACCAGCCGAAGCGTTCCTGGGTGAAGTATGACCAGATTGCCGGGTAAACGTAAAACGCGACCTGATAGAGGAAATAGACCATCAGCAGTGGTTTGATGCCCGGCAGGCGGCCAATGTTCATAAGTGCCCCAAAGGGATTGGCGCGTTTCCAGTCAAACGGGCGGCGGATCTTATCGGTTACGGTTTCCGGGAACACGAAATAGCCGAAGACAAAGTTACTGCCCGCAAGGATCGCAGCGGCGATAAAAGGTGCGCGTGGACCAAAACTGGCAAGCAACCCGCCAATCACCGGACCCAGTACAAAGCCAACGCCAAAGGCAGCAGAGACCAGCCCGAAGTTCTGAGAACGTTCCTCATCGCTGGAGATATCCGCAATAAAGGCTGCGGCAGTGGAATGCGTCGCGGCCGTGATGCCGCCGATAATACGGCCCAGAAGCAGCAGCCACATAGTGTCCGCCAGCGCCATAACCGCGTAATCCACCGCCATGATAAACAGGGAAATCAGCAGAACCGGGCGTCGTCCATATCGATCCGACAGACTGCCAACGGTCGGGCCAAACAGAAACTGCATGATCGCAAAGGAAAACGACAGATACCCGCCCCAGATCGCCGCATCGGCCAGTGTCGCGCCTTCAATTTCACGGATCAGATCCGGCATCACCGGCATGATCAGACCAATGCCCATGGCGTCTATCACCAGGGTGATCAGAACAAAGATCACCTGAAGGCGGGTGGATTTACCGGACATTGCGCGCTCCTGAATAAGTTCCCTACATCTAAACGGATCAGTTCAGAAATCAAGCATGCCCGCCACAGCAACTACCGTGATTTTTCAGCAATGGTGCACGATCGGATGTGCGAATATGCCCGGTGCGGATCAGGAAATCGGTCAGATGTCGGGCGAATTCTTCGGGCTGTTCTGCACAACACAGGTGCCCGGCGTGACGGATGATTTTGAAATCACTGCCGGGGATCAACTCCAGTGTTTCGCGCATCAGGTCGGGTGGTGTGGCGCGATCATCTACGCCACACAGGCCCAGTGCAGGCAGGCGCAGGCCTGATGTGGGGGTGAAGAAATCCGTGCCGGACACGGCCGCAATCGCCCCGCAATACCCATCAATCGGTGTGTTCACCAACATGTCACGCCAGTGCGAAAGCCCGTCAGGACTGACAAACGTCTGGCCTTTGCGCAGGAACCAGTGTTTGGCAATCTCATCCGCCAGCGCAGACAGCCCATGTTTGCGCACCGCCTCAGCCCGATCATCCCAAAGCTTCGGCATGCCGATCTTTGCCGCAGTGCCCACAAGCATCAGTGCGCGCACCTGATCCAGCCGCTTCACCGCCAGCCCCTGGGCAATCATCCCGCCAAGGGACAAGCCGCACAGCATGACGTCGCGCAGCTCCAGATGATCCAGCAGGCTTTCCACATCACGCACCATTGCCCCCATAGAATAGGGGGCGGGCGGCGCATCACTTTGTCCGTGCCCGCGCAGATCAATGCGCACCACGCGCAGCCCGTCTGGCACATGCGGCAGGACCGCATCCCACAGATGCAGGTTCGTCCCCAGCGCATGCAACAGCACCAGAGGCGCGCCATCACGTGGACCTTCATCCATGTAGTGCAGCCGGGTGCCATTCACTTCCGCAAAGGGCATCAGTCGTCGCCGATCCGCATATGCGCCATGATCTGCCCGTGGTCAGAGGCCAGCTTGTTATAAGGCGCTTCGGCGTGGGATCCGTCGGTCAGGTGATCATTGAGGACAGAGAAATATTCCATCTCACCAATCGCATCCGGGTTTTCCGGCATGAAATGGTGGCTCATCAGGATCTGATCG
Organism: Halocynthiibacter styelae; assembly: GCF_016123485.1. Classification (GTDB taxonomy): domain Bacteria; phylum Pseudomonadota; class Alphaproteobacteria; order Rhodobacterales; family Rhodobacteraceae; genus Halocynthiibacter; species Halocynthiibacter styelae. The sequence goes on along the minus strand of NZ_JADCKQ010000008.1, from coordinate 76,294 downwards.
ATGCTCTCAAACACCCCGCCAAAGGCAGAGGTATAAACCATGTCGCGCAGCGATTTGCGCACAAACAGCTTTTCAGCGGAATGCAGGCGCATAGATGTAATCGCCTTTTGGATCTGTTCATTCTGATCGCGGGAATAGCGTTCATTGGCGCGATCCGCATCATGGCGGCGCATCCAGGAATAGTTCTTAAACGGGGCCTCGCCCGTGATGATCTCGCTGCTGACCGCATGTTCACTGTCGTTGAAATCCCCCAGCACCATCACCGGATTGCCGGCGGTCAGTTCCTTCACGATCTCATTGCGCAGAACCCAGGCTTCGGCCATGCGGCGCAGGCCAGCACGCAGGGCACCAAGGGCACGACCGGCGGGATCATAGGCCAGAAGATCCGATTCGGGTGCGAAATCAGCACCTTCCGGACGTTTGAATTCGCCAAGCTTGGATTTCAGGTGACAGTTGAAGACAGTCACCACCTGATCGCCAACGGGGATACGCACCTTCAAAACAGGTCGCGACAGGCGTGAAATGCGGAAAGATCCGCCATCGCCATCAGTCAGGCCACCAAATTCAATATCCAGCGGCTCAGGCAGTGCCTGGATCACTTCCGGGTCGCCAACAAACCCCATGCGCGACAGAACTGCAACGCCTGGGCGGCGTTCACCGGGCTCACCGTCATTCACGTTGGCCGCAAAGGCGAGGGCGGCGTTTTTGCCATAGGGTGCGTAGGCTAGTTTACAGAAGATCGCCTTTTTCGCATAGCGTTTGGACCGATCCGGGATCGCGCTTTCGTTAGAGGCTTCGCCGCGTTTGTCGGCCTCAGCAATCACGGCACGCAGGGCGTCTTCTTCAAAAATCTCCTGAAAACCAACAACATCCGCGTCCAGCGACAGAACCTGATCGGCCAGCCAGTCTTCCTTCCAGGCGTGTTCTTCCGGGGTGTATTTTTCAAAACGGTAATATTCCTGATCGGCGCCAATCAGGTTTTTGACGTTAAAAGATGCAATCGTAAATCGGGGCATATCAGCTCTCCAGTGTCTGTAGGGCGCGGGCAAACATGGCCGGGTCGACATTGCCGCCCGAGGCCACGCAGACCGCTGTATCTTTGGTTAACTTATCGCCGTGGAACAGGGCCGCCGCAAGGGAGGTCGCGCCGCCGGGTTCAATCACGATCTTCAGGCGCAAAAAGGCCAGGGCCATGGCGCGCAGGCATTCCTCATCCGTGACGACAATGCCGGAACCGCAGTTTTCTTTCATAATCGGGAAGGTGATGTCGCCTGGGGCCGGGGTGACGATTGCGTCACAGATTGACCCTTCCGGGGTTGCGTTCTGTTCAATCCGCCCGGACGCGAGCGAGCGTGCGGTGTCGTCAAATCCTTCGGGTTCACATGGGCGGACCAGCATGTCAGGGACGTCCTGCGCAAGGGCAATTGAGATGCCCGAGGTCAGCCCGCCGCCGCCACAAGGCACCAGAACTTCGGCATTGTCACCGGGTAAATCTGTAGCAATTTCAAGGCCTACCGTCCCCTGACCTGCGATCACCATGGGTTCGTCATAGGGTTTGATCAGTGTCAGGCTACGTTCCGCAGACAGGCGATCACCGATTTCTTCGCGGGCTTCTGTTGCGCGGTCATACAGCACAACTTCAGCCCCCAGCGCGCGGGTGTTGGCGATTTTCAGGGCCGGGGCGTTTTGGGGCATGATGATCACGGACGGGATGCCGTGGCGCGCTGCGGCCAGCGCCACGCCCTGGGCGTGGTTGCCAGACGAAAATGCGATGACACCGTTTTTGCGCTGATCCTCGGGCAGGGCAGAGACCGCTGACCAGGCACCGCGAAATTTGAATGATCCTGTATGTTGCAGGCATTCCGGTTTTACAAAGATCTTCCGCCCGGCGATTTCGTCCAGAAAGGGAGAGGACAGCAGCGGCGTGTGGCGGGATTGCCCGCTCAGGCGGTGTTGTGCGGCTTGGATATCAGCGTAAGTGATCATCAGATCATCCTTAGAAATTTGTGAATTACATCAAGGCTTTCTACCTCATCCAGGAACGGCACATGGCCACGATCAGGCACATTGGCAAACGACATATCCGGGCGGCGGCGCTGCATTTCTTGTGCGCATTCTTCCGTCAGAAGATTGGAATTTGTCCCGCGCAACAGCGCCAGCGGCAGACCATCCAGCGCATCAAACAACGGCCAGAGATTCGGTTGTTCCGTGGTTTTCAACCCTTCGCCCACTGCGTCGCGCAGATTGCGGTCATACATGATTTCAAGGCCGCGATCAGACAGGGTGAACTGGTTCTGGACCTCTTCCAACCAGCGGGTCATCGGCACATTCGGAAAGTCCGTGAAATACTTCGCCCGCATCGCGGCGGCATCTTCATAGGTTTTTTGCGGCGGGCGACGACCCAGATAGGTCATAATATATTTACGCCCGCTGGCCGCGATTTCCGGACCGATGTCGTTCAGACAAACGCCGCTAAGTCTTTGTTTTGCAACAGCCGCCAGAAGCATGGCGATCAACCCGCCACGAGAGGTACCGATGATGGTGACCTGATCCAGCGCCAGGTGATCCAGCAGTTCAAGCTGATCGCGGGCCTCAATTTCAACCGTGTAGGTCTGATATGGTGCGTGATCGGATCGCCCCCGGCCGCGATAATCCGGGCGGATCACGCGGTAATCGGTCAGATGTGGCACCAGGTGATTGAAGTCTTTTGCATTGCGGGTCAGGCCGGAAAGTAGCAGCAGGGGCTTGCCCTCGCCCTCGTCAGAATAGCCGATCTGAATGCCGTCGGATGTTGTGTAGTATTTTGTATTCACAGAGATTTCGCCAGTTCCGGGATTGTTGTCAGATCGCTCACGATATGCCGGGGCGTCCAGGGCATACGATCGACCGGCAGGCCCATGCGATTAACCCAGGCCGTGTGAAATCCATAACCCGTGGCGCAGGCCGCATCCCAGCCGTTGGAGGACACAAACAGCACCTCTTCATTGGCGCTACCGAACCTGTCGCCTACCATATCATAGACCCGCGCGTGGGGTTTGTAGACGCCGACGTTTTCGACCGACAGGCAGTCATCCAGCAGATCTGCAATGTCCGCGCTTTTCATCGCACTTTGCAACATCTTCGGTTCGCCATTTGAAAGAATTGCAAGTCTATATCCGGCATTCTTTAAAGTCTTTAACATCTCCGGAACCTCCGGATACGCTGACAATTCTGCATAGAGTTGCATCAGGCGAGTGCGCAGATCGTCGCCTTCCAGCCCGTGTTTCTCCATCGCCCAGTCAAGCCCGTCGCGCGTGACTTGCCAGAAATCATCATGGGCATCTGCAACGGCCCGCAGCCAGGTGTATTCCAGTTGCTTCAATCGCCAGTCCGCGGCCAGCGCCTGCCAGCAGGCGGCCAGGGTTTCGTTCCCGGGTTCTTCCGCAGCCTCACGTGCCGCAGCACTGACATCAAACAAAGTGCCATAGGCATCAAAGATGCAGGTCGTGATCGTCATGACAGTCTCCCTTCATGGGGAAGGTGGCACAGTGCGGGGCGAAGGTGAACCCCTTCTGTGGTCACATGAGACGGGGCAGGATCAGAGCGGCGATCATCGGGAAGGCGCCCAGCAAAAATGCCAGCGTACAGGTCGCCCAGGCAATGAAGCACCAAGTGGCCTGAAAGCGGGTCAGCGGGCGCTGATGTGAGGAAACGACCGGGGCTGTGAAGGCGCTTTGTAGGCCGAAAAGGGCAAAAATTGTCAGGAAGACGGACTGCGTCAACAGGCCGATGCCAGCGAACATGACGGACATGCCGATGGTCATGAACTGGGCAAACCCCGGGCTGAAGGCATAGAAGATTGTGCGCAAGATGCGGCCACCATCAAGCGGCCAGAAAGGCAGGAGGTTAAAGAAGTTCAAAAGCCCCAGAACCATGGCAAACATCTGCAGGAATGAAGACGCCATAAAGAACCCCATGTTCATCAGAACATTTGCCAACCCCAGGGCCAGTAGCATCGGCGCAAGGCAGATGCCGGGTCCCATGATGGTGATAAACAGATCCTCTTTCTGTGTGTCGGGCAAGCGGTCTGAAATGGCGACGCCGCCAAACAGCGGCACCAGCCGGAACCGTGCATCCTGATGGCCGCAGACCCGGAAAGCAGCGACATGGCCGTATTCATGGATCACCACACCCAGCATAATCGCAATGCCAAACATCCAGCCAAAAACCCACATGGCAAGCCCGACGGCCAGCGCGCCCATCAAAAGCGATTGTGGTTCATTCCCGCCCAGACGCAGGGCACGTTTGGCCCGTAACCCGCCGCGCAGGGTCAGATAAGTGAGAAAGCTGAGGAAGAGGGCACCGATCAGAAGCACTTTGAACACCTTTGGAAATGATTGTTATGGCGATAGGTTGCGCTGCCAGGCGGGGCAAGTCGCGTCAGATCAGTGATCATGATCGCACTTCGAATGATCAGAAAGTGATGCCAATACATAACAGTTTGCGGCCTGTCCTGTGCCACTGCAGCCTTCTGAAATGCGGGACAGTTCCTGTTCCAGGTTTTGCAATTTTGCCATTTTTTCCCGCACGCCAGACAGTTGCTGATCTGCGATCTCACTGGCTTCGGCGCAGGAACGATCCGGGTGGTTCTGCAAAGTGATCAGGGCACGGATCGCATCAATCGGGAAACCCAGATCCCTTGCGTGTCTGATAAAGCTGAGCCGTTCCAGGGCTGCGTCATCATAGCGGCGCTGATTGCCTGCGGTACGCCCAGCTTCGGCCAGCAGGCCGATTTCTTCGTAATAGCGGATAGTCGGGACCTTTACCTTTGTGTGTTCCGACAATGTGCCGATGGAATACATGAAAAACCTCTTGAACCTCTAGTCACTGGAGAAACTATATCATCTGCTATGAAATCGAAAAGGAGATTCGCATGGCAGGTTGTTGCGGACATGAGGCCCGGTTTGACGGGGTATCGGATGATTATAAACGCCGGCTTTGGCTGGTGATCGCGATCAATGCGGTGATGTTTGTGGTGGAAATCGTGGCGGGGCATCTGGCGAAATCCCAGGCTTTGCAAGCTGATGCACTGGATTTTCTGGGGGATTCGCTGACCTACGGGATTTCGCTGGCGGTGATCGGGGCATCTTTGCGGGTGCGGGCGAATGCGGCGATGCTGAAGGGGATCAGCCTGCTTGCCATGGGGGGCTGGGTGTTCGGTTCGACCCTGTATCGCGTGTTTTATGTTGGGGTGCCTGAAGCAGACATTATGGGGCTGATCGGTTTTCTTGCACTGGTGGCAAATCTGGCCAGTGTTCTGATCCTTGCGCGCTATAAAGACGGGGATGCGAATGTGCGATCTGTCTGGCTGTGTTCCCGCAATGATGCGATCGGCAATGTTGCGGTGATGATTGCGGCGCTGGGCGTCTGGGGTTCAGCCACTGGCTGGCCGGATCTGATTGTAGCCGGGATAATGGCGGGGCTGTTTCTGTCGTCTGCAGCGCAGATCATTCGTCAGGCAATGGCCGAGAAGAGGGACGTTGCCTGACGTTTTCTTTCAAAGAAAACGACCCGGAAACTTTGAAAGTTTCCGGGCGCGTCAATGTCAGGTCGGGCTGTTTGATCAGCCGTGATATTTACTCATGGCGACAGTGCCATTGGTGCCGCCAAAGCCGAAGCTGTTGGACAGAACTGTGTCGATATCCGCGTTCGCAACGAATTCAGTCGCGATTTCATCGGCGCGAATGGCCGGGTCGAGTTCTTCGATGTTTGCGGAAGGCGCGATGAATTTATTTTCCATCATGATGAGGGAATAGATCGCTTCCTGCACACCAGCACCACCAAGGCAGTGACCGGTCACGGATTTTGTGGAGGTGATCGGCGGCACATTGCCTTCGCCAAACACACGACGCACGGCTTCAACTTCGGTCACGTCACCGGCAGGGGTGGATGTGCCGTGGGCGTTAATATAACCGACTTTGCGATCACCAATGGTGGACATGGCCAGACGCATGGAACGTTCTCCGCCTTCACCGGATGGGGCAACCATATCGTGGCCATCAGATGTCGCGCCGTAACCGGTGACTTCTGCGTAGATCTTTGCGCCACGGGCCAAAGCGTGGTTCAGTTCCTCAAGAACCACAACACCACCACCGCCAGCAATCACGAAACCATCGCGATTTGCGTCAAACGCACGCGAGGCTTTTTCCGGCGTGTCGTTATATTTGGAAGACATGGCACCCATGGCGTCAAACAGACAAGACAGGGTCCAGTCGAGTTCTTCACCGCCACCGGCAAAGATCACGTCCTGCTTGCCCATCTGGATCTGCTCAACACCGTTGCCCATGCAGTGCAGGGAGGTGGTGCAGGCGGAGGTGATGGAATAGTTCACGCCCTTGATCTTAAACGGAGTCGCAAGACAGGCAGAGTTCGTGGACGACATGCAGCGCGTCACCATGAAAGGGCCCATACGCTTTGGCGCGCCTTTTTCTTTCACGATGTTATGGGCCTGGAAGAAGTTTGAGGTGGACGGGCCACCGGACCCCATCACCAGACCGGTGCGCTCATTGGAAATGTCGCTTTCCTCAAGGCCCGAATCTTTAATCGCTTCTTCCATCGCGATATAGTTATAGGCCGCACCCGGGCCCATAAAGCGCAGCTGGCGCTTGTCGATATGTTCGGTGATGTCGATCTGTGGCATGCCGTGGATCTGGCTGCGGAAACCGTTTTCCGTGTATTCTTCAGCTTTAACAATACCGGATTTTCCGGTGCGCAGGGCTTCGGTGACTTCGGAAATATTGTTCCCGATGGAGGACACAACGCCCATCCCGGTGATGACTACTCGGCGCATCTGCGCTCTCCTTCTTCAGGGTCTGTCAGCCCCGTTTTAACACAGGGCTGCATCAGATATAGGACAGTTTTTCAGAGATTTCAGCCGAAATCAGCTTTCCGACAGGGCAACTTTCATGTCTTTGACCTGGTAGATCACTTCGCCGTCGGCCTCAACGATACCGTCAGCAACACCCATGGTCAGGCGGCGGGTCTGGATCGCTTTGGTGAAATCAATCTTATAAGTCAGCTTCTTACGGTCAGGGCGCACCATGCCGGTCAGCTTTACTTCGCCAACGCCCAGCGCATAGCCACGACCCAGCCAGCCACGCCAGCCAAGGTTGAAACCGGTCAGCTGCCACAGGCCATCAAGGCCAAGACAGCCGGGCATGATTGGGTTGCCGGGGAAGTGGCAGTCAAAGAACCACAGGTCCGGGGTGATGTCGAATTCTGCCAGAACATGACCTTTGCCATGGGCACCGCCATCGCCGGAAATCTCAGTGATACGGTCCATCATCAGCATGGGCGGCGCAGGCAGCTGTGCGTTGCCGGGGCCGAAAAGCTCGCCGCGGGAACATTTCAGAAGGTCTTCTTTATCAAAGCTGCTTGGGTATTGGGCCATTGATGGCGGTCCTTTATCTTCACTGTTGGTTGGCTCATTTAACAGAGCGGGGCCTGACAGGGCAAGCACTGTGGTGCGCATGCGGTGCCGTTACGGCACATATGTCGCGAATATGTTTGAATTCCCCGCAGATTTCACGCTATATGAGAATAACTCGCAAAGAAGATACCGGTTATGACTGCGCAAATCCCGCCTGAAGCAAGACAAAGCGCCATTGATCTCAGCACCGCCTGGCTTTCCCAGGCCGGTCTGCGCCCGACCCGTCAGCGGGTGAATCTGGCGACTCTCTTGGTGGGGGACGGTCAGGATCGTCACGTGACTGCGGAAACCCTTTATGACGCGTCCCGCATGTCTGCTGATCCCGTGTCTCTGGCCACGGTTTACAACACGCTGAAGGCGTTTTGTGATGCAGGCGTGTTGCGCGAAATCACTGTGGACGGGTCCAAATCCTATTTCGATACCAACTTAACAGATCATCCGCATTTCTACTGGGAAGACAGTGGCACCCTGACAGACGCCCCGGCGGAAGAGCTTGAACTCGCCCGCGTGCCGGATGCCCCTGCCGGTATGGAAATCGCTAAGGTCGACGTGGTGATCCGCCTGCGGGCGAAGTGATGTTAACGCTACAAGCGCAGTGATGAGATCTGACATGTTTCAGTTGTATGGTCGTGATCCTGATTTCGAAGCGCTGATAACAGTTCCACCACTCGCACAAAGTCCCAGGCGAACACCTCCAGGGAATGGTATCAGGTGGGACTTCGCATATGTCGAAACTGCGGGGCATGATTGCATATATTGTATTCATCCGTATTTTCTGAGTGCGTCAAGGGAGCCGCTTGAGTATGGCGTTCCCCTTGAAGGAGAATATCATGCATTCATGTATATTCTCTTCGAAGAGATGATGGATTTTCATCGTGGTTTCATTTCGGTAGGAACTCAATTTGAGTGCCGGGAAGCCAGTAAGTCCTGTGCCTTTGGGCAAGTAACCCGTTTGATCGGTCTCGCTTCATGATTGTTGCAGTTGCAGTTCTCATTCGCAATTTTCTCAACCCCGCACAAACCCCCGCATCGCCCAAAGTCCCAGCGCAATAAACGGCAGGCTGCCAGCGAAGACGTAGCGGGCGACGGTTTGCAGGATCTCAGGGGAAGCCTCCAGCGAGAACCCGGCAGCATTTGCCATGATTCCACAGGTCGCGGCGCCCACTGCATAGCCAAAGCGGGCGACCGTTGGCATGGCACCGGTGACGCGGGCCTGCTCGTTTTCCGGGGTGATTGAAATCAGGCGGCGCTGGATGAATGTATAGGCGCTGCCAAAGCCAACGCCTTCCAGCCAGGTCAGGCCCGCGATCAGCCAGACGGGACCGGCAGGGGCGGCAAAATACATGCCGGTAACGGAACAGGCGACCAGCGCCAGGCCCAGCGTGATCCAGAAACGATCCAGCCGTTCGGGGGAGCCGGACACGACAATCGCGGAAACCGTCCAGCCAAAGGATGCACCGGCAAGGATATAGCCAACCACAATAGGTTCGACACCATGCAGGCTGGCAAGCAACACCGGACCATAGCTCATCAATCCCATGACTCCCGCTGCCATGGCAAACCACATCAGCAGTGCGGCACCGGCCCGGTCACGCAGGTGAAAGGCATTGGCGGGCAACATGCGGTTGTCGCCCGATCGGGCATCCTGCCGCAGGAACAGCAGTAGCAGGGTAAATGCACCAAGGATCAGAAGGGGTGTCTGCGGGAAACTGACTTCAATCCCGGCGCTGGCGATCATCGTGGTGCCCGCGACCAGCAGGATCAGGCGTTTCAGGGGCAGGGTAGGCGCGTTGTCCATGTTGCGCCCCTGGCTGATGCCCGGGGTGAACCAGATCCACAGCGCGAGGATCAACGCCTGTACCAGGAAAAAGCCAAAGCCCCAGCGCCAGGTGAAATATTCCACAAAGAACGCGCCAATCAGCGGGCCCATAAAGGCCGACGCCCCCCAAAGCGCAGATATCACGGCCATGACGCGCGCCTGATGGCGGGAGGAAAACAGGATGGCGATGGAAATGAATGTCATCGCCGTCAGCCCGCCGCCGCCCAGCCCCTGCAACACACGCCCAGCCAGAAGCACAGGCATATTTGTCGCCATCATCGAGGCGGCGCAGCCAAGGGCAAAGACCACCGCACAGCAGGTCATCACGTTGCGGATGCCCGCCCGCATGGTGGCAATCGCCGCACAGGCCCCGGCCACGATGGATCCGATTTCATAGGTGGCGATGGTCCAGGCGACAAAGCGATCGCCGCCGATATCTGCCAGGATCTGCGGGATCATCGTCGCCAACAGCAGGCTGTCTGCCGCGTGTAACCAGATGCCAAGCGACACCAGCACAAGAGGCACCGCTGCCTCGCGTGTTAAAATTTCGCCCCAGGCGACATGTTCGCTGTGTTGATCTGCGTGCATCGTCATCTTTCCTGTCCCCATGATTCGTGCTTTGGGGGTTTTGATAAAACCTCAAGAGTGCTTGAGGGCAAGCGCTTTGTGGGGAAGGGCTTGCATTGGGAAATGCGGGTGCTAGACTGCCTGTAACAGCTCAACAATGCACAACGGGAGGACGATGGCTGAAATGCGGTGGAATTACGTACTTTGGCATGGTCCCCGTCTCGCCCTGTAAATTCGTTTGCAGGGCAGGTCATGAAACATTTGTCTCACTGGTCTGCTCATAGCCGCTTTGCGGCCGTCTCTTATTGACCTGAGTTTCCTATGACTATCATGACTATCAATGCTTTGGGCATCACCCTGGGTGAGCCGCTTTTTTCTGACCTGAATCTGACAATTTCCAAAGGCGACCGGATTGGCCTTGTCGCGGCCAATGGGCGCGGGAAATCCACGTTGCTGCGCTGTCTTGCCGATGATCTTGCACCGACATCAGGGCAAGTCACCCGGGCCCGGGGCACGCAGGTTGCCGGTGTTCTGCAGAACCTGCCGGATACGGCCCTGAACAGCACGATGTATGACTGGGTGTTGTCAGTATTGCCGCAGGATCAGGCCGATTATGAAAGCTGGCGCGTGGATGTGGTTCTGAACGATTTGCAGGTGCCTTATGAATTCCAGCATAAGCCGCTTAGCGATCTGAGTGGCGGGTGGCAGCGCATGGCGATGCTGGCCCGCGCCTGGATCACCGAACCCGATGTATTGCTGCTGGATGAACCAACCAACCACCTTGATCTGTATCGTCTGGGCCTGTTGCAGAACTGGTTGCAGGGATTGCCGCGAGAATTGCCTGTCGTGATCACCTCGCATGACCGGGCCTTTCTGGATGAGGTTACAAACCGCACCTTATTTCTGAGGGCAGATCAGTCGCGCATCTTTCCGCTGCCCTTCACTGGCGCACGCCTTGCGCTGGAGGAAACTGATGCGGCTGAGGAACGCCGCTTTGCCAATGACCTGAATAAGGCAAAGCAATTGCGCAAACAGGCGGCGAAGCTGAAGAATATCGGGATCAATTCCGGTTCAGATCTTTTACTGACCAAAACCCGTCAGCTGGCGGATCGTGCCGATAAAATTGAGGCCGCCGCACGCCCGGCCCATAAAGACCGGGGGGCGGGTGATATTCGTCTTGGCAACAGTGGCACCCATGCGAAAGCCCTGATCACGCTGGATGATATTCAGGTTGAAACACCGGATGGCCGTCCTTTGTATGCCACCGGAAAGAAATGGATCTGTCCGGGGGACAGGGTGGTGCTTTTGGGGGCGAATGGCACGGGGAAGACCCGTTTGCTCAGTTTGATCCAGGATGCGCTGGAAGGTGCTGACACACCCGTGAAATATGCGCCATCCATCGTGCCCGCCTGTTCAGATCAGCATCTGAGTCAGCTGAAAGCGGATGAAACGCCTATGTCGCTTGTGACCCATGCCTTTGATCTTGGGGATCAGCGAGCACGTGGGGTTCTTGCCGGGGCGGGGGTGTCTGTCCGGATGCAGGACACCGCTGTTTCTGCCCTGTCCGGGGGACAAAAAGCCCGGCTGGCCATGCTGATGCTGCGCCTGAGAAACCCGAATTTCTACCTGTTGGATGAGCCAACCAATCATCTGGACATTGAAGGACAGGAGGCGCTGGAGGGTGAATTAATCGCCCATGATGCCGCCTGTCTTCTTGTCAGTCACGACCGCAGTTTTCTGCGCAATACCGGGAATCGGTTCTGGTGGATCAATGGCACAAAACTGCAGGAGGTCGACACGCCAGAGCCCTTCCTGCAGGCGCAGGCAATGGGTTAAGCTTTTCGCAAGCTGTCATAAATGAGGTTTCTGAACGACGGGCACTATGCGCGACGTTCAGAACCACTGTCCCGGTTCCATCAGGCCCAGATCCAGCAATTGCTGACTGTTCCAGTCAAATTTCACGGAATTGTGCCAGCTGAAATTCCCGATCACATCCCGGCTGCCGGGGTTGGATCGCAGGGCTTTGGCAGCCCGGAAAGACGCAATAGAGGCCGTCAGGTTGTGATGCCATTCGCAGGAATAGGTGTTGTATTCCTCATCATTAAACACATGCCCGGATTTCATTTCCAGGTAAGGTGCCGAGGTGAACAGGGAAATCCGGTCAATTGTGCGCTTGAGGTAAGGCACATGTTCCTCAAAGCGCCAGCGCAGCCCACCGTAGAAATCCAGCTGACGTTCCTTACGGGCATAGCCATTTGCCGCATCTTCACGGGCCAGCGCATAGTAACCGGTTCTGTCAAACCAGGCATCATCCAGAGAAACACCAGATGGATATTGGTTCAGATCTTTTGCATAAAGATCAACCACATAGGTCAGCATTGCGTGACGGCGTTCTTCTGTGTGGAAGGCCAGCAATTCTGCAACGCTGCGTGTTTCCATGAACGGGTACATAAGATATTCGGCGTTATAGCAGTAATAGATCCAGGTGCCCGGTGCCGTCGCCTGGGAAATCGCGTTCACAGCGGTTTCTGTCGCGTCATCCTCAAAAGGATCCCAGGTAATGATATGCAGGGTGTCAGATAAATCTTCGGGCAGCTCAAGCCCGGCGGGGCGCAAAACCAGTATGGATGCGAAATCCAGCTTCTGGTGATGCCGGATGGTGCTTTCGACCTCAACCAGATCTTCGACCAGGATGATTGCAACCGGACCTTTGGCAATTGCCTTTTGCCCGTTTTCAAGAAATGTCTGTAAACTATCGTAAATCATATGCCCTCACTCAGGCGGAAAATCGGATAATTCCGGGGATATTGCAAGCCTCTCTCTGCACATGTAAACAGCAGCGATCAAACGCGGGGCCTTTCTGATGTCAGAAAAGAAAAAACTCTTCATTAAAACCTGGGGCTGTCAGATGAATGTCTATGACAGCGAGCGCATGGCAGAAAGCCTTGGGCACGAAGGATATGAGTCAACAGAGAAGGTTGAAGACGCAGATATGATTCTGCTGAACACCTGTCACATCCGCGAAAAAGCCGCTGAAAAGATTTATTCTGAACTGGGCCGCTTTAAGGGCCTGAAAGCAGAAAACCCCGATCTGAAGATCGGCGTTGCGGGATGTGTGGCCCAGGCGGAAGGCGAAGAAATCATTCGTCGCCAGCCGATGGTGGATCTGGTGGTTGGCCCGCAGACCTATCACCGCCTGCCGAAAATGATGGAAACCGTGAAGCAGGGCAAACGCGCTTTGGACACGGACTTTCCGGAAGAAGATAAATTTGAACATCTGAAACTGCGCCCCAAAGCAAAACGCGCGCCCGCTGCGTTTCTGACGGTGCAGGAAGGGTGCGACAAATTCTGCGCCTTCTGTGTTGTGCCCTATACGCGCGGTGCTGAGGTGTCCCGCCCGGTGGAACGCATTATTCGCGAAGCCAATGAATTGGTCGAACGTGGTGTGCGTGAAATCACACTGCTCGGTCAGAATGTGAATGCCTACCACGGGCAGGGGCCGAAAGGCACCATGGGGCTGGCAGGTCTGATTGCAGAGCTGGACAAAGTTGATGGTCTGGAACGTATTCGTTACACCACGTCCCACCCGAACGACATGGAAGATGCCCTGATTGAGGCGCACGGCACCTGTGCAAAACTGATGCCTTACCTGCATCTGCCGGTGCAATCCGGCAGCGATAAGATCCTGAAGCGCATGAACCGCAACCACACCGCCGAAAGCTATCTGCGGGTGATTGAACGGTTCCGCGAAGCGCGCCCTGACATCCTGTTGTCTGGCGACTTTATTGTTGGCTTCCCTGAAGAAACAGATCAGGACTTTGAAGACACAATGGCGCTTGTGCGCGAAGTGCATTACGGCCAGGCCTATTCTTTCTGCTATTCCTCGCGTCCTGGTACGCCCGCTGCTGAACGTGCGCTGGTCGATCCACAGGTTGCAAAAGAACGCCTGCACCGGTTGCAGGAACTTCTGTGGGAACAGCAACGCCAGACCCAGACCGATATGATTGGCCGCACCGTCAGTGTGATGTTTGAAAAGCCAGGGCGCATTGAAGGCCAGATGATCGGTAAATCCGGCTACCTGCACGCGGTGCACGCGGCTGCGGAAGGTGTTCAGGTAGGTGACATCCGGGACGTGAAGATTATCGCAACCGAAAGCAACTCACTGACCGGGGAAATCCTGCCATAAGCGCCTTTGTTGCAAATTCGTGAAGTTTGTCGCCCCTGCCTTGCGCGGGGCCTTTCAAATTGCGACGATAGGTTTAAGCGCCGGATTCGCCCGGCAGATGACAGACTGGAGCCAACTTGGGTACTGAAGACCTGCAGATCGAAGCTGAAGCCGCGGTAAACCCTGCGGAGACCCCGCTGGAATATCCAGACAACCGCCTGTTGATTGAGCTTTGCGGTGAATTTGACAAAAACCTGACGCAAATTGAAAGCAGCCTCGGCGTGCAGATCATCCGCCGTGGCAATCAGCTGGTGTTGCACGGTAAGGATTATGAACGCGGCAAAGCTGTGGATGTGTTGAACGCGCTTTATGGGCGCCTTGAAGCTGGTCGTTCGGTGGAAACGGGCGATATTGCCGCTGAAATCCGTATGGGCGGTGACAATGGCGGGCATGAAAATGCGCCGGACCAGCAGATGGAAATGTTCTCTGGTGGCCGGGTGGAAATCCGCACCCGCAAGAAAACCGTTGAACCCCGCACCGAGGCCCAGAAAGCTTACGTGCGGGCGCTGTTTGAAAACGAACTGGCCTTTGGCATCGGGCCTGCGGGCACTGGTAAAACCTATCTGGCTGTGGCGGCGGGGGTATCGATGTTTGTTGACGGGCTGGTGGATAAGATCATCTTGTCACGTCCGGCGGTGGAAGCGGGTGAAAAGCTGGGCTATCTGCCCGGTGACATGAAAGACAAAGTCGATCCTTTCATGCAGCCGCTGTATGATGCGCTGGGCGATTTCCTTCCGGGGAAACAGGTCACAAAGCTGATCGAAGAAAAGCGCATTGAAATCGCGCCGCTGGCTTTCATGCGCGGGCGGACACTGGCGAATGCGTTTGTTGTGCTGGATGAGGCGCAAAACGCGACCACCATGCAGATGAAAATGTTCCTGACCCGTCTTGGCGAAGGATCGCGCATGGTGATCACCGGGGACCGGTCGCAGGTCGATCTGCCGCGCGGCGTGACGTCGGGTCTGCATGATGCGGAACGTCTGCTGAAACATATCGACAGCATTTCGTTCAACTATTTCACCGCGAAAGATGTGGTGCGCCATCCGCTGGTTGCGAAAATTATTGAGGCCTATGACGACGCCGATCAAAAAGCTTTTATCAAGCGCGAAGCGAAAAAGGCTGAGAAATGATCACCGATGTGATTTGTGAAGACCCGCGCTGGGAAG
This sequence comes from Halocynthiibacter styelae, assembly GCF_016123485.1. Taxonomy (GTDB): domain Bacteria; phylum Pseudomonadota; class Alphaproteobacteria; order Rhodobacterales; family Rhodobacteraceae; genus Halocynthiibacter; species Halocynthiibacter styelae. The sequence continues at coordinate 61,049 of NZ_JADCKQ010000008.1, read as the reverse complement.
AGGCGGGGCTGGAGGCTTTGTCAGAAACAGCCGCGCAGGCGGTGTTTGCGCATCTTGATCTGACGGGCGACTGGGAAGTGGTTGTCATGGGCTGTGATGACGCGCGCATTGCGGTGCTGAACGCGGACTTCCGTGACAAGGATAAGGCGACAAATGTATTGTCCTGGCCCTCAGAAGAACGCGCGGCTGATGACGCGGGCGGGCAGCCTCTGTCACCTGTTGGCCCGGATCCTGAACTGGGTGATATCGCAATTTCCTATGACACCTGTGCGCGCGAAGCCGCTGAGGCAGGCAAGACATTTACGGATCACGTGACACATCTTGCCGTTCATGGAATTTTACATCTGTTGGGTTACGACCACATTCACGATAAAGATGCGGCCCTTATGGAAGGGCTTGAGACAGAAATACTTGGCAATCTTGGCATTGCTGACCCATATTAAGGACAGGCGCGTGTTGTGCGCCGTTTAAGTGACCCGGAAAGGACCAATGGGCGACAATATTGACGGATCTTCTACTGCGGCGCAAAGCGCGCAGGAAGAGATAGAACCGGGGTCGTCAGACCCGAAGAACGGTAACGCGAAGGACAGCGGTTTTTTCCGCAGGCTTTTCGCGGGATTTTCCCAGACTGAAAATGAACAGGACAGCGAGGCGGAGAAAGATACTCCGGCCCCGGGACAAACTGCGCTGCATGGTATGCTGAACCTTCACCGGATGCGTCTGGAAGAAGTCGCTATTCCCCGCGTGGAAGTGGTGGCGGTGCCGGATGATATTGGCCGCGATGAACTGGTCGAAGTGTTCCGCGAAAGCGGTCTGTCGCGTTTGCCGGTGTTCGAAGGCACGCTGGATACGCCGATTGGTATGATCCACCTGAAAGATTTCTCGCTGAAATACGGGTTCAACGGACAAAACGGCAATGGTGATTTTTCCGTGCGCAATCTGATGCGCCCGCTGATCTTTGCGCCGCCGTCCATGCCCATCGGCATTCTGCTGCAGAAAATGCAGACAGAGCGCAAACACATGGCGTTGATGATTGATGAATATGGCGGCGTGGACGGTCTGGTGACCATCGAGGATCTGATCGAACAGGTCATTGGTGAGATCGAAGATGAACATGATGCGGTTGAAGGTGCGCTCTGGTTTGAGGAACGTCCTGGCTGCTATGTTGCCGAAGCCCGCACGCCGATGGAAGAATTCGAAGCAGAGATCGGCCTGAATCTGCGCGAAGGCCTGGATGATGATGAAATCGACACGTTGGGCGGACTGGTCTTTGTTCTGCTTGGCCATGTGCCCGGACGCGGCGAGATGATCCGCCATCCGGCTGGCCCGGATTTCGAAGTGATTGATGCCGACCCGCGCAAGATCAAACGCATGCGCGTGCATCTGCCGAATATGGCAGCGGAATAACCTGGGGATGGCGGGGGCATTATGCAGAAGCTGATGGCGCTGTTTGGCGGATTGACGGGTCGCCGGGCAATCTTCGCCACCTTCCTGACCGGTGCGCTTATGGCGCTTGGCCATGCGCCCTGGGGGCTCTGGCCGCTGACGTTGGTTGGCTTTGTTGTGTTGGCGATGCTGCTGGAAGCGGCAGATACCCCACGGACGGCGCTTTGGCGTGGCTGGGGGGCTGGTGGCGGCTATTTTGCCGTTTCCCTTAGTTGGATTGTTGAGCCTTTCTTTGTCGATATCGCCCGCCATGGCTGGATGGCCCCTTTTGCGATCTTCCTGATGGCAGGTGGTCTGGCGATATTCTGGGCTGTCTCCTTCTGGGGCGCGCGCAAACTGGCAGGTCAGAAACGAGCTGCATTGGCACTTTGTGTGACGTTGCCGCTGGCGGAACTGTTGCGCGCTTATGTTTTCACGGGTTTCCCCTGGGCCATGCCCGCTTATATCTGGGTTGATCTGGCCCCGATGCAGCTTGTGTCCCTCATCGGGCCGCATGGGTTGAATGTGCTGACGGTGCTGATGACAGCGGGTGTCTGGGGCGCAAGCGGGATCAGCCGGAATGCTGCGTTTGTCCTGGGGGTTGCAGTCTGGGGCGTGGCGCCCGTTGTTTCTGGTTATCTCACCTGGGATGCTGTTCCTGTGTCGGATGAGCGACCTCTGATCCGTCTGCTGCAACCCAATGCGCCACAGCACCTGAAGTGGGATCCGGAATGGGTTTCTGTATTCTATGATCGCAACCTTGCCTTCACCGCGGATCCTGGTGCACAGGGCCGCCCGGATCTGATCGTCTGGCCGGAAACATCCGTACCTGTGCGCCTTTCTGAGGAAGAATATGGCATGCAGCTGTTGCGGGATGCGGCGAATGGCGTGCCGGTGCTCTTTGGGATCGGGCATGCGCGCGACGAAGGTTTTTATAATTCCATCGTTCACATGAATGCAGAAGGCGGCCTGGACCAAAGCTATGACAAGCGTCATCTGGTGCCCTTCGGGGAATATGTGCCCTTTGGTGATGTTATGGCGCAGTTTGGGATTTACGGCCTTGCGGCCAATCAGAGATATGGGTTCACCGCTGGTGCTGAGGCAAAACTGTTTGATCTGGGCCCGCTTGGGCAGGCGCTGCCCCTGATCTGTTATGAGGCCGTGTTTCCCCAGGATGTGAATGCCGCCCCGGATGGCGCGGACTGGATTTTGCAGATCACCAATGATGCCTGGTTCGGCCAGATTTCCGGCCCCTGGCAACATCTGGTTCAGGCGCAGTTCCGGGCGGTCGAGCAGGGGAAACCGCTGGTGCGGGTGGCCAATACAGGTGTGACTGCGATGATTGATCCTTATGGAACGATCACTGCGCAGCTGCCTTTTGCGACTGAAGGTTTTCTGGATGCGTATCTGCCAGAGGCCCGCAGCGAAACCTTATACCGTTCAACAGGCGACAGGCCTGTATTCCTGTTTTTGTTGTTTTTCGGTTGCGTATTAATCTTTTTGAGACAACTTCGCGCTAAGCACGGTTGACCCTCCACCATTACAGGCGTAGGGGCGATGCATCTGCTGCCACAACGGCTTCCTGGCGTGGCGGTTTCATTTTGTACCGGAGCACTTTCAAATGACTCGTGAAAACTATACGTTCACTTCGGAATCCGTTTCCGAAGGGCATCCTGATAAAGTCTGTGACCAGATTTCGGATGCCATCCTTGACGCCTTTCTTTCTGAAGAACCCGAAGCACGGGTTGCCTGTGAAACCTTCGCCACAACAAACCGTGTTGTGATTGGTGGTGAAGTTGGCCTGTCTGATCAGGCGAAACTTAAAGAATATCTTGAAAAGACCGATGCCATCGTGCGCGATTGCATCAAAGGCATCGGCTATGAGCAGGATAAGTTCCACCACGAAACCGTGGAAATCACCAACCTGCTGCATGAACAGTCCGCCCATATCGCCCAGGGTGTAGATGCAAGCGCTGACAAAGACGAAGGCGCAGGTGATCAGGGTATCATGTTTGGCTATGCGGTAAATGAAACCGAAGCCCTGATGCCAGCCCCGATTCAGTATTCCCACGCGATCCTGCGTCGTCTTGCGGAAGTGCGCAAAAACGGCACAGAACCAGCGCTGGGCCCGGACGCCAAAAGCCAGCTGTCCGTTGTGTATGAAGGGGGCAAGCCAGTTGGCGTGTCTTCCATCGTTCTGTCCACACAGCACCTGGATGAAAATCTGACCTCGGATGATGTGCGTGCGATTGTAGAGCCTTACATCCGCGAAACACTGCCGGAAGGCTGGGTCTCTGCGGCGACGGAATGGCACGTGAACCCAACCGGGAAATTCGTCATTGGCGGCCCGGATGGGGATGCCGGTCTGACGGGTCGTAAGATCATCGTGGATACTTACGGCGGTGCAGCCCCACATGGTGGCGGTGCATTTTCCGGGAAAGATCCGACAAAGGTTGACCGTTCCGCAGCCTATGCGGCGCGTTATCTGGCGAAAAACATCGTTGCTGCCGGTATGGCTGATCGCTGCACGCTGCAGCTGTCTTATGCAATCGGTGTTGCAAAACCTCTGTCGATTTACGCCGATACCCATGGCACAGGTCAGGTGCATGAAAGTGAGATCGAAAAAGCGGTCGCGGCCTGTATGGATCTGACGCCACAGGGCATCCGGACCCACCTGGGCCTGAATAAACCGGTTTATCAGCGCACGGCTGCTTATGGTCACTTTGGGCGGACCCCGACCGATGATGGCGGGTTCTCCTGGGAACGCACGGATCTGGCCGAGGCGCTTAAGAAAGCGGTTTAAGCATGTGGCCGGTTGTTCATGTCGGAAGCATCATTGAGTGTGTTGCCGATGTAATTGTGAACGCGGCCAATAAATCTTTGCTTGGGGGCGGCGGCGTTGATGGCGTAATCCATCGCGCAGCCGGCCCCGGGCTAAAAGAAGAATGCCGGGCCTTTGGTGGATGTGAAACCGGAGACGCCGTTATTACCGGTGCCCATGATCTGCCCTTTCTCAATATCATTCACACCGTCGGTCCAATCTGGCGTGGTGGCGGCAATGATGAACCGGAACTGCTGGCCAATGCCTATCGTAACAGCCTGAAACTGGCAGCTGAACACGGTCTGAAACGCATCGTATTTCCCGCGATTTCTACTGGCGTTTACGGGTTTCCCAAAGATGAGGCCGCAGTGATTGCCATCCGGGAATCCCATCACTTTCTGAAGGCTATGGGCGCAGGTTGGAAAATTACACTGTGTGCGTTTCCGGCGAAAGAAGCAAAGCCCCTGAATAAAGCTCTGAAGCTTGCTCAGGCTCGTGACCTCTAACCCTCTCACAGGGTGGATTGCACTTTGCGGGCTTAAAGTTTAGGGAAGGCGGGCAATTTGCCTGCCTTTCTCTTGCCTGCGGAGTGACCATGTCTGACGATAAAAAACCTGAAGGTAATCATCCCTCCGGCGCGCCCTGGCGTAACTTCTATGGTCGTTTCAAGGGTAAAGGCCTGCGGGACTCTCAGCAGACTTATCTCGACGAAGATCTCGCGAAACTTTCTCCGGGGAAAGTGACCTGGGAAGACAATCCGACCCGTGAGAATATCGACCTGAAGGCGCTGTTTGGCGATAAACCTGTCTGGCTGGAAGTTGGTTTTGGCGGTGGCGAACATATGGTGCATCAGGCAAAGACCTACCCGGATGTCGGCATCATCGGCTGTGAACCCTATATCAACGGCGTTGCTATGCTACTTGGTAAAATCCGCGAAGCCGGTGTCAGCAATGTTGCGATCCACCCCGGGGATGCACGTGACATGTTTGATGTGCTGCCGGAACAATCCATTGACAAAGCCTTCCTGCTTTACCCGGACCCCTGGCCCAAGAAACGTCACCACCGCCGCCGCTTTGTGACCCAGGAACACCTGGAGCCACTGGCGAAGGTTCTGAAACCGGGTGCGATTTTCCGGGTTGCGACGGATATTGAAGATTACGTGCGTCAGACTATGGAAGAAGTGCCAAAGGCCGGGTTTGAATGGCTGGCGGAAAGCGCGGACGACTGGCGCAATTCCTGGGATGACTGGATTTCCACACGCTATGAACAAAAGGCTTTGCGCGAAGGCCGGACGCCACATTATATGACGTTCCGCCGTAAGGGCTGACACCACTGTTACCGCTAAACCACATGCAGGCCCTGTCGCTCGAGCGGGGCTTTGCTGTTTTCATATCTGCCGCTAAAAGGCAGACACACCGCCCATCGGGCATTCCGTATCCTCAGAAGCAAGGGAGAATAACATGACGACACTTACATTCATCCCTGCCGGGGTTCGCAAAGTTTAAGGCCACATAAGCCCCAGACTTTGTACAGGTGCGCTGGTGACAGCGGCCGACAAAATCAAAATACTGGAATATACCATGGGCAATTTTGCCTCGGGTCGTGTGCTGCCTGCCAAAAAGGGCGGGGCTGCGATCCATCTCTATTACAATGAAAATGCCTGGATCGAAGGGCGTGCGGAAGATCAGTTGCAACAGGTTGCGTGTCTTGAAGGCGTGCGTGCGGTTGCGGCGTTTCCAGACCTGCATCCGGGAAAATACGGACCAGTAGGCTGCGCGGTTCTGTCAGACAAGCTGCACCCACAGCTTGTGGGATCTGACATCGGTTGTGGCATGGCGCTGTATGCGCTGGATCTGCCGCTGCGCCGCTGGAAGCCGGATAAGATGGCGGCCAAATTGCGCTGCCTGGCTGAACCGAATGGCTGGGATGTGTCAGGGGATCTGCTGCAATCTGGTCTGCCTGGGGATCTGTTCGCAGGGGCGCTGGGTACAATCGGCACTGGTAACCATTTCTGTGAAGTGCAGCGGGTGGTACAGGCGGATCCGGAAAGCGGGTTGAAGAAAGATCAGCTTTGTCTGCTTGTGCATTCGGGGTCTCGTGGCCTTGGACATCAATTTTTGCAGGATGTCCTGGCTGATGGGCTGGTCGCTTATGACCCCGCGTCCGAAGAGGGCCGGGCCTGGCTTGAGCGTCATGACCAGGCGGCGATTTGGGCACGGCTGAACCGTCAGATCATCGCAGAACGTGCGGCGCATGCCCTGCGTTGCAATCTCACCCCAATCAGCGATTGCGCGCATAACCTGGTGACGCAGAAACAGGGTGCATGGCTGCATCGGAAAGGGGCTGCGCAATTGCAGGATCTGGTGCCGCTGGCCGGTACGCGTGCGACGGAAAGCTTTCTGCTGAAGCCCGGAGCGGGTGGCGGCACTGCGCTGAACTCCTGCGCGCATGGGGCAGGGCGACGCTATGATCGCGCCTCTATGCATGGGCGTGTGTCAAAGGCGAAGTCTTCGCTTGAGGCTCTGCGCAGGCCAACCGCCAATGGGCGGGTGATCTGCGAAGATAAAGCCATGCTGATTGAAGAAGCGCCCCAGGCCTATAAATCCGCCGCGGATGTGGCGAATGATCTGGCGCGTTTTGATGTGGCAAATGTGGTGGCGACGCTTGCACCGCTGATGACGTTTAAGCACGCAAAGACCGGGGGCCGCCATGACTGAGAAGACGACTGATCGCGTGACTTTTCTTGTGACCAGCGGCAACGGGCCGGGAGAGTGCTGTCTTGCGGCGGCACATATCCTGGCGCGGATGCGGGAAGAAGCGGAAGACATGGGTGCGGATCTGGACATCAGTGAAGTGCCTGCAAAACACGGTGTGAAATCTGCGGTCGTGACATTGCACGGGCCCTGCGCGGATTGCTTTGCACAGCATTGGGTTGGTACCATCCGCTGGATCAGCAAAAGCACGCTGCGCCCCGGTTATAAGCGCCAGAACTGGTTTGCGGGTGTTTCGCGTCTTGCGGCGGTGAAAGCCATCGCGGCAACGGGGGATGTGCGCTTTGATACCTTCCGTGCCGGTGGCCCAGGTGGCCAGCATCAGAACACCACCGACAGCGCTGTGCGGGCGACCTGCCTGCAAAGCGGCGTGTCGGTGGTCGTGCGGGACGGGCGTTCGCAGCATCGCAACAAGGCCCTGGCTGTGGAACGGCTGGCCGCGTTGAGGGCCGCGCAGGCGGAAATTGATACGGCTGATCAGGCCCGGGATGCGAACCTGCGCCACCATGCTCTGAAACGCGGGAATGCCCATCGCACCTTCAAAGGACCACGGTTTAACGAGGTGACCTGACGCAAACATAAAAGATAAGGGTGGGCGTGGATCATTTGCATGATTTACGCCCCCCTTTGCTTGCGCTATCAGTGTCGTCAGACTGAATGAAGGAAGCGCAAATGTCCGGCCATGGCACCCCGATCCCGATGACCTCTCGTAAATGCGGCCCGCTGAACGGCGAAGCTGCTGTACCTGGGGATAAATCCATTTCGCACCGCGCGCTGATCTTTGGCGCGCTGGCTGTGGGTGAAACCAAAGTCACCGGCCTGCTGGAAGGCGAAGACGTGCTGGATACGGCAAAAGCCATGCGGGCCTTTGGTGCGACCGTTACCCAACATGGCCCCGGCGAATGGTCCGTGAACGGTGTGGGCGTTGGCGGTTTTTCCGAACCTGACAATGTGATTGATTGCGGTAATTCCGGCACTGGCGTGCGTCTGATCATGGGCGTTATGGCGACCCAGGGGATCAATGCGACTTTCACAGGTGACGCCAGCCTGAACAAGCGCCCGATGGGCCGTGTGACCGATCCGATTGCGCTGTTTGGCGCGCAATCCGTGGGCCGGTCCGGTGGTCGTCTGCCGATGACCATTGTGGGCGCAACCGAACCTGTGCCGGTGGAATACACCGTTCCAATGCCGTCAGCGCAGGTGAAATCCGCGGTGCTTCTGGCGGGGTTGAATGCGCCGGGCCAGACTGTGGTGATCGAAAAAGAAGCCACCCGTGACCATACCGAACGCATGCTGGAAGGTTTCGGGGCTGAGATTTCCGTTGAAGAAACAGAGGACGGCCGTCGTATCACCCTGACCGGCCAGCCAGAACTGAAACCGCAGGTGATCTCTGTGCCTCGCGACCCAAGCTCTGCTGCTTTTCCGACCTGTGCGGCGACAATTGTGCCCGGGTCCGAAGTGTTCGTGCCTGGCGTGTCCCAGAACCTGACGCGCAACGGGATCTACACGACGCTTGTTGAAATGGGCGCGGATATTACGTTTGAAAATGAACGCCTTGAGGGTGGTGAACCCGTCGCCGACCTGCGCGTGCGTTACGCTGAAACACATGGCATCGAAGTGCCACCTGCACGTGCGGCGTCGATGATTGACGAATACCCGGTGCTGTCCGTTGTTGCGGCCCTGTCCACCGGTAAAACCGTGATGCGCGGCGTGAAAGAACTGCGCGTGAAGGAATGCGACCGTATTGACGCCATGGCCCGTGGTCTGCGCGCCTGTGGCGTGACGGTTGAGGAAGATGAAGACACGATGATCGTGCATGGCATGGGGCCGGGCGGTGTGCCGGGTGGTGCAACCTGCGAAAGCTTCCTGGATCACCGGATTGCGATGTCTTTCATGGTGCTTGGCATGGCGGCGCAGAACCCTGTGTCTGTCGATGACGGCACGCCAATTGCCACATCCTTCCCGGTGTTTGAGGATCTGATGAAGACCCTGGGCGCACAGATCACACGCGATAACGCCTGACACAGGCAGGGCAATTCGCAGGAATTTTTATACACCCGGGACTGAAAATGTTCCGGGTGTGTCGTTTTCAGAGGGCATCAGCGGGATGTTTCCTTTGATCCTGCTCCTGATATCAGGAGGAAAAAGTGATGAAAACCGGGTCCTGCCTTTGTGGCGATGTGCGTTTTGAACTGACGGGTGAATTACGCCCCGTGATAGCTTGTCACTGTGTGCAGTGCCGGAAAACCTCGGGCCATCATGTTGCGGCGACCTCTGTACGACGAGATCAGATTACAGTGCAGGGGGAGGTTACCTGGTATCAATCCTCAGACACGGCCCGGCGCGGATTTTGTGCGACCTGTGGCAGCAATCTGTTCTGGGATGGGACCGGTGCGAATATTTCAGTTTTTGCCGGCACCCTTGATGGGGATACAGGCCTGGACATCCGTGGACATATCTATTGCGAGTATAAAGGGGATTACTACGATATCCCCACGGATGCACCACAGTCAGCGGGATATGATCCAGAGCTGACAACCATGATCAAAGACTGACGTGTTCAGGCGACGACAAAGCAGCTGATCGCAGCCCCTGACCACAGGGTTAGGACGGCCCAGTACCCCCAGGGGTTTTCGGCGCGTACGACGGGTTCCCACAGGTAAGTGTAGCCCATCAGAAGATCGTATAGCACCCAAAGTGTGAGCGCGACGCCGGCGAAAAACCAGATCGACATATCGTGTTTCCTTTTGTTGTCTGTTTCTGATTAAATGGCTGTTTCCTGCATTTCGAGGGGGCGGTCCCCGGGTTGGCAATATCTGCACAAGAGATGGCAAGATATGTTAACTTTGACTGAAGGATTGTTCAGTACCCTGTAGGCCGGAGGATACGATGCGGTTTACGATGCTTTTTACGGCTTTGTTTTCCGTCACAGCGTTTTTATATGCTGCGATGGTGTTTTGGACGCTTCCGTCGATTGCAGACGGGGCAGGTGGGCTGGTGCCGTTCGATCAGAGGCTGACAGGTTACACCTATGAAGAAGCCCATGCGTTCCTGACAGCTTTAACACCCGGTGCGCGTCAGATCTATCTGGGCCCCCAACATTTGCTGGATATGGTGTTTCCCGGGGCCCTTGCGCTGACGCTTTGTCTGATTTTTAACAGAATTTCCGATGGTGCCGGGGCACTTGTCGGAATGGGGCTGGCCATTGGCAGCGCAACGGCAGACTATTTCGAAAATATGGTGATCACACGGTTGCTTGTGACAGAAGGTGCGCCTTCCCATGTGATGGTGATGCAGGCCAATCAATGGACCGTATTGAAAACACTGTGTTCTGCCGGGGCGTTGATTTTGCTGTTCTGGCTGGCACTGTGTCATTTCCGGGAACACAGACGTATGCGACCTGCCCGGGTTTGACAGTTGGCCTCTGTAAAGGTACCCCGACCAGACGGAGGCAGAACATATGGCACTTACCATCGCAGTTGACGGCCCGGCAGCATCGGGCAAAGGGACAATTTCCAAAGCGCTTGCCGCGCATTTTGCCTTTGCGCACCTTGATACCGGGCTTTTGTATCGTGCGGTTGGCGCGCAGTTGTTGCAGGGCGCTGACCCGCTGGAGGCGGCGAGATCTCTGCGTGCGGAAGATATTGATGCAGACGCGTTGCGCAATTCGGCTGTGGCGCAGGCCGCGTCTAAAGTTGCTGCAATTCCGGAAGTGCGCCAGGCTTTGCTTGATTTTCAGCGGGCATTTGCGCGCCGGGCCGGGGGCGCGGTCCTGGACGGGCGTGACATCGGCACAGTGATTTGCCCCGAAGCAGAGGTGAAGTTGTATGTTACGGCTTCCGATGAGGTACGGGCAGAACGGCGATATCTGGAATTGTCGGCGAAGGGTCAGGATGTGACACCGGAAGGTGTCCTGGAAGATCTGCAGGCCAGGGACAAACGTGACAGTGAACGCGCAACGGCCCCTTTGAAGGCCGCGGAGGATGCTATTCTTCTGGATACATCTGAATTGTCCATCGACGACGCTGTCGCTCGGTGTGTCGCTGCCGTGGATGCTGTCCGGAACGCAGGCTGATTGTTGAACGCACAGGTTTTGTCCGCGCGGGTGGTCCCGGCGGTTCCTGAAAGCTGTTCAGATGAAGCATTCCATCGCAGGCCTGTTTGCAGGACCAGTAAAGATGGCGGCGCCGCCTTTGCGGATATGATCTAAGTGCCAGGGATCGTTACGCCCTGACAGGTAAGCTGTGATCCGCCCCTTATGCTTTCGCCGGGGCCTCTCATCCGATCTTGGGTCCGGGGTTTCCCGGTGTTGCGCAACGGGGGATTTATCGCAAAGGAGGGTTAAGATTTGCCAGGGACTGCGCACGTTCTTTGGGTCAGGGCCGGTCGAACGTGTGCTGCATGACGATATAAGACTGGCCCTTTCGTTCAAAAACCTCACCTTCTTCCCGAAATCCTGATTTTGCATAAAAATCCCGGGCAGACACACGCGCATCACACCAAAGATGTGTTGCCCCGCTGTCCCGTGCCTGTGTCAGAAGGTGATCCAGCATCCGGCGACCAAAGCCCTGGCCCTGCAGGTGGGGCAGGGTGGCAAATTTGCGCAGCTGGATGCCGGAATGATCATCCGGAAACAATGACGCAACTGAAACCAGGGTTTCTTCATGATACAGACCAAAATGCAAAGCAGCCTCATCGCCGGGCACCATCGCATGCGAAAGCGGATGCCCCGGCCAAAGAACGCCCTGGCGCAGAGGCAGGGCCTGTTCGATATTGATCATCCGAATCATTTCTGACCTTTCGGGCTTTACTGTGATTGGCCTGTCACAGCCCCCGAAAAGCAAGAGAATGGCCTTGTTTTGCAGAGGATGCAGGCTTGTGTTTCCTTGCAGTTAACGCTATATAGCCCGGGTCAGTAAGGCATATATGCCATAAAACAAAAAAAATGACGGGCAGGGTCGGCACATACCGGCCCTCTTTGTTTGTGTTTGGTCTGTTTGTTTCAGGCTGCCCGCTGACCAACTGAAACCAAGACCGGCGGAGACAACCGCACGGCCGGAAAAACGACTGTAAAGGAAACTGAGACCAAATGGCTCAAAATATATCTATGGAAGAATTCGAAGCCCTGCTGCAGGAAAGCTTCGAGATTGACACCCCTCAGGAAGGGTCTGTTGTCAAAGGCAAGGTTATCGCTATTCAGGCGGGCCAGGCTATCATCGACGTTGGCTACAAAATGGAAGGCCGCGTTGATCTGAAAGAATTCGCAAACCCTGGTGAAGAAGCTGAAATCGCTGTCGGCGACACTGTAGAAGTGTTCCTGCGCGCAGCTGAAAACGCCCGCGGTGAAGCTGTTATCTCTCGTGAGATGGCACGCCGTGAAGAAGCATGGGATCGCCTCGAGAAAGCATATGCTGACGAAGAGCGTGTTGACGGTGCTATCTTCGGTCGCGTTAAAGGCGGCTTCACTGTTGACCTCGGCGGCGCTGTTGCGTTCCTGCCAGGTTCCCAGGTTGACGTACGCCCAGTACGTGACGCAGGCCCACTGATGGGTCTGAAGCAGCCGTTCCAGATTCTGAAAATGGACCGTCGTCGTGGCAACATCGTTGTATCCCGTCGTGCGATCCTCGAAGAGTCCCGCGCAGAACAGCGTGCTGAAGTTATCGGCAACCTTTCCGAAGGTCAGGCAGTTGACGGTGTTGTTAAGAACATCACTGAATACGGTGCATTCGTTGACCTCGGCGGCGTTGACGGCCTGCTGCACGTGACCGACATGGCATGGCGCCGTGTGAACCACCCATCCGAGATCCTCACAATCGGTGAGACCATCAAGGTTCAGGTGATCAAGATCAACAAAGAAACCCACCGTATCTCCCTCGGCATGAAACAGCTGCAGGACGATCCATGGGATGCTGTTGCTGCGAAATACCCACTGGATTCCGTCCACAAGGGTCGCGTCACCAACATCACCGATTACGGTGCATTTGTTGAACTCGAAGCCGGTGTTGAAGGCCTCGTACACGTTTCCGAAATGTCCTGGACAAAGAAGAACGTACACCCGGGCAAAATCGTGTCTACTTCACAAGAAGTCGAAGTCATGGTTCTGGAAATCGACGGTTCCAAGCGTCGTGTATCCCTTGGTCTGAAACAGACCATGCGCAACCCATGGGAAGTGTTCGCTGAGAACAACCCAGTTGGTACCGAAGTTGAAGGTGAAGTTAAGAACATCACTGAATTCGGCCTGTTCATCGGTCTCGACAATGAAATCGACGGCATGGTTCACCTGTCAGATCTGACATGGGAAGGCCGTGGCGAAGATGTGATCGGCGACTACCGCAAAGGTGAAATGGTTCAGGCTGTTGTAACCGAAGTGGACGTTGAAAAAGAACGCATCTCTCTGTCCGTTAAAGCACTGGGCGGCGATCCGTTCGCTGAAGTTGCTGACGGCGTGAAGCGCGGTTCTATCATCACTGTTGAAGTGACTGCGATCGAAGATGGCGGCGTGGAAGTTGACTATGAAGGCATGAAATCCTTCATCCGTCGTTCCGACCTGTCCCGTGACCGTGCCGAGCAGCGCCCAGAGCGCTTCCAGGTTGGTGACAAGCTTGACGTACGTGTAACCAACGTTGATGCGAAAACCCGTCGTCTGGGTCTCTCCATCAAAGCACGTGAGATCGCTGAAGAGAAAGAAGCAGTGGAACAGTATGGTTCTTCTGACTCTGGCGCGTCCCTGGGCGATATCCTTGGCGCAGCTCTGAAGTCTGACGACTGATCATTCAGTCCGTAGACTGAAAAAAACATTGAAAGGCGGCCTGGTGATATATCGGGCCGCCTTTTTAAACGAATCAAATTTCCTTAAAGCCGTCTAATTTCGTGTACAATAGGGTGGAATTCGCCGATACTGGTCGGAAAATAGGCATAATTTTGTCTCAAATCGCTGAAAGCCCGGCTTGAAAGGGCCTTTCCCGTTGCGGTTTTAGTTTGCAGCGGTGAATATAGAAACGTCCACATGACGAATTCCAAATGAGCACATGTTAAAATGTGCCTAATCCAGCCAGGGGAAAACAGGAATGATCCGTTCGGAACTTATTCAATCTATCGCGGATGAAAATCCGCACCTTTATCAGCGCGATGTTGAACGCATCGTAAACACTGTATTTGATGAAATAACAGAAGCAATGGTCCGTGGCGACCGCGTAGAACTACGTGGTTTCGGTGCATTTTCTGTTAAACAACGTGAGGCACGTACGGGTCGCAATCCACGCACCGGTGAATCTGTTGAAGTGCCCGCGAAAAATGTGCCGTTCTTTAAGACAGGTAAACTACTGCGAGACCGGCTTAACGGAAAGTAACGAATGCGCTATCTTAAATATCTGTTTCTTGCCGCTCTGGCCTTTGTGCTGATTACAGTTGCACTGGCCAATCGCGGATTTGTTTCGCTTTATCTGCTGCCGCCGGAATTGTCGGCTTTTCTGGGCCTTTCAGGTGCACCGCTGCAACTGCCGCTTTTTGTGGTTGTCGTTGGCGGGATCATCGCCGGTCTGCTGATCGGCTTTGTCTGGGAATGGCTGCGCGAAATGAAATTCCGCGGTACAGCGCGTCAGGCTGAGAAGCTGAAGAAAGAAGTGGAAACGCTGCGGGCGACGACGCCGGCAGAAAAAGGCGGCAAGGCCGATGATGTGCTGGCGCTTCTGGAAAGCAAAGCATAAGCTGCCACGAAAAGGCAGGGCATCAGAATATGACCACCAGTGTTAAGATTTGCGGTCTGAAGACCACTGATGATGTGGCTGCAGTTGCTGCCGCCGGGGCCCGTTATGCGGGCCTCGTATTTTTTGCGAAATCCCCCCGACATCTTGAGATTGACCAGGCGCGCAACCTGGCGCTTGAAATTCCGGAAGGGGTGGCGAAGGTTGCCCTGACCGTGAATGCAGATGATGCCACGCTGGATGCGATCACCGCGCAAGTGCCGCTGGATATGTTACAGCTGCACGGGAAAGAAAGCGTTGAACGTGTGCAGGAAGTACGTGCGCGTTATGGTCTGCCGGTGATGAAAGCCATTGGGATTGCGGATGAAGCGGATCTTGCGCAAATCAGCACCTACACCCAGGTTGCCGATCAGCTGCTGATCGACGCCAAACCGCCAAAACACGCCGATCTGCCCGGGGGGAATGGTCTGGCTTTTGACTGGCGTTTGCTGGCCGGGCGTCGCTGGGCCACACCATGGATGCTGGCGGGCGGGCTGAACCCGGAAAATGTCGCCGAGGCCATCCACCTGACGGGCGCAACGCAGGTTGACGTTTCCTCTGGTGTTGAGAGCGCGCCAGGCGTAAAGAATGCAAAGAAGATAGCGGATTTCGTCCAGGCAGCGACAAATCCCGTGCCACGTTTCTGAGGGGAAAAACTATGGATGATCTGTTCAACAGCTTTATGAACGGACCGGATGAAAACGGCCGTTTTGGTGATTTTGGCGGGCGTTTCGTGTCTGAAACCCTGATGCCGCTGATCCTTGACCTTGAGGAAGAATACGAACGTGCGAAAGTTGACCCGGAATTCCACGCGGAAATGGATGACCTGTGGAAACATTACGTCGGTCGCCCAAGCCCGCTGTATTATGCCGAACGCATGACCGAAGCTCTGGGTGGCGCTAAGATCTACCTGAAACGCGACGAGCTGAACCACACCGGCGCGCATAAGATCAACAATGTGCTGGGTCAGATCCTGCTGGCGCGTCGTATGGGCAAAACCCGGATCATCGCAGAAACTGGCGCAGGTCAGCACGGTGTTGCAACCGCGACCGTCTGTGCGCGTTTCGGCCTGGAATGCATCGTTTACATGGGCGCGCATGACGTTGAACGTCAGGCACCCAACGTGTTCCGCATGAAATTGCTGGGCGCAAAAGTTGTGCCTGTGACTTCTGGTCGTGGCACGCTGAAAGATGCGATGAACGATGCGCTGCGTGACTGGGTGACCAATGTGCGCGACACGTTCTACTGCATCGGCACCGTGGCCGGTCCGCACCCATACCCTGCGATGGTGCGCGATTTCCAGGCGATCATCGGTAAAGAAGTGCGCGAGCAGCTGCCAGAACACGAAGGCGAAGGCCGTCTGCCCGATACCATCATCGCGGCGATTGGTGGCGGATCCAACGCCATGGGCCTGTTCTTCCCGTTCCTTGATGATGACAGCGTCAATATCGTTGGTGTTGAAGCCGGCGGCAAAGGCGTGAATGAAAAGATGGAACACTGCGCATCGCTGACTGGCGGCCGTCCGGGTGTTCTGCATGGCAACCGCACCTATCTTTTGCAAGATGATGACGGTCAGATCCTTGAAGGGTTCTCGATCTCTGCGGGTCTGGATTATCCGGGTATTGGGCCGGAACATTCCTGGCTGCATGACATTGGCCGTGCGCAATATGTGTCGATCACCGACACCGAAGCACTGGAAGCCTTCCAGTTCTGCTGTACGCAGGAAGGCATCATCCCGGCGCTGGAACCCTCCCACGCGCTGGCCCATGTGATGAAAATGGCGCCGACCCTGCCGAAAGACCACATCATCGTGATGAACATGTGTGGTCGCGGGGATAAAGACATCTTCACCGTGGCCAAGGCCCTTGGCGTGGATATGAGTGAAAGCGACTGATCATTGATCACAGAATAAAAAAGGGCCGGGGCGATGATCCCCGGTCTTTTGTGTTTTAATCTTCAGCGGTTTCATTCAGTTCCATATGTCCTTCGCCTTTGGACAACAGTCGGCGGAGCATGGGTTCAAAGAACGTGAGCGGTTTGGTCGGATAGTCCGGATCAAAGGCGCATTGGTCATATTCATGACAGAAATAGCGGCAGTCTTCCCAAAACGGGCTGTCGCGGTATTTGTCGCGGGCATTGCGATCCCCGCCCAGGTGGTGATTGTAGTAGTAGCCCTGGAACACGCAGTGATGCTTCAGGATCCAGTAACAGCGTTCGCTGACGTAAGGCTTCATCATCGCCGCGGCCAGTTCGCCGTGATTGTAAGGGGAAAGGATATCGCCGGTGTCATGGATCAAGGCCGCAACGATGATTTCCTCATCTGCGCCGTCCGCATGAGCGCGCGTCGCGGCTTGCAGGGAGTGCTGATAGCGGTTCACAGGGTAAGGCGTCCAGGCCTCGTCCAGCGATTTGATCGCCTCCAGGATCCGGTTGGGCAGGGCGGCGTTATAGGCGTCTTCATAATCCATCACCGCCAGGAAATCTTCCCGGGTGGCGTTTTCAAAACTGGTCCAGGTGGGTTTGTGGCGGTGTTCCGCGTCATCTGGCGCGTGAAGGGTGTCTGGCATGGGGCTGTCCTTCCATTATCTGTTGCCCACAGAATGCCGCGCATACGCTGATAAATAAAACGAATTGATTTTATCAGTCTAAGCGAAAATAGTGATCAGATGCAGATTGAAGCGATCGAAACATTTCTGGTGATCCTGCGCGAAGGCAGCTTTCACGCCGCCGCCCGCAGCTTGTCCGTCGCACAGACAACAGTGACCGCGCGTATCCGGGCGCTGGAAGACCGCCTTGGTGCGGATCTGTTCACGCGTGACGGGCGGCGGGTCAGCGTCACGGATTTTGGCCGGCAATTTGAAACCTACGCCCGCGAAATGGTGCATCTCTGGCATATGGCCAGCCGGGATCTGCCAGGGCGTGCGCGGGGCAGGCGGCCTTTGCGTATGGGCGCTGCGCTGAGTATCTGGGATCCGCTGCTGACCGATCTTGCGGTGCAGCTGGATGGCGCGGGCGAAGATCACCTTCTGACTCTGAATTTTGATCACACCATGGATGTGCATCAGGCCGTGGCCGGGCATATTCTTGATATCGCTCTGACGCCGGATCGTCCCGCGCAGGCTGGCTTGCATACGGTGGCGTTGCCAACCGAAATTCTGCATCTGGTGGAAATTGCCGGGCCTGATGGTCAGGTGCCGGAGCGGTTTATTGATCTGCGTCTGGGCGGGGTGTATGATGTGGCGGTCAAACGCTATGTCGCCGATGCGCCGGGGCATTCTGTGTTTCTCGGCAATTGCACCATGGCTTTGCGCTATTTGCGCGGACGGGGCGGGCGTGGTTTCTTTCCGCAGACTTTCATCACAGATGTCGACGGTGCGCATCATCTGGGCGTACAGATCGAAATGCCGCTCTTTCTGATTTTCCGGGAAGATGCTGAGTTTATTGATCAGGCGGAGGCGCTTTGCGGCATCCTGAATCAGCTACGTGACAGAGGGTAAACATCGTTTTCTGGTATGAAGACCATACTATTGTTCTTAAAGTAACGAGGAGTGATTTATAAAAAGACCACAGTTTGAAGATCTTACACCAGAACAACAGTTGAACTTCGGAAACGGCGTTGGCCCCCATTGGTTGCCGGAAAGAATGCGGGAATTCATTACAAGGACCGCGAGCTGGTTCTTCAATTCCGTAAGCTGGCGGCATCACGATTTTGGTTATGCGGTGGGTGGTGGCCGGTGGGACCGGGCGCGCTGTGACTGGAAGTTCTACGCGGCAATGCTCAGAGATGCGTTTTGCCAGAAATACCTTCTGATTACACGGCTTCCGGCGCTGTTTCTGGCGACGTCGTTCTATATCGCTGTGCGGATCGGGGGACAGTTGGGATCGTTTGAATTTCGCGAATGCTATGCCTCGATGCAGGAAATTATCGATACATATATATAGGTCGGGGTGCGACAGAAAATACCCAGGTAAAATAATCAGATTGTCATTCCTGATTTTTTTAGTAAGTTATGCGAGAATCTTATCTGGCTGCCTTTTGCGGCCTGTCTGAAACACAGGGACATAACATGAAATCTCTTATTCTTGCGACTTCCGCTCTGGCGCTGACGGCCGGTGCTGCATTTGCAGACGGCCATGCTGTCAGCAAATCTGACGTTCTGACCAACTATGCGAATATTGCGCATGCGAAGTATGAAGACAGCCTGCTGACCGCACGTGTGCTGGGCGACGCTGTAGACGCGCTGATTGCGACACCATCTGCTGAAAACCTCGAAGCCGCAAAAGAAGCCTGGCTGGCCGCACGTGTGCCTTATCAGCAGACCGAAGTTTACCGTTTTGGTAACGCTGCTGTTGATGATTGGGAAGGCAAAGTAAACGCCTGGCCGCTGGATGAAGGTCTGATCGACTATGTTGGCACCGCTTACGGTGGCCCGACGGATGAAAACGAACTGGCTGCGCTGAACGTGATTGCAAACCCGACATTCTCCCTCTCCGGTGCTGAAATTGACGCATCCGCGATCACACCTGCACTGCTGGAAGGCACGCTGCACGAAGCAGATGGCGTCGAAGCAAACGTGGCAACCGGTTACCACGCTATTGAATTTCTGCTCTGGGGGCAGGACAACAACGGCACCGATCACGGCGCAGGCGATCGGTCCTGGACAGATTATGCGGCGGGCGATGCCTGCACCGGCGGCAACTGTGATCGTCGCGGTGAATACCTGAAAGCGGCGACAGATCTGCTGATCTCTGATCTTGAGTTCATGACTGCTGAATGGGCGGACAGCGGCGAAGCACGCGGCACCGTTCTGGGCAATGAAGATGCCGGCATCGTTGCGATGCTGACCGGCATGGGTTCCCTGTCCTATGGTGAACAAGCGGGCGAGCGTATGAAGCTTGGCGTTCTGCTGAACGACCCTGAGGAGGAGCACGACTGTTTCTCTGATAACACCCACAACAGCCACTATTACGATGGTCTGGGCGTGCAGAACGTGTACCTCGGCGAATATGTGCGTGTGAACGGCGAACTGGTGTCTGGCGCGTCCCTTGCGGATCTTGTGTCCCATGAAGATGCGGCTCTGGATGCGGAAATGCAGTCCAAACTGTCCACCACTATGATGGCGCTGGGTCGTATCAAGACCGCTGCGGAAGCTGGTTTCTCCTACGACCAGATGCTGGCGCAGGGCAATGAAGCCGGTGAAGCCCTGATCATGGGCGGTGTGAACGGCCTGGTTGATCAGACCCAGTCTATTGAACGCGTTGTTGCGGTTCTGGGTCTTGACGGGATTGAGTTCGAAGGTTCTGACTCCCTCGACAACCCGGGCTCTGTGTTCGAATAATACAAACGGGCAGGGGGCATATTGCCCCTTGCCCATCCACTGGCCGCCTGTCCATATCAGGCAAAACGCTGTGACTTGCGCGAGGTGACAGCCAGAAAGAAAAGCGAAATTCATGCCCCGATACAGGATGCCAGTGCCCGTGCGAAACATGCCGGTTACAGCCCTGAGCGTTGCTTCGACAGTCATGCTCATCAGTGCAACTTCATCCGCCTTTGCCGGCGTTACAGATGAACCCCACCTGAACATCATTCCCCGCACCGGGGCAGAAGCTGCCCGGATCGAAACTGTCACCACGCCAATGACTGATTTCTCTGAAGCCAACCGGTTCGAAGTGAACTCCGCCGGTGCTGCCACGGTGCGTGCGCGCCGCGATGCCAATGCCTTTTCTCAATCCTCCGGCAATATGCCGTTCGAGGACGAGCTGACCTTCAAGATCGGCAATGGGTTTTTCCGCAAACTCTGGGTGTCTTCGCCTGCCTCAACGCTTGCCTCCGACGGCCTTGGGCCGCTTTACAACGCACGTTCCTGCCAGCGGTGCCACCTGAAAGATGGGCGCGGCCATCCGCCGGAAGCGGGTGAGACCAGCAATGTTTCAATCTTCCTGCGCACCTCCATTCCTGCACCGATTGGTTACGAGTTGCCGGAAGGCATGGCAGAGATCGAAGGTTATCTCGCGACCCTGCCTGAGCCGACCTATGGCAGCCAGCTTCAGGATTTGGCCCTGCCCGGACATGATCCGGAAATCCGGCTTGAGATCAGCTATGAAGAACGTGAGATACAACTGAACGGTGAGACCGCCAGTCTGCGTGTACCGACCTATACGCCTGCTGATCCGGCTTATGGGGCGTTTCATCCTGACGCGATGTTCAGCCCGCGTATTGCCCCGCAAATGATTGGCCTTGGCCTGCTGGAATCCATCCCAGCGGCGGATATCTTGGCAAACGCGGATCCGGATGATCTGGATGGTGATGGTGTTTCCGGTCGCCCCAATATTGTCTGGTCCCGTGAATTTGACATGCCCATGCTTGGGCGCTTTGGCCTGAAGGCAGGCACCGCGACGGTGAATGAACAGTCTGCGGGGGCTTTCGCCGGTGATATCGGCATCTCGAACCCGCTGTTCCCTGGTGGCTGGGGCGAATGCACCGAAGCACAACAACATTGTCGCAACGCCGTGCATGGCGAGGAACCGGACAACCGTGAAAACCTTGAAGTCGACTCTGAAGGGCTGGAACTTGTCACCTTCTACAGTCGCAACCTTGGTGTGCCCGCGCGGCGCAACGTGGATGCGCCAGAGGTTCTGCGCGGCAAACAGGTCTTTTATGAAACCGGCTGCATTTCCTGTCACACACCGGCTTTTGTCACCCATCGTCTGGAAGATCAGGTGGAACAAAGTTTTCAGCTGATCTGGCCCTATTCTGACATGCTGTTGCACGATATGGGTGAAGGGCTTGCGGATAACCGCCCCGAAGCCCGCGCAACGGGACGTGAGTGGCGCACGCCGCCGCTTTGGGGGATTGGCTTGACGCGCCAGGTTTCCGGGCACACATACTTCCTGCATGACGGTCGGGCGCGTTCTTTGTTAGAAGCGATTCTCTGGCACGGGGGCGAAGCGCAGAATATGCGGGATGCTGTGGTTGCTATGGAACCGGATGCGCGTGCGGATCTGATCGCATTTTTAGAAAGCCTGTAGGCCTGGGGGCAGCGGGTAGATATGAAGGATTGGCCATGCGCCGTATTTTAAAACCTGCTGTTTTTGCGCTTATGGGGTTGCTGCCTGCAGGCGCGCAGGCAGACATGAAAACGATTATTGAAAACACGGTGCAGGATCAGATCCTGCCGGGCTATCAGGCCCTGCACAATCACGCACAATCTCTGTCGCTTGCGACGGCAAGCCATTGTGCCGCCAGCGATCCTGATCTGCGCGATGCCTGGGGCGGAATGATGGATGCCTGGACACGGGTCAGCCACCTGCGCTTTGGTCCGTCCGAGGTTGACGGGCGTGCTTTTGCCATTGCCTTCTGGCCGGATCCGCGCGGTAAAACCGCCAAAGCCCTGAACCAGATTCTGACAGATCTTGACCCTTCTGTCGGCACGCCGGAAGAATTTGCCGAAGTTTCCGTTGCGGCCCGTGGGCTCTATGCGCTGGAATTCCTGCTTTATGATCCGGCCTATGCCGAACAGGCCACGCCAGAATACCGCTGCGCCCTGATCCGGGCTATTGCCAATGGTCTTGTGGAAACCAGCGCTGTGATCCTGGGTGACTGGGAAAGTGAGTACGCAGATCAGATGCTGAACCCGGTTGAAGAAAGTGCCTGGCGCAATGAAGAAGAAGTGTTCCGGGAATTGTTCAAGGCTTTGTCGACCGGGCTTCAGTTCACGGCAGAAACCCGTATTGGTCGCCCGTTGGGCAGCTTTGACCGCCCGCGTCCGCGCCGGGCAGAGCTGCACCGGTCAGACCGGTCCCGCCATCAGGTGATTGTCGCGCTTGAAGAACTTTCTGAACTGGCAGCGCTTTTGTCCGCGGATCATCCTGCGATCGCGGCGCTGTTCGCGGCGGAATTTGAAGTGGCGCTTGGCCATGCTGCCAATCCCGACGATCCGGTCTTTGCCTCAGTCGATGAGATTTCCGGTCGCCTGAAGGTCGAGATCCTTCAGCAATCGGTGGAACGTCTGCGCGAAATTCTGGTGATGGAACTGGGTCCGGCTATGGGTGTTGGGATCGGCTTCAACGCACTGGATGGTGACTGATCATGCAATCGACGCGGCGCGGTTTTCTGGCGGGTATGATGGCTGCGGGCGCTGTGCCTGCAACGTCATGGGCCGAAGCTGGCAATCCGGCCTATCTGGCGGCTGCACGGGATAGCGACGGGGCGTATCATCTGGCGGGGCTTGCACGTGACGGGGCAGGGCGTTTCAGTATTCCACTGCCCGGACGCGGCCATGCGGCGACGGCCCACCCAAAGCATCCCGAAGCCATCGCCTTTGCCCGCCGTCCCGGCACATTCGCCCTGGTGATTGATTGCCTTGCAGGTCGCGAAATTACCCGGCTGGAAGCGCCGGAAGGACGGCATTTCTACGGGCATGGGGTGTTCTCGCAGGATGGAAATCTGCTGTTCACACCTGAAAATGATTACGACAACGGGACAGGTGTCATTGGTGTCTGGGATCGCAGCGCGCATTGGGACCGGGTCGGCGCGTTTTCGTCCGGCGGCACTGGCCCGCATGAAATCACCCGGCTGCCCGGGCAGGATGTGCTGGTGGTGGCGAATGGCGGGATCGAAACCCACCCGGAAACAGGACGTGCGAAACTGAACATCCCGGATATGCGTCCGAACCTCAGTTATATAACTGCCAATGGCCATCTTCTGGAACAGGTTGAACCACCCGTTGCGGATCACATGAATTCCCTGCGGCATCTGGCCGTGAATGCAGATGGGTTGGTGGCCTGTGCGTTGCAATGGCAGGGGGATCGTTTTGATGCGCCTGCTTTGCTGGCGATCCATCGGCAGGGCGGGGCTTTGCAGTTCGCTATGGCGTCTGATACGCAGCATTTGCAGATGCAGGCCTATGGCGGGTCTGTCAGCTTTAGTGGCGATGGATCACATATTGCGGTCACATCCCCGCGCGGCGGCGTGGCGCAGATCTTTGACCGGGACGGCGCGTTTCTGACGCAGCACAGTCTGGAAGATGTCTGTGGTGCAGCCCCCGCGACAGGCACTGGTTTTATTGTGACCACGGGCACAGGTGAAGTCGCAGAAATTGATGCCAGCGGAAAGTATCAGAAATTGTCACAACATACGCGGCAGTGGGACAATCATCTGATTGCAATCTGATCCCGCAGGATCAGCCCAGAATAATTCCAATCACAACCAGCATCAGACCCAGCGCCGACACACCCAGTGCGCCCAGGTTCACCGCGACGATTTTTTGCAGGCGGGCGCGCAGTTCATCGTCTTCCAGGCCAGCGTTGCGGGCTTTCATCGCCCGGAAAATACACCAGAAGATGCCACAGAGACCAAGAAAGGACAGGGCCGCGCCGGGCCAGATCAGGAAGGACATATTTTGCTCCGTTTGAACTTGCTGTCTCCTCTACTGCCTGGCAGGGAATTACGCAAGCTGACCGGATGTACGGCACGGGCTTGCGGTGGCGGAAAAGGCGCGGTAATCAGAGGCTCGAAACAAAGGATGCTGTTATGAACGATTTTTCTGCCGACTCCAGCTATCGCGTGACTGCGGATGAACTGCGCCAGTTTATTGAGCGCATCGAGCGTCTTGACGCCGAAAAGAAAGATCTTGCGGAACAGCAGAAAGAAGTGCTGGCCGAAGCCAAAGGTCGTGGCTACGACACCAAGATCATCCGCAAAGTGATCGCGCTGCGCAAGCGTGAACCAAATGACATTGCGGAAGAAGAAGCCGTGCTTGAAATGTATAAAGAAGCACTGGGCATGCACTGAAGCAGTCCTGCCCTCTGATCAGGGCAGGATCACATCAATATCATTCATTGCAATGATACGCTGCGTGTCTTCTTCATAGTTTCGGGTGGCTTCATCAATCAAAGCCATATCCCAGCCAGGCATATTGATTTCCTGTTCAAGTGCATCCGGCACTGAGAATTTATCAAGGAAAGCGGTGGCAACAGCGCTGTGTTGCTGCTGCGTCATGGGGGATCGGGCCTTCATATAGGCCTGATACCGCTGCAATCCCTCCTTTGTCATGATCTCGGCCAGAACATCGTTTGCGCCGTGCAGTGGGGTCACGTTGGCAGGCAGGCCAGCGACAGACAACAGCACCTCAGACCAGATCAGCGGGGTGTCTTCCTGACACCAGACCACCATTTGTGCATTCGGGCAGGCCTGGCGCAGGCGCCCGATCAATTCTGACCAGAGCAATTTGCGTGGATCGGTTTGCTGAAGTTCTGCCCTGTCTCCGGGGCCGGAACTTTGTTCCAGCAAGGTTGGTACAAAGGTCACAGGGTTACTGATGCTCAGGTGAAGTTCAATATCAGTCGCAGGAAGCAGGTTCACCAGCGTGGCCACACGAGCAGGGGCTTCCGGATACAAGACGTTGCCTCTGACCGCAAACTTCGGAAACCCCATGAAGTTAGGGGCTGACAGAACAAGCCTGTCGGCTTTGCCATCTTCAAGGATGTTGCTCAGGATTTCCTGCCCCTGAGTTTTGTTCAGCTTCCCACCTTCGGCGTAAGCCAGCACTTCACGCAGATTGCGTCGGTATTTTCCCGGGCCAGGGACAGCAATGCCGCCTTTTGAAAGACGCTCCCGGTCTTTCAGCAACCCCCGCAACAGATTGTCGCCATCCGCCGAATGCGCACCAATGTGATAAGCGATCTTCATATATACCCATTGCCCCAATTAATTTCCGTCGCCCATTTCATCAAACTCTGCTGGCATGG
Organism: Halocynthiibacter styelae; assembly: GCF_016123485.1. GTDB lineage: Bacteria > Pseudomonadota > Alphaproteobacteria > Rhodobacterales > Rhodobacteraceae > Halocynthiibacter > Halocynthiibacter styelae. The sequence continues at coordinate 35,541 of NZ_JADCKQ010000008.1, read as the reverse complement.
CGATTACGCGCCAAGTATAAGCACAAAAATATCAGGGAAAAAAGGTGGTGATCCTTTGATGAGACAGGCAGAGCCCGCAGGTGTGGCAAAAAAAGCCACCAGAGGTCAGGCCGCCCGGAAGCGGCGCGGTATATCAGGATGGTCCCTTGGGGCATTTTTGATTGCAGTCTGTGTTGTGCTGCCGGTTCTGGCCGTGGTTTTTCTGGCGTTTTTCCCGACCGAAAACATCTGGCCACATCTTCTGAACACAACCCTGCCACGCTATTTTTCAAACACGCTGTTTCTGATGCTCAGCGTTGGGACACTTGCCGGGATCACCGGTGTTACGACGGCCTGGCTTATCGTCATGTACCGTTTTCCGGGCGCAGGAATTCTCGAATGGCTTTTGCTTCTGCCTCTGGCGATCCCGGCCTATGTCGGTGCTTATGCGCTAGTGGATTTTCTGGAATATGCCGGACCTGTGCAGACTGCGTTGCGATCAACCTTTGGATGGGCGACATCGCGCGACTACTGGTTCCCTGACATCCGGTCCCGTGGCGCAGCTGTCATCGTGCTGGCCGGAGCCTTGTATCCTTATGTTTATCTGCTGTGCCGGGCGTCTTTCCGGGAACAGTCATCCGCCGGGTATGATGTGGCGCGTGCCCTGGGTGCAGGGCCTTTTGCGCGGTTCTTCCGGCTGGGTCTGCCGTTGGCGCGCCCGGCACTTGCAGCCAGCTGTGCCGTCGTGATGATGGAAACCGTCGCTGATTTCGGCACGGTTGAATATTTCGCGGTCCAGACCCTGACAACCGGAATCTTCACAACCTGGCTGGAAAGCAACAATGCCGGCGGGGCGGCGCAAATTGCCTGTGTGGTTCTGACGCTTGTGCTTTTGCTGCTGGGGTTCGAGCGGATCAGCCGTCGCAAACATCGCTATCACAACCCGGCCCGTAATCCGCGCCCGCTGACGCAGGTACGCCTGAAAGGTACCAGAGGCCTGGCGGCGATGATGTTCTGTCTTGTGCCATTTGCCATCGGGTTTGTTCTGCCAGCGGGCGTGATTTCCTGGCACAGTCTCAAAAATTATGATTTCTGGTTGGATGCATCGCTGTTTTCAGCACTCTGGAACACGCTGTTTACTGGTATCAGCGCGGGGCTGCTGACTGTAACTGCGGCGCTGTTTATGGTCTATGGTGTCCGCCTCAGCGGGCGACGTCTGCCACGGCTATTGATGCCGATCACCACGATTGGTTACGCCGCCCCCGGTGCGGTTCTGGCCGTGGGCATTCTGATCCCGCTGGCGGGGCTTGATCATATGCTGGCGGATGGCGTGTTGGCCCTGACAGGATATGATCCCGGGCTGCTGCTGACGGGCACGGCTTTCGCCCTGATCTTTGCGTATTGTGTGCGCTTCTTCGCGATTGCCCAGGGGGCAGCGGATTCAGCGCTTGGCCGTGTTGCGCCAAGCCTGCCCATGGCCGCGCGTTCCCTTGGACGTACCGAAGGCGGTGTATTGCGATCCGTGCATGTGCCGCTGATCCGGGGGTCTGTGACGACGGCCGTCCTGCTGGTCTTTGTTGATTGCTCAAAAGAACTGCCCGCGACCCTGCTGCTGCGCCCGTTCAACTTTAACACGCTGGCAACCCGTGTGTATGAACAGGCCTCACTTGAAAACCTGGAACAGGCGGCCCCCGCAGCAATGCTGGTGATTTTGACCGGGCTTTGCGCGGTTTTGGTGCTTGCAAGGTCCAGCCGCTGAGTTCCGGCAGGCAATAAAAAAGCCGCCCAGTGACGGGCGGCCTTTTCTTTTTTATGTGAAACGGATCACTCAGCTGTCAGCAGGCGCGGGGACTTACCCGATAGCTGTTTGGCTTCCTGCGGCAGGATTTCCAGGTCCAGCTCATCTTTCTTTACGCCAACCCGAACAACGCCACCTTTTGCAAGCGATCCGAACAACAGTTCTTCCGCCAGCGGTTTCTTGATGTGTTCCTGGATCACACGGCCCAGAGGACGCGCGCCCATTTTCGCATCATAACCTTTTTCACCCAACCATTCGGCGGCTTCCGGGGTCAGTTCAAAGGTCACGTTGCGATCCATCAGCTGCGCTTCAAGTTGCAGAACGAACTTCTCAACCACTTTCATGATCACGTCTTTGCCCAGTGGCGCAAAGCTTACAACTGCATCCAGACGGTTGCGGAATTCCGGGCTGAAGGTGCGTTCAATCGCAGCGGTGTCTTCGCCTTCGCGACGGTCACGACCAAAACCAACGGCTTCTTTCGCCTGATCTGCGGCACCGGCGTTTGATGTCATGATCAGAATGACATTGCGGAAATCCACAGTGCGCCCGTTGTGGTCCGTCAGCTGGCCGTTATCCATAACCTGAAGCAGGATGTTAAAGACATCCGGGTGGGCCTTTTCGATTTCATCAAGCAGAAGCACACAATGCGGATGCTGATCGACGCCATCGGTCAGCAGACCGCCCTGGTCAAAACCAACATAGCCCGGAGGTGCACCGATCAGACGGGAAACCGCGTGTTTTTCCATATATTCGGACATGTCAAACCTCAGCATTTCCACACCAAGCGTGCTGGACAGCTGTTTGGCGACTTCGGTTTTACCCACACCGGTCGGCCCGGCGAACAGATAGTTCCCGATGGGTTTTTCAGGTTCACGCAGGCCTGCACGCGCCAGTTTGATCGCGCTGGACAGCGCTTCGATCGCCGTATCCTGACCAAAGACAACCCGTTTCAGGGATTTTTCCAGGTCGCGCAGCACTTCGGCATCGTCTTTTGACACATTCTTCGCCGGAATACGGGCGATTTTCGAAACCACGGCTTCGATTTCTTTCGTGCCGATGGTTTTGCGACGTTTGCTTTCCGCCACCAGATGCTGGGCGGCACCTGCCTCGTCAATCACGTCAATGGCCTTATCCGGCAGTTTGCGATCGGTGATATAGCGCGCGGACAGTTCCACCGCGGATTTGATCGCATCCAGGGTGTAGCGAATGTCGTGATGTTCCTCAAAATAGGGTTTGATCCCCTTGAGGATTTTGATCGTATCCGGGACAGAGGGTTCATTCACGTCAATCTTCTGGAAGCGCCGTGCAAGCGCGCGGTCTTTTTCAAAATGTTGGCGGAATTCCTTATAGGTGGTGGACCCCATGCAGCGCAGATTGCCGCCCTGCAGTGCGGGTTTCAGCAGATTTGATGCATCCATCGCCCCTCCGGATGTGGCACCGGCACCTATGATGGTGTGGATCTCATCAATGAAAAGAACGGCATTGGGGTGTTCTTCCAGCTCGGTCATCACTGCTTTCAGGCGTTCCTCAAAATCACCACGATAGCGGGTACCCGCCAGAAGTGCGCCCATATCAAGGGAATAGATGATCGTTTCGGCGAGGATTTCAGGGGTTTCACCCTGAACAATCTTACGTGCAAGCCCTTCCGCAATCGCGGTTTTACCAACACCCGGATCACCAACCAGCAGGGGGTTGTTCTTGCGGCGACGACACAGAACCTGAATGCAGCGTTCGACTTCGTGTTCCCGCCCGATCAGCGGATCGACTTCGCCTTCTTCCGCCTTATGGTTCAGATCAACGCAGTATTTGGACAGCGCAGTTTCTTTTTCTTCAGGCTCAGTACCTGAAAACCCGTCATGGTCTTCTGCCGAAGCAGATGCGCCAGTCAGCGGGCGGTCTTCAGAAAAATCCGGGTCTTTGGCCATGCCATGGGCGATGAAGTTCACCGCGTCATAACGGGTCATATCCTGGGCCTGCAGGAAGTAAACCGCATTGCTTTCCCGTTCCGCAAAGATAGCAACCAGCACATTCGCACCGGTCACTTCTGTGCGGCCGGATGATTGTACATGAATTGCGGCCCGCTGAATCACGCGTTGAAAGGCGGCTGTCGGTGCGGCTTCTGATCCTTCGATGTCTGTAATCAGGCCGGTCAGTTCTTCGTCGATGAAATCCTGAAGTTCGCCGCGCAATATATCAAGGTTGACTTCACAGGCCTGCATGACCCGGGCAGCGTCCGGTTCGTCGACCAGGGCCAGCAAAAGATGTTCCAGGGTTGCAAATTCATGGCGGCGGGCGTTTGCCAGAGCAAGTGCCGCGTGAATAGACTGCTCAAGCGTCGTAGAAAATGAAGGCATGGCGATTGTGCTCCTTATCCTTCCGGCCATGGGGCGCGCAGGAAGTCTGCGTGCTTTCCCAGGATGGTCCATTACTCTTAAAGTTCGGTTGTGATCCGGGGCGATACAAGTGCTTTTTGTTCAAATTACATCACATTCGGTGTTTTTAGGGTGATTTTTTCCGAAAATACCTCTGCTGTCTGGTTGCGATCTCACTTTCTCGGTGGTTTCAGAAGTTATCCTTCTGTCGCCGGATTTCAGCAAAGACCGCAGCAGGGGCGGCATCTGTCCCCAGACCCGCTGCCCGGATCAGCGCTTTTTCCTGGCAGCGCAGGAAAGGGTTTGTGTTCAGCTCAAGCTGCAATGTGGAAACGCCAGTGGGTTCTCCTGCATCGCGCTTACGTGCATTTTCTGCAACCCGGGCCTGAACGGCCGGATTGTCCCCGTCGACAGATAAGGCAAAGGTGCCGTTGCCCGCACTATATTCATGACCAGAATAAACCGTGGTGTCAGCGGGCAGGGCAGTGAGTTTTGCAAGGCTTTCGAACATCACCTCAGGCGTGCCCTCAAATAACCTGCCACAGCCAAAGGCCATAAGGCTGTCTGCGGTGAATACGGCTTTTTCATCTGGCAGGTAAAAAGCGATATGACCGAGTGTATGGCCAGAGACATCAAAGACTTCGCAGGACGTTCCGGCGATCTCAAAGCGATCGCCTTCAGAAACCTCCAGGTCCAACGCGGGCAGACGGTGTGCATCGGCTTTTGCCCCGATAACTTTGGCACCGGTCGCACTGCGCAATTCTTCCGCACCGTCGATGTGATCATAGTGATGATGTGTCAGCAGGATTTGCGTTAACTGCCAGCGACGTTCCGCGAGGGCGGCTTTCACGGGGGCGGCCTCGGGCGCGTCGATTAGCGCGGTTTCACCGGTTTCTGAATTGTGGATCAGAAAGAAGTAGTTGTCTGCAAGAGCGGGCAGGGTGACAATTTCCAGAGACATATCTGATCCTTTTATAGCCTTGTCGACAGACTTGCCCAAATCGTCAGGAGGTGCAACAGAGGAGGCAGTAAAAGGATGACGTCATGAAAAAACCTCTGATATTGCCTGACAGTCCGCATCTGAAGGATCAGACCGGCGATGGCCGTCTGCATGCGCCCTCAGCTGCGCGCAATCAGGAACCGATTGCGGAGGTGCTGGCGCAGATTCTGCCAGAGCGGGGCGATGTTCTGGAACTGGCCAGTGGCACAGGCCAGCATATCTGTGCTTTTGCCGCCCGCTGGCCGGATCTGACCTGGCAGCCCAGTGATGTCGAAGATGACCGCCTGGACAGCGTTGGGGCCTGGGGGCGTGAGGCCAAGCTTGCGAACCTGCGTGAGGCGATACGCCTGGATGCGGTGGGTGGCTGGGATGCCTTGGGGAAGACCTATGATTTCATCTATGTGGTGAACCTTCTGCATCTGATTTCTGACGATCAGGCAGCGGCGGTGTTGTCGGGTATGGCGGGGGCTCTGAGCCCCGGTGGTCAGGTGATGATCTACGGGCCGTTTTCTGACAACAGCGCATTCCGCAGTGAAGGGGATGCGTCTTTTCATTCCAGCCTGCAAAGTCAGGATCCTGAGATTGGATATAAAGATTCGCAATGGGTGCTGTCGCGACTGGAGGCTGCGGGGCTGAAGGATCTGTCTGAACGGCAGATGCCGGCGAATAACCTGATCCTGTATGCCGTGAAATCTTCCTGTTCCTGAAGTTTTGGCTGTCTGGCAGCTGAAGATCCCCTGGCTGCGCCTTGACTTTAAGGAATGCGGGAATACCAGTTTTCTGGTTTTCTGGTTTTCTGGTTTTCTGGTTTTCGTGCGGCGTTGTGACTGCCTGTTGCGCCTGTCCTTCTCTACGGCCTAGACTGGGATAACCACATCTTCTGACGGACCACCTATGCACCTTGATGTTCTCGACCTTCGTGAATTTTACTATCGCAGCCTTCTGGGGCGGGCGGCGCAGAAAGGCGTGCGGGATCGCCTGTTACAGTTCTGGTCACCAGAGGATGTGAAGGGACAGAGTATCGTGGGCTTTGGCTTTGCTGTTCCGCTGCTGCGGCCCTATCTGCCGACCGCGCGTCGGGTCACTGGTCTTATGCCTGCGCAGCAGGGGGTGATGTCCTGGCCCGCGGGGGAACAGAACGTTGCGGTGCTGGCAGAAGAAACCATGTGGCCGCTGGAAACAGGGTCTGTGGATCGACTGGTTCTGATGCATGGGCTTGAAACATCAGACCGCCCGAAAACCCTGCTTGATGAATGCTGGCGCGTATTGGGACCCGGGGGGCGTGCCGTCTTTATTGTGCCGAACCGGGCCGGGCTCTGGGCGCGGCGCGATGGTACGCCTTTTGGTTATGGCCGTCCTTACAGCAACAGCCAGCTTGAGGGGCAGCTGAAAGCCCATGATTTCATACCCGGTCGTCATATGTCGGCCCTGTTTGCGCCACCCTCTGACAAACGTTTCTGGCTGCGCAGCACGACCCTGTGGGAACGTTTTGGCAAAGCCGCGCCATGGCTTGCTGGTGGCGTGCTTATGGTGGAAGTAAAGAAACAAATGCTGGCCCCACGTCCGCCCGGGCTTGTGGACCGTGCCCGCAAACCTCTGCGCGTGCTGGAAGGGCTGGTCGCGCCAGAGGTCAAGCCCATCGGGCGGGAGACATCAGAGAGTGTCGCAAAACCTGCGGACACGGCCGGCGATCTCAGCGGGGCAGGATTGCAGCAGAAAATGCGGACCAGCGACTAATTCGGTTGGTATGCCGTGATCATCAAATACCTGCCGCGTGCGTCTGTGCAATAACCGGTCTTCATCAGCACAAAGGGCAATGGTGGGCATGCGCAGCGGGTGACGCGCCGGGGTCGTCCTGAGCGCGAGGATCTTTTTCAGGCGCGCCGAAATGGATTTGCCGGGCAGGCCTTGCAGGACATCTGCACAAAGATTTCGGGCCTCAGCTGAGCCATAAGGCCCAAATCCCGCGACATTCATGAGTTGTCGGAAGGGTGTCCGGTGTATCGGGGCAATGCAGGCAAAATCAGCAAACCACGACGGAAGCTGCCGCGGGGCAGAGATAAAGCTGCCAACCCATATGATCCCCTTCAGACCGGCAGGCGGGTCTTGCGCAATGCGCAGGGCGAGAGGGCCTGAGAAAGATTCGGCAATCAGGACGAAATCTTCATCAATTTCAGCCATCCTGGCCTTAATGATGGGAAACAGATCATCATAACCCGACAGATGATCCGGGTAGCTCAGACATTCCGTCGGACATGATGCAGCGAGACAGGCCATAAAACCGGCGCGCAGCGCAGCTTGCCCATCAAGGCCGGGTAAAATCAGAACCTGCACAGGCTTTCCTTCTGTTGCCTGCTGCTATCATAAGAAACGCTCGGATCCCGTGAAAGAACAATCGGTCCCGACAAGGGAATCGCCCATGTGCAGGGAAACTGCTGAAAATCGCCAAATTGACGCTTTACCCATGTCAAAGCGTCGCACCCAGGCATCGCGCCCGGAAAATCTTCCCAAAAAGTAAAAGCCATCCACAAGAGATAGCGCAAACCATGTTGCGACAACGCGTCTGCTCTGCTACATCGCTCTCGATTTTGTGCGCAGGGAAACCGGCGCGCCTCACGCTGTCTGCGCGATCTCCGGCTCATCGGGAAGGGGCACAGGCCAATAATCGGAAGGGTGGACGTGTCTGAATCTGCTTCTGTATCAACTGGCATTGCAAACCGCTATGCCACGGCGGTTTTCGAACTGGCCAAAGAAAGCAAGAAACTGAAGGCGCTGGAAAGCGACCTCGACGCGCTGGGCGCGGCACTTGCTGAAAGCGGCGAATTCGCCGATCTGATCAATTCGCCGGTGTATACCCGCGAAGAGCAAGGTGCCTCTGTTGGCGCTATCGCCAAGAAAATGAAACTTTCCCCTGCAGTTGCAAACGCGCTGGCGCTGATGGCGTCTAAGCGTCGTCTTTTTGTACTGCCGCAGCTGATCAGCGCCCTGGGCGATCTGATTGCTGAAGAAAAGGGCGAAGTGACTGCGGATGTTGTCAGCGCGAAAGCTCTGACCAAAGCGCAGTCTGAAAAGCTTGCCAAAGTGCTGAAAGGCACTGTTGGGAAAGACGTGAAAATCAACGCGACCGTAGATGATGCACTCATCGGTGGTCTTGTTATTAAAGTGGGTTCGCAGATGATCGATAGCTCGGTTGCCTCCAAACTCGCAGCACTCCAGAATTCAATGAAAGAGGTCGGATAATGGGAATCCAGGCAGCCGAAATCTCTGCGATCCTTAAGGAGCAGATCAAAAACTTTGGCCAGGACGCCGAAGTTGCCGAGGTGGGCCGCGTGCTCTCCGTTGGTGACGGTATTGCGCGTGTACACGGTTTGGATAACATCCAGGCTGGTGAAATGGTCGAATTCCCTGGCGGGATCCGCGGCATGGCGCTGAACCTTGAAGCTGACAACGTAGGTGTTGTTATCTTCGGTTCCGACCGTGACATTAAAGAAGGCGACACAGTTAAGCGTACCAACGCGATTGTGGACGTGCCAGTTGGTGAAGAACTGCTGGGTCGTGTTGTTGACGGTCTGGGTAACCCGATCGACGGCAAAGGTCCGATCAAAACCAAAAAGCGTGCCATCGCTGACCAGAAAGCGCCGGGCATCATCCCGCGTAAATCTGTGCACGAGCCAATGGCAACCGGCCTGAAATCTGTTGATGCGATGATCCCTGTTGGCCGTGGCCAGCGTGAGCTTATCATCGGTGACCGTCAGACTGGTAAAACAGCTATCGCGCTCGACACCATCCTGAACCAGAAGTCTTATAACGAGGCTGCTGGCGATGATGATTCCAAGAAACTGTACTGCGTATACGTTGCGATCGGCCAAAAGCGCTCCACCGTTGCACAGCTGGTGAAGAAACTGGAAGAATCCGGCGCGATTGACTATTCAATCGTTGTTGCTGCGACTGCTTCTGACCCTGCACCAATGCAGTTCCTGGCACCATATGCTGCGACTTCCATGGCGGAATACTTCCGTGACAGTGGCAAGCACGCACTGATCATCTATGATGACCTGTCCAAGCAAGCGGTTTCTTATCGTCAGATGTCCCTGCTGCTGCGTCGTCCACCTGGACGTGAAGCTTACCCAGGTGACGTTTTCTACCTTCACTCCCGTCTGCTGGAACGTTCTTCCAAGCTGAACGAAGATAACGGTTCCGGTTCCCTGACTGCTCTGCCAGTTATTGAGACCCAGGGCGGCGACGTTTCCGCGTTTATTCCAACCAACGTGATTTCCATCACCGACGGTCAGATCTTCCTGGAAACCGAACTGTTCTATCAGGGCATCCGTCCTGCGGTGAACACCGGTCTGTCCGTATCCCGTGTGGGTTCTTCTGCGCAAACCAAAGCTATGTCCTCTGTGGCTGGCCCGGTTAAGCTGTCCCTCGCTCAGTACCGCGAGATGGCAGCGTTTGCTCAGTTTGGTTCCGACCTTGACGCCGCAACCCAGCAGCTGCTGGCCCGTGGCGCACGTCTGACTGAGCTGATGAAACAACCGCAGTATTCCCCGCTGACCAACTCTGAAATCGTTTGCGTGATCTACGCGGGCACCAATGGTTACCTCGACAAAATCGAAGTTTCCGACGTTGGCCGTTATGAAGCAGGCATGCTGAACCACCTGCGTTCCAAGCACGCTGACCTTCTGGCAGACATCACCGAAAATGACCGTAAGGTTAAAGGTGAGCTTGCTGACAAGATCAAAGCCGCGCTGGACGAATTCGCAGCTGACTTCGCTTAAACCAGGACTGGATATTTAAATGCCAAACCTGAAGGACCTGAAAAACCGGATCGGGAGTGTCAAGAACACTCGTAAGATCACGAAGGCTATGCAAATGGTCGCCGCAGCTAAGCTGCGGCGGGCACAGGAAGCAGCCGAAGCGGGTCGCCCCTACGCAGATCGCATGAATGCGGTTCTGGGTGGGCTGGCGGCTTCCGTCGGCGGGTCTGATACTGCACCAAAACTGCTTTCGGGCACTGGTGCAGACCAGGTCCATCTTCTGGTGGTAATGACGTCTGAACGTGGCCTTTGTGGCGGCTTCAACTCAACCATCGTTAAACTGGTGCGCGCAAAAGCTTCCGAGCTGCTGGCCGCCGGCAAAACTGTGAAGATGCTGACTGTCGGTAAAAAAGGCCGTGAACAGTTGAAGCGTGACTTCGGCGAGTTGATGATCGACCATGTTGACCTCTCTGAGGTTAAAAACCTGGGTTATGCCAATGCGCATGACATCGCACGTGACGTTCTGCACCGCTTTGATGCGGGCGAATTTGACGTGGCGACCATCTTCTATAACCGCTTCCAGTCCGTGATCAGCCAGATCCCGACCGCACAACAAATCATCCCTGCATCTTTTGAAGATGTGTCGGGTGAAGAAGCAACGCTCTATGATTACGAGCCAGAAGAAGAAGCAATCCTTGCGGATCTGCTGCCGCGCGGCGTTGCCACGCAAATCTTCGCGGCTCTGCTTGAAAACGGCGCCTCTGAACAGGGTGCGCGTATGTCCGCTATGGATAACGCGACACGCAACGCAGGCGATATGATCGACAAACTGACCATTCAGTACAACCGATCCCGTCAGGCAGTGATCACAAACGAGCTTATTGAAATCATTTCGGGCGCGGAAGCGCTCTAGAGATCGGAGACGAAAACATGGCAAATGCAAAAGGCAAAATCACCCAGGTGATTGGCGCCGTTGTTGACGTTCAGTTTGAAGATGACCTGCCGGCCATCCTTAACTCACTGACCACAAGCAACAATGGTAAGAAACTGGTTCTGGAAGTTGCCCAGCACCTTGGCGAAAACACTGTGCGTACCATCGCGATGGACGGGACCGAAGGTCTGGTTCGTGGCGCTGCGGTAGAAGATACAGGCGCGCCTATTTCCGTACCAGTTGGTCCGGGCACTCTGGGTCGTATTCTGAACGTAACTGGCGAACCAGTTGACGAGCAGGGCCCTGTTGAAGCAACCGGCACCCGTGCGATCCACGGTGAAGCGCCAGCGTTCGACCAGCAGTCCACTGAAACTGAGATCCTGACAACAGGTATCAAAGTGATCGACCTTCTCGCCCCTTACACCAAAGGTGGTAAAATTGGTCTCTTCGGTGGTGCGGGTGTGGGTAAAACCGTTCTCATCATGGAACTGATCAACAACATCGCGAAAGTGCACTCTGGTGTATCCGTATTCGCGGGTGTGGGTGAACGTACACGTGAAGGTAACGACCTTTACCACGAGATGATCGAATCCGGCGTTATCGTTCCTGATAACCTGCCTGACTCAAAGATTGCTCTGGTTTACGGTCAGATGAACGAGCCTCCCGGTGCGCGTATGCGTGTTGCTCTGTCCGGCCTGACGCTGGCGGAACAATTCCGTGACGAATCCGGTTCTGACGTTCTGTTCTTCGTGGACAACATCTTCCGCTTCACACAGGCTGGTTCCGAAGTATCCGCGCTTCTGGGTCGTATTCCTTCCGCTGTGGGTTACCAGCCAACACTGGCAACCGACATGGGTGCGATGCAGGAACGGATTTCCTCAACCAAATCCGGTTCCATTACTTCCGTTCAGGCCGTTTACGTTCCTGCGGATGACCTTACCGACCCTGCACCTGCGACGTCTTTTGCGCACTTGGATGCGACAACAGTTTTGGATCGTTCCATCTCTGAAAAAGGCATCTACCCTGCGGTGGACCCACTTGGTTCCACATCACGTCTTCTGGACCCACTGATCATTGGTGACGAGCACTATAAAGTTGCAACCGACGTTCAGCAGATCCTTCAGCGCTACAAATCGCTGCAAGACATCATCGCGATTCTCGGCATGGACGAACTGTCTGAAGAAGACAAACTGACCGTTGCCCGTGCGCGTAAGATTGAACGCTTCCTGTCCCAGCCATTCGACGTGGCGAAGGTCTTCACCGGTGCCGACGGCAAACAGGTGAAACTGGAAGATACAATCTCATCGTTCAAAGCTGTTGTAGCCGGTGAATACGATCACCTTCCAGAAGGCGCCTTCTATATGGTTGGCGGCATCGACGAAGTGATCGCTAAAGCCGAAAAAATGGCTGCTGACGCCGCTTAAAGGAGGGTCGCATGGCCGATACAATGCAATTTGATCTGGTCTCACCGGAAAAGAACCTGGCTTCTCTGGAAGCCACTGAGGTTCAGATTCCGGCGGCCGAGGGTGACCTCACCGCAATGGCCGGCCACGCCCCGCTGATCACCACTCTGCGTCCTGGTATCCTCAAGATCCAGGGCAGTGGTGAAACGCAGGCATTCGCTGTAACCGGTGGTTTTGCCGAAGTGTCTGCCAGCGCGACTTCCGTGCTGGCTGAACAGGCAATTCCGGCGTCTGACCTGACACAGGATGCTTTTGCTGCGCTTATCGCGGAAGCAAAAGAAGATCGTGATCAGGCGTCTGACACCGGCCGCGATGTGGCTGACAAGCGTCTGAATGACCTGACTGCTATGGGTGCAGAACTGGGCCTTTCCGCCTGATCTGTAGCACGGCAGACCGTTGACTAAACGTCACGGGGAAAAAAATTCTTAAAAGCCCCGCCTGATTGTGGGGCTTTTTGCTGTTTAGAAAGGAAATTCGCTGTATTTGTTATCTGAGAGCGAGTGAGAATTGATTCCATGTTGAAAATTGAAAGCCATATGACCGGGATTGATACCGGAGAGCAGGTGATGTTCTCTGATTTCGAACATGATGGCGAAATGTGGAAAGGCCAGGGGCCACGCCAGAGCCGTCACAAGGTTAAGTTCTCTCAGCGTTTTAATGCAACGCCAGTGGTCCAGGTGAACATGACCATGTGGGATGCAGACAGCAAAACAAATCTGCGTGGCGATCTTCAGGCTGAAAAAATTACCCGTGACGGATTTGAACTGGTGTTCCGCACCTGGGGCGATTCCCGCGTGGCCCGGATCCGTGCGTCCTGGCTGGCAATTGGTCCCGTGGGCCATGAAGAAGAATGGGATCTTTACTGATCAGCGCGTTGCGCCCTTGCAGGGGTGTCTCGCTTTTTCTCTGATCTGAAATTTCCTGGGTAACCACCGTACGCCCCCCTTATGATTTCTCAAGATGTGGGCGGCATAGTCTTGCCTGATCGATCACACCCGGACCACAAGGCCCGGGAACCATAAACGGAACGAGGCCCGATAAAATACCGGGCGAAATAAGCTTCCTCGCCGGGATTAACCATCCCGGTCTCATTCTCCGTATGGGCGGCGCCGCCATTTTACCAACGGCACGATCACCATACCTGACAGATATAGCAGCGACCGGGCAGGGCAGGGGCTTTGCACCGGCATTTGTGCTGCCCAATAAAAAAGCCGGTGTCGTGAAACACCGGCTTTTGCAATTTATGCGCCCGGGGTTAGCCCAGAGAATAGTGCCCTTCATACAGCGGCACGAGTGTCTGGTGGTCAAATAGGGAAGACACAGAGGTGCCGCTCCAGGTGTTGATAATCGCCTGGGCAAACATCGGTGCCGTCTGAACGATACGGATATTTGGCGCGGCTTTCACAGCCTCGGTTGCCTCTATGGTATCCGTGATCACCAGGTTCTTCATTACAGAATTGGTGATACGTTCCACCGCAGGACCCGACAGAACGCCGTGAGTGATGTAAGAGTGCACTTCCTTCGCACCGTTCTCCATCAAGACCTCAGCCGCCTTACAGAGCGTGCCAGCGGTATCCACGATGTCATCGATGATCAGGCAGACTTTGTCTTTCACATCACCGATCACGGTCATCTCAGCCACTTCACCCGGCTTACCACGGCGTTTGTCCACAATAGACAGGGGCGCGCCAATACGTTGCGCCAGATCACGGGCACGGGCGACGCCACCCACATCAGGGGACACCACCATGATGTCTTCCATCTGATCTTTGAAGTGATGCTGTACGTCCAGCGCATAGATCGGGGACGCGTAGAGGTTGTCGACTGGAATATCAAAGAAGCCCTGGATCTGGGTTGCGTGCAGATCCAGCGTCAGGATGCGTTCCACACCGGCTTCGACCAGCATATTGGCAACCAGCTTGGCAGAGATCGGTGTGCGGGCCTTGGCGCGGCGGTCCTGACGGGCGTAGCCGAAGTAAGGGATCACAGCGGTGATGCGATCTGCGGATGAGCGACGCAGGGCATCCGCGATGATCAGCAGTTCCATCAGGTTGTCATTGGCAGGGTTTGACGTCGGCTGGATAATATACATATCCTCGCCGCGGACGTTTTCATAAACTTCGACGAAGATTTCGCCGTCGTTAAAGCGTTCAACGCGGGCATCCAGCAGATTGATCGGCTGACCGCGGTGCATAGAAATGCGGCGGGAAACGGCCTTGGCAAGGGGCTGGTTGGCGTTACCGGCGATCAGTTTCGGCTCAGAGGTGGGTGTGGGCATGATGAGGTCCTGGTTGGCGCAGATCGTAACAGAATCGTGACGTGACACCGCTTACCACCGCGCTAGGTTCAAATAAAGAAAAGACAGCAAGACTTGCCGATTCAGACAGGAGAGCGTGCCCAAATGGCCCATATCGATTACTACTTCGCGACAATTTCCCCCTTCACCTACCTCGCGGGGGAAGGGCTTGAAGCGATTGCAGAAAAGCACGGTGCATCTGTGACTTACAAACCGCTGGACATTATGGCGCTTTTTGCCCGCACCGGTGGTGTTCCCCCCAAAGATCGCCACCCGAACCGGATTGCTTACCGGGGCCAGGAACTGGCGCGCGCGGCGAAAAAGGCCGGGATGGATATGAACATGCAGCCCGCGCATTTCCCAACCAATATGGCGCCGTCTTCCTATGCGATTATCGCGGCGCAAAACGCCGGTGGCGGGGATATGGGCAAGCTTGTGCATTCCGTGCTGACGGGCTGCTGGGCGGAAGAGAAAAACGTCGCCGATGAGGATGTGATCCGGGATTGCCTTGCAGGCGCCGGCTTTGATGCCGCGCTTGCCGACAGCGGTCTCCTTGCCGGCGCGGAAACCTATGCGCGTAACCTCGAGGACGCAGTCGAGGCCGGTGTCTTTGGGGCACCGTTCTATGTGCTGGATGACGGGACGTTATTCTGGGGACATGACAAACTGGAAGATCTGGACCTTCACCTGTCCGGCAAACTCTGACATCAACGGCCGGAGACTGATCAGGGATCCGGCCAATGACATTACCAACAGATGCCTACTGGCGTGAATGGGGCGCGGGTAATCCGCGCGAAGCGTTGCTTTTGCATTGCGGTAACGCCCATTCCGGGGCGTGGAAAGGGCTGGCGGCGCACCTGGAAGCTGACCTGCATATGGTTGCAACAGATCACCCGGGGCACGGCCGATCGCCTGCCTGGGATGAAAGCCGCCCCCTGCACGATCAGGCCACAGAATTTGCCCTGGGCGCGTTCCCGGCAAATGGTCCGCTGGATTTGATCGGGCATTCCTTTGGGGGCACGGTGGCCCTGCGCCTGGCACTGGAAAACCCGGATCGTGTGCGCAGCCTGACCCTGATTGAACCGGTGCTGTTTTACATGCTGAAGGGAACAGAAGCCCACGCTAAGTCTTTCGCTCTGGCACAACCTCTGAAAGCTTTGATCGATGCGGGCCAGCGGGAAGAAGCCGCACGGCAATTCACCAACCTCTGGGGCAATGGCACGATCTGGGAAGACCTGCCAGAGAACCAGCGCGCATATATTACGCAATGCATCCACCTGATCCCGGCCAGCTGGCATACGATCTATTTTGACGAAGATGGTCATTTCGCGCCGGAACGCCTACTGGGCCTGCGCTGTCCGGTACAGATCATTCGCGGCGAACATTCCCCGGCGGATATCACCCTGATCCATCAGGAACTGGAAAAGGCCTTTAGTATCCGGGAACATGTGGTTGCCGGTGCAGGTCACATGGTGCCCATCACACATCCGGACGTGGTTGCAGGACTTGTGCAGGACCTAATGGGGCTGTGAAGCAATCCGGGCTTTCAGGCCCGGAATGTGGTCAGCCTTTTACAAGTCCGACAAATCGATCAATGCGCGCGTCACTGATGGACCAGTCACAGACCATGCGGGCCATTAACATTTCATCGGGATCTTCGCCTTCAAGATCATCGTTCCAGACGTAATAAAGCGCCCCGGCATCCTGTAGACGTTTATGGGCGGAACGGGGGAAACTGGCGAAAACGATATTGGCTTCGGTTTCAAATTCAAAGCGCACATGTTCAGACTGGCGCAGCCCCATGGCCAGGCGGCGGGCATTGGTATTGGCAGAATTGGCCAGTTCCACCCAGAGATCATTTGCCAGATAAGCCATCATCTGGGCTGACAGATAGCGGTGCTTGGAAAACAGATGCGCGCCACGTTTGCGGCGCAACTCAAATTCCCAGGCGTGCTTCGGGTCAAAGAAAATCACGGCTTCCACGCCCATCAGTCCGTTTTTCGTGCCGCCAAAGCTGACCGCATCCACACCGGCGCGCCATGTCATATCCGCCGGGCTGCACCCAAGCGACACCATCGCATTGGTGAAACGTGCGCCATCCAGATGCACAGGCAGGTCGTATTCTTTTGCCACAGCTGTCAGCGCCCGGATTTCAGAAATGCTGTAAACTGTGCCGCGTTCCGTGACCTGGGTGATCGACACAGGGCCGCGTTGCGGGCCGTGTACGCCGCGGCTTTCTTCTTTGGCGATACTGGCGCGCAGGGCGTCCGGCGTCATTTTGGCATTCATAGCAGGCACCAGCGTCAGCTTGCCGCCACCCATGTAGAATTCCGGGGCATTGCATTCATCTTCATGGATATGCGCCATTGGGGAACAGAAAACCGTCTCCCAGGGATTGGAAAGTGTCGCCAGAGCAAGGGAGTTCGCCGCCGTGCCTGTTGCCACCAGGTAGACTGCCGCTTCCGGAGCATCAAACATCTGACGGATGCGTTTCACGACCTCTTGATTGATACGGTCCGCCCCGTAAGGCATGGCGTAATGGTCATTGGCGGCTTCCAGCGCAGCCATCACATTCGGGTGCACGGGGCCCGCGTTATCAGAGGCGAAATACATCAGAGTTGCTCCTCAATCAGATAATGTTCCCACTCCTCCTCGGGAACTTCAAATTCCGGGACAGTCTGCCCCTGCATGGAAATCCCGGCCTTATGGACGCTTTCGGGATCGCCGGAAACCAGCGGGTGCCAGTCGGCCAGCCCGCGCCCTTCATGCAAGCGGCGATAGGCACAGCTGTAGGGCATGAAATAGGACACATCGGGTAGGGTCTTTGGCGTCAACACGATACATTCCGGCACGAATTGACGGCGGATTTCATATTGTGAACAGCGGCAGGTTTCATCATCGAGCAGACGACAGGCGACGCGGGTGAAGACAACAACGCCGCTGTCTTCATCTTCCAGTTTGTTCAGACAACATTTGCCGCAGCCATCGCACAGCGCTTCCCATTCTCCGGCGGTCAGCTTGTCGAACGGGTATTTCTCCCAGAACTTTTCACGCAGACTCATGGCAGGGCTTTCAGAATGTCGCGGGCGCGGGTGCAATCCGCATCCATCTGGGCAATCAGCGCATCGAGGCTGTCGAATTTTTCCTCGGGACGTAGATATTCCACCAATGCGACCGAGATGTTGGAGCCATAAAGGTCGCCCTGAAAATCAAAGATGAAGGTTTCAAGGTTCGGTAGGTTTTCCCCGAACATCGGGCGCACGCCCATGCTGGCCGCGCCATGATATTGTCCGGCATGAGGGCCGTCGATCACGTCGACCTCCACCGCGTAAACACCGAATTTCGGGAGGTGCAGTCCGTCGATTGACATATTGGCGGTGGGGAAGCCCAGATCACGCCCGCGCTGATCCCCGCGAATGACTTCGCCTTCCATCCGGTGCCAGTGGCCCAGCATACGCGCCGCATCACCGGGGCGGCCATCACTCAGAGCCTGCCGGATATTGGTGGATGAAAATTCGCTTTTCGCATCTTTGACAAGTTCGGCCACGGTTACCTCAAATCCAAATTCTGCACCAAAGCGTTGCAGGTCTTCCACATTGCCACTGCGGCCTTTGCCAAAGCAGAAATCTGCCCCGACAACCACATGGCGCAGTCCCAGCGCACCGCTGATGATATCACGGGCGAATTCCTCAGCCGATAGTTCCGCCAGCGCCCCGCCAAAGTTCAGCTCATACAGACGTTCCACGCCCAGCTTTTCCAGCCGGTGCGCGCGCGCCTGTGCATTCATCAGACGGAAGGGCGGCGCATCTGGTGCAAAGAACTGACGCGGGTGCGGTTCAAAGGTCATAACGCCCAGCGGGCAGTTCAGGCTGGTGGCCTTTGCACGCGCGATATCAATCACCGCCTGGTGACCCAGATGCACCCCGTCAAAGTTGCCAATCGCAACGGAGGCGCCGCCATCTTCAGGCGCCATAAAGCTGGTATCTCGGATAATTCTCATGCCAAGGGCCTAGCCCGCAATGCGCCCCGGTGCAAGAGGTGCATCGCGGAGATCTTGTGGGTTTTGGTGCCATTTCGTTGACATCAGGCAGCATGAGAATGTACGCAGTTCCCATCCTGTATTGCCGTGGCTGCTGAACCACCAAAACAGGAGTTAAGAATGACAAAAGTCAGAAGCCGCGCCTGGAGAAGAGCGCATGCAAGACGCGTAGTTTCCCGCAGAAACCCTGAGGGGCATCCAGCCCGGCGTTTGGGGTTTCCACGGAAATATCTGTGTAGAAGGCGCGACAAGATGTTTCTGCGCCGGAAGGAAGGCTATTTTGCACTTACAGATGACTGGAGCTGAAGTATGAATATTCTTTTTGTCTGCAGCATGAATAAGTGGCGCAGTCCCACGGCCGAGAAAGTGCTTCGTCGAACAGAAGGTGTCAGCGTGCGATCTGCTGGCACCAGCCGGAAAGCACGACATCATATCACCGTCTCCGATATCCGCTGGGCAGATGTAATCTGCGTCATGGAAAATAAACATTTGTCACGGCTTCGGGCTGATTTTCGAGGCGAGGTCGCTCACAAAGATCTGCACGTTCTCGATATCCCGGATGATTATCAGTTCATGGATCCGGAACTGATAGAGTTGCTGCAGGACGTCGTGGAACCTGTTATTCAGGCCCGGCAAGCACGAGGCTGAAGCTGGTCAGGACTGTTCGGAAAAGACCATCATCCCCGCGACGGGGCCAGAACCACGGCTTCCCCTATCAGGACGGGTTTGCCGTCCACCACGCATTTGGTTTCCATGGTGACTTTGCGTTTTTCACGGTTGATGTCGGTCACGATCACATCGGTGCGAACCTCATCTCCTGGGCGCACGGGGCCCATGAATTTCAGGTTCTGGGACAGGTAAATCGTGCCATGACCCGGCAGTTGCTCGCCGATCACAGCTGAAATCAACCCGGCGGTCAGCATGCCGTGCGCAATGCGGCCTTTGAACATGGTGCCGGCGGCGTATTCATCATCCAGATGCACGGGATTGCGGTCGGTTGAGACCTCGGCGAACATCTGGATATCCTCATCCGTCACCACCTTTGTCAGGTGACGATGCGTGCCGATTTCCAGATCTTCAATGAAGATCGTGCCGCGCTGTTGTGTTGTATCCAGCATCTTAGCCATCCTGATCCGATTCCCGGGTTATACTGCGGTGCAGCATAACCCCGCGTGAGTATGAAATCAATCGTTAAGGTAACTTTGTGTCGTTGGATTTATCTGTTTTGTAATTTGGTTGCGCGGTGGATTTTATCGCAGGAAGCCGATTGTATAGGTCGGATGATGATCCTGATCCTTCAGCCATAGGTTCAACAGGGCCTCATCCGGTTGATATTTCGTCGCTGTTTCCAGTGCGGCCAGACCGCCGGAAATGAACAGAACGTCGATGTTTTCCCCCACACCTCCGGCGACATCCGTGATGATCCCGTCACCAATCGCCAGGATTTTATCGTCAGCCACGTCTACCTCAAGGGCTGCCAGGCGGCGACGGGCAAGGTCATAAATCGGCGGATGCGGCTTGCCGAAATAGAGGCTTTCACCGCCCATCTCCGTATACAATTGCGCCAGCGCGCCGGCACACCATTCTCGCTTTTCGCCCCGATCTACAACGATATCCGGGTTCGCACAGAGCAATTTCAGCCCCATCTGTTTCGCCATCAGGAAATCGGCGCGGTAAACAGACGGATCAGCATAGGGATCAAACGGCCCGGTGCAGACGATGCCTTCGGCCTCAGCCAGCGGCACCTGCAGAATGTCGCGCGGTGTGTCGATGATCGACATGTGATCAAAGAAGCCCATGTCAACTTCGCCATCACCAATGAAGTAAATCTTATCGCCCACAGCACCCAGATGCATCGCGGCGCGGGCGGAATCACCAGAGGTCGCCATCGTGTCCCAGGCGTCACGCGGCACGCCGATTTGTTCCAGCTGAATTTCAACCGATGCATGCGGGCGGGGGGAATTGGTGACCAGAACCACTTTGCCACCTTTTGCGCGATATTGCTGCAATGCGGCGACAGCGGCGGGGAAGGGGGTTAAGCCGTTGTGCACACAGCCCCAGAGATCGACAAACAATGCGTCATACTGATCGGAAATTTCAGACAGGTGTTCGATGATCTGTGTCATGGCGTGTGTTCCCAAAAGAAAAGGGCCCCACAATCAGGGCCCTTTGCAGAAATCAGATTAACGCCTGTTGCGCAAGTCTCAGACAGCCAGGTTCGGAATGATCTGTTTTTTGCGGGACATAACGCCCGGCAGAACCACGGTGTCGCCGTCCACAGATGCGCCAAAGCTTTTCTCTGCCACTGTTTTGGTCAGATCGTTCGGGATCAGCATGGTGGCTTCTTCATTGAGGATGTCGACGACAAACAGCAGAACCTGGTCAACGCCGTCTTCAGACGCCACGGTGGTCATGGTTTCCATCAGGCTTGCCTTGCGGTCCAGAACCATTTTTGGCGCTGTGGTTTCCAGAACGGACACGCGGAATTTGGTGCCGTCTACAGCGTATTCTTTGCTGTCCATGCGCAGAAGTTCCGCGTCTGAGAATGCAGAAACGTCGGATTTCGCTTCGAACATTTCGCCAGCATATGCTGCCAGATCCAGGTTCAGTTCAGACGCCAGTTTGATCGCCAGCGCCTTGTCGTGTTCCGTGGTGGTCGGGGAGCGGAATTCCAGCGTGTCAGACAGGATACAGGACAGCATCACGCCTTTGATGTTGTCTGGCATTTCCGCGGCGTCATCACCCATAAGATCATAAATCACAGTCGCAGCACAGGCCAGCGGACGGATGGTGATGTCGATCGGGCCTTTGGTGGTCAACCCGCCGATCAGCGCGTGGTGGTCGATGATTTGACGGATGTCAGCATTGTTGATGTTCGCTGGCAGTTCAGCCGGGTTGTTGGTGTCAACGATGACAACAGCTTCGCCGTCCTGGACATCTTCCAGCAGCGCAGGGGTTTCAAAGCCCCATTTTTCCACAACAAAAGCGGCTTCGGTGTTTGGGGTGCCCAGCAGGCGGGGTTCAGCGGCAACGCCCAAGACTTCGTTCATATACCAGGCCTGGATAATAGCGCAGCCGGTTGAATCTGTATCGGGGGCCTTATGGCCAAAAACTTTTACGGTCATCAGAATGTCCATGTTACGGGAGGTGATTTTGCCGCCTTATACGCAGGGCGCGCGGCCTTGTCACCTGCATCAGACGCAAGGCCGCTATGTTTGCGCTGCAGGTGGACAATTGGCCACGGGTTCAGGTCTCAAACCCCAATTCGCGTTTCAGTTTCTTTGTCAGCTTATCGCGGATCATCTCGTAAGATGCGGTGATGTGATTGCGCAGCTCGCTTTCTGACAGGCCGGGCAGATCATAATGCTGCACCCATTTCATCCCGCGTGAGGCCAGATAGGGGGCAGGGCGCACGCCGGGCATTTCGGGCAGGATTTCAAACCCCATGTTAGTGACCTTGAACGTGACGGCGAACTGGTCAGTATCCTTGTTCCAGCCACCGACCGCAAACAACTTGCCCCCAACCTTCCACACATCCGCATTCCCCCATTGCACCACATGGGTGGTCTGCGGAAGGCTTTTGCAAAAGGCGTTGAAATCGGATTGGTTCATGGGATCCTCGTGAATATGGGTTTATGTTGAGGCGATGATCAGGTTTATGCAAGGATTAAGAGAGTTGAGAGGGTTAAGATGAAAATCAATTATTTGACCGTGAACGATAAAGCCAAATGACCAAACCTTCTGAAACGGATCTGTATCCGCCCGTCAAAGCCCTGCTGGAAACCCAGGGCTATGAGGTGAAGGGCGAGATTGGCGATGCGGATGTCATGGCCTGTCGCGGGTCGGAAGACCCTGTGATTGTCGAACTCAAGACCGGGTTTTCGCTGGCGTTGTTTCACCAGGGGGTGGAACGGCTGAAAGTCACGGATCTCGTGTATATCGCCGTGCCGCGCCAGACAGGAAAGGTCTTTCAGCGCAATCTGAAAGACAATACCGCCCTGTGTCGCCGTCTGGGTCTTGGCCTGATCCTTGTGCGTCTGCGCGATGGCTTTGCCGAGGTGTTGCTGGATCCGGCCCCCTATAAGCCCATCAAATCAAAACAGCGCAAACAACGTCTGTTGCGGGAATTTCAACGCCGTGTGGGGGACCCGAATGCGGGCGGTTCCACCCGGCGCGGGCTGATGACCGCTTACCGTCAGGATGCCCTGCGTTGCGCCACATATCTGGAAGCGCATGGCCCGACAAAGGGGGCTGTGGTTGCCAGAGAAACCGGTGCCCCGACAGCCACCACGATCATGCGCAACGATCACTATGGCTGGTTTGAAAAGGTGGAAAAAGGCATTTATGCCCTGACGCCAAAAGGAAAAGAGGATCTGGCGCGATGGGGGGAAGTCGCCCCTGTGAAGCCCGTCGCATAATCCGACTGGCGCGATTGTGCAAACTATGCGGCAGAACCTTTTAACGACAGCTTGATCAGAGCAACCATCATTTCGATGCCGTTTGTTAAAATCTCATCAGGAAAATCATAGTCCGGGTTGTGCAGATCCGGACGATTTTCGCCTGCGCCAAGGCCGAACATCGCGCCTTTGTAACGGCTGGTGATTTCGCCAAAATCTTCGCCCCAGCGGAAAGGCTGATCAATGGTGTGAAGGGCGTTATTTGTGGATGCGGCGGCCTGCCGGATCATATCAAAACCATCGGGGTGATTGACGGTTGCGGTGAATTCTTCAAGAATTTCCTGTGATACTTCAAGGTTGTAGCGGTCCGCCAGGGTGTCTGCGAACTGGAACAGTTCATCCCACATTTTTATAACGATGTCCGCATGGGGGGAACGCAGGGTGAATTGCACTTCACCCCGGGCGGGGCAGATACCCGAGGCCTGAACACCCATCTGATTATAGACGGGCACAACCAGCGCATAGGCGTCGGGGCGGTCATAAATCGCCTGAATTTCGCGGGCTTTCAGGGTGAGTTCGGCCATGGCGAACGACGGGCTTGCGCCGGTTTCGGGCTGGGCGCTGTGGGCTTCTTTGCCGTTGAAACGGATCGCGCCATAGCGCACCTGAGACGCAAAAGTATCATGTTTACAAATGATTGCACCCGCTGGGAAACCCGGAAGATTGTGCAGGGCGAAGGCGTAATCAGGGGTGATTTGTTTAAAGTTTTCGTGCGCCACGCAGTTGCGCGCACCGGTTCCGGTTTCTTCGTCAGGCTGGAACAACAGAACCACCCGCCCCTGATCTGGCCGCTGTTTCAGGGCCTGGGCGACACCTGCAAGGATGGTCATATGACCGTCGTGACCGCATTTGTGACCGACGCCGTCTGTCAGGGAGAGATGCGGCAGATCAGTGTTGATTTCATGGATGGGCAGCGCGTCAAGTTCACAGCGCAAAAGCACAGTTTTACCGGGGGGGTTACCATTATAAATCGCCGCAAACCCGGCCCCATCCAGAGGAATGATGTCATCCGGGGTGGCGTGTTCGGTTAGAAAGCCACGCATGTGTTTGGCTGTTTCAACCTCCTGGCGGGAGATTTCGGGATGGGCATGAAGCCAGTGACGCAGGCTGATCAGCTGATCCAAATTGACGTTCAACGCGGTGCCCTTTTCTACAGCAGGAGGTCGCGCGGGACGGGCCCGCGCGACGATGTTTTAGCCCAATACTTCGCGTACGGCCATCTCAGTATTTGTGATGACAATGTCTGCTTCGTCTTTTGTCAGGCAGAAGGGCGGGGCGAAACCAAGGATGTCGCCTTGTGGCATTGCACGCCCGATCACACCTTTAGCAGCCAAAGCGGCGGACACCTGTGCACCGACTGTTTTGGACGGATCAAAGAATTTACGACCTTGTTTTTCCTCAACGAATTCAATCGCTGCCAGCATGCCAACACCACGGATGTCACCGACATTCGGGTGATCGCCCAGACGTTCCATGAAACCTGCGCGCAGATAATCACCGGTGACCGTGTTGTTTTCGATCAGGTTCAGATCATCGATCAGTTTCAGGTTGGCCACACCCGCAGCCGCCCCGATGGGGTGGGCGGAATATGTCCAGCCGTGGCCGATCGGGCCGAATTCATCGGTGCCGTCTTCCAGAACCTTCCAGACTTTGTCGGATACGATGGATCCGGACAAAGGCGCATAGGCAGAGGTCAGACCTTTGGCGATGGTGATGATGTCGGGTTCCATACCGTAATGGGTGGATCCCATCATGGACCCGGTGCGACCGAAGCCTGTGACAACTTCGTCAGAGATCAGAAGGATGTCATGTTTCTTCAACACGGCCTGAATGGCGGGCCAGTATCCTTCGGGCGGGGGCACAATGCCGCCGGTGCCAAGCACGGGTTCACCAATGAAACCGGCAATGTTTTCAGCGCCTTCACGGGCGATCAGCTCTTCCAGCTTTTGCACGCAATGATTGGTGAAATCTGCTTCGGACATGTCCAGATCATCGCGGCGGAAATAATATGGCGCCTCTGTGTGGATGACCTGATCAAGGGGCAGGTCGAATTTCTTGTGGAACAGTTCAAGGCCGGTCAGAGAACCGGTGACAAGACCAGATCCATGATAGCCGCGCCAACGGGAAATGATCTTTTTCTTTTTCGGACGACCCAGGATGTTGTTGTAATACCAAAGTAATTTGATATTGGTTTCATTCGCATCAGATCCGCCCAGGCCAAAATAGACCTTGGACATATTGGCGGGGGCACGGTCCATCACCATTTTTGCAAGCGTGATGGAGGCTTCGGTGCCGTGGCCGACATAGGAATGGTAATAGGCCAGTTCATGCGCCTGCGCAGAAATTGCTTCTGCGATTTCGGTGCGGCCATAGCCAACGTTTACGCAATACAAACCGGCAAAGGCATCCAGCAGTTTTTTACCGTCGCGGTCTTCGATATAGACACCTTTTGCACCGGAAATGACGCGGGTTGGCATGTCACCGCGTGCGTGTTTGGCAAGGTGGGTTGAGGGATGGAAGAAATTTTCGCGATCCCATTGGCTGAGTTGATCATTGTGCAGCATGTGTTTTCCTTAGCTCCAGTCCCGGCAGATGTATTTGATTTCAGTAAACTCTTCCAGGCCCTGACGCGCACCTTCGCGCCCAAGGCCTGACTGTTTGACGCCGCCAAACGGAATGGGTGGCCCAGTGACAGAGGTGCGATTGATCGCGACCATGCCAAATTCCAGCGCCCGTGACATGCGATAAATGCGGCGGGGGGCCTGGGTGTGGACATAGGCGACCAGGCCATATTCCGTGTCATTGGCGCGCTTGATGACCTCGCCCTCAGTGTCAAACGGTGTCAGTGCTGCGACGGGGCCGAAGGTTTCGTCATGCATGATATCGGCGCTTGCAGGCACGTCGGTCAGGACCGTTGGGGGGTAAAACAGTGATCCTTCTGCAAGGCGCGTACCACCAAGGGCCAGTTTTGCCCCTTTTGAGACGGCGTCTGCGACTTGTTCTTCCTGTTTTTGCACCAGACGGTCGTGCATCAGGGGGCCAATGTCCGGGTCGTCTTTGCCTGCGCCCAGGGTCAGTTGACGGGCGGCGTCGGTGAAACGGGTGCAAAATTCATCATAAATGTTGCGTGCGATAAACATGCGGTTTGCGCCCAGGCAGTCCTGGCCACCGGTTGCGAATTTGGCTTTGATGGCCTCAGCGACGGCGCGGTCCAGATCTGCGTCTTCAAAGACGATGAAGGGGGCATGGCCGCCTAGTTCCATCACCAGACGTTTCACGGTGTTTGCGCATTGGCGGTACAAAAGGCGACCGACTTCGGTTGATCCGGTAAAAGACAACGCGCGCACGCGGGTGTCGTCGCACCAGGGGATGACGATGGTTTTCGCGTCCCCCGGCAAGACGTTAAAAACACCAGCTGGCAGGCCTGCGTCATCGGCCAGCTGGGCAAGCGCCAGGGCGGATAAAGGTGTTTCCGCTGATGGATGCGCAACGATGGTGCATCCGGCAGCCAGGGCCGCGGCGGCTTTGCGGGTCAGCATGGCGGATGGGAAATTCCAGGGCGTGATCAGCGCAACAACACCAATGGGTTCACGCCAGAGTTCGACTTCGGCTGTGGGCAGATGGCTGGTGATGCCTTCGATGTTTGGGCGGCGGGCCTCTTCGGCGTAGAAATCAACAAAGCTGGCGGCATAGTCAATTTCGCCTCGGGCCTCAGAGATGGGTTTGCCTTGTTCCGCAACCATGATCCAGGTCAGTTCTTCGCGGTTTTCAATGATCTTTGTATACCATTTTTTCAGCAATGCAGCGCGGTCCTGGGGTAAAAGAGCGGCCCAGGGTGCAAAGGCGTTTTGGGCGACGTTCACCGCATCGGTTGCCGTGGCGGCGGTCATGGCGCTGACATTTGCGATGGTCTGGCCGGTCGCCGGGTCTGTCACGGGGAATGTTTCGGTTCCGGCCACCCATTCGCCATTGATGAAGGCGCGGGTTTTCACCAGCGGGCCCGTCGGAATATTGGTGTCCTGAGCAGAGGGATCTTTGTGCAGCATATTTCGGTTCCTGTGTTGGGAAGAACCCTACGTAGAAGCGAAAGATGATGGGGCTGAAGTTGCCTGAGTTTGCAGAATATTTAACTGAATTTTTGTCTCAAGTCAGTTTATTCATCTGCGCCACCAGCCAGCAGATGTAATGGCGGGCCGGGGCTGCGCACGGTTTTGGTGACGATGTAGGAATAATAACGCGCGATATCGCCTGAGGTTTCCAGGATGGTTTCGATCAGTTCCTGATAGGCTTCGATGGATGACGTGACGACCTGGATCAGGTAATCATAGCCCCCGCCAATGGCCCAGCATCCGGTGATTTCGGGGTGGGCGCCGATGGTGCGTTCAAAAGACTGAAAGCGGGCGGCGGCGTGTGAATCCAGCTCAATCGTGACAAAAACGGTGATGACACCGGGCAGTTTGCGCAGGTTGATTTGCGCCTGATAGCCTGAAATCAATCCGGATTTTTCCAGACGACGCAGACGTTCCCAACAGGGGGAAGGTGACAGCCCGACCTTAGCCGCCAAAGCTGCTTTCGCGATCCGTCCGTTGTCGGATAAAACCCTGAGTATTTGGAAATCAATCCGGTCCAGTTTGAGCATCGCTGAGCTATAACGTCACAATCAGTTGGTTTCAATCAGGCAAGCGGAAGTGGTCGCTTTCCTATCCCGGCTTCAGTAGCTGCGATCTGGTAAGGGGATCTTAGCTATTTCCTCCTGAAGAATGCGGATGAATGCTTTTTCCGCATGGTTCAGGCGGGTGCGGGGGTTTGTGACAAGGCAAAGCTCAAACACCGGCAGGTCGTCAAATGCGGTCAGTTGCCAGAGACGGCCCTGATCAACAAAGCGTTGGGCGACGTGGACAGGGTGGGGGCCGATGCCGATGCCGATCTCAATAAAACGACGCAGTTCTTCCAGGTGGTAAGATCGCCCGACGGGCGGTGAATTGATACCGTACTTCTGGCGGGCCAGCGTAAAGTTATGCAACTCCCCTCCCACAATATCAGTTGGGAATGTCACATAGGGCTGGTGGCATATTTCCTCCAGTGTGATGTCATTCCGGCCAAACAGATCGCTGCCATACCCGCAATACAGCGCAAAACGTTCGCGGTAGATCACCTCATATTCCAGACCCGCAGGGCGTTCGGTGACCAGTGCCAGTCCGCAGGATGCATTTTTGCGTTTCACAGATGTGATGACATCGCCGGATGTCACGACCTTGATCGACAGGGTCGCTTTGGGGTGGGATTTGTGAAACCGTACAAGGGCCGCGTCCAGGATCGGGGTTTCCACATGTGTGGGTGCTTCGATGGATACATGGCCTGTAACCTCGTCGCGCACGGTGCGCAGAACGCCAGCCATCCGCGATACCGCACTGTAGATTTCCTGGCATTCCTCATAGACGATCTGACCGGTTGGGGTCAGCGTGAACTCAGATGCGCTGCGATCCACAAGGGTGCAATCCAGATGGGATTCGAGCCGTTTGAGAGAATTGGTTACCGCAGGCTGAGACACTAAAAGACGCGATGCAGCCCGTGTTACGCCTTCTTCCTCGACGATAATCATAAATGAAAACAAAAGGTTCCAGTCAAGGTTTCGGCAAAAATGTTCGATGTCCGTGCGGTTCATTTTTCATAATCCATGGTTATGCCAGCATAATCATTATGAATTTGATTTATAGATGGGCGACTGTTTCAGTGTAAAGGCGCGACTTTGGGAGGAGGCCGTGCATCCTGCAGACTACTTCCCGCGAAATGGAACGACGCCCGGCGCGTCAAACATAGGGTAATCCTGATGACTACACTGAAAAACTTTGCAACCGCGACGGCCATGGGTCTTTGCCTGACCAGCACCGCATTTGCCGACGATATCACATTGAAGCTGGCTGGCGTTGTTCCGGTTGAGCATTTCGGCAATGAACTGCTGTCTCAGATCGAAGCAGACATCGAAGGCGCAGGCGTTGGCATCGAAGTCACCGTTTTCCCTGCGGGTCAGCTTGGTTCCGGTGAAGAACTGTTCGAAGCTGCGGCGCGGGGCAATGTCGATCTGGTGCATGCAGTGGTTTACGCCCACAACGACCCGGTGCTTGAAATCAATTCTCTGCCCTTCCTGGTCAGCAACTGGGACGAAGCTGAAAACGTATATCTGCGCAAAGATTCTGCGTTTAACACCATTTTTGCTGAACGTCTGGCCGCGCTTGACCTGCACCTGCTGGCGAATGCCCCCGAAGGTTTTGTCGGCGTTGTTGCCAACAGCATTCCTGAAGATGCAGCCGGCACCGGCGACAAAGACATGAACATCCGTGTCTGGAGTTCACAGGTGATCAAAGCCACTGTCGAAGCCATAGGCTTCAACGCGACCACCATGAACTGGGGTGAAATCTTCCCGGCGATCCAATCCGGCACTGTTGACGGCGCGATCTGCTGCACAGCGCAACTGGCCTATAGCGCCTTTGCAACGTCGAACGTTGGCGCAGCCTATCTGCCGTATAACGCTGTTGTTGAGAACACCACATATTACGCGTCGCTTGATACCTGGAATGAGATGACCGAAGAACAGCAGACCGTTGTTCAGGCAGCTTTTGATAAGGCCGCCACGGATTACGCCGCATGGGGTCGTAACAATGAATCATCCTACCTCGGGAAGCTGACCGAAATGGGATATGAAGTTCTGGAAATGAGCGCAGAAGAACGCGCTGCGATTGCCGATAAAGTGCGCAGCGATGTCTGGCCACAGATTGCAGAAATCGTAGGCCAGGACGTGATCGACGCCCTGAAAAACGACATGTAATCAATAGATTGCTTTCGCAGGCGGCCTGATGTTCTGGTCGCCTGCCTCTCTTCTGTTATGTTTCTGAAAGAAGGACGGCCCCATGCAGGATCTGCATCCCCATCTGTCGCAAGGCCTGGCGCGGTTTGTAGACCGGATGATCAAGGTCAAAACCTGGTTTCTCGTGTTCAGCTGCCTGATTATGGCTGTGACCTTCTTTTTTGTGGTGATCTTTCGCTATGTGCTGAATGCTGATCTTTTCGCCTATGAAGAATGGCTGCTGATCATCTGTTTTTGGATGTATTTTGTCGGCAGCGCCGTCGCCACCCATGACGGATCACATGTGACGGCGGATCTGCTGTCTTATGTCATCACCGACCCGAAAAAGGCCCATGTCCGGGCCCTGACCATTGGCGCAATTGAGCTGTTCGTGACCTGTTTCCTGATCTACTGGGCGCTTTTGATGTTGATTGATGAAATCGACAGTTACCCGCGCTGGCGCACGACAATCGCCCTGCGGATCCCCTTCCTTGTGCCCCGTATCGCGATCTTTGTCGGCTTTGCCATGATGGCCTTTTACAGCGCGCTGCATCTCTGGGCGCTGTGGAAATCTGGCCCATCTGAAAAGACCGGTGACGTGACAAGTTCTGAGGCTGGCTAAGCCACCTTTCCCCCAATCTATCGAAAGGATCTGACGTGATTATCCTCGGAAGTCTCATTCTTATCTGTGTGCTGCTGCTGATCGGTGTCAGCGTTCCCCTGGCCTTTGGCGGCGTCCTGATCTTTATTTCCGTCTTTGGTGGGCATGATGTGTCGGGCTTTTTGCCCACCGGTCACTGGAAGGTCAGCTCGCTTGTGTTGCTGGCGATCCCGCTGTTTATCCTGGCCGGTGCCATCATGGAACGCGGCCGCATTGCCGCCCCTCTGGTGTCGCTGGCGGAACTGATGGTTGGCCATATTCGCGGGGGCCTTAGTGCGGCTGCGGTGGTCGCCAGCGGTATTTTCGGTGCGATTTCCGGGTCTGCTGCCGCGACGCTGACCTGCATTGGGTCGATCATGATGCCGCATCTGCGCAAGGCCAATTACCCCGAAGGTATGGCCGCCGCCCTGATCGTATCCGCCAGCCCGCTTGGCCTGTTGATCCCACCCAGTTCATCCCAGATCCTCTATGCCTGGACGACCCAGCAATCGGTTCTGAAATGTTTCCTGGCGACGGTTGTGCCCGGGCTGATCCTGATCGTGATGCTGTGCATTGTGAATTTCGTCATGCTGCGCAAAGTCAAAGACCTGAAAATCGGTCGCGTGGATGGCAATTTCAGCGCTGAATTCCGTGCACGCGGCCTGAAAGCAATGCCGGCCCTGATGATGCCCGTAATCATTTTGGGCGGCATCTACGGTGGTTTCATGACCCCGACTGAAGCCGCAGGCGTGGCCGTTGTCTATGCGATCCCGATTGGCTTTTTCGTCTATAAGGGGCTGACAAAAGAAAATTTTTTCCCAACTCTGCGCTATGCTGGCACGACCATTGGCGTTGTCATGATGATGGTCTTTATGGTGCTGATCGTCAGTCAGTTCCTGGTGTTTGAAAACATCCCGGCGATGGCAAAAGATCTGATCTATTCCGTGTCGGACAATCCGATCATCATTCTTCTGATGGTGAACCTTGTGATGATCCTGATCGGCATGCTGATGGATGATATTTCCGGCCTGCTTTTGTCTGCCCCGCTGCTTTTGCCGATCGTGCAAAGTGTGGGTATGGATCCGGTGCATTTCGCGGCCGTTCTGGGGGTGAACCTTGGCATGGCCAATATCACGCCTCCAACTGCGCCGCTTTTGTATCTGGGTGCGCGGGTGACTGAAACGCCGGTGAATAAGATGATCAAACCAACCCTGCTGATGATCGCCTTTGCCTGGCTGCCGACCCTGATGCTGACAACCTTCATTCCCCAGATTGCACTGTGGCTGCCCACTGCGATCTTTGGTTAAACCTTCGATAAGAGTTCCTGAAAATGACCAATACTTCTCCGTCCGAACTGGCGATGGTTCCCTTCGTCAGCGTTGATAACATGATGCAGCTGATCCACCGGATTGGCATTGAGGACATGCTGTCCGGGATCGCTGCTTATATTGAAGAAGACTTCAAACGCTGGGAATTGTTCGACAAAACCCCACGCGTGGCGGCGCATTCCAAGGAAGGCGTGATTGAACTGATGCCGACTTCTGACGGCACGACTTATGGTTTCAAATATGTGAACGGTCACCCGAAGAACACCAAAGAAGGCCTGCAGACCGTGACGGCTTTTGGCCTGCTGGCGGATGTTTACACTGGCTATCCGGTGCTTCTGACCGAAATGACCGTGCTGACGGCCCTGCGCACAGCGGCGACCTCGGCAGTGGTTGCAAAGCATCTGGCACCGGCAAACGCCCGCACTATGGCGATGATTGGCAACGGCGCGCAGTCGGAATTTCAGGCCCTGGCGATGAAGGTGATCTGCGGCATCGACACGTTGCGCCTGTACGATACAGACCCGGCCGCAACCGCAAAACTGATGCGCAATCTGCAGGGTCTGGGCATGACACTGCATCCCTGCAAGACCGCGGAAGAAGCCGTTCAGGGCGCGCAAATCATTACGACCTGCACCGCGGACAAGCAAAACGCGACCGTGCTGAACGACAATATGGTGGGCGCGGGCATCCACATCAACGCAATTGGCGGCGACTGCCCGGGCAAGACTGAACTGCAGGCTGATATCCTGAAACGTGCGGATGTTTTTGTGGAATACCCCCCGCAAACCCGCATTGAAGGTGAAATTCAGAACATGCCGGAAGATTTCCCGGTGACAGAGATGTGGAAAGTGATCCGGGGCGAAGAAAAAGGCCGCACCTCTGATCGTCAGATTACCTTGTTTGATGGCGTTGGTTTCGCGACTGAGGATTTCTCCGCCCTGCGCTATATCCGTGATCAGCTGGAAGGTACTGGCCTGTTCCAGCAGCTTGACTTACTGGCAGATCCCGATGACCCGCGTGATCTGTTCGGCATGGTTCTGCGCGCAACGCCGGCGCAAAAAGGTGCTGCATGAGTGTTTTGTCACGGGTGCAGCTGACATATCTGACAGAACTGCGTCACGATCTGCACCGTCAGCCTGAGATATCAGGGGAAGAGGTCCAGACCGCTGCACGTATTGTTCGTGAGCTGAAAGATCTGGGTGCCGATCGCATTTGGGAAGGTCTCGGTGGCGCAGGTGTTGCAGCTGAGTTTCGGGGGGCGGAAGCTGGCCCCACAGTGCTGTTTCGTTGCGAACTGGATGGATTGCCGATCACCGAATTGTCCGAACTGCCCTATAAATCAGAAGTGGTCGGTAAGGGGCATCTGTGTGGTCATGATGGGCATATGTGCATGGTTCTGGGCCTTGGCATGGCGCTTGCACAACGTCCGGCATGTGGTCGTGTCATCTTGTTGTTTCAGCCCGCCGAGGAA
This sequence comes from Halocynthiibacter styelae, assembly GCF_016123485.1. Classification (GTDB taxonomy): domain Bacteria; phylum Pseudomonadota; class Alphaproteobacteria; order Rhodobacterales; family Rhodobacteraceae; genus Halocynthiibacter; species Halocynthiibacter styelae. Next base: position 2,166 of record NZ_JADCKQ010000008.1, on the reverse strand, counting down.
ACCGGATTTGGCGCACAGGCCGTGATTGACGATCCCCGCTGGCCTGAAATCCGACCGGATTATGCCTTTGCCTATCACAATGTGCCCGGTCATGCGTTGGGTGAAATTGGCCTGCGCAACGGGCCTGCGAACTGCGCCTCACGTGGCATGCAGATTAATTTTGATGGCAAAAGTTCACATGCCGCCGCCCCTGAAGACGGAATTTCGCCTGCGCCTGCGATTGCCCAGCTGATCGGGGCCCTGCCTGAATTGTCTTCCGGCACGATTTCGGATCCAGATTTCGGGCTTAGTACGCTGACCCATGTGAATATCGGCGAGGCGGCTTTTGGCATTTCTCCGGGGACGGGGGAATTGCGCGTCACGCTGCGCAGCATGACGGATGATCGCATGACATTTCTGACCGAAGGTGCTGAAAAGCTACTGGATGCAGCGCGTGGCCCGCTTCAGACAGATGTCACCTGGCACGACGTGTTTCACGCTGTGACCAACGGCAATAAGGCCACGGCCATTGCCGGAACCGCCGCTGAAACTGCGGGCGCGATCACACGTGAGATGGATCACCCCATGCGTTGGTCCGAGGATTTCGGTCGCTTCGGCCAGGACGGGGCCGAGGCCTGTCTGCTGTTTCTGGGCGCAGGTGAAACCCATCCGCAATTGCACAATCCGGATTATGATTTCCCTGACAGTCTGCTGACCATTGGTCCCGCAGTTTTCCTGGAAATCACCCGACAGATACTTGGTAAAGCCGTGGGATAAACTGCCATGACTGAACCTGTAAAAGCGTCCTGGTGTGAAATTTACCCGGATCGCATTGCGAATAATCTGAAAATTGGGCTTGATCTGATCCCGCCTGAAACCGGGTTTTGTGCGGTGCTGAAAGCCGACGCCTATGGTCATGGGATCAATGCGGTTGTGCCGGTTGTTATGGCTGCGGGCGTGAACCATATCGGGATCACCTCAAATGCCGAAGCCCGCGCTGTGCGGGATGCGGGCTTTGCCGGAAACCTGCTGCGACTGAGATCTGCAACGCCGGTTGAAATACGTGATGCGTTGCAGGACAGGGTGCAGGAACAGGTCAGTTCACCAGAGGCCGCGCAGATCTTTGCAAAGCTGGCGCAGGAAGGGCATCCGAACCCCGGGTTGCATCTGGCCCTGAATGCGGATGGCATGTCGCGGGACGGGCTGGAACTTTCCACAGCTGAAGGACAGCAGGCCTGTTTGCGCATTCTTGATCTGGTCGGGGGCCATATCGCGGGCATCTGCACACATTTTCCGTCAAACACACCGGAAGATCTGCGCCACAGTGATCAGCGTTTTCAGGCGGATGTCAGCTGGGTTATTGAACATTCCCGGCTGAAACGAACGGATGTTCTGGTGCACGCCGGCAGTTCCCTGACGCTTGGGTCGCGGCAACCTGTGACAACTGATATGTATCGCTGCGGCGCCCTTCTTTACGGCATTATCAACCGTGAACTTGGCTTCCGCCCGACGATTGAACTGAAGGCACATATCACCAATGTGGGCAGCTATCCCAAGGGCAGCACAATCGGATATGACCGGGCCGTGACTCTGGATCAACCGCGCAGGCTGGCGAATGTGTCACTTGGGTATGCCAATGGTTTTGGTCGCGATAGCTTCGGTCGCGGAGAGATCCTGATCCGGGGGCAGAAGGTGCCGATCCTGGGCAAAATATCTATGAACACGATCATCGCAGATGTCACCGGCCTGACCGAGGTGCAAAGCGGTGACGAAGCCGTGGTTTTTGGCCAACAGGGACAGGAATGCATCGATATTGTCCGGTCCGAACATCAGTTCCGAACCATCATGGCGGACCTTTTCGTGGACTGGGGCGGTCGCAGCCCGCGCGTCTATCTTCCGGGTACTGCAAGCTGCTGATTTGCCGTTCTCAGAAGTTTATTCTGCCAGGCCACCAAGACCGTTAAGGCAACAAAAAGTACTAAGATCGTTTTTTTTATATGATGGCGATATCGTGCGAATATGGCCAGTCTGTGACTGCTGCATGCGTTCATGCAAGCTGCAACTGGTCTTGCCGCGCAAAAGTTCCGGTCTCTCAGCTTATGTTATGCAGTCCTTCGTTCGAATGCCAAGGGGCTTTTCCCGCCAAGGGATGAATGCCGCCTGCGTGGATTGTAGAACCCATTGATG
>NZ_JADCKQ010000007.1 GCF_016123485.1 Halocynthiibacter styelae | reverse complement strand
CAATACATCAATGGGTTCTACAATCCACGCAGGCGGCATTCATCCCTTGGCGGGAAAAGCCCCTTGGCATTCGAACGAAGGACTGCATAACATAAGCTGAGAGACCGGAACTTTTGCGCGGCAAGACAAAGGGGCGAGTTGTCGGCACTTTACCGCACGCACCCTCTCCGCAATAAGAGACTCTCATCAGCTATGATACTTTCTCCACCTTCAATTGAAGTTCGGCTTCTTTTTTTATCATTCGCTCCATTTCGCCCCTTTCGAAAGCAAAATCTGTATTCTTCAATACGGTTTCCGCAATATCCAGCATCGCTAAACGATCTGACTTGCTCGCATGCGCCCAATATACACGCTTAAGGAAGTGAGAAGCCATACAAACGCGTAAGAAATTAGAATTGGACATCTTCCGTATTTCTTCTGATAGCTTACTACGCCCGGACGACACATCTACATCAGCCATCCAAATTGCATGGTAAAATTTTTGAATTCCTTTATCCATGCTTACTTTTCTCAAACTCTTTCCAAGAACCGGCTGCCGTGCATGTTCGCTCAAATAGCCAATGATTTGCTGAAATGGCATGGACAAAGACATAAACCTTACGGCGTCAACAGCATTCTCAATGTCTTTTTTCACTTTCTCTTCATCGAAACCGTCGGGCGCGTCTCCAGAGAAATCAACTAAACTTTCACTACTCGTGAGTTCTGCCTTCATTGCCTCAAAATCTATTGATAGTGGGATCGATAAGAATTCCTCAATTAGAAGGTCAGCTCCCCACACTAAGTTTTCGATTAATTTTCGTTTCGTTTGTGCATCTAAGTGCTCTGATCCAGATCCTAGCAAAGTGACACAAGCTGTCCAGTTCCACGCAACTTCCCCGACGACGCCAAGCTCAACGTCACCTTGATCTGTCTCGCGTATATTATTGCGTTGCTTCCCATATTCTTCGTTCACTCGGTCTGCGGCATCAATAAGACGTTGTTTTTCGTGTGTCTCGTCTTTGCCGAGACGCACGTCTTCAATTGCTTTTTGCACTCTTTTTGAAAGCTTATCTGCTTTTGGTCGAAATTTACCTAGCAATGCATCAACTTCGCTGGAGCAGATTTTTGGCGCATCCCCAACTTCCAGAACTCTGTCCAGTTCCTCAAGAGAAAGCTCCAGTGCCGCTAATCGAGTGTCAATCAAGCTACGCGTCGGGTTGATCTCACAATAAAGATCGAAAGTAGGGAAGTCGAAGTCCGATGTAGTATACTCAAAATAACGTAGAGCTTTATCATCATCCTCAGATAAGGCCTTGGCAAGAAGGTAGTGCTCTATAAATGGAAGAGAAAACTGAACATTTCCACCGATGAAGTTCAAGATATTGTAATCAGAGAAACCTTTCAAAAATTCATAAGCGTCAATTTCAAAATCGTGTTCTTCGGCAAACTTATTGGTATACTCCACCAAGTCAGCATTATTCATAGAGCGCTTCTCTAAATTTAAGTCGATAGCAAGAGACTTAAGGAACCTTTCCCTTGTTGTCCGACTAAGTTGAACCGACCCCTTATCGTCCGCTACGACAAAACTCAAAAAACCAACAACGGCAAGATCCATCAGCTCGGCGCGTTGATTGGCTTGTATCAATGCGCTCAAGGTATTTTGTGGTATTCCTGCGAAGTACGAAGGATGAGCTGGAAGCTGAAACTTGCGAAATGTTGAATCTAATCTGTGAGCAATCACATTGGCTTCATTAGAATTCATATCAAAATTCTTCTGAATGAAGTGTGACATTTGGGCGAATGACACATCGCAGAGATCGAATAGAGAGCAAGAAGTCTGCGACACAAATTCGTGTTCAAAAACGATATTCGATGGCGTTCGATCTACAAAAACGAACCGGGCTTCAGTGTGTTTCGCTACTTGTTCCTGAATAAACTTCATCCTCGACTTAGAATTAAGCGGAACACCATCAAAAACAATTACCACTTCATAGTCTTCAGAATCCAGTTCAGGAATGGTTGGTGTCTGCGCGGCGACTTCAATGTTTGAATTTGGCGGTTTAACGTCATCTCCGGAGACCACGATGGGTAAAATTTGCAGTGTACTCAATTCAGAACGAGCCAATTCATCTGCAATTACCCAAGATAGACTCTTCTCTGGGTAGCTCTGATTGATTGAGATAAATACATGCCTGTGCTCTTGTAGGACTTCCAAGATTTCGCATGGGGTTTCGCCGTTTGTTGCCCTTCCATGTAAATGGTGACTCGTTGTTCGAATCCGAGGCAACGGTAAAACATAGCCCTTTGGGAGTAGCTTGTATTCAGGAGAAAGCTCCGAGAGCTTACTCTGTATTCCCATTCGGAGGTCTTGCAAATAAGAATGTAATGTGGACTTAGGTTCGACAGTTCCGTTGATTAGGCGAAGCTGCCCCTGAACCTCAGCGTTACGTATCTCTTTGACAAAATCTTCCGAATTTTCCAAGCAAAATTTGAGAAACTCCGCAGCATTTGAGGCTGCATATTCCCGAACCCGCCCCCCGGTGTCATCTTCCAGCTCTGACTTTGCGCTGTCAGCGAGGTCTGAAATTCCTCGTATGGAGATTGCGGGAACTCCTGCACGCCGTGCGCGTTCAAAAATCGCACCGGATTCCGTATCAATCGCGGATATTTTTCGGTCAATATCTTTCAACTTACTATTGTATGTTTCGCTTGCGCTTACTGCACCGCAAACGATAGACCCACTCATTGAATTCGGTCCTCCTGACCGAATATCATTGATTTTACCCAGATCTTTTTCGAAAGCAGACATTCTGCGTGCCCGCCATTCTTCATATTTGGGTTTGCAACTACGCCTGCGGCGCAGCAAATCTATGGCTCCGATCATTGAACTATTTGCGTGATAAAATGTTGGTGAAAATTTTAGATCGAACCCATCTTTGCCATCACTCACTTTGGAATTATCATAAACATCCACGATTGTGCTACTATAGCATACATCTCCCAGCTTTAGATCCTTTGACAACCCTCCTGCAATACCAAGACATACAATAAGCTTTGGTGAATACTTCTCTAAAATACTTCCAACAGCTTTTTCGGCATAGGTTTTCCCCATGCCATCTTGAATGGTAGAGACCATTGTTAACCCCAAGCCATCCATCGTTATCTCTTCTATGAACGGTGTGGCGCTAACTTCCTTTGCGTTGGTGAAAACTCTTTGAAATTCAACGTATTCTTCTTCAAGGGGAACGATTATCGCAACGTCAACGTTTTTAAGCAATCTACTCTTCCATTCTGTTATATTTTTTTGCCGAAATGTGGCGAATATTTAAGTGACCTGTAGAGAGGTTTTACTTAGCAGCAGATTAGTGTTGCCAAATTTCGAAGTCTAGCTCCTAAAACAACTTTTAGCTGAATTTTGGGTCTTTCACTGCGTCAAACAATGGCTCCAAACGGTCACTTTTCTTGTATCATTCTGACACTCAGCTACAGCGATTTCTTCCAATGTCAGCTAAGGTAGAATTTGAATCTTCAATACATGGATGCAAGCATCACAATTTTGAGTAGGAAATTGCGTCTGCGTTGGTAGCCTCTTAACATCATCGTTTACGATAACTACAAATCGATGGGAACCAAGATCATCAGTTTCAGTTAGCATTTCAGGTTTTGCATCTAGGTCAACCGGTAAAAACTGTTCGCCTTTTTTGATACTGACAGTTAAACTGCAACCTGGCCCCAAGGGTAGTGGATGCACCGTGCCTTTATGGATTTGGAACGCGACAGCGTGACCTTTGATGCCGCTGTCCAAATGGAAGCAAAACTCCTCGCCCAGTTTGAGAACTTCATCGGGAATGGGTTGATCTCGCTTACGTTGCACCAGCCCCATTGATTTGTCGAAACGGGCGATGCTGAGTTTGCCATGGATGGCGTGATGTTCGAGATAATCCGCCCATACATCTGTATGCGGTTTTGGAAATAATTTAGGGTCAATCGCGCAAGCCGTCTCGGCATGGTGTTCCGCGATCCATGCGTGGATCAGCTTGGCTTTGGGGCGTCCGATGGTGCCACTGCGGAAATTGGACAGATAATCGGTCCCGACCATCAGCTTGTGACCGAAGGCCTGCTCCATAATGGCTTCCACACTCAGGTTGGTGGAGTCCGCGATGGCGCGGGCGACGTGATAAAGGGCGGCACGGTCGGCCTTGGTTGCTGTCTTCCAATTGTTATCCACATCAAAATCCTTGCCTCAAAACTACCCGATTGTACCTGCAGGTTACGGCCATTGCAGTGATATTTTAGGATATCCAGACCTCAAAGCCAGAAAATTCACGCTTTGGGTCTCAGGAATATTATCCTATATTGTTCCACTTATGTTCTCTCATGGTGAGAGGCGAAAAAGGAGACGCCAACCAGAAAAACGCCAAACGGCAGAAAGAGACAGGCCATGACTGATATCCCCCCAGAGTTTAACCCCGAAACCGCACCGCCCGCGTTGAACATCGACTGGGATGCCTATCTGCCATTTTTCGAAGATGAAGATATCTCGGACGAACACAAGCGCGAGCTGATTGAGGCCCTCTGGTCCATCATGGTCAGCTTTGTCGATCTTGGCTTCGGCATTCATCCCGTGCAGCAGGCCCGCGCACAACAAATCGGGGGAAAAGATGTGTCTTTGGCAGAAATGCTCGCCATGGATGTGTTAAACTCACCAGATACCAGAACAGTTTTTGAACATGCCGCAGCCGACAAAACGGGCGCACAACAGGAAGGGAGTCTTTAATGGAACCACAACAAAATGCCGTCATTTACGCCCGCGTTTCAAGCGTCGCTCAGTTGAAGAAGGGGGATGGCCTAGCCTCACAGGAAAGCCGTTGCCGCGAATATGCGCGGTATAAGGGCTATGAGGTGCTGGAGGTCTTTAATGATAATAAATCCGGTGGTGATGCGGATCGCCCTGCCATGATTGCCTTGTTGGCCTATCTGAAAGCGCAAAAGGAAACCTGCGTTGTCATCATTGACGACATTAACCGTTTTGCACGGGATGTGGTGGGCCATTGGCAATTGCGGGCACTGCTGGCCGAGGCAGGCGGCAAGCTGGAAAGCCCGTCCATTGAGTTTGGCGAGGACAGCGACAGCATTCTGGTGGAAAACCTGCTGGCATCAGTCTCCCAGCACCAACGTCAGAAAAATGGTGAGCAAACCAAGAACCGTATGCGGGGCCGTGCGCTGAATGGCTATTGGGTGTTCCGCGCCCCGATTGGATACAAGTATGAGCGTGTTGCAGGGCATGGCAATATGCTGGTCCGGGATGAACCTTTGGCGTCCATCATCCAGGAAGCTTTGGAAGGATTTGCCTCTGGCCATTTTGAAACACAGGCCGAAGTGAAACGGTTTCTGGAAGGCAAACCTGCGTTCCCGAAAGACTTTGCCGACGGCACAATCCGATTTGAACGGATCATCCGCCTGATGACCCGCATACATTTTGCGGGTTACATTGAAATTCCCGAGTGGGATGTGTCTCTGCGCAAAGGTCATCATGAAGGCCTGATCTCACTTGAGACCCATGAATTGATCCAGCAACGGATCAAGGACGGAGCCCGTGCGCCGGCTCGCAAGGATATCAGCGCGGATTTCCCACTGCGTGGGTTCGTGTGCTGCGACGACTGCAACACGCCTCTGACCGCCTGCTGGTCGACCAGCAAGTCGGGCAAGAAACATCCGTATTACCTCTGCCACGCCAAAGGATGCCCAAGCTATCGTAAATCGATCCGTCGTGATGTGCTCGAAGGTGAATTTGATGCACTGATGCAAAGCCTCACGCCGTCAGATGGCATGTTTACCGTGGCAAAAAAGATGTTCAGAGACGCTTGGGGGCAACGTGCGGGACAGATGGAAGCCGACAAGCGCCTGATCCGCACTGAACGCAACAGATTGGAAAAACAAATCGAAGGCCTGCTGGATCGTGTCGTGGACGCGGACAGCCCGACCCTGATCACCGCCTATGAGAAGCGCATCGAAAAAATGGAGCGTGAGAAGCTGATTTTAGATGAAAAACTGCAAAATAAAGGCAAACCACTGCATACCTTCGAGCAAATGTTCGAACACGCACTACAATTCCTGTCAAACCCTTGGAAACTCTGGAAAAGTGGCAATCTGATCGCCCAACGCACCGTCCTGAGACTGGCTTTCACAGAACAAATTACCTTTGCACGAAATCAAGGACTTCGAACACCAAAAACCACCTTGCCATTCAAGGTGTTAGAGGGGTTTTCTTGCCAAAATAAAATAATGGCGGACAGACAGGGATTCGAACCCTGGAGACGGTTCCCCGCCTACACACTTTCCAGGCGTGCGCCTTCGACCACTCGGCCACCTGTCCACTGAGCGAGGGAATAGCCTTTAACTAAGGGGGAGTTCAAGAGGCAAATCGCGCCTTTTTCAAAAAAAATGCACAACGGTATAACTGTCTGTCGCTTACAGTAAATTCCACCTGTCTTGTGCAACAGCCGTTCGGAAATGACGCAACGCGCCCTGCCCGGCGAACGATCTGGCGCAGCCGCGCAGCACCAGATCTTTGTAAAATCAGCGCGCGTCGCCGCCTGAATCAGCTTCATCAGCTGTATCGATCAGATCCCGGTCGATATCATCCGCTGCGGTGGCGACCGGCGCGGTCTGTTGTTCCCCCTGCCCGGCCGACCCATTCAGGGCTTCGGGATTGCGCAGCCAGATGTCCCGCTGTGCGAAGGGGATCTCGATCCCTTCAAGCGCAAAGCGTTCTGCGATCTGGTGGTTCATCTCGGAACGCACGCCAAGACCAAAGTTAATATCCCGCAGGATGGCCCGGATCTCAAAATCCATGCTATCCGCGCCAAAGCCCTTGAAGATCACACCAGGCGGCGGGTTCATCACGACCAGCGGGTGCGCCTCGGCGATCTCGCGCAAAATGCCTTCGATCTTGCGTGTGTCTGATCCATAAGCCACGCCAACCGGCACGATGATCCGCCCGGTCAGATTGCCTTTGGTCATGTTCATCACAACGCCAGAGATCAGGTCGGCGTTGGGCACGATGACATCCGCACGATCAAAGGTCTGAATACGGGTGGACCGTACGGAAATTGATTTGACCGTGCCGGACTGGCCGGAAACTTCGATCCAGTCGCCTTCGGCAATCGGGCGTTCGATCAACAGAATAATGCCGGAAACAAAATTCGACACGATATTTTGCAGACCAAAACCAATCCCCACGGAAAGCGCACCCGCGACAATCGCAAGGGCTGACAGATCAATCCCCGCCCCGGTAATCGCAATCAGCGCAGCCAGGAAAATCCCGATATACCCGGTGCCGGAAACAATCGCATTCTGCCCGCCTGCATCAAGGTTGGTCTTAGGCAGGATTGTATTGCGCAACGCGCCCTGCATCAGTTTGGTCAACATGTAACCAATCGAGAAAATCACCGCGAGACTGATAAATACCGTCGGGGAAATTCGGGTTTCGCCAAGGGGTACACCTTGCAGGAAAGTCGCCCAGTATTCCGACAGGGTCGCCGGGCGCATGCCCCAGATCAGTGCTAGTAAAGGCATCGCACCCAGCGTCAGCAGGAACCCCGCCAGCACAGGCACAAGCGTGTCACGCGCCTCTTCGCCGCGGCCGGACAGAAGCACCCAGATCTCACTGATCAGGCGCTGCAGGATCAGGACAAAGCCCAACAGTCCCAGCGTACCCGCCGCCGGAAACACCAGCTGACTGCCTGCCTGGAAATAGCCGATGGCCGCAAGAATGCCGCCGCCAATGGCCACAAACATAGCAGCTCGCCCCATAAGACGCAGCATCCGGCAGCGGTAGTTCGGAATGCCCTCGTCCAGGTCTTTCATCTCGTTTTTGTAATGCGCAACCAGCAGCTGCCCGATCCGCGACACCATCAAAGCAACCAGCAGCAGCATCGGGAAGATCAGAACCACGCGTGTTTCTGCAGGCCAGTTCTCAAAATCAGCCAGAGCCACCAGAACCGTTGTCAGCGCGATCAGCAGACCAAGGGAGGCCGCATAAAGCCGCCCTTCCGTGCGTTGTTGCGCGGACAGGTTCAGATAGTTCAGATCCCCGGCTTTGCGCGGAAATACCCGGACGCCAACCCAGCTGGCGGCAAAGAAGATCATGCCCGCGCCAGGAATAACCTGAAGGATCGTATCCCCCGCAAGGCCGACAAGCCCGGTCAGATAAATCGCAACCACAAGTGCTGACAGGCCAAACACAGGCAGGGCCACCTGCCCCAGAGACACAACAAATCCCAGCAACCAGCGCCAGGCGATCTGATTGTGACTTTGCAACCAAAGCGCCAGACGTTCAGACCAACGCCGCCCGCGCAGAAGCAACACAAGGCCCAGCACTGTCAGCACAGACACCGGCAGGAAACTGGCTTTGGTTTCAGCCTGTTGCACGGGGCTTTCCCAGGCGTTGGTGAATTCATGGACAACAGATGTGCCGCTTTCGATCAGATCATTCAACGCGCCACCCCAAAGCGCGGGGTTCACAGGCGTCGGCCCAAGCGACAGCAATTCATCCGTGGATCGTGTCAGGATAATACTGTCGATCTGATCAATCAGCGCATCCGCACGGGACCGGGCCGCTTCAGCGGTCTGAACCGGCGCACGGGTCGCGGCCAGGCGATCATTCAGTTGCTGGCGGCGCGCGGCGATTTCTTCGGCTTCCAGCCCGTCTTCGGGTACCGGACCAAGCGCTGCAATCTGCGCCCGCAGGCTATCGATTTGCGGGGCGTTCTGATCCTGTGCCGCCGTGAACCCATCGCGCCAGGCCACAAGCTGACTGCGCAGGTTTTCCAACGCCACATCAGACGCGCGCCCGGCTGCAATCGCATCATCGGCCCGGGTGGCTGTTGCCTCCCACAGTGTATAGTCCAACCCGGTCTGATCGCTGTTCTGTGCCAGTGCGGCACTGCTCAGCCCCAGAGAGGCCAGCAGGAAAACAACCTGAAAAAAACGAATGATTATCCCCATATCGGAATGCCTTTAGTCTTTGTGTTGACGCTAAAAAGGAAAAGCCCGGCGCGAGGGCCGGGCATGATCATTACTGATCCTCAAATACAGAGGGCAGCGGTTTTGGTTCGCGGTCCAGCCATTCCGGCACCGGCAGGTTCTTTTCCTTCAGAAAGGCCGGGTTGAACAGTTTCGACTGATACCGGTTTCCATAGTCACACAGCATCGTCACCACGCGGGATCCTTTGCCCAGATCACGGGCCATCTTCATGGCACCGGCAATGTTAATTGCAGAAGACCCGCCCAGCATCAGACCTTCGTCTGCCAGCAGATCATAGACCAGTGGCAGGGCTTCTTCATCGGTGATGGAATAGGACATATCCGGCTTGAACCCGACAAGGTTTGCCGTCTCACGCCCCTGCCCGATGCCTTCGGTGATAGACCCACCTTCAGAGCCAAACGCGCCTTCGGTATAGAATTTGTAAAGGGCTGAGCCTTTCGGATCAGACAGCGCGATTTTCACGTCTTTTCTGCGCTCGCGCAGGCCCATGGCCACACCGGCCAGCGTCCCGCCGGACCCGACTGCACATGTGAACCCATCAATCTGCCCACCGGTCTGTTCCCAGATTTCCGGTGCAGTGGTTTCAATATGGGCCTGACGGTTTGCAACATTGTCAAACTGGTTCGCCCAGACCGCACCATTTGGTTCCGTCTGCGCCAGTTTTTCAGCAAGACGCTGGGAATAGCGTATATAGTTGTTCGGGTTCTTAAACGGCGCCGCCGGCACCTGAACCAGTTCCGCGCCGGCCAGGCGGATCATGTCTTTCTTTTCCTGGCTCTGGGTTTCCGGGATCACGATCACCGTCTTAAAACCAAGGGATGCGCCCACCAGTGCCAGACCGATGCCGGTGTTGCCCGCAGTGCCTTCAACGATCGTGCCGCCAGGCTTCAGATCACCGCGCGCAATCGCATCTTTAATGATATAAAGCGCCGCGCGATCCTTCACCGATTGACCCGGGTTCATGAATTCAGCTTTACCCCAGATTTCAGCACCCGTGGCTTCAGAGGCGGCATTCAGACGGATCAGAGGCGTATTGCCAATGGTTTCAACAAGATCTTTACATACACGCATGGTGGTCTCCGGAAGATATCTGGTGCAGGTCCTGGGAATTTGAGACTGCAGAATTTGATTAATCAGTAAGCACGCAGACGGGGAAACTCAAGGCCGGGCGATAGAAAACCCGGCCAGAGCGCCCGGTTAATTTCCGTATTCTGCCCGCAGACGATCCCGGTGCCGCGCCAGCCAAAGCGCGGAAACCACCAATGGTCCGACCTGGGCCTCGCCACTGTCCAGCAGATCCATCAGTTCGTCAAAGCTGAACAGCTGGCTGCGAATGTCTTCATTTTCATCCGCAAGCCCGCCGATGCCTTCGATATCATCCGGCAGATCGCACAGCCCCAGAAAGCAGTGATAAAACTCACAGGTAATCCCTGGCGACGGATAATGGCGGCTGATTGGCAGAAGTTCATTCAGCTTCAGCCCCGTTTCTTCCATCGCCTCACGGTGCGCGGCCTCTTCTGCGCTCTCACCCGGGTCAATACGCCCGGCAATGGGTTCCAGCATCCAGGGGTTCATATCCCCGCGCAAAAAGGCACCACTGCGGAATTGTTCCACCAGCAAAACGCGGTCGCGCCTGGGATCATACGGCAGCAGCAGCATCGCATCGACGGTCACCGTCACTTCACGGTTGATCGGCCCGGACATCGCGCCGTCAAATCGCTTATGCGTGACTGTGATTTCATCCATGGCAAAGAATGAATCATAGGCCCGCTTATGATCCAGCAAAGACACATCCGCTGTGGTCATTCCCGCACGTTTATTGTTGGCGACACTTTCACCAACCCGCCAGCCTTTCGCCGCAACAGAACGCAGCATTGGCAGGCGTTTCATTGCTTCGTCACGGTCCACTTTCCCATACAGCTGCATGAATGATTTTGCGGTGCGCAGGTTATGCGTGCCGTGGTCACGAATGAAATCTTCAAGGCTCCAGGGCGCACCGAAATCCCAGGTGCCCGGCTGTGCAAAGTAAACCTCAACCGGGTCAGTTTCCCCTTCCGGAACAATCAGTTCCAGATCGAAGTTAAACCCACCTTCATAAAAGTTCAGCCGCGCCAGCGCATCCTCATCCGCGTTAAAAACGATCCCTTCCGCAAAACCGCCTTCTTCCTTGCGGATCATCGGAAAAATCTGATCTTTCGCCCAGTACACCGCATGGCCCGGCAGCCTTGCGCTGCGGACTTCACCTTCCATCAGAGACCGGCCAATCACCAGTTCCAACAGGTCCAGATGGCAAAGCGTGCCATAGAAAAACATTTGCGTCACAGGGGCCTCCGGCAGAAAACTATCCCCCGGACTTTGCATAGGATCGCCCCTGGTGCAAGCCTGTCTCAGCCCCAATAGCGCTGTGCTTTCCAGGACAACCAGCCGCAAAAAATGCCGCCCGCGATCAGTGTGGTCACAATATCTGTGGTCAGGAAGACCGTAGCCCAGTTCATGCTGATTTCAAACACGGCACCGATGGCTTCGGTCACACCATGATAAATCTTACGCATGGACAGGTTCACCATGCGGATGCCTGCATGCAGAAAAATGGCAACAAGAAAGGCCGCAATCGAGGTCGTGACCCCGCCCGCAAAGGCAATCAACCGGGTGCTTTCCCCACGTGGCCCCATGATCTTCCAGCCACAGACCAGCCCCACAGGGCAGTTCAGCAGCCACAGCGACTCACCACTTGTGCCCTCAGGCAGCAATGGCAGGATCATAGTAGAGATAATAAACGCAAGAACCGTGAACGTAAGAGCACCAACAAGTCTGGATGCGGTCGGCATGAGAATATCCTGTTTAACCGGAAAACAACTGAACCCAGGGTAGTTTATACAACGGTTGAAATACAGCGCAAAAATGCAACGTAAATCTGCAATGGCCTATGTGCCACAGGCCATTGCAGTCTGATGATGCCCGGTCAGATCACCTGATCAAGCGCTGAGATCAGCTTTGTCACCTCTTCTTCAGAGGTATAATGCACAAAACTCAGGCGCAGCACGCCTTTTTCCAGATCAAGCCCCAGGGCGGACAATGGCCGTGATCCGTAAAAATCACCGCCACCGGCCATAACACCAAGGGGTGCCAGATCCGCAGCGGCCTGCCGTCCCGATCCCGCCAGCTCGACCGCAACGGTCGGGGCTTTGGCCGCCGCATCCGCGGAACCAATCAGCCGCACAGAATTTTTGCTGCTCAGATAATCCAGCAAGGGCTGCAACAATTTTGTTTCATATGAACGCTGCAGATCATGCACCGCTTTGCTGCGGGCTGCCGGGTCCGCCTTAACCCCCAGGAAATGATGTGTGTAAAGATCATCGACATAATCCGCCATCCCCGCACAGGCCGCGACCTGGGCGTGATCCGGGCCGGCCGGGGTCAGGCGTTTGTACAGCACATCTCCATTAAACCAATGCGCCTGGTTCGGAAGTTTCATCCCCAGGTCACGGCGGATCACCATGATCCCCTGGTGTGGCCCAAAGGTCTTATAGGCTGAAAACAGATAGATATCCGCACCGATTTCATCCACATTTACAAAGCCATGCGGCGCATAGCTGACCCCATCGACGCAGGTGTATATCCCCTGTGCACGGGCCATTTTGCAGACAGCCGCCACATCGTTAATCTCGCCAACGATATTGGAACAATGCGGGAAAGCGATCAGTTTCACCTTGTCATCAATCAGCGCCTCAAGATCAGATATCTCAAGGCTGCCGCTGTCCGGGTTCACTGCCCATTCGCGGACTTCAAACCCTTCCTCTGCCAGACGACGCCAGGGGCCTGAGTTTGCCTCATGGTCCTGATTGGTCACAATCACAACGTCACCCGGTGACAAAAACCGGCGGAAAGCATTGGCCAGAACATAGGTGTTCTGCGTGGTCGATGGCCCAAAGGACAGCTCATCCGTTTCCACGCCCAGCAAGGCGGCAAGACGCACCCGGGCTTCGTCCATTTCCTGCCCTGCCAGTGTAGAAGCCGCATAGGGCGCATAGGGCTGCACTTTGCGTTCATTGTAATACCGTGTCAGCCGGTCAATCACCGGCTTACAGGTATAGCTGCCACCGGCGTTTTCAAAAAACGCCTGCCCCTGCAGCGAGGCCTGTTCAAACGCCGGGAACTGGCTGCGTACAAAGGAAATGTCGAGATCGCTCATCAATTGCTCCGTCAGAGATATGTCAGATGGGTTGGCAGGTCTTCCAGCCAGTCACCAGCGCGGCGACAGACAGCGGCACAGCGCTGACAGGCAAGTGTTTGCACCCCAACAGTTTCCGGTCAAGCCGCCACATCAGAAATGCACATATAAACCTGTGAGATCCGTAAACGCCCGGGGCCAGAAGATCCGGTTTTCCGGGCTTGCCAATCAATAACGTTCACCCTACGTTCGCAAAAAGTTTTCATACACCGCTAAAGGATCTGCACTTATGAGAGAAAGCCTGAGACACAAAGCGATTGCAGTCTGTGAAGATAAGATCGTCAAAAAAGGCGATACCGTCGGCCTCTCGTTCTACGCGTTTTTTGCCAATAAAAACGATAATCCCGAATTGCTGATGGAAGCGGCAGAATGGTGGATCAGAACCCACGCATTGGATCACTTTGAGAAAGCCGCAAAAATCCGTGATCTGATGAAATCCGGCGCCTGACCCCGGCCCCTGCCACGTTGCACAAAAAAGGCCCCCGGGGCTGATTGCTCCGGGGACCCTTTTTATTTTTGTCTGCGCAGCTTATTCGCCAGCGCGCGCCTTACGCAGTCCCAGGAAAAGGGACACACACATCAGAACCAGTACAATTGCGAAGGGGAAACCTGTTGCAATTGCCGCCGCCTGAAGTGCCGCAAGACCACCGCCCAGAAGCAGAGCAATCGCAATCGCCCCTTCCAGGATGCACCAGAACACACGCTGTGCGGTTGGCGCATTGGTTTTGCCACCTGCGGTGATGGTGTCGATCACCAGAGAGCCGGAGTCAGATGACGTTACGAAGAACACGATCACCAGGATAATGCCCACGAAGGACAGAATACCGGACAGCGGGAAGCTTTCGAACAGAACATACATCTTGATCTCAAGTGCGGCATCTTTCAGCGCCTGACCACCGTCACCCATGATCTGATCCAGGGCTGCGCCACCGAATACAGTCATCCAGATCGCACCAACGATTGTCGGGATGATCATGACGCACAGCACGAATTCACGCACGGTACGGCCACGGGAAATACGCGCAATGAACATGCCCACGAAAGGTGACCAGGAAATCCACCAGGCCCAGTAAAACGCGGTCCAGCCCTGCATGAAGTTGGTGTCTTCACGACCAACCACACCTGACAGTGCCGGCAGGTTCACAGCATAAGCCCACATGTTGTCAAAGAAACCCGTGAAGATCGCCATTGTCGGACCAACAATGATCACCAGAACCAGCAGGATCGCGGCAAGGATCATGTTTGCTTCGGACAGACGCTTCACGCCTTTATCAAGGCCGGCAACAACAGAAACCAGCGCAAAAGCTGTGATTGCAATGATCAGAAGCACCTTCATGCCGTCCGTCACAGGCACACCAAACAGGTGGTTCAGACCACCCAGCGCCTGTTCCGCACCCAGACCAAGCGATGTCGCAAGACCAAAGATCGTTGCAAAAACCGCCAGCACATCAATGATGTGGCCAGGGATGCCCCAGGTGTATTTACCAAAGATCGGGTAGAACACGGAACGCATGGTCAGTGGCAGGCCACGGTTAAAGCTGAAGAACGCCAGTGACAGCGCCACAACCGCATAAACCGCCCAAGGGTGCAGGCCCCAATGGAAGATCGTCGCAGCCATCGCCAGATCACGTGCCGCTGCAGGATCACCTGCTGCCGCACCTGCAGGTGCCCAGTCGGTACGCACGCCTTCGGCTTCGGCAATGCCACCAAGAGCAGCGCCATAGTGGGAAATCGGTTCAGCCACGCCCCAGAACACAAGGCCAATACCCATGCCTGCCGCGAACAACATCGCAAACCAGCCCGCGTAGGAATAATCAGGTTTTGCGTCATCCCCACCAAGGCGGATCTTGCCATATGGCGTCACCACCAGCAGCAGCGAGAACAGCACAAAGATGTTCCCGGACAGCATGAAGACCCAGTCAAACTTGCTGGTCAGTGCCGGGCGCAGCCATCCGAAAAATTCACCGGCCTGTTCTTTGAACACCAGTGAGAAGAAGACAAAAGCCAGAATGGTGGCAGCAGAGACTGCAAACACCGGGTTGTGGACATCAAGCCCCATGAACTGGACGTTATCCTGTCCGGTTTCATATGTTACATCGTCTTTCTGGGTCAAAACGCGCCCTCCATGTTGTTTTACTCTGCCCTTGCTTTAGGAAGTTTCTGCCGGGATACAAGCGACAAACAAGACTGCCCCCTTGTCAAAATCGACATTTTTTCCCCCAAATGCGCATAAAAAAGACCGCCCGTTACAGGCAGCCTTTCATCATTGACTTCAGATCACATTATTCATGTGTGGTCGGCAGACCCTGGTTTTCACGCTGACTGTCACGGTAAACCGCTTTCAGTACAGAAATCGCCATCAGAACCATCACGAAACTGAATGGCAGCGCGCCGATCACCATCGCAGTTTTGATCGCACCCAGGCCACCGGCCAGGATCAGACCACCAACAACCAGTGCCAGTGCAACACCCCAGAAGATGATATGCGGACGGGCTTTCGGTCAGACCCTGAATAGTGCTTGGGTTTGACACAAAGTGATACACGGGTTCAGCGGTTGCGAATGTCAGCATCCCGATACCAATGCCTGCCCCGAACATCATCGAGAACCAGGAGAAATTTGAAAACTCTGGTTTGTCATCTTCCAGACCAGGCTTCAGACGCCCTGCTGCCGGCCATGCGGCAAACACCACACAGGTCAGAACGAAAAACGCCATGGCATAGACATACCAGAAGTTAAACGTCGCAAGGATGAATGAGTTAATCTGCCCCAGAAAGCCTGCTTTGGGAAAGCGACATGTTGTCGTGAAACTGCGATGATTGCCATATTTTTATCGCACAAAAACAAAACGGGCACTCTGAGGTGCCCGCTTTTATTTACGATTTAGTCAAAAAATCAGGTATTTACGTCTACAACCACACGACCTTTGACCTGGCCTTTCAGGATATCTTTCCCAAGACCCGGCAGATCAGACAGGGTTGCCGGTGTGATCATCGCTTCAAGCTTATCCATCGGCAGATCTTTCGCCAGACGTTCCCAGGCACGCAGGCGGTTGTCATATGGCTGCATAACACTGTCGATGCCCAGCAGGTTCACGCCACGCAGCAGGAACGGAATAACCGTCGCAGGCAGACCAGCCCCACCGGCAAGGCCAACAGCAGAAACGGACGCGCCGTATTTCATCTGTCCCAGAACCCGCGCCAGCATGTCACCGCCAACCGCATCCACACACCCGGCCCAGGTTTCTGCTTCCAGCGGGCGTTTGGTGGTTTCATTCAACTCTTCGCGCGCAACGATCTGGGTCGCGCCCAGGCTTTTCAGGTAATCTGCCTGTTCCGGACGGCCGGTGACACCGGCAACTTCATAGCCAAGGTTCGACAGGATAGCGGTCGCAACCGAACCCACGCCACCGGCGGCACCCGTCACAAGAACCGGACCATTGCCAGGCTTCAGCCCGTGATCTTCCAGTGCCATAATCGCCAGCATCGCGGTGAAACCGGCGGTACCAACAGCCATCGCCTGACGGGCTTCAATGCCTGCAGGCAATGGCACAAGCCAGTCGCCTTTCACGCGGGCTTTCTGGGAATAGCCACCCCAATGGGCCTCACCCACACGCCAGCCGGTCAGCACAACTTTGTCACCTGCTTTATAGTTCGGGTTGTCGGAGGCTTCGACTGTACCGGCGAAATCAATGCCCGGCACATGCGGGTAATTGCGCACAAGACCACCACCTGGCCCGACACAAAGACCATCTTTATAGTTCACCGTGGAATACTCCACCGCCACGGTCACATCGCCTTCGGGCAGCTGATCCACTGTAATCTGCTCTACTGCGGCTGAGGTCTTACCCTCTTCGTTTTTGTTCACAACAAGTGCGTTGAACATCTGTTTTCTCCTCAATTCCAGAATTCTGCGCGCAGTCGGGCTTTGCGTGTGCCGTCCTGCGTTTTCACTTCAACACCTGCCCTTCCGGCAGGGCGTGCGAAGCAGGCCATTTGACGGGGCGATGGCAGCCATGAAAACCTCCGTAAATCAGCGGGGCCGCAACAGCCCCGCGTTTTTCACACCAAAGCCGCGATCAGCGACCCGGGCCTTTCCAGTCGATCTGACAGATTTCAGCAGAACGCCCGTCAAAATCCCAGACCCGGCCAAAGGCACGCACTTTGCCTTTATCGGCCTTGGCAACCGTGATGTCCGGTCCCATCCAATAGTTGGTGTTGGTCGCAACAACATCCTGATCCGGGTCTTTGCCCTCAATCGGGGTGACAGCGCCCTGGATGATCTTGCCAACGGTCAGACGGCGGGTCTTGCCTTCAGTGTCAAACGCCACAGGCGCGCGTTCGGCCCCCAGGAATTCACTGACCAGCATCTTAAACAGCCCAGTCGTGCCTTTCGCCGCACCCGAGAAAATATGCACCAGCGCTTCAAAAGCTTCGTCAGAGGCGCGGTCATCAATATAGGCTGCCGCTTTCCAGTTGCCGCGCGCCATTTTGCCGGGGATTTCCAGCATCAGGCCGACGTTCAGACCTGACAGATCAATATCACCATACTGACCTTCATCAATGCGTATCCCGGACCAGGCCTGGCAATAGCCTTCGGTCGGCGGGTGATCCCCAAGGCTGACCACACAGGGGCAGAACACTGTACAGTTACAGTTCAGGATCAGCTCCCCTTTGATTGTCCAGGGAACCGTCCCTACTTCCATCGTCATGGCACCATCCATGTTACTTCTCCTCAGTTTGTCCCCTAAAGCGCGAATGCGCCCAGATATGCGAAGCCTGCCGCAATCAGCAGCAGCCCCAGCGGTTTGGTCACCACCCGGCCAATGTCGGGCAGTTTCTCAAATGTCATCAGAAGGGTTGCGATCCCCATCCACAGCATGTTCATTGTGCCGCCAACAAACCCCAACAGCATCAGCGCCCAGCAACAGCCAAGGCAGACAAGGCCCAGTTCCAGCCCCATGGTCAGCGCATTCCAGCGAGTGTCACGCCAGCGTTCCATAAAGAAGGTCAGCGGCATACGGCACTTGGACAGGCAGGCATCTTTGAATCTGCTGAACTGATACAGTCCCGCCAGGATCAGAAGTGCCGCCGTCAGCCAGATCGAAATGCTCTGGCCGGTTGGTGTCACGAACCCGTAGATGAACAATGTCAGTTGTGCCCCGGCTGCAATCAGGGAAAACCCGCCCCAGATCACCAGATAACCCGTCAGAAGTTCCGTCGTTCCCCGTGCCTCACTGCCGGGCAGTTCTTCATAGGTCGCCAGCGCGGGCAGAAACGTCGGCGCCATCATCGCCGCAGACATCAGCCCCCACATGAGGAAGAGCTTGCCAAAGCCCGCCACATCCGGGCTGACCGTGCAAAGCGCCGCCCAGAACTGCGCCCCGTATAATGCGGAAAGATCGCGCGGGTCACTGTTCAGCGACATAGCATACAGAACCACCCAGGCCGCAAGGATCAGCCCAAAGAGCGCAAGCCAGTGCCAGCCCCCCATAGTTCTGATGCGCGTTGCAAACATCTGCGATTCTCCTTATCTCTTGCTGAGACTGTGCAATTTTTTTAAATGTCTGACAATTGAAAGATTTACATCAGACGTCACGTTCTGCGGGGGAAAGAGATAATGGGCGAAAGAAAACAAAGCGCTGATCTGTCTGTCGAAATTGCCACCGCGATCCGCGAGGCGATTATTGAAGGACGGCTGATTGTCGATGAACGCCTGCCATCCGAGGCGGAGTTGTCCGAAGAATTTTCGGTTTCCCGCCCCACCGTGCGCGAAGCTTTGAAACGCCTTGCGGCCCAGAACCTTATTCGCACGAAACGCGGGGCCAGCGGCGGGGCTTTTGTGAACCGGCTGAGTTTTGAAGAAGCCCGCGGCGATCTGATCACGACCTCTACCCTGCTGCTGTCGATGAATGAGGTGGATTTTGACACCGCTTGTGAAGCGCGGTTCACCCTGGAACGGGCCTGTGCACCACTTTCTGCAGAACGTCGCACCGCAGATCACCTGGCCACGATGCGCGCCGAGATCACCCGTCAGGGTCAGGCCGGGCTTTCTGATGAAAGCTTCTGCGCCTCTGATGTTGCCTTTCACCGTGCCTTTGTGGACGGTGCGGGCAATCCCGTTTTGTCCTGGCAGCTTGCCGCGGCGGTGGAGGCGATTGAACCCCTGATGAATATGATCACCTATAGTCAGCGCGACCGGACACAGGTGATCGCCCTGCACACCGAGATTGCCAATGCGATTGAACGCCAGGACGGGCTTGCGGCAGACCGGGCGCTTATACGGCTGAGCGCCTATACCCAGGAACTGGCCCGCAAAGCGATGGAGTTGCGCAAAAAACGTTAACGCTGGATTTACCCTATTCTGCTTTCTTTCCCGGATGCAGGATCTGACACATTTTCATTCTCCTCTTTCGCCGGAACACTGGCTCAGGGATCTGTTCTCCTCAAAAGCCGCACGGGATGAAAAGATCATCCGACGTAAAGCGCGGGATATTGAACGCCTTGCCGGCTGGGATCTGTTTTTGTCCGAACTGGACCGGCGCGGCTATCACGCGATTGAAAACTGCGGCCAGGTCGTCATTTTCTGCAATAACGCCCCGGTCCATGTGTTGCGCTGATCCGTTTTCTTTCAAAGAAAACGGGCTGGAAACTTTGAAAGTTTCCGCACGCCCCTTTTCAATCGCGAAGCACACACTTATATAACACCTGTCCTTCGGGACTATGAACATAAACGCGCTCGTAATAAGCGGATCGGACCCGGGGGCGGTACCCGGCGACTCCACCACCATCCTTCATTTGAGGATTTTGGGGTCGAAACAGGATCGACGGACGTCTAAAGGGGTTAGCTTTGTTTCGGTGAGATACCACCGTTATCGGTTCGATTTAAGCTAGTTGCAAATGACAACAAAGCTCCGGCAATGGCTCTGGCTGCGTAAGCAGTTCGGGTCGCCGAAACTAAGCCCCTTCGCCTAGCCGCGTAGGGCGGGGTTCGCAGGTACCTGGCAACAGAAACCTGCACTTTCCTCTTCAACTCCAATATAATTAATGTGATTGACAACGAAAACACCCCAGGGTTGATTTGCGTTTGTGTAGCTTTTTATAACCTCAGGATGTCAGACGCATGCAAACTGCCACCCCATCAATACCACATGCGGTCGTGGCCGTGATCATCTTTGGCGGGCTGTTACTCTTTATCGGGCATCAACAGTTGTTTTTCGCGCATGAACAAACTTTTGTGGTGCTGCGCAATGACGCCGCGAGGGATTGTTACACCCGCAGCAATTCTAAATTTGAACGCCTCTTTGGCTGGGATGAGAATGTGCGTTCGGAACGGCCGGAAAACGGGTTAGGGCATTTTTGCGGTTTCATTTCCACCTCAATGGGTGACTATACTCTGCCAGAGCAACATTCTTACGCCTGGCTGCCCTGGGATATGCCACGCACTGAACTGGACGATGATTTGATTGCAGGCTGCATGTATCGGGTCAGAATCGTCGGCTATGGTGGTAAGCATGAAAGAGGGCAATCTCCACGTAAACCAATCCGGCAGCATATTTCGCGGATCTATGAAAGGTTAAGCTGCGGGTATGATACCGCGCGTGAAAATACATAGTATCGGCACTGGGCCGGCTTGTGTTACACGATTGCAGTCTTGACTTTCCCTGGTTTTCAAAACCAATTCCCGGGTTATGAAAAACATCACAATTCCCCCCGCCCCGGATCTTGCCGAATTGTTCCGCGTCTTCGGACGCATTGGCATTCTGTCCTTTGGCGGCCCTGCCGCGCAGATCGCCCTGATGCACCGTGAACTGGTGGAAGAACGCCCCTGGCTTTCTGAGGAAAGCTTCCTCAATGCCCTGTCCTTTTGCATGATGCTGCCGGGGCCCGAAGCCATGCAGCTGGCGACCTGGGCGGGATGGAAGCAACGGGGCATCATGGGCGGGCTGATCGCGGGCGGGCTGTTTGTTCTGCCCGGTGCGTTTATGATCCTGGCGCTGGCCCTGCTGTATGCGCAACTCGGTGATCTGCCCCTGATCCAGAGCCTGTTTTTCGGCATTAAAGCCGCTGTGGTAATCATTGTTCTGGAAGCGCTTTTTAAGGTTTCAAAGAAAGCCTTTGGCGGGAAATCAGCGGTCCCGGCCAGCCACAGCCGCGTGATTGCGGTGTTGTCCTTTATTGGAATTTTCGCGCTTCAGCTGCCTTTTCCGGTGATCATTCTCGCCGCGGGTCTTTGGGGCGCGATGATTGCCCGCAGTGATGAAACACCCACCATTTCGTCAGCCACCCCCTCACTGAGGAATACCGCCCTGACCTTCCTGATCGGCACGGCAATCTGGGCTGTGCCCTTCGCGGTGGTCCTTTTCAGTCCCCATACAGAATTTCTGACCACAAGTGGCTTGTTTTTCTCGAAGCTGGCGGTTGTCACCTTTGGCGGCGCATACGCAGTTCTGGCCTGGATGACCCAGGAAGTCGTCACAG
Source organism: Halocynthiibacter styelae (assembly GCF_016123485.1). Classification (GTDB taxonomy): domain Bacteria; phylum Pseudomonadota; class Alphaproteobacteria; order Rhodobacterales; family Rhodobacteraceae; genus Halocynthiibacter; species Halocynthiibacter styelae. The sequence goes on along the minus strand of NZ_JADCKQ010000007.1, from coordinate 170,838 downwards.
TGCAGGGCTGGCTGACCACGCCGGAAATGCTGGATGCCCTGGGGCTTGCAGAGACAACCCCCGGCCCTCTGATCCTTGTGACTGAATTTGTCGGAACACTTGCTGCCTGGAAAGAAGGCGGTATCGGCCTTGCGCTGATCAATACGGCCCTGACGCTTTGGGTGACATTTGTGCCCTGCTTCATCTGGATTTTTGCCGGTGCGCCATGGATTGACCGGCTGATGGCGCAGCCACGCCTGCGCGCGGGGCTTCAGGCCATCACGGCTGCGGTTGTCGGGGTGATTGCCAACCTGTCGATCTGGTTTGCCCTGCATGTGTTTTTTGTTGACGTCACGACATGGCAGAAAGGCATTTTTGCACTGCCCCTGCCCGTCCTGAGCAGCCTGAACCTGACCGCATTCCTTTTGGCATTGCTGGCGGCCTGGTTGCTGATCCGCCGGAAATGGAACCTGCTTTATGTGCTGGGACTTATGGCACTTGCAGGCGGGCTTACACAGTTTTTCTGAATCCCGCCCCCTTAGAAATTATGACCCTTTCTGAAGGTCTGATTCAAAGGGCTGTCATTCGCAAAGGAATCAATTATGATTAGGGAAAGTGCCTGACATATAAGGCGGAATAAAAAGAGATTACAGATGTCCGACAGCCCTGAAAACGACAGCATTGATTATGGCAACCTGATGCATGACGCCCTGCGTCTTCTTATCCGTAACGTGCTGACGGACGTTTCTGAAAACGGCCTGCCCGGGGATCATCACTTTTTCATCACCTTTGACACGAACCATCCGGATGCGCGACTCGCAGATTGGCTGAATGATCGCTATCCCGGTGAAATGACCGTGGTTGTGCAGCATTGGTTCGAAAATCTGGATGTTGGTGATGATGGGTTTTCGATTACCCTGAATTTTGGGGATCAGCCCGAACCCTTGTTCATTCCATGGGATTCGCTGGTGACTTTTGTTGATCCCTCTGTCGAATTCGGGTTGCGCTTTGAACATCACAGTGATGACGATGACGACCATGATCCGGATCCTGAAAATGACGAGATCCCGGAAGCCCCCATGGAAGAAAACGCTGAAGACGATACACCGCATGAAGCGGAAGTCGTCAGTCTGGATGCCTTCCGCAAGTAAGGCTCAGGCATGCAAAATCCACCGCATAGGCCTTGCCGGGCCTGTGCGGTTTTTCATTTGCTCATCATCTGGATCATCATTGCCGTTTATAAAAAGGCGGCGCCGCCATCCGGAACCCCACGATTCAGGGTTTTCACCCCTGTGTGAGAAAGCTTTTTCACGGTCCCTGGAGTGTTTTACGCTCCAATCAGGACGTTTCCGTTGGTGCAGGTCTGGTGGCCTGCTGATGTCATGACGCGGTCAAAGATGCCTGTGAGGGATTGAGAAAACGTGAGGTGAGCGTGCGCAGCTGCACAATCGGCGCCCCCTAAGGTTAACAAAACCAGTTTTCCAGTTTTCCAGTTTTCCAGTTTTCCAGTTTTCCAGTTTTCCAGTTTTCCAGTTTTCCAGTTTTCCAGTTTTCCAGTTTTCCAGTTTTCCAGTTTTCCAGTTTTCCAGTGAACTGACGTTGTTCAGAAAACGTCGGCAAGGGGTATCGTCTTTAAAGCGGTAAAAGATACAAAAGTCCGGGCAAAACCAGCATCCCGGCAATCGCCTGCCATGTCATAATATCCGCATACAGCCCTGCATTCCCGCCCATACGCCGCGCGATAATATAACCGTTTGCCGCCGCAGGCACCGCCATGACCATCGCCCCAATCAGCAGTTGCAACGGCACAAGTCCTACCCAGGATCCAAGCAAGATGAAGATCGCGGGGGCCAGCAGCGGACGCAGGATCAGGCCCAGCACGACCAGTGGTCCAACCCGCAACAAACGACGGAAAGTGATGCCGGCCCCCACCGCCAACAGCCCCACACCAAGCGCTGCGCGTCCAATAAAATCAAGGGATTGTGCAATGGGGCCTGGGATGCTCAGACCGGATACACTCAGCGTCAGACCAATGGCACAGGCCTGGACCAGTGGATTTGTCACAATGGTTTTCATCATCACTTTCAGACTGAATTGCCCCGGCCCATAGACGGACAGCATAATGATGTTCACGATATTGATCAGCGGAATCAGAAACGCCATGACGACCGCGATCAATAGGATCCCCTCCTGCCCTGCAATCTGTTCCGCCAGTGCCAGACCAATAAACCCGTTCCAGCGGGTGGCAGACTGGAAAAGAGTGGTGAAAGACGCATCATCCATCCGGCTTTGTGGCAGGATCAGACGCAGCAGGAACATCAGAACGCCAAGGATCACCAAAGTCAGCACCAGCATGGCAATCAGCGGGCCAAAGCGCGACATTTCCAGATCTGATTCTGCGATCGCCCCGATCAGAACCGCCGGAATCAGCAAACGGAAACTCATGACCTCAACCCCGGTCCACTGATCCGCAGGCAGGCCACCACTGACCGCAAGCCCATAGCCACAGAGGATGGTCAGAAAGACCGGCAGAACCAAAAGTGCGAGATCCATAGGCTGTCCTTCATAAATGCGACACAATACCGACGCTTTGCGGATTGGAAATTCTTACCCTCTGCGGTATGAAATGCGCAACCTAAGAACTGGCACCGATCACCGGAGAATGATTATGACCGATACCCGTACCGAAACCGACAGCTTTGGCCCTCTTGAAGTTCCTTCCGACAAATACTGGGGCGCGCAGACACAGCGCAGCCTGATGAACTTCCCGATTGGCTGGGAAAAGCAGCCGGTGGCGATTGTCCGGGCGCTTGGCGTGATCAAACAGGCCTGTGCCGAAGCCAATATGGCCGCCGGTGTTCTGGAAGCCGACAAAGGCAAAGCCATCATTCAGGCCGCTGGCGAAGTGTTTGAAGGCAAGTTTGACGACAACTTCCCGCTGGTTGTCTGGCAGACCGGTTCTGGTACGCAATCCAACATGAACTCTAACGAAGTCATCGCGAACCGCGCGATTGAAATCATGGGCGGTGTGATTGGTTCCAAAGACCCTGTTCACCCGAATGACCATTGTAACATGGGCCAGTCGTCCAACGACACTTTCCCAACCGCCATGCATATCGCAACCGCCATGTCTGTGCGTGATGTTCTGCTGCCGGGTCTCGAAAAACTGCTCGCAGGTCTTGACGCCAAAGCGGAAGAATTCAAAGATATCATCAAGATCGGCCGCACCCACACCCAGGATGCGACCCCTCTGACCCTGGGCCAGGAATTTTCCGGTTATGCCCATCAGATCCGCCAGGGTATTGCGCGCGTAAAAGCCTGCCTGCCTGGCATTTATGAACTGGCACAGGGCGGCACTGCAGTTGGCACCGGGTTGAACACACGTCCCGGCTGGGGTGAAGAAGTGGCTGGCAACATGGCCCGCATCACCGGCCTGCCTTTCGTGACTGCACCAAACAAATTCGAAGCCCTCGCCGCCCATGACGCGATGGTGTTTATGTCTGGTGCGCTGGCGACTGTGGCGGGTTCCGCTTATAAAATCGCCAACGACATCCGTTTCCTGGGGTCTGGCCCGCGTTCAGGCCTGGGCGAGTTGATCCTGCCTGAAAATGAGCCAGGGTCTTCCATCATGCCGGGCAAAGTGAACCCGACTCAGGCCGAAGCCCTGACACAGGTCGCAGCCCACGTCATGGGCAACAATGCCGCGATGACATTTGCTGGCAGCCAGGGCCATTTCGAGTTGAACGTCTATAACCCGATGATGAGCTACAACCTGCTGCAATCCATCCAACTTCTGGGCGATGCTGCCGACAGCTTCACCGAACGTATGCTGAACGGCATTCAGGCCAATGAACCCCGCATCGACAAGCTGATGAAAGAAAGCCTGATGCTGGTCACCGCCCTTGCGCCGACCATTGGTTACGATAACGCAACAAAAGTTGCCAAAACCGCGCATAAAAATGGTACAACCCTGAAAGAAGAAGCGATTGCTCTGGGATTTGTGGATGAAAAAACCTTTGACGAGGTCGTCCGCCCTGAACAGATGATCGGCCCGAAAGCGTAACGAAAAGTTTAACCGGTCAGGGGTGGAACCAGGATGGCGAAGCTCATAAATCTAAACCGGGCCCGTAAACAGCGGGCCCGCGACGCCAAACGTGATAAATCAGCGGAAAATGCTGTAGATCATGGGTTGAGCAAGGCGGAAAAACGCCTTATGGCCACACGCAATACGCGGGCACAAAAGATGCTCGATCAACACAAACACGAAGACGACCACGACGCATGAACAGCTACATTGATACACGGCCTAAAAAACGTTCACTGACCCTGAAGGGTCACCGGACATCTGTTACGCTGGAGGATGATTTCTGGCGGGCGTTTCGGGCGATCGCCTCTGAAAAATCTGTTGCGGTAAATACGCTTGCAGCAGAAATTGACGCAGAGCGTGGCACAGAATCTGGCCTGGCTACGGCCATCCGCCTTTATGTTCTGCGCCACTTTCAGGCAATCGCAAATGATCAGACACAGCCCCAGGCACAAGCCAGCTGATATCTGACACCAGACACAAAAAAACCGGTCATTGTATGCGCAATGGCCGGTTTTTTTGTATGTATTCAGTGTGCAGCATCCCTGCGTTCAAGGCGCAACCAAATGCCATCCTTTGACCGCACCGTCAGATGCGCAACAGGCACCGGTTCACGCCCTTCTGCGCGCGCAATGCGGAAGTTCTTCAGGATCATTGACAGGATCAGCGGCCCTTCTGCCATTGCAAACCCCGCGCCTGTGCAGACACGACTGCCGGCGGAAAACGGGATCCAGGCGTTGCGCATGCACTCCCGGCCATTTTCCGTGTCCCAACGTGTGGGATCAAATCCATCCGGATTTTCCCACAGGCGCTCATGGCGATGCAGATGCCAGGGCGAAATCACCACCTGCGCGCCCGGATCAATGTCACGATCCCGAAAGCGTTCCGGGCAGGTATTCTGGCGCACCATCATCGGCACAGGCGGATAAAGGCGCAGGGATTCGCGGAACACATCGCGGCTGACGCGCAGGGTTTTCAACGCTGAGAATTCGGGATTTTCCAGATCAGCCGCCTCTTGTGCGATCTTTTCCTGCCATTCCGGATACAGCGCCATCAGATACAGCGTCCAGGCCAGCGCCGACGCGCTGGTTTCATGCCCTGCAAGAAAGAAGATCGCCACCTGATCAACCATTTCCTCAGTCGTGAATTTTTCGCCGGTCTGCGGATCTGTTGTGGTCATAATCTTGGTCGCAAGATCATCTGGCGCAGTGCCTGCCTCAATCGCTGCCATACGTTCAGACGTCAGCTGTGTGATCAGATTGCGGATATTGGCGGCGGCCTGGCGGGTGTCTTTGCGAAACAGGCGCGGCATCCAGTCTGGCAGCGGCACAAAAGCCGCGATATTCAGGATCGGCTGACTGCGCTGATAATCACGAAACCGGGTGAAGACCTCGCGCGCGATTTCATGTTCAATCGGGATTGAAAACAGGGTGCGGAAGATCACATCGGCAGCGGCGTGGCTGGTCTCTTCCTCAATCTCAAGCGGCACGCCCTGCCCGACCTCAGCGCGTGCATTCAGACGCGCCACACAGGCCTCTGCCGCGTCCACCATCGCAGGCCAGGTTTCCCGCAAACGCCCGCCTTCAAACGACGGATCAATGATGCGACGCTGACGTTTCCAGGTCTCGCCATTTGTCAGAAAGACGGAATTGCCCAGAAGCGGGCGCAGGCCTTCGGAAATACGGCTTGATTTGGGAAAATCATCCGGGCGCTTCTTCAGAACTTCATCAATCAGTTCCGGCTGATTGATCATATAGCTGCGGAAAAACGGCGTCTTAAACGCCGCCATCCAGGCCCGGTACAGGCGCTGTGGCTGGGCCGACAGAATATCCTGGCGGAACAGTTTCACATACCGCCAGAGCGTCACCTTATCCGGGCGCGCCGGGGGTTTTGGGGGGATCTCATCGTTCATGTCATATCCTTAAACGGCGAGAGCGGGGTTTCCAGACGTGACTTTGACGCAGGACGATCTTTGTAACGATCCCAAAGCGTTACCGGGCCAGCCGTGATCTGGAAGTAATCGTAATCTTTTGGCGCATCAAAGGCGCAGAGATACTGGAAATGCAGTCGGAAAAACCGCCAGCGCAATTCCTGCCAGCGCGCCGGTGTCAGGCTTTGGGTGAAAGCGGCGGAAAACACCAGCGGCCAGTGTTTCTCATCCGGCGCTACGCCGGTCACTGCAACCGGATCACACAGGGCAAAGGCGCAGCCATCCCCCGGGGCTGTCACATCAACCCAGGGGATCTTTTTCTGCCCGGCCATAAAGTGCAGATCAGCCCGTAAGCGACTGGCATTTTTAAGAAATGACACCATAGGCACCACCTGACCAAGGGTCAGGAAGGACAGTACCGGTGCATCGGCTCGATATTCATCGGCCCGCAGCAGATCCGCCAGCAAAGACACGCCGATATGCGCGCCAGAACTGTGACCGACTACAAGAATTTCATCATAATCCTGCGTCAGGGCCTCGCGCAGGCGGCCCCTGAATTCATCAAGCTTAGCTTCCAGTTCCGGCGGGCTGGCTCCATGGTTACGGGCGGACCAGGAATAGTCGTGCATCAGGTAATAAGCGAACAGCTTATTGTCGATCTTACGGAAGAAGCGCAGGGTGAACATCACGGTGGTCAGAAGCACCGGCCAGAAGGCCAGCCCATGGATCAGCCAGGACGTCAGCGTGCCAATCCCCCACCCCAGAAACAGGCCCACGATCAGTTGCAGCGTCAGCATGAAGATCGGATAAAGCGCCGCGATCATCGGGCCTTTGCGGGTTTTCAGCAATCTGCCGAACGCACCAGATCCGATATAAGTCCAGGCGGTGCGGGCCAGCATCAGATAGGTGCGCGGGATGTTCTGTGTCATCGTGTCTTTGACGATGTCGGACCAGACCAGCACCTCAAAATCCGCATGCACATCCTGGTCATCAATTCTGGCATCCACCTGCCAGCCATAGGGGCCGCCGGATTTCGCGGCTTTCAGGGCGATGTCATACCCTGTGATCTCTGCCTGCGCGGAACTTTCCTTGCGGTAAAGCTCGCGGTAGCGGCGGGGATGAAAAGGATCATAACCCGGCAGATAAAAGATCTTACGTCTGCGCACGGGGGTGGCAGAGGATTGCGTGTCTTCAGACATATTGTGGGCACCATTGATCGTCACCCCGCTTTGATAAACCGGGAACAGGGTGAGATTAAGTTAAATTCGTGATGTGCCCGCCGTTGCACCGATGATCTGCGGCATTTGCGCCGCAGAAGGGTTAACCAAAGGCCTGAAGAACCGGGAATTTCTCATTGATCCAGAGGGCAAATTCCGTGAACTGCCCCGTCGCCATCATCAGGCCCACCGTCCAGAGCAACAAACCCATGGTGGCCTCAATCCGACCCATGTGGCGTTTCATCCAGTTCATAAGACCCTTAAGGCGCGGGAAGAAGGCCGCAACCAGCAGGAACGGAATACCAAGCCCAAGGGCATAGAAGCCCAGCAGAAGGACGGAACGGGCGGCATCGCCTTCCATCATCGCCATCGTGCTGATCGCGCCCAGGATCGGGCCAAGGCATGGCGACCAGCCAAAGGCAAAGGCCAGACCCAGGATAAAGGCACCAAAGGCTGATCCACCCTGATCACCAGCATCAATACGGGCTTCGCGGTCCATGAACTTAATCCGGAACACGCCGACAAAATGCGCGCCCATAATCATGATCACGATACCGGCGATGGTCATGAACAACGTCTGATTCTGGATCAGGAACCGTCCGGCAAAAGATGCCGCCAGCCCCATCATCAGAAAGACGACAGACAGACCCATAACGAAAAACACGGCGGCCAGAAGGACTTTGCCACGCCCCTTTGCCTGACCGGTGTCATCGCCTGACATCTCTGTCATGCTGATCCCGCTCATATAGGCAAGGTAGGGCGGCACAATCGGCAGCACACAGGGGCTGAGAAAGGAGATCAGTCCACCCGCCAGTGCGATGAACAATGAAACCAGCAGAGAGGCGTCAAAAATATGGGTCGCGTCAAGCACGGGGCGTCCTTTCAAAGATCAATATGCGGGTATGTCTTTACCGCTCTCGTTATTTAGGCGAAACACGGCAGAAGGTCACGCTGCAGAATGTCACAATGGCGTGCACAAGAGGAGAGCCGGGATGACAGAAAAACCAAAGGCCGATCTGGACGTGGATGCCATCGGGTTGCTTTGCCCCCTGCCCGTGCTGCGCGCGGCCAAACGTTTGCGTGGGCTGAAGCCTGGTCAGGTGCTGCGCCTGGAAACAGATGATCCTGCAGCGGTGATTGATGTGCCGCATTTCTGCAATGAAAGCGGGCATGTGTTGCTGGACCAGGAGGCGGGCGAAAACGCCCATATCTGGTGGATCCGCCATAAGGGTTAAAAACCTGAAGACACAAAAGAAAACGCCGGGCTGTTGACCCGGCGTTTCTTATTTTCAGATCAGCTGCCCATAGACCACCAGCCGCGCCGTTTTGGCTTGGGTGGTTCGTCATTCGCCGGGGCTTCTTCTGTCACGACTTCCGCCACAGGTTCGGCCACCACTTCTTTGGGGGCTTCTTCCGCAACAGGCGCAGCTTCAACCACTGCTGGTTCTTCTGCAGCCGCTGGTGCGACAGGTTCCGCCGGGGTTTCCTCAGCTGCCACTGCTTCCGCAGGGGCTTCTTCCGCGACAGGTGCCGCAACAGGCGCTTTCTTACGGGTGCGACGCGGCTTTGGCTTTTCGGCTTCAGCGGGTGCCTCTTCCGCAGCTTCCGCTGGTGCGTCAGTCGCGGCTTCTACAGGTGCTTCCACCTCTTCCACCTTCTTACGGCGCGTGCGGCGTTTCTTCGGCTTTTCTTCGGCCTCTGCTTCCGCGGCTTCCGGAGTTGCCTCTTCCGCAGGTGCTTCAGTCACCTCATCGGTTTTCTTACGACGGGTCCGGCGCGGCTTTGGCTTTTCTTCCTCAGCAGGTGCCTGTTCCGCAGCCTCAGAAGACACTTCAGCCGGGGGTTCTGCATCCGCAGCAACAACTTCGGTATCCGCTTTCTTACGACGGGTCCGGGTGCGTTTCTTCGGCTTTTCTTCTGCGTCAGCTACCACAGGGGTTTCTTCTGCAGGCTTGCCCTCAGACGTTGCCTCAGCACCCTCTTCGCTGACCTCATCAGACTTGCGGCGACGACGGCGGCGTTTTGGCTTTTCTTCAGACTGTTCAGCTGCATCCGGAGTTTCCGTAGCATCCGCAGGGGTTTCGGTTGCATCCTCAGAAGCAGCGTCCCCTTCTTCAGAGGTTTCGCCTTCCTGGCCTTCAGCACCTTCACCACGGCGACCACGGCCACCACGACGGCGGGAACGACGACGGCGTTTGCGCTTTGGCGCATCCTCATCATCACCCTCTTCGGTGGTCTCAGCTTCGTCCGCTTCCACAGCCTCGTCGATGTCTTCCATCATCTCAATACTGCCGGTGACAACTTCGGCCTCAGCAGGTTTCACACGACGGGTCGCGGTTTTGAAACGCTCGATGGTGAAATCCGGGCTGGTCAGATGCGGATCGGCCTCAAGGCGGATCGAAATGCCATAGCGGGTTTCGATGTCTGAGATATGTTCACGTTTGTTGTTGAACAGATAGTTGATCACCGCAATCGGCGCTTTCAGCAGGACTTCGCGGGACCGCTTGCGCACGCCCTCTTCTTCCAGCGCACGAAGAATGGTCAGGGCCAGGTTGTCATCGGAACGGATCAGACCGGTGCCGTGACAATGGGCGCAAGGCTGTGTTGTGGCCTCAAGCATGCCCGGGCGCAGACGCTGGCGGGACATTTCAAGCAGACCAAAGCCGGAAATACGACCAACCTGAATGCGGGCACGATCGGTTTTCAGACGGTCTTTCAGACGCTTTTCAACCGCGTTGTTGTTGCGGCGTTCATCCATATCGATGAAGTCGATCACGATCAGACCAGCAAGGTCACGCAGACGCGCCTGACGGGCCACTTCTTCTGCGGCCTCAAGGTTAGTCTTCAGCGCGGTTTCTTCAATGGACCCCTCTTTGGTCGCCCGACCAGAGTTCACATCCACCGCCACAAGGGCTTCGGTCACGTCAATCACGATGTAACCACCGGATTTCAGCTGAACCGTTGGGTTGAACATGCCGGCCAGGTAGTTTTCAACCTGGAAACGGGCGAACAACGGCAGTTGTTCCTTATAGCGTTTCACGTTTTTCGCGTGAGACGGCATGATCATTTTCATGAAATCTTTGGCGGTGCGATACCCTGCTTCGCCATCCACGATTACTTCGTCAATGTCGCCATTGTACAGATCACGGATCGTGCGTTTGATCAGGTTGCCTTCTTCATAAATCTTGGCGGGCGCGATGGATTTCAGCGTCAGTTCGCGGATCTGTTCCCACATGCGTTGCAGGTATTCGTAATCGCGTTTGATTTCGCTTTTGGTACGCTGCGCACCGGCCGTGCGCACAATCAGACCCGCGCCCTGTGGCACGTCGATCTCATTGGCGATCTCTTTCAGTTTCTTACGGTCAGCAGCGTTGGTGATCTTACGGGAAATCCCGCCACCACGGGCGGTGTTTGGCATCAGAACGCAATAGCGCCCCGCCAGAGACAGGTAAGTTGTCAGCGCCGCACCCTTGTTGCCGCGTTCCTCTTTCACAACCTGCACCAAAAGGATCTGGCGTACTTTCACCACTTCCTGGATTTTATAGCGGCGCGGGCGTGGTTTGCGTGGGCGGCGGACTTCGGCCTGAACATCGTCATCTGCAACAGATTCGATGGTTTCGTCTTTGTCTTTGGCTTCCGGGCGCTCGGCTTCGTCCCCGTCGTCGTCAGACGCATCTGCGTCATCAGAAGAACTGTCTTGTGCAGAAGTTTCTTCGGTTTCAGTTGCTTCAGCCGTGTCCTCAGCAACAGCTTCGACAGATGCAGCCTCTTCAGCTGTCGCGTCTTCCGCAGGCGCGTCAACAGCATCAACAGTTGTTTCAACCGCTTCAGCAACGGTTTCCTCAGCAACTTCGGCGGTGTTTTCGGTTGCGGTTTCTGCCTCTGCAGCGGTGTCTTCTTCAGAACCGGCTTCAGGGGTTTCAACAGGGGTTTCCCCGACCAGCTCCATAGGGGAGCTGCCTTCAACATCGTCACGATCATCGTCCAGATCCACAACTTCCATGCCGGAAGGTGCATCTGTCTCAGTCACTTCGCGCGTTTCAACCGCATCGGTGTTTTCCGCTTTCGCAGCAGCCGATTTACGGCGACGGCGACGGCGTGGCTTTTCTTCAGACTGCGCATCACGTGCATCGTCTTCGGCGCGCATCGCATCTGCATATGCACGTTCTTCTTCCATCAGAGCTTCGCGATCCGCGAGCGGGATCTGATAGTAATCCGGGTGAATTTCTGAAAACGCCAGGAAACCATGGCGGTTTCCGCCGTAGTCCACAAAAGCCGCCTGCAGGGAAGGTTCAACACGTGTGACCTTCGCCAGGTAAATATTACCTGCTAGCTGGCGCTTATTTTCACTTTCAAAGTCGAATTCCTCAACTTTGTTTCCGTCAACCACAACAACGCGGGTCTCTTCCGCGTGGGTGGCATCGATGAGCATCTTTTTTGCCATTGAATTGTCTTGCAGAGCAGCGACGCAGGCCGGGGCACGCGAAGGCGTGTCGACCGGCGGTCTGTTCTGCTTTGTCCTGATTGGGCGTACGGGGTGCTGCAAATACCGGCGCGGGGAAGCATTGCTTCCCTGTCACGTCGCCCTTGTGCTGCACTGCCTCGCATCGCGTTTCTCTCTGACGTCTTTGTGACGCCTGTTTATGTGCTCTGCGCATCTCGCGGGTTTGTCAGCGCCCGCAGGGCCAGAAGCTGTATCCGGTTGCCGGTTTGTCTGATCATCTGTCGTCAGATCTGTCGGTAACCACATCAGTCTGCCGGAAGCTGGCGTTTGTCGCCCTGCCCCTGGCAGTGAATTCCATCGGCGCACACCTATAGCCGCCGTATGTGCAACATAGTGTCATATACCGGTTAATTACAATGGCAAAACGAACAGAATGTTTTCCTTTGCACAATTCGCAATTCCGGGAATGCAAAACGGCGTGCCTGTGTGTGGCACGCCGCTGGTATAATTCACGATGGGTTAAGCAGATGTGAACGCCGGATTTACAGGCCCAGCCATTTCGCGGGGCTGTCCCAGTGGTCCGTTAATTCATCTGTCACACCCCAGCGGTGGTTGGACAGGAACGGAAAGAACGGATACATCAGAACGCTGCGCTGCGCATATTGCATACGCAGGTGGATTTCCTCACGCTCTGGCAACCAGTTCTGCGGATCGCGGACAGAAACGATCATGCTGTGCACAGAAGAAGGCGGCACCACGGCACCGGGATCAAGTCCCAGAGCTTCCGGGTTCAACTGATCCGTTGGGAAACGCATAAAGATCACAAGGTCAATCACCACAGGTGCGCTGATGGCTTGCGGTTCATAGATATTCGGCCGCGGGCTGATCACGTGCTGAAGGTTGAGGGACGCCAGATCAACAGGCTGGCGCAGATCAAGTGCTGCCACATCTTCCGGCAAAAGCGCATAAAGCCCCTTCTGGTCTTCCGAAAGGTAGATCTCTGCGCAAACTGAATAGCAAAAATAGCGCCCTTCGCTGATCACCAGGATGTTCTTTCCCCGGATCGTCGTCTTTTCCCCAAAGACATTATGCGCCGGCATCAACCGGGCTTCACGTTCAAAGGCCCGTTTATCCAGATATACTGGCAAGGTCGCGATCAACAGAATACAGCCCAGAACAATCAGACTGTACAGGATGGATAACCGCAACAGGGACAGGGCATAGAACACAGCGCCTGTGTAGATAAACAGCGCCCCTGCACCGGCCCAGATCATACGATGTGCATCCGGGCTGAGGCCGGGCGAAACACCGCCCGACGTCATGGCTTTCGCCATCGCGGCCAGGGCTGCGTATCCCAGCATCCAGCAAATCGCCAGGGGAATGCCGATCCACAGCCAAAGCCGGAACCAGCGTGCCCCTGTCACGTTCTGCAAAGTCGCCATTCTGCGCCCTTACCCCAGATAATCTGACCGCTGCAGACCGTATTTCGCCATTTTCTCATTCAGGGTGCGGCGTGGCAGGCAGAGTTCTTCCATCACATTCACGATAGATCCTTTATGGCGGCGCATGGTGTTGTCGATCAGCATGCGCTCAAAGGCTTCGACATATTCTTTCAACGGCTTGCCTTCGGTCGTCATCACCGGTTGCGCGTCATCATCATCGGCCATCAGAAGGCTTGCGATGGTGCCCGAACCGCGACGGTTCTGCAGCACGGCGCGCTCTGCCACATTGATCAGCTGACGGATATTGCCCGGCCATGGGGCCTGCAGCAGTTGCGCCGCTTCCTGGGCGGAAACTTCTGGTGCCGGGCAGCCATATTCTTCGGCAAACTGTTCGGACAGACGGGAAAACAACAGCAGAACATCGTCATCACGGGCGCGCAGCGGTGGCAGCGTGATTTTCAGCGCAGCCAGGCGGAAGTACAGATCCGGGCGCAGGGCGTCTTCCAGGGTCTTGCCCGCTTCCTGCAGGTTGGAAATCGCGATCACCCGGGTTTCGGCCGGGTTGCCCTGATCGTTGATGAAGGTCAGCAAACGCGCCTGAGCGGCCTGGGACAGAGTTTCAATATCTTCCAGAACCAGCGTGCCACCACGGGCGGCTTCCACAAGCGGGATAGAGCCGCCATCATCATCCATCGGACCAAAGAGCGTTTTCAGAAGGGCTTCTTCCTCAAGCGCGGCACAGGACAGCAGGATAAACTTCTTACCCGCGCGCGGGCCAACCGCATGCAGCGCATGGGCAACAAGGGATTTACCCGTGCCGGTTTCACCCTCAATCAGCACGTGACCATCGGCCTGCCCCAGATCAAGAATATCTTCGCGCAGACGCTGCATCGCATCAGAAGACCCGATCAGTTTCTTCATGATCGTGCCGCCGTCAGACAGCTCTTTGCGCAGAGCCCGGGAATCCAGCGTCATGCGGCGGCGTTGGGTGGCTTTCTTGGCCAGTTCGGTCATCCGATCCGGGTTGAAAGGCTTTTCAAGGAAATCCCAGGCCCCCAAACGCATGGCCTCAACCGCCATCGGCACATCGCCATGCCCCGTAATCATGATCACAGGCAGGCCGCTGTCGATGCTCATCAGCTTTTTCAGGAACTGCATGCCGTCCATACCCGGCATACGGATGTCAGACACCACAACGCCTGGATAATCCGGACCAAGGCCTTTCAGCGCCTCTTCTGCAGACGCAAAGGTTTCTGTGTCAAAACCAGACAGTGCAAGCCACTGGCTGATGGACTGACGCATGTCCCGTTCATCATCCACGATCGCAATTTTCATAGCCTGTGCCATTTACTTCACTCCTGCCCGGTATACGGGCTTTTCTCAGCTCTTGTCCTGCGCGGGGGCGGTTGCCGATGTTTCTGCCCCGAGGGTCGGAAGATGCAGAACAAAGACCGCGCCGCCTTCAGCGCTGTTATGTGCAGTTAAGCGTCCGCCGAAGTCGGCTGCAATCCCGGAAGAGATCGCAAGCCCCAGACCAACGCCGTCGCCAGGTTCTTTGGTGGTGTAAAACGGTTCAAACAGGCTTTCGAGATCTTCAATCCCCTCGCCGTTGTCGCGAATGGTCAGGGTCACCTGATGTCCGGCAGACAGAACAATTTCGATGCGTGGTTCGGATGTGAATTTGGTCGCATCCACCGCATTGCGCAGAAGGTTGATCAGAACCTGTTCAAGCCGCAGCGGATCCGCCAGAACCATGGCCGGATCGCGGGGCAGACCGGATTTGATTTCAATCTGGCGCTGCTTCAGCTGAGGTTCCATCATTTCCAGGGCTGCATTCACGCAAACCCTTGAATCTATGGGTTCAAACGTTTCTTTGCTTTTGCGCGCGTAAGATTTCAGCTGACGGGTAATCGCCCCCATCCGTTCAATCAGATCATCAATCCGGTAGAAAGACGACATGGCTTCTTCCGGGCGTTTGCGCTGCAACAGCAACCGTGCCCCGGCAAGGTATGTTTTCATCGCCGCCAGCGGCTGGTTCAGCTCATGGCTGACCGCTGCGGACATCTCACCAAGGGCGGCAAGTTTCGAACTTTGCGCCAGGGTTTGTTCCGCAGTTTTAAGGTTCTTTTCCACCCGTTCACGTTCGGCAATTTCCCGCTGCAACTGACTGTTCAGCGCGCGCAGTTCCGCCGATTCCTGCTGGAACATCCGCAGCTTGCCGGTTGTGCGGCGGCTCATCAGATAGAAGGTCAGGGTCAGCAGCATGGCAAACCCCATAATCTCAATCGCGAGAAACCCGTTCACGCGTTCCCGCACAGAGGCAAAAGAGGTGAAAGAGGCAATGCGCCAGCCCTGAAACGGCAGGCGCGCTTCAAGGCGCAACACAGCCGCCCCTTCAAGCCAGGCATCCGGGGGTTCTGCCCAGTCCACCGTCGCCTGAAAGGCCCGGGTCAGTGCCGAGGGCACAGACTGCACTTCAAGCGCGTCAGCTTCCTGCAACCCCCGCCAGCGCGGTTCAGTTGCCAGCAGGATCGTGCCTTCACTGTCGGTCACAAAAACCGCATCCGAAATACCGGCCCAGGCGGTCTGGAATTTATGCAGGTCAACTTCCACCACGATCACACCAACGGTCTGATCCCCCTGCTCCATCCGGCGCGACCAGGTGAACCGTGGTGTCACCACATCCGGATTTCCGGCGGAAAACAGTGTGTCGTTGCTGCGGATCGCATCAATGAAAAAACGTTCACTGCGCATCGAAGTGCTGATCATATTGCGATCAGTTGAAGCAACGGTGCGCCCATCGGAATCCAGCATAAAGATATTCGCTGCCCCGATTTCATCGTCATATGAAATCAGGCGTTGGCTGGATTGTGAAAAATCACCGGATTGCAGGGCACCGATCAGCGCCGGATCACGGGCCAACAGCTGTGGCACAATCGCATTGCGGCGCAGTTCAGACAGAAGGTTCCCGGAATACAGCGCCAGGCGCAATTCGCCCCGGTTGCGGGTGGATTCTGTGAAACGTTCAGTCAGGAACAGATTGCTGACCCAGACAACAACAACCGCAAAGGCGAAGAACGCGCCAACAAGCAGCCGCATCCGCCAGGACAGCTGAGAGGATTTCTTTGCACGCAGCTCTATTGGGGTTTGTTCCGTAATCATGCCGCGAACCTAGGCGCATTTGACAGGGGCGACAACCACAAGCCCCCCAAGCCGCCCCGCAAGGCGGCTTTCAGCCTCTGGCCGGTCAGGCGGTTTCAAAAAGACCGGCAAGACCTTTGAACATAGGCGCACCTTCAACGGAACCATGGCCCTCGTCAGATGCGCGCTCCGGATGAGGCATCATGCCCAGAACCCGGCGGTTTTCAGACAGAATACCCGCGATATCATCTGCCGCGCCATTCGGGTTGTCGGTGTATGTAAAGGCGATACGGTCTTCCGCCTTCAGACGCGCCAGCGTGTCAGCATCCGCGTTATAGTTGCCATCATGGTGCGCGATTGGCACGTTGATGACGTCGCCTTTGGCCCATTCAGATGTGAAAGCGCTGTCCGCAGTTTCCACTTTCAGACCAACGGTTTTGCAGATGTACTTCAGCCCCGCATTGCGCAGCAGCGCGCCTGGCAGAAGACCGGTTTCGGTCAGGATCTGGAAGCCGTTACAGACGCCAAAGACGTACCCGCCCTTATTGGCGAAATCGACAACGGACCGACAGATCGGGCTTTGCGCCGCAATCGCGCCACAACGCAGGTAATCGCCAAAGCTGAACCCGCCCGGAATACCAACAAAATCCAGCCCATCCGGCAGGGTTGTATCCTTGTGCCACACCATGGTGACATCCATCCCCTGGGCTTCCAGAGCCACTTTCAGGTCACGGTCGCAGTTGGACCCGGGAAATACGATAACGGCGGCTTTCATGGCAGGCTCCTATCGGGAAAAATCAGTGATCACGGCCACACCCGGCGGGGTGAGACCATTGAAGGCTGCAACTTCGTCGCTGGCCTGTGAGAGGGTGATTTCGCGCGCAACAAGGGGGGAAAGATCCACCTGCCCCGCGTCAATCATGTTCAAAAGAGACGGATAACGCCAGCCCGGCATGCCGCGCGTGCCAAACAGCGCAAGCTGCCCGGAATAAAGCGCATCCATCGGCAGGGTCATTTCCGTATGTTTGCCCGCAGGCATACCCACCTGAACCATCCGGCCCAGTTTGCGCAGGCATTGCATGGCGGCACGTGTGGTGGTCTCAATCCCCAGGGCTTCAATCGCCAGATGCGCCCCGCCCCCGGTCAGATCGCGGATCGCGGCAGGCGCATCAGCCTCAGCGGAATTCACCACGTGATCTGCGCCCAGGCTTTTGGCAAAGCTCAGCTTTTCAGGCACGATATCAACACAGATAACCCGCGCCCCAATGGCTTTCGCCAGCAGAAGCGCAGACAGGCCAACACCGCCCGTTCCAAACACCGCAACCCATTCGCCAGGTGCCAGTGCTGCGCGATCCGTCAACGCATGCCAGGCGGTGGTCGTGCGACAGCCAAGCGCAGCAGCCAGGGTCACATCAATGCTGTCCGGCAGACGGGCCAGATTGCCATCGGCCTGAGGCACCGCAATATATTCCGCAAACGCGCCGGGATGGGTGAAACCAGGAACCGCCTGGGTCGGACAGGTTGTCTGATGACCGGCGGCGCAGGACGGGCAACGATTACAGGCCAGAATAAAAGGCGCAATCACGCGATCGCCGACCTTCCAGTCCCGACACTGCGCGCCGGTTTCGATCACTTCACCGCAATATTCATGCCCCGGGATCTGGCCCAGTTTGACATCGGGATCAGAACCATTCCAGGCATGCCAGTCAGATCGGCAAACCCCACAGGCCAGCACCCGCAACACAACACCATCCACAGGGCAGACAGGATCTGCAACCTGACCAAGGGTCAGAGGGGCATTAAACTCTGTGATCTGCGCTGCAAGCATTGCGTGTAAACCGCCAGGGATCTGTGAAGACTTGCGGGCGGCATAGACTGTGGAAGGCGTGGGATCAAGAGAAGATACCACGCGCGCGGGCTATGCTGTGATTTTCTGCGCCTCTGCCCGCCCCAGAAGCGTTAACAGTTTCTCACCCCGTATGGGGTTAAGGTGGCGGAGCCACTGAATACGGCCGATCAGCCGCGCGCGGTAATGCGGATCAGAAAGACGCAGATCACCGGGCCTGCCACAGGCGTGAATTTCGGCCTTCAGCTGATCAAATTCAGCCCGCCGCATATTCAGATGCGCATTCACGACAATGCCGGTCACCACTTGTCGCCCGCCCGACGGCATCACCCGGACTTTCCCGGGATTGCTGCGAAACCCTTCATCCCGAATGATCTCAGGCACCAATTTCAAAAGCCCCCGTCCAAGACCCGCAGGTCCGGAAAACGTCAGATCGTCGACGTATCGCGTGTAGCTTGCCCCAAGTTTTGTGGCGAGGGCGTTCAGGCGGCAATCAAGATTGAACAACAGAATATCCGCCAGCGCAGGGGACGTGGGTGCG
Source organism: Halocynthiibacter styelae (assembly GCF_016123485.1). GTDB lineage: Bacteria > Pseudomonadota > Alphaproteobacteria > Rhodobacterales > Rhodobacteraceae > Halocynthiibacter > Halocynthiibacter styelae. The sequence continues at coordinate 152,214 of NZ_JADCKQ010000007.1, read as the reverse complement.
CCCTGGGGTAGATGTGGAATGCGGTAAAGCTGCCGCATCGCGAAAGGAAACTGTACCAGAACATCAGGCGCCGTTTCTGTTGTGCACAGCCCCGCCAGTAATCTGGTCACAGCTTCGGGGTAGCCCAGATGGCGAAACACACCAAAGACCCATGCAAAAGAAACAGAGGGGAAGAAATCAGCCAGATCGAAACAGACAACTTCATCGCGACCGCAATGCAGGCGTGCCGCATCCGCGCATCCCTTGCCCGGGGCGAACCCATATGCGGCCTCATGCACCGGAATTTGACGCAGAATCCCTTGCAGGATTTGTCGTTGCACAGCTTTCAGCTGCGATTTCGGTGCCTCGATCAGGCGGTGTCCCCCCGATTTTTTAGCCTCAGCAACGGCGTGATAGTGCCGAATGGTTCTGTAGGCATGGCAGGCGTAACGCCCATCCACATCCGCAAGGTAGTTCAGACGGTCCTCCGGCAATGGCAGCCAATCCGCAAAATCGCCCGGCGTATCCAGATGTGGCACCTCCGGCCGGCCCAGCCCAGATGCAGGCTGCATCCGCGTTTGTGTCAGCACCGGCGCAGGCCAAATCGCTTGCTTCGCGCAATGACGATACAGGCGTTCAAAGGTGGGCCTGCCACGCAAGCCCGCCACCAGCTGCCGTTCCGGCGGAGCAACAGGGCCAGGAAAGGTCTGCAGAAGTTCGGCTGTCAACCGTGCTGAGAGAGCTTTCTGCTGCCCGGGCAATCGCTGCAACAGGCATTGCGACAACTCTGTTTCTGACCAGCGGGGTGCCAGCAAAGATGGGGCAAGGCTTGATGCAAATTGTGTCCGGTTCATGATCCGAATTCCAGAAAGTCTAAATAAAATAAAGAAACACAACCAAACAAAACGCAGCACACGATTTCCGCCAACCTGGTTCTGCGTGCCGGGAGGTGGGTGAAAGCCCACGCGCCGGCGCGCCCCGAATTGCATCGTATTAAAATCAGACGGGGATACCCCGCCCTGCACCCTTAACGGGCACGTTCCGGAAACCGGCACTGCCCTCTGTATCTGCACCGAAACGCTGTAATTTCAAAGATATTTTTCCAACAAAAAAGCCGCCCGGTCCGGGCGGCTTTTGTATTCAGTGTTGAGGGTCTGTCTCAGACGATCTCAATCGTGTAGCTTTCGATCACGGTGTTCGCGAGCAGCTTTTCACACATGTCTTTGACGTTTGCTTCGGCCTTTGCGGCATCGGTTTCTGCGAGGTCCAGTTCAATCACCTTGCCCTGACGCACACCGTCGACACCGTCAAACCCCAGCGCACCCAGCGCATGACGCACGGCGTCGCCTTGTGGGTCAAGAACACCATTTTTCAGCATAATATGAACACGGGCTTTCATGGCAGGGCCTTTCAGTGAACGATTGTCGGTTTGGTGGCCGGGGCCACATTTGCAGGCAGCACGCCAAGACGGCGGGCAACTTCGGTGTAAGCGTCTGTCAAATTGCCAAGATCACGGCGGAAGACGTCTTTATCCAGTTTCTGGCCGGTCTCAATATCCCAGAGACGGCAGCTGTCAGGGCTGATTTCATCCGCAACGATAAGGCGCATGAAATCACCTTCCCAGACGCGGCCGATCTCGATTTTGAAATCAATCAGCTTGATGCCAACGCCATACATCACGCCGGACAGGTAATCATTCACCCGCAAGGCCAGCGCCAGGATGTCATCCAGATCCTGCTGAGACGCCCAGTTGAAGGCGATGATATATTCCTCTGGCACCAATGGGTCGCCAAGGCTGTCATCTTTATACGAGAATTCCACAATCGGGCGCGGCAGCTGTGTGCCTTCTTCAATGCCCAGACGTTTGGACATGGACCCTGCGGCATAGTTGCGCACGATCACTTCCAGCGGCACGATTTCACAGCTGCGGATCAGCTGTTCGCGCATGTTCAGGCGTTTGATGAAGTGGTTCGGCACGCCGATCTGGGTCAGACCATTCATAAAGAATTCAGACAGGCGGTTGTTCAGCGCGCCTTTGCCATCGATGGTGTCTTTCTTCTCAGCATTAAACGCCGTCGCATCATCCTTAAAATACTGGATCAGCGTATCCGGTTCAGGGCCTTCATACAGAACCTTTGCTTTGCCTTCGTAGAGCTTTTTACCTTTGGCCATGGGACCTCCCTGATGCCAGCAACCGGTTGCGCACTGCCGGAACCCGGGCCGGGTCCGCGCGGCTTTGGACGCCCTATAAGCCAGGTATGGCGTCAGAGCAAGACAAGAGGCAGCCGTGTTTCCCCGATACACGTATTTTTCACAGCCCACACGCGAGACTTCCCCTTGATACAACACCCAAAGGGGGGCATATGAGTGTTAACAACAGATTATTTTCATTTCTGAAGGAGAGCCGAAAATGAGCACCTTTGACGATCGCGAAGCCGCCTTTGAAGCAAAATTCGCCCATGATGCGGAAATGCAGTTCAAAGCAGAAGCCCGCCGCAACAAGCTGACCGGTCTCTGGGCCGCAGAACTGCTTGGCAAATCCGGTGATGAAGCTGCTGCTTACGCCGTAGAAGTCGTGAAATCCGACTTTGAAGAAGCAGGCCACGACGATGTTGTGCGCAAGCTGGCCGGTGATCTGGGCGACAAAGCGTCTGAAGACGCGATCCGCGCGAAGATGGCAGAGATGATGGCTGTCGCCAAAGATCAGATCATGAACGAAGCCTGATCCACAGGATCAGTACTGAACACTCTGAAACGCGCCTGACCGGGCGCGTTTTTTTTGTCGCCTCATATTTGTCACCTCATAAAAATTCCCTTCACATTTTATCTGTTAAGACTTCGCTTAGCACGCGCCTGCATAGTGCTTTCCGGGTGAATTATCGGAGGGGTGTGCATGGATTTCGCACCAGGTGGGTCGAAAGACGCAATACAGAAACACAATAGAATACAGGTTTTACGGGCGCGTCCTCTGCCCCCGCGTATCAGATTGCGTCAGGTGATCCGCAACGGATTGCCGCTGGTTCTGGCCGGGGCTTTTCTGATCCTGTTGATGCAGCAACTGGAAGGCCTGGATTTATCCGCTGTGATGGCCAGCGCCCGGCAGGTCAGCGCCCTGCAATGGGGGCTTGCCCTGTTTTTCACCGCCCTCAGTTTCCTTGCCGTCGGGCGTTATGATGTGTTGGTGCACCGGATACTGAAAACAAATGTACAGCCGGAACGCGCCCTGAAAGCCGGGATCACCGCGATTGCCATCAGCCAGACCACGGGGTTTGGACTGTTTACCGGCACGCTGTCACGCTGGCGCATGCTGCCGGAAATTTCCCTGTATCAGGCCGGACGCATGACCGCGATTGTTGCGGTGACCTTCCTCAACGGCTGGCTTGTGACTGTGGCCGTTGTTCTGATGATCAGTGGGACCCCAGACAGCACAGCCCTGGCAAACCTGCCGGCCTTCACAGAATGGCTCATTCCTTTGGGCCTTTTGACAGCTTTACTGTCAGTCCTTTTCTCTTTGCTGCAGCCGCGCAGGCTTCCCCTGCCCGCATTTCCATCGCTTAAAACTCTGTTTTCAGTTGTTACCCTGACCGCGCTTGACACGTTCACTGCCTGTGGCGCGCTTTGGGTGCTTCTGCCTGATGCGGCAAATCCCGGCCTTCAGATGCTGATCCCCGTCTTTCTGCTGGCCTTTGGCCTGGGGCTGATCTGCGGATCCCCGGCGGGTGTCGGTGCGTTTGAGGTTGCGATTTTTGCGCTTCTGCCCCTCGCCCCTCAGGCGGAACTTCTGGCGGGTATTCTCGCCTGGCGGCTGGTCTATTATCTTATTCCCGCCCTGTTGGGTGTGACGGCGCTTGCCTTCGGGCAAAAAAACCTGCCCGTGTCACCACATCAGCCACTGCCAACTGTATTGACAGATCATCCGCCTTCGCCCCTGCTTCAGGCCCGTGCCCCTTTTGCAGAAGCAGGGCTTGCCTGGCAGGGACAGCTAAAGACCAGCACAGCTGTCGGGGCTTCGGTATCCTGGCTGACCGGGGACACAGGCCAGGCCCTTGTCGCCCTGCGCGCACCCCTTGACGCGCCTTCGGACACAGCCGCCCTTCAGGTTTTGACCCGCACCGCCCAGACCCGGGGGAAGCTGCCCTGTCTTTATAAGTGCCCCGCCAGGCTTGCCGCAGTGGCACGCCGCAAAGGCTGGAAGATCCTGCGTATTGCCGAAGAAGCCTGGATCAGCCCTGCAAACTGGACCTTAAATACACCGGCGCGACGCGGATTGCGGCGCAAAATCCGCAAGGTGGAAAAGTCAGACACTGAAATCAGTTACGCCCCCTGGCTAACCGCAGAGGATCAGGCCCGGATGACCGAAATCTCAGCAAACTGGGCCAGGGCAAACCGGGGCGAACGCGGGTTTTCCATGGGGCGGTACTGCCCACAATATCTGACCCGGCAAAAGGTGTTTGTCGCCCGGCGAAACAGCAGGATCATTGCCTTTGTCAGTTTTCACCAGAACCCGAAGGAATGGGCGCTGGATCTGATGCGTCAGGGCGAAAACACACCGGATGGTACAATGCAGGCACTGATCACAGCAGCCCTTGATATGGCACGCGCACAGGGCATTCCCCGGCTGAGCCTCGCAGCCATGCCTTCGCCTGCATATCCGCGGTTATTCAGTCGTGCTGTGCACAAAAAACAAGAGGGGCTGAGACGTTTCAAACTGGGTTTCGCACCGCAGGTAAGCCCACTGTATATCGCCTGCCCGGGCTGGATTTCCCTGTGTGTCTCTGCCATTGATATCGCCCGCGCTATATGTCACCCGCCTGCACTGCATGAAACCCCGGCAAACCGAATGTTCGCGCGACGGTTCAGAACTCCACACTGCCGTTCTGAACGAAATTCACAATCATTATGAATCTTTTTGCTATCTGCGTCCCCTGCCGGCGTTTGCTTTGCCAAGGCATTTCTGGCATGTGCTTTGGATGCTGGTGGGAATAGCCCGGGACAAACCAGCATCTTTCGCTGCGCGGCGCAGCCCAGAAGCAAGATAAAGGCCAGGAATATGAGCACCGCTTCCAAAGTTAATCCCCTGCAAACCATGCTGGACACCCGCGACTGGATTCTCGCAGACGGGGCGACGGGCACAAACCTGTTCAACATGGGCCTGTCATCCGGCGATGCGCCAGAGCTGTGGAATGTGGATGAACAGGATAAAATCCGCGCCCTTTACCAAAATGCTGTCGATGCGGGCAGTGATCTGTTTCTGACCAACAGCTTTGGCGGCAATGCCTCGCGTCTGAAACTGCATGATGCCCAGGGTCGCGTCGGTGAACTGAACCGCGCTGCTGCCGAACTTGGCCGCGAAGTTGCGGATAAGTCTGATCGCGATATCATTGTTGCCGGCTCTGTTGGCCCGACGGGTGAGATCATGGAACCCATGGGCACGCTGACCTATGCGGGCGCGGTTGAGATGTTCCAGGAGCAGGCCGAAGCTTTGAAAGCGGGCGGTGTTGATGTGCTTTGGGTTGAAACCATTTCAGCCCCGGAAGAATTCAAAGCCGCCGCCGAAGCCTTTGAAAACGCGGGCATGCCATGGTGTGGCACCATGAGCTTTGACACCGCCGGCCGCACCATGATGGGTGTGACCAGCACAGATCTTACGGATCTTGTGGGCAAGCTTTCCCCTGCACCTCTGGCCTTTGGCGCCAACTGTGGTGTCGGGGCCTCAGACCTTCTGCGCACTGTGCTGGGCTTCAGCGCCCAGGGATCGAACACGCCAATCATTTCCAAGGGCAATGCGGGCATCCCGAAATATGTGGATGGTCATATTCACTATGACGGCACCCCTGAACTGATGGCCGATTACGCGGTGCTGGCACGGGATTGTGGCGCGAAGATCATTGGCGGTTGCTGCGGTACCATGCCGGAACATCTGCGTGCCATGCGCGAAGCACTTGAAACACGCCCTGCAGGCGGGCGCCCGTCGCTGGATACGATTGCTGAAAAGCTTGGTGGGTTTTCATCCGGCTCAGATGGCACGGATGATGCGGCACCTACCCCGCGACGCACCCGCCGCCGGGGCTGATAAAAGACACAGAACCCGCCGCATTCCGGCGGGTTTCTTTTTCTCAGAACTTCTTTTTCTCAGAACAGTGCCATCTGACGCCCGTTTTCCAGCGGCACCTCAAAAAGATCACATCGCAGATCCGGGGCGTCTTCGTTCAGTCCCAGCCGGGCACAGGCCTGGCGGAACCGTGCGCCAAGCAAAGCCGCATATGGCCCCTCGCCCCGCATACGCTGGTGCCAGGAAGAACTGTATTCTTTGCCGCCGTGCATATCGCGCAGCTTGCCCATCACTTTTTCGATCTTTGCCGGGTAATGTTCCTCAAGCCAGGATTTAAACAGCGGTGACACTTCCTGCGGCAGACGCAGCATGATCCAACTGGCCGCCGTTGCCCCGGCGGACCGACAGGCGCGCAGGATAGCTTCCATTTCATGATCATTCAGCCCCGGGATCATCGGGGAGACCATGGCACGCACGGGAATGCCGGCGTCTGTCAGGTTTTCAATCACTTTCAGGCGTCGCGCGGGCGCAGGCACACGCGGTTCCAGCAGGCGGGATAATTTCGCATCCATAGAGGTGACTGAAACGCCAACCCGCACAAGCCCCCGTTCTGCCATAGGGGCAAGAATATCAATATCGCGTTCAATCAGGCTGCCCTTGGTCACAATCGCCACCGGATGGTTGAAGCGCGCCAGCACCTGCAGAATATCACGCATGGTTTCATATTCTTTTTCAATCGGTTGATACGGATCGGTGTTTGATCCGATCGCCAGAGGCGCCACCTTATAACGCCGCGCCCGCAGTTCCTGTTCCAGAACCTCGGCGATATTGGGCCGCGCGATCAGCTTTGTTTCAAAATCAAGCCCCGGGGACAGGTTCAGATAGGCATGGGTTGGCCTTGCGAAACAATAGATACAGCCATGTTCGCACCCCCGATACGGGTTGAGCGAACGGTCAAAGGGCAGATCCGGCGATTTCACCCGGTTTATGGCAGACCGCACCTGTTCCTCGCGCACCTCAGTGCGCAGAACCGGGGGCTCTTCCCCGTCCCCCGGCCAGTCATCGCATGTGTTTTCCCGCGCAAAAGCTTCATAGCGCGGGGTTTCATTTGTCAGGGCCGCGCGGCCTTTTGCAAGGCTGCGTGGGGGCGCTTCGCCCGATGTCATGGAATCTTCAATCATGAGAACAAAAATAGAACATCAGCATGAAAATTACCACAGAAAGTTCATAACCGTCGTTCTCATTCATCTTCGTGTCGGAAACCGGCAGGTTGCGCGGCGATAAATCGCAGATTAAGGAATTAAGAAACTCCGGGGGCTCCCCGCTTAACGCCAGGAAATACACATGTCTGACGAAGAAGATATCATCCTCTCTGAACTGCCCGATGACGAACTTGTCTTGCAGATGCATGACGACCTTTACGACGGTCTGAAAGAAGAGATCGAAGAAGGTGTGAACATCCTGCTTGGCCGCGGCTGGCAGCCATACGAGGTTCTGACCAACGCACTTGTTGGCGGCATGACCATCGTTGGGAAAGACTTCCGCGACGGTATTCTCTTTGTACCTGAAGTACTTCTCGCGGCGAACGCGATGAAGGGCGGCATGGCAATCCTGAAGCCTCTGCTGGCTGAAACCGGCGCGCCACGTATGGGCACCATGGTGATCGGCACTGTGAAAGGCGACATCCACGATATCGGCAAAAACCTTGTTGGTATGATGATGGAAGGCGCTGGCTTTGAAGTGCGTGACATCGGCATCAACAACGCTGTTGATGCTTACATGGAAGCACTGGACGCCGGTGATGTTGACATCCTGGGCATGTCCGCCCTGCTGACAACCACAATGCCTTACATGAAGGTTGTGATTGACGCGATGATCGAAAAAGGTGTGCGTGATGATTACACCATCCTCGTGGGTGGCGCGCCACTCAATGAGGAATTCGGCAAAGCCATCGGTGCTGACGCTTATTGCCGTGACGCAGCTGTTGCTGTTGACACCGCAAAAGAATTCATGGCCCGTAAGCACAACCAGGTTGCTGGTTGAGGCTAAGTAATCTCTCCTCCGGGCAGTATGCCCGGAAGACTTTGCCCCGGCCCTTGTGCCGGGGTTTTTCTTTGCCAGCCATTGTGGCAAGCTAAAAAGAACGTGGAGATCGCCAGATGCTGCCTGATGACAATACGCTGACAGAAAAAGGCCTTGAGGGCACAACACCAGGGAAACCCGGACGTATCCTGTTGTTGGCCTGCGGGGCGCTGGCGCGTGAAATTCTTGCGATCAAAGACCTGAATGGCTGGGATCACATGGATCTGACCTGCCTGCCTGCGATTTACCATATGTTCCCGGAAAAGATCGTCCCTGAGATCGAGAAAGCGATTGGGAAACATCGCGAAAATTATGCCGACATCTTTGTGGTCTATGCGGATTGCGGCACCGGTGGCCTGCTACAGGCCAAATGTGAAGAGCTGGGCGTTCAGATGCTGAAAGGCCCGCATTGCTATTCTTTCTATGAAGGCAATGACCGCTTTGCGGCACTTGCCGAGGATGAAATCACATCCTTCTATCTGACTGATTTTCTGGTGCGTCAGTTTGATGCGTTCATCGTGAAACCGATGGGGCTGGACCGGCATCCGGATCTGATCAACATGTATTTCGGGAATTATGAGAAACTTATCTATCAGGCCCAGGTAGAAGATCCGGAACTTGATGCAAAAGCCGAAGCAGCCGCTGCAAGGCTGGGCCTGGCATATGAGCGCCGCTTTACAGGCTACGGCGATCTGCAGAATGAACTGGCGACACTGAAAAAGCCGCAGTAATGGGGGCTCTGCCCCCGTCAGCAGGCTGACTCCCCCGGAGTATTTTCAGAAAGATGAAGATCAGGCGCTTTGTGCTTTGGCAACCGCGCGAATGCGATCAACCATGGCGCGCACCCCGTTTGAACGCTGGGACGACAGATGTTCATCGAGACCAAGGCGCGCAAGTTCGCCCTGCGCATCGGTCGCCAGAACGTCCGCAAGCGTCAGCCCGTTGTACAGCGACAGAACCACCGCGATCAGCCCGCGCACGATCATTGCATCGCTGTCGCCTTTCGCCTGAAAGATGCCATCCTCAATGATCGGATGAATCCAGACCTGGCTTGCGCAGCCATCTACCTTATTGGCAGGCACCTGAAGCGCCTCATCCAGGGCTTCCATATTCTTGCCAAGATCAATCACATAGCGATAGCGATCTTCCCAGTCGTCCAGAAAGTCAAAGTCTTCCGCAATATTTTCAAAGGCTTCACTTGCCATGTCGCTGAGATCCTGCTGCTATATGAACACGGGGCTTATGCCCGACAAATGTGATCTAGGGGTTTTGCTGCGAAAGGTCCAGTCGCGACGCTTTGCAAAGCGCTGGCTTTGGGGTAGATCTGACGCAAAGGGAGAGAATTTAATGACGAAATCTGTGGTGAAATCCGTTTCTGTTACGCTGAGCGCCTGTCTGTTTCTGACCGCCTGCGGTGGTTCAGCCAGTTCCCTGAGTTCCGCCAATCCGTTTAACTGGTTCGGCGGAAAAAACCGCGCCGCAGAAGCAGCCACCACAGCAGAGCTGCCCACAGATCCGCGCGCGCTGATACCACAGATTACAGATGTGAAAACCGAACGCGCAACCGGCGGTGTGATCCTGCGTGTAACCGGCCTGCCTGCGCAACAGGGATGGTCGCAGGCGGCGCTTGTGCCGCAAAATGAAGGCATCGCCCGTGATGGTGTGTTAAGCTTTGAATTCCGCGCCCTGCCCCCGCGTGTCAGAACCCTGACCTCAACACCGCAATCGCGTGAAGTTGTGGTGGCCACATTTTTGAGTGATTCCCAATTGTCCGGGGTGCGTAGCATTCAGGTGCTTGGTGCATCCCGCAGCCTGTCGGTTCGCCCATAACTGGCAGAGTTATTCCGTCGGCACCTCTGGGGCGCGCCCGCGGAAGACATCGCGCAGAATACCCGGGGTCAGGATCGACAGCGGGTTTACCCGGACTTTCGGATCATCCGCAGTCCCCTGCAGGCGATAGTTAAACCCAAACAGCCCCTCTCGCCGACGCGACACGGCAGCGCCGACACCGTTCAGCAGGTAGATCGGCGAAACCACGCCGCGCAGATCAAGCCCTGAGGTTCCGAGGTTATAAATCCCTTCCATCGACACCCCGAGAGAGGCCCCAATTGCGCTGCCATCCAGCAGGTTCACATAGCTCGGGGTCAGCACAAAATGCGACTGCACACTGCCGAAGCGAATGCCATCGCCGTTCAGTTGCTGAAGCAAACCAACGACAGAAATCGCGCCCAGGATTTCCGCCAGGGCTGGCGCACCACGAATTTTGATGCCCTCTGCTGTCAGGCGGCCGTCGTAATGGCCTTCCTCAGCGCGTGGCACAAGGAACATATCCATTGAGCCGCCATAGACTTTGGAAAACACACCTGCGGCCCGCAGAACAGCCCCGCTGTCATCGCTGCGGATCCGCACAGAGGTGCCCTCAACTGATGGGCTGAGACGACCAGACACAGACGCCTGCCCGTTCACAAGACCGGTGAAGTCGCCCTGCAATGCAGGCGATGTATTCAGCTGACCGCGCATATTATGCAAGGCAATGCTATCGCTGATCTGCAGGCGATCCAGCGCAAGCGTGATCGGTGTGTTGGAAGAACCTGTCCCGGCACTGCCACCCTGCCCGAAGGTTGTACGCCGGATATCAACCCGCCCGCCGCGCACAGAAATTGCCGGGGACTGGCCTGCATTCCGGGCCGTCAGGGTAACAGGCGCATCCAGCCAGCTGCCGACAGTAACACGGTCAAACACGGCCTCGCGGAAGCTGTTGTTATCGTTCAGAACCACCTGACCAACCGCATTCAGACCATTGCTTTCGAGTTGCAGGCGATCAATCCGTACAGGCGCGCCAAGACGCCCGGAAATCTCCAGGCTGCCACCAGAGGACGCGGGTTTAGACCAGCCGATTTCCCCAATGCGCAAGCGCGCGCCGCGCAGATCGGAACTCAGCCGCATTCGCGGTGCTTCGTTGCGACGCAGGTCAATCGCAAATTCGCCCCGGCTTTCGCCACGAAGGAAACCATCCGGCAGTGCAATGCCGAATTCATCCAGAAACGCCTGATCCAGAATTACCTGACCAGATACCGAAGATTGCCCCGGGTTTTCCGGTGACAGGCTTTGCTGCCACAGCGCATCAAACCGGGCGCCTGTTGTGGCGGTTTCGGCCTTTGCAACAAAACCAGATCCCGAAATTTCAAGCTGTTCATTGTTGGCAAAAACCTGCATCGCATCCGCCAGCACCCATTTGCCGGGCACAATTTCACGGGTGCCCATATTGCGCAGGGTCGCGCGCGCTTCAAAGGGCACATCTTCGGCCTGCAGATCACGCCGCAAAGGCACGGTGATATCGGCCACAACCTGCGCTGTGCCATTTGCAAGATCAACGGGAAGTCCGGCCTTCGTAAAGAATTCAAACGGGCGTTGATCCAGAAGCGATGTCACCGCCGTGATCTTGCCCTGCGCCTGCAAATCCACATGCAGATCCGGCGGTCGCAGACTGATATCTTCCAGCGTCATAACAGAACCACCAACCTGCAGCGTGCCCCCTTCTGGTGGTGCAACCTGGCCTTCTTCCGCCACCAGAACAAAGCGATTGCCCTGCAGGGAACCGTAACCGCGACCATGCGTGATCAGGGGCATCTGGCGCATGAACCGCACGGCTGCGTCCTGAAAACCGAATTGTGCGGTGACAACAGGCTTTTCACCAGGATTCAGACGCAAGGCCGCACTGGCGGGGCCAATCACACCTTCCAGAATATTAGCGTCCAGCCATTTCCGGGTGTTCCCCGCCGCTGCCAATGGCCAGAGCGCCACGACAGAACGTGCCTCCATCTGATCAAGTTCTGCATCAACAGAGACCTCCCAGCCGCCAGGTTTGGCAGAAACCTGCCCCCGGGCCACCAGATGACCATCGCCCTGTTGCAGCATCGCCTGTCCAAGGGTCAGGGTGAACGGATTCAGTTCAAGGCGCAGTTCAACCACACCCTGATCAATACTGACAGGGGCGGCAAAAACGCCGTCAGGGCTGAGTTCCAGCGTATCAAGACGGAACTGCCCCAGAATTTCTTTGGGCCAGCCGTTGCGGATATCGCGCAAAAGCCCCTGCCCTGACATCAGGAAACTGCCGTAATCCGTGGAAACGGAAAGCTCATCAAAGTGAATACGCTGCTGCGCCGGATCAAAACCAAAATAGGCCCGGGCCCCGTCAAACCCCACGGGCACCGTGTCTTCGGTCGGCTTCAGCGCACCCGCACCGATATCCAGCGTGCCATCGGTAGAGGCCAGATTGCCTTCGTCATCAATTTCCGCACGCAGCGCCCCGGACACGGGCGCATCCAGCACCTCAAGCCAGGCCAAAGCCGGGGCCTGGCTTGCGAAGTCAGATGCAGGCAGGCCGATTACATTGGTCGCCAGCACCGCCCGGCGGGATCCTTTAAATGAGGTAAAGGAAACCGCAGCCTGGGCCGGTTTGTCTTCGCCATAAAGCAACTGAAACCCCAGGCGCAGTTCAAGCTTATCCGGCTGTTGGGTCAGTTCAAACGCACCGCCCTCTGCGATCCAGAATTTCGCGGCACGCACATCTTCGTATTGAAAGGTGAAATCTTCCGCGGACATCATCCGGACTGACGCCAGTTCCGGCGTTTCAAAGATCCGGTCAATGCCATCCAGAATATCTGCAAGGTTCCCGGTGCCCTGCAACGCGCTGCCATCCGGGCTTTCAAGCGCCATATCAAACAGCCCGTCAGGATCGCGACGCAAGGCCATAAAACCACCATTCACCGTGACATCCAGCGGGGCAACGGTGGCACGCAGCAGTTCACGACGCGACAATGTCACCCGGATATTGCGCAGTTCTGCAATCGGCAGATTGGTCTGATCCGCCAGCGCCAGGCGTTCAATCCGGATCTGCGGCTGCCATTCTTCGGTCAGGATCACATCAATCCGGCCCAGATCCATCTGACCGCCGGCAAGAGATTCCCCCAGAACTTTTTCAACACGCACCGCCAGGAATTCTGGTGCTTTCACCGCGCGCCCCGCGACAAGTGCCAGTGCGATCGGCACAAGCACCGCCAAGATCGCAAAGAGAACCAGCAGACTGAAAATCGTCGCATGGCGCTGACGCCAGGGTTTCTTCGGCTTTTTCGGCTTGCGACGGCGTTTCTTGCGCCCCTGTTCCAGATGCGGCTGCAACGTCGCCATCAACTGTTCCGGGCGGATTTCCTCATCAGGCACAGCAACAGGTGCAGCGGTTTCAGCCCCTGCATCTTTCGTTTCTTCCAGATCCTTTTCGGGGGTCGTCATCCCGTCTCCGGTTGTTCCTGATCCGCACGACACTGGCTGTCGCACCGGTTTCGCTTTATCTTCGCGCGTTGCACGCTAAAACGGAACCAGAATCTTTGTGAAGGGAAGAGAAGCCCATGCCAACCGATACATCCTACACCCCACCTGAAACTGGCGAAAAAGCGCCTGATTTCGCTTTGCCATCAGATGATCGCGGTGACATCACCCTGTCAGATCTGGCGGGCAGCGCGGTTGTGTTGTTTTTCTACCCCAAAGACAATACGCCGGGCTGCACCAAAGAAGCCTGCGGGTTTTCTGATGACAAAGCCGCATTTGAAGCCGCGGGCGCGCGCGTTTTCGGGATTTCCAAAGACAGCCTGAAGAAACACGAAAACTTCCGCAAGAAACATGGGCTGACCGTGCCTCTTTTGTCGGATGCCGACAGTGAAACCTGTGAAAAATACGGTGTCTGGAAAGAAAAGAAGATGTACGGCAAAACCTTCTGGGGCATTGAACGCACAACAGTTCTGATCGCTTCTGACGGCACAATCGCCCGGATCTGGCGCAAAGTGAAAGTGCCTGGTCATGTCGAAGAAGTCCTGGCCACCGTGAAGGAGCTGTCCGCATGATGACCCTGTCGGAAATGGCGGTAGACGTGCTGACCTGCGCAGATGGCCGTGAAAAGGCGGCGCGCAGTCTTGCACATGGCAAGGCCTGGTTTGACATGCGCAAGACTGGTGATCTGCCTGACATTGGCACAGCCAGCCCGCCGGATTTCCCTGCACGTCCCGACAAACCTGAACTGCTTTCACCGCGTGACGTGCCCCGTCGCCGTCCCGGAACCGACGCCGGGCGCATCGCACTTTTGCACGCCGTCGCGCATATTGAACTGAATGCGGTTGATCTGCACTGGGATATCATTGCCCGGTTTGCTGATGTAAAAATGCCCGGCGGTTACTATGATGACTGGGTCAAGGCCGCTACGGAAGAAAGCAATCATTTCAATATGGTATCTGACTGTCTTGAACGTCTTGGCAGCCATTATGGCGCACTCCCGGCCCACGCCGGCATGTGGCGGGCAGCGGAAGATACGGCAGAAGATTTCATGGGACGGCTGGCGGTTGTCCCCATGGTTCTGGAAGCCCGCGGCCTGGATGTCACCCCCGGCATGATCGAAATTTTCCGCAAGGCAAAAGACGATGAATCTGTTGCCGCGCTTGAAGTGATCTATGCCGAAGAAGTCGGCCATGTGGCCTATGGGTCCAAATGGTTTCACTTCCTCTGTGGCCGTCATGAACTGGACCCGAAGGAACAGTTTCACAGCCTTGTGCGCAAATATTTCCACGGGTTGCTGCGCCCGCCGTTTAACGAAGAAAAACGCGCCGAAGCGGGCCTGCCGCCTGATTTCTACTGGCCCCTGACAGAAGATCTGCCCCAGGAATAACCCCATCGGATCCGGTATCTTCCCGGTGAAATTCCATCAGATCAGACAAAAAACCGGCCATAACCCGCCGGTTTTTATCATTTTGACCCTGTATCGCGCAAAAATTCTTGCCCCAAAGCCGGGGTGGCGCTAACAGATTACCAAAGCCTTAACCTGTGCAAACAGGCTGGCATTGAGGGGTTCTTCAGGCGGTTCACGACGCCACCTGCCGGGACTTGGGACGAAATATCAGCGACCGGGAAACTGTTTCGCTGTCAGGGTTATGCGGCCCTGTGTGACGGGTTAAGTGACGTGGCATTTACTAAGCTGAATTCTTTGCTGGAAAAGCGTTTTCCGGACAGACGTATCTTTTTGCGTTCTGACGAGGAAACCCGTTTTATCCGTCTTTCGCCTTTGGCGCAGGTCACCGCACTGACCGGTGTTACCCTGACCTTTTCCTGGACCGTTCTGGCAACCGCCATTCTGCTGATGGATAACATTGGTGCCGGATCTGTCCGTGACCAGAGCCAGCGGGAAAAAGTCCTTTACGAAGAACGTCTGAACACCCTGTCCTCTGAACGCGATCAACGCGCCGCCGAAAGCCTTGCTGCACAGGCCCGCTTTAACGTGGCGCTGGCCGAAGTGTCCGCCATGCAAAGCCAGCTTCTGGCCGCTGAAGATCGCCGCCGCGAGCTGGAAACCGGGCTTGAGGTCATTCAGGGCAAGTTGAATTCTGCCCTGTCAGAACGCGATAATGCCCGGGACAATGTGAACACACTGACGGCTGAACTGGCCGGTGAGACCGGGTCTGCCCGCACAGAAGCGTCCAGTGTTGCGGATGTCGAAAACACCCTTGATTTCCTGACTGCTGCGCTGGAACAGACCGCAGATGAACGTGACCGTATCGCAGGTTTTGCCACGGCGCATGAAAACACTGTGAAAGATCTGCTGTTTGAAGCCCGCCTGGTGGAACAACGCAATGACCGGATTTTTCAACAGCTTGAGGATGCGGTCACCGTTTCCCTGAAACCGCTGGATGATATGTTCCGCGCCGTAGGTCAGGACCCGGATCGTCTGATTGAATCCGTGCGTCAGGGCTATTCCGGTCTTGGTGGCCCACTGACACCGCTGCTGGTGCCCGGTGCCGACGGCCAGATCGATGCCGACAGCCTGCGCGCCAATGCTATTCTGCGCGAAATGGACCGCGTGAACCTGTACCGTATTGCCGCGCAGAAAGCGCCCTTCGCAATGCCGGTACAAGGAAATTTCCGTTTTACATCTGGTTTTGGCCGTCGCTGGGGCCGGATGCACAATGGTACAGACTTTGCCGGGGCCCATGGCACCCCGATTTACGCAACGGCGGATGGCGTTGTGACACATGCTGGCTGGCAGTCGGGCTATGGCCGATTGGTGAAAATTCAGCATGATTTTGGTATCGAAACCCGCTATGCACATCAGACCCGTCTACACGTTCGTGTCGGCGAACGTGTATCGCGTGGTCAGCAAATCGGCGAAATGGGGAACACCGGACGTTCGACCGGCACCCATCTTCACTATGAGATCCGCGTCGGCGGAACACCCGTAAATCCCATGAACTATATCAGGGCAGCCCAAGATGTTTTCTAAGAGCAAAATCCACGAACCAGGTCCAAAAGCAGGTTCTGACGACACTTCCAAACCAGCAGCAGCACCGGTTGAAAAGCCAGCTGTGCCTGCACCCGCTGCGGCGGCCCCTGCCCCAAAGGCAAAACCACCAGCATCCCAGCTGTCTTCTGACCTGCATATCACAGGCAATCTGAAGACAACCGGCGACATCCAGGTTGAAGGCCAGATTGACGGCGACATCCGCGCACATCTGCTGACAGTTGGCGAAGGTGCCACTGTACGCGGCGAAGTTGTTGCTGACGACGTGGTTGTCAACGGCCGCATCGTTGGTCGTGTGCGTGGCCTGAAAGTCCGCCTGACCTCCACCGCACGCGTGGAAGGTGACATCATTCACAAAACCATCGCGATTGAATCCGGCGCGCATTTCGAAGGTTCCGTCCAACGTCAGGATGACCCGCTGAACGCGTCTGCCAATGCAAAGCCTGCCGCAAAACCTGAATAATCAGGTTTACTGAATTACAAATTTCAAAGGGCACCCACTGCGGTGCCCTTTTTATTTGCCAGCGTCTCATTGCTGGAAACGCAAGGTCACAGCAGGGCTTGGCCTAATTGCCCAAATGCCAGAACCTTAATACCGTATCTCACAGTACAGATCTGCCGCTGCAATAGAACTGACCGGATACCAATGCCTCTGTCGCCCCCCGACATGACAATATAAGGACCTGAGAACATTATCTCAGCCGATTTCTGCCGCCTCATGGCGCGCTACAACACCTGGCAAAACGGCGCGCTGATAAATGCCGCGGATGGCCTCACCGGTCACGCGCATCGCCTCGACAGAGGCGCCTTCTTCGGATCAATCACCGGCCCCACCCCCGGGGCCAGATCCATGCCATGCTGACAGCGGCTGGTGCCATCCCAACCCCGACGAACCTGACAGATCTGGAATAAAACAGTTTATCCCCGCGTCCGCTTGCGCCGTGTGACAGGCACCAGCGTCAGACGGTACAGATGCCAGGATGCATGTCCCAGCACCGGCAACACAACCAGCAGGCCGATAAAGCCAGACAACATGCCGATAAACATCATAACCCCGATCAGCACGGCCCAGAACATCATCACACCAAAGTTCGCGGCCACCGTCTGCACAGACAGGATCATCGCGGTGATGTAATCCATTTCAAGATCCAGCAGCATTGGCAGGGTCATCACAGTGATCGCATATAAAAAGAACGACAGCGCCGCGCCCACGACGGTACCAAACATCAGCATGATCAGCCCGTTCCCTGTCATAAAGAACCCGGGATCAGACACATTGACCAGCGACATCGTTCCCAGAAACAGCGCAAAAATCATATGCGAGATGAAGAACCAGAACAGAAAGATAAAGATCACGATGGCGCAAACGGACGGGATCTGACGATCCTTCTGCCGCCAGATCACCCCCAGGACTTCGCGCCATTCCAGCGGCAGCCCGGCCTCAATCCGGTGGCTGACCTCATACAGACCAATCGCGGCAAAAGGCCCAACCAGCGGAAAACCAAAAACCGCCAGCACAAGCCAGTAGCTTTGCCCCGTCGCCATGGTGATCCAGGTCATGATCCAGCCCGCAATCATATAGGTCGCGGCAAAGAACAGCCCGAACATCGGCGCTTTGCGAAAATCGGCAAAGCCGCGCCCCATGGCGGTCTTCAGGGTTGAAATCGAAATTTCCGCGATATCCGGTCGCGGTGATGCCTCTGGCACAGTGTTCTCTGCCATGGGTCGCCTTCCTGTCTTGCAGCGGTTTCGCGCGTGTCCTCTGGCGCCCTCCTCCGCTCCAGTTCCACCCACTGCTGTTATTGTGGCATCAGGCTAGCAAGGGACAGATTGCCGCGCCAGCATTTTGTCGCAGGCTTGCCCTGAAACCATGCGTCACGAAAGTCGCTTACTCCTGGTAAACGCCACAAAGCGGCGGGCGTGGCGTGCCCATCCCATCGGAGGACATGCCCTCATACCAGCCCGCCCCAAAAGTGATCAGCTGCATTTCGAAAGACAGATGCGCATTGGTATTGCGCCCCTTGCTCAGTTCTTCAACCATTTGCCAGCTCTGCGTTCCGAAAACATCTCCATCCGCGCAATCCGCTGCGTTTCCCTGCCTGCCGGCGGTTTCGATAAAGGGCACGAAAACTTCCCTCAGAACCCGGTGGTTCTCAAGAATCTCGTCCGTTGCCGTTGCCTCTGCACAGCTTCCATGCAGAACCTGAAATCCGGGAGGTGTGCGCAATGGGTCATCGGAATAAAACCGCAGCTCACCGCTTAGTATCCCGGCCGCGATAAATCGCATATATGCCTGAAAGGCATTCTCCTGGTCCCAGCTCCGGTTAATGATCACCAGGTTTCTCAACTTTTGTCCATCCAGGAAACACCCGGGATCACCGTATTCCGTATAGGCATCAACTGCGGAAATCGCAGGTTGGATATCGGGATCATCCAGCGAAATCTCACTCACCACCTGCGGCAATTCTATCTGGCAGATGGGTTCTGGCAGATAGGCCCAATGACCGGACCTGATCGCATCCGGCGCGGCTTTCAGATCATCGATAACCGCCTGCTCAAATCCCGCCTCAAGCGCTGCCGCCTCAGTTGACGGACCAATTGCGCAGCCATGCGGTCCCAGGAACTCTGTCAGGGGGACCTGGGCGGTGACTGGCATGGCCACTGGCAGCAGGCATGCCACAATCAGATTTCTCAACATCATACTCTGTAAATCCTGTCTCTTTCTTTTCAGCGAAAATATCCCCGCCGGAGGCATAAAAGTAAAGGGCACCCGCCTGAAAGGCGGGTGCCCCCGAAACAAAACCAGGCGTGGCCGTCAGGCCGCGCAATCTCTCTTATAATCAGTCGACGCCCTGGGCTTCGCCGCGGGACTTACCCGCAACATCCATCGCCAGTGTCGCCGCCATAAGTCCATCCAGCGCGCCATCCAATACCCCTTTGGTGTCAGAGGTCTCATAGTTGGTCCGCAGGTCTTTCACCATCTGGTAGGGCTGCAGCACGTAAGACCGGATCTGGTTGCCCCAGCCCGCGTCACCGGCGTTTTCATGCACTTCATTCACCAGCGCAGACCGTTTATCCAGCTCGATCTGATACAGGCGGGATTTCAGGGCCTTCATCGCGATGTCCCGGTTCTGGTGCTGGGATTTCTCAGAACTTGTGGTCACAATACCGGTTGGCATGTGGGTGATCCGCACGGCAGAGTCGGTGGTGTTCACGTGCTGACCACCTGCACCGGACGACCGGTAGGTATCAATCCGCAGATCAGACGGGTTTACCTCGATTTCAATGTTGTCATCCACAACCGGATAGACTTTGACTGAGGTAAAAGAGGTATGGCGTTTCGCGGCTGAATCGAACGGCGAAATCCGCACCAGACGATGCACACCGCTTTCCGACTTCAGCCAGCCATAAGCGTTGTGACCGGAAATCTTATAGGCCGCAGATTTGATACCCGCTTCTTCACCAGCGCTCTCAGATTGCAGCTCAACCTTATAGCCCTTCTTTTCAGCCCAACGCACATACATCCGTGCCAGCATAGACGCCCAGTCACAGCTTTCTGTACCACCGGCACCAGAGTTGATCTCAAGGAAGGTGTCATTGCTGTCGGCTTCCCCGTCCAGCAGTGCCTCAAGCTCTTTCTCAGCGGCTTTCTCAACCAGGGCTTTCAGCGCCTCTTCCGCATCTTTGATGACTTCTTCGTCTTCTTCCATCTCGCCAAGTTCAATCAGCTCGACGTTGTCAGACAGATCCTGCGCGATCCCTTTGCAGGTATCCAGCGCATCCACCAGCATCTGACGTTCGCGCATCAGCTTCTGTGCGTTTTCCGGATTGTCCCAGAGGGTCGGGTCTTCAACACGTGCGTTGAATTCTTCCAGACGATGGGGCGCAGTTTCCCAATCCAGGCGCTGCTTCAGCAGTGCAATGGATTTTTCAATGGCCTCAACCCAGTTCTGTGCTTCCGCGCGCATGGCTTTTCCTCTGATCATATTTGTAGCGGTGATAGCAACGCCCCGCCGCGCCGTCCAGCACCCGCAGGGCGGATACTGTTGCGTTTTTCATGAAATTGCAGGCCGCGTCAGTATTCGCCGCCGTCCAGCAGGTCAAAACTGTTGGCCTGGCCGCCGATTTCCACCTGACGTCCGGTGGATGTGGTCACGGTCTGCACATTGTCCCGTGCTTCTTCAAACAACGGCAGGTTGGCCCCCATAGCGAAACCACCGTCAATTGCGGCCCCCAGACCAAAGACAGGTTCTTCCCCATCCCGGAAGTATTCCGCAACCACATTGTCGCCAGAGGCGTCATTGGCCAGACGTGCGCCAGAGAAACGGTCAATCTTAATGAAGTGCCCGCCTTCCGGTACGTCAAAGGCACCGCCACCGTATTTCTCGGTCGCTTCCTGCATGAAACGGTTAAAGACCGGGCCACAGAAACCACCACCGGATGCCCCACGGCCCAGCGGACGCGGGCGGTCATACCCGATGTAACAACCGGCCACGATGTTTGAGGTAAAGCCAACAAACCACACATCGCGCGCCTCATTGGTTGTCCCGGTTTTACCGGCCACAGGCACATTCAGGTTCACACGCCCCGACGCTGTCCCGCGTTCCACAACGCCCCGCATCATAGATGTCAGCTGATAAGCGGTGATCGGATCCATCACCCGTTCACGGTCAGATGTGATGCGCGGGCCATAGCCCGGTGTAATCACGTCGTCATTGCAATCTGTACACTGGCGTTGATCGTGTCGGTAAATCGTGCGACCCCAACGATCCTGCACACGATCAACAAGGGTCGGTTCCACCCGTTCGCCGCCATTGGCAAACATCGCATAGGCGGACACGATCTTAAACAATGTGGTTTCCTGTGCCCCAAGCGCATTCGACAGGAACGGGTTCATGCGGTCATACACGCCAAAGCGTTCCGCATAGCCGCCTACAACATCCATGCCAATTTCCTGGGCAAGGCGCACGGTCATCAGGTTCCGCGACCGTTCAATCCCGGTGCGCAGCGGTGTTGGGCCATAGAATTGACGGCTGGCGTTTTGTGGCCGCCAGATGCCTGCACCGGTCTGAACTTCGATCGGGGCGTCAATAACGATGGTTGCAGGTGTAAACCCGCTGTCCAGCGCCGCCGCATAAACGAAGGGTTTGAAGCTTGAGCCCGGCTGACGTTGGGCCTGGGTTGCGCGGTTAAAGACGGAAGACTGGTAAGAGAACCCGCCCTGCATCGCAATCACACGACCGGTGTTCACATCCATCGCCATAAAGCCGCCCTGGACCTCGGGCACCTGGCGCAATGTCCAGCGGATAAAGCTGCCATCACTGTCGCTGGTCATGGCGCGCACATGTACGACATCCCCGACCTCAACCAGATCACCGGCATTGCGGGCCTGACGGGCAAGGCTGCCATCTTCCAGAAGTTTCCGCGCCCATGTCACGTCACGGGGGACGATCCAGTGACCATCAGCATCTTCTTCCACACCTTCAATGCCGATACGGGCGTGGGTGCTGCTAACGTCCAGAACAACCGCCGGGAACCAGCCTTCGATATCACGCGCAATTTCAACATCCGCCAGCGTCGCACGCCAGTTGTCTTCGCCGTCCAGCAGGGCAGGATCAACCTGATCCACGATACCGTGCCAGATGCCCCGGCCCCGGTCATAATCCTCAAGCGCTTTACGTAGGGAAGAGGCGGCCACGGGTTGCAATTCCGGATCCATGGTGGCCCGCACGGACAGGCCGCCGGTGAAGAATTCCTCTTCGCCGAAATCTTCAGACAGCTGACGGCGGATTTCATCGGTAAAGTAATCACGTGGCGGCAGCGAGCGGCGGAAAGCCGGGTAATCGCCATTCTGAACCGTCCGCAATGGCGCTTCGCGGGCTTCATTATAGGCCAGTTCACTGACATAGCCGTTTTCATACATTTCTTTCAGTACGAAATTACGGCGGGTCACTGCGCGTTCATATTCACGCACCGGATGATAGTTCGACGGGCCTTTTGGCAGGGCGGCCAGATAGGCGACCTCTTCCAGATCCAGTTCGGACAGGGTTTTATTGAAATAGGTCTGCGCCGCAGCCGCCACCCCGTAGGAATTCTGCCCCAGGAAGATTTCGTTCAGATAAAGTTCAAGGATCGCTTCTTTATCCAGCGTGCCTTCAATCCGCGCCGCCAGGATGATTTCCTTGATCTTACGTTCCAGGCGACGTTCACCGCCCAGCAGGAAGTTCTTCATCACCTGCTGTGTAATCGTGGACGCCCCGCGCAGACGCCCGCCCCGCGCTGCATCCCGTACAGCCGCCAGAATACCCAGGGCATCAAAGCCACCGTGATTATAGAAATTCTTGTCTTCCGCAGAAATAAACGCCTGTTTGACCAGATCAGGAATGTCATCCGCCGGGGTAAACAGACGGCGTTCACGGGCAAATTCATCCATGATCCGACCTTCACCGGAATAAATCCGGCTGATGGTCGGCGGTGTATATTGCGACAGCTGTTCATGGTTCGGCAAATCGCGCCCATACATGACAAACACCGCAGCAAGCCCCAGCATCGCCATAAAGACCCCGAGGGTGATAAAACTGAACACGCCGCCCAGCATTCTTGAAATAAAAGCGATCACTCTGTTGCTCCGGCCTGCTCGGCATCTGTTCTGGCGTCTGTTCTGCTGATCTTACCACAAAACCGCGATTCCTGTCTGCGCAACATAAAGCGCCCCTGTCCTGGCGTCAAAACGCTTCGGCCATCTGTTGCCTGCTTCACGCTGCCTTACCCATGAACCGTTGCATTTGCGCAAGCAGCGGCGGGTGGGATTTTCACTGTCGTATCAGCTGCGCTTCTGCGGCGTCCTGCAGCGCCCATTCCTGAAGCGCGCGACGGATGGCGCGGGTCATGGATTGTTCCCATTCAGAAGATAAGATCCGGTTCAGATCGTTTGGGTTGTTCATAAAACCCAGCTCAATCAGAACAGACGGAATATCCGGCGCTTTCAGCACGGAAAACCCGGCCTCAAGATGCGGGCGTTTGTACAGATTGCCGATGTCCTGGCGGATGCTTGCAACCAGCTGCTGCGCCAGATGGGTGCTGCGCGGGGCGGTTTCGCGGCGGGCCATATCCATCAGAACCATCGCGATCTGATCATCATGCCGGCGCAGATCCACCCCGGCCAGAAGGTCTTCACGATCATGACGTTCCGCAAGCAAAGCGGATGCCCGGTCTGAGGCTTCATCAGACAATGTATAAATCGTGGTTCCGGTCGCCTGGCCTTCAGACACTGTATCTGCGTGCAGGGAAATAAACAGATCAGCCCGGGCGGCACGGGCGATGGTCACCCGACGTTCCAGCGAGATAAAGCTGTTGTCATTGCGGGTCAAAACCACGTTAAACCCGCCAGCCCGCACCAGTTCCTCGCGCAGGGCACGGGCGAAATCCAACATAAGATCAGCTTCGTTCAGACCCTGTCGCTGCGCCCCCGGATCCACACCGCCATGGCCCGGATCAAGCACCACAGTCAGCGCACGATCGCCTTGCTGGCGACGAATGATTTCACCGGGCACGTCGACCACATCTTCATCTGCAGCCACCCCGGTGTCCGGCGCACCTGCCCCGGCAAGAAATGCCTCTTCCGGTACAGAAATGACATTCAGGTTCAGGGTGGCCTGCTGGCTGGCGTCATCAATGCGCATGAACGCACTGCGCACCCCCAGGGGCTTGTTCAGTTCCAGCACCAGCCGTGACCAGCCCGGACGCAAAGCCCCGGCGCGCAGATCAGAGACACCAGAAAGATTGCGCAGCTTTGTGCGATCCAGATCACGCCAGGTGACCTCGTTGAAATCCAGAACCAGACGCATGGGGTCCGCCAGCGTATACACCTGAAACGGCACGCCCTGCGACAGGGTCAGCGCCATGCTGAAGCCACCGTCTGTTGCCTCTGTCACAATGGTACTGTCAGGGATCACCCGGGCCTGACCGGTGAAACGGTCCTGTGCTGTAAGGGGCTGCGACGCCAGCAGAGCCAGCCCCAGAAAGGCGGCGATAAAACCATTCGCGCGAAGTTTTGTGATCATCTGCTCTGCTTTGCTTGCCAGGGTTTTGCGCCTTTATCCCCTAAGTCCGGTGCGCTGTGAAGGGTGCAATTCACACGCCTATCGGCACCTTCCCGCCCGTTCCCTGTCACAATCACGCCAACAGGCCCCAGGCCGCTTGCCTATTGCTTCACCACACCACTAGACTGCCCCGTAATCCACATGCCGTGGCCAGAGGATACGAATGTTTTTGCGCAAGTTTATTCAGAAACACATCACCCACCCGCTGAAAATGCTGTGCGCGGCGGGGATTATGACACTGCCCCTTGCACAATCCGCAACGGCCCAGAACCTGATCCGGGATGCGGAACTTGAACATTCCCTGACAGAACTGGCCCGTCCGATCCTGAATGCGGCCGGTCTGTCCCCTTCGCGGGTGAAGATCATCGTGCTGAGTGACCGTTCTCTCAACGCTTTCATCATTGATACGCGCCATATCTTCATTCACTCAGGCCTGATCACCCGCATGGAAGACCCTTCCATGTTGCAGGCGGTGATCGCCCATGAAGCCGCCCATATCGCCAATGGCCATATCTCACGGCGTCTGGCGAATATGCGATCTTCACGCACTGCGGCGGGCTTTGGTCTGTTGCTGTCAGCCTTTGTTGCCGCCGCGGGCAGCCCCGAGGCCGCATCCGGTATTGCCGCCGGTTCTGTGGGCACATCCCAGCGGGTGTTGTTTGCCCATACCCGTGGCGAAGAAAGTTCTGCGGATCAGTCCGGTGCGCGTTTTATGGCGAATGCCGGTGTTAATCCCGAAGCCATGGTGCGCGTGCTGGATCTGCTGCATGGTCAGGAAGTCCTGTCCGTTGGTCGCCAGGACCCATACGCCCGCACACACCCATTATCGTCTGAACGCCGCCGTCAGGTGCGGGGCTATGCCGCCGCCTATGGGGGCAATTCAGACATCACCCCGACCGCGCAATACTGGTTTGACCGGGCGCGGGCGAAACTGTCTGCCTTCACAGGAAATTCGCGGGAAACCCTGCGGCGTCTGCGCCGGACGCGCGGCAATGATGTGACCGAAACCGTGATCCTGCAACGCGCCATCGCCTTTCACCGCCAGGCCAACACCCGCAAGGCGCTGGAAAATGTGAACGCCCTGATCAACGCCCGCCCGAATGATCCGTACTATCATGAGCTGAAAGGTCAGATCCTGCTGGAAAGCCGCGAGGCCACCCGTGCGGTGCAAAGCTATCGCCGCGCCGCACAGATCCTGCCGGATCAGCCGCTGATCCTTGCGGGCTATGGCCGTGCCCTTCTGGCCGCCGACACCCAAAGCAGCCTGCGCGAGGCCAAACGCGTGCTGGAACGGTCCTACAGCCACGATCCACGCCAGCCCCGGATGCTGCGTGATCTGGCGGTGGTTTACAGCAAAACCGGCAACCCGGGCATGGCGTCACTGGTGACAGCGGAACGCTATGCCCTGGCCGGCAACACAGGCAACGCAGAAATTCACGCCCGGCGTGCGGCAGATCAGCTGCCCCGGGGATCCCAGGGGTGGAACCGCGCCCAGGATATGCTACGAAGTGCCAACTAACCTTCAGAGAGAGAATAAGAATGATCCGTAAATACCTGAAATCAAATGCTGTTGGACTATTGCTTGCGGGCAGCACTGCTCTCTCTGCGCAGGCGTTTGATCTGTCCGCCATGACCGAGGCCGAAGAGGTTGAGTTCGGCGAAGCCGTGCGTGCTTATCTTCTGGAAAACCCCGAAGTCATCATGGAAGCCGTCGCCATTCTGCAGGAACGCGAAGCACAACAGGAAGTCGCCCGCGACGTGGATCTTGTGGCTGGTAACCTGGATGCGCTGCACAATGACGGGTTTTCCTGGCAGGGTGGCAATCCTGACGGCGACATCACCATCGTTGAATTCCTGGATTACCGCTGTGGCTATTGCAAACGTGCCCACCCCGAAGTTGCCTCCCTGCTGGCGGAAGATGGCAACATCCGCCTGATCGTGAAAGAATATCCAATCCTTGGCGAAGAAAGCGTTCTGGCCTCTCGTTTCGCGATTGCTGTGAAACAGCTGCATGGGGATGACGCTTATAAGCTTGCGCAGGATGCGTTGATGGCGATGCGCGGCAATGTGAACGAAGCCAGCCTGACCCGCATCGCAGGCGAATTCGGCCATGATATGGCGGCGATTGCGACGCAGATGAATTCTGAAGACGTCTCTGATGTGATCCGCGATACCCGCCTTCTGGGTCAGCGCATGCAGATTTCCGGCACCCCAAGCTTTGTGATCGGTGATCACCTGCTGCGGGGCTTCCTGCCACAGGCCGGTATGCAGGAAATCATCGCCGATCAACGCGACAACGGCTGAAAATAACCGCCATATTTCACCCGGTGCGGCCCCCGCATCGGGTTTTTATTTGCCTATTGTATCTTGTTTTCGGCTTTCCCACATGCCCCACACGCCCTCTTCTGCGTCACCTGCCCCGACAAAATCCAACAAAATCGCGGGTCTTGAATCACTGCCTGGTATTGCGGATGAAATGCTGGCCTGGCGCAGGGGCTACTACAGGCGTATGCAACCCTGGATAACCAGTTGCGCTACAATTTTTGTGCTTTCTCTGCTTCGGGCGTTCAGCACAGGAGGTTTCGCGGCCTTCCTCTGTTTCATCCTCGGCTTTGCCCTGTGCGGCATGCTGATCTACCCCGCAGCAAAAATCAGCAAAGACCTGCAGGAACAGGCCCTGCCCGTTATCTGCAGTGCGATCGGCCTCACCTATAAGGTTCGTTCAGCGGATGGATATAACCGCATCAAGGCCCTTGTGCGTACTGGCCTGTTTCCAGGTCACGATCTGAACTGTGGCTTCGGAATTCAGAAAACCGACAAGAAAGGTGATGTGAAGTGGGATCGGTTCAGCATGTCGCAGACCTATACAGATGATGGTAAAACCCAGACAAAGACCACATTCAAAGGGTCTTTGTTGCAGTTTCAGGCACCGTCAGATATGCCCGACATCGTTCTGCGATTGCCCAGAGGCAAGGCACGCCGGTATCTGGCTGCCAGCCTGTCTGGTGCCGCGGTAAAGCCGATGAAACATGAGGCCGACTTCACCGTATCCCTGAAAAATGGCAGCCGATATGAGATCTACTGCCGGGATCTGAACCTGATGGAAGCAAAGCTTGATCAGATCACCGATCTTCTGGATGCAACATGGATGGAAATCCCCACCGGGGCGGGTCTTCAGGGTTTTGAATGCAACAAAGGTCAGATTTCCATTGTCCTGAAACATCAGGAACGCCTGTTCGATGTGCCCGGCGTATATACAAATAAGCTGAAATTTGTGAAAACCTTCTCAGACTGGCTGGATGTCGCGGCCTTGCCACTGGAAATTTTCCGGATCTGGCATAAAGAGGATACGGTTGAGAAATAAGGAACAACATATGCCCGACACAGCGCCGACCGATCTTTCCGCTCTTGAAGGTATCGCCGATGATTTCCTGCGCTGGCGCAAGTGGATGCAATTTCCTGCGGCCCTGGTCGCGGGATGCAGCCTGCTGCTTTTCGGGCTGGCGTTTACCCCTTATGCCTTTGAAGGCAAGGGGTTTCTGGTCGGACACATCCTGGGCCCGGTCCTGATAATCAGTATGTCCTGGGAAGTTTTCAAACGCCGGGCGCAGAAACGTGTGATCACGCAAGCCCTGCCCCTTATTGCGGGTGTCAGTGGTGTGAACTGTCATGAACCGGACAGATATACATCCATGCGGGTGAAGAAAGCCGGGCGCAGTGGTTTGTTTCCGGCGCAAAAGGCCGATTGCGATTACAGCCTGTCCTGCGGTGATAACAACATCCTGATGACGATGGATCAGTTTGCAACCGCTTCAGGACATCACAATAGCAATCGTTTCAGCGGCTATCTTTTTAAAACAAACAACAGCTTTGACACGCCCGACCTGCTTATTGCAAAGATGGGAAACAAGACAGATTTGCCGGAAAAATTTTATGATCCGGTTGAGATCGGATCAGATCTGTTTGAAGTCTGGTACAGGGAAGATGCAGATAAAGCCCGCAGCACGCTTGCCGATTTACGGCCCCGGATCAGACAAACAACAGACCACCTGACCGATGGTGCACGATTTCACGGGTTGATGATCCGGGATGGCTTTCTGACCCTGGCGGTGCAACATGAAAGCCCGTATTTCAGCTTTAATCCGTTAACGGCCGGTAAAGCGATGCTGTTAAAGCGGTTTTCATCCTGGCTGACGATCTGCGCCCTGCCCCTGCATATTGCAACGATCTGGCACACAGCACCAGAAAGCACACCAGGGCCTGCCTCACACCCCGGCACCACTGGCACGATCGACGGATCATAAACATGTTGGTTTCGCAGCTTTGTCAGTTTCGGCGCACACAGCACTTCAAATTTCCTCTTACAATACCCATATATCAGTCATGAATGATTTTTCTGACGCCGATATTTACAATACGCCCCTTCCAGCCCAAAGGTCTGAAACACACCCCTTTCACGTGACCTCGGACCCTCTGACCGAAGAGGAGTTGAAGCGGCTGGACAACATCGCCTGGACAATGGAAAACCTGCTGCCCCTGCCCGGTACATCCGTGCGCATCGGGCTGGACAGTTTCCTGGGGCTTGTTCCCGTGATTGGCGACCTCTGCACGCTTGTGCCCGCGGCCTACATCATCCGTGCGGCGGCGCGTGCGGGCGTGTCACGCCGGGTCTTGATCCGCATGTGTCTGAATGTTGGTGTTGATCTTTTGGTTGGTGTGGTTCCCATCGTCGGGGATATTTTTGATGCCACCTGGAACGCAAGCACCCGGAACATGCAGCTTCTGCGGCTCTGGTTGCATCAGAATCAATAATTTCTTCCCAAAATACCAAACTGCAACCGGGACGGGTTTTTTCCCCATCAAGCACAGCCAACACTCTGCTATTGCACCGCTTGTGGGGCAGAATGTGACTGAATGGACAGCTGTAAAGCATCCGGAAAAGTGATATTCTTCAATAAGTGACATGACAAGTTGACTATGTTTTGGAGTAAAAAAATGCGTACCTTTGTTCTGGCCACCCTGGCCGCAGCAGCCCTGTCCGGCTGCAGCTATAAATATGATCCCATCACAATTACAGATCCTTCCGTGGAAGCCGTGAACTAAGTTCTGGCGGACACCCGGATTTCGGGACCATAAGACATAAAAAGCCCCGCATGATGGATCATGCGGGGCTTTTATAATTTCAGTCGGAAGCCTTGCTTCAGCCAACCAGTTCCAGACCGGAGAAGAAGAATGCGATTTCTTCTGCAGCGGTTTCAGGTGCGTCGGAACCGTGTACAGAGTTCTCACCGATGGACAGTGCGAATTCTTTACGGATGGTGCCTTCCGCAGCTTCTGCCGGGTTGGTTGCGCCCATAACTTCGCGGTTTTTCGCGATGGCGTTTTCGCCTTCCAGAACCTGAACAACGATTGGCTCAGAGATCATGAATTCACAGAGTTCGCCAAAGAATGGACGCTCAGAGTGAACACCGTAGAACTGCTGAGCCTGTGCCAGTGTCAGCTGGATGCGCTTGGATGCAACAACACGCAGGCCAGCTGCTTCGAATTTTGCAACGATTGCGCCAGTCAGGTTGCGTTTGGTTGCGTCGGGTTTCACGATGGAAAAAGTACGTTCCAGGGCCATGTCGGTCTCTTTCAGAAAACTGTTTCAGGTCAGAAGCCCCATGCCTCTGCCTGTTGCGCCAGCGCCTTAACACGCCTGTCGC
This sequence comes from Halocynthiibacter styelae, assembly GCF_016123485.1. Taxonomy (GTDB): domain Bacteria; phylum Pseudomonadota; class Alphaproteobacteria; order Rhodobacterales; family Rhodobacteraceae; genus Halocynthiibacter; species Halocynthiibacter styelae. Next base: position 121,956 of record NZ_JADCKQ010000007.1, on the reverse strand, counting down.
GCCCGGAAAACCCCTCACAAGTCTAATGGTGAAAATTTGCCGGAAGAGAACGCCCAAAAGTTACAAAACCTGCCTGAAGAAATCGCCCACAGCCCCTGACTGTGGGCATTTACTCGTTACACGCTGCAAGCTCGTCATATGTTTAAAGGGGCGGTTCCGAAGGTCGGAACCGGACAAGATTAACACCTACATCTTACAGATATGACTTTATTTTCAAAAGCATGTATATTAGATTTCAAGTATGGAGAATGTTAATATGTTGGCGTTATCCCTCCAGGATATACGCATGTTTATAGTGATCGCGGACACTCAGAGCGTCAGTGAAGCCGCCCGGAGACTAAATGTCAGTCAGCCCACGGCAAGTTACGCTCTCGAAAAACTTCGACGGGGTTTCAATGATCCCTTGCTAATCAGAAGCGGCGGCAAGATGAACCTGACTGAAACCGGGAAAGCACTTGCCAGCACAGCCACGTCATCTCTTGAAGAATTCAACCGAATTACAAGACAGGCCAACTTTGATCCACTGACGTCCGATCGCACATTCAAGATTATGGGGGCAACTTCAGAACTGACAGGCCCATATGCTGGCCTTCCTGGCAAATTTCGAAATCGCGCGCCAGGTGCTGCGTTTTCTTACGTTACCTATGACCGGACGAATTGCCATGAACGCCTGCACGAAGATGTAGATATTTTTGTTGGCACTAATCTCCCGGATGCTCCGTCAATTGAACGGCATGTCCTGCGAGAGTATCCGGTTGGCATCTACTACGATGCCTCTGTGCGCTCCGCGCCTGAAACCATTGAAGATTTCGTCAATGCAGAGTTTGTGACCTATAATGATCGGCATTCCATCGTTGGGAATGTCGACAAAGCTCTGAGGGAAATGAATTATCCGCCCAGAACTTTCCGGTTTGTCGTGAATGATTTCTCATCTTATCCAGACCTTATTACCGGCACGGACCTGCTGGTCACCGCCAGCCTTGCCTTGCGGGATTCAATTTTCTCCAGATTTGCAATCGCGCCAATCCCGGAACCGCTTAAGGTCAAACCAATTCCACATTACATTGGCTGGAGCAAACGCAAATCAAATATGCCCTGCCTGCGCTGGATGGTTGATCTTTTTCTGGAATGTAACAAAATCAATCAGGACATCGCCAGCCCGGCACCGCAATAAAGGACATTCCCCGCTGCGAACCCCTCTGCACCATATTTTGATGTTTGACCTCAGGGCTTCACCTGGTAAGAAAAGCCTATGAACAAACATCGCCTACATAGCCTGTCTTTGCAGGATCTTTCAGTCTTCATCGCAGTTACCGAACTTGGAAGCGTGGGGAACGCCGCAAAAGCGCATGGCATCAGCCAACCAAGCGCAAGCTATGCGTTGGACAAAATGCGCCGCGTCTATGACGATGAACTGCTGATCAGATCCGGGGGGATCACGCGGCTTACCCCCCTTGGGCAATCCATCGTTGATAAGGGAAAACCCGTTCTGGCCGATTTTCTGGAAGTCCGGCCCGCTTTGCAATTTGACCCGACAACCTCAACACGGAATTTCACGGTCATCGGGTTTTCATCCCATCTGCTCGGCCCCTACAAACGCCTGATTGACGCCCTGAAACAGCGCGCGCCAAATATTACATTTTCCTATCACTATGCACGTTGGGACAGTATAAACGATCAGTTGATGGACGAAGCCGATCTGTATCTCGGCATCGCACTTCCAGAACATCCGGAAACCCAAAGCAAACCTCTGGCGGCTTATTCTGTTGTCCTCTGCTACGACGCGGAATCGCGCCCGCCGCCCCGCACGGTTGAAGATGTGGTGAACGCGGAATATGTGCAGCTCCGGTCAGGATCGCCGCATTCAAACAATATCGTGGATGCCTGGCTGATAAAGAACGGCTATTCCCCCAGAGAATTCCGCTACACCGTCAGCGACTCGGCCGTATTGTCTGAAATCGTACGTGGAACTGACATTCTGATTTCCGCATCTACACTGGTCCATGAAGATATTTTTTCTGACCTGGCAGCCGTGCCTTTCCCAGCTGATCTGGGCGATTTGCCCTATGAACTGAGATGGAGCAGACACCGCGACAAAGACCCGGCATTGCTCTGGTTGATTGATCTTGTCACAGAACTTGCAGACGACTGAGCTGAAAACAACAAAACCCGCAGTACCAACTGCGGGTTTAAGCACTCGTAATAACATTGGTCCGTCACCGTACCCCGAACACACACTTCAGGGCATGTGATTTACTAACATGAACGCCCGGAATTAAGGGACTCATCATTTCAGATGATCAAAATCCAAAATTTTGATTTTTCCATGGCTCGTTGTGTGTATTCCGGCCATTGACCCGGCCCGCTGCATCCGGCACACCCCCTTTATGATCAAGCTTGAAGATATCACTTATTCCGTCGCCGGCCGTACGCTGGTTGAAAACGCCTCTGTTTCCATTCCGGAGGGCCACAAAGTTGGCCTTGTCGGTCGTAATGGGACGGGGAAAACCACACTATTTAAGGTGATTTACGGAGAAATGCCGCTGGAAGGTGGTTCCATCACCCTGCCAAAGCGCGCCCGTATCGGTGGCATCAGCCAGGAAGTTCCTTCCTCTGACACGTCACTGATTGAAACGGTTCTGGCCGCAGATACCGAACGTGCTGACCTTCTCGCCGAATCTGAAACAGCGACTGACCCGGATCGCATTGCTGAAATTCAGATGCGCCTGTCTGATATTGACGCCTGGTCCGCCGAAGCCCGCGCCGCATCTATCCTGCGTGGTCTTGGCTTTGATCCCGAAGCGCAGAAAAAACCCTGTTCCGCCTTTTCCGGCGGCTGGCGCATGCGTGTGGCCCTGGCGGCGGTGCTGTTTTCGCAGCCTGACCTGCTGTTGCTCGACGAACCAACCAACTATCTTGACCTTGAAGGCGCGCTTTGGCTGGAACATTACCTGGCCCGCTATCCGCACACCGTCATCATCGTCAGCCACGACCGCGGCCTGCTGAACCGCGCGGTCGGCGGCATCCTGCACTTGGAAGACAAGAAACTGACCTTCTATCAGGGCAATTACGATACATTCGCGGAAACCCGCGCCGCACGCCTGCTGGTCGCACAATCCGAGGCCACCAAACAGGAAGCCCGCCGGGCTCACTTGCAAAGCTTTGTGGATCGTTTCCGCGCCAAAGCCTCCAAAGCGGTTCAGGCCCAATCCCGCCTGAAAATGATCGCAAAGATGCAACCGATCACCACGCCAAAAGAAGCGGCCCTGAAGAAATTCAGCTTCCCGACACCCGAAGAACTGTCCCCGCCGATCATCAATGTCGAAGGCGGTTCAGTCGGATATGGCGACAAGGCGATCCTGCAACGTCTGAACCTGCGCATTGACCAGGATGACCGCATCGCGCTTTTGGGTAAAAACGGCGAAGGCAAATCCACCCTTTCCAAACTTTTGTCCGGTCGCCTTGATGTGATGGGCGGCACGATGAACAACTCGTCCAAACTGCGCATTGGCTATTTCGCCCAGCACCAGGTGGACGAGCTGCATATCGACGAAACCCCGATTGATCACGTCCGTCGCCTCCGCCCCTCTGAAACACCCGCAAGATTCCGCGCGCGCCTTGCTGGCTTTGGTATTGGCACCGAACAGGCGGATACGCTGGTTGGCAGCCTGTCAGGGGGCCAAAAAGCCCGCCTGTCCCTGATGTTGGCCACGATTGACGCGCCACATCTGCTGATCCTCGATGAACCGACCAACCACCTTGATATCGAAAGCCGCGAGGCCCTGGTCGAAGCCCTGACTGCCTATAGTGGCGCTGTCATCCTTGTCAGCCACGATATGCACCTGCTGGGTCTTGTCGCAGACCGGCTGTGGCTGGTGTCTGGCGGACGTGTCGAACCCTACGACGGTGATCTTGAAGACTACCGCAAATTCCTGTTGCAGAAAGATGCACCGCAAAAGGAAAAGAAAGCCGCGAAACCTGTCGTTAAGAAGGTTTCTCAGGACCGGATTAAGGAATTGCGCAGTGAAGTCCGCAAATCCGAAGAACGTCTGACCAAACTTCAGGACATGGAAGTTAAACTGACAGCAAAACTTGCGGATCCTGCGATGTATGATCCGGAACGGGCGGCAGAAGCTGAAGTGTTCCAGAAGAAATATGGCGAGCTGCGCAATGCGCTGGAGCGGGCCGAAGAACTCTGGCTGAAAGCCCAGGAGAAGTTGGAAAAAGCTCAGGTCTAGGAGAAAACCCGATGGATGGTGACCAGATTGCACGGCTGTTGTATCTTGGCTTTCTCGTTGTGGCCCTCGGCGGCTGGTATGTAACCCAGAACCGCGCCTCTCTCAGCAAGAACCTGCAGTTTGCAGCGATATGGGGCTTTATCTTTATCGGCACCGTCGCCGTGATTGGTCTCTGGGAAGATGTGCAGCGTTCCACCAGCGCGCGCCAGTCCGCCCAAAGCAATGGCAGCATCGAAGTCCCCCGCGCCCGCGATGGTCACTACTACCTCACATTGACCATCAACAACATGCCTGTGAATTTCGTGGTGGACACAGGCGCAAGCCAGATTGTCCTGACAGAAGACGCCGCCCGCCGCGTTGGCCTGACCCCGGATGAACTTTTATATCTCGGTTCCGCACAGACAGCCAATGGCAGCGTGCCGATTGCCCAGGTTACCCTTGATCACGTGCAGCTCGAAGACATCACCGACCGCAACCTGCGTGCCGCGGTGAATGGTGGCGAACTTTTTGAAAGCCTGCTGGGAATGGATTACCTCAACCGCTTCTCCCGCATTGAAATTGCAGGTGGCAGGATGATCCTGCATCGTTAACAGCGCTTTAAGCTGCCTCCCGCCATATATGCATACAGAATGTGCATAAGCTGTGCATGCATTGAGCACGGGATAATCTCTTTCTTTTCAGTCCAAATATCCCAGGGGAATCTGCGCCTGCGCAGATGGGGGCTGGCCCCCTTCATGCCTGATCAGCTTTCAGCCTTCTTCACCCAACGCCCGTCTTCCTGCGCCCAGTATTGCGCCGCAACACCTGCGCCGGTCACAGCTTTCCACTGCGTGCGGGCATGGGCCACCGCATCCGGGTCAAACCCGTCAAACAGGATCATAGCTCGTTCCAGCCCCGCAACCTCACCCGGGTCAACATCCGCCCCATCCACTGACATCAGACAGTGCGCCCCGTTGGGCATCTCGGCATCCACGGTCAGCAAAACCGGCTGATCCGCATCATGCGGACCACCAGCCAGGCCATGAGGCAGAAAGTCACCAGGATCACCTGTCCAGAGACGTTGATCCAGTTGCTGCATCATCAGCGGATTACGCCCACGCAGACAAATCCGCCACCCGGCCTGCCGTGCTTTTGAGATCAGCACAGGCAGGACGTCGCCCAGGGGGCTTTCCGTCAGGTGATAAAAGAAAACAGAGCTCATTCAGCGCCTTACAGCTTACACTTCATCCATTAGTCGGTTCAGGGTCATCACGCCCCAGCCACTAGCGCCTTTAGGGGCATAAGCGGTTTCGGTCGGTGTGGAGGCCACGCCCGCGATGTCCAGATGGATCCAGGGCATGTCTTCTTTCACGAAACGTTTCAGGAATTGTGCCGCTGTCACTGAACCTGCCCCACGCCCGCAAGAATTGCGCATATCTGCGATCTTGGATTTCAGCAGCTTGTCATAGGCCGGAGACATCGGCATGCGCCATGCGCCTTCGCCCTCAGCCTCAGCCGCTTTCAGCATCGCTTTGCACAAGTCATCATCATTGGCGAACACGCCCGCATTTTCATGGCCCAGCCCCACAATAATCGCGCCGGTCAGGGTCGCCAGATCAATCATGCCGCGTGGCTCAAACCGTTCCTGCGCATACCAGAGCACATCTGCCAGAACCAGGCGCCCTTCCGCATCGGTGTTGATCACCTCAACCGTGTCGCCCTTCATAGATTTCACGACATCACCCGGGCGCTGCGCCCGCGCGGATGGCATGTTCTCCACCAGGCCAACCAGACCCACAACATTGGTCTTTGCCTTGCGCAGCGCAAGCGCGCGCATCACGCCCGCCACGACACCGGCACCACCCATGTCCATGGTCATGTCTTCCATGCCACCGGCTGGCTTCAGGCTGATACCGCCGGTGTCAAACACCACGCCTTTGCCAACCAGCGCGAATGGGGCTTCGTCTTTCTCACCACCATTCCAGCGCATAACAACGACTTTCGACGGGCTGTCAGACCCCTGCCCAACCGCCAGCAACGTGCGCATGCCGAGTTTTTCAAGTTCGTCTTCTTCCAGGATTTCAACATCCAGACCAATTTCCTGCATCGCCGCCAGGCGGGCTGCAAAATCATCGGTGGTCAGAACGTTTGCCGGTTCATTCACCAGATCACGGGTGAAGAACACACCTTCCGCCACAGCCGCCAGCGGCGCGGCATCACGGGCCACGTCTTCCGGTTTGTTCACCATCATGGTCACATCGCCACGGGTTTCTTCGCGTGGGGCACCACTGTCTGTGCGGTAAATGTCGAATTCATAATCGCGCAGCGCAAGACCGAAAGAGATTTCTTCCGCGCGGGCAATATTTCCGCCCAGAACATGCAGAGCTCCTTTGCCCTTCAGCTTAGCCATCGCAACGCCCGCTTTACGCGCAAGTTCCGCAGATGGACGACGGGACAGTTTCACAACAACCACGGCCTCTGCCGCCATGCCAACCGGATAGGCCAGCAGCTTTGTCTCAGCAGACTTCATCTTTTCAAAAGCTTCATCTTCCGCCAGTCGCGCCAGCGCGCCTTTCATCAGACGGTTCACACGACGTGCGGTGACATCCAGCTTTCCATCTTCGGCAATGAACACCGCCACACGGCCTTCGAGCGCTGCAATTGCATCAATATCGGTTTCTTTAAAATGAATTTCGGTCGGCGTTGTCATCGCTCTCTCTCCTGAAGGCGGCAAGGTTTTTCCTATTGCTACCCCCATGGACGAGGAAACACCAGATAGCAGTTTTACCTGCACAGGAATTCAGCTAATCTGACCGCCAGAGCAACAGGAAACCATAAGGGGCCGGAAGTGGCGCGATTCGACAGATATCTGATTTCGCAGCTGATGGTTTTATTTGGGTTTTTCTCACTTGTGCTGGTCATGGTTTATTGGGTCAACAAAGCAGTTGGCCTGTTTGACCAGCTGATCGCAGACGGACAATCTGCCACGGTTTTTCTTGAATTTTCCGCCCTGACCCTGCCCCGCGTCGTGCAAATCGTCCTGCCGATCTCAGCCTTTATCGCAACGGTTTACACAATCAACCGCCTGTCGCGTGAAAGCGAACTGGTTGTGGTGCAGGCAACTGGCTTTTCCTCTTTTCGGTTGGCGCGGCCTGTCCTGGCCTTCGGCCTGGCTGTGGCGATATTCCTGTCGTTGCTGTCGCACATTCTTGTCCCCGCTGCCGCACGTCAGCTTGCGGAACGCGAATCCGAAATTGCCCGCAATATTTCTGCCCGTTTTTTTTCGGATGGCAGTTTTCTGCATCCGACCGAAGGGCTGACGCTGTATATCCGGGAAATCGAACCATCCGGCGAGATGGTCGATCTGTTCCTGTCTGATCAGCGCAATGCTGCCAGACCAACCACCTATACCGCCCGACGTGCGCTGCTGTTGCGGTCAGACGAAGGGCCGCGCCTTCTGATGTATGACGGCATGGCGCAGACACTGGACCGGGATGCAAACAAGCTTGCGACAACCTCCTTCACTGATTTCACCTATGATATCAGCGCCCTGATTGGTGATTTCGGCAACCGGAAACCCGCTGTCGGCGAATTGACCACAGGGCAGCTTCTGCGTGCAGATCCACGGCTGATCGCGCAAACCGGATCAAACCCCGCCCAGTTCAAAGCCGCAGCCCATGGCCGCATTGCAGAACCGTTCCTTGCGATGGTCACAGCCCTTGTCGGGTTTTCCTGCCTGCTTCTTGGCGGTTTCAGCCGGTTCGGCATCTGGCGTCAGATTGTCTTTGCGGTGGTTCTGCTGGTGGTGATCAAGGTCCTGGACAATGCCGTTGTGGATATCGCCCGCAAAGACAGCAGCCTTGTTGCGCTGATGTATCTGCCTGTTGTTGTGGGGCTTGCCGTGTCAGCCGTGATTTTGTGGATTTCCGAACATCCGGCCCTCTTCCGTCGTCGCCGGCAGGAGGCCTCATGAAACTGCATCTCTATTTTGCCCGACGCTTTCTGATCACATTCACCGCTGTGTTTTTTGTCTTCCTTGGCATTCTTCTGCTGGTGGATGTCGCAGAACAATTGCGCAAATTCGGGGATCTGAATTTGGCTTTCAGCGAAGTCCTGTCGCTGTCTCTGCTGAACATTCCCGCCACGCTGTACCAGATCCTGCCCCTGATCACGATCCTTGCGACGCTTGCGCTGTTTCTGGGGCTGGCACGGTCCAGCGAACTTGTGGTGACACGTGCGGCCGGGCGTTCGGCCCTGCGATCCCTTGTGGCACCCGTGGTGTCTATTTTCCTGATCGGTGCTGTAGCTGTGTCTGTCCTGAACCCGATTGTTGCCGCAACATCCGGCGAATATGAAAACCGGGTCAGTGTCCTGCGCTCTGGTGCGACATCTGCGCTGTCAATCAGCGACGAAGGCCTGTGGCTGCGTCAGGGCAACCCCGATGTGTTGCCTGGTGAAACCAGCGAAACGATGGATCCGGCGACCCCCCGACAGACCGTTATTCATGCGCAGGAAGCAAGCCTTGGCGGCACGCAATTGCGCGAAGTAAGCTTTATAAGCTTTAACGCCCAGGGGTTGCCACTGGAACGGATCGAAGCGGAAAGCGCGATTCTGGAAAACGGATCCTGGCTGCTGACACATGCCAAGATCTGGCCTCTGTCACGGACTTCAGGGTTAACCGTAAATCCGGAACGTGACGCGTCCGAGCACAGCGAAATCACGCTTGCGACCACTTTGACGGAAGAACAGATCCGCGACAGTTTCGCTGATCCTTCGGCTATTGGAATCTGGGAACTTCCGGGGTTTATCACCCAACTTGAAAACGCAGGTTTTGCGGCCCGGGCGCATTCGGTTTTCCTGCATACAGAACTGGCCCTGCCCCTGATGCTGGTGGCGATGGTTCTGATTGGCGCGGGCTTCACGATGCGCCACACCCGGCTTGGCCAGACAGGCCCGATGGTGTTGATGGCCATTCTTCTGGGCTTTGCTTTGTTTTTCCTGCGCAATTTTTCCCGTGTGCTTGGGGAAAACGGCAATATTCCGATTGAACTGGCGGCCTGGGCGCCGCCGCTTGTCGCGATCATGCTTGCGATGGGGCTTTTGTTGCATATGGAGGACGGATGACACCGCCAAAGAAACCAGTTCGCAGCCTTGGTATGGGGCTTGCGATTGCGACCACTGCTTTGTCCTTCTCTCTGGGCACAACAGCCCTGCAGGCCCAAACCGTGCCGACGTCGCGCCCCGTCGCCCAGAACCAGGTCAGCTATGCCAGCCTGATCGCAGATGATCTGCGCCTGGTGGGACAATCCGGGATCGTGGCCTCAGGCAATGTCGAAATATTCCACAATGGTGTCCGCCTTCAGGCGCAGGAACTGCAATATGACCGGCGCAATGAAACCCTGACCCTTGTGGGACCAATCCACCTGACGGACGGCCCCGAGCGGATCATTCTGGCGGATTCCGGTGATCTGTCTGCGGATTTGCGCAATGGCGTGCTGCGGTCTGCCCGCATTGTCCTGGATCAGCAGCTGCAACTTGCCGCTGGTGAAATCGGACTGGTTGACGGCCGCTATGCGAGATTGACAGATACGGTCGTGACCTCGTGTCAGACCTGCGCCGAAAATCCTGTACCACTCTGGCAGATCCGGGCGCGTTCCGTAGTGCATGACCAGGAAGGACGTCAGCTTTATTTCGATAATGCCAGCTTCCTTGTCAAAGGTGTCCCGATCCTCTGGCTGCCGCGTCTGCGCCTGCCTGATCCGACCCTGAAGCGCGCCACCGGCTGGCTGTTGCCGGAACTGCGTTCCAGTTCCCGCCTGGGCACCGGACTTGCGACGCCTTATTTCATCCGGATGGGGGATCACCGTGATCTGACGCTGACACCCTGGCTGTCTACGAAAACCAGAACACTGGAAGCCCGCTATCGTCAGGCTTTCCGCACCGGGGATATTGAATTCAACGGTGCCTGGTCATCGGATGATCTTCTGACGGACAACCGCTGGTATCTTTTTGCAGAAGGCAGTTTCGCCCTGCCCCGGGATTACCGGCTTGATTTCGATATCGAGGCCACATCAGACGATGCCTATCTGCTGGATTATGGCTATTCGGGCAAAGATCGCCTGGATTCAGCCATCTCCGTTTCCCGGGCCCGGCGTGACAAATTCGTTCTGGCAGAACTGACACATTTCAACACTTTGCGGTCGAGCGAATCCAACAGCACCCAGCCGACAATTGTCGGAGATTTCCTGCTGCACCGCCGTACGGAACCTGCCTGGATCGCCGGGGAACTGGACTGGCAGATTGAAGGACATACCCACTATCGCAGCTCCAACACACCCGGGGATGCCGGGCGCGATGTTGCAAGGCTCAGTGCGCGCACGGACTGGCGCAATAGCTTCACGCTGAACAACGGTATGGTCTTTGCGACAATGGCCGGCGGCGATCTGGATTACTACACCTATACGGATGAAGCCGCAGGAGAACAGGAAGGCCTGTTTTACACCGGAACAATCGGTGCAGAACTGCGCTGGCCTCTGATCCGGCGTGAACAATCTGGCGTCACGCAATTGCTGGAACCGGTGATGCAGATCTTTTACGGGCGCAGCAACCGCGAGGCCATTCCAAATGAAGATTCCGTATTGCTTGAGTTTGACGAAGGCAATCTCTGGTCTGATAGCCGTTTTGCCGGATCCGACCGTGTGGAAACTGGTCTGCGCAGTAATATTGGTGTCAGCTGGACCCGTCAGGATCCGGCGGGCTGGTCGCTGGCCCTTGTCGCAGGTCGGGTTTACCGCGAAAACGGTATTGCCGCTTTAACCCCAGGATCGGGGCTTGAGGGAACAAGTTCTGACTGGCTGCTTGCCGGGCAGATTAACTTTGCCAACGGGCTGTCCGTTTCCAATCGGGCCCTGTTTGACGATCACCTGGATTTCTCGCGCAATGAAACCCGCATTCACTGGGCGAGTGATCGCGTTTCTCTGGGATCCTCTTATCTGTGGATTGAATCCGCCCCGGCGGAAAACCGGCCTCAGGCTTCTGAATGGGCCTTTGACGGAAGCTATAAATTCAACGACAACTGGACCGGATCTGCTGACTGGCGCTATGATTTCATCAACGACCGCGCCGCACGCATCGGGCTTGGGCTGGAATATCGCAACGAATGTGCGGCGATTGATTTCACCGCGTCCCGGCGCTTTACCCGGACAGATACGATCAAACCGACAACCGATTTCGGGGTTACCGTAAAACTTTCAGGCTTTGGCGTGAACACCGGTGGCAGAACGCTTGCGCGACACTGCAATCGTTAGGTAAAAGAAGGCAACCACAGATCATCAGCCCTGAAACAATGCGTTTCATGTGAAATGACACTTAACAGAGACGGTGACGTCAGACCCCGCAGAGGACAATGGCAGTGAAAATGAATTTCTTTCAGCAAAGAACCGCGCATCTGGCAGGTGCTACTCTGATGAAAACCCGCAACCTTCTGACTGCTGCAGCGCTGGGGGCATTGTCAGTCGTTACCCTGGCTGAAACCGCTTCTGCACAAAACCTTTTTGCCCCGGCGGCAAAGGTGAATGACTCAGTCGTCACCAACTATGAGCTGCGCCAGCGTATCACCTTCCTGCGCCTCCTGCGCCAGCCCGGTGATATTGAAGCAGAAGCCCTGAAAGGCCTGGTCGATGATCGCCTGCGTGCAGAAGCCTCTACACGTGCAGGTATCACCGTATCCGACACGCAGATCGAAGCGGGGATGGAAGAATTTGCAAGCCGTGCTCAGCTGTCACGTGAACAATTCCTCGCGGCAATTGCCCAGGAAGGTGTCGCTGAAGAAACCTTCCGGGATTTCGTATCCTCAGGGATCGCCTGGCGTGAGCTGATCGGCGGGCGCTATGCCCCGCGCGTTCAGATCACCGAAGCTGAAATTGACCGTGCCCTTGCCCTTGCTTCCGGCAGCGGTGGTGTGCGTGTGCTTCTGTCTGAAATCATTATTCCAGCCCCGCCCGAAGCCATTGATCAGGCCCGTGCAGAAGCCCTGCGCATCAGTCGCAGTGTCTCTTCTCAGGCAGGTTTCGCAGCCCAGGCCCGCGCTGTATCAGCGTCTCAGTCCCGTGGGCGCGGTGGTCGGATTGACTGGCTGCCGATCGGCAACCTGCCACCTGCAATCCGCAGCCAGATCCTGGCGCTTTCCCCGGGTGACATCACGGCCCCTATCGAAGTCCCCAATGCGATTGCCCTGTTTATGCTGCGCGCGGTTGAGGAAACCGACGCGGCAGAAACCGAAGTGGTTTCAGTGGAATACGCCCGTTATTTCATTCCGGGTGGACGCACTGAAGCTGCGCTGAACCAAGCCGCGAAAGTCATCAATACGGTCGACAGCTGTGATGATCTTTACGGCGTAAATCTGGGGCAGGATGCCTCACGTCTGCAGCGCGATACACTGGCCATTGCCGATGTGCCGGATGACATTGCCCTGGAAGTGGCCCGTCTGGATGACAATGAAATTTCAACGAACCTGACAGTTCAGACAGAGGCTGGTCCTCAGCTTACGGTTCTGATGCTGTGTGGGCGCGTGAACGCAATTGTCGAAGACACATCACGCGAAGAAGTGCGCGGCCAGCTGCGCCAGCAACGTCTGGGCTCATATGCAGACAGCCTGTTGGCAGAGCTGCGCGCTGACGCCACAATTACTTACGAATAATGGCTGATCTTCCCATTGCCCTGACCTGCGGTGAACCCGCAGGTATTGGCCCCGAACTGGCGGAAACGGCCTGGCAGGAACTGCGCACAGACGGACCGGAATTCTTTCTGATCGGGGACGCGAACCACCTGCCCGGCAATGTGCCCCATAAGCGCATTGATGACCCGACAGAGGTTGCAGATATATTCCCGAATGCCCTACCCGTCCTGCATCAGGACTTCGGCGCCCCGCGCCGTCCGGGCGCGCCGGACCCAATCCATGCAAAAGGCGTGATCAACGCAATTGAACGCGCTGTGTTTCTGGCACAAAGCGGCCAGGCAGCGGGCCTCTGCACCCTGCCAATCCACAAGAAAGCCCTGAAAGATGGGGCTGGTTTTGCCTTTCCGGGACATACCGAATTTCTCGGGCATCTGGGCAATGTCGATCATGTCGTGATGATGCTGGCCTCGCCCCTGCTGCGCGTGGTGCCTGTGACAATTCATATTGCGCTGTCTGATGTTCCGAAGGCGCTGACCCCGGACCTTCTGGAAGACACCATCCGCATTACGCACGAAGGCCTGAAACGCGACTTTGGCCTGAGCGCCCCGCGTCTTGCCATTGCCGGCCTCAACCCGCATGCAGGTGAAGGTGGCGTGATGGGACGCGAGGATATGGACCTGATTGCGCCGGTTCTTGAAAAGCTGACACAAGAAGGGCTGAATCTGCGTGGCCCCCTGCCCGCTGATACTATGTTCCACGCCCGCGCCCGCGAAAGCTATGACGCCGCGATTTGCATGTATCACGACCAGGCGCTGATCCCGATCAAAGCGCTGGATTTTGATCGCGGCGTGAATGTCACCCTGGGCCTGCCCTTTGTACGCACGTCACCCGATCATGGCACCGCGTTTGATATCGCAGGCAAAGGTCTTGCCAATCCGGCTTCAACACTCGAAGCCCTGCGCCTTGCCGCAAAAATGGGCGCTGCCCGAAAGGACGCCTGACATGGCCACCATCGACAATCTGCCCCCCCTGCGCGACGTGATTGAAACCCACGAACTGGCTGCAAAGAAATCACTGGGGCAGAACTTTCTTCTGGATCTGAACCTGACCTCAAAAATTGCCCGATACGCAGGCGATCTGTCCGGCTGTGACATACTGGAAATCGGCCCTGGCCCTGGTGGCCTGACACGGGGGCTGTTGGCAGAAGGTGCGCGCAAAGTTCTGGCGGTGGAAAAAGACAGCCGCTGTATCACCGCCCTTGAAGAGGTGCAGACAGCCTATCCCGGAAAACTGGACGTGATCAATGCTGATGCGCTGGAAATTGACGTGTCTAAGCACTTGCAAGCCCCCGTGCGTATCGTTGCAAACCTGCCTTATAACGTGGGCACGGAATTGCTGGTGCGTTGGTTGACGCCGGATGTCTGGCCACCGTTTTGGGAAAGCCTGACACTCATGTTCCAGAAGGAAGTGGCAGAACGCATCACCGCAGCCCCTGGCAGCAAAACCTACGGGCGGCTTGGCATTCTGGCGCAATGGCGTTGTCAGTGTCAGACCGTGATGACCCTGCCCCCAGAGGCCTTTTCCCCACCCCCGAAAATCCATTCTGCGGTTGTGCATCTGAAACGCCGGGAAGAACCTTTATTTCCCGCGGATCCCAAAGTTCTGAACCGTGTCGTCGCCCAGGCCTTCAACCAGCGTCGCAAAATGCTGCGATCGGCGCTGAAAAACTTCGTACCGGATATGGAAGATCATATTGTAGCTGCAGGTCTGAAACCAACCGACCGTGCGGAACAGATTGACATTGAAGGCTTCTGTGCGCTCGCCCGGCAGATCGCCCCGCATATGCGTTAAGGGTAACCTGGTCCAAACAATATTCTATGTTCTCAGCTCACGATTCAGAGGAATGTTATCCAATATCATGGGGCTGTTATTGAGCTACGCATATTCATCAGCAAGAGTGGTCTTGTCACAGGATTAACCTGTGGAAACGACAAAAAGCGAGTGAATACAATGAGTATTAGACATCAAATCACGTCAGCATTTTTTGCTGTTACAGCAACTTTCGCATCAGTCACAACGGCCAGTGCTCTGAGTGAATGCAACGCACAAGGGCATTGTTGGGATGTTGTTGTATGTTCTGGTAACTACCCATGCTCTATCGCACCTCCTACTGGAGCAGTCATGATAGATGGCCCCGATGGTTCAGCCACAGTCGGGGTTAGCTCAGTTGCTGTCGGCATCGACACGGCCACTGTCGGAGCTAACTCAGCTAAGATCGGAGTGAGTTCAAGAGCCATCGCCCTACCGTTGCAAGGTGAGGTTCAGATCGAAGAGTGATCGTTTATTGTGATGGCTTCGAGGGCCATCACTTTACATCAACTCTACGGTTATGCTTTTTACGACTTGCTGCCCCTGCGTTCAAACAACAGAGTGTGCAAGGCATTTAGGGTAAACGCGGTCCCGGCCTGAAGTTGACAAAAATCGCAATATAACAAAAAACCCGCCTGTTTTGAGGCGGGTTTCGATATCTCAACGTCCGTTACTCAGCCGCTTCCGGGCTGTCCGGGGTGTCGCCTTCGGACGCCTTCTTCGGGGCGCGACGGCGGGGCTTTGGTTTGGCATCTTCCACGGCAACGCCACCCTCCGCATCCTCTGCCGCCGGTTTGCGACGGCGGGGTTTGCGGGCCGGTTTTTCTGCGGCTTCCGGTGTATCCACAATCTCAGCTGATGGTGCGTCAGTGATAAAAGACGGCAGATCCGGCTGAGGTGCCTCAGATGGATCAATCACATCCGCAGGCCCGGTTGACTGCACAGCAGCAGGTTGCGGCGCATCTGCCGCATCCTGGCGGTTATCACGCTGTTCTTTACGCGCTTCATGCCGGGCATCACGTTGCGCCTGGCGTTCACGGTGCTGTGCTTCCTGTTCCGCGCGGCGGGCTTCCTGTTCGCGGGTCGCATCGCCCAGCAGACGGATATAATGTTCCGCATGCTGCTGAAAGTTTTCTTCGGCCACACGGTCGTTGGCCAATTGCGCATCACGGGTCAGCGCCTGATATTTATCAATAATTTGCTGCGGGGTGCCACGCACTTTGCCTTCCGGACCGGAACTGTCGAACACGCGGTTGACGTTATTCCCGTTGGAATTGCGATTGCGGTTCGACTTACCACGCGAGCGTTGTTTAGATGATCTCATTTTTAATCTTCGCTAAACTTCAGATGTATTGGCCTGAGTGTTTCTCATATCGTTGCCGCAACCGCGCGTCTTGCGTGGGGTCATCATCGACCGGGTCAAACAATGTTCTGGCTTACAGCAGATCAGAGCGCCATGGGCTCTCGCCTCTGCTGATACAGGAGTAACCATGCACCTAAGCGCATTACAAGGATAAACTTAAAGAAATGCTGAAAATTTGCGAGTTTTGGCCAATTTGGACGGGAATATGGCAGGAATCGCGATCAGACCGGCATTTTCCCTGCCACCACACGATCCCGCCCGTCCAGATCCTTGTGAATCTGAACATCAGTCAGGCCCGCCACCTCAAACATCAGCTGAATCGCCTGCCCTTGCGTCAGGCCACATTCCACAGCCAAAAGCCCGCCTGGTGACAGATAGTCCTGTATCTGCGCAGTGATGATCCGGTATGGGGCAAGCCCGTCATTCTCTGCATTTGGATAAGGTGTCAGGGCGATATGGGGTTCGTGGTCAAAGACTTCCGGTTGCAGATCCTGCATTTCCGCGCTGGTGATATAGGGCGGATTGGACAGGATCAGATCATAATGACCTTCAGCCTCACCAAACCAGTCGGATTGTTTCAGTTCAAGCCGCCCTGCCACCCCATGGGTTTCGGCATTTCGTTTTGCAACCTCAAGCGCATCAACAGAAATATCAAAGGCCTGCCCTGACAGATCTGGACGTTCAGCTAACACAGAAACTGCAATTGCGCCCGATCCGGTGCCCAGATCCAGCAGGCGCTTTCCCGGATGTTGCAACGCAATTTCCACCAGACGTTCAGTTTCGGGGCGCGGATCCAGCACAGCGGATGAGACATGGAAGTCACGTCCGAAAAACGCCCGGGTCCCTGTGATATGGGAAACCGGCACGCGACAGAACCGCTGCTTGATCGCGCTCTCAAATCGGGCCCGCGCCACATCAGAAATATCATCCCCAAGGGCAAGCGTCAGTCGTCCCGGTTCAACCTGCATAGCCCAGGCCATCAGGCGACGTGCATCGTTGGCGGCCCCGGGAACAGCGGCCTCTTTCAGCTGCTGAACACCCTGAAACAAGACTTCCTGGGCGCGCATCACAGATCCTCAGCAGCCAGGCGTTGCGCCGTATCATCGGCGTGCAGCGCGTCGATGAACTCATCCAGATCCCCGGCAATCACCTGATCCAGCTTATAAAGTGTCATATTGATGCGGTGATCGCTGACGCGTCCCTGTGGGAAGTTATAGGTGCGGATACGTTCCGACCGGTCACCAGACCCCACCTGCCCTTTGCGTGCCTCTGATCGTTCATCATGCAGTTTCTGACGTTCCAGATCATACAGCCGGGTCTTCAAAACCTGCATCGCGATTTCACGGTTGCGGTGCTGAGATTTCTCAGAACTCACCACAACAATTCCGGAAGGAATATGGGTGATCCGTACGGCGGAATCTGTGGTGTTCACATGCTGCCCGCCAGACCCTGAGGCACGCATGGTATCAATCCGGATATCACCGGGATCGACTTTGATATCGACATCCACCGCTTCGGGCAGCACGGCAACCGTCGCCGCAGATGTATGAATACGCCCGCCGCTTTCGGTTTCAGGCACGCGCTGCACCCGGTGCACACCGCTTTCAAATTTCAGCCGCTGAAAGACGTTTTCGCCCTTCACATGAATGACCGCCTCCTTAATGCCACCAAGTTCCGAAACGCTTTCTTCCAGCACGTCAAACTTCCAGCCGCGTCCTTCGGCGTAGCGTTGATACATACGCAGCAGATCCCCGGCAAACAACGCTGCTTCATCCCCACCGGTGCCGGGACGGATTTCAATCATCGCGGGGCGTGCATCAGCTTCATCCTTTGGCAGCAAAGCCACCTGAAGCGCCTGCTCCTCCACCGGCAGACGTTCGCGCAGCAAGGGCAGTTCTTCTTCTGCCAGTTCCTTCATGTCCACATCTTCCAGCATGGCTTCGGCTTCAGAAATATCCTCAAGCAACTGCTTATAGGCCTGTACCTGTTCAACAAGCGGCCGCAGTTCAGAATATTCGCGTCCAAGCGCTGCAATATCGCCAAGGCCAGCGTTCATCTGCGCTTCGACATATTCAAATCGCTCGGTAATGCGGGAGAGTTTATCAAAAGGAACCATGTCTATCCCTTCAGCTATTTGCCGGATTTGGTCAAGGGCACGATCCGTGCTATCGTACCACCATGAGATATATTGCCCTGATTTTTATGTTCACGGCAGCCCCTTTGCAGGCGGATGTCACCGGGCCGGGTGGCCGCGTTATTGATTGTTATTGTACAGATACATCCGGCGCACGACAGGAGCTGGGAGAGGAGATCTGCCTGTATGTGGATGGCCGTGCCTTTATGGCCCGCTGTGAAATGTCGCTGAATGTGCCCATGTGGCGCGACACTGGTGATCTTTGCCTCAGTTCGCGCTTACAACCGCGCAAGGGTCAGCCAGTTCAGAATACGCCGCTGATTTACCCCGAGATCTGACTTCCCAAACCGCAGGTGGCCATGAATGTGCAGATGATCGCCCGAGACCCAGATATTGGTCGTATCCGGGAACCCCCAGAAATGGGTTCGCGTGACAAAGCTGATATGTCCCGCGTCCAGGCTGCCACCCAGATGGGTGGTACGGGCGTTCTCTTCAATGATCCGCACCAAACGCGCCATAGCTTCGGCCATGGGTTCATCCGGCTGGCGCACAGCTTCAAACCCACCATCTGTGCGATAATCGCCCACCTCAGTTTTCGGGTAACTCTGCAAATGAAAATCTACCGCCTCATGCGGCACGTGACGCACATAAAAGCGTACAATCAGAACAGCCGTCAGAAGCCCCGCCAGAAACCATGTCATCATTTTTATCTTCCTTTGCAAAGATTTCAGGCCTCCGGCGGGAGTATATTAAGCAAGATGAAAAGGATCTGAGCCAGCCCCTTCATCTTGCCTCAAATACTCAAACTCAGAGTTCGCCGCGCGCGCGTTTACCCCAGCCGTAAAGGCACAGCAA
Source organism: Halocynthiibacter styelae (assembly GCF_016123485.1). GTDB lineage: Bacteria > Pseudomonadota > Alphaproteobacteria > Rhodobacterales > Rhodobacteraceae > Halocynthiibacter > Halocynthiibacter styelae. The sequence goes on along the minus strand of NZ_JADCKQ010000007.1, from coordinate 102,841 downwards.
TTCGGTTGCCACATGGGCCCCGGCCACGGCTGTTGCGCCGGTGGTGTCGTAGGATGGGTTCACTTCAACCACATCCATACCAAGCAGGTTAATACCACGCAGCCCGCGCAGCATCGTTGCGGCCTGTGCGGACGTCAGACCACCCCAGACCGGCGTACCTGTGCCCGGCGCGTAAGCCGGATCCAGTGCGTCGATGTCAAAGGTCAGATAAGTCGGGTGATCGCCCATGATTTCTTTGATCTTAGCAACGGTCGCCTCTGGCCCAATCCGGTGTACTTCCGGCGCATCAATGATGTTCATGCCCATTGGATCTGGATTGTCTGTACGAATACCCACTTGCACGGAACGCTTGGGGTCAATCAGCCCCAGTTTGATGGCTTTGTAGAACATTGTGCCATGGTCGATACGCTCCATGTCATCGTCTTTCCAGGTGTCGCCGTGGGCATCAAACTGCAAAAGCGCCAGAGGCTTGCCGAATTTCTCGGCATAGGCTTTGAGGATCGGGAAACTGATATAGTGATCACCACCCAGAACCAGGCTGGCGGAACCAGCATCAAGGATCTTCGCGATATGGGTCTGCAACGTTGCCGGGAAATCCTGGATCTTACCGTAATCAAAGGCCATATCGCCATAATCCGCGACATTCATGTCGTTCATCGGATCAAAATCCCATCCATAGGGTTTGTCCGGCGCCTGAAGGCTGGAGGCCTCACGGATCGCGCGCGGCCCAAAACGTGTGCCGGGGCGGTTGGTGACGCTCTGGTCAAAGCAAATGCCTGTCACGGCCACATCTACGTCTGTCAGGTCTTTGGTGTATTTGCGGCGCAGAAAGCTGGGTGCGCCCGCAAAGGTCAGCTCATTTGACAGGCCCCGGTGGCTGTCGCGGGTGATGGCCATATCTTCGTGATTTTTCGCGTCTTCCAGTGACATTTCATCCCCTCCCGGATAATATGATCAAATTATTTAACGCCCTTTATGCGTCACGCCATGTCCCGGTTTCAAGCCCTTCCATTGTCCAGTCCCCAATTGAATAGCGAATAAGACGCAAACAGGGATGTCCAACCGCCGCACACATGCGCCGCACCTGGCGATTGCGCCCTTCTGTAATCGTCAGGCGCAACCAGCTGTCGGGCACAGATTTACGCACACGGATCGGTGGGGTGCGCGGCCAGAGATCTTCGGGTTCCTCCATCAGATCCGCTTTTGCCGGACGGGTCACTCCATCCTTCAGAGACACGCCATCGCGCAGAGCCTGAAGGGCTGCCTGATCCGGCGTACCTTCCACCTGAACCCAATATGTCTTTGGTTTCTTAAATTTCGGACTGGCGATGCGGTTTTGCAGCTTGCCGTCATCCGTCAGCACAAGCAGCCCTTCGCTGTCCCGGTCAAGCCGACCGGCGGCATAGACCTTTGGCACATCAACATAATCGGACAGCGTTTCGCGCTTGCTGCCCTCTGTGCCCTTATCGGTAAACTGGCTGAGAACGCCAAAAGGTTTGTTCAGCAGGATCACACGAGACATCAGCACAGCCTTTCAGTGGGTCGACCGGAGTTTTTGAAAAACTCCGGTCCGGAATTTTCGTAAAATTCCGTTTACGCAGGTTGCGCAGTTTCCACAAGCTTTGCAAAGAAGCTTGCCCCAAGCGGCGCAACATCATCGTTAAAGTCGTAGTTCGGATTGTGCAGCCCTGCGCCTTCACCGGTACCAAGGAACAGATAGGATCCGGGACGCGCCTGCAGCATGTAAGAGAAATCCTCTGCCCCCATGCCGCCAATCGCATTCGGATCTACTTTATCCGGGCCCACCAGATCCTGTGCAACTTTAGTGGCAAAGGCGGTTTTCTCGGGCGTGTTCACCGTCGCCGGATAACCGCGTTCATAGTTCAGCTCTGCCTCAACCCCGTAAGCCGCAGCGGTTCCTGCCACGATCTCACCCAGGCGGGCTTCAACCATGTCCTGAACGTCTGTTTCAAAGGTACGCACAGTGCCACCGACAAAACCATCATCTGCAATCACATTATCGGCGCTTCCCACATGGATTTGGGTCACAGAAACAACCACTTCCTGCATGGTATAGTGATTGCGGCTGACAATGGTCTGGATCGCATCGACCATGGCCACAGCGGCCACCAGCGGATCTTTGGTTTCCTGCGGATAAGCCGCGTGACCGCCCTTGCCTTTGATGTTAATCTCAAACGTATCGACGGCCGCCATCACAGGGCCAGGTGTCGCGGTAAAATACCCTTCCTCAAGGCCGGGAATGTTGTGAATGCCGTAGACCTGACTGATGTCGAACGTATCCATGATGCCTTCATCCACCATCACACCAGCACCGCCGCCGCCTTCTTCCGCCGGCTGAAAAATCAGCGCAACGCGGCCAGAAAAGTTGCGGGTTTCAGCAAGATAACGTGCGGCCCCCAGCAGCATGGTTGTGTGGCCATCGTGCCCACAGGCATGCATCTTGCCTTCCACAGTGGAGGCATGTTCAAGCCCGGTGGTTTCCTGCATTGGCAGCGCATCCATATCCGCACGCAGACCAATGGTCGGGCCGTCAGATTTGCCCTCAATAATCGCGACGACACCAGATTGCGCGATACCCGTGTGAATATCGGCAACGCCAAATTCCTTCAGGCGTTCCACCACAAATGCAGCGGTTTCATGGCAGTCAAACTGCAGTTCCGGATGCATATGCAGGTGGCGACGCCAGGTTTTCATATCCTCGGCATAAGCAGCAATTCGGTTGATCACGGGCATGGTTTTATCCTTTGTGGGGTTTGCGCTAACTTCCTTTGAAACCCCGCCCGGCGCAAGCCCGTATTCTCACGGCAGTTGGCAAGCCCGCCCCCCTCTGTTACCGAAGCATTAATATGAAAGGACAGCCCATGGCCCGCGATTATTCTGCTTCCGATGCAATTGTTCACACCCCTAGCGGCGGGATGGAACGGCTACGTGAAATCATGCGGCGTCTGCGCGACCCTGAAAGAGGCTGTCCCTGGGATATTGAACAGACGTTCGCCACCATCGCCCCTTACACGATTGAGGAAGCCTATGAGGTCGCGGATGCGATTGAACGGGAAGAATGGGGGGAACTGAAGGGGGAGCTGGGCGATCTGCTGTTTCAGTCGGTGTTTCATGCACAGATGGCCGAGGATGCCGGGCTTTTCACCTTTGAAGAGGTCGCGGACACGATGTCCGACAAGATGGTTGCCCGCCACCCGCATGTCTTTGGCGATGAGAGCCGCGAGAAATCCGCTGAACAGCAGACCGCGGATTGGGAACAGATCAAAGCAGCAGAACGGGCAGATCGTGCGGAAAAAGGGGCGCTGGACGGTGTGGCTGTTGGCCTGCCAGCCCTGCTGCGTGCGTATAAATTACAGAAACGCGCGGCCAGGGTAGGCTTTGACTGGCCGGAAACCACCCAGGTGTTGGATAAAATTCGCGAGGAATGCGACGAGCTGGTCGAAGCCCGCGACACCCTGACCCAGGCAGAGGTTGAGGAAGAAATGGGAGATCTGCTATTTGTCATGGCCAATCTTGCCCGTCACCTGGGGGTGGAACCAGAAGCCGCTCTGCGTGCTGCCAACAATAAATTCACCAAACGTTTTGAAGGTGTTGAAGCGCATCTTGCATCCATGGGAAAGCGTCCGGAAGACAGTAATCTGGAGGAAATGGATGCGCTTTGGGACCGCGTGAAAGCGGAACAACGCCAGACATCTGACTAAAACATTCAGATATTGACCTGAGTAAATCAGTCAGATTAAAAAGACGCGAACCTGTACTGATGGAGCGCGTCTGATGTCCGCACTGAAACCCACCCTGTTTGCCAGCACTCTGCTTGCTGTTGCTGCCCCTGCATCTGCAGAGGAAGTGAATATCTATTCTTACCGCCAGCCCGAGCTGATCAAACCCCTGACCGATGCGTTCACCTCTGAAACCGGCATCGATGTAAATGTAGTGCATCTGAAACAGGGTCTGGTAGAGCGCCTTCAGGCAGAAGGCACGCGCTCCCCTGCGGATCTTGTGTTCACCGTGGATATTTCCCGTCTGAACGCGGTTGTGGAAGCCGATCTGACCCAGAGCGTCGAAAGCGATGTACTGAACGCAAACGTGCCTGATCTCTATCGTGATCCGGAAGGTCGCTGGTTTGGCCTGACCACCCGCGCACGTATTGTCTATGCCTCTCGCGATCGCGTCGCTGAAGGTGAAATCACCACTTATGAAGATCTGGCTGATCCGAAATGGGAAGGCCGTATCTGCACCCGGTCCGGTACCCATGCCTATACGGTTGCTCTGACTTCTGCCATGTTGCACCACCATGGTGAGGAAGAAACCCGCGCCTGGCTTGAAGGTGTGAAAGCCAACCTGGCCCATCCGCCCGAAGGCAATGACCGCGCACAGGTAAAATCCATCTGGGCCGGTGAATGTGACATTTCGCTGGGCAACACCTATTACATGGGCAAAATGCTGAGCAATGAAGAACAGCAGGCCTGGGCGGATTCTGTGCGCATTGTTTTCCCGGAATTTGAAGACGGCGGCACCCATGTGAACGTGTCTGGCGTGGCGATGACGGCGCACGCACCAAACCGCGAAAATGCGCTGAAAATGATGGAATTCCTGACCTCTCCGGCAGCGCAGGAAATCTATGCCGAAGCCAACTTTGAATACCCGATCGCACCGGGTTCCACCCCGGCGGAACTGGTTGCAAGCTGGGGCGAATTCACGGTGGATGACGTGAACCTCATGGACATTGCACAACAGCGCGGCGCGGCCCTGCGCCTGACGGAAGAAGTCGACTTCGACGCGGGCAACTGATCCGCTTTATCGGATCAGATCCGTTCTGAAAGTTTCCCTGACTGGCCCGTGGTATTTCTGCGGGCCTTTCTTTTGCCCGGAAGGCTCCCGCCGCCCTCCAGACAGCAAAGCTGTATTTCAGGCGTTGGGCATGGCACGCTGCGCGTGCAGGGCGTCTCTCACCGGCCCATCGGCAGATCTTCTCTGCTTCCCGTCACCGGCACCTTTCCGGGCTGGACATTCTCTGCGGGGAAAGCCACTGTCAGCCTCTCACGGAGGGCGATATGACAGCACGCAAAATCATCATTGATACGGATCCAGGCCAGGACGATGCGGTGGCTATTCTTCTGGCACTTGCCAGCCCCGAAGATATGGATGTTCTGGGCATCACCTGTGTTGCCGGAAATGTGCCGTTAGAGCTGACGCAGAAGAACGCACGCATTGTCTGTGAACTTGCCAGGAAGACAGATGTGAAGGTTTTTGCCGGTTGTGATCGCCCCATGAACCGTCCTCTGGTCACTGCCGAGCATGTGCATGGGAAAACCGGCCTTGATGGCCCGGTACTGCCCGATCCGGTTATGGAGCTGACACCGGGGCATGCTGTGGATTTCATCATTGAAACCCTGCGAGAGGAAACCCCTGGCACTGTGACACTCTGCCCATTGGGGCCGTTGACAAATATTGCGAGTGCCTTTGAGAAAGCACCTGACATTGTGGATCGTGTGCAGGAAGTTGTCCTGATGGGCGGTGGATATTTTGAGGGCGGAAATATCACACCATCCGCCGAATTTAACATCTACGTTGATCCCCTGGCCGCAGATATTGTGTTTAAATCCGGCATCCCGATTGTGGTCATGCCGCTGGATGTCACCCATAAAGCTCTTGTCACGAAACCCCGCAATGATGCCTTCCGCAAAATCGGCACACATGTCGGCCAGGCGGTCGCCGATATGACGGATTTCTTTGAACGTTTCGACAAAGAAAAATACGGTTCTGACGGCGCGCCCCTGCATGATCCCTGTGTCACAGCTTATCTGATAAAACCGGATCTGTTCACAGGCCGCCATATTAATGTTCAGATCGAAACCCAGTCTGAACTGACGATGGGGGCAACGGTTGCAGATTGGTGGCGGGTTACAGATCACGCGCCAAACGCCCTGTTCATTGGGGACGTGGACGCAGATGGGTTCTTTGCCCTGCTGACAGAAAGGCTGGCCCGGTTATGAGCAATATGCTGTCTCTCTGTAGCCCGGATGACCGGGAACGCCTTGCCAACATGGTGATGCAATTTCACACGGAAGAAGAACTTCCGACGACGGACGCTGAACGCGCGACAGGCATTGATATACTGTTTTCCGGCGAGATGCAGGCGGCAGCATGGCTGATTGGGCCGAAATCTTCCCCGGTGGGCTATATCATTGTATCCTTTGGCTTTTGCATGGCGATTGGCGGGCGGGAAGCCCTGATTGATGAAATCTGGATCCGTCCCTCTGTGCGTGGACGTGGTATGGGCAGCCAGTGCCTGATGGCGATTATGAAAGAGCTGGCAAAGATGGATGTGCAGCGGGTCAACCTGGATGTGGCAGCGGATAATCCAAAAGCCAAAATGCTTTATGAGAAACTTGGTTTCAGAACCCATGAACTTTACCAGCGCATGAGCCGCAGGTTCTGAGACACGCGGAAACTTTCAAAGTTTCCGTTCCGTTTTCTTTGAAAGAAAACGGGCGCAGTCTATTTACGCCGCCATCTGCGAAACCATCCCCGGTTTTCGCGAACAAACTGTGTAATCTGTCCCGTCAGGCTGCCCTTCTCGCGCCCCTTCAGCCAGGCAAAACCTGCGGCCGCACCGATCAGAGCGCCCAGCCCGTCGACCATCAGATCCGCCATTGTATCGACCAGGCCTGATTTCTGCATATTCAGCCCAAAAACCTGATCCATGCCAAATTCAAAAATCTCCCATACGGCCCCGATTGTCATGGCAAAGCAAAAGGCAAAAAACGCCATGCCCCAGGGCGGCGCAGCATAGCGATCACCTTCAAACAGCATCAGTACAAAGATAAAACCGATCAGCCCGAACCCCACGGCGGATCCACCATGCAACAACACATCCCACCATCCGTAGCGTTCATAAAAGTCAAAAGCCTCGCCCAGAAAAATTGTCCCGAAAATAAAGAAAACGACAGCCGCAAAGAAACCATGCGGCAGGCGGATCTCAAACCTGTTGGCAAAAAACACCGGAAGCAATGACAGCGAAAACGTCGCCACGGCAATAAACGCCAGCGACCAGTTGAACGTCACAAGGGCCGCAAGAAGTGCCAGGGCCAGAAAGCCCCAGATCACAAAGACAATTCTGCTTTGTTCCCGGATCGGGTTGAGGTTCTTCATTGTTTACCTCCACATCTGGTTTCGCGCTACACGCATCCTATATCCTTAATATGACCCTTCGCATCGCAAGCTACAATATCCGCAAATGTATTGGCCTTGATCGCCGCCGGGACCCGGCGCGCACGGCCCGGGTTATTAATGATCTGAGCGCAGACGTGGTGTTGCTGCAGGAAGCGGATAAACGCCTTGGCGCACGCCCTGCGGCCTTACCCCGTAGCGTGATCCGGGAAGAAACCGGGCTGTCTGTTTTCCCGGAAGGCGGAGGCGCTGACAGCCTGGGCAGCCATGGAAACAGCATACTGATCAGCGAGAACATCACCCCACAGGGCATTCATTTCATTGATCTTCCCGGATTTGAACCACGCGGCGCGCTGATTGCGGATCTGACGACACCTCAAGGTGATCTCCGCATCTGTGGCCTTCACCTTGGCCTGCGACGCCGGGATCGGCAGCGCCAGATGATAGCACTGCAGGATCACCTGAACACGCTGACAAACCGCCCCACCATCCTTGCGGGCGATTTTAACGAATGGTCGCGCAATAAAGGGATGGAGCCTCTTTCGGATTACACGATCCTCACCCCCGGCCGCAGTTTTCACGCCGCACGTCCCATCGCGCATCTTGATCGCATCGCCCATTGCAACGCCTGGCATTTGCACAGCGCAGGCGTGATTGAAAGCCCGCTTGCCCGCCGTGCTTCGGATCATCTGCCGATCTGGGCCGATTTTTCTAAGGCTTTTCCACAGGTCGCGCCCATCTGACCTGTGGCCTGAACGCATCGGGCGTGTTAGAAGCGGCAAAAATATGCGCAGCCAGAGGCCTTTCAGATGACCTTATTACAGATCAGTTCCCTTCTTATCGTCCTTGCCGGTGCCTTCGGCGCGATTAACTATCTGTTTCTGAAGTTGCCCTCCGCAATTGGTATCCTGGTCGTTGCGCTTCTGGCCTCTGTCGGCATTCTGATTGTTGATGCGTTTGCCCCCGGTCTTGGCATTGCGGATCAGGTGCGTGGCATCGTGCTGAGCATTGATTTCTCTGATGCATTGCTTGAAGGCATGTTGGGCCTGTTGCTGTTTGCCGGTGCATTGCATGTGAAACTGTCTGACTTGCGCGGCGAATGGCGCGTGGTCTTTCTGATGGCGACCATGGGTGTGGCCCTGTCCACAATGATTGTCGGCTTTGGGTTCTCCTGGATCACAGGCATGCCGCTGATGATTGCGCTGGTCTTTGGCTCGCTTATCTCTCCGACTGATCCCGTGGCGGTTCTGGGCGTTTTGCGCGAAGCCAATCTGCGCAAAAGCCTTGAAACAAAGATCGCCGGTGAAAGCCTGTTTAACGATGGCGTTGGCTATGTGGTGTTCCTTGTGCTGGTTGGCCTCGCCTTCCCGGATGTAGGTGGGCACGGCGGTGGACACCATGGCGAAGAACCATCCCAGCTTGCTACTGCCGCGCAACTCTTTGTGCAGGAAGCCATTGGTGGCGCTGTGCTTGGTATTGTTCTGGGCTGGCTGACCTTCCGCGTCATGCGCCGCATTGATGACTATTCGCTTGAGGTCCTGCTGACCCTCAGCCTGGCGTTTGGTGGTTATTCCCTTGCGGTCTGGTTGCATTTCTCTGCACCGATTATGGCGGTTTGCGCAGGCCTTCTGATTGGCGATATCGGCGCGAAACACGGCATGTCTGAGGAAACCCGCAAATATGTTGATGCGTTCTGGAAGTTGATTGACGAGATCCTGAATGCGGTTCTGTTCCTGATGATCGGCTTTGAAGTCTTCGCTGTTGCCTTCTCGTTCGACGCATTGATCGCCAGCTGCTTTGCCCTTGCTCTGGCCCTGTTCGCCCGTTTTGCGGCGGTTTATGTGCCTGTCACCGTGCTGCGCCCCTTCCGTACATTCAGCCCCGGCGTGGTTCCGATCATGACATGGGGCGGGTTGAAAGGCGGGATCTCTGTGGCCCTGGCCCTGTCCCTGCCCGACAGCGAATGGAAACCCCTGATCCTGACCGCGACCTATGTGATTGTGTTGTTCTCGATCATCATCCAGGGGCTGACAGTCACCCGTGTGGCAAATCACTTTGGTCGTGAACCGGATCTGGTGTAAGCAAAACTATGAGTATCGTTAAACGCCTTGAAGCCTCCGGTCTGCGTAAGACCGGACAGCGCCGCATTATTGCGCAGGTGCTGGACGCCGCCCATGACCACCCGAATGTGGAGGAACTCTTTGCCCGTGCCGCAAAAGAGGATGCCGGAATTTCCCTTGCCACAGTGTACCGCACGGTAAAACTGTTTGAGGAAAATGACATCCTGGAACGGGTGGAATTCGGCGACGGACGCGCACGTTATGAGGCCGCAGATCGCGAACATCATGACCACCTGTTTGATCTGGACACCGGTGAAGTCATCGAGTTCGTCGACCCTGAGATCGAAGCCCTTCAGGAAAAAATTGCCGAACGTCTGGGATACCGCCTGAAAGGCCACCGGATGGAACTTTACGGCGAAAAGATTAAGTGACACTCGCCAGGTGCGATCTTGCCTGTCGCGCGCATTTTGGTTCCACAAAAATCCCGGGGGTATGGGGGCTGGCCCCCAGCCACATTCCGATTGGATACAATTTCCGACCCCAAAGTCGCTTTTGTGCTTGAACCGCCTGCGACAGCCTGTCACCACTGACGCAATGCAGGGGATAACCACTGCAGCTTCCTGACATTGACTGTCTCTTAAGTAACGGAGTCCCCATGGACAATCTGCGCGGTATTCTTCTGGTCGTAGTGGCCATGGCTATGTTCACCATTGAGGACAGCTTTATCAAATCCCTGGCCGAAACCTTTCCCGTGGGTCAGGTTCTGATTTTTCTGGGGATCGGCGGTTCTTGTGTCTTTGCAACTGTTGCATTCGTCAATCGTCAGCCCATCATTGGCCCGCGTGTCTTCAGCAAGATGCTGTTCTGGCGCACCCTTGGGGAAACCGGATCGGCACTGTTCTTCGCGACCGCTCTCTGGCTGGTGCCCCTGTCGATTGCCGCTGCCCTGCTGCAGACCACATCCCTGATTGTGACCATTGGTGCGGCTTTCCTTTTGGGTGAAAAAGTTGGCTGGCGGCGCTGGACCGCAATCTTTATCGGCCTCTTTGGTGTGCTGGTGATTATCCGTCCGGGCTTTGACGGGTTTCAGCCCGCAGCCCTGCTTGCCGTCGCTGCCGCTGTGGTGCTTGCCGGACGGGATCTGGCGACACGTCAGCTGCCTGGTGGCACCCCATCCGTTGCTGTATCCTTCTGGGGGTTCATGGGCGTTATTCCCGCCGGGATCTTCCTGCTGCTGCTACTGGATGCACCTGTCTGGCCTGAATTCCATCAGCTTCTGCAATTTGCCGCCTGCGTGGTCTTTGGCTGCTTTGGTTACTACCTGATCGTGACAGCCATGCGCATGGGCGAAGCATCCGCTCTTGCGCCTTTCCGTTACTCGCGTCTCGTCTTCTCAATCATCCTCGGCTATTTCATCTTTGACGAAGTCCCGGATTTCTGGACGCTTGTCGGTTCCGGCATTATTATATCCTCCGGCATCTACGTCATCATGCGTGAACGTCGTGTGCTTGAAAGCCGCGTACCGCCTGTGGATGAATAAGCAACCACCCCACACAGGGTTAGCGTAAACACCGGGCAAACACCCGGAAAGCGCTGGCTATCTGCGCCACTCTGCCCTACATATGCGGCAAAATTCTATTGCCGCCGAGGAGCCTCTGATGAGCACGATTTTCGATATCCACGCCCGTGAAATTCTGGACAGCCGGGGCAACCCGACCGTTGAAGTTGATGTTGTGCTTGAAGATGGCATGATGGGCCGCGCAGCCGTACCTTCCGGCGCATCCACCGGTGCCTGGGAAGCCAATGAAAAGCGTGATGGCGACAAGAACCGTTACAAGGGCAAAGGCGTTCTTGCGGCTGTTGAAGCCGTAAACGGCGAGATCTCCGACATGCTGACCGGTTTCGACGTGACCGAGCAGGCCGCGATTGACGCTGCGATGATCGAACTTGACGGCACCGAAAACAAATCCCGCCTGGGCGCGAACGCGATCCTGGGTGTGTCCCTGGCGGCGGCAAAAGCGGCGGCTGATTTCTCTATGCAGCCTCTGTATCGTTATGTGGGTGGCACACAGGCGCGCGTTCTGCCGGTTCCGATGATGAACATCATCAACGGTGGCGAACATGCCGACAACCCGATCGACATCCAGGAATTCATGATCATGCCGGTGTCTGCCGGTAACATCCGTGATGCCGTACGTATGGGCGCTGAGATCTTCCACACGCTGAAAGGTGAACTTTCCGCCGCTGGCCTGTCCACCGGCATTGGGGACGAAGGTGGTTTCGCGCCAAACATCGCCTCTACCCGTGAGGCGCTCGATTTCGTTCTCAAATCTATTGAAAAGGCCGGTTACATCCCGGGTGATGATATCATGCTGGCGCTGGATTGTGCCGCGACAGAATATTACAAGAACGGCAAATATGAGATTTCCGGCGAAGGCCTGAGCCTGTCTTCCGAGGAAAACGTTGCTTACCTCGCGGCCCTCGTCAAAGACTATCCGATCCTGTCTATTGAAGACGGTATGGACGAAGATGACTGGGACGGCTGGAAGATGTTGACCGATGAACTGGGCGGCAAAGTACAGCTGGTGGGCGACGATCTGTTTGTGACCAACCCGACCCGTCTGGCCCAGGGCATTGAAAAAGGCTGTGGTAACTCCCTTCTGGTGAAAGTGAACCAGATCGGCACCCTGTCCGAAAGCCTGACCGCTGTGGATATGGCGCACCGCAACCGGATGACCTGCGTCATGAGCCACCGTTCCGGTGAAACCGAGGATGCGACAATTGCAGATCTCGCCGTTGCCACCAACTGCGGCCAGATCAAAACCGGTTCCCTCGCACGGTCCGACCGGTTGGCGAAATACAACCAGCTGATCCGCATCGAGGAAATGCTGGGCGACACAGCCGCCTACGCCGGGAAATCTATCCTGCGCTGATATCAGCCCTTGCACGATTTCAAAGCCCTGCCATTCTGGCGGGGCTTTTTTGTTGGAGAATACGATGACCACCGCCCAGGACCTGATCAAGTGCCTCAACCTCGCCCCGCATCCCGAAGGCGGGTATTACCGGCAGACCTGGATTGCGGATGCATCTGAAGGTGAACGTGCGGCGGGGACCTGTATTTTCTTTCTGCTGCAAGAAGGCGTACGCAGTCACTGGCATAAGGTCGATGCGGTTGAAATCTGGCACTATTATGCCGGTGCGCCGCTGATCCTGCATCGCGCGGAAAGTGAAACCGGCCCGGCAACGCAGGATGTTCTGGGGCCGGATGTGATGGGCGGGCAAATGCCCCAGCTGATCGTCCCAACGGGACATTGGCAAGCTGCGGAAACCACAGGGGACTGGACGCTTGTCGGCTGTACCGTATCACCTGGGTTTCAGTTTGAAGGCTTCAAGCTGGCACCTGCTCACTTCACCATTCCCGGCAAAGTATAGATCTATTCAATCGGCTGGTTGAACAGCACCTCCAGATCCGCAGTGGTTAAGCTGTAAGGCACCTTTTTATCAGGGCTTTCCTGATACAGTGAATCAAACGGCATGCACCGGTAACCACACAGCTGCCGCGCCTGGCGTTTCTGATTTTCCACAAACCAAAAGCGCCCCCCCGGGGTGGTGATATATCCGTTTTCAAAACGCGCGAAATCCCCTTCCATATCCTGAAGGGAGGGCACTTCGTTATAGCTGGCCGGATCAAAAGCGGCATGCGTGTGATAGCTGGCAAAGATTTCCACATTGCCCTGAGGCAGCATAGGCAGACAACTGGCCGCCTGGCCTTTCTGGGCACGGGTCGCTTTCAGTTCATCCTGTTCGCGATAAATAAAGCCGCAATACTCAAGATCGACGAAGATAGAATGCGCATTCAGTTCTTCCATAATGCTGGCGGCAAAAACATGCTCTTCCACGTATTTGTCGTACCCACCTACAGGTTTATATCCTTCGGCGGCAACCGGGGCTGCACTGATGGCCATAAAGGAAGCAATAAACAACGAACGTAGGTTCAATAGTGACATGGAAACTCCTGGACAGTTCTTTTTTTCCGATCCTGCCCTGGAGTGATGTTTATTACAAAGGATTTCGTACTCACCTAGCGACGCAATTTACCCGGCTTCGAGATATGCCCCCCAACCACCGGCGCGTGGCAGCCCGTGGTACCGGGTGCTGAGTTCGGCAGACCATATCTGGTCCGCACCGCAAGATAGGCAAAAGCCTGGGCTTCCAGCATATCGCCATCAAGGCCTGCATCCTCGACCGGGGCCACCGGGCAATCCATCAGAAGGGACAGCATGGACATCAACATCGGGTTTTTGCGCCCGCCGCCGGTTACCAGGACGCCTTCGGGCATTTCCGGGCAATGACGCAATCCCCGTGCGGCAGAGGCCGCAGCAATCGCTGTCAGCGTGGCGCAGGCGTCGGCATCTTCCAGAACTTCCACCAGTTCAAGAATATTCGGGAAGTCATTGCGATCCAGTGATTTGGGCGGTTCGCGGTAGAAATAGTCATATTCCAGGAAATCGCTGACGATACCTTCATCGACTTCGCCTTCGGACGCCAGCGCACCATCTTCATCCCATGGCAGGCCACGCCGGGACAACATCAGATCATTGATCGGCGCGTTTGCGGGGCCAGTGTCGAAGGCCAGCAATGCACCAGGATCTTCGGGACGTTCTTTGGTGGGGTCGACATAGGTGATATTGCCAACACCGCCGAGATTAAGGAAAGCCAGCGGGCGTTCCGCATTGATCAGTTTGGCACAGGCGAAATGAAAGAACGGCGCAAGCGGCGCGCCCTGCCCGCCCATTTCCATATCTGTCGTGCGAAAATCCCAGACCACCGGGGTGTTCAGCACTTCGGCCAGGACATGGCCATTGCCACACTGGTGGGTGCGCCCGTTGTCCGGGTCATGGGCCAGGGTCTGGCCGTGAAAGCCGATCAACTGCGCCTCCCCAAAAGGCGACAAAGCCTCGGCATGGGCGGTTTCGATCATTTCGGACAGGTCTTCGATCCCCGGATCGCCCTGCCAGTGACCAAACCCCGAGGCAATCGTTGCGCGTTCCTCTGGTGTCCATTCACGGTACCGGCTTTCGCCAAATTCCAGAATCTCATGCCCGTCGGTCAGCACCATCGCCGCATCGATCCCGTCCAAAGACGTGCCTGTCATCGCACCCAGCGACCAGATTGCATCCTGTTTCAACATTCGCTTTCCCTTTTAACCTGCCCCCGTTATATCCGTAGCACAGATAGAATTCTATGGATGAAACGTAATGACCTGGCACCCCAAATCTGACTTTATGCGTGTGATGATCGAGCGCGGCTTTCTGGCCGATTGCACCGACTATCAGGCGCTGGATGACGCGTTTATGGCGGGGGTTGTGCCAGCATATATCGGCTTTGACGCGACTGCAAAATCTCTGCATGTCGGGTCCCTTATCCAGATTATGATGCTGCGCTGGTTGCAGAAAACCGGCCATAAGCCAATTGTTCTGATGGGCGGCGGCACAACAAAGGTGGGAGATCCGTCTTTCCGTGCTGATGAACGCCCGCTGCTGACGCCTGATCAGATCGATGACAACATCTCTGGCATCAAGAAGGTCTTCAGCTCCTACGTCAGCTTTGGCGATGGTGATACTGACGCGACAATGGTGAATAACGCGGAATGGCTGGATGATCTGAACTACCTTGAGTTCCTGCGCGACATTGGTCGTCATTTCTCGGTGAACCGGATGCTGGCCTTTGAAAGCGTGAAATCACGTCTTGATCGTGAACAAAGCCTGAGCTTCCTTGAGTTCAACTACATGATCCTGCAAGCCTATGACTTCCTGGAACTGAACCGCCGTTACGGCTGTCTGTTGCAGATGGGTGGATCGGATCAGTGGGGCAATATTATCAACGGGATCGACCTGACGCGCCGTGTGCTGGACAACCAGATTTTCGGCCTGACGTCGCCCCTGCTGACAACCTCTGACGGCAAGAAAATGGGCAAAAGCCAGGATGGTGCGGTCTGGCTGAATGCGGATATGCGTTCGCCTTATGAGTTCTGGCAGTTCTGGCGCAACACGACGGATGCAGATGTTGGCCGCTTCCTGAAGCTTTACACCGAAATGCCGATCGAGGAATGTGAACGCCTGGGTGCCCTGGAAGGGTCCGAGATCAACGACGCCAAGATCATTCTTGCAAATGCCGTGACAACGCTGGCCCACGGTGCCGAGGCCGCCGCAAACGCGGAAGCCACTGCACGGGAAGTGTTTGAAAAAGGCGGCATGGGGGATGATCTGCCGACGCTGAAACTGTCTGCGGCGGATATCGGTGACGGCATCTCCATCGTGCAGCTGATCGTGAAATCCGGCCTCGCGAAATCCGGCAAAGATGCGAAACGTCTGATCGGTGAAAACGGGGCGAAGATGAACGATGCACCGCTGGAAAGCACCGGTGTTGTGCTGCAGGCGTCTGATCTGGCCGAACCTGTAAAGCTGTCTGCTGGTAAAAAGCGCCACGCTCTGGTCGTGCTGGAAGGTTAATCTTTTCCTGACATTCTGAAATGCAAGGCCCTGCAGCATCTGATGTTGCAGGGCTTTTTATATCAGGGCGCGCAAAACCTCCGCCATTCCTATGAAAATGAAAGGAATTGAGAGGATCAGAGCAAGCAGAAGCGCCGCCGCCGGTGTGAATTGCGGGGCGGGAATATCTCCCGTTTTTAATCTGCGAACGTTCTGGTGTTTCATAAGACTATTAACCAGATTTAAAGTTTAATTTTCATTAATGGGCACATGGAAAATCGGCCCCCTCTCCTGCCCCTGCAACAAAGCCCGGAGTTCGCACGCTGCCTGATAGCCATGGGACAACTTGTGACGCACCACGTATGCAATAGCAGCGGCCTGTCCTGGCAGGTGCAAAGCAAAGGGATTGGCGGCTTTGGCCTTGTGGATCTGGTAACGCGCGGACCTGTCGGAAATATGGAAGCCTGGCTGCAGCACTGGCAACAGTATCACAACACAACACCGCTGTTGCTCAATGCGCCCCCCTGCAGATCAGATCTGTTGCGAAATCATGGCTTCTGGCCGCTGATCACCCCTGTAACTCTGGGCATAACCGATCTGGGGGGCGCGCAAAACATGCGCAGCGCCATGGGGCAGAAATGGCGCAACAGATTGCGGCGGGCGGAAGCGTGTAAAATCAAAGTGAAATGCTATGATCTGCAGGACCGTCACTGGCTGATTGCCACGGAAGACACACAGGCCCGGCAAAAAGGGTATCGAGGGTATCCGGCAGGGTTCTCAACGATGTTTGGACAGATCAACCCCGGACAGGCGAAAGTGTTTGAGGCACAGTACCAGGGTGAGATCATCGCCGGAATTGTGGTGCTGTTACACCGACGGATGGCCACCTGGCAGATCGGACACAACCTTCCCGAGGGACGGCAACTGAATGCCATGAACCTGCTTTTATGGCGTGCTATGTGCTGGCTGTCAGAACGAGGCTATATTCAGCTTGATCTGGGCGTTCTGAACGGAAAAGATGCAGAAGCCCTGACCCGTTTCAAACTTGGAATCGGGGCAAACGCACAGCGTCAGGGTGGAACCTGGCTTTATATGAACACACTCGCGCCTCTGGCAAGACGGTTGCCATCACGCCTCTCTGGTTTCAGAAACTTTTGTGGAGGTGAGCCGGAAACTTTCAAAGTTTCCGAACCGTTTTCTTAGAAAGAAAACGGCGCCGCGAGAGGCGCCGTTCTAAGTATTATTCAGTCACAGTGACAGACTTCATATAGTCGGGGTCATCGACCGAACCACTGCCGGGGGCACCACGTTTGATGGCATCAACCACCTCCTGACCTTCCACAACCTGACCAAAGACAGTGTACTGCCCGTTCAGATGCGGGGCTGGTTCAAACATGATGAAGAACTGGCTGTTCGCGGAATCAGGATGACCCGAACGCGCCATGCCAACAGTCCCGCGATCAAAGGAAACATCCCCGAATTCGGCAGGAACATCCGGTTGGTCAGAGCCACCAGTGCCGGCACGACGCAGGTTTTCGCCGAGACGGCCAAATTCCACATCACCCGTCTGCGCCATGAAGCCATCAATCACGCGATGGAACACCACCCCGTCATATTTTCCATCCGAAGCCAGCGTGGTCACACGTTCCACATGCTGCGGTGCAACGCCAGGCATCAGATCAATCACGATCTGACCCTGGGTGCTGCCGTCAACCTCGATCACCAAATTCGGTGTGTCGGGGTTGTCCTGGGCCTGCGCCGGGAGCGTTGCAAAATAGAACACCCCCAGAATGCCAAGCCCCAGCGCCCCAAGGGTTGCCGGAAGAACGTCAAGCTTAGGCATCTGACGCCACTTTCACAGAAGTCATGCGATCCGGGTTCATTGGTGGCTCGCCACGCTGAATTTCGTCAACAATGTCCATGCCTTCAATCACCTGACCGTAAACAGTGTACTGACCGTTCAGGAAGTCATTGTCTTTGAAGTTGATGAAAAACTGGCTGTTGGCAGAGTTCGGGTTGGCGGAACGTGCAGCGCCGATGGACCCACGTGCATGTGGAACCTTAGAGAATTCAGCTGGCAGATCATCATGGGAAGATCCACCCGTGCCCGCGCGGCCAATGTTGAAATCTTTGTCCCAGTTGCCGTTTGCAACGTCACCGGTCTGCGCCATGAAACCGTCAATCACGCGGTGAAAAACAACACCATCATATTCGCCGGCACGCGCCAGGGTCTTCATACGCTCTACGTGCTTTGGTGCAACGTCTGGCAGCAGTGCGATGGTCACAGTGCCTTTGGTGGTTTCCATGATGATGGTGTTTTCGGGATCTTTGATTTCAGCCATTTTGGGCGTCCTTTGTATGATATTTGCCGCGAAGCTTATCTAAAGCACCCGCCGGGGAAAAGCAGAATTGACGTATGTGCCGGGATGTTGTGTTAAAGGATGCGAAATTTATGCTTTGGAGTGCGTTATGGCTGCCGCAAAACCCTGGAAGACACTCGATGATATGGATCTGGCCGGCAAGGTTGTGCTGATCCGTGTGGATATCAACGTGCCAATGGAAGACGGACGCGTCACCGATATGACCCGGATTGAGCGGATCCTGCCCACGGTGAAGGATGTTCTCGCTGCCGGTGGCAAACCGGTGTTGCTGGCACATTTCGGCCGCCCCAAAGGCGAAGTGCGCGCAGATATGTCCCTTGGCATGGTGCGCGAGGCTCTGGAAGGCGCGCTTGGCAGCCCTGTCAGATTTGCCGCAAACTGCATTGGCGCAGAAGCCAAACAAGGCGTTGCAGCACTGGAAGCCGGTGAAACCCTGCTGCTGGAAAACACTCGTTTCCACGCAGAAGAAACAAAGAATGACGCGATGTTCGCAGCATCCCTTGCGGCGCTTGGCGATATTTATTGCAATGATGCATTTTCTGCGGCCCACCGTGCTCATGCATCTACTGAGGCGATCGCACGTCTTCTGCCTGCCTGTGCCGGACGTCTGATGCAGGCGGAACTTGAAGCCCTGGAAGGCGCACTTGGCGCGCCGGAACGCCCGGTTGTGGCTGTGGTTGGTGGTGCGAAAGTATCGACCAAACTGGACCTCCTGGGCAATCTTGTGGGCAAAGCGGATCACCTGGTGATTGGTGGCGGCATGGCGAATACGTTCCTTGCGGCAAAAGGCGTGAACGTCGGCAAATCCCTGTGTGAACATGATCTGGCCGATACCGCCCGCGAGATTCTTGCGAAAGCTGAGGCGGCCGGTTGCGAAGTCGTTCTGCCGCGTGACATCACTGTTGCGCGAGAATTCAAAGCCAATGCCGACCACGATATTGTCGCGGTGGATGCTTGCCCTGATGATGCGATGATCCTGGATGTTGGCCCAGACAGCAGCGCCTATATCGCAGAGGTCGTGAAGGGCGCGAAAACTCTGATCATGAATGGCCCGCTTGGTGTGTTTGAAATGGAACCTTTCCAGACCGGTACTTTTGCGATGCTTGACGTGATTGCTGCGCAGACCAATGCCGGTGCGCTTGTCTCTGTTGCTGGTGGCGGTGACACGGTGGCAGCGATCAATGCGGCAGGGAAAGGCGATGATTTCTCTTATATCTCCACCGCGGGCGGCGCGTTCCTTGAATGGATGGAAGGCAAGACCCTGCCCGGTGTTGCCGCGCTTGAAGATTAATCTGCGTTTAACGTAACGCAGCTATGATGCGCCTGCATGGACATGTTGGCGCTATCACAATTGCCAGCCCTGCCCCGCTGGCCTAAAAGCGGGGCAGATTTGTAACCAATTGCCCGGGCGGAACGAATGTCTAAAGAAAAACAAACCGAACAGATGACCAATGGCGGCGGCTTTGTAGCGGCTCTGGACCAGAGCGGCGGTTCCACCCCGAAGGCGCTGGCGCTTTATGGTGTGGAAGCAGACGCTTATAACGGCGAAGCCGAAATGTTCGATCAGATCCACGCGATGCGCACACGGATCATCAAATCTGACGCTTTCACAGGCGCGCGCGTTGTTGGCGCGATCCTGTTTGAAATGACCATGGATCGTGACGTGGACGGCGTGCCGACTGCGCAATATCTGTGGGACAGCTGTGGCGTTGTGCCTTTCCTGAAGATCGACAAAGGTCTGGCAGACGAAGCCAATGGCGTTCAACTGATGAAGCCGATTGATGGTCTGGATACGCTGCTGGAAAAAGCTGTGTCCAAAGGTATTTTCGGCACCAAGATGCGTTCTGTGATCAATCAGGCGTCCTCTAAGGGCATCAAAGCCAATGTTGCACAGCAGTTTGAACTGGCTGGCGATATTCTGGCCCATGGCCTGATGCCGATCGTTGAACCTGAAATCAACATCAACATGGAAGACAAATCCGACGCGGAAGATATGCTGCGCGACGCGATCCTGGCGTCTCTTGATATGGTGCCGGAAGGCCAGCAGGTGATGCTGAAACTGACCCTGCCAGAAGCGGCAAACCAGTATAAAGCCCTGGTGGATCACCCGAAGGTGATGCGCGTTGTGGCCCTGTCCGGCGGTTATAACCGTGATGAAGCCAACCGTCGCCTGTCTGAGAACAGCGGCATGATTGCAAGCTTCTCCCGCGCGCTGACCGAAGGCCTGTCTGCACAGCAGTCAGAAGCAGAATTTGATGCGACCCTGGATGCCTCCGTTGGGTCCATCCATGCGGCATCTGTTGCAGGCTGAATTCAGCCGGATAAGATTTGAATGGGGCGCTGCGGCGCCCTTTTTTATGCGATAAATCTGACTCACTTTTTTCGGATCATACAAAAAAATCACAAAATCGAATCATAAGGGATTCACAAAGCGAATCACTTGTGGCATTGTGTATTCACCGCCCGAAAAGAGGTGGATATATTGAGGCTATCGATGAAGACCAGACCCGCCATCGGACCATTTCTGTATTACGGCACATGTCTTTTCTTAGGCATGTACTTCAGCTTTACGGCTGTGCAGGGCGATGGCGGGCTCTTCCAACGCGTTCAGGCAGAAGCTGAAGCGCAGGAGCTGCATGAGACATTGGAAATGTATCAGGCAGAAGTCGCCGATCTGGAAAACAAAACCCTGCGCCTCTCTGACAATTTCCTTGATCTTGATCTGCTGGACCAACAGGCCCGTGATCGCCTGGGTTACGTTCGCGCAGACGAAGTGATCATTCCCTGATCTGAAAATCTCTATTTGCCACTGGCCTTGCCTCCCCCGTGACAGTAATCGCTTCACCGGTATTTGAGGTATTATAGTTTTTTCTCGCCTTGCCGGAATTTATCCTTTATATATAGTTTAACGCTAAACTAACTGCAATCTCGCGCCCCACCCAGGAGGTAAGACGCCATGGCAGCAAAGAAAAAAACCGGGAAATCAAATACTTCTGCAGAGGAGTTATTGGGTT
Source organism: Halocynthiibacter styelae (assembly GCF_016123485.1). GTDB lineage: Bacteria > Pseudomonadota > Alphaproteobacteria > Rhodobacterales > Rhodobacteraceae > Halocynthiibacter > Halocynthiibacter styelae. The sequence goes on along the minus strand of NZ_JADCKQ010000007.1, from coordinate 81,701 downwards.
ACTACCGGGATATGCTACTGATCCGACGATTCGAAGAAAAGGCCGGCCAGCTGTATGGCATGGGGCTGATTGGTGGTTTCTGCCACCTTTATATCGGTCAGGAAGCCGTCATCACCGGCATTGAAGCCGTGACCGAGGAAGGCGATAAACGCATTACCTCATATCGCGACCACGGCCATATGCTGGCCTGCGGCATGGATCCGAAAGGCGTGATGGCCGAACTGACCGGGCGCGAAGGCGGCTATTCCAAAGGCAAAGGCGGCTCTATGCATATGTTCTCGAAAGAGAAACATTTCTACGGTGGTCACGGCATCGTAGGCGCGCAGGTGCCTCTGGGTGCGGGTCTGGCATTTGCAGATAAATACATGGGCAATGACCGGGTGAGCTTTGCTTATTTTGGTGATGGTGCAGCCAACCAGGGCCAGGTCTATGAAACCTTCAACATGGCATCTCTCTGGAAACTGCCGGTGATTTTCGTGATCGAAAACAACCAGTACGCCATGGGCACAAGCCAACAGCGGGCGTCTTCCACGCCTGACCTTTACACACGCGGTGCTGCTTTTGGCATCCCGGGTGAAGAAGTGGACGGCATGGATGTTCTGGCGGTGAAAGCGGCAACAGAAAAAGCCGTGGCCCACTGCCGTGCTGGCGAAGGCCCCTATATTCTTGAGATGACAACATATCGTTATCGCGGCCATTCCATGTCTGACCCGGCGAAATATCGCACGCGGGAAGAAGTCCAGAAAGTACGCGAAGAACGCGATGCGATTGAACATGTGCGCGAGCTGATCCTTGCGGGCAATCACGCGTCAGAAGATGATCTGAAAGCAATTGATAAAGAGATCAAGAAGGTCGTGAATGAGGCCGCTGATTTCTCACGCGAAAGCCCGGAACCGGCGCTTGAAGAACTTTGGACAGATATTTACGCGAGAGCGTAAGCCACTGACAGGACGGAGAAAAACACATGGCGATTGAAATACTGATGCCTGCCCTGTCCCCTACGATGGAAGAGGGTACGCTGGCGAAATGGCTGGTCAAAGAAGGTGACACCGTGGAAAGCGGCGACATCCTGGCTGAGATCGAAACCGACAAAGCGACTATGGAATTTGAAGCGGTGGATGAGGGCGTAATCGGAAAGATCCTGATTGCAGAAGGCACGGCGAATGTGGCTGTGAACACCGCGATTGCGGTGCTGCTGGAAGAAGGCGAAGACGCATCCACAGCGGCTGTTTCGGCCCCTGCCCCCGTTGCCGATGCCGCCCCGACAGCCACAGAAACCGCAGCGCCCGTGGCAGCCACCCCGGTTGCGACTGTGGTGCCAGAGGATACCGAAATTCCGGCCGGCACAGAGATGCGTTCCACCACGGTCCGCGAAGCTCTGCGCGACGCGATGGCCGAAGAAATGCGCCGGGACGAAACTGTTTACCTGATGGGTGAAGAAGTGGCGGAATACCAGGGCGCTTATAAAGTGTCCCAGGGTCTGCTGGATGAATTCGGCGCGCGCCGTGTGATCGACACGCCAATCACCGAACATGGTTTTACCGGGATTGCGACTGGGTCTGCCATGGCGGGCCTGCGCCCGATTGTCGAATTCATGACCTTCAACTTCGCGATGCAGGCGATTGACCATATCATTAACTCTGCCGCCAAAACGCTTTATATGTCTGGCGGTCAGATGGGGGCGCCCATGGTTTTCCGCGGTGCCAGTGGTGCCGCCGCCCGTGTAGGTGCCCAACACAGCCAGGATTATGCCGCATGGTATGCACAGATCCCGGGCCTGAAAGTTGTGATGCCTTATTCTGCAGCCGATGCCAAAGGCCTGCTGAAAAGCGCGATCCGCGACCCGAACCCGGTTGTTTTCCTTGAAAACGAGATCCTCTATGGCCGCTCATTTGATGTGCCCGTTCTTGAAGATTACACCGTGCCAATCGGCAAAGCAAAAATCTGGCGCGAAGGCACTGATGTGACCATCGTGAGCTTCGGGATCGGCATGCAATATGCGCTGGAAGCAGCGGATAAGCTGGCGGAAGACGGGATTTCTGCGGAGGTCATTGATCTGCGCTCTCTGCGTCCGATTGATTACGACACAGTTCTGAATTCTGTCATGAAAACAAATCGCTGCGTCACGGTTGAAGAAGGCTGGCCTGTCGCCTCCATCGGCAACCACCTGTCCGCCACCATCATGGAACGTGCCTTTGACTACCTCGATGCGCCCGTGATCAACTGCTGTGGCAAAGACGTACCAATGCCATATGCGGCCAATCTTGAAAAACTGGCGCTTGTGACCACGGATGAGGTCATCGCGGCAGTCAAACAAGTCACGTATCGTTAAGGGAGACAGGCAATGCCAACAGAAATTCTTATGCCCGCCCTTTCCCCCACAATGGAAGAAGGCACGCTGGCGAAATGGCTGGTGAAAGAAGGAGATACCGTGGAAAGCGGCGATCTTCTGGCCGAAATCGAGACCGACAAAGCCACCATGGAATTTGAAGCCGTGGATGAAGGCGTGATCGGGAAGATCATGATCGCAGAAGGCACGGCGAATGTCGCCGTGAATTCCGTGATTGCTATACTTCTGGAAGATGGTGAAAGCGCTGATGATATCAGTACAACACCTGCAGCGGCACTGTCGGCGAAGTCCGACGCAGGGACTGAAGCAGCCCTGCAGGTGGCCACTGAAGCCCCTGCCCCTGCGACAGCCGCTTCGGCAGCGCCCGCGAAAGACGGCAACCGTATCTTCGCGACCCCTCTTGCACGACGCATTGCGGCTGACAAAGGTCTGGACCTGACGCAAGTCGCTGGCTCTGGCCCGCGTGGGCGGATCATCAAGGCGGATGTGGAAGGTGCAACGGCAACCGCCCCTGCCTCTGTGGCCGCTACCACTGCTGCTTCCACGCCAGTGGCTCTGCCGCAATCCGCAGACGCAGCCTCTGTTGCCCGCATGTATGAAGGCCGCGAATATGAGGAAGTGGCGTTGGATGGTATGCGCAAAACCATTGCCGCCCGCCTGACGGAAGCCAAACAGACCGTGCCGCATTTTTATCTGCGCCGCGATATTCAGCTGGATGCGCTTCTGGCCTTCCGGGGTCAGCTGAACAAACAGCTGGAACACCGGGGCGTAAAGCTTTCCGTCAATGATTTCATCATCAAAGCCAGCGCGCTTGCACTGCAACAGGTGCCTGACGCCAACGCTGTCTGGGCCGGTGATCGTGTCCTGAAGATGAAAGCTTCTGATGTTGCGGTCGCCGTAGCAATTGAAGGCGGCTTGTTCACACCTGTCCTGCAGGATTCCGAGGTGAAAACACTCTCCGCGCTCTCCAGCGAGATGAAAGATCTCGCCTCCCGTGCCCGCGACCGCAAACTTGCGCCACATGAGTATCAGGGTGGCAGCTTTGCGATTTCAAACCTCGGCATGATGGGCATTGATAACTTTGATGCCGTGATCAACCCTCCGCATGGGGCGATCCTGGCCGTGGGTGCGGGTAAAAAGAAACCTGTGGTGAATACTGATGGAGATCTTTCTGTCGCCACTGTTATGTCCGTGACCCTTTCCGTCGATCACCGGGTCATTGACGGGGCACTTGGGGCAGAGCTTCTGGAAGCGATCGTTCAGAATCTAGAAAACCCGATGGCTATGCTGGCCTGAAGCCTCTGACAATAAAACAAAAAACCCGCCAATCCGGCGGGTTTTTCTGTTAGCCCTATCAGTAAGGAAATCCTTACCTGGCAATTTACGGCAATTCGCGCTACAGTTGTGTCGTGACCAGTTCGGCTGGATGAACTTCCTCATCGTCTAAACCTCCGGCCTTTTCCAGGTACATTCGAATGTACGAGTCGTTCCGGCCTGAGTGAACGTAACGTTCTTACCCCTCTCGTGCAGGGCCCGCGAGAGGTTTGATCTGCCTCAAAGTCTACCATTTCTCCCCCGCTATCAGGAATATGTAACCTGATACAAAGGATCCTGAAATGGACTGGAAAGCTTCCCTCGCACATACCGCTTCTTTGCTAAAACCCATGCGCGCTGAACAGGGCGATACAGCCAAAGGGTTTCATGCCTTGCATGAAGCCGCCTTCACGCCTGATGCTCTGGACACAAAACACAAGGAACTGATCGCGCTCGCCATTGGTATTTCAAAGCAATGCAACGACTGCATTGGTTTTCACGTAAAGGCCGCAATCCGCGCCGGTGCGACCCGCGCGGAGATTGAAGAAATGGTCAATGTCTGTGTTCTGATGAATGGCGGGCCCGGCTACATGTATGGCGCCAAAGCCCTTGAAGCTTTTGATCAACTGTCCTGAACATCCGCCGGCAAAGCCTGCTTCCCGCTCAGAAGTTGATCCATGGTGACAGAAGGTTGATCACAACCTGCTTCGCCGACAATCTTCGCGGGCACACCAGCCACAGTTTTGCAGGGGGGAACCTCCTGCAAAACCACAGAACCTGCGGCAATGCGGGAACAATGCCCCACTTTGATATTGCCCAGCACTTTCGCACCAGCACCAATCAGCACACCATCACCGATTTTCGGGTGACGATCTTCATCTTCTTTCCCGGTCCCGCCCAATGTCACGGAATGCAGCATGGAAACATTGTCCCCGACCACTGCCGTTTCCCCGATCACGATGGAATGCGCATGGTCAATCATAATGCCACGGCCAATGGTGGCACCCGGGTGAATATCAATGCCAAAGCATTCCGACACACGCATCTGAAAGAAATAGGCCAGATCACGCCGCCCCTCTTTCCACAGTGCATGTCCGATACGATACGCCTGCACGGCCTGAAACCCTTTGAAATACATCAGAGGCTGCAGCAGGCGATGGCATGCGGGGTCACGTTCTTCAACTGCAACCAGATCCGCTCTGGCGGCTTGCAGAATATCTGGGTGACGTTGATACATGTCATCCGCCACTTCGCGCAAAAGCTGCTCAGACATCTCACCAGATGCCAGCTTCAGCGCAATACGATACCCAAGGGCCTGCGCCAGCGTCTTGTGATGCAGAACGGTTGAGTGCAACAGACCACCCAGCAGAGGCTCCTCACCATGAGCTTCTGCGGCCTCTTCCCGGATACGCGTCCACACCGGGTCGATTTCCCGCAATTCCGGTGCTGTGTTATGAGTACTTTCACTCCGTCCCATCTGGCGTCCTCCGGTAAGCAATGCCTCAGATTTCTGGACTTAGGCATTCAGTGCATTGCTGTCGAGGTTACCACACTGGCAAAAGGAAAAATATCTCCAGGATAGAAAAAATCAGAACATTCCCCTTCGATCCGCCCCACCACGGAAATAATTCCCGCAAACCGCAGGGCAGTCAGGTTTTCTCAGAAAATTCTCTTCAGTTCGTTCTTTTCCGCCTTTTCTGAACGCCAGTACGAGATTTCCTGAAAGATCAACATGAGGTTTGCTGCCTCAGCACCCCCACCCGGCACTAAGCCGCGATCTGCAGCACCGCAGACCGCTGCCAATGTCCCATCCCCCCATTCCGGATGCCTCTTGCCATGGGTTTTACGCCAGGCATCAGCGGCCTCCGCACAACGCAGTGCATTTCTCACAGCATCCCGACGCAAGTGACGAGGGATGTCTCGCAGCGCCGCACTTAACGCCAACACATCCTGCCAGAGGATCGGGCGCAAGCTCATGCCGGCACCTCGATCTCACTAGCCAGTCCCGGCCCGAAAAGCGTCGAAATCTGGCTCACCTGCACGACATATGGTGCGACGGCGCCATCAGCCGTCTGCATCCCGGCAGAATACCCCCATTCCGGCACACTCACGGTCTCTTCCCGGACAAGCGCACCAGCGACCCAGACCTTGACAAGGTAAAGCTCACTCTCTTCGCCAAGAGGCACCTCAAATCCCTCCCAGCTGTCCCCATCCACACGTGTCCGACGGATCCAGCTGAAATGACGATCCCCACCGTCCTCACGCAGTTTCAGATGTGCCGGAGCATAGGGACGCAGACCATTCCCCTTAAAGTTGCCGACCAGATGCAGATATGACGGATCGACAATCGGCCTGCTCGCCGGACCGACACGGTAATGACGATCCAAACCACGCGCTTCAATCGCACGTTCGATTTGTTGCGGCGCGCTATTCATCAGAACGAACAGGCTGTCTGCAGGCCAGTCCACCGGCATCAACCCATCACTGCCCTTCTGTCCACGCAGAAAACCTTTCAACTCCCAGGTATCCGGTGCCAACAGGTTGGCCTCTTCAAACTGTATCAACTCCCAGCTCTCAGCCGTACCATCCCCGATTGCCACAAGGTTTGCCCCATTCAGGACATCCTCCCACGAAACAGATGACAGTACTCCAGTCGACAGTTTCACCGTTAAGACCGCACTGCGATCCTTCACCCCTACAGGGCCGCGCTTCAGCTCTGACAGAGTCACACCAAAAACCGCACCTGTCGGGAATAGTGTGTTCAGCTCATAACCACTGTCATTGGCTGAACTCATCAGCGCCACAGTTCCGGGCCAGGGTTTCGCCGCAACTGCCATCCAGGGTGCATGTGGCACGTCATTCCCGCCAATCAGAGGCAGATCCATAAAGACCGGCAGCACAGGCACCGGCGGCAGGAAAGGCCGCAGCACCGGCGTTTCAAGATTGCTGTCCCCCGGAACATACACACCAGGTTCCACCCGCACAGCATCAACAATCTGCAGACCGGATTGCTCCACATGATCAATGCGATACAGCGCATTGACGCCCTCTTCATCCGGCAGATGCACCACATCCCCCGCCCCCAAAGGCAATCGTGAGGGCGGCAGAGCAAAGCGAATTGTATCACGCGCCACCCGTGCTTCCGCCAGCCAGCGTTCAACCGTCGCCCGCGCTTCATTGCCAGTCATGGCCAATGGCAGCTCATTCTGGCTGACAGAATAAGTCGCCTCATCCGGAAAAACCGCCTCTGACGCCCGCGCATCATAGTCTCCGCCGCTTTCCACATGGTTCAGCCTGACACGCCCTGCCACTTCGGCAACGGGCGCACGTGTGGTCTGGACACGTGCCTCCTGCTCATCAGAAACAGCAAGGTCACCGGAGGGAACAGAAATCTCTGCCCGCCCATCCCGCTGACGGAATTTCAGAACCCCCTCGCGCTCTACCGCATCAAATCCATAGGCCAGCATCAGGGGCTGCAGCGCCGCCCTTGCATCACGTCCGCCATCGTCCAGATAACCACGCAAATAGCCATGCAACTCCGAAACATCGATCTTCTGAACACCAGATCGTTTGCAAATCCCCTCGACAACCGCTGCCAGGGCCCAGCCAGACGACCGGCCATTCAGCCAGTGCCCACGCGGATAGTTCACCCCATCCGACCAAAGCGCTCCATTGTTCGGAAACCACGGGTAAGGTCGCGCATCCCAGGCCCAGACATGGGCGCGTGACATATCCACCATCTGATGCCCGCTGTCCGGATCCACCGGGTTATGCGCCGGATCAGCCCAGTAAGCCTGCACCGCGCCCAGCGCGGCCCGCTGCATCAACTCATCACGCGTGCCATCAGAATAATGCGGCAACGCACTTTCGGATGACTTTGGATCAAGGAATTTGTTCGGCTCATTCGCACCTTTGTCGATCGCAGCACAGCCATATTCCATAAACCAGATCGGTTTGCTTCCCGGCACCCAGACATTCGGATCCGCCTCACGCACGCCACCACCCCGGCGATTGTAATGCAGCCTGGTCCACCAGGAATGAATGTCCTTGTAACGAAACACCCATGGCTCATTCTCTGCACCGTCCGTAATCGGCGTGCGGATCTGGGCATCACGGGCCTCACCAGAATGGTAATACCAATCATAGCCCTCACCACCCATTACATTGCCACGCAGATAATCCGGATTATAGATCGCCCCCCAATCCGCATCCAGGTGATCATGCCCTTCACGCCAGTCGGCAAGTGGCATGTAGTTATCCATCCCGATGAAATCGATGTTCGGGTCCATCCAGAGCGGATCGAGATGAAAGAACACATCACCAGATCCATCCTGCGGGTGATAGCCGAAATATTCGGACCAGTCGGCGGCATACCCAATCTTCACTTCAGGCCCGAGGATCATGCGCACATCCGCCGCCAGGGCAATCAGCGCATCAACGGCCGGGAATGTATCATTCTCCCCGCGATATTGCGTCATGCCACGCATTTCGGAGCCGATACAAAAGGCATCAACGCCCCCCCCAGCGGCACAAAGATGGGCGTAATGCAGGATAAAGCGTCGATAAGACCATTCTGCAGGTCCGGTATAATTCACGGCGGTCTTCACACTACTGCCCGGATCGACCTCCGCAATCGCCCCATGGGCTTCCGGGGCGGCAGCGGGAACAGTGACCGTTGCAAAATCACTGGCATCAGCAGTCCCAAAGAATGCAGCCACCTCAACATCCGCAGAAGTCGTACCATCGGTACTCCCCACCTGGCCGGGTGCCTTATTCCCCGTGATGCGCCCGCGCCATGGCAGACGTGGCTGATCGGTTGCAGCGCTCCAAGGATCAGACAGGCCATTCCCGGACAGCTGATCCATCAGAATAAACGGGTAAAACACCACTTCCCGCCCGGCATCTCGCATATGGGTGATCGCTTCTATCACCGACTGATCTGTCGGCGTGCCCCCATAGATCGCACGCCCGTCATCTTGCGGGATCAGTTCCGCTGTATCGCGACGCACCCCGCTCACAGCCCAGGGCATAGCAGCGGCGTCATTTGTGTTCTGTTCAACCTTCGGACGTAGGGTACAATGCCCCATCCGCAGATCATCACCAAACCAGCTGACCACAAGCGAGGTTGACTTACATTCCGGTAAAGCACTGCCCAGCGCCGCAACCGAGTTTTCAAAATCCGTAAGCCCCGTGGGTGTGTTTACATTCGCGCCACGCAACAGCCCTGGTCCGTCACTGTAGTGAACAGGCGTTGTCGCCAGGCTATATTCCCCCGTCCCCGGGATCAGAGCCACCCCCTGCACCCCTTCCGCCAGTGTAGAGGCTTCAGAGATCACATCACCTTCAACACCTCGCTCTGGCCTTTCCACCTCAAAGGACAGTTGCGGGATACGGTTCCCAAACGGCCCAAGCGGCAGATCCTCAAACACCACATAGGCAATCCCACGATAGGCAGGCGCATTTCCCACCCCCTGTACTGCCTCAATCTTCGGGTCCGGCATCTGATCTTCGCGCCCGGTATAGACGCGCATATTCAGACCTTCCGGCGCAATTTCATCCCCGTCGGCCCAGATCCGGCCAATACCGCTGATTTCCCCCTCACAGACGGCAACAGCAAGGCTCACGCTATACTCATAACTCGTGACCTTCGGTCCCTTAGGCGCACCTTTACCGCCGCTGCTTTGCGTGGTCGCAGAGGTTTCCAGAAAATCAGAAGCCCAGATCACATGCCCCCCGACACGCATCGCGCCGTACACATGCGGGATCGGGGCACCTTCAGATGCCGTCATCAGACGAAAACGATCCACTTTCCCGGTTTCCACAGGATCCGCACCACTTCCCATAATCCGCGCATCAATCGCCCGCCCAATGGTGGCACCAATCGCCCGGCCAATCACTGCACTGGACAGCCCCAGAACCGTGCCGCCCACAGCAGAACCCAAAGCCGCGCCAGCGGCCCCTAATACAATCGTCGCCATCAGTTCTTCTCCTGTGGAAATTCAAACCGCGCCGCAATCCGGCGCTGCCAGGGTGTGCTCAGCGGGCTTTCGGTCACCGCGTGACCGCTATAGGCATGGATAAAGGCAGGCGTGTCACCGAATATGCTCTGGATCCCCAGATGTTTTGCAACCGCCCCACGGCGCATACGAAACAACAGCACATCCCCCGTTGCCGCCTGTGTCAGTGGTTTCACCACCAGATAGCGGCAGGCCGCCCGCCAGAGCACCTCATCGCGGCCCGGCTCAGACCAATCCGCTGTATAAGGCGGCACGTCCGCAGGCTCCCCGCCCAGCACCTCCCGCCAGATCCCCCGCAAAAGCCCCAGGCAATCACAACCTGCGCCCTTTACGGACATCTGATGCACATAAGGCGTGCCAATCCAGCCCCTTGCAGCTTCTACAATTTGGCTGTTCATGCGCCCGGCCCTTCAAAGCCCGGATCACCGCCATTACCGCCACCACCAATACCAAAGCCATCAGACACCGTGTCACCGGTAACAAGCGCACCACCCTCATTGCTGTCCGCCTGCTTTGGAACCGCCATCAACCAGTCTTCGCCGGGCATATGCGGGAAGCCGCGAAAATTCAGGAAGTTGTCAAACTTATAGCGGCAGGTGGCCACGCGCTTGTCACAACCTGCCTCAAGCCGGATCAGATCACCTGGCCCGATATCCGCCTGCAGACTATCCCACAGTTCAACCATACGACCATCCGCAGAAAGTCGGTCATTCTTGATCACCGCCACCAGCCCCTGCGCCTTACCAGACAGAACTTCCAGACGGCCACGTTCAAACCAGCGGTGATCAAAGCTATCCATGGTACTCAGATCCTCAAAGCGAAAGACCCGCTGCCTCTCAACCACCTGTACAGGCAGCTCCACTGCATAGCCCGGGGTATCCAGATCAAAGCGACACAGCCCATCCCCAAGCACCGCAGAACAGGGTGTTTGAAACACCCGCCCCTGTGGCTGGTTAAGGGCCTCGGTCAATCCGCGCAATTCTGCCTCAAAGGCACCATTGCCCCGCGTCAGCTGGCCGACCTCACCGCGGAACTGTAAAACACGCTGTTCCACATCGGCCCAGTTCACAAGCCAGGCCCGCACTTCCGCACCATCGAACCGGCCCGCGATGATATCCTCTTCTGTCACCGCAGCAGAGGTCAGCGCACCCATGGCCTCGCTGTTGTCAACGGACAGGCCCGTGGTCTGCATCAGGGCCTTCGCCGTCAGGCCCGTGTTGGCAATGAAATCAATGCCTTCAAAAGAAAGGTTCATATCGTGATCGGTAAAGCCGTAAATCTGCCCGTCACGCCGCACAATCGCCCAGGCCCCGCAGGTGGTTGTCACTCCTTCGCGCAAATGGGCCGCAAGATCCGCTGAAAACGCCATCAGACACGTACCTCCACCACGGGGACATTGGGCACATCACCGGCCTGAAAACTGGCGACAGACGTCATAATGCGATCCACATCAAAACGCACAGGCACGTCAAATTCAAACCCGGCCTGCACCTCTGCACCCTCATCCGGCGGATGGTCAAAATGCACCATACCCGTCAGAGGATCGACGCTGTATCCGATGGTTTCCTGCAACGCGTCGCCATCAAGGCCAATCTTCACCGAATGTTCCACCGGCTTTGTGATCGGGCGTTCATAGCTGTGCTCACCTGACACATAATGCTTCACCAGCTGAAAGCTTTGCGTCACACCATCCCCAATCGCGATGACCTGATCCGTATAGCTGACAGCATCCGCTGACCGCCCCGTGCGGTAATCAGACCAGTCCTTCCAGCGAAACCCGTGCAATTGCCCACGGCGCGCCTCAAAAAACGCAATCAGCACCGCGATGTCATCCAGAGAACGCATCCCCAGCCCGGCATCATAACGCCTGCGCGAATGCGCCCAGGGCGTGTTGCGTTCCTCAAACCCATTGGCAAGCGTCACCACATCTGTGCGCCGCTCTGGCCCGCCCAGCGACCCGAAACTCAGGTTCGCCGGAAATCTGACTTCATGAAACCCCATGGGAATACCCTCCGTTCAAAGAAAAAGAGGCCCGGAAAACCCGCGCCTCTGACTGCTGCTCATATCTGTGTATTCACCGGTTTCGGGCACCCTGACCAAGGGCCCGGCCCATCTGTGCGGCAATCTGACTGCGCGACCGCTGGAAGCCGCTCACATCCGGTGTTGAGATATTCATCACCACCTGCACAGGTTTGGCATTGCTGCCATCCGTGCGCACACCCAGCCTGCCGTCAGAACCACGGGACAGCGGCATAATCGCCTCTGGTCCTGCTTCGCCCATCAGGCCCGTGCCACCCCGCATGGGGAACATCGTTGGCCCGCTGACAATCCCGCCATTGGCAAAGGGCATCACCCTGCCTTGCGCAAAAGATCCGCCATCAGCAAACTGAAACAACCCGTTAAACAGGCTGTTCATGCCTTCGCCAATCAGCCCGCCAATGCGATCCGTAACCGGTTTGACGGAAACAGAATATGCGGTGTTCAGCATCGACTGCGCGACAGTGTCCAGTGCCACCGACAGTTTGTCCCCGTCAAACACCAGCCCGTCAATCGCCCGCTTCAGCCCGCGGGACACCCCGCGACTAAGCGTTGTGACCTCTTTCGCAGTCCCACCCATGGCCTCATCCAGCCGTGACAGTTCATTGCCAAAGGCCTGGGTCATCCCCGTCGCAGACCCCAGGGCCGTCTCAAGGGTTTCAAGGCTCTGATCAAGATTATCGACCTCATCAAATTCCGCCATCACTCTCTCCTTTCACCGCCTCATCCGGGTATTGTGTCAGCAGCGCATCAAGCCTGCCCCGGCTGAAAGCGCGCCCCTGACCGTCAACACCCAGGATCAGCATCAGTTCAGCCGGGGTCAGCTGCCAGAATTCATGGGGCTTCAATCCCGCCCCACGAATACCGGCCCGCAAAAGCGCACCCCATTCAAACGCCTGCGCCATCACCGTGCCCTTCATCCGGCAGGGCAAAAGCCCGCGTCAGCAATTGCGCGGCCACACGGGCCGCCTGCAAAGGGCCGCCCTCAATGTCCACATGCACAAGATCCCGCGCCTGACCCTGCCAGCCCCCACCACGCAACCCGGCGACAATCAGCGCCAGGACATCACGGGTGGAAAACTGCCGCGTTTCAAACCGTTCCACCAGATCTACAAGCGTCCCGGTTTCCAGCACGCTTTCCAGTTCCGCCAACGCACCCAGTGTCAGCTTCAGAACGTGGCGTTCCCCATCCAGGGTCAGCGCCACTTCACCACTCCAGGGGTTCGCCATATTAAAGCGCCGTGAAGGTCAAAGCACCGGCAGAAGCCAGCGAAAGCTCATAATTCGCCTCGCCATTGTGTGACCCGCTGTATTCCAGTGACGTCACCATAAACGGCCCTTCAATCACCCCGAAATCCGGCACAACCACCTGACAGGCGGGCACTTCGCCATCAAAGAAAATCTGACGCGCACGTTCATCGGTGCCTTCGTCCTTAAACACGCCGGATCCGCTGATAGATGCGGATTTCACACCCGCACCACCCAGCAGTTCCCGCCAACCGCCTTCGCTTTCAAGGCTGGTGACATCTACAGTTTCCGCATTGAAACTGATCCGCGTCGCCCGCAGGCCCGCTACGGTTTCAAACAGCCCTGCGCCGGTCATATCCATTTTGATCAGCAGATCTTTCCCATTCTGAGCAACCATTCGTTTTCTCCGGTCTTGGTAAGGTTAATTGTCTTCCACGCGGGCGCGGAAACGAATATCAATGCGCCGGGTTTCCCCGACACCGACACGCCGGGCCGTGGCCCGGTCAAATCGCAGGTAAATCAGGCGGCCACGCGCAAGGATCAGCTCGGCATCAATCAAAGCGTCTGACACCACAGCGGCCACATCTTTTGCAGTCTGAAAACCAGCGGCATCCGTCACAACACTGATCGTGACGTAGTGCAACGCACCCGCCCCGGTCTGATCTGACCGGTCCCGCACATCTTCCGGACCAAGGCTGACGTAAGTCGCTGGCACCGTGCCCGCAGGCAGCGTGTCATAAATCGCCGTCCCCACCAAAAGCGCCAGATCCGTGTCTGCCACCAGCCGCTGATAGACAGCAGATTGCAGGGCAGAAGAAACAGCATAACTCATGAGGCAACCTCCTCTTCCGTATGACAAATCAGATACTGGCCACGCGGATCATGTTCTTTCACCGCCGTGATCTTCCAGATCCTGGTGCCATCTGTGAAACGCTGCTCTGGTCCCGGGCGCGACGGCGCCCCCAACGGGCCACCGCGCACAAGAATGTTGTAACGCACCACTGACCGGGTCGAGAGGTTCGCAGATTTCTCGCGTCCTGCCGCAGCCTCAAGCCGCGCCCAGAGCGTTCCCTGCGCAACCCAGCTCTGCACCCAGCCCCCGGCCCCATCCGGGTTCAGCACCGGATGTTCCAGCGTCAGTTCTTTGTTGAGAACATAACTCACCGTGCACCCCCCAATGATCTGACTGTGCGAAAGCGGGCAATCAGGGTTTCAATGGCCCCTGAAAACACATCTTCGCTGTTGCCATCCCGGTTCTCATACAACCCGGCCGCCAGCATAAAGACCGCCTGTGCAAGATCCGCCGGGACGTCCCCCCAGGCAACATAACCCGCCTGAAAACCTATCTCTGCCTCACCCGCAGCCGGGATCTGCGGCAGGATACCCCCTGTCGCCACCAGACGCGGACGAAAATCATCTTCCTGCAGGCGATAGCGCGCGGGATCAATCACCACCGCATCCCCCACACGATCCACGATCTGCAGGCTGACCAGCGACGTCACAGGGGCCACCGGCAAAGCCTGACAAGACGCATCCCGCCAGCCCGTGGTGCGCCAGAGAAAATCACGCGTCAGCAATACTTTACCCGTGCGTGCTTCGATCATCGCAAGCGCCGCCCTCAAGGCGCGCTCTAACACGCCATCCTGCACTGCATCATCGGCAAACCCTGTGCCCAGACGCAGATGGTCCCTGAATTCAGCCAGCGGCAAAGCGGCCGAGAGAACCGGGGTCTGCTCGATTAACATCATAAAAATCTCCGAAATTCTGCCCCTCCGGCCCGGAGCACCGGGCCTTCTGAAAAGACGCGCGCCACCCATATCGCCCGAACGGAGGGGAGCAGCTGGAAAACATGGAAATATGCAGCGCGCGCCACGTGTCAGAACAGGCATTCGCCCGATCCGACACTCTTCGCAATGATCAGCTCACCGCGAATTTCAGCAGTTTGATCGCTGCAAAATCGCTGACGTCACCGCCAACACGTTTGGTTGCAAAGAACAGAACATGCGGCTTGGCAGAAAACGGATCACGCAGCACACGCAGATCCGGGCGTTCTGCCACGGTGTAACCGGTGGAAAAATCACCAAAAGCAATCGCATGGGCATCGGAACCGATATCCGGCATGTCTTCCGCAATCAGAACCGGATAGCCCAGCAGACGGGCTGGCTCGCCCGCGGTCAGACCATCCGTCCAGAGGAAACGACCATCCGCATCCTTCATTTTACGCACAACACCTGCGGTCTTGGAATTCATCACAAAAGACGCATTCGCGCGATATTCCGCACCCAGGGCATAGACCAGATCCAGAATAGAATTCGCCGGGTTTGCACCGTCAAAATCACCATCCGCACCCGTGGCAATATAACCAAGATTGCCCCAGGACCAGGTGCTGTCTTCAACGATCGTATGGTTCAGCAGACCGCGCGGTTTGTCGACACCATCCCCATTGATAAAGGCCGCAGCTTCCGCACGGGCGAATTTATCCGCGATGCGACCAGCCAGCCAGCCTTCAATATCAAACGCAGCATCATCCAGCAGACGCTGGGATGCTTTTGGCAAAGCAGACAGTTCATGTAATGCAATGGAAATGCGGTCAAACTGCGGGGATGCGGTTTCAGTGACCGTCCCCACTTCATCCGCCCAGCCGGCGCCAAGTTCCGTGTGATCCACCAGCACATCGTAAGATGTCGCTTCAACATTCACCACATTCGCAATGGAACGCAGGGATGCCGAAGATTTCAACACAGACATAATCGTATCCGATGTCTGCGGGTCCACAAGATAACCGCCGTCAGCCGCCACTGCGGTGCTCATGGATTTGCCTTCGATCTCAAGGCCGCGCATCGCGTCCTCATCACCGGAACGCAGATAAGCGTTGAAAGCCTTCTGATGTGGCACCTCGGCCTCGGCAGATGCGGAAAGGGCGGGACGCCCGGTGATCACAGATTTACGTTCAAACATAGTCAGCCTGTCTTCCTGTTGTTGAAGCTTTGAATTGATGTCGCTCATGAACCCCTGCAGCGCGGTTTTCACCTCCGCCACCGGGGAGATATCACCAGACAGAATCTCTCTGTCCCGTGACGTCGTCTCGGATTTATTCATTCAGATTTTTCCTTATTCTGATCGGGAACAGTTGTGTGTTTCAGCAATGTCCCGCCCGGTGGAAACACCGGGCAGCACCCGACCGCCCCCATGGGCGGGTGCTTCACACCCACCCGCGGCCGGGCACTGCCCTTCCGCAAAATAGTGACCATCAGTTTTGCAGCAGTATGCCTGCACCCTTTTCAGGAGGTTCAGCCCCCGCAGCCAGCCCGTCCGGGTCAGCCTTCAGGGCCGGAGTGAAGGATCTGACGGGCCGCTTCAATTGCCCCCGCCAGTTCCCGCAGATCATCATGCTCGGGCAGTTCGCCCTTCGCCCCAATCCGCGCTTCCGGCAGCATCGGAAAGGTCACAAGCGACACTTCCCAAAGCTCCAGCTCATGCAGAAGCCGCTGGCCTCTGTCGTTCTTTGTCGCCTTCTTCGTGCGATAGCCAATTGACAGCCCGTCAATCGCGCCCGCCTCAATCAGCGCCGCTGCCTCGCGGCCCTTTTCGACCTCATCCAGAAGGCGGCCCTTCACATAAAGGCCCTTTTCATCTTCCCGGATTTCATCCCAGGTGCCGATGGGCTGCGCCGGATCATGCTGCCAGAGCATCTTCACGTTGCGCCCCTTCGCCCGCAGCGCTTTCAGCGAGGCCGCATAAGCCCCGCGTTGCACCACATCACCGCCCTTATCCGGCACACCGAAATACGACGCATAGCCTTCAATCGTAATTCCATCCGTCAGGGTCACGGCCCCGTCCGCCCGGCAGAATTTCACTTCCAGCCCGGATTTGCTTTCAAAATTCATGCTCTTTCCTTCCGCCACGCCTATTTCGGCACCGCATCAATGATCGATGTCACCCCCTGCGCGAGGATCACCCCGACAACACTGTAAACTGTCAGCCAAAGCCGCTTTTCCAGACGCTCAATCATCATCTCGATCCGTCCAAGCCGCTCACCAAGCGCATCAAACTGCATCTGATTGACCCGTTCATTGGCATCAATCCTGGCCCGCGCCGCATCAAAACTGTCGTATAAAAAACGCGATCCTGTCTGTTTCCCCGGCGTTTCACTCATCGCTGTCCACCCGCTTTGGCAGGCCCAGCAGGCTGCGTTTCTCAGCCTCTGTCAGGAAATCCGCATCCGCGATGCGACGCCATTGCGCCTCACGTTCCCCCGACAGCGCCGGCACCTGATCCAGATCCGGCTGCAACGTCACCTGTTCTCCGGCAATCCCCGACAGCCATTCTGAAATCGTCGCCGTCACTTTGGTTGCCAGCGGCAGAACCGTCAGGCGGTAAAACGCCCGGTGCGCTTCCTGATAATTCGCATAGGTCGCATCCCCCGGAATACCCAGCAACATCGGAGGCACACCAAAGGCCACGGAAATTTCCCGCGCGGCGGCTTCTTTTGTCTTCTGGAATTCCATATCAGACGGGCTGAACCCCATGGGCTTCCAGTCCAGCCCCCCTTCCAGCAACATCGGACGCCCGGCATTCGCCGCGCCCTGATGATAACTCGCCATATCCGATTGCAGACGTTCAAACTGATCCTGGCTCAGCTGGCCTTCACCACCGGAATAGACAAACGCCCCAGACGGGCGCGCCGCATTGTCCAGCAGGCCTTTGGACCAACGGCTTGCGGCATTATGCACATCAATCGCACTGGCAGCCGCCTGCATGGGCGACAGACCATAATGATCATCCTGTGGGTGAAACGTCTTGATATGACAGATCGGTTGAATGTCCCCGGTCATGTCAAACCGGTGCCGACGCCCGCCAACCGCATATTCATAGGCCACCGGCCAGCCATCCGTGCCCGGCACCACATTCATCCGGTCCGAGCGCAAAACATGCAGCTCCGCCGCCTGACCTTCCTCATCCGGCACAACTTCGAGATAGCCATTCCCCGACAAAAGCATCTGGCCATACAGCGCCTCAAACAGTTCCGCACGCCCTTGGCCCGCATTCGGACGCCGCACCAGATCCAGCACCGGGTGCTGTTCAAACCGCTGATCCGCATTCTGTAACACCAAAGGCAATGCTGCCGCCGCTTCCGCAATCAGCTTGACCGAACGAAACCCCACGGGATTGCCGGTGAACCCGGCCTTCGTCAGGCTCACCACATCCCGCGGGCTCCAGGCCACGCGGCCAGACATGCCGCCCTGCATTGCAATCACCGGACCCGCCGCCGAGGCTTTGACCTCCGCCGCGCCACGCGCTGATTTTTTCAAAAAATCAAATACCATAGAGCTCGCTCCTCATGTGATTCATCTGGCCGCACCAGTTCAGGCGTGACCCGCGGATCACCCCGTTTCATCTTTTCAAATTCTCAGATATCCGCCGCTAAAGGCTGCGCACCTGTGGCCGCCTGTAGCTGACTGCCGGATCGATCATCAGGGCCTGTAAAGCCCAGACAAGCGCGTCAACACGGTCCGGGCTGCCCGGCCCCGCGTAACCCCGCGCGCTCATCAGACACATCTGATCCTCAAGCCTGCCCAGCCCCCGGACATGCCGCACACGTCCCTGTTCATAAAGCGCCGCGACAGGTTCCGCCCGGGCCACTTTCCCCCGGCTGGCCCGCACGCCGGTATAGGGCACAAGCGGGTCAATCTGACGAATGATGGTTTCCACCATATCACCGCCCTGATTGACCTCTGCTACCAGGCGTTCCGCGCCAAGTTCATCCCGCGCACTGATCGCAGCCTGCGCCCATTCCATAGGTGAGCTGGCCGAAACAGATGCATCCTTCAGAACCCAGGCCCGCCAATCCTGCGGCGCGCCCTGTGTCACCACTCCGGCAACAATAATCCCGCAATCATCCGATCCCGCATGTCCCGTCACCGGCGGGTCCACCGCCACGACCACCCGGTCGAATTCCGGCGCGCTTTCGCAGCGCGCCCCTTCAATCATCTCCTGTGTCCAGAGCGCGCCTTCCGCGTCCTGCAACAACACCCCGTCAAGCTCCTGCCGCCCCAGCCGCGTACCGGCATAACGCGCCCGGACCTCTTCAATGAAGCTATCCGCCAGATAGGCCCTGTTCGCCTCTGTCGGCGCGTGGGTCATCACCGTTGACGGGTTCTCCATCAGAGATTTCAGCACCGGCACATTGCGTGGTGTCGTCGTCACGCATTGGCGCGGCATATCCCCCAGACGCAGGGCAAACTGCAACATATCCCAGCTTTCCTGGGATTTCTTCCATTTCGCCAGTTCATCCACCCAGGCCGCATCAAATTGCGGCCCCCGCAGATTTTCTGGCTCATGCGCGGAAAACGCCTGGGCCATTGCACCATTGGGCCAGATCAATTGACGTTTACCGGCATGCCACTCCGGGCGACGATCTGCAGGCGAACAGGCCATAATCCCACTGTCCCCGAAAATCATCACATCCCGCACCTGATCAAAGGTTTCCCCCACCAGCGCCACACGGCCTGACCGCCCGGCATCCAACGGCATGTCCCCCTCAACCTCGCTGCGCACCCATTCGGCCCCGGCCCGGGTCTTCCCCGCACCACGGCCGCCAAGGCACAGCCATGTCCGCCAGTCGCGCCCATCTTCACAGGTCTCCGGCGGCAGTTGGTGCGGCAACGCCCAGAACTCAAACAAAAAAGGAAGCGCCATCAGCGCTTCCTCTCCAATCTCACTCAGAAACTCTTCCTGTTCCTGAGGCGTCGCGCAGGCAAGCAAGCCTGCGCCCGATCTCAATGCGTGCCTTTCCGAGATCAAGCGCATATCCGGCGCCATCCCGGGCAACACCTTTAAGTTTTGCTCTGCGCTCTTCAAGTTTCTGCCCCTCTTTGACGAAATAGCCCAGCGTCTCATTATAAGACGCCAGTTCCTTCTTCACTGCGCTGTCAACCGGCCCCCCGCCCGCTTCCAGCAACCTGATCCGATCCTTCAGAACTTTTTCTGCGCCACGGAACACGATTTCAGCCGACGAAAGAATCCCTTCTGCCGACTGCCCTTTTTCGGGTGTAATATCTACCATTGTGTCGTTAACCCGCCTCTCATGCTGACCGCACGAGCAGAAACAGAAAAGCGGCCCCAGGTTGCCCCGTGCCGCTTACCCACTTCTTCCAGCTTGTCACAAGTTGTACATTGGACCGTTCGATAAGTCAAGCGAAATACACGCATAGGGAGAGTTCGCAAGATGTAAGAAATACTTCACACATCAAAGTAAGAGACTGACTTTAAACGATTTCTTTGAAAGAAATCGGCCCGGAGTATTTGAAATACTCCGGGCCGAAAGCGATCAGCTCACCTCAAAATCAGTTCCCTGCTGCAGCCGCTTCTTCCGCGCGCTGCGCTTCAATCTCGCGCCATTTGGCAACATTGGCATTATGTTCCTGCAGGGTCCGCGCAAAAGCGTGCCCGCCAGTGCCATCCGCCACAAAGAAGATGAAATCCGTGTCATCCGGGTTCAGCGCCGCTTCAATCGCAGCCTTGCCCGGGTTGGCGATCGGTGTGGGCGGCAGGCCGTCAATCACATAGGTGTTCCACGGCGTTTCACGGCGCAGTTCAGACTGGCGGATACCGCGCCCCAGCGATCCCTTCCCCTGTGTGATCCCATAGATCACCGTCGGGTCGGTTTGCAGACGAATGCCCTGGTTCAGACGGTTCACAAAAACACTGGCCACCATCGGACGTTCAGACCCGACACCGGTTTCCTTTTCGATGATAGACGCCATGATCAGTGCTTCCTGGGCATTCGCATACGGCAGACCTTCTGCACGGGCCTCCCAGGCTTCTGCCAGGACACGTTCCTGATCGGCGACCATCTGCGCGATCAGTTCATTGCGATCCATGCCCACACGCACATCTTCACCTAATGGTGCCAGCGTGCCCTCTGCAGGCACTTCAGCAATCTCACCAGACAGGAAATCCGCGTTGTTCAACGCTTCCACAATCTGCCAGGAGGTAATCCCTTGCGCCATTGTGATCCGGTAGCGCACAGATGGATCGTCGCGCATTTCCGTATAGGCCGCTGGCACGTCATCCTCAGCCGGGTTGAAGCTTACAACTTCAACATAGCGACTGGTTTCAGGATCAAGTTCGTTCACCTCAACCTTTGCGCGCAGAATACCAATGCGATAGTTGATTTCCGTGCCGCAGGTCGACCGCCCACTGCCGGTCACAATCTCATTGATGTCCTGCATAGACGCCCCTGCCGGCACCAGAAAGCTACCGGCTTTCAGCAGATGCGCACGGCCAGAGTATTGTGCCCCGGCCGCAAAGATCGCACGTGTGGACACAGCGCGCTGTGCCTCCAGGGTATCCGCCACATCTTTCATGTCAGCCCCGCCCTCAACACGCAGACAAATCGCCTGCGCCAGCGGTCCCGGGGCCTCATATTGTTTCTTGCCCCAGGCCACCACAGCGACCCCGGCAAAACTCAGAACCCCGATCAGGGTCAGCGCATTGGCTGCGATGTGGCGTGCAAACATCAGTCGCGGACCTTCCCGACCACAAGCGACGCATTGGTGCCACCAAAGCCAAAGCTATTGGACAGCGCCACGTTGATTTCGCGCTTCACCGCTTTCTGTGGTGCCAGGTCCAGCGGGCTGTCGACAGCCGGGTTTTCCAGGTTCAGGGTTGGCGGAGCCACCTGATCGCGGATCGCCAGAATACAGAAGATGGCCTCGACCGCACCAGCCGCGCCCAGAAGGTGGCCGATTGCAGATTTCGTGGACGACATGGTTGCGGTTGACGCGGCATCCCCCATCAGACGTTCCACAGCGCCCAGTTCAATCGTATCCGCCATAGTCGATGTGCCATGGGCGTTGATGTAGTCAATGTCTCCAGGTGCAACACCCGCACGTTTCAGAGCCGCAGACATAGACCGGAAACCGCCATCGCCATCAGAAGACGGCGCTGTGATGTGGTAGGCGTCGCCGGACAGACCATAGCCAAGAACCTCGGCATAAATCTTCGCACCACGGGCTTTTGCGTGCTCGTATTCTTCCAGAACAACAACACCCGCGCCCTCGCCCATGACAAACCCGTCACGGTCGCCATCATAAGGACGGCTCGCGGCCTTGGGATCGTCTTCACGCTTGGTGGACAGCGCCTTACAGGCGTTAAAGCCCGCAATGCCAATCTCAGAAATCGGGCTTTCTGCACCACCGGCCAGCATCACATCCGCATCATCCAGCATGATCAGACGCGCCGCATCACCGATTGCGTGCGCACCGGTGGAACAGGCGGTCACAACCGCATGGTTCGGGCCTTTAAACCCGTAACGGATGCCAACCTGACCGGAAATCAGGTTGATCAATGCGCCGGGAATAAAGAACGGCGACACACGGCGCGGGCCTTTTTCTTTCAGCAGAACCGCAGTATCCGCGATAGAAGACAGACCACCAATGCCGGAACCAATCATAACGCCTGTGCGTAGACGGCTTTCTTCATCCTCAGGCGTCCAACCGGCGTCATTCACAGCCTGATCTGCAGCTGCCATACCGTAAAGGATGAAATCATCAACCTTACGACGTTCCTTCGGGGCCATATAAGCATCCGGGTTAAACGTGCCGTCAGACCCATCGCCAAAAGGGATCTCACAGGCATATTTCGTGGTCACACGTTCCGGATCAAACCGGGTGATAGGCCCCGCCCCGGACTGGCTGTCCAGAATTCTTTCCCATGTGGTGTCCACACCATCCCCAAGCGGGGTAACCATGCCAAGACCTGTGATAACAACGCGACGCATATGCCTGCCCTTTTTTCAGTTGTTTCCTTGCGGGTTCATAACTTGCCTGCCCCCCCGGGGGCAAGGGCCTGCTGCGGTGAAGGAAGGGTTTCGGCAGGAAAACTACACTTACGGTGCAAGCCCGGCCTTGTCAGGCTTCCGTTCCATCAGAATAAGCTGTGCACCCTGATATTCTGCACGCCGCATTTCACGGTATCCCGCCTTGCGGGCCAGATGGAGAGAGGCTTCATGTTCAAGTTCAATCATACAAACAGTCCGCATCCCGTCACTGCAGTCATCCATTCGCAAATGAGCGGCCAGAACAGCCTCCGACCCATAGCCTTTCCCTGAAAATTCAGGCGCAATCACCCAGCCACATTCCGGCGAGACATCAAAGTCACTCCCAAGCCTGCGTTCGCCATAAAAGAACCCCACCTGACCGATCACCGCGCCGCTTTCACGCTCCTCAATCACCCAGTTCCCAAACCCATTGGATTTCCAGGACTCCAGGTTCTTCTCCCAGACCTCCCGGCACTTCTCGCGCGAGCGCGGCACGCCACCGATAAAACGCACAACCTCCGGGTCTGCCCAGATCCTGACATAGGTTTCAAAATCACTCTCACGCGGCAGGCGCAGGATCAGGCGTTCAGTTGTTACCATTTCGCTCATGGTCTGACATGCCGATAAACAATATCTTCCGGGTCTGGCCTTTCGGCATCCGGGTCAACTACTGCCCCCAGCCGTTCCGCCACCCGGGCCGAGGCTTTATTATTCTCATCCACATAGCTGACAACACTCTCAAACGGCAGGTTCGCAAAAACCCAATCTCGGAAAGCCCCGGCAGCCTCAGTGATATAGCCTTGTCCCTCAAACCCATCATACAGAAACCAGCCAAGCTCTGTTTCCGGAAACTTCGGCCCGGCGTTCAGACCAACCTGCCCGACGGTCACACCGTCCTCCAGTCGCTCAATCATCAGGGCACCATGCCCATAAAGATGCCAAAGCGCGATATCATGGCAGAACCAACCCCAGATCTGATCATCCTCCCATGGTCCGCCCATAAAACGCACGCGATCCGATGCCATCATCACGCGATATGCAGGCCAGTCCTCCATAGTCATCGGACGCAAGTGGAGGCGTTCGGTCATCATCTCAGGCAAATCAAATCTAAATCGCATTATGTATTCTCCATTTCCCCAGGCAGCCCCAGAATAAAGGCAGAGGCCAGTTCTGCTATCTGTTTAATATCCGCATCCCCCGTGTCCCAGCCATTCATCCAACGCTGCGCCAGCAGGGTGATAATCATATTGCCCCGCACCATGGCAATCTGACCAAGCCTTGGCCGGGCTGGCGGGGTGTCAAACAATTGCGCAAGAATGGCAGATTCCACATCCAGGATCTCCACAATGCGTTTCTCATGCAGATCAAAGGCGTTTGGCTTACCGTCATGCACCTCTGCAAAATCCTGTAAAACCATGCGCGCAATGCCTTTGCGATCGGACAGGAACTGTGTGTCACGCAGGCAGAGCAGTCTGATCTGTTCACGCGGCGTTAACCCGTCCGGCATCTCAAGATTGGCGGCACGGATGTCCAGCGCCTGTACAACCACAGCCGAAAGAACACCATCTAACCCTTTGTAGTGATTGTAAATTGAGGCAGGCTCAATCCCCACACGCCGGGCGATTTCGCGCAATTTCACCGCAGATAGACCCTCTTCACCACAAATCCGTTCCGCTGCCAGAAGGATCGCCTCTGCCGTGGAAAACGCCTGAAATTCCTCTGCTATTTTACGGGGTCTGCCGGCCATACTCACGTACCTGTGATCTTTGAATTTCGATTTTTGTTTGACGCAGTTCCTAACATTGTTAGTTAAAACTACCAACGTTAGTTTTGAAAGGAAACAGAATGAGATTCGCTGCCACCCTGACCGCCACCCTGGCCCTGGCCACACCGGCATTTGCACAGGACACAGCCCCACTCACAGAAATCGGAGAGGGCACATATCACTTCTGGTCCATGGGCTATTCCAGCCTTGTGGTCGTAGGGGAAGATGGCGTTCTGGTCACAGATACGGCCTTCACCCCACGTGCTGAGGCGATGAAAGCCGCCATCGCTGAGATCACCGATCTGCCTGTCACTTATGTCGCCCTTAGCCATGAACATTTCGACCATGTCGGCGGCAGCGAGGTGTTCGCCGGCGCACAGGTTGTGGCGCAGGAGAAGGTTGAAGATTTCACCTCTCTTTCGCCGCTCATGCCTTTCCCGGAAATTGATCAGACCTTTGACGATGCTCTGACAATTGACCTGGGTGGGATCTCGGTTGATCTGAAACACATCGCAGTTGGTGATGGCGTAGCGACGACCGTGGCCCACATCCCCGCAAACGGCACTGTGTTTTCCGTTGATATGTATGAACCCGAATCTTTCACTGTGTCCGAGTTCAAAGAAGACACCAATTTCATCGGCGTACGCGAAATTCTGAATGAAATGGTCAGCTGGGATCCCGTTTATGCGATCAACGGTCATTCCCCGGGAAACTCTGTAGACGCGCTGAAGGAAAACGCGGAACTGATGGACAAACTCTATAGCACCGTCCTGCCCCGCTTTGAAGAGGCCTTCGCCAGCGGTGATCCATCCGCGCCATGGCAACTGCTGTTTTCAATCTCGGGCGAGATTGAAATGCCGGAATACGCCAGCTGGGAAGCCTATGACATCGCCTTCCCCGCCTATGTCCGTCGCATGGCCCTGTCGATCATGCACGGTGGTTGAGGTTCATATTCCGTACAAACAAAAACGGCGCCCGCAACAGGCGCCGTTTTCGTATTCTTTAAAGCGATTAAAGCTTAAGAAGCTTCAGTGATGAATTTCACTGCGTCGCCGAAAGTCTGGATGGTTTCAGCAGCGTCATCCGGGATCTCAATGCCGAACTCTTCTTCGAAAGCCATAACCAGCTCAACGGTGTCCAGGCTGTCTGCGCCCAGGTCGTCGATGAAGGATGCGTTTTCAGCTACTTTGTCCGCGTCTACACCCAGGTGCTCAACAACGATCTTTTTTACACGATCTGCAACGTCGCTCATGTTTCTTCCTCGTTTATTACAGGGGTATTCCCCGTTTCTCTCTGTTTGGCCCGGCTCACCAACTGGGTCCGGCTGTGGGTGACGTAAGGACACCCTCTCTACAGCTTTCCCGACACGGTTCATCCGCGTCCCGGTAAAATGCTGCGTGGCCTATAGCACATCATGCGCATAAGGCAAACGCTTTCGAACGCACATGTCCAACTTGGTGCGACAAATCAAACATTGCAAGTCTCAGATTACTCACCTTAGGGTAGCACTATTTCACTTAAACACTCCATGAGGTTTTTTATGAAGCGCGTCTATTCGCTTACTATTATGATTTCAGCGACACTCCTGACCGGATGTGTCGCAACCACCAGCCCACCAGTGATCTCGGATTTTAACGGTGACAGTGTCAAGCTTGTTACCCCCATGATGGCCGAGAATTTAAGAAAGGCTAATGAGATTTGCGGCACCCGTAACCGTAGCGCACAGTACGCTTCAACAACCACAATCGAAAGCGATATTGCATTCGGCGAAAAGGCAGAACATCTATATCTCTGCATTTAAGTATATTGCCTCCGGCTACTGGAGCCGGAGGCAATAAATCACAACATGGCCATACCGCCGTTCACATGCAAGGTTGAACCTGTGACATAGGCGGCTTCCGGGCTTGCCAGGTAAAGAACCGCTGCCGCGATCTCTTCCGGGCTGCCCATGCGTGCGGCCGGGATCTGCACGTTGATTTTGTCTTTCTGCTCGTCGGTCAGCTTGTCAGTCATCGCTGTCGCGATAAAGCCTGGTGCAACGGCGTTCGCGGTGATTCCCCGGCTGGCAACTTCATAAGCGATGGATTTGGTCATACCAACCATGCCCGCCTTGGAGGCCGCATAGTTCACCTGGCCCGGGTTGCCCGTCGCGCCAACGATAGAGCTGATGTTGATAATACGGCCCCAGCGGGACTTCATCATCGGGCGCATCACACCGCGGCACAGGCGCATGGTGGAGGTCAGGTTCACATCCAGAACAGACTGCCATTCGTCATCAGACATACGCATGAACAGCTGATCGCGCGTGATACCTGCGTTGTTGACCAGAATATCAACAGATCCCATAGCGGCCGCAGCAGCTTTTGGCAGTGCGTCTACAGCTTCGGCGTCAGAAAGGTTACACGGCAGTACATGGGCGCGCTCGCCCAGTTCCGCAGCCAGCGCCTCAAGTGGCTCAACCCGGGTACCGGAAAGGCCCACAGTCGCGCCTGCCCCGTGCAGAGCTTTCGCAATTGAGCCGCCAATGCCGCCGGACGCTCCGGTGATCAATGCACATTTACCTGTCAGATCAAACATCTGAAATTCCTCTTTCAGTTATGTGGTCACCGTTTTCTTTCAAAGAAAACGGTCCGGAAGCTTTGAAAGCTTCCGTTTACGTTTCACTCTGCAGCAACGGCCGCTTTTACGTCGTCCGGTGCGCCAATCGCTTTACAGGCGATGGAACGTTCAATCCGGCGGATCATGCCGGACAGGGCTTTGCCTGCACCGATTTCCCAGATTTCCGTCACGCCCTCAGCCGCCATAAAGGCCACGCTTTCACGCCAGCGCACAGAACCGGTCACCTGCTCCACCAGAAGATTGCGGATGGTTGCCGGATCAGAAATCGCACTTGCCCGCACATTTGCCACCAGAGGCACAGCAGGACGGTTGATTTCCACATGAGACAGAGCCTCAGCCATGACTTCAGCCGCAGGCTGCATCAATGCACAATGGAATGGCGCAGACACAGGCAACAATACGGCACGTTTCGCCCCTTTGCCCTTGGCGATCTCAATCGCACGCTCCACCGCTTCCTTATGACCCGACACAACAACCTGGCCCGGATCATTGTCATTGGCCGCCTGACAGACCTGATCATGAGACGCCTCAGACGCCACCTCAGACGCAGTTTCAAAATCGAGACCCAGAAGCGCGGCCATCGCACCAACACCAACAGGCACAGCCTTTTGCATCGCTTCGCCACGGGTGCGCAACAGACGCGCTGTATCCGCAACGGAAATCGCACCGGCAGCCGCAAGTGCCGAATATTCACCAAGGGAATGACCTGCCACAAAGGAAGCATCCGCGATTTTCACGCCTTCCGCCTCCAGTGCACGCATCGCCGCCAGAGACGTCGCCATCAACGCAGGTTGCGCATTTTGCGTCAATGTCAACGTGTCCGCATCGCCTTCCCAGATCAGGTCCGACAGTTTTTCGCCCAGCGCCTCGTCGACCTCATCAAAAATCGCTTTAGCCGCCGGATAAGCTTCTGCCAGAGCTTTCCCCATACCAATGGTCTGAGCCCCCTGCCCCGGAAATACAAATGCGCGCATATCTCGCCCCTCGTTTTGTTTACTTAACGTTGGGATACCCTGCCCGGGGAAATGTCGCAATGGTTTAACGATCCGGATCGGGAAAGACACAGCCGCCTTGACACAGCGCCCCCGGATGGCAAGATCCGCATTCAACGGTGTAAAAGGTCGTAAATATGTCGGAATGGTTTTCTCAGGTTGTCTCTGGCCTGGCGCTTATACTCACAAATCCTATCCTTCTGTTTCTTGTAATTCTGCTGATCGGGGGAAAATGGTTTATTCTTAACCGTGTGACAAAACGCACTCAGCGCAAATTTCAGGAAAGGTCCACATCCGGATGGGGCACACCCGCACAGCGATCTCTTCGCACACATGACACCGGAGTTGGCACGCTTGATATCAAAGTCATGAAACCGTCACGTCGCACATTGCCGGGCGCCTTTGTTGGGCTGCTGTTTTTCGGAGGTTGCGCCTATCTGGCCTGGACCAGCATGATACCTGAAGCACAGGTACAATCAGCCAGGCCGGACAAACTCTACAAAGCATGGTTTGTATTTGTCATCTCTGGCCTGTTCGCGCTCGGCACGCCATACATAGCATGGTTCAGCTTCCACAGAATTGAAGTAACCCGTCAGGATCTGGTGCTACGTCGCCCGCTGTGTCGCCGCAAAATATTCCTGCTCAGCACCTTGCAAAGCGTCACCCCGATCGGCCCGAACGGCAGCAATGGTGTAAAACTATATTTCTCAGATGGCCGGTCGCTGCGCCTGCTGGCATCCTTTGATGGGTACGGTGAAGTTCTGAATTCACTCACACACCTACACCCCGACCTGATGGTATATAAGTTCCTCGGCAATAGGGCGCGGAACGCGATGAAGAAAAGAGAGTAACAAGCGGCTTTTCGCCTCTTTTCCCCGGGCTTCGCGCATATGTGCACATTCATCGCGCGCCGGCGCAAATAGCCATACTTGCCGTAAACTCCTATTCAGGCCATGCTGAAATACAGCCCGTCAGGAGTATCTTATGTCGCTGAAGAACACCCAAACCCGCTATGGCTCTGTCGCCCGCTTTTTTCACTGGAGCATTGCGCTGTCCATCCTCACCCTGATCCCGCTGGGGATTATTGCGGATGATATGGCTTTTGACACGTCCGAACTTCTGGCGCGCAAAGCCTTCCTGTTCCAGATCCATAAAACCTTTGGCGTGCTGGTGTTCTTTCTGGCCCTCGCCCGGATCACCTGGGCCATCACCCAGCCAAAACCCGCAAACCTGCACCCGGAACGTAAGTTGGAAAGCTTTATGGCCGAACTTGTGCACTGGTTGCTTTATGGCTCACTTGTGCTGGTTCCCCTGACGGGCTGGATCCACCACGCAGCGACCACAGGCTTTGCCCCCATCCTCTGGCCCTTTGGCCAGGATCTGCCTTTTGTGGCCAAATCAGAAAGCACCGCTGAACTTTTTTCGATCCTGCATAAAACCTTTGAACGTGTCCTTGTCGTTTCCCTGTTCCTGCACATCGCAGGCGCCGTCAAACATCACGTAATTGATAAAGACGTTACCCTGACGCGCATGCTGGGGCGCGCCGAAGGCGGCCATCCGCATAAAGCAAAACACAATCTTGCCGCGCCTTTTGCAGCCCTTGCTGTCTGGGCACTTGCTTTGCCCGCCGGGATGGCGTTTTTTCATGAGCCACAAGCGCATGCCACCGAGGCTGTTCCCGCCGTTGAACTGACAGAAAGCCAGGGCAACTGGGAAGTCACAGGCGGCAACCTTGAAATCAGCGTCACGCAGTTTGGCTCTGCCGTCACTGGCAATTTCGCAGACTGGAATGCTGAGATAAACTTCACAGATGATCGCAGCCTGCCGGTAATGGGCAGCGTTGATGTCGAAATCGCGATTGCATCGCTTACACTGGGGTCAGTGACAGATCAGGCCATGGGGGCCGATTTCTTTGACGCTGCACAGTTCCCGGTGGCCCGCTTTACCGGTGACATTATCCCTGTCCTGGATGGCTATGCCGCAGATGGCACCTTGACCCTGAAAGGGATCGAACAACCGCTGCGCTTTAACTTTGATCTGTCGATCACCGACGAGGGGGCCGAAATGGCGTCTCGTTTTGAACTGATGCGCCTGGATTTTGGGATTGGTGCCTCTATGCAGGACGAAAGTTCCCTGAGTTTTCCGGTTGAGGTCGCAGTGTCCCTGACGGCGACCCAGAACTAAACCCTCAATGTCCGGGTGCCGCAGTGGTGCCCGGACATGACCTGACGATCAACAAAAGCAGCCCCTCTGCTTTCTGTCATTCCCCTACATACAATGCTGGTACTTTCTCCGGACACATCAGGCGCACCGCTCGCGGAATGCCGGCCAGCCCTCTTTTCAGTTCGTCAATCAGAGGCTAACGGTCTGGGACTGGAATAGCCTCACGATGCCCACCGGCCCCGGGGTATCTGATCTTCCCGGCAGCAAACCAAAGCCAGATAAAAACTATCAAAACGGCATCACAACGAAAACAAAAAACCCGCCAGAAAGACTGACGGGTTCTTAAAGGTTATATCAGGTCGGTTATTCGGCCTGACCAGCCTCGATTGAGATCTGGATCGCAACTTCATCGGACACATGTGGTGCGAAGTTGCCCACACCAAAATCGGAACGCAGCACAGTTGCAGTCGCGTCAAAGCCCAGCCATGGTTTCTGCGCCATTGGGTTTGTCGCCGCCTGGTTCAGAACCGCATCCAGAACAACAGATTTGGTCACGCCGTTCAGGGTCAGATCGCCAGTGATGTTTGCGGTGTTGTCACCTGTCACTTCGATACCGGTGGATGCGAAGGATACAATTTCATCCCCCTGGGCGTTGAAGAAGTCTTCAGACATGAAGTGACCAAAACGGCCTTCCCAGCCTGTAAACATGGACGCCAGCGGCATGGACACAGAAACGGAAGACGCTGCCGGGTCCGTTTCGTCAAACATAATTTCGCCTTCAAAACCAGAGAACATGCCCCAGGTGGTAGAGAAACCAAGGTGGTTATAAGAAAAGAGGATCTGGCTGTGCGACGCGTCCAGATCGTATTTAACGGCTTCTGCAGAGGCGGCAGTGGCTGCGGTCAGCATGGTAGCTGCCAGGAGGAGAGATTTCATAACGGTGATCCTTTATAAGTTCGGGGTGAACCTGATGCGATCATGCCATGAGATCAATTCAGTGCAGGTAAACAATTTGTGTTCGCAAATGCGCAGAGCAGGATTTCGCCGCTATTTCACGCCAGACTGGCAATATCGGGCCGGAATGGGCCGGAAAGCAAGCTTTGCACAGGTTCACCTCTTACTTCAGCTGATGTGATCTGCAGGCCGTCCCCAAATTCCGTATAAACAGAACCTTCGTTGAATTAATTCCCCCACATTAATTACATCAATATAGACAGCCGACTGGTCATTGAGCTACGCTGTCTGGATTACGTTTAATGCATTGAGATTGAGACATGCATAGTCTGAACTGCCCAAATTGTGGATCTGCCCTGCATGTGTCTTTCGCTGCCGCGAAAATGACAACCTGCCAGTCCTGTAATACCAGCCTGTTTCTTGAAGGTGAACAGATTGAAAAGGCTGGAAAAAGCGGTGAGATGCATGAGGCACCGCAGTTGTTTCATCTGGGTGAGACCACCTCTGTTGACAATGACAGCTATGCGATCGTCGGGCATGCACGGTTCGATTACGGGCCCGGGTTCTGGGATGAATACTGGGCATTGGACCACAATGGCAGAGGTCAATGGATTTCAGTTGATGAAGGGATCGTGATTTTACAGAAACCAGTCGCACCCGAAGCCGTTCCGAAATTCCACAAGACACCTGGTCTCGGTCACGAATTTCAGGCATTTGGTGATAGCTACCGGGTAACTGAGGTGAACCGGGGTACCTGTGTTGCGGTGCGTGGAAGCTTTCCCAGGCCGATGGTTGTCGGGGAAGTTTTTGAATACGTGAACTGCCTGGGCACGCATGACGAACAATTATCTGGCGAGTTCTCCGCAAGCGGCACAGAATGGTTTCGCGGTATCTGGTGTGATCCCTTTGACGTAAAGGTAGTATCCCCGTGACGCGCAGCAATGAGATCAAAACAATAAACTGTACCTCTTGCGGTGCCGGGTTGGATATTTTTGGCGGGGGCCGTGTAGAGGTTCATGCCTGCGGTTATTGTGGATCAGTTCTTGATGCGCAGAAAAATTATCAGGTCATTAAAAAATATACGCATCTGACCCGTCCCGCCAGCCCGTTTTCTATCGGCATGTCTGGTATTGTTCAGGGCGTTGAATTCACGATTATCGGCACTTTGGGATATGAAGAAAACTGGGGACGCAAATTCTGGACCTGGACCGAACACCAACTGTTTTCCCCCACCCATGGTTACGCATATCTGACGGTGGAACAGGGACATCTGACCTTTACGCGCAAATATCGCAAGTCCACCCGTCCCAATTGGGTCAGCAGCTGGACGGTTGAAGCCGCCGAAAATCGCCCTGTGGCATTTAGCAATGATGACCGATACCAATATTACGACACCTCCACATCAAAGCTGACTTTTGTTGAGGGTGAATTTAACTGGCGTCCCGAAATTGACCGCACTGCAACCAGCGTGAACATGATGTCAAATGACGCCATGCTGTCCTTTAGTGAAACAGCGACGGAACGTGAGGTGCATCGCACGGTGTATTTGCCGTTTCAGGAAACCTGTGCAAGCTTCGGCCTGAAGGACCCACAGCCCCCGACGGATACCCACCGGCTGATGCCATATAAACAGGGATTGAATGAAGTTTTCCTGAGATCCGCAAGCTTGAACTTTGCTGCTATAACTTTGGTTTTATTGGTTATACTACTGCTTCAGTCCAAAGGCACCGAGATTGCCCGCGAACAGTTCTCAGCCAGAAAATTACCTGCAGAGTTCACTTTTGAAATTGACCGTCCCGACCGCCTGGCACGCATTGATCTGTCGGCAGATGTGAATAACAGCTGGGCCTATTTTGACCTTTCGCTAAGTGATGCAAATGATGAGCCGGTGTTTGAAGCAGGCCGAACAGTTGAAGTCTACTCTGGCCGCGATTCTGATGGTGCCTGGACCGAAGGCAGCAATCAGACATCCATCATTTTCATGCCCGAAACGGCAGGTACTTATACACTTGAAGTCGGGTCCAGTGAAAGCGACGGCAGAGGTAGCCCGAACGGGCTCGCCTTTGGTCGTGTCACAGTGCGTATCAGCGAAGGCATCGCAACCCTGCGCTGGATGCTGGGCTTAACGCTTGTTTTCGCGGGTATCGCAGCTTACCAGATCGCACGCCCCCTGCTGCATTCGCGCAGGCGTTGGTGGGGCAGTGACTGGACCAATGAGGACGATTGAATGAACACAATGCGCATCATCTTCATCACAATCAGCCTGTCTGCGATCGGTGGTTTTTACTACCTGTCATATATGGGGGTCATGGGGGAAAGCCGTGACCTGGACCGCTCGGTGCGTTTGGGCGGGCCTTCGGGCGTGTCAAACGGACGGGTCAAATAAACAAGAGGTACTAAAATGGACTTATTCTCAGCGATTTCCCTGGCAGAAGTTGTGTCGACCATCGTCTTTTCCCTCATCGGCATCGTCATCCTTTTGCTGTGTTGGTGGGTGATCAAAACGTTCTCGCCCTTCCCAATCGTTAAGGAAATCGAAAAGGATCAGAACGTTGCCCTGGCAATTCTGATCGCATCGGTGTTCTTATCCCTGTCCCTGATCATCTCGGCAGTCATTCTTTCATGACTTCAAAACAAGCTGTGGATCTGCGGCCTGTCTGGCTGTTGCTCGCGACTTTTCTGGTCGCGGTCTCAAGCCTGATTTACGAACTTATCGCAGCAACGCTTTCCAGCTATCTGCTGGGGGATTCAATCCGTCAATTCAGCTTTGTCATCGGGGTATTTCTGTCCGCGATGGGGTTGGGCGTGTGGCTGTCGCGCATGGTAAATGCAGCCCTTTTGGGCTTTGTCTGGGTGCAAATTTTCATTGGCCTGATCGGCGGCGCTTTGGCACCGGCCCTGTTTTTCGCCTATGCCTATCTTGGGGATATCGCAGTTCTTCTTTACGGAATGCTTGGTTTAATCGGGCTGCTTTCCGGTATGGAAATTCCATTGATTGCCCGCGTTCTGAAAGACATTGGTGCGCCGTCATTCCGGTTTGAAAACGTCCTAAGCGTGGACTACGTCGGGGCTTTGGTTGCTTCGCTGGCCTTTCCGGTTTTCGTCATTCCGCATTTCAGCCTGACCTCTGCCAGCATCATTTTTGGCTGCCTCAATCTGGCCGTGGCCGGGGGATCAATCTGGGTCTTTCGTGACAGATTGCCAAAAACAATCTGGGCCGGATGGGCTGCGGCTTTCATCCTTTCACTGGTCGCACTGGTCAATGCGGAGCGCATGGTGTCAGTCGTGGATGCCGCGATGTTTGAAGATGACATTATTATCAACGAAACAACGCCCTACCAGAATATCGTTGTGACACGGTTTCGGGATCGAACCCGTCTGTTTCTGAACCATTCAATTCAATTCGATACTTTAGATGAACACAGGTACCACGAATCTTTAGTGCATCCGGTCATGGCAACGACACCGCGCCGCAACAACATCCTGATCCTCGGGGGCGGGGATGGTATGGCCGCACGCGAAGTGCTTAAGTACCCGGATGTTGATACCGTCACATTGGTTGACCTGGATCCGCGTGTCACAGAGCTTTTTCGTGATCACGATAATTTAAGCACGCTAAACGCTCGTGCCCTGAGCGACCCACGCGTCACAATCATCGCTGATGATGCTTGGTTATTTTCTGAGAATACAGTGGACGTTTATGATGTGATTATTATTGACCTGCCAGATCCTAAATCTATCGCATTATCCAAACTCTATTCAATTGAGTTCTACGCAATTTTGATGGAACGCCTGTCCCCACATGGCGCCATGGTAACACAGGCCGGTTCCCCGGTGTTTGCGCGTGATGCATTCTGGTCAATCGTTGAAACTTTTGAAATGACCCGAAACCCAGCAGCACGGACACCGCTTTCCGTCACGCCATATCACAGCTATACCCCCAGCTTTGGCGACTGGGGGTTCATTATTGCGCGCCCCTTCGCATTGCAGGCGCGCGATGTTTCGTTCCCCGAGAACCTGAAGTATATTAGTTCAGAAACATGGCAATCCGCACAGATATTCGCGCCTGATGCCAGTCGTACTGATGTCGAAGCCAATTCTATAAAATCACACCCCCTTGTGACCTACTATCAGGAAGGTTGGGATCACTGGTTTCGGTAGAATTACGAGGTTTGCCTCCCCCTCCTCAGGCAAAATCCGTTTTGGGCCTGTTCTGTTGAAAAGTTGCCATCGAGCACGTATCACAGATATCGCTCCAAGCCCCTTGCCCCACGCCCAATTCCCCCCTATAAGGCGCCGTCCGGATGCAAAGTATATGAACCGCGCAGTCTCTCGTGGATGGGTCGTATCCGGTGACAAGACCCACCCTTTGAAATGCGCCTTAAAAAATGAACGGAGCACACATGCCGCTTTATGAGCATGTCTTCATCGCGCGTCAGGATCTGTCCAACACGCAAGCTGAAGGTCTTATCGAACATTTTGGCACAGTCCTTGCGGACAACGAAGGTAAACTCGTTGATTCCGAGTACTGGGGTGTCAAAACCATGGCTTACAAAATCAACAAAAACCGCAAAGGCCACTATGCCTATCTGCGTTCCGATGCACCAGCAACTGCTGTGCAGGAAATGGAACGTCTGATGCGTCTGCATGATGATGTGATGCGTGTTCTGACCATCAAGGTTGATGAGCACAAAGAACTGCCATCCGTACAGATGCAGAAACGCGAAGAACGTGGCGAACGCCGCGAACGTCGCTGAGCTGGTTTAAGAAAGGATTGTAAATCATGGCTTCTAAACCATTTTTCCGCCGCCGCAAAGTTTGCCCGTTCTCCGGCGACAATGCACCTGCGATCGATTACAAAGACACACGTCTTCTGCAGCGCTACATCTCTGAGCGCGGCAAAATCGTTCCTTCCCGTATCACCGCAGTTTCCGCAAAGAAACAGCGTGAGCTGGCCCGCGCTATCAAACGCGCACGCTTCCTCGCCCTGCTTCCTTACGCTGTGAAGTGAGGATCTGACCGATGCAAGTTATCCTTCTTGAACGTGTCGCAAAACTCGGCCAGATGGGCGAAATTGTCGACGTAAAAGCCGGTTACGCCCGTAACTTCCTGCTGCCTCAGAAAAAAGCAATGACCGCTTCCAAAGCGAACATCGCAGTTTTTGAAACGCAGAAAGCACAGCTGGAAGCACGTAACCTCGAAACCAAGCAAGAATCTGAATCACTGGCTGAAAAGCTGAATGGTCAGCAGTTCATCGTGATTCGCTCTGCGTCTGACGCTGGTTCTCTCTATGGTTCCGTAACCCCACGTGATGCTGCAGAAGCAGCAACCGCGGCTGGTTTCTCTGTTGATCGCAAGCAGATTGCTCTGCAGGCACCGATCAAAGAGCTGGGTCTGCACACTCTGACCGTGCGTCTGCACGCAGAAGTCGAAGCTGAAATCGAACTGAACGTTGCACGTTCAGAAGAAGAAGCAGAACTGCAGGCTTCCGGTAAATCCATCCAGGAACTGGCTGCTGAAGCAGAAGCTGAAGCAGAATTCGAAATTGCTGAACTGTTCGACGATATCGGCTCTGCCGCATCTGACGACGATGACGACAGCGGTCTCGTGTCCACACCTGAAGGCGACGACGAAGCTTAAGCTTCTCTGACCTGACAAAATAGAAAGCCCGCACATTTTGTGCGGGCTTTTTCTTTGCCCGCAGCCCTCTCCTGACAGAAGGCTGTCAGGATACCCTCGTTATAGCTGTCCTTCTGAAACGTCAGAAAGGACACAGGCCATGACATCGTTCATCAAACCCACCGCACTCTCGCTTGCGATAGCTACCGCATTTTTCAGCACATCCCTGAACGCCGATCCACGGGAAGACGCCCTGGGTGTTATTCACGATATGGCCTCTGCCATGGGGAACGGCCAGGTGGCCCGGGTGGTCAACAGTTATACGCAAGACGGGCTTCTGGTTCTGAACAAAACAGATTTCCGCGGACCCGAAATGCTGACGGCTGCCTACACAGAATTTGCCGCCATCAGCCCGGACATCCGCTTTGAGTATGAGGATCTGCACATCACCGGCGACATCGCCCTGCACATCGCCCCCTGGTCCATGACAGGCACCGCGCCGGATGGCACGGCTGTGATCGATAGTGGATTGTCCGTGGTCGTTCTTCAGAAGCAAACCGATGGTGAATGGCAGATCCTGATGGACCTGCCCCATGCAGAGGCATCTGATCAGGAATAAACTGACAGCAGTCTGGCCAATGCAGGCTGCGATTGCCCATAACTGACGATTGTAACATCAAGCCCGGCGTCATTTACCCTGCGCAAAGCATAGTCAATGGCGTCGGTGATCCATTCTGTCCGATTTCCAAATGCACCGCCGCCCAGAAGCGTCAGAAACAATTTGTCAGACGTTCCTTCGCTTGCGTTCTGCGCCGCGATCCGCAGGGTCGCCTCATAAGCCGCTTCCAGAACAAGCCGGGCGAAAGGCTCCCAGTCCCATTCCGGCAGATTACTATATGCCACCGGCAAAGCACTGGCATATACCTGTGAGACAAGTGATCCACCGCCCGCAACCGTCACTTCGGTATTCTGCTGCAGGCCGATGCGCAGCAAACTCCGGATTTCATCACGCCCGGCCTCA
Organism: Halocynthiibacter styelae; assembly: GCF_016123485.1. Classification (GTDB taxonomy): domain Bacteria; phylum Pseudomonadota; class Alphaproteobacteria; order Rhodobacterales; family Rhodobacteraceae; genus Halocynthiibacter; species Halocynthiibacter styelae. Next base: position 43,779 of record NZ_JADCKQ010000007.1, on the reverse strand, counting down.
TTCATTCTCAGGATCCGGCCGCGCAGTTGGGCCAGGGCTTTTTCTCCCGGAAGAACATATCCGTTTTGCATCCGCCAGATCGCGCCGCTCTCATTCCCAAGCGCCCGCCCCATGTCAGCCAGAGAATCAATCTGCTTTCGGCACTGCCCCAGATCACCGGAAAGCGTTGTGAAATAATTGCGCCAGATCGTTCCTGCACCGCAGGCAATCGCGCAGGCTGGTCCCTGGGTCCGATCATATTCATACCCGGTTATTCCATCCGCCGGAGAAACGGACGGCCCGATCATCTCAAGCAGGTTGAACTGCGAAGCCACCTGAAACACCGCACCGGCATTTTCAGGGTCCACATGCAATGCGGTCACATCAGCAACCATTTCGCACAGCTTATTCTTTCCTCTGGACGGAGGTGGTGATTGACGCAATTCATTCAGAGATGGCACTGTCAACTGGCCAGCCTGCATCCGTCGCCCGGTCGTCTGGCTGACCAGAGTGTGGCCTTCAACGTCAAACGCAGCGCGCACCGCCCCTTCATCGCCCTCGGAAACACCCGCCAGATCCTCAAACCAGGACATGGTCACTCTTCCTCCGGCACATATTCCAGAATGTCGCCGGGCTGACAGTCAAGGTGCTTGCAGATGGCCTCCAGCGTGTTGAAACGCACGCCTTTTACCTTGCCACTTTTCAGCAGGCTCAGGTTGGTTTCTGACAGGCCGATGGCGGCGGCCAGTTCGCGTGAAGACGTTTTGCGCTTCACCAGCATAAGGTCAAGATTAATGGCAATTGGCATCCGTCCCCCCCTTACAGAAACTGGCTGTTTTCTTCTTCAATCTCCGCTGCACGCCGCAAGGCAGAGGCAGTGACCAGCAATGGCAGCGCCAAAACAAGATAGATCGCTTCTAACTCAAATGGGAAGTAATCGACAGACGGCCGAATGTCAGCCGGAATATGCGCAATCAGCGCATAAGACACGGGCCCAAGCAGAATTTGAATAAATCCCCAAAAAGCGATGATGGAAAAGGCGCACACGCGCAATTGATACGCCAGTTTCAGAAAATCATCCTGCACAGCGCGCTGCATGATGCGGTGAATGGCCCAGAAGGCCCGTGCCAGACACACAATCGTACAGGTCATCACCAGCAGGCCAATCCCCCCGACAATCAGACTGGGAGCGGGAAGATCTTCGTCCAGGTCCACAAGATCAAACAAAGCGGAAAAATCATCCGCCACAAAAACAAGAAACGCTGTCAAAACCAGCAGTGTTACAAGCAATGCCAATACAATGATCATAACCACACGCGCAAAAAGAGCCATGTCTTCCCTTTCAATATCCTGGCAACAAATCGCATGTCCGCCACATTTGGTCAAGCAGGCGAATTTTCGCAAAACATCTTATAATTTATGTTTTACGTAAATTTTTCACTTGAAGTCGAAAAACACCACCTCTATATCGCCCTCATCATTCAAACGGGACGACCCGGATTAACAGACGTAAGATGAAGGACAGACCATGATACGAGCCATTATTCTCACCGGACTTATTCTCACAGCCGCCGCCTGCGGTCAGAGCGAGGTGGACCGCCCTCTGACTCTCGATGGTGCAAAGGGCCCGGGCTATGAAATGGACTTGGGACAATGTCGTGCGCTTGCGGCCAACTATCGTGACGAAGATCTGCGCCGTGGTGCGATTGGCGGTGCAGTTGTCGGCGGCATTATTGGTGCGGCAGATGACAGTTCCAACGATGCGGGCGACGCCCTGGTTGGCGCCGCGATTGGCGGGCTCGTTGGTGCGGCGGAAGCCAGTGCTGAGCTTGATGAGTTGCGCCGCGATGTTGTCATCCGCTGTATGATGGGCCGTGGTCACCCTGTGATCGGCTGATATCCCTATACCACGACGGAAAGCCCCGCACAGATCACTCTGGCGGGGCTTTCTTTTATTGAAAATTTGTGTTGACCTGGATCAATACCGTCCAATCGGCACACGGCGCAGACGTTCCAGCGTATTGCCGCCGGCATCCACCGCATGAAGATCTACCGTATAGCGGTTCCCCCGCCCCCCGGAACAGGGTGGCATATAACCATCGGAAGCATATTCGCCAGTTCCCCGTGCCTTTTTAATCACCTGAACGCCGCGCGGCAGGTTGCGATCGGTCAGCCCTGGCACTGCAGGCAAATCTGCGCTGTCACCGGACACAGCATAGCCAATCGTCCCATGCCCGCCATTGCGGGACAGCGGCTGATAGCTGCGGTCATTATACTCCGCCACAATCATCGCCGTGCCCGCAGGCATCCCGGTAATCCGCATGGGAGGTGTGGATCCATTGCCGCCAAACAGCGTGCATTGCTGCCCGTCTGGCACACGATTGCCATCCCACCCGCCGGTCAGAACAACCTGCATTTCTGCCTGCGCCAGTCCGGCAGAAAGCGTAAGTGCAGCCGTAAAACTTAAGAACTTCTTCATATCAAAATCTCCTTTTACGGGAGGATTGCAAATTGAATACACGCAATCAAGCCCCCAGCAGCAGCCCGGGAACACTCTCCGTTGCACGTGACAGCCATTGGGGCAGAATTCACCCTTGCGCGTAGCCCCCCTGCGCCCTAAAAGGTGCCCTGAATTACGTGCCTCGCGCCGTTCTGCGGCTATGGGGTTTTTCCAACGAATAAGGACGACTGACATGCAGGTCACCGAGACCCTGAACGAAGGCCTGAAACGCGCCTATACCATCACACTTTCCGCTGCTGAGCTGGAGGCAAAAGTCAACGAAAAGCTGGTTGAAGCCCAGCCAGAAGTTGAAATGAAGGGATTCCGCAAAGGTAAAGTTCCTATGGCTCTGCTGAAAAAGCAGTTCGGCCAGCGCGTGATCGGCGAAGCCATGCAGGAATCCATCGATGGTGCGATGAACAAGCACTTTGAAGAATCCGGTGACCGCCCTGCCCTGCAGCCAGACGTCAAAATGACCAACGAAGACTGGAAAGAAGGCGACGACGTTGAAGTTGCTATGTCTTACGAAGCTCTGCCAACCATTCCTGAAGTCGACCTGAAAGGTGTTGCACTTGAGAAGCTGGTTGTAAAAGCAGACGACGCTGCTGTGACCGAAGCTCTGGAAGGTCTGGCTGAGAACGCACAGAACTTTGAAGCAAAAGACGGCGCATCTGAGGATGGCGATCAGGTTGTGATCGACTTCGTAGGTTCCGTGGACGGCGAAGAGTTCGAAGGCGGCGCTGGCGAAGATTACCCACTGGTACTCGGCTCCAACTCTTTCATCCCTGGCTTTGAAGAGCAGCTGGTTGGCAAGAAATCCGGCGAAGCTGTCGACGTAAACGTATCCTTCCCTGAAGAATACGGCGCGGAACACCTGGCAGGCAAAGAAGCCCTGTTCAAATGTACCGTCAAAGAAGTCAAAGCGGCTGCCAAAGCTGAGATCAACGATGATCTGGCAAAACAGTTTGGCGCTGAAGATCTCGACGCGATGAAAGCACAGATCACTGAACGTCTGGAAGCTGAATACGCCGGTGCTGCACGGGCAGTTCAGAAGCGCGCTCTGCTGGACGCACTGGACGGCAAAGTAGATTTCGACCTGCCACCAAGCCTGGTTGAAGCTGAAGCCAAGCAAATCGCACACCAGCTGTGGCACGACGAAAACCCTGACGTTCAGGGCCACGACCACCCTGAAATCGAAACCACTGACGAGCACACCAAGCTGGCCAACCGCCGCGTGCGTCTGGGTCTGCTGCTGGCAGAGCTGGGTCAGAAGGCTGAAGTTGAAGTCACCGACGCTGAGATCACTCAGGCGATCATGAACCAGGCACGTCAGTACCCGGGTCAGGAACGTCAGTTCTTTGAATTCGTTCAGCAGAACCCACAGATGCAACAGCAACTGCGCGCACCAATCTTTGAAGACAAAGTTGTAGACTATGTTTTCGAACTGGCTGACGTGACCGAAAAAGAGGTTTCCAAAGCTGACCTCGAAAAAGCAATCGAAGCACTGGACGAAGAATAATCTTCCCCCTGCTGAAGTTACAAAAGGCCGCTCTTATGAGCGGCCTTTTTTGTTTCCGATGTGAAAGGGCCGCCCGGATGATCTGCGAGGCAGAATCTCTTGATCAGCCCAGAACACCCGGCCAGTTCGCATCCGCCGCACGGATACGCCCTGGAATGTCGCGACTCCAGATATCGCGCACACGCAGGCTATAGTTCAGATAAAGCCGCCCACTGTGGATCGTCCAGGCATCCGGATCTGTCTTTGCCGTATAGCCCTCTGACACCGCATAGGAACAATAGCCACCATATTGCGGCGCATGGGATTCCGGGCTTACCTGAAACAGGCGCAGGTTTTCAGCGCTGGCAAACAGCCAGGTCGCGCCATTCCAGGTCAGGCTGTGTTCTTCCCTGCCCCGCACAGGGGCGGATTGCGTAAAATAAGCCACCGGATCATATCCGTTAATCGCCGCGCCACCCTGCGTGAACACCTCTGGTTCAGCACCGAAGGCAGGCCCTACAGTACCAACAAGCGGCACAGCGACGGAAGCAAACAGAAGTTCTCTGCGTTTCATAATCTGATCCTCCTTTGCCATTCAGGTTATCCCGCATCCGGCGAAAATAAACCCCAATGACAGCAATGTGAAATCAGGTGAGCGCAAATCGGGCTGCTCTGCGATAGCGTGAAAGATGAATTATTTGCTGAATTCAAGTGGTGCGGGTGGAGGGACTTGAACCCCCACGCCTCGCGGCGCCAGAACCTAAATCTGGTGCGTCTACCAATTTCGCCACACCCGCATCCATCGGATCGTAATCCGGATCTGTCATTTAGCAAACCTCCGGCCCGGTTGCGAGAGAAAAATGACACATTTTGTGGAAAGTTAATGCAAGCGACCAGTAAGGCGAATTAACTGTGTGTAAATTCCCCCATAAGGAGTAAATATCACTTAACCTTGAATTATAGCCCCATTTCTGACACATTCCACGCCATACTATGCCACATAGGTAAATAGTGAATATGGATGGCGCATAATGAACAGCTCTGACCTGCCAAAGAGCTATGGCGATGCCTCAACACTCCAGGACAGGCATCTGCTTGATAGCACTGGTATCTTTGCGGGTACCTCTGTGATGACCCTTGATGGTCTGTTGTCTGTTGAATATCTCAGCCCCGGTGACAGGGTTGTAACGCGATCAGGGGCCGTGATTCTGCGGGAAATTCTTTCAGGCCGTGTCTGCACAGAAACTTACGCTATTCGGTCTGATGTGCTCGGCCTATTCGATTCCGAAAAAGAAATGGCACTGCCTGCGGATCAGAAAATACTGATCCGGGATCAGCTGGCGAAGCAGTTGACCGGGAAAAACTATGCCCTTATCCCGGCATCGCAGCTTGCGCCGCTGAATGGCGTAACCCGACGCGACGCGATGCCGTTACAGATGTATTCTCTGATATTTGAGAATGATGAGATCTGTTATGCTGGCGGGCTTGAGCTCTTATGTCCGGCGAACCCGAAACGATCAAACAGCATTGCCCTGATCTGATCCGGACAGGCTCTGAAGTACCGCAGGCAGCTGCTCCGGCAGATCCTCTGCGATGAGGCCCGGCCCGAAGTGCCGCGCGCATTCCACATGCAGCCAGGCGGCACCTTCTGCGGCGTGAACCGGTGAAAACCCACGCGCCAGAAGCCCGGTTATGAACCCGGCCAGCACATCGCCAGATCCGGCCGTTGCAAGCCATGGTACAGTGCGATCGTAAACCGCAGCGTTGACAGAGGCCACGCCAGTCTGATCCGAAATCACCGTATCCGGCCCTTTGAACAGAACCGTACACCCCGCCCGTTTCGCCGCTTCCCGTGTCGCATCAATTTTGGAATAGGCCGGGCCTTTTGTCGCCGGTGCATCCAGTTTCGCGGCAATATCCGGGAAGAGCCGCGCAAATTCGCCACCATGGGGTGTCAGAACGCAATCGGGATGCAGTTTTTCAAACAAATCCTTGTCCCGGGCGATCAGCGTCAGCGCATCGGCGTCCAGCACACAATTCCGCCCGCTCTCAAGCGCCACACGGATCAGATTTGCCTCCCGTTCGCCAAGCCCCAGAGCCGGGCCCAAGCATAGCGCATTGATCCGCTTGTCTTCCAGCACGTCTGACAAAGCATCCGCATCCGCAATGCGTTTCAGCATCACAGCCGTCACCTGCGCGGCAACCTCCTGCTGCGCCGTAGGCGGCACCCCAAGCGTCACAAGCCCCGCCCCAATCCGCAAAGCCCCCCGCGCCGCCATCCGCGCGGCACCCGTCTGTGCAGGGCCGCCGGAAAGGATCAAGGCATGGCCGTGTGTGAATTTGTGGGCCGACGGTATTTTCGACAACCTTTGTCCTTGAAGCTTTCCGATCAAATAGGGAAACACTTCAGCAGTTGTAGCCCCGATTGCTTCGTAACAGAATTCAAGACCAATCGATTTCACAACCACCTGTCCGCATAACGCTGCCCCTGCCCCCAGAAGATGACCATGTTTGTGACTATGGAAAGTGACCGTGACGTGCCCAGCCGAGACACCAGATAAGTTCTGTGGCCACTCCATCAGAACGGCGCCCGTATCACTGTTGATGAAACATGGAAGATCGACAGCTACCCGTCGACAGTTAAGCGTCGCAAGAAGTACATTTCGAATATCATCAGGTACTTCACGCGTCAGGCCGGTTCCAAACAAAGCCTCAATGACCAGCGGATGCCGCCCCCACCTGTCAGAAGTACATTTTTCCCAGGGCAGAACCTCCCCGATCTCACACCATTTCTCATAATTCACCCGCGCATCCGGTGGCAGCTTGTCGGCATCACCATAAAGAAACACCTCAACCACCCAGCCGCGCTGATGCAAAAGCCGCGCAACAACGAAACCATCTCCGCCATTGTTCCCCGGCCCGCATAGAACCACCGCCCGCAAGCGGGGCTTCTGTTCATTTTCACCATCAGGTTTTGAAAACGCGGGCCATTCCTCATAAATCGCTTCAACCACGCCCGCGCCAGCACGTTCCATCAGCTCAAGACCAGTGACCGCCCCGCTATCGATCGCGGCTTGTTCAATTGCCCGCATCTGCGCGGCGGTCAGCAGTTCATTCATGACGCAAATCCCCTACTTGCACAAAAAACAGGCACATCGCCCAGAATTAATGCAGCACTTATTGCAATATGCAGCAACCCTGCCGGATTGGCTTTGATCCCTGTCATAGCCGATAGACGCAGCCCGGGGAACATGCTCTGAAAGACCCAACGAAACCAGCCACAGGAATCGCCGCCATGAAGAAGATCGAAGCTATCATCAAACCCTTCAAACTGGATGAAGTGAAAGAAGCGCTTCAGGATGTCGGCGTGCAGGGTCTTTCCGTGGTTGAGGTCAAAGGGTTCGGTCGCCAGAAAGGCCACACCGAACTGTATCGCGGCGCTGAATATGTGGTGGATTTCCTGCCCAAGGTGAAGGTCGAAGTCGTACTGCCCGATGATCTGGTAGATGACGCGATTGACGCCATCATTGAGGCCGCGAAGACCGATAAGATCGGTGACGGTAAGATCTTTGTTTCCCCGGTGGAACAGGCGATCCGCATCCGTACCGGTGAAAGAGATGACGAGGCGCTGTAAGCGCCCCCGACTAAATGAACTGAAATACGAAGTCCGGATGGTGTCCCTCACAGGCCATCCAAACAACGCAGAAAAGGAAAATCAGATGAACTATGCAGACGTTCTGAAGATGATCGAAGACGAAGACATCTCTTATGTGGATGTACGCTTTACCGACCCGCGCGGTAAGCTGCAGCACGTCACCGTACACCGCGACATGATTGACGAAGACTTCTTTGAAGATGGCTTCATGTTTGACGGCTCTTCCATCGCTGGCTGGAAGTCTATCGACAACTCTGACATGATGCTGATCCTCGATCCGGCATCTGCCTATATCGATCCTTTCTACGCAGAAAAAACCCTGGCGATCCACTGTTCCGTGGTTGAGCCGGACACTGGTGAAGCCTATTCCCGCGACCCGCGCGGCACCGCACAGAAGGCTGAAGCTTACCTCAAGTCCTCCGGCATCGGCGATGTGGCTTACATGGGCCCGGAAGCTGAATTCTTCCTGTTTGACGATGTGCGTTTCTCTGTTGAGATGAACAAAGTGTCCTTCCAGATTGATGCGCAGGACGCCTCCTGGAACTCTGACACCGAATATGAAATGGGCAACTCCGGCCACCGTCCGGGCATCAAGGGCGGTTACTTCCCGGTAAACCCGATTGATGACGCACAGGACATCCGTTCTGAAATGCTGTCCACCATGAAAAACATCGGCATGAAAGTTGACAAGCACCACCACGAAGTTGCGTCTTGTCAGCACGAGCTGGGCCTTGTCTTTGACACGCTGACCAAACAGGCGGATGAGCTGCAGAAATACAAATATGTGATCCACAACGTGGCACATGCTTACGGCAAATCAGCAACATTCATGCCAAAGCCTTACTATGGTGACAACGGCACAGGCATGCACGTGAACATGTCGATCTGGAAAGACGGCAAGCCTCTGTTTGCAGGCGATAAATACGCTGATCTGTCCCAGGAAGCCCTGTGGTTCATCGGCGGTATCCTGAAGCACGCGAAAACTCTGAACGCGTTCACAAACCCGGCGACCAACAGCTACAAACGTCTGATCCCTGGTTTTGAAGCCCCTGTTCTGCGTGCCTATTCCGCATCCAACCGTTCCGGAGCTGTGCGTATTCCATGGACCGAAAGCCCGAAAGCCAAGCGCGTTGAAGCCCGCTTCCCTGATCCGGCAGCCAACCCATACCTCTGCTTCGCGGCATTGCTGATGGCTGGCCTTGACGGCATCAAGAACAAGATCGACCCAGGCCCCGCGTCTGACAAAGATCTGTACGATCTGCCACCGGAAGAACTGGATGGCATCCCAACTGTATGTTCCAGCCTGCGTGAAGCTCTGGAATGCCTCGAATCTGATCACGACTTCCTGCTGGCCGGTGACGTATTCACCAAAGACCAGATCGACGGTTATCTCGCGATCAAATGGGAAGAGGTGTATGCGTTTGAACACATGCCACACCCGATCGAATACAAAATGTATTACAGCTGCTGAGTCAGCCGCTGCTACTGTGAGGGAAAGGCGTCCGATCTGGGCGCCTTTTTCTTTTGCCTGCACCTTTCTTTAATCTCTTTCCGCCACCCTGCCCGGCGTGTGTAAGAGGTGAAATATGCGGAATTATCCCGAACTTCATATCCCGGATGTAAAGCTAATTCAGAGCGACACAGCCTTACTTTACAGCCATCCGGATGATGCCGGGCCTGATGTGTTTCAGGCACAATTGAAAGGGTCCGTGGGGCGTCAATATGCGCTGCAACCCTGCGGCGATGGAAGGTTTCTGGTGCTCCATCAGGGGGAAGCCTGCCTGACTGTCAGTGCCGCCGTCCTGCCCTTGTCTGCCGGGCAGTTTTCCGGGATCACCAACCAGGAATTTGGCGCGTTGTCTGCCCTTGAAATCCGCACTCTGATCCTGCGCCATGAAGGGCACATTCTGATCACCCGCAATCGCCCGGATGTACCAGCAGAGGTTCTGCGTGATTTCACGCTTTGGCTGACGCAGCGCCACCCGCCAGAGGCGGTCTTCTGGGGCGACACGGGGACTATGTTCACGCCAGCGGAATTTGTCAGCCTCGCAGGCAAAGCCGGCGCGCCCCTTTCCCCGGAACTGCTGATCAAACCCCGCGCCTTCCGATCCGGGGCGCGGCTGGATGGGATTGAACTGAAAGGCTTTCATGCGGTCGGGGCCGAGGCGATCTTTGATCTGCCTGTCACCATTGCACAGGGCATGCTGGACTTTGCAGATGCTTTTGCCGCCCTGAAAGATCTGGCACTGGATTTCCGCGATCAGGGGCCATTCTATGATCAGCTTTCTCCCGAAACAGATCAGACCGCCGTGCTTTTTGACAGCAACGAATTGCGGATCACCGCGCAACGCATTCAGACCGGCGGCGCAAACCCACACCACCGCCTGCTGATCCGCGCAGAAGATCCTGTTGTTCTTGATACCTTTGCCGAAACACCTGCCCCGGTCTTCGCCACACGCGAAGACGCCCTGCGCGCCGCTTTACGGGCTTAAGCATTTTCCGTTTCAATCGGATGGGCTTCAAGACCGGCACGTTGTTCGTCGGTCAGATCTTCCCGCCGGATCAACGTGGTGTGAATCGAGAAAATCACCGCATTGCTTTTTGGCAGACGCACAAGGCTTTGCCGCTCTGAGCGCAGATAATTCGCCTCCAGCACCTCGGGGCGATCTCTGGGGGCGTTTTCCAGCCGCGGATGGAACAACGCGTGATCCTCATAGAACAGCGCATTCGCCCGCCACAGCCCCCGCCCGGGCCGGATCGCATCAAACATCCGCTGCACGCGTTTGGCAACATCGTCATCATAGCTGCCCACAGGCACATGGATGGCGATCAGCGGTTTCATGAATTTCTGCGCAAGGGTCCAGCTGGCCGGAAAACACAAAAGCGCGCCGGTCAGAACATGTTCATCCGCCCCGTCAGACTTTTCCATGATCACGAAGTCTTCCTGCACAAGCTTTGACAATGTGATCAGAGGATTCGCGCGGTCAATCGCGACAAGCGTCCCGTCAGGGAGCGCGACGCGCGCGCCGGTCAGGGTGAAACCGTCTGTCTCGCTGAGTTCCGCCAGCACATGATCCAACAATTCCTCTGCCGCAGGGCGTGCACCATCTGACAAAGCGTGCACCAGATCCGGGCATTCTTCAATCAATCGGGCTTTTTCCGCCAGCTGCCCCTGGTACGCCTCATCCTGCTGCAGCCACTGCCCTGGTTCCATCGGCATCACCCCAGGCAGTCGGCGCGACTTTTCTGCCATCCAGGGCGCGAAACGCAAATAATCCTGCAAAATCGGAAAAGGGGCCGCTGCGGGCATTTTTTCAGTCATTGGCTTTGTTTCCATGGCTCGGGCGCGTCTTCCCCCTTGCTAAAGCAATCGTTTCATAAACGCTCCTGAAAACCGACATGGATCAAGTCGGATTCAGGCGGGACAAGTTTTGTGCCGCAACGAAATCTGGGCCAAATAAGGGAGACAGCCAGATGAGCCATTTCAGAGACCGCCGTAAGATTGACCCCACCAAAGGCACACATCTTGCGGACGGCAGCCCCAATGAAAACGACCGCGTTGAAATCGGCCCGACCTTGCTGGCAATGCAGGAATGGGAAGCCGCCGGCCTGATCCTGCCGAACCTGGAAAACATGCGCCAGTTCCGCCTTGATCGTCTGGTCGCGGGCATCAATCAGCGCGATTATGGCGGGGTTCTTCTTTTTGATCCGCTGAACATCCGTTACGCCACCGACAGCACCAATATGCAGCTGTGGAACACCCATAACCCCTTCCGCGCAGTGCTGGTTTGTGCCGATGGGTATATGGTGATCTGGGATTATAAACAGTCGCCTTTTCTCAGTGAATTCAATCCATTGGTGCGTGAACAGCGATCCGGCGCAGATCTGTTTTACTTTGACCGTGGCGATAAGGTTGATGTGGCGGCGGATGCCCTGTCCAACGAAATCCGCGTGCTGATCGAAGAACACGGCGGCGGCAATATGCGTCTTGGCGTCGACAAAGTCATGCTGCACGGATTGCGTGCGCTGGAAGCCCAGGGGTTTAACATTCACCCGGGGGAAGAGCTGACGGAAAAAGCCCGTTGTATCAAAGGCCCCGATGAAATTCTCGCGATGCGCTGTGCTTCTGTGTCCTGCGAAGTTGCCGTGGCCGAGATGGAGGAATTCGCCCGTGCTGAGGTGCCCAAAGGCGGCATTTCTGAGGATGACGTCTGGGCGGTTCTGCATGCGGAAAACATCCGGCGTGGTGGTGAGTGGATCGAAACCCGTTTGCTGACCTCCGGCAAACGCACCAATCCCTGGTTCCAGGAATGCGGCCCCCGTGTCATTCAGAACAATGAAATCATCAGTTTTGATACAGATCTGATCGGATCCTACGGCATCTGCGTTGATATTTCCCGCAGCTGGTGGATCGGCGATGAAAAGCCCCCTGCCGAGATGATATATGCCATGAAGCACGCCCGGGAACATATTGACTACAATATGGAAATGCTGCGTCCGGGCCTGAACATCGAAGACCTTAGTCGCGGATGTCACAAGCTGGATGATCAGTTCCAGAAACAGAAATACGGCTGCATGATGCATGGCGTCGGTCTGTGTGATGAATGGCCTCTGGTGGCTTATCCCGATGCAATGGTTGAAGGTGCGTTTGACTACGAACTTCAGCCCGGCATGGTGTTGTGTGTCGAAGCCCTCGTCAGCCCGGAAGGCGGAGATTTCTCGATCAAGCTGGAAGATCAGGTTCTGATCACCGATGACGGCTATGAAAACCTGACGAAATACCCGTTTGATAAGGCGCTCTGCGGGGAAGAACTCTGACGTCCTGACAGGATGATGTGATTTTACACCATTGCCACTGCACGGGTTATTGCGACCTGTGCAATGCAACCCTGAATTGATATGAAACTCATAAAAATTCAACGGATTCCGATCCGGATTTCAGGGAAACATTTCATGTCCAGAACACTGACGTCATTGTTCCTTAGTTTCACATTATCTGCCTCTCCCTCAATCCTGAACGCAGAAGACAATGGCCAGGTCATCAGCCCGCCACGCCTGGAACCTCTCGCTCATTTTCAGGAATGCGCAGACTGTCCGGAAATGATCACCATACCGCCGGGCAGCTTCATGATGGGGGCAACAGAAGAAGAAGCCCGTGACCAGCTCACAATCTACAATTCCTATGACGCGACAAAAGATTCTTCGGATGGGAGGTTTCGTTTCGTACCCATTGAAGAGCCACGCCATCCCGTTGAAATGGATATTCCCTATGCCATGGCCCGCACTGAAACCACCCAGGCAGACTGGATGACTTGTGTTGAGGCGGGTGCATGTTCCCATGTGCCGGACAACTGGATTCTGAAATTCGCGGGCTATGCGCCTCTGGGGCCGGATCACCCGGTCGTCAATGTATCTTATCTCGATACGCTGGAATATGTGGCCTGGCTCAACAGCCTTGTCGGCGCGGATGTCTATCGCCTGCCCACCGAAGCAGAATGGGAATATGCCGCCCGTGCGGGCACAACCACGCGCTTTCCCTGGGGGGATGAGGTGACGGCAGATCAGGCGAATTTTTCACGCGAGATGACTGAAAGCATACAGGGCCGTATTAGTGGGAATGAAGTTTCACGCCCTGATCTGGTGAACCGGGGAATTCCCGTTCCCGTGGATGAACTGAATGCCGCCAATCCATGGGGCCTGCGGCATATGCCGGGGAATGTGCATGAAATCACCATGTCGTGCTGGACCAGAACACATCTGGGGCTGCCCACAGACAGCGCTTATCTGGAACACGCCCGGACGCAGGACACATGTGAAATTATGGTCGGAAAAGGTGGAGGATTTAACTCTGCAATGAGTGCTCTGCGGCCAGCAAATCGGTTTCGCCCCCGATGGGACACCAGGGACTACGTTCGAGGGTTTCGTGTGATCCGCGAGCTTCAGAACCTCCCCGGCAGCTGACATCCTTTCTTCACATCCCGCCACTTCTGCTCACCTTCCCGTGAGACCGCCGGTCTGTGGGTTGATTGCGTCCTGATGTCACGCCAGATTGCAGGTTCTGCCAAAGAGGAAATCCCATGCCAACAGAGCGTATCACATTTACAGGTCACAGCGGCGAAGAACTGGCCGCCCGTTTCGATTTACCCGAAGGCCCGCATCTGGGCACAGCGATTTTCGCTCATTGCTTCACCTGTTCCAAAGACATCACGGCTGCACGGCGTATCGCCGGGCGTCTGGCGGGCATGGGCATTGCGGTTCTGCGCTTTGACTTTACCGGGCTTGGTCATTCTAAGGGCGAATTCGAGAACACGTCTTTCACATCGAATGTTGATGATCTGATCCTGGCAGCAGAATATCTGACACAACGCAACATGGCCCCGGGCCTGTTAATCGGCCATTCCCTGGGTGGTGCAGCGGTTCTGAAAGCCGCAGGCCGGATTGACAGCGTGAAAGCTGTGACAACCCTGGGCGCGCCATTTGATCCGGAACATGTGACCCATAACTTTGGCGGTGCTCTGGGCAAAATCTGTGCGGAAGGCAAAGCGACAGTTGACCTTGGCGGACGTCCCTTCACGATCCGCAAGGAATTTATTGATGATGTCGCCGGCGAGAACTTGTCTGATGATATCGGCCGCCTGAACCGGGCCCTGCTTGTCATGCATGCGCCGCAGGATACAACCGTTGGAATTGAAAACGCCGCTGAAATCTTTGGCGCGGCCAAACACCCGAAAAGCTTTGTGACTCTTGATAAGGCCGATCACCTGATCACCGATCCCTGTGATGCGGAATATGCGGCAGAGGTCATAGCAAGCTGGGCCGGGAAATATCTGGACCTGCGCCCGCCTGCCCCGCCCATCGGCGCGCCGGAAGGCATCGTGCGCATATCCGAGGCTGACGCTGAAGGCTTCATGCAAGACATCCAGAGCGGGCCCCTGCATCATGCGGTGGCCGATGAACCCCTCGCCTATGGCGGCACCAACCGGGGCATGTCGCCTTATGGGTTTATGGCAGCTGGCCTTGGGGCCTGCACATCAATGACCATCCGCATGTATGCCCGTCGCAAAGGCTGGCCTCTCACGCATGTGGCGGTGGACGTGAGCCATGATAAGGTGCATGCGCAGGACGCAGGGGACGGCAGCATCGCGCCTCCGGGTTCAAAGATCGACAGCTTTTCCCGGATGATCCGTCTGGATGGGGATCTGGACGCAGGTCAACGCCAGCGCCTACTGGAGATCGCCGATAAATGCCCGGTGCATAAGACACTGGAAAGCAGTTCCGAGATTAAGACCTGCCTGGCGGATTGAACAAAGGCAGCCGGGGGCCAGCCCCCGGTCCCCCGGGATATTTGAAGAGACAAAATTTGCGGCACTAAGACGTCCCCGCAAGAGAGCGGCAAAGATTCAGCGTGGCAAGGTAAACGGGGCAAGAATACCGTAGTGATCTGAACCCAAAAGCGGACGTCGTCTGATTTCTGTGGCGTAATCACCCGGCACCAGGACATGATCAATTGGCAAAGAAATCCGCCCGTGCTTCATCGGAAAAGTATAAAGCAAATGACCGGCACGCTGCGTATCGGTCGCGCCTTCGATGCTGCGCACCGTATGTGACCAGGGCACCATATTGAAATCCCCCGCAACAAGGACAGGCCCTTCAAGTGCCTCCAGCTGCGGCAGAAGCCGTTCCACCCGTGCCGCCTGACCATAGGGGAATGGCCAGTGCAGATGCAGGGATACAATCCAAAGCGGACCGTAAGCGGTTTCAACCTGCAGGGCGACCATGCCTTCGCCTTCAATGCAGATCGACCCCATATCCGTGCGCGACAGAGAGGATGCAATCGCAACACCGCCTACCCGGGCGAAATCGCAATATGCCTGTGAGGGATGGCTCTCTGCCAGGTCGGCAAGCAGTGATATATTTTCTGCATCCACTTCCTGCAATGTGACGATACCTGCTCTCGAAGCCAGAATATCCTGCTGCAGTGGCCCGGTATCCAGCATGCGAAAAGACATATTCTTCTGATAAACAATCAGATCAAAGTTTGAAGCGGTGCCAATCTTCAGCCCGTAAAACCAGATCCCGACAGCGATCCATGCCCCTGGCAGCGCCAACAACAGCCACCAGGCTCGTTTGCCTCGCCAGAAGATCGCGCCCGTCAGGGCAACAACCATCAACCCAAAAGCAAAATGCCAGCGGAACACCGCCAGCGAATCTCCCAGGGGATGCAGCGCGCCCAGATAGCTGCCGATCAGCGGAAAACCGAAAGCGAGTGTCAGGAAAATCAGAGAATATCTCATGTCTCTGCCTGACATATGCCCATTCCTGAGGCAAGCGGTCGCGACCTGCCCCCGATTGGCGGCCATATACCGCGCAAGGCTTGCAAATTTCGCCCCACACCCTATGAGACTGGGAGCAACGCCAACCCGCATAAAGGCTTTGCCATGATCCCCCGTTATTCCCGCCCCGAAATGGTTTCCATCTGGTCCCCTGAGACCAAGTTTAAGATCTGGTATGAGATCGAGGCCCACGCCTGTGATGCGATGGCCGATATCGGGGTGATCCCGCGCGAAAACGCGGATGCGGTCTGGAAAGCCAAAGACGTGGAATTTGACGTCGCGCGCATTGACGAAATCGAAGCTGTCACCAAACATGACGTCATCGCCTTCCTGACGCATCTGGCCGAACATGTTGGCTCTGAAGAAGCGCGCTTTGTGCACCAGGGCATGACATCTTCCGACGTGCTGGATACCTGCCTGAACGTGCAGATGGTGCGCGCCGCTGACATCCTGCTGGGTGGCATGGACCGTGTGCTTGCGGCCCTGAAAACCCGCGCGCTGGAACATAAAGACACTGTACGTGTTGGCCGGTCCCATGGGATCCACGCAGAACCCACCACAATGGGTCTGACATTTGCGCGTTTCTATGCGGAAATGGATCGCAACAAGAACCGCCTGGAAAAAGCCCGCTGGGAAATTGCGACCGGCGCGATCTCCGGTGCGGTTGGCACATTCGCGAACATCGATCCCGCTGTTGAAGAACATGTCTGTGAAAAACTGGGCCTGCGTCCCGAGCCGATTTCAACTCAGGTGATCCCGCGTGACCGCCACGCCATGTTCTTTGCGACATTGGGTGTGATTGCATCTTCTATTGAGAACATCGCAGTTGAAATCCGCCACATGCAGCGCACCGAAGTGCTGGAAGGCGCAGAGTTTTTCTCTATGGGCCAGAAGGGTTCATCCGCGATGCCACATAAGAAGAACCCGGTTCTGACCGAAAACCTGACCGGTCTTGCGCGTCTTGTGCGTATGGCTGTGATCCCGGCGATGGAAAACGTGGCGCTGTGGCATGAACGCGATATTTCGCATTCTTCTGTCGAACGCGCCATTGGCCCGGATGCGACCGTAACCCTTGATTTCGCGCTGCACCGTCTGGCGGGTGTTGTTGAAAAGATGCTCGTGTTCCCGGAAAACATGTTGGACAACATGAACAAATTCCCGGGTCTCGTGATGTCTCAGCGTGTGCTGCTGGCCCTCACACAAGCCGGTGTTTCCCGTGAAGACGCCTATTCCATGGTGCAGCGTAACGCGCTGAAAGTCTGGGAAGAACGCCTTGATTTCCGTGAACTGCTGCTGGGCGACGCTGAGGTTGTCAAAGCGCTGGGCGAAGATGGGATCAACGAGAAATTCGACATGGGCTATCACACCAAACATGTCGACACGATCTTCAAACGTGTTTTCGGCGAATAATCTGTAAGGTGTAAGGGGTCTCTTAACGCTTTCACGGCCATAGTCGGGGAAACCCGGCGGAAAGCCGGTAAAGCGATGGAGAACCCCTTGCCCGACGGATTACCCGGCCTCCCCTTGCCCCCGCCCCTGCCCGCGATTGGCGGACAGGGCCATGACAGCGATAACCTGCCCGTTGTCCCCCAGCTGCCGCAAAGCCAGAAAGCGGCGATTCTGGTGCGTCTTCTTCTGAACGAAGACATCAAACTGCCTCTTCAGGATCTGCCCGAATCCTGTCAGGTTTTACTGACAGAACACATGGCATCTATGCGCATCGTAAAGCGTGAAATTTCACGCGATGTCGCCAAAGAATTTCTGCGTGAACTTGTGACCATTGGCCTGACGAATTCCCGTGGGCTGGAAGGCGCATTGAGCGATCTTGAGGGTGTGATCAACGAAACCACCATTCAGAAAATGCGCCGTGAAATCGGTCTGAAAGCCATCTCTGATCCCTGGCTGCGGCTGGAACGGCTGGAAAACGAGAAACTGCGCAATATGCTGATGTGCGAAAGTACAGAAATTGCCGCTGTGGTTCTGTCAAAACTGTCTGTCTCCCGCGCCGCAGAACTTCTCAGTTCCCTGCCCGGCGACATTGCGCGCCGCATCACCTGGGCCATGTCCATGACCGGCACTGTCAGCCCGGATGCGATTGAACGTATTGGCCTGTCACTGGCCAGCCAGCTTGATTCTCATGCGCCGATGGCCTTTGAAGAAGCGGCGGAAAACCGGGTTGGCGCGATCCTGAACCAGGCGAAAGCTGCTGTGCGCGATGATCTTCTCGAAAGCCTTGAAGACGAAGATCGCGAATTCGCCCGTGAAGTGCGCCGATCCATCTTTACCTTCGCCCATATCGCCACCCGTCTGGATCCGATGGATGTAACTAAAATTCTGCGCGATGTGGAAACCGGGGCGCAGATTGATGCATTTGCTTTCGCAACCACAGACCCGGAAAGCGACAATGCGAAAACTGTTGAATTTATGCTTACGCAAATGTCGTCGCGCCTGGCTGACAGTCTGCGCGAAGACATGGAAGCCCGTGGTGAGGTGAAAGAAGAAATCGGCGAAGCTGCCATGGGTAAAATCGTGTCCGAATTGCGCCGCCTCGCGGACGCGGACGAGATCGTGTTGCTGGAAATCGAAGAAGAGGAAACCGAAAAAGCCTGACCCCACAATTCCCCGCTGAAACACCCGGTTTCATTCTCAGGACTTGCGGGCTGCGGCCCTCTGACGTATTCCGGCAGAAACAAACCGGAGCGCAGATCGCCCTTATGGCTTTTCAACGTAGAGATATCCCGGATTTCGCGGTTAACATTCTGGCCCGTGGTACCCTGGGCCTTATGGGGCTTTTGCCTTACCGCGCCCGCGTCGCGCTTTTTGGCCGGTTTTTTGAACATATCGTGGCCCCGCTTGCCGGCTGGCGCAAACGGGTACGGGATAACCTTGCATATGTTATGCCAGATCTGCCCCCGGCTGAGGTAAAACGCCTTGAACGCAAAGTTGCCAATAACGCCGGGCGCAGCCTGATCGAAATCTATTCCGGCGAAGAATTCAAACGTCACGCGGCAACTATGCCCATCACGGGCCCAGGCCTTGAAGCCATGAAAACAGCCCAGGCAGAAGGCCGCCCTGTGGTACTGGTGACCGGACATTTTGGCAATTACGACGCACCGCGCGCGGCCCTGATTGAACAGGGACTGAATATTGGCGCGCTTTACCGCCCTATGCGCAACCGTTTCTTCAACGAACATTACACAAAATCCATCGCGGCAATCGGCAGCCCGGTTTTCCCAAGTTCACGCAAAGGCCAGGTGGAAATGATACGTTTTCTGCGTGGCGGTGGTGTCCTTGGTTTCTTTATAGACAACCACGTTGGCAGGGGTATCGAAATGGATTTCTTCAGCAAAAGCGCGATGACAAGCCTTTCGGCTGCTCAAATGGCCCTGAAATACGATGCGTTGCTGCTACCCGTCTGGGGCATTCGCGGCGACGACGGTTTCAGCTTTGAAATCCGTACAGGCGCTCCGGTGCAGCACACCGACGCTGAAAGCATGATTGCGGAGTTAACGTCACAACTTGAAGAAATCACGCGCGACCATATGGAACAATGGTTCTGGATACATCGCCGCTGGAAGCCGGAAGTGATTGAATATCATCAACGCAAACGTGCAGCTGCAAAGACAGGCCCGTGACCTTCCTGCTGAATCAGCACCACAATTGGCAAATCACCTGTCACGTCTGTTTCCAGAGCAAGATCAGAGGCAGCGTCCCATCGCCCCACCGCTTCAAACCCTGTAACAACTGAACTATAGGGCATTGTTTTTCCCGCATTTTCACCACGGCGAATTTCGACACGCTCTTCAGCGCTGTACCGTAGCAGCTGAACCCGCAATTCGCCTTCCGATGGATCATAGCTGATATTCTGCGCAGAAATGTGCAGCACGTCCCCGTCGCGTTCGATATCCATGTTCACACGCGCTGGCCGGGCCTGATGGGCCTGAATTGCGCGCTCCAGTTCAGCGGGGTCACTGCCAACAACAGAGGTTTCCCCGTTCAGGATCATCTGTGGCGTATAAATCATGCGTCTGTCTGACGCCCGGGCATAGCCCCGTTGGCGTGCAGTATATTCCGGACGGGCGAATGTATCGGCCCAACCGATATAGTCCCAGTAGTCCACATGCAGAGCCAACGTGATCACATCGTCTCGTCCGGCATGATCGCGCAACAAAGCGTCTGCAGGCGGACATGAACTACACCCCTGTGAGGTAAAAAGTTCAATGACAAGTGGCCCGCTCTCTTGTGCGCCTGCCGGAGCTGCCAGAGAAAACAAGACTGCTACAGTGCTGAGAATTTTTCTGATCATTCTTTCCATACCTTTATCCGGCTTTTTGTGTAACTCAGAGCGGATACAAAGGCCAATCAAGGTTTTGCGAGGACGCAGCGTCCCAAAGATTTTCACGAAAGCCTGACTGGCAGCCATTCAGGAATCGCTTTGTAACACCTGACCTTTCCGCCATGCCCCCACACCCCAAAAATGCCTGGAAACCGCCACATTTTGTATTTCCGTCAGGTAAACTTCTTATTTATGTCGTAATTTGAAAATGAATTAATTGCGAAATGCGAATAAGTGAAAGTATATTCCGATTCAGCCTATTTTTTTCTGGATTCAAAACCCGCGCCAGGCAAATATTAACCTGTGTAAGAATAGTAGTATGTTTATGATTGATCTGAGTTCACCAAAAGGTCTGGTTCGCCGGACTTCTCTTCCACTCCCCCTGCTTGAGACAGGACTTCTGCTACTTTTGATTGTGTCGCCACTCATCCTCGGTTGACACATCCCCTGAATGCGCTTGCGCAAACAGGTCAGAATTGCAGGAAACAACACTTTGTGCAGTGGGTACCTCACAACCCACTGCACATTTTATTTTAGTGCAACTTATTCGGTGCCTGCAGCCGCTGCCAGCGCAGGGCGGATCACCCCTTCCAGGGTCCGCTGGGTAATTGGCCCGGCGAAACGCAGGACAATGCGCCCTTCTCCGTCCAGAATATAGGTTTCCGGCACACCGGCCACGCCCCATTCAATCGCCGTACGCGCAGAAGGATCCGCGCCAATGGCTTCATATGGGTTGCCAAGCTCATTCAGGAAACCGACAGCATTCTCGGGATTGTCTTTGTAGTTAATTCCGTAGATCGGAAAACCTTCCTGGCGCAGCAGTTCAAGGTTCGGGTGTTCCGCCCGACAAGGTGCACACCAGCTGGCCCAGAAGTTCACAAGTTTCACACCGCCGGTGGTCAGAACTGCGTGATCAATCTCTGGCAGGTCTGCCAGCGGTTCCACAAACAGATCCGGTGCGACAGATCCCTGCCGCCCCTCAAAGCCTTTCTCACCACCAAGGCCCAGAAAAGCAAACACCAGAAAGCCGCCAAAAATCGCAGGCGGCAGCGCCATAACCGGGTTGAATTTCATGACTGATCCCGTCTTGCTTCGATTTCACGCAGGGCACGCGTCACACGTTTTGCCCGCCAGATGCTGGCACCTACAAGGGCCAGAATCAACGCAATGCTGACACCATAGGCCAGCAGAACCTCAAAGGCGTAATCACCAAGTTCAGGCATCTCAGCCAATCCTTTCACGGGCCAGAAGGGCGGATGTGCGGCGCACACGGATCTCTGTACGGGTGCGCAGCAGAACCAGCATGACAAACAGCAGGAAGAACCCCAGAATGCTTAACGCCAGCGGGTAAAAATAAACATTGCTGACTTTCTCAGCCGTATCCGCGCCAGTCACCGCATCCACACGCCCGATGGATGCGCCCTGATGCAGCCCCTGGTTCCAGAAGTTCACCGCATAGCGCGACAGAATGGCAAAGACCGTGCCAACAAGGCAAAGAACCGATGTCAGATCAGCTGCGGTATCCGGGTTCTCAACCGCTTCCCACAGGGCCATATAGCCAAGATAAAACAGCGCCAGAATCAGAAAAGACGTAAGGCGCGGATCCCAGGCCCACCAGGTGCCCCACATGGGTTGCCCCCAGACAGCACCGGTGATCAGCGCAACCAGGGTCATGACAAAACCGATGGGAGCGGCAGCACGGGCAGCAAGGGCCGACACATGATGACGACGGATCACCCAGATCAGAGAGGCCACAAGCATCATAAACCATGCGTTAATCGCCAGCATCGCAGCGGGCACATGGATAAAGATGATTTTAACGGTGGATCCTTGTTTGAAGTCGTCCGGCGTCAGGAAGAACCCCCAGAACAAAGCGGCCGTGATACTAACGCCCGCCAGTACCGACACCCACGGCAAAACAGCGCCCGACAGGCGCATGAATTTGACCGGATTTGCATATTCCCAAAGTGACATGGCGGTTAGCTAACTTTCTTTGTCGTGCGCTTCAAGGGGGCGCATCAGCGCAGGTTCGCCCTCAGCGCCGCAGCGCCTGCCACGGGCAGAAAGGCAAGCGACGCAAGGGTGATAACGGTCAGTAGGATAAAGGGCGTGGTCGGATCTTTGACATTCATCAAAGCGCTGGCACATTCCGCGCCGAACACAAGGCTGGGCACATAAAGCGGCAACACCAGAAGCGATAGCAAAAGCCCGCCCCGGCGCACGCCTACGGTCAGCGCCGCGCCAAAGGCGCCGATAACGGACAGGGAAAGCGTGCCGGGCAGCAATGATGCCATCAGCCAGAAGTACCCTTCCGCCGGCAGGTTCAGAAGCACGCCCAGCAAGGGCGATACCAGGGTCAGCGGCAGGCCTGTGACCAGCCAATGCGCGATAGATTTGACCAACACTACACCAGACAGCGGCAATGGCGCACATAACAACGCATCCAGCGTGCCATCTTCAAAATCCAGCGCAAAGATCCGGTCCAGCGTCAGCAGGCAGGCCAACAGCGCCCCAACCCAAAGCACCCCCGGCGCGATCCGCGCCAGCAGCTGGGTTTCCGGGCCGACGCCAAGCGGCACAAGGATCACAACCATCAGGAAAAACGCAAGGCCCAGCCCGGCCCCGCCCCCTGCCCGCGTGGCAATGCGCAGATCGCGGATAAGAAGTGCCATCATAACGCGCCCTCCTCCAGAAATGCTTCATCGCCCGCAGCGTCTTCTGCCTCCGGTGGAGTATCATTCAGATCGCGGCGGGTGGAATAAGGTTGCAGGTCCAGCGTCGCCGCCTCAACGCCCGGATCAATATGGGTGGCGATCAGGGCCGATCCGCCCGCCGCACAATGGGCACGCACCGCATCGGCAAACAAGGTTACGCTGTCTGCATCCAGCGACACGGTCGGTTCATCCAGCGCCCAGATTTCAGCACCTGTCACCAGAAGCCGCGCCAGCCCAAGGCGGCGTTTCTGTCCGGCAGACAGGCTTTGCGCCGGACGCGTGGTCAGATCACCCAGATAAAAACTGTCTACCGCCTGATCGACCTTCGCTGCAATTTGTCCCCGCCCGACAGCCCCATGCACAGAGGCCCAGAACCGCAGGTTTTCCTGCACGCTTAACGTCGCCTTAATCGCATCCGCATGCCCGGCCCAGGCCACAGACCCGTTCACCGTCACAGTGCCGCGCAAAGGTGGCTGCAGCCCGGCGATGGTACGCAACAGCGTGGTTTTGCCGACACCATTCGGCCCGCGCAACAGCACAGCAACACCCGGGGACAGTTTAAAACTGACGCCACGCAGCACAGGCACACCGCCGCGCGTGCAGGTCAGGTTTTCAACCTTCAGCCCGCCTTTTGGCAATTCTTCTGATGTTTCTGTTCCGCTCATATCGCGCCTGTCTGTTCTCACGCCCGCTTTATCACATGCGCCCGTTTATCAAACCGTCAGCATTGCCGCAGCCACCCGGCGGCCTTCAGACAGCAGAATGTTATAGGTACGCGCAGCAGACGGCGATGACATAGGTTCCACGCCCAGGCCCGCAGCTTCCAAAGCCTCACGAAAGGCACGCGGCGGATGGGCCACATCTTCGCCCGTGCCGCAGAATACAACATCCACGTGATCCTTCAGCGCCGCAATCAGCGTCTCTGTATCCTCAAACCCGCCCCAGGAGGTGATCCCGGTGGACGCGACAATCACATGGCCCTCAAACACTTCGCCTCCAATGCGGAAAAATCCCGGCCCGTATCCATCCACGGGTTTCGCGTCAGTATAGCTGATCTCATTCAGGCGCATGTTTTAATCCCACACAGGCAGACCGGACACCGCCGCCCCGCCAATCACAATATAGGCCAGGACACGATAGCTGCGTTCATATTCAGGCCTGAAAATAGCAGCGCCCACGACATTTGCCAGCATATAAACCGGCGCAATCACAAGACCGATCCAGATGGCAGTTGGGATCAGCTCGCCATACAGCCACAGCACCCCCAGCATCAGGATATCGGTCAGCAGCAGATACAGAAAGATATTCGCCCGCACGACCGACACAGTATGTTGGCTGGCCATATACAGCAGGATCACCGGTGGGCCGGGAATGCCTGCGACACCGGCCAGAAAACCGCCCATGCCGCCTGCCATCCAGATCATATGTTTTTTCAGCTCCCCCGGATAGCGCACCTCTGAAATCAGAAGCACCAGCAGCACAAGCGTGGTGCCAGAAATAAGATAGCGGAAGATCTCGGGCGCAATCAGCGAGAGGATATAAAGCCCCAGCGGCAACGTCAGCGCCATCCCCCCGACAAGGCGCAACACATCACGTGGATGGCTTGCACGCCACATCTGCGGGATCAGGGGCACGGGGCCGATCAGATCCATGATGATCAGAGTTGTCAGGGCTTCAAAAGGAGT
Organism: Halocynthiibacter styelae; assembly: GCF_016123485.1. GTDB lineage: Bacteria > Pseudomonadota > Alphaproteobacteria > Rhodobacterales > Rhodobacteraceae > Halocynthiibacter > Halocynthiibacter styelae. The sequence continues at coordinate 19,079 of NZ_JADCKQ010000007.1, read as the reverse complement.
CAGAACCTGGCCAGCAAAGGGCAGATAAATCAAGGCTGTGCCAAATCCGGCAAAACCGCGGACAAGGCCCGCAAGGGCCACGCCAAAACATAGAAAAATGATCCCCTCTGCCGATGCAGCGACCAGCAGAGGGGACAGGAACTCAGGCATCAATATCTGCGTATTGGCCGGAAACTTTGCGTGCAGCTTCCTTAGACCAGTCGCGCTTTACACCCAGACGGTTCAGAATAGCCGAGGCCACGAAAACCGAACTATACGTCCCGATGACAACGCCCAGGATCATTGCAAAGACAAAACCCCGGATCACATCGCCGCCCAGCACAAACAGCGAAATCAGCGCGATCAGCGTGGTCACAGATGTCATCACGGTCCGTGACAGAGTTTCGTTGATGGACAGGTTCAGAACCTCAGTTAACGCGCGGGTTTTATATTTGCGCAGGTTCTCACGTACCCGGTCAAAGACAACCACGGTATCGTTCAGAGAGTAGCCGACAATCGTCAGCAGTGCCGCAATGATCGCCAGATCAAATTTGATCTGCAGCAGGGAAAACGCCCCGATGGTGATCACCACGTCATGCACAAGTGCTGCAACAGCGCCCAGGGCAAACTGCCATTCAAAGCGCAGCCAGATGTAGAACAGAACCGCAGCAATCGCCGCAACAACCGCAAGCACCGCTGTCTGCACAAGTTCGCCAGACACTTTCGGGCCAACACTTTCCACCGCTTCAAAGCGCAAGGTTTCATCCACCCCTTGCAGGGCGTCCAGCACCGCAGCGGTGGTTTCAGCAGCAACGGCTGCATCCTGTGCTTCAATCCGGATTTGCGTCACGTTATTTTCCGGTTTCAGAGGATCGCTCACCACCACAATTGACGTATCGCCCAGCCCCAGAGGCTGCAGTGCTGCACGGTAATCCGCGACCACCACTTCATTGTCCGCATTGGTGCGGAAGGTCGTGCCACCCCGGAAATCAATCCCGAAGTTCAGACCCATCATGAGGAACAGCACAACAGAGGCCGCCATCATCACAACGGAAAAACCACCTGTCAGCGCACCGCGCGAAAAGAAATCATAGCTGGTTTCGGAAGGAACAAGTTTAAGTCGCATCTCTTATACCTCGATCTCTTTAGGGCGTTTACGTTCGAACCAGATCACCACCACAAGGCGGGTCACAAAGATCGCAGTGAACACAGATGTGAGAATGCCAAGACCCAGGGTAATCGCAAAGCCTTTCACCGGACCAGACCCCATCAGATACAGGATAAGCGCGGTGATGAACGTTGTGATATTGGCGTCAATAATCGCAGACAGGGCTTTTTCATAGCCCAGTTCAATCGCACGCGCAGGGCCACGTTTCGCCTTTAGTTCCTCACGAATACGTTCAAAGATCAGAACATTCGCATCCACGGCCATACCAATGGTCAGAACGATCCCCGCAATACCCGGCAGGGTCAGGGTCGCACCGATCAGGGACAGAAGGCCAAAGATCAGACCGACGTTAATGATCAGAGCAATATTGGCGAACATCCCGAAGGTGCCATAGGACAGAACCATAAAGACCAGAACCGCGATAAAGGCGACGATACAGGCAATGCGCCCGGCCTCGATGCTATCCTGACCAAGCTCCGGCCCGATGGTGCGTTCTTCCACCACGATCAGTTCGGCAGGCAGCGCACCAGCGCGCAGCAGTGCAGAAAGACGAATGGTTTCTTCAATAGAGAAGCGACCGGTGATAATTCCGGAACCACCTGCAATATGGCTTTGAATGGTTGGGGCAGAGATCACCTCACCATCCAGAACAATCGCAAAAGGCGCGCCGATGTTTTCAGCGGTGTAATCACCGAACTTACGCGCACCCGCCACGTTAAAGCGGAAACTTACAGCCTGGCCGCCATTCTGATCAACAGTCGGCTGCGCATCAATCAGTTCTTCACCGGTGACAACCGCGCCTTTTTCGACGATGTAAAATGTGCCCGGCTCATCCACGGATGGCAGAATCTCATTGCCGGGCCCGGGGGCAGCAGATCCATCGGTTGTACGACGCACAACAGGGCGGAATTCCAGTTTCGCCGTGGTGCCCAAAAGCTCTTTCAGCTCTTCTGCAGAACCAAGCCCTGGCACCTGAATCAGCACACGGTCAGAACCCTGCCGCTGAATGGTTGGTTCACGGGTGCCGACTTCGTCCACACGGTTGCGCACGATTTCCAGTGTCTGGGTCATGGTGCGTTCATCCATCGCGGCTTTTTCCGCATCGGACAGGGTGATGGTAATCACATCCCCATCACCACTGACAACAAGATCGGTTTCACCAACACCCGCCAGCGTCACAACCGGCTGCGCCAGTGTGCGCACCAGTTCCAGCGCACGCGACATGGCGTCTTCATTGGCGATCCGGACCTTCATCACACCAGGGACAGCATCCAGCTGACGCACGCCGCCAATCACCGCACGTTCCGTACGCAGCGTGTCGCGTACCGTCGTCCACATGCCGTCGATCCGGGCAACATAGGTGTCTTCCAGCTTCACTTCTGCCAGCAGGTGAACACCGCCGCGCAGATCAAGGCCCAGGTTCACAAGACCAGAAGGCAGGTAAGACGGCCAGGCATCAACATCGGCCTGAAGCTCCGGCGTAACAGTGCCTTCTTCAATCGCGATAACCGCGTCATTGTGGCGTTCAACCGTGGTGTAAAACGCATTTGGAAGCGCCAGCCACAGACCGAGCGCACACAGCGCCCAGATCGTAACCCGCTTCCAGAGAGGGATATCAAGCATTCGCAAAAATCCGTTTGTGATAAGAAATTAAGGGGAACCTCAAGGCTCCCCTGTAACAGATTGATCTTGCTTTATTTCGCCGGATCAGTCTTGGCAACAACTGTCGCGATTGTCGCCTGAACCACGCGTACTTTCACGCCTTCGCCCAGATCAACAACAACTTCGTTTTCACCTTCTTTCACTTTGTCGACCTTGCCGATCAGACCACCCTGGGTCACAACCTGGTCCCCACGACGCAGGGAGGACACCATATCCTGATGTTCTTTCATCTTCTTCTGCTGCGGACGGATCAGCAGGAAATAGAAGATCCCAACAAGGGCCAGCGGGAAGATAAGCTGGGTCATGTTTTCCATTGGTTTTCTCTCTCTGTTCGCCGGGTTGCCCGGCTAAGTTTTAACGTTGCCGCGCACATTATATGTGATCCCCGTCTCTGACAAGCAAGGGGATCGCAGATGACCAGACGGAAGAAACTGAAGTTCATATAAAAACGGATGATCTTCTTGTTGGAACTCCGCACTTACAGGGCGTGAAATTGTGGTGGACACGCCTTACCTGCGCCAGAAACGCTGCGGAAAGCAGGCCCGACAGATAATCAACATCATGTTGATTGATACACAGGCGATCCCCGACGCTGTCCCGCCAAACGGTTTTTATGCCCTCTCTGACAGCGGCGTTCCCTATAAAATATTAGCGTCGCCTCTGGATAAAACAACTTAAATGCCAACCAGTTTCACGTCCCCTTGTGCCCTGTGACACATATCTGGCGCCCGGTTTCAGCTAATTAAAGGAACCGATGGGCAGATGCGCTGTCCAGGGGAAGATAAGCACATTAAGGGAGAATTTATTATGTGTGTAAGCGTAGCATTTACAGCCGGCTGTACGTTTGGAAGCATTGAAGAAGCTTCAAAAGCGGCTGCAGCCAATCCAGTGACTGTTGCTGACAACTGCGTCAGCGTCCTGTTCACCGCTGGGTGTAGCTTTGGGACTGTCGCCGAAGCACAGGCAGCGGCACAACCACACCTGGATGCAATTGCGGCAAGCGCAGATAGCTGTGGGAACGTATTATTCACGGCTGTTTGTACCGTCTGATCAACACAAAGAGCAGCGGCACCTGTTGCTGCTCTTCTTTTTCATTCCTTCTGCCGAGGCCCCAATGGAACCTGTTGCACGCAATATCCTGCAGAATCTGTCAGATCTGAAGCTGATCACGAACCGCGATATTGTGAATGGTTCGACAACCATTGTCGCAGGCCGTCAGCGCAATCGTTTCTTCGCGGTAAAGCAACTGACCGGCCCCTCTTTCTTTATCAAACAGGCGCATGAAGCAGAGGCCGGAACAGTTGAATCAATCGCGCTGGAAGCCGGGATCTATCAGGCTGTATCCGCCAACCATGCATTCAAAAACCTGCGTCACCTCATGCCCCGGTTGCTGTATTTTGACGCGAAGACATCGACGCTGACGTTGGAGCTGATCAAAGATGCGATCGACATTGGCAATCACGCACGTCAACAGAAAGAGATACACCCGGACCATGCCAGAAGCACCGGTGAGATTGCTGCGAACTTCCATTCTGTCGCCCGCAGGGATGTGGACGCGCTACAGTTAAATTTTGACGGGAAACCTCATTGGATCTTTTGCCTGGATCAGGATCCCAGCCCCCTGCCCTCACTGCGCGGTCGCAGCAAAGCAAGCGCGGCAATTATTGACCTGATCCGCGACCAACCCGACCTGAAGGCCTGCCTTGCGCGTTGCCGAAAGAACATAGCTGAAACCTGTCTGATCCATGGGGATTTCAAATGGGAAAACTTCCTGATCACATCGGCAGGCGGTCGAAACAGATTGAAACTGATCGACTGGGAACGGGCGAACATCGGTGATCCGGCATGGGACGTAGGCTGTGGCCTTGCCGCGTTTTTTATTCATCAGATCTTGCTGCCCAATTCCGATCAGAATTCGAAATATGACCTGAAGGCTTCGACCTTCATCAACGGGATGAATGCATTCTGGACGGGGTATGTCACCACACGAAACTACAGCAATGCTACCATGGAAGTTTTCAGAGAACACTGCCTGGATATGACTGCCGCGCGTATGTTGGTTGCCGCCTATGAACATTGTTACGCACAGGATCAGATACCGGCAGCTGCACTCGACTTTATTGAAATATCACAACAGCTCAGCCACCCTGACAAACGCCAGGAATGGGCCCGGGGGTTGTCAGGTGCGACAAAGGCAGCGGCATGAAACAGCGTCTTCAGACCTTCGTATCAGAAATCCATATTCCTGAAGACGGACTCCTTCATTTTCGGGGTCAGCCCATCCAGGCATCTGCAACTCCCGAAGCAGACGATCTGACCCAAATGACAGAATTTGTTTATAAATATCTCTACACCCATCCATCCGGCGTGATCAAAGACGCCTTTCGCGCAACAGCCCCCGATGCCAGGCTGATCGAAGACCTGAAAAAGGCGAACACCACCCGTTGCGACATACAACAGGGCTGGATTGTGCGCACGCCGCTGACAGATGGATCTGTCGTCGCAGAACGTGCCGGGATCGTTCGTAAATTCATGCCCGGGCAATTTCTTGCGGAAAAAGATACATTGCCGATCCATGCCGGTTCACAACTGACCGTGACTCATCTGGCGGGTTCCATGAATATGCAGCCCGGATTTTTCCACATGTTTGGCCAGGAACAGTCGGATATGGCTGAACAACAGCGCATGATCCGGGTTTATTTTAATCTGCTTGCACCAGGTACAGCTGCATCCGCTGCACATCTGCTGACCAGGGCACTGAATACATATAAAATCCCGTTCATCTATAAAACCGCCACACGTTTGACTGATTTTTCCCGTTCAGACACCGCCGTTTTATACCTGTCACAACGGTTCTTCAGGATTTTTCATCTTATTCTCACACATATCCTGAAACCACTTCGCCCTGTTCTGGCCACTGATATTCCCATGTTCACACGTTCCCTGGGACCTGGCATTGGCTTCGCAGAAGACCCTGACGGAGAAATCAGTTTCGGCGCCGCCCGCAGCAAAATTGTTGCACAAGCCATTTTAAGCAGTCGATGCAGCACCGGGACATATGTTGAACGTTTCTGGTCTGATTTTTGCCAGATCTGCGATGCCCGGAGCCTTGATCTGGACGCTTTGCACCTGAACGCCGGTTCGACAGATACGCTTTACTTTCCACCTGCATCACCGGAGATTGCCGCATGAAAGACGCTGATATCCTGAACGCAGCCGGGACCATCGGAATGCTTCTGGCGCGGGATGCGATCTGGGATGGCGAACGTTGCAATTGGCTTGGCCCCGTCAATGATGTTTTTTTTGGCAAAATGCTGGCCGGATACGGCACCCTGGGCCCGGGGATATATGACGGCACAGCGGGTATTGCATTGTTCCTGGCTGAATTAGGCCATCTCACAGACGATCCAGTGATCTGCGCCACAGCGATTGGTGCCATCAAGCATTCCGTTTCACGTTTTCAGGACTGCCCGGAAACAATTTCACTGTCTTTCTACACCGGTCACACTGGCATCGGATACGCCGCAATCAGGATCGGGCAGCTTTGTGACCAACCGAACCTTCTGCACAGTGGAATATCGATCCTGAAGAACACGCTTCACAGCGATACATCCGGCAAATCGGTGTTGGATGTGATGCTGGGGGTTGCGGCATCTATTCCCGCTATTCTTTCACTGTCTGATGTTTTCGATAAAGACGAGATTGAAGAACCCCTTTTGATCTGGGGCAGGAAAGTTCTTCAGCTGGGGCAGAAATCAGATACGGGCCTCTCCTGGGACACAAGTACAGAAATGAAACAGAATGCAGGCGACGCGGATTGGCTGCAATCTGATCTGGAAACCCGCCCCAATCTGCTTGGATACGGGCACGGCGCCGGTGGTATCGGGCTTGCCTTGCTGGAACTTGGCACGGCTTTTGATGCACGGGGCATGACGGATGCAGGTCTGCAGGCTTTCAAATATGAAGATCATTGGTTTGATGAGGATCGACAATGCTGGCCGGATCTGCGGTATTACAACGATCCCACGGCAAAGGGCCAGACTGAAGTCGCCTGGTGCCATGGCGCAACCGGTATCGGCCTTGCCCGTTTCAGAGCCTTCGAACTGACCAGACATCAACAGTTTTTGCATGATGCGCATAAAGCAACCCACCTGACCCGCAACGCCCTTGCCACGCGTTTAACGCCCGCAACCAATCTGTGCCTCTGCCATGGCGTTGGCAGTGATCTGGAACTGATCCTGCGCGCACGGGACACCGGGCCTGTGGATGACCGGGATTTAATCGGAAAGACGCTTGATTTCATCTCTGAAAACTTTCTTCAGACCCATCATCCTTTGCCATATGGCGGCGGTGAACGCCATCAACCCCCCGGATTGATGACCGGGCTGGCTGGTACGGGATATGCGTTTCTGCGCAGCCTCAGTGAAAAGCAAAATTTGGCCCCGCCCTCGCTGTTATGTGTTGGGTCAAAAGCCTGATCCGCACCCTTGGAATACTTTTGCTCTGTGCGCTTGATCACAGAAAATTAGTTTTTTTTGCCAAATAGTATCGGCGAACACCCACAGCTACATAGCCCAACATACATATCGATCCTGAAATTATGTTGGCGCTTTTTTCGCCAAGGAGAACAAGATTGGACCTATCTGAGATTGATCACACCGGAGAGGGCTTTAACCTTTCCAGAGCCGAAAAATTCATGGTTATGTATCTGAATACAAGCATGACACGGACGGCGGCCTTGTCCCGTCTGAAAGCAGATTTACAAGCTGCAATTTCCGTGGAACTGGCCACAATCCCAATTTATCTGTACACGTATTATTCCCTCAAACGCGACAATTCCACCGGCGAAAATATAAACCAGGCACAGCTGTTTGCAAATAAGGCTGGCGGTGTCATCATGTCTGTCGCGGTTGAAGAAATGCTGCATATGTCTTTGTCTTCAAACATTTATTACGCCCTGACAGGCACGCCGCCAAAACTGTATATGAATGCCCCACCGATTTATCCGGCAATGTTGCCACATCATAATCCTGTCGGCCCGCCCGGCCCTGACGGGGACACCGATACACATATTCCGCTTGGGAAGTTTGGTTTTGAACAACTCTGGCATTTCCTGCAAATCGAATACCCGGAAGTGCCAAGCAACGAAACATTTGAAGCATTGAGTGAGGCAGAGGATCTGGAAACAACCCTTCGCCATTATCTGCACCAACATGGCTGGCCAGCGGATGAGAACTGGAATTCCATTGGCCAGTTTTACAGTTTTATCCGGTGCTTAATTGCATCTGATCACGTGACAGATGCGGATTTTTCCAATGGCGACAAAGACCAGCAAATTCAGCATTACAATTACGCTCCCAACAACATCGATACGATCTATCCGGAAGGCAAGTTCAACCCCTGGAAACCGGCACCAAAATCAAAATGGACCACAGCGGACGCAAACGCATCTGGCATTACACAGCCGGACTTCATGGGGTCCACAGTGACCGGCGCTGCCGATGTGACGCAATTTCCCAATGCCCCAGACAGCCACGCCGGGGCCTTTGAACTGATCACAGTTCACAACCGTCAGGATGCCATGAACGCGCTAGAGACCATTTGTGAGCAAGGGGAAGGATACGCAGACCCGGGCGGCGCAGAGGGCGCAAATGCTGATGCAGATGACGAAGAGGACAGCCATTTCTTCAAATTCCTTTCATTGCAGGCCCAACTGAAGGAATTCAAGGATACGAAAGAACGGCTTCCGGCCTGGATGGCTGACAGCATTCAGCAAATGGAAACCTGGGAAAGATACCAGGGCGAATTTGCGGTCTGGTCCGAAGAGGATATGGTCGCAGCTCAGGTGCTTTCTGACTTCCCCGACAGCCCGGTTGGCGCGAGCTACCCTAAGGATCTTGCCGCGCTGAATGACTTCAATTCCGGTCTGTTCCAATACATGCTTATCATGACCGAAACCCTGTATATGGTTCCCCCGGGGGCCAATTCGGGTGCATCAGGCCTGGTTGAAAATCAGAAGTGGTTTTTCAATGTCGGGCTGCACAGATCGATGATCTGGGTGATGGACAAATGGATTAAGTTCATGCGTGGCATCGAGATATCTGAAGGGCCTTACAAAGGTAAGATGTTGGCACCAACCTTTGAAAACCTCAGCCTCGGACACCCGGAAGATGCCTTTGAGAACCTGAAAGTTCTGGGGGCCAAAGCCAGGGCGGCAGGCGCGGCAATCGGGAACACCGGCGGCGACAGCATCATCGCCCAGGCCCTGTCCCTGATGGACGGGACACATTCGATGCATCTGCCGGATGTGGCACCCTATTGGAAATCAAAGGAAGGAAACTGAAATGGCGAATTGTTCAACACCAAAACCAAGCAGCGAACCCGGCCAACCTGTTCCGGCGGAAAATCCTTATTCTTCAGCCAATGGTGTTCCCCCCTTTTCCTGGACATCGACAAAGGCCTACAAAACACATCAGATCGCCAAACCAGAATTGCCTGATCATTTGCCGTTGCATGCCTGCATGGGGCTAAATCATTGCGCCGGGTCTGATCGATACGGTCTGTCCGGGCCAAACGGCGATGATCCCAACAGCTGTGCTGGCCAGGGGTATTGCGCCACAACAGCGGATCACACCTGTCACACGCAAAACAACTGCGCAAATCAGGGCGGATGCGGATTGTACGGCTGGGGCCCTGAAATGGATCACCCCGGCACCAATGACTGCAGATCAATGGGGTCTTGCGCAACGCCGATCAATGCGGAACGCTTCACCACATCCGGCCCCAATCGTGGCGAAAGCGTCTGGGTGCGGGCACGGGCGGTGTTTGAAAAATCCTGGACAGAACAGCATGCACCTGAACTGAAAGCACGCATGGAAGCGAATGAAAGCACCGATCCTTCCCCAGGTGCCAACGCAAAGATACCTGATACAGCAGGCCCTGTTCCGGCCCCCTTCACAGGCACCGGGCCCAGTTATCTGTGGATTTCCGACGACAATGACAACCGCGGGGCCATGACGTCTTGTGGGGCAAGCGGTCTGTCTGGTGCGGGTGGCTGCGGATGACCCGACACACCAGCATTGCGCAACTTCCCCGGCTTGGTCTTGGGCTGGGTTTGCGCAATTCGCATTTCGAACACATCCTTGCGCATTGGCCAGAGGTCGACTGGTTCGAAGCCATCTCAGAAAACTTTATGGATTCAGGCGGGCGCCCCCGCGATGTCATCCGCAAAGTCGCTGAAAGATATCCAGTCGTATTGCACGGTGTCTCAATGTCTATCGGCAGCACCGATCCGCTGGATATGACCTATCTTGCACGACTGAAAGCGCTTGCGGCCGATGTTCAGCCGCAATGGATTTCAGATCATCTGTGCTGGACAGGGGTAATGGGTTTGAACTCGCATGACCTCCTGCCCGTTCCCCTCAATGAGGAAACCCTCGCGCATATTGCTGCGCGCATCCATAAAGTGCAGGATTTCCTTGGCCGACCTCTGATCCTCGAAAACCCTTCCACCTACGTCGGGTTCCAGGAAACAACACTGGAAGAACCCGACTTTTTACGCGCATTGGCGCAGCAGACAGGCTGCGGCCTGCTTCTTGATGTGAACAACGTCTATGTCAGTTGTTTCAATGCAGGCACCGACCCGCTGAAATATCTGCAGGGTTTCCCAATGGAACACGTGGTTCAGATGCATATCGCAGGACATTCACACTATGGCACACATATCATCGACACCCATGACCAGCCCGTGCGATCCGAAGTCTGGGACCTGTATGCAATTGCCTTTCATGCCAGCAATGGTGCGTCTACCCTGCTGGAATGGGACGGAAACATCCCGGATTTTGACACATGCCATGCAGAGCTTCTGAAATCAAAGCGCCATATTCAGGGCAATCTTTCTACACCTGATATGGCGCCCGTTATCGCCTCTGGGTCGGCCATATCAAACCCTGTCGATTTCCTTGTGCCGGATGTGCTTTCAAGCAAAAGCAGCCTGCCGTGACCGGATTTGCGCTTAAAGACCTGCAAAAATGGATGCAGTCCGCCCTGATCGCACCTGAAGGTGCCTTCGCTGCAACCCGGCTGATCGACTCGCAACGTTTGACCGCGGCAGAGGGGTTGGCGATTTATCAGCGCAGCTATGCCCTGCGTATCGCCGCCTGCATGCGGGAACAGTTCCCGGCGCTGTGTCACGCCTTGGGAACAGATCTGTTCAATGACTTCGTCGCTGAATACATTCGCGAAGCCCCGCCTGAAAGTTACACACTTTACGATCTGGGGCGTCGGTTTCCGGGGTTCCTGCAAAAAAACCGAACGGATTCAGGTGCGGATACCCCTGAACCCTGGTTTGATTTCATGGTGGATCTGGCACAGTTTGAACGTCTCGTATTCACAGCTTTTGACAGTGCCGGATCCGAAGATATGCAGCTGGCCACGACCACAACACCAGAAAGCGCCCTGCAGGTGCAGCCCAGCCTGCGTATCGCGCAGCATCGCTATCCCGTCGCCTGGTATTACCACCAGATACGTGACGGGCAATCGCCTGATATTCCGCAAAAGGAACAGTGTTGCGTCGCTGTGCTGCGTAAAAACTTCCAGACAACAACCTTCCCTGTTGCGCCGGCGCATGCTGTGTTTTTACAGGCGATGTGCGATGGGGCTGACGTTGACAACGCACTTTGCACCGTGGCGCAGACATACGGCCATTCCTATGACGACGTCGCAACCTCCTGGCATAACACTCCTGAGCTTCTGGAAGGCTGGAAAGCTGCGGGTGTTTTTATCGACACCCGCGCAGGTTTTCACACGCAAAGCAGCTGATCCGGGCGATGCCTGTCATAAATACGCTGAATGAAACGGCCGGTGGGGCGTTGGCGCAGCTCGCTATACACTTTCTGCATTTCAGGGGGGCAAACAGCCTGATTTGGCAGCATTCCGTGATACCCCTGCGCAAGGATCATAGGCCCGCCCGAGGTCGCGACAGCTAAGTCCGCGAAAGTGAGGCGATCCCCCACAAGATATTCACGCCCATCTTTCAGAATTTCATCATATTTGTCCCAGCCTGCACAGATCTTTGTCAGGGACGCATCAGAAACGGCCTGATCAAGTTTCAGCCCTTTATACATCAGCCACCGGATGCCCCGAAACCCGAATTGGCATGTCAGTTTTTCATACCAGGGCACATCTGTTGTGATGGAGGGCCAGACGACCTTTTTGTACTTTAACAAGTTCCAGTAAGACCAGTTCACAACATCCGTGCCCATTTCCCAGCGGGCATAATGCTGAAGATCCCAGGCTTCCTTATGCAGCAGCGGTTCTTTTTCTGCGTCAGGCAGCAGGCGTAAATATTGTGCGGCCTCTCGTTCCAGCAGGGGCAACATCTTTTCAATGCCACCGTATTTTTCGCCACCCCGAACAAACAGCGGATAATCATCCTTGCCCACCCCCCAGGCCTTCAGCGCAAGAATATGAAAAATCGGGGCATGGGGCCGCTCTGAATATTCAACCTGATAATGCGCCAGCAACCAGCGTCCGAGATCAACATCAGCAGACGGCAAAAGTGTGATGAGAAGTGGATTTTTCATGACAGAACCTAACGATCAAATTCGATGTGGAAGTGTTGCGGGAAACCGGATGTTCCAGTGTCGATCTGGCCTTTCGCCCCGGCGGCACGGCGCAGGTTTTTCTGGGCCAGAACCGGTTTCAGAATCGCAGGGATCACAGCTTTGTTGATGGCGTCGCCAAAACATTTGTGCATACCATAGCCCCAGATGATATAATCGCTCCAGGGTCTGTCTGTACGAAATTCATTTGGGGAAATGATTTCAGACCGATCAAAACAGGCCGAGAAATTCGCCGCAAAAACGATTTGCCCCTTGCGTATTTTCCTTTGGCGCAAACTGTTCGGCGCAATCACCGTATCATGGATCGCCCGGCGATAAATCACGGGGTTAAAAGGATTAAACCTCAGGGCTTCCCAAATATGTTGCGCAAGCAGATCATCATCATCTTCCAGCGCAGCTTTGCGGGCAGAGGCCAGGGCCTCTGGGCGCTTCAACAGTTCATCCAACGCAATGCAACTTGCCTTTGAAATTGTCGGAATGGCCCCGATCAACAACCCCAGCAGATTGTTCCGGATGCCAAGATCAGACATCCCCGGCGTGTCAGATGATTGCAGCGCCAGGCAGCGGTTCAGAATATCAGGTGTATCTGTGGGCGTTGCCTTACGATCCGCGATCGCCGCATCCAGGTATTCGCGCAATTCTGCAGCATGACCAAGGGCGGTGGCCCCACCCTGTTTGTCCGCGCCAAGATCCTGAAACAAATACCAAAACAGCGACGTGGTCCATTTCTGCATCTTTTCACGTTCCCCTCCGACACCGAAATAGCGCTGGGTCATATCCCAGGGCACTTCAAGCGTCAGCGCTGGCACGATATCGATCTTTCCCGGGCTGTCTGCCAGGATGTTATGCGCCAGTTCTGATGCCCGTGGCAGCACAATTTCAGGCACATCCGTCATCCTGGCCGCCAGGCGCATCGCCGACGTATCACGGGTGTAATCCCAGCCGGGCTGCATGCCGAGGAAAAAGTTATCCCCCTCGGTCAGCTGACGCATCCTTGTGCCGTAAACCACTTCAAAGTCCTCATTCCGATTGAGAACATCCAGGCAATCCTGACGGCGTGTGACAATGGCAGTGCCTGTATTTTCATAGCATTTCATCAGCACCTTTGAGACCGAAATATTTGGCCAGAATGCCCGTAAAAATGCGAAAACACGGCGCTGGGTTCCCGGTTTCAGGAAAAAGGCTCCTACACCACCGGAAAACAGCGCCAAGATCCCCATTGAGATCAGATAAAGCAGTGAGATCAGACCTTCCGACCAGATCACAAGCCTTTGGTATATCGCCGTAAAGACGTTTGATATTGCGGCAAACATTACAAATCTCCGTTCAGGTTGGATCAACAATGCCCATTGCCATCATCCGCAAAGCGGTCAGCGAGGGGACGAAGAAATAGTCGCCACCCCGGCATTCAACAAACGTCTTCAGTTTGCTCATGACATAGGGCGGCTTGCCGGATTTCGGATCAGACGGGATGGTGTGGCGTTTGTGGTGATCATGGTTCCCAAGCATGGGGCATGTGTTGTTGCCCTGATGGAAATCCAGGCCATATTGGATCCATTGCTGCTGTACGAATTCAAACTGCCGGAACAGGCTGGCCCCCATGATGATCATGATCACGCCTTGTTCGGTGTCGTCATCTTTGTGTTCATAAGCCGGGGCACCATAAGGCAGGCCACGACGCAGGATGCGACGCCGCTTGTTCAGCGCGCTGGTTGCATCCGGGTTTTCTTCTGGCTTGCCAGTTTTCTGGTCCACGCCATTCTTATTCATTGGATCCAGGTAATCGCGGGTATTCATCCGGCGCATATGGGCGCCGGCCGGGCATTTGAAACCGCTCATATCGTCGGCGTATCGAAAGTCCCGGGCTTCTGGCGAGGCTATATAAGCAAGGTTTTTCCGGTAGCCATCGATGGGATCAACCCCATCACCGTGAAAACCCATCTTTTCACCAAAGGCCACCCATTCAGGATAGGTCGGCACTTTGGACAGAGGCACACCATCAGACCAGCGCCCGCACATTTTTGCACGCAGGGTTTCAACGGCTTCTTCGTGGCTGACCTGCATAACGCTTGCGTATCGGGTTGCTTCTTCCTCAACAACCTCATGGAAGCTGCCAACATTTTCATGCAGCTTGCGAAAGGCGAAAAATGTGCCGTTGTGTGTAAATTCCGGCGGGTTGGCAACGGGCGGTAGTTCCTGGGATTCATCAGGATGCCCCAGGATGAACTCGCCCGTGGCCAGTGGCTGCCAGCCATCCCCCATCAGTTTTCCGCGACCGATCACAGCCTGGTCGATAATGTCATCGGGCAACTGCCCCTCAAACACCGGGTTTCCAATGCCGTCGGTAAAGCCAAAATGCTCTTTCGCTGTGGGCAGGTTCAATTTGCCGATTTTATCAAAAACCGTTGAGGCTTCCTGATAATCCTGATCCCCATTGGCCCCGATGCCTTTGATATGGGTGACACCAGTTTGGGTTGCCGCGTCTAACAACCACTGTGTCCGCTCTTCAAGCGCATCATTTGGCTGATCGCTGGTTCCGGGGGCAAGCTGGGCATTCAGTGTCACCAGAACATGCACATCATCTTTCCCAAAACCCAGCGTGCCCGGCTCCCGGCTTTTTTGCCAGATCGGGTCCCAGTTCTTATCCCAGTCTTCTTTCAGGGCGTCTTCTTCGGTTTCCGTCTGGTCCCGGTCCCCCAGCAAAAAGGCCCGCGCTTTCATACCTTCAATGAATTCATCCGGCATGGCCTGCAATGTGCGCACCGGCAGTTGCAGCGCAAGCATTCCCGGGAATGTCAGGGCAACATTTGTTGTGCAAAGAGGCTTGTCTTTTTTTGTTGGCCAATAGGCCGCGGTCGTGACCTGTTTGCGCACAATATCCAGAAAATCCCGACCCGCAGCAGGTGACGGAAAATGAAAGAATATGTAGCGTGCGAAGGGAAAGGAATAGCGGCCATAGGCACGGGTAATATTCCCCTGAATGTCATTGAGATTGAGTTCACGTGTCATGTCACATCCACCCGTTAAGAGGTTACGTTTTTGAGATCAGATGAAGAAATGACACCTGGTTTTTGGGTTTTCGAATGGCGATCTGCCGGTCTGTGATCTTTGACAAAACGACCAAAGGATTCATGAAGGTCCGCAGCGCTTGCGCCCTGATTTTCAATGAAAAATTCTGCGAATTTCTGCTGAATATATAAGGATTTCAGGACTGACGGCAGGTCATCATATTTCGCCGGCGCAAGCGGTTTCTCACCGTTTCGCAATGTGAATTTGACGGCCAGGAATGCAGCAACGCCACCAAGCAGAAACGCCAGGAACCAGGTTATCAGACTGGGCCAGCCCAGTATCGGCAACGCCTGCATCCCAAATAACCAGAACAAAAGCGCGACCATCCCAACCAGAACCGGGGCCAATACGCCGTATAACAACCCTTTCAGTGGCAAGGTGTTGAACCTGGGCAGTTCCAGATAATAGTCATGGAACGGCATCGTGGTTTCAACGTGGCATCGTTCCAGGTAATCCGCAAAATCATCGGCAGATTTTACATTCTCAAACCCATAGCAGTTGGAATAAATTGCGATCAGTTCTTCGCGCATCGTTTCCCAAAGCTTATGCGCATAGGAATTCCGCACCTCTTTCTGCTGCGCCCTTGTCAGCGTCGCAGGCAAAGCATCCCCGTCTTCGGTGATCGCATCAACATCGGCACAGAAGATCAGATAAGGCGCATTCAGCCTGTCCACCTTTTGCGGAACAAATGGTTTGTCGCCTTCAATTTGCGCTTTCAGTGCATTCTGACCGACACGCCCGTTATAGACCACATCATTCAACACAAACATCCGCGCCAGATGGTTCCGCATATTGCGGGTAAACGGGCTGTTATACGGGCCGGTTTCTGTTGCGGGCGACTGGTTGGCAGTGGGCAGACGCGCCAACGCCATCCGCACCCTTTGTTCATGCGAGCTATGCGGATTGTCCTCTGGTGCACCCGGCAAAATCGGGGCCATTGTCGTCAGGAAAATATGTCCGGAATCAAGATCAGGCATCGGGCTTCTCCTCAGTGGATTTGCGTGCGGCATGGTCACGCTGGCTGGCAAATTTTGCCTGCGACGCGGCAACATATTTCTCACGGTTTACGTCGGCACGTTCCGTATCCAGGCTGGCCACCGGCCCGAAACCGGGGTCACCCAGACCAATCTGCATCGCAAAAGAGGCCTTGTGATAAGCCGCTGCAAATTCTTCCGGTGTTGATTTGGCCTGCAGTTCAGTCAGCTGCAGCACGTGATCATAGATCAGCAGACTTGTTTTGATGTCTCGCTGGGCTGATCCTGGCGTTGCGCTGTAGTAGTAATCCGTATTGATCTGATTGAAGGTAATGTAATCTTTGAACGGTGTGATCGGGATTGATTTCGGATATTTGGTCGCGGAATACCAGAACAGGTCCAGCCCGCTGGGGATCCCATCGGAAAACGCATCAATATACTGATCCCAGGTGCCGTTGAAGTTGGAACAAAACAACATGTAATCATTTTGCAGATTTTCTTTCCCCTGCCCCAGATCGGGCCAGTCTTTGGGGGTCAGAATGACCCAACGCGCAAAGTGAATAAGGGATAACCCCAACAGCCCCATAAGGTTGGACGGCAGCCCGCGCGCGGCCATAAACAACAGCCGGTTGATCCAGGTTATCCGGGGGTTACTGGGGGTAACCACATTCATTGCATAGGCTTTGCCAGCAATATTTGACATATAAAGATCCCTCCTGCTTCGTTACAACTGCACCACGTTTTGTGGGTGTTTCTTTTCATGGAAAATGTGATCAGGAATTTCTGATCTGTGGGTTTTCCCCGGAAAGATCCCGGAGAAAACCAAAGTGCATTCAGGGTCAGAACTTCAGTTCAAACAGCAGGCTGCCGCCATAAATGTCTGTGGTGCTGTCACCGATGCCGTCATAGAAAACATCCACCGTGATCGAAGCCTTGTCCGACAGTGCTAAGACCGCACCCATTTCTGCCCCCCACTGTGAAGAGCTCTCGTTTGAGAACGCCCCGCGTGTATCGGAGAAGCTTGCACTGATACCCGGCGTCAGCAGAACGTCAGCGGTTTCAAGCGCAAGCGGGATTTCAAACCCAAGCCCAAGCCGTGCTGTTGACTGCGTGATCTCCTGTTCCGGTATCGTGGTATTTGCGCTGTCCACATAGGCGTGCCGTTTGTCGTTCAGATAAAAGACATCCAGCGACGGGATCATCCGAATGCCTCTTTCAAGGTCCACACTGCCCTCAACACCAAGTGTCGCAAGCGTACGGGTGCTGTCGAACTGATCAGTGGGCTGCCCTGTTGGTGTCCGGTCGTTTTTCGTCCGGCCATGCAACAAGCTACCTGAGAAAATCAGCGGCTGCTTTGACAGTCTGGCGACAAAATATGGCCCGATCAGATAACCGGTGCTCTCAATTCTGCTGTCCGTCAGTGTGCTGTCTGCACGATCAAACTGCGCCATTGCACCAATGACCAAAGTGTCCGTCGTCAGGATATGTGATCCAAGCGCCAGATGGGCATAGGATTGTTTCTGCCCGTCCTCATCACTCCAGATCCCCATGGCATTTGTCCAGACGCGTGCATCAGATCCAGTGGCAAAGTTCAGATGTCCTCGTGTGGCCGACCCATTCAAAGCAAAAGAACCGGGGGTGCCTGACGATAAGAAACGCGACAGATTGGGTTGCGCACGTGTAAGCAGCATCCCACGTTGCTTAAGGAATTCATCAACCTCACGCTGGGTCGTCTCAACCGAGTTGCCGCTAATGCTGACAGGCGCGGACGCTTCGTTCCCGTTCCCGCTTAAATCTTCGGCACCATTTTCCACGACGCTCACAACAACAGCTTGCGCCGCATTCTGTGGTCTAATCAGAATTTGATGATGGGTGACGTAGTTGGCAAACGCAACCACGTTACCATTTTGAACGTCTATATCTTCAGGCGCAAAACCGGTCACTACCTCTGAGAATTCTATCCGCAAAGAGATGAGCGTATTGCCATCATGCATGGACGGTGCCCCGGACAGCGTAACAGTCGGTCGCGTGATATCTGCAGGCGGATTCACGGTGACAGTCACGGTTGAAACAAGAGAATCTTCAAAGCCGTCATTCACAGTCAGTTCAAATGTCAGGACATGAGGCGGCTGGCCCGCCGGAAAATCCGGAACCGTGATGGCCGGGTTTTGCGCAGTGCTGCCAGATGGCAAAACTGATATGCCCCCGGTCTGGATCCAGCTGTACGTCAGCATCTGGCCCACGTCATTCGCATCGGAAGCAGACCCGTTCAGCGTCACGCCAGCACCGGATGCCACGCTCCGATCGCTGCCCGCATCGGCGGTTGGCGGCGTATTGACCGGGCCGTTCACCGTGATCGCAACCGTGTCCAGAGTGGAATCGACAAACCCGTCGTTCACAATCAGGCGGAAGGTGAGGATCTCACTGTCGCTAATCGCAACCACGGGGGCCGTAAACGCCGGGCTTGCCACAGTGCCATCGTTCAGCGTCACAGAAACGCCCCCGGTCTGAAGCCAGCTGTACGTCAGCACCTGGCCCACGTCATTCGCATCGGAAGCAGACCCGTTCAGCGTCACGCCAGCACCGGATGCCACGCTCTGATCG
>NZ_JADCKQ010000006.1 GCF_016123485.1 Halocynthiibacter styelae | reverse complement strand
ACGACCGAATTCCGCAAGGGTGATGTCTTTGACGATATAGTCCGTGGCCATGGGGCGGTTCCTTACAAATACACTAAACGCGCAATAGCATTCCGAAGCCGTCCCGGCAATCAATCAGAAAATTAGCTGTCCGCCCCCAATATCGCCATCGGCGCATTGTGCCATTCACGCCCGGAAGCAACGACACAGCTTATGCCCGTAGGATAGGTGATAAAAACAGTAAAGCTGCCGGTCGAATGTGAACTCCAGATTTCGAGCAATTGTCCCGGGCTCTGTAAACCGCCACCGGTAAGCGTTTCGTTAAATTGTTCCGTCAAAATATCTACAAGCGTCCCCCGATCAAAACATTGTGGCCGGGATTGTGCATCTGCCGGCGGGGCAAGCGCAGCTGCGCCAAAGACAAGAGCGGTAGTGATGAGACGTTTAAACATGATCCTTCCTTTCGGTTGCTTTTGCCTCCGCTTTGCAGGATCACCCCGCAAACGGGGCAGGCTAAATATACCATAAATCAGCAAATTTTCCCAATGACGGGTCCTGACATTCGCGTTAGCCTGCGTGAAAAGCCTTTTGAAAGAACACCTATGTCTAAAGCCCCCCGCGCCTGGCAAAGAATGCTATCCGGTCGTCGTCTGGATCTTTTGGATCCGACCCCCATGGATATCGAAATCGAAGACATCGCCCATGGCCTGGCTTTTGTGGCACGCTGGAACGGGCAGACACGGGGTGAATATGCCTATTCCGTTGCCGAACATTCCCTGCTGGTCGAAGAAATCTATCACCGCCAGAACCCCAGTGCACCGGTGAAATGGCGTCTGGCTGCTTTGCTGCATGATGCGCCGGAATATGTGATCGGCGACATGATTTCACCGGTTAAGTCTGCGGTGGGTGATGGTTATGGTGATCTGGATGCACGGCTGACAGCGGCGATCCATTTACGCTTTGGCTTACCAGCAATTCTGCCGAAAACCGTGAAACAGGCCATTAAACGGGCGGATAAGGTTTCTGCCTGGCTTGAAGCTGTACAGCTAGCCGGTTTTTCTGAAGCCGAGGCCAACAAAATATTCGGACGCATCAAAACCGAGGCTGTTTCAGGGCTTTCTCTTGTTCTTCGCCCGCCACTGGAAACCCGCGATGCCTTCACAACACGCCATGAAACTCTGCTGGAGCAGCTATGAGTACACTGATCATCCGCCCGGGTTCACTTGCTGATACCGGAAACGCCTGCGACCTGCTGAATGAAATCATCGCTATCGGTGGCAGCACTGCGCTGACCGTGCCTTTGTCACGTCAGGAACTTGGCGACTGGGTGATGGGCCAGGGCTGTGTCTGGCATATTGCAGAACGTGATGACGGCACATTGATGGGGTTTCAATGGATCGGCCCCTGGGGCGAACTGCCAGAAGACACGGTTGAGATCGCAACCTTCGTGCGCGCCGGGCAGACAGGCCAGGGTATCGGCAGCAAACTGTTTGAAGCCACAAAAACCGCCACCCGGACGATGGGAAAGAACTGGATCGAAGCAGAAATCCGATCTGATAATGAAGGCGGGTTAATCTTTTATCAAAGCATTGGTTTTCGCGGAAACACAAAACGCGATGGCAAAATGACCGATGGCACCCCGGTTGAGAAAACCGTTAAGTATTACGATCTGCGATGAAATCCTGATTGAAGCGTGCGGTCTGTAAGGGAAAGATCAACGAGCAAATACAATAAATCGAGAAGATGCAAGGAACGCCGGCCAGCATCGCGATGCCAAATCTGGGGGTGGAGGCAACCATATCCGGCTCGGACATCAGACCGTAAAAAGCAATGAAGACAAAACAGAGGGAACAATCATCAGAAAGCCCTGTTTGAGCTGACCGGATTTCACCTCTTGCCAGAACTGCTTCAGCAACCGCGGTTTCTTCTTTGCACGCCTGTAAGGAAGGCTCGTCCGGATCGTGAAGGAGTGACGCGTGGCGAGCGGATTTGATGTATCACTGACCAGTCACTTCATGGAGCATCCAACCAGTCCGCGCCCTGTGCGACATAGAATAAGCGCAGGAAATCGCGGCTGGAAACTACGCTGGATGATGTATCAATCCGATCTGGCACGCGGATCATTTCCATGCCTGTGATCTGCACCATGTTCAGATCTTCGAAATAGCGCAGGCAGCGATCCTGATCACAATTCCAGCCGTCTTGCAGCGTGACCGTGCCCGCAGGTTCTTCCACCGCCAGACATCCGCCCAGCGCGAAGGTCAGGATCAGAGCAGCCCGCTTCATTTCGGGCTGCGCTTTGCAAGGATACGCTGAAGCGTACGGCGGTGCATGTTCAGACGACGCGCGGTTTCAGACACGTTGCGATCACACAGCTCATAAACCCGCTGAATATGTTCCCAACGCACGCGATCCGCAGACATCGGATTTTCCGGGGGTGGGGGAAGTTCATCTGAATTTGCAAGCAGTGCAGATGTCACATCATTCGCATCTGCCGGCTTTGACAGATAATCCGTCGCGCCCGCTTTTACAGCTGCAACCGCAGTTGCAATCGCGCCATACCCTGTCAGCACGATGATACGTGCATCCGGGCGGCGTTCGCGCAGCAGTTCCACCACATCAAGCCCGTTGCCATCCTCAAGCCGCAGATCCACCACCGCATAGGCAGGGGGGCGGGCCGTTGCAATCGCACGGCCTGCGGCCACAGATCCGGCGATTTCCGGTTCAAAGCCACGTTTTTCCATTGCACGGGACAGGCGACGCAGAAATGGTTCGTCGTCATCTACCAGAAGCAAAGACCGGTCTTCACCGATTTCCTGAAGGTCTCTTTCTGCCATGGGATCCTCTTTGATCTGCAATCGCACACCCTCTCATACGCTGTCACGCAGAGAGGGTCAATTTTCACACTACGTCGGGTGGTTAGCTGGCCTGATCAATAAAGCAGGACGATACTTCGGCAACCTGTTCAGGTGTCGGAGAACGCCCGAAGACTGCCATCGTTCCCTGATCCGGCAAAACCAGATAGCTTTGCACGGAATGATCCATCAGATAGAATTCCGGATCACCGTTCAGTTCTTTGGCGTAATAGGTCTTATAGGCCAGTGACGCTGCTTTCACCTGGTCAGGCGTGCCTGTCATACCAATCATGTCTTCATGCAGGTTGAACACAAAATCAGCCATAACTTCCGGCGTGTCACGTTCCGGATCAATGGTGATCATTGCGGGCTGCGCATCATAACCCTGTTCCTGAAGGATCTCGACAGCTGCCGCATTCCGCGCGGTATCCGCCGGGCAGATATCCGGGCAGAAGGTGTAGCCGAAATAAAGCAGGGTCGGCTTTGTTATCACATCTGCATCTGTCACAGCATTCCCATGCTGATCCATCAGGCTGAACGGGCCACCAATGGCATCAAGGCCACCAACGATGATATCCCGCCCACCGACACATTCGGCAACGGATTTTGTTGTCGAGTACCACATCCCCCCAAGCAAAGAGAGAATGGCCACGACTGCAATAATGGCAACATTTCTGATCATGTTGTTACTTTCTGTTTCACGCGTTTGCACATTGATCGCTTTATCCGGCGGGCGTATCAAGGGCACGTGTTGACGCAGACACAGCAACGTGAATGAAGCGCCATGACCGATACCCAACCCGCCCTGTTCGGAAGCCACACCCACAACAACTGGATCCGCCTGCGGACGTTGATCATGCTGCGCTGGCTGGCGATTGCCGGGCAGGTCGCGGCCGTCATAGCTGCCGCCTGGTTCTATCAGATCCAGTTGAAGATCGGCTATATTTCAATCGTGATCGGGGTTTCAGTCATCGTCAATCTTGTGTCGATGTCTGTTTACCCGAACGTCCGGCGCCTGACAGAAAGCCAGGCCGCGCGGATGTTGCTGTTTGATACGGTACAGCTGACGATGCTTCTCTGGCTGACCGGCGGGCTGAACAACCCTTTCGCCTTTCTGATCGTCGCCCCGGTGACAATCTCTGCCGCCGCACTTTCCCTGCGTTCCACCATTGCCCTGGCTGGTATCGCTGCCAGTGGGGTGACTTTGCTGGCCCTGACCCATCTTTCACTGGTCACGGCTGATGGCACCGTGCTGGCCATTCCTGCAGTTCTGGCCTTCGGGTTCTGGGCCGGGATTATCACCGGGATCCTGTTTCTTGGCCTTTATGCCCACCGCGTAACATCAGAACAACATTCCATGTCCGAAGCCTTGCTGGCGACGCAAATGGCCCTGTCCCGTGAACAGAAACTGACCGATCTGGGCGGTGTCATCGCCGCCGCTGCACATGAACTGGGCACCCCTCTGGCCACAATCAAACTGGTCAGTTCTGAACTGGTGGAAGAGCTGGAAGATCAGCCCGATCTGCGCGACGATGCCATTCTGATCCGCGAACAAGTGGGGCGCTGCCATGACATTATGCGTTCAATGGGCCGGGCCGGGAAATCCGATAAGCACCTGCAGGTTGCTGCCCTGCAAACTGTGATTGAAGAAGCCGCTGAACCCCATGTGTCACGTGGCAAAGAGGTTCATTTTGATTTTGAAGGCGATCGCAAAACCCTGCTTCAGCCGGAAGCACGCCGGATGCCTGAATTTATCCACGGGCTCCGCAATCTTATTCAGAATGCCGTAGATTTTGCCCAGGGAAATGTCTGGGTCGAAGCACGCTGGAACAATGACAAAGTCCTGATCCGCGTGATTGATGACGGCCCCGGCTTTCCACTGGATATGGCAGGACGTATTGGTGATCCCTTTGTGCGCCGTCGCAGTTCCAGAAAGAGACGGCCAGAATATCAGGGCATGGGTCTGGGTCTGTTTATCGCCAAAACCCTGCTGGAACGCACCGGCGCAGAGTTGAGCTTTAACAATGGTGCCGATCCTTACCTTTTGCGCAATGAACTGCCGGAAAAATGCGGTGCGATTGTCGAAGTCACCTGGCCCTCTGGCGCAGAATTGTTTTCTCAGAATGCCAGTCGCGACGCGTTGGGGGAAAACGATCAGATCACCTGATTTGCGTGAACGCCTGCAGGGTTAACGCGTTATTAACCTGGTTTGATACATCCTTTACAGATGACCATCTGAAAGGAGGCGGGCCTTGCAGGCGTTTTTCAGCATTTCCCCTGCACTGACAGAGCTACTGTTTGTCGCTCTGGTTTCAATATTGACCAGTGGCGCAGCAATCCTGTGGCTGCTGAGAAAGCCCGCCTTCCCGGTTCATTCAACCTATTCTCTGGTTCATGAAGGTGACCGCAGGCCGGTTTTCCTTTTTGACCAGGAAACCCTGACCGATGCTACACCAGCAGCCCATGAACTCCTACGCGGCGCACCACCTGCAACGACAAAGTGGCAACAGTTTGCAGCTTTGCTCTCCCCACGTTTTCCAACTCTGACCGATGACCTGGTTGATCTGGGCAGCACCGGAGAAATCTGGATTGCAGCTATCGCGCCGGACGACACAGGAATGATCCATGCCGAATGGTGGGATGGGCTGATCCGGCTTGAACTGACAGATGCGGAAAGCGAAAAAAGTGACGTTACCGTTGACAATCAGTGCCTTCGCGCCAATGAAGATGAACTGGATCTTTTGCGTTATATGTCAGACGCAAGCCCGGTTCTTGCCTGGCAATTCGGACATGATGGTACATTGATCTGGGCCAACAAACGATATCTTGATGTCGCGACCGACCAGTCCGAAGAAGGCCGGAAACATCTGTGGCCGCCAGAAAACATTCTCCCTGAACTTAATACCAAAGCTGCAGATGGCAGTACACATCGCCTGTGCCTGAAATCCACACAGCCAGGCAATGCCATGTGGTTTGACTGTCATAAAACCACATGGCGCGGAACAACCGTATGTGTTGCAACAGAAAGCGGGGCAGAGGTAAATGCCCGCGCAGCCCTGGAAGAATTCGTCCAGACCCTGACCAAGACCTTTGCACATCTTTCCACAGGTCTGGCGATATTTGATAAATCCCGCCGCCTCGTTTTATTTAATCCGGCACTGACGGATCTGACCGGTCTGGATATCCTTTTTCTCTCACAAAAACCTGAACTGATTTCTTTCCTCGATGAACTGCGTGAAAAACGCATGATCCCAGAACCTAAAAACTATAGCCAATGGCGCGATCACATTCAGAAACTTGAAGCCCGGGCAATTGACGGCACCTATGAGGAAACCTGGTCATTGCCTTCAGGCAGAACCTATAAAATCTCCGGACGTCCACATCCAAACGGTGCCATTGCATTTCAATTTGAAGACATCACACCAGAAGTCACGCTGACCCGTCAGTTCCGGGCTGAACTGGAACTCAGCCAGACCGTGATAGATGCCCTTCCCGATGCAATGGTGGTATTCTCTCACACAGGCACCCTGACCCTGTCAAACAAGGCGTATGCTGATCTATGGGGTTATGACCCAGGGTCAGGCCTGGATGATCTGACCCATACCGAAGCCCTGTCACGCTGGGTGAAAGCCACCCGGGCCAGCCCGATATGGTCTGGCGTGGAACGCAGCATCTGCCGCATTCACAACAGAGAACCCTGGAGCGCAGAAACCAGAATGGAAGATGGGCGACATCTGTTCACTTCCGTTACCCCCCTGACGGGCGGCGCAACGCTCGTTCATTTCTCAACCACGAGCACGCAAAACCGCGAACCCGTCTGGAAAACCACCAGATCCGCGCAGGACGCATAGTACAGCTTGCAGCGGCGAACAGGGCAGGTACACTCTGCCACATGCAAGATCCCGTTTTTTCCGAACATCTGTTCACCTCTGAAAATCAGACCGCCACTTTCGCTGCCCGGCTTGCGCAACATTTGCGCCCTGGCGACTGCGTTCTGATGGAAGGGCCTGTTGGGGCCGGCAAATCTTTCTTTGCCCGCGCCGCGATCCTTTCATTGCTGGAAGAACCCGAAGACATTCCTTCCCCAACCTTCACACTGGTTCAGACCTATGACAGTCCCACTGGGGAAATCTGGCATAGCGATCTGTATCGTCTCAGCCATCCGGATGAGATTGAAGAACTTGGCCTGAATGATGCCATGACAGACGCGATTTGTTTCATTGAATGGCCCGACCGGCTGGGCAGCTATCGCCCTGAAAATGCACTTACTCTGGTGTTTGAAAATGGGCAGCAGTCAGACGAACGCCACCTGACACTGCGGGCTCAGGATGCTCGCTGGGCAAAACTGATATCCGGAGTATATGATGACGCGAACTGATGACATCAGCGCTTTTCTGATGGGTACTGAGATGGCCGGGGCTGAAATTGCACCTTTGGCGCAAGATGCCTCGTCCCGTCGGTACTTCCGTGTTCAAAAGGGTGTAAAGGCCGCGGTTCTTATGGATGCGCCCCAACCTGCAAACCCGCCGCAAACGGCCTTTGTCGATATCGCACGCTGGTTGACCCAGGCAGGCTTCAGCGCACCGGAAGTCATTTCGGCTGACATCGAAAGTGGATTTCTTCTGTGTGAAGACCTGGGCGATGCCGTTTTCAGCGATGAATTTGATGCCGGGCGATTGCGTGAAGACACAGCTTTCACAGCCGTTGCCGGCATGTTGCGGGAACTGCATCAGCATACACCTATGCCCGGCCTGCCGGTCTACACCCCGCAGAACATGGCAGATATGATTGCCCCCTTGTTCGATCATTACATGCCGCAGGATCAGCGTAAGCCCGAGGCCGAGGAGCAGATCGAGCAGGCACTTGCAACCATTCTGGCACAAACATGGCTTGGTGATCCTGTGATCATATTACGCGATTTTCACGCGGGAAACCTGATCTGGCTACCCGAACGCGAAGGGCGAAAATCTGTTGGCCTGCTGGATTTTCAGGATGCTGCCATGGGGCATGTCGCCTATGATCTTGTGTCGATGCTTTTCGATATCCGCCGCGAAATAAACCCTGATCTGGCAGAACGGATAATCCGTGGTTTTGCAACGGCCTGCGATCTGCCGCAAGACAGCTTCCGCGCCGCCTGTGCAGCGCAATCGATACAAAGAAATCTGCGTATCCTGGGGATCTTCGCGCGGCTTGCGACGGATCTGGGGAAAACCGGTTACCTGAAATGGCAACCTGCAGTCTGGGCGCGCCTGATGGCAGATCTTGAACACCCCGTCATGGCACCCCTGAAAGACCTGATCCGGGGCTATGTACCGGCACCCTCAAAAGACGGGCTTCCTGCATGAGTAAACAATTTCCCCTGATGATTTTCGCTGCCGGGAAAGGCACCCGCATGGGTGAGTTGACGCGCCATCAGCCCAAACCACTGGTGAAAGTCGCGGGAAAGGCACTGATCGATCACACGCTGACCACCGTCGAAAACGCGCCGGTTTCACGCACCATCGTAAACATCTGTTACTTCGGGGAAATGTTGCAGGATCACCTGAATAACCGCGATCTTGTCTTTTCCGATGAAAGCGCCGAATTGCTGGAAACCGGCGGCGGCTTACGCAAGGCCGCGCCGCTTCTGCAGGATAGCACAGTTTTCACCCTTAATTCCGACGCCATCTGGCGCGGGCCTGATCCCCTTCAGATGCTGGCAGATCACTGGGACGCAAACCGCATGGATGCGCTTTTGCTGCTGATCACGCCGGAACAGGCGAGGGGGCATAAGGGGCAGGGCGATTTCATCCTGAATGACCACGGCCAGATTTCCCGCGGGCCGGGCTATGTTTACACCGGCGCGCAAATTCTGCGCACAGAGGGGTTGGACAAAATCAATGAAACCGCCTTTTCCCTGAACCTTCTCTGGGATCTTTATGATAAATCAGACCGCCTTTATGGGCTGCACTGGCCCGGTGCCTGGTGTGACGTCGGGCAACCGGAAAGTATTCCTCTGGCCGAAGAGATTTTGAAAGATTGCGATGTTTGAACCATCTGACCAACCCCGCGTCTATGCGCTGCCCCCGGGCGTGGATTTCTCGAAGGCTCTGATTGAAGGGCTGCATCAGCGCTGGCCTGAAAATGATCCACTGACCCCACCGCGCACAGAAATCTACGTCAACACAAGGCGCAGCGCCCGTAAGCTGCGGGATCTGTTTGACGCCGGGCCAGCCATGCTTTTGCCCGCCATTCGCACGCTGGATGCTTTTGGAAAGGACATCGCAACAAAACCTGCGATCGCGCCGCTTCGTAAACGTCTGGAAATCGCACGTCTTGTCCAGGCGCTGATCGCCCAATCCCCGGATCTTGCCCCGCATACGGCCGCTTTTGACCTCGCAGAAAGTCTTGTCACCCTGTTTGACGAAGCCGCCGGCGAAGGTGTTGATCCCGCCGACATTCTGTCGCTTGATCTGACGGATCAATCCGGCCACTGGGCAAGGGCGCAACAGTTTCTGTCCCTCGTTCACAGCTATTTTCAGACTTCTGGCCCTGGCCAGGATGCACAATTGCGTCAGGCAACAATCGCACAGATCACTGACTGGCAGGTTCAGCCACCGCAGCACCCAGTCATCATCGCTGGTTCTACTGGTTCGCGCGGCACAACGCACTTGATGATGGAAGCCGTCGCACGCCTGCCGCAGGGGGCAATTGTTTTGCCCGGTTTCGATTTTGACATGCCCGACAGCGCCTGGGAATCCCTTGCCCGTGAAGGCACTGGGGAAGATCACCCGCAGTATCGCGCGCTGGCCCTGATGCAGTCTCTGGGCCTGACACGGCAGGACATTCTGCCCTGGTCGGAAACACCGGTTCCCGCTGCGGCGCGGAACAAATTGTTATCCCTCGCCTTGCGTCCCGCACCCGTGACGGATCAATGGCGCACCGATCAAACACCCGCCGAGGAAATCACCGCTGCCTGCGAAAAAGTAACCCTGCTGGAAGCCCAGGATGGCCGGACAGAAGCCGGTGCCATCGCCCTGGGCATGCGGGCTGCACTTGAACAAGGCAAGACCATTGCGCTTGTGTCGCCCGATCGCCAGCTGACGCGCCGGGTGTCTATGGCTTTGTCACGTTGGGGCATTGAACCGGATGACTCCGCTGGGCGCCCCCTGCATCTGTCGGCCCCAGGACGCCTTCTGCGCCAGATTGCGTCGCTGTTTGGGCGTCAGGCCGATGCAAGCGATCTGCTGGCTATTCTGAAACATCCTCTGGTCGCCACAGGCGCGGGCAATCGCGGCACCCATTTGTTGCACACGCGTGACCTGGAACTGATGATCCGCGCGAAAGGCATGCCTTTCCCCAATGCCGATGATCTGGCAAGTTTTGCTGAGAAGATGAAAACCGACGTGGCACAGCATTGGGGTGACTGGATTGTCAGCACATTGTCAGAACTGGAAGATCTGAACGAAGCCAGCATTTCCACCTTCACCGAAATCCTGATCACCCGGTGTGAAACCTTCTGCGCAGGCCCTGATGGTGAAATCAGCGGCGAGCTTTGGGAAAACACCGCCGGGCAGGAAGCCCGCAAGATCATGGATCACCTGGCCGAGGTATCGGACGCAGGCGGCACCCACAGTGCCCGTGAATTTGGCGCGCTTCTTTTGTCCCTGCTTCAGGCGGGTGAGTTGCGCAGCGCCGTCACACCAAACAGCAATGTCATGATCTGGGGCACGCTGGAAGCCCGCGTGCAAAGCGCTGATATTGTTATTCTGGGCGGGCTTAACGAAGGCATCTGGCCGGGACAACCTGCGCCTGATCCCTGGCTGAACAGACAGATGCGCAAAGATCTGGGCCTGCTTTTGCCGGAACGACGCACAGGGTTGGCCGCGCATGACTTTCAGCAGGCCGCAGGGGCCTATGAAATCTGGCTGACCCGATCCATCCGCGATGCCTCTGCCGAAACCGTGCCCTCGCGCTGGCTGAACCGGCTGATGAACCTTCTGTCCGGTCTGCCGGACAAAGGCGGCCCGGAAGCGCTGAAGGGCATGACTGCACGTGGCGCTGGCTGGGCTTCGATGCTGAAAGAATGGGACCGTGCCCTGCCGGAAGTTGATCCGGCACCACGCCCATCGCCACGCCCACCTGTGGAACAGCGCCCCAAACAACTGTCGGTCACCGCGATCCAGAAACTGATCCGCGATCCTTATGCGATCTATGCACAATATATCCTGAACCTGCGCCCCTTGCGTCCGCTTCAGCAATCCGCCGATGCGCCTCTGCGCGGCACGGTGGTGCATGACATTATGGAAGCTTTCATTCGCAAGAATGACCTGTCTGAAGATGCCTTTATTGAAACCATCGACGAGATCCTGCCAACTGCCGCCCCATGGCCTGCGGTGCAGCGGATCTGGCGGGCAAAGCTTTTGCGCGTGATGCCCTGGTTCCTTCAGTCCGAGGCCCGGCGTCAGCAAAACGCCACCCCCGCTGAATTTGAGGAAAACGGTAAAATCACCCTGCAAAACCCTGAATTCACACTGATCTGCCGCACCGACAGGATTGATCAGACGGATGATGGAAGGGTGTATATCTATGATTATAAAACCGGTGCGCCACCCTCAAAAGACCAGCAGAAATACTTCGACAAACAGCTGCCCCTGACCGCTGCCATGGCAGAACGCGGGGCGTTTAAAACCCTTGGCCTCGCACAGGTGGCAGAGGCGGCCTATATCGGGCTGGCGTCAAAACCCGCCGTTGTTCCGGCACCCTTGGAAGAGCCAACCACCGATGAAATCTGGGATCAGTTCTGCGAACTTATTGCCACCTGGGTGCAACCGCAGCGCGGCTACTTGTCCCGACGTGCGATTGAAGGTCAGCGCTTTGATGGTGACTTCGATCACCTGGCCCGTTTTGGTGAATGGGACACAACATCCGCCCCGGTTGAAGAGGATCTGCAATGACACGCCCTGACGCCGCCAGCCTTGCCCAGATGCGTGCCGCTGACCCCACCGGATCGGTATGGCTGTCCGCCAACGCGGGTTCCGGGAAAACCCGGGTACTGACAAACCGCGTCGCCCGACTGTTGCTGGGCGGTGTGAATGCCCAACATATCCTTTGTCTGACCTACACCACCGCCGCGGCAACCGAGATGCAGAACCGTCTGTTCAAATTGCTTGGGTCCTGGGCAATGAAGGATGACGATGATCTGCGCCAGGAGTTGATCAAACTTGGCGTGGAAGGCAGCCTTAACGCCGACGTTCTAGCCAATGCCCGCCGCCTGT
The DNA here is from genome assembly GCF_016123485.1 of Halocynthiibacter styelae. Taxonomy (GTDB): domain Bacteria; phylum Pseudomonadota; class Alphaproteobacteria; order Rhodobacterales; family Rhodobacteraceae; genus Halocynthiibacter; species Halocynthiibacter styelae. Next base: position 203,202 of record NZ_JADCKQ010000006.1, on the reverse strand, counting down.
TTGCCAGTGCAATCGAAACCCCGGGCGGGTTGAAGATTCAGACGATCCATTCGTTCTGCGCATCACTTCTGCGCCGCTTCCCACTGGAAGCCCGGGTATCCCCGCAGTTTCAGGAAATGGATGAACGCGACGCAACGCAATTGCGCGAAGCTGTCAGTGACGCCATGGCTGAAGGCGAGAACCGGCATCTGGTCGATCAGCTGGCCAGTCAGTTTTCCGGCGAAGATTTCACACGCATCACCCAGGAAATCGTCAAACACAAACGCAGCTTTGCCCCAGCCCCAAGCCCGGAACAGATCAAAGCCGCCCTGGATCTTACCCAGGATGACACCATCCCAGGATTGATGGATGATGTCATCGACAGCGGCGATGCGAATCTGCTGCGTGACGTCGCCCCGCTCTTTGCCAAAGGCGGCAAGACCGACGTGAAGAATGCAGATATCCTGTTTTCTCTGCCCGACGATAAACTATCCTTCCATGATCTGACCACGCTGGAAAAACTGTTTCTGACCGGGGCAACTGCAAAATCCCCTTTCAGCGCCAAAATCGGAACGATCCCCACCAAAGCCACACAGAAACTGTTGGGTTCTCTGATGGATCCGCTGAATGAGCTGATGGAACGGCTTGAAGAAAACCGCGAACGCCGGCTGAAACTTCTGGCCGCAAAGCGCAGCGATACGCTTTGCCGTTTTGCTGAAGTCTTCGTGCGTGAATACGAAAGCCGGAAACTGTTACTGGGCAAGCTCGATTTCGACGATCTGATCCTCAAGGCTCGTGATCTTCTGCGCGACCCGTTAGTAGCGCAATGGGTCTTGTTCCGGCTGGATGGTGGCGTGGACCATATCCTTGTGGACGAAGCCCAGGACACAAGCCCGGCGCAATGGGATGTGGTCGAAGCCCTGGCGCAGGAATTCACCGCCGGGGAAGGGGCGCGCAGCGAAGCAGAACGATCCTTGTTCGTTGTGGGGGATGAAAAGCAGTCGATCTATTCCTTTCAGGGCGCAGACCCCGCCAGCTTTGATCGCATGCGTCAGGAATTTGGTCAGCGCCTGAAGGCCGCGCAAATGCCGTTTAACGCGATGCAGCTTGCGCATTCCTTCCGGTCCGCGCCTGCCATTCTGCGCGCGGTGGATATGACGTTCCGGCCCGAAGGCATCACAAAACAAACCGACGCAATGACCCATATCGCGTTCAAAACCGCGATGCCCGGGCGTGTCGATCTTTGGCCGGTGGTGCCAAAACCCGACAAGGAAGACCCAACCGCCTGGTATGAACCCGTCGATAAGCTGGCCCGGAACAACGAAATCGTCGTACTGGCCCGCACCATTGCCGAACAGATCGCAGAGATGCTGAAATCCGCCCTGATCCCGCAGGAAATCGGCCAGAGTGGCGCGTTCAACATGCGTCAGGTGCAACCGGGTGATTTTCTGATCCTCGTGCAGGGGCGGCAAACGCTGTTTCATGAAATCATCGCAGAATGTAAGGCGCGTGACCTGCCGATTGCCGGGGCAGATAAGCTGAAGATCGGGGCAGAGTTGGCGGTGAAGGATATTCGCGCTTTACTGTCTTTCCTGGCCACACCCGAAGATGATCTGTCGCTTGCGGCTGCTCTGCGGTCACCCCTGCTGGGATGGAACCCCCAGGACCTTCACAGCCTCGCACAGCCACGACGCAAGGGCGAATATCTCTGGCAGGCCATGCGGGCCGGGGACAAACATCAGACAACCCGTGATATGTTGTCTGATCTGCTGCGCCAGGCAGATTTCCTGCGGCCCTGGGATCTGATCGAAACGATCCTGACGAAATACGATGGCCGCCGCAAACTGATCGCCCGCCTGGGGCAGGAAGTTGAAGACGGGCTGGATGCGCTTTTATCCCAGGCCGAAGCCTTTGAAACCACCGCTGTTCCATCGCTTACCGGGTTCCTGAACTGGCTGGACAGTGGCGATATCGACATCAAACGTCAGCCTGATGGCGCGGGTAACCGTATACGCGTGATGACGGTGCATGGGGCCAAAGGGCTTGAGGCCCCGATTGTGATCCTGCCTGATACCCATTCGCGCAGAAATGAAGTGCGGGAAGAAATCCTGGATATTGAAGACGTAGCGATCTGGAAACCTGGTTCTGACATCATCCCCGAGATCGCCAAAGACGCCCGCGATGAGATTGCCCAACGTCAGTTGCAGGAAAAAGATCGCCTGCTTTACGTTGCCATGACCCGTGCCGAAAAATGGTTGATCGTGGCCGGGGCGGGCGACGTCGATGGCACAAACAGCAGTTGGTATCTTCAGGTCGAAAACGGGCTGACTCATGGCGGGGCGGTAGATTGTGACTTCCCGACCGGGCAGGGGCTGCGCATGGAAAGCGGCACCTGGGGGGATGAGGCCGAAAAAACAGCACCGCAAGAAACGACCATTAGAACCATATTGCCCGATTGGGTCGATACGCCCGTGCGCAACCCGGAAACATCCGCGAAAACCATTTCGCCTTCTGATCTGGGCGGTGCGAAAACCATGCCAGAGGCCCCGGATGCTGAGTGCGATAAAGAACAAGCCATGCGCTATGGCACGCTTGTACACCATCTGCTGGAAACTCTGCCTGGCACTGATGTGGACAGGCTGGAAGAACAGGCACGCACCCTGATTGAAAATCAGGATGAGGTTCCGGAAAAAGAGGCTGAACAAGCCGTGCAAGAAGCCATCACCCTGCTGCGCTCTCCACTGGCGGATACGGTATTTCACAAAGACACACAGGCCGAAGTTTCCCTGTCTGCTGATCTGGAAAATGGCAAACGCCTGCATGGCATCATTGACCGGTTAATTGTGGAACCGGGCCGCATCTGTGCTGTGGATTTCAAATCCAACCGCCTGATCCCGGATACTGCCGATCAAGTGCCGGAAGGCATTCTGCGTCAGATGGGGGCTTATACGCACGCATTGTCCCAGATCTTCCCGGATCACGAAATTGAAACCGCCATTCTCTGGACAAAAACCGGCGCGCTTATGCCGCTACCTCACGATCTTGTGTCTACGGCCTTTGCGCGGGCCTCCTTCCCTTGACGTTGGTCAGGGGCATCCTTAGGTTCCCTTTGACTTTGAATTGTTCTCCAGGAGTTTGAGACATGGCAACCGTAGCAGTGACCGACGCAACCTTTGACGCAGAAGTTAAAGAATCCTCCATCCCTGTTGTGGTGGACTTCTGGGCAGAATGGTGTGGCCCATGTAAGCAGATTGGCCCGGCCCTGGAAGAACTGTCCGCTCAATACGACGGTCAGGTAAAGATCGTGAAAGTAAACGTGGATGAAAACCCGAACTCCCCGGCACAAATGGGCGTTCGTGGCATTCCGGCGCTGTTCATGTTCAAAGACGGCCAGGTTATTTCCAACAAAGTTGGCGCAGCCCCAAAAGCAGCACTGGACGGCTGGATCAAAGAAAACATCTGATCTTTATTCAGAAACGACAGAAAAGCGCCTTCGGGCGCTTTTTTTGTTTACGGATTCCAGCTGCGGCATTTAGCGCGGCCAGCTCATACAGCTGTTAGACAGACGATTTTTGCAGCTACCATCTTCTGCCCACTGAACCCTGCATCCGGGAAAACCCCTTGTGAACTGCCTGGCACAGGATCATATAGAAATGAAATCAACGGAGGTTTTTATGGCGGATAGTGATTTTCCGGGCTGGCATGGCACCACGATCATTGGTGTAAAAAAAGGTGGTGAAGTGGTGATTGCGGGGGACGGGCAGGTATCGCTTGGCCAGACTGTGATCAAAGGCACTGCGCGCAAGGTGCGTCGCCTGTCACCTGGTGGCTATGATGTGGTCGCGGGCTTTGCCGGATCCACCGCTGATGCTTTCACGCTGCTTGAACGCCTTGAAGCCAAGCTTGAAGCCACCCCCGGGCAACTTCAGCGTGCCTCTGTTGAGCTTGCGAAAGACTGGCGCACCGACAAATACCTGCAAAAACTGGAAGCCATGCTGATTGTGACTGATGGGCGCGATTTGCTGGTGATCACCGGCGCGGGCGACGTTCTGGAACCGGAACATGAAGTTGCTGCGATCGGTTCCGGCGGGAATTTCGCCCTGGCGGCAGCGCGGGGCATGATGGACAGCGATAAAGACGCAGAAACCGTGGCACGCGATGCTATGGCGATTGCGGCAGATATCTGCGTTTACACAAATGGCCGCCTGACCGTCGAAAAAATCAGTTCATAAAAGATTAAGACCCGGCCTCTTTTTCAGAGGCCGGGCCCTACTTCCGGTGTGCCCATCGCGGGGGTGGCGTCAGTCTGGCCATAACACCCAAAGGCCAGAAAGAGGCCTCACACCAGGTCCTGATAATCAGGTCACAGACTTTGGGCGAAACCAGGGACAGCGGTCTCGCTTTGTGTCTGCCTCAAACAGATGGGGGTGATTTTGCAGATAAAAACCCCTGCACACGCCTCCGTGAACCTATGTGAAAGCTTGTGTTTCTTTTAAAAACACCCAGATAGAATGCAGCGACAGATTAAAGGTATTCCAATGGATCAATTTCAGACTGACGATATTCGCGCCGCGGTGGCTGCTGATATTCTGACCGAACAACAGGCCGCCGGATTGATTTCCCTGGCCCAGGAACGCCAGGGCATTCGCGATAATATGGTCGCAGAGGATGAACCTTTTGAGTTCTTCCGTGGTTTCTCTGAAATCTTTGTCACCGTAGGCCTTGCCCTGCTTTTGGCCGGTATGCTGGCCTTCAGCGGTGTCATTGGCGGCGGGGCGGCCATGCCCATTGTCGGCCTGATCTTTTGCTGGGTGTTTTCAGTCTATATCATCCGCAAACGCCGTATGACCCTGCCAGGCATGTTCCTTGCGATGGGTGTTGCGATGTTCACAGCAGCGACAATATTTGCATTCACGGATAATCCCCCATTTCTGGCATTCTCAGCCGTTGGCATCGTGATAATGGCAATTTATTTTTACCAGTTCCGTCTGCCTTTTGCGATGTTTGTACTGGGCGGTTATGCCTTCCTCGGGGTCTTCGGCCTGATCAGCGATTACAATGCGCCGAACGACATCCCCATACTCGGTTATGATCCATCTTTTGATCTGCAATCCGGTTCCAGTTTCGCCTGGGCGTCACTGATTGCCGGGATCCTTGCCTTTATTGGCGGCATGTATTTTGACCTGCGCGATCCCAACCGGATTTCTCGTCTGTCTGCGACCGGTTTCTGGCTACATCTGCTGGCCGCACCGGCAATTGTGAACACTGTTGCCTTCTCGCTGCTCAGCGCGGATGGCAATATCGCCTATCTTTACACGGCCATCGCCCTGTTTCTGATCACACTGCTGGCGCTCGTGATTGATCGCCGGTCCTTCCTGACCGCAGGCATTGGTTATCTGGCCGCGATCCTGATCTGGGCGCTTCAGAACAGCTTTAATGATGGGGCGGGCATTGTCCTGACCCTTCTTATCCTCGGCGCATTTATCACCACTCTGGGCGTGTTCTGGGTTCAGATCCGCGCCCGTTTAATGCATATATTGCCTGAATTCCCCGGCAAGCACCGCCTGCCACCCTATAAGAATGCCACTGTGGAGTCCGAATGACCGACCTTACCCCGCGCGAAATCGTATCCGAACTTGACCGCTTTATCATCGGTCAGAATGACGCCAAACGTGCTGTTGCCGTGGCCCTGCGCAATCGCTGGCGCCGCAAGCAGCTGTCCGATGATCTGCGGGAAGAAGTTTATCCTAAGAACATCCTGATGATCGGACCGACAGGTGTTGGGAAAACCGAAATCTCACGTCGTCTGGCAAAACTTGCCCGTGCGCCTTTCCTGAAGGTCGAAGCAACAAAGTTCACCGAAGTCGGCTATGTCGGCCGTGATGTGGAACAGATTGTGCGTGATCTGGCGGATGCTGCCATTGGTCAGACCCGCGAGTTGATGCGCGAAGATGTGAAAGCCAAGGCCCATGCCGCAGCGGAAGAACGTGTTCTGCGTGCGATCGCCGGTGAAGATGCCCGCGAAGCCACGTTGGAAATGTTCCGCCGTAAACTGAAAGCAGGTGAGCTGGACGACACTGAAATCGAACTGGAACTTGCCGATCATTCCAACCCGATGCCGATGTTTGATGTTCCCGGGCAACCAGGATCCAGCATGGGTATGATGGATCTGGGCAGCCTGTTTGGCAAAGCCATGGGCGGACGTACCTCACGGCGCAAGCTGACCGTGGCGGAAAGCTATGAAGTGCTGGTTGCTGAAGAAGCAGATAAGATGCTTGATGATGAAGTCGTGACTCGCACCGCGTTGGAATCTGTCGAACAGAACGGCATCGTTTTCCTTGATGAGATCGACAAAGTCGCAGTGCGTCAGGAAACCCGCGGTGGCGATGTTTCACGGGAAGGGGTCCAGCGCGATTTGCTGCCGCTGATCGAAGGCACCACCGTTTCCACGAAACACGGCCCGGTCAAAACCGACCATATCCTGTTTATTGCCTCCGGTGCTTTCCATATCGCGAAACCATCTGATCTGCTGCCTGAACTTCAGGGCCGCCTGCCGATCCGTGTGGAACTGCGGGCGCTGACAGAGGAAGATTTCGTACGCATCCTGACGGAAACCGATAACGCGCTGACACGTCAGTACACAGCCCTTATGGGCACCGAAGATGTCACCGTAACCTTCACCGATGACGGTATTGCCGCCCTTGCGAAAATTGCGGCTGACGTGAACCAAAGCGTTGAAAACATTGGTGCACGCCGTCTTTATACCGTTGTGGAACGTGTGTTTGAGGAACTTGGGTTCACTGCACCTGATCGTGCCGGCGAAGAAATCACCGTTGATGCTGCATTTGTTGAGGCCAACCTTGGTGAGTTGATGAAAACCACCGATCTGTCCCGCTACGTGCTGTAAATCCCGCCCCCTTATGCTACCCTGCACAAAACCACTTTCCTGCAGGGTAGCATGCGTCTTTTTCTGATCCTTTCACTGCTCTTTATTACGGCCTGTGCGCCGCCCGTGTCGCAGATCACACGCCTGCCCGATGCAAGCGCCCCGGATGATATCCCTGTTTTCTTCGCCACCAGTCGTGCGCCAGACCTTGCGCTGCGATATGGCGCTGACCGAAGCGAAGTCACCGGATACGGTCGCTATGATGTTTCTGTGCCACCCGCACATGAAAGCGGCCAGATCGAATGGCCACGCCGTACACCGGATGAATTGCAGCATTTCGTAGCCACATCCGAAAACCTCTACCCCGGCCCGACTGAGTTCCGCCACGCACTGTCGCAGGAACTTCGAAAGCGGGCCCGGGGAAAACGCACCGCAACAATCTATGTTCATGGTTTTCTGAACAGTTTCGCGGACGGCATCTATCGCATGGCGCAGCTTTCGCATGATTTTGAAAGCCCGGATATCTCTGTACATTATTCCTGGCCAAGTGCTTCGCATCCTCTCGGATACCTGCATGATCGTGATTCAATGCTGTTTGCACGCCGCGGGCTTGAAGAACTGATCCATGAGGTTAAAGCCGCCGGGGCCGAAGAAATCCTGCTGGTCGGGCACTCCATGGGCGGGCTTCTGTCGATGGAAGTTATCCGCACCATGGCCCTGCGCGACAGCCGGAAAATGCTTGGTATGATCGACGGTGTCGTGCTGATTTCTGCGGATATCGACGTAGATGTTTTCCGCAATCAGCTGCATGACATTGGTGACCTGCCTGATCCCTTGCTTCTGATTACTTCTGACCGCGATCCGATCCTGCGTCTTTCTGCCTGGATCACAGGACTTGATCAGCGCGTCGGAACACTTCAGGGGCCTGAAGATGTGTCTGACTTTGAAGTTCTGGTCATTAATACCGGAGACTACACCACGCGCGGCGGGCATTTTAACGTCGGAAATTCACCTGAACTGATCGAAACCATGCAACGCATGCAGGGGGTCGTCGCCAGCCTGTCGGATCAGTCAGACAGCCGTGCGGGTGTAGGGGCAGGGGCCGTTCTGATTGTTCAGAATGCTGCGCAGATCCTTCTGCCAGCCGTCAACTGACAGAGGTCAACGACGCCGGCGCAGATATACATACCAGGCACCACCGCCACCGTGTTTCTTATGCGCTTCAACCACCTGCAACACAGCGCCCCGCAGCGCCCCCATCTGCAGCCATTGCGGCACCTGATGGCGCAGCACGCCCACGCGTTCCGGGATCGGCCCGCCGGAATCGCGCTCTTTGCCTTTGCCCGTAATCACCAGAACCAGGCGCAGCCCATTGGCATGAGCATCCAGAATAAAACGGTTTAGTATCGGATGCGCACGGTTCAGGGTCATACCATGCAAATCTATCCGTGCTTCTGGTAGTAGCTTTCCGCGTTTCAGCCGGGTGAAAGATTTCTTGTCCATTTGCAAAGCATGACCGGCAACCTGTTCGCTGATCGTCGGAGAAATCACATGACCTGCTGATTTACTGCTGGCCCGTTCCCCCAAACGAAAAGACTTAAGCGGTGCACGGGGGGCTTCCGGCACAACGGGTTTGGGCGCGGGCGACAGGTTTTCAAGCGGCGTCTTCTTTGCAGACACCCAATCCAGCGGATTTGTTGTATCCGCCACCTTATTCCAAAGAGCTTCCTCTTCCGGGCGCAAAGAGCGGCCACCATGTTTACGGCTCACAGTGCTTCCTCCGGTGCCAGCTCAAAGGCGATATTGATCGGCAGCAGCACGACCATACGGCCAGGATCGCGCACACGCCCGGCGGCACGACCCGCCAGATCACCGGACCCATAGAAAATATCCGCCCGTTGTGCGCCTTTGATCGCAGATCCGGTATCCTGTGCGATCATCAGTTGGCGCAGTGGATCATTACCGTCTTTTTCAATCCAGACAGGGGCCCCAAGCGGTGTATAGCGGCGATCAACCGCGAGGGTCCTCATGGTTGTCACGGACCGGTTCATCGCCCCCAATGGCCCTTTATGCGAAGGCACATGCCGCAGTTCACGGAAATAAACAAAAGACCCGTTGTGACGCAAAAGCTCTGCCCCGGCAGTCGGGTTACGACGTACCCAGTTGGCAATCACCCCGGCAGAAACCTGGTGGCGATTGTAAACACCGCGACGGATCAGTTCCTGCCCGACAGACCGGTATTCATGCCCATTCGCCCCGCCATACCCCACACGCAGAACATCACCATTGGTCAGACGAATACGGCCTGATCCCTGAATTTGCAGAAAAAACAGCTCGACCGAGTCATCAACCCAGCAGATTTCCAGCCCACGCCCCTGCAGCGCACCGCTTTCTTCGATCTGGCGGCGGGAAAGGCGACGCAAACCGTTGTCACCGGGCAGGCTGTAAACTGGAAAACGGAAACGACCCGTACGGGTCCGGGAACCGGAGAGTTCCGGTTCAAAGTAGCCGGTGAACAACATCGGTTCACCATCCTCAATCAGGACCGGGCGGAAAAACATTTCAAAGAAAGATTGCGACGCGGCCTGATCCATAGGGCGCGATTTCGCCAGGGCGCAGATCGCTTTCCATTCCGGATCATCCAGATCGCCACAGGTTTCCAGAAAAGCAGAAAACGCCCGCGAATGATCGTCTTCCTGCCAGCCATCCAGCTGATCAAACCGCAAAAATGTGTGCGTTTCTTCTGCTTTTGATACCGTCATGAAGCCCGCCCAGATGAACACCGCGTACAGGATATATCTTATGTCCCGGAATTTCACGGTATTCATCCAATGCTTTGCTGACAGGTTTATTCGCCGGTCGCGACCAGCTTCCAGTTCGGGTTGTCAGCACCCATTTCGTGGGCAAAGGTCCAGGTGTCACGCTGACGTTTTACCTTTTTATTATCGCCTTCAATGACGTCACCGGCCCGGTCACGGACAACGGATGTCAGTTCACCGATGAAGCGCACCGAAATTTCACCAACACTGGTTGTGCTGTTAAATTCAGCCCCGGCAATCGTGATTTCGCTGATCCCGATAAATTCAGCTTCGATCGTCAGACCTTTGTTTTCACGATCAACAACGACATCTGCAAAGGTTTCATACACATCATCCGCAAGGAAGGGCTTGATTGCACCCAGATCGCCGCGTTCAAATCCCATCAGGATCATTTCATAGGCACCGCGGGCACCGCCGATAAATTCTGATACAGAAAACCCGGGTTCAGCCTTTTTCATGGCAGCCAGAACTTCTGCTTCCGGGCTTCCTTCCGGAACATAATCCGTGATGTCACGATCAGGGCCGCCTTCAATCACTTCGAAATTACGTTGCGCGTCCCGGCTTGTCTCTCCCCGGGGTACTGGTGGTTGTTCAAAGCCTTCCCGGGTCCCCAGAACGCTACGAAGCTTCAGGAAAAGGAAAATAGCCACGCCTGCAAGGACAAGTAGCTGAAGTGCAGATGAATCGTTCATGAATACCCTCAAAAGGATGGAAAGACTGTGTGTTGATACATATGTAGGTGAGGGGTGGGCGCAAGTCCACCAAAGCAGACGAAAGGAATGCCCATATGTGGCTGTTTATTGCATTTCTGGCAGTGCCCCTGATTGAAATCGCCCTGTTTATTCAGGTTGGCGGGGCGATTGGCCTGTTTCCGACCCTGGTCGTTGTGGTGATCACGGCAATGCTTGGGACCTGGCTTGTACGTTCTCAGGGGGCACAGGCGATGGGCCAGTTGCGCGGATCCTTCAATGAAATGCGTGACCCGACCGAACCTCTGGCCCATGGGGCAATGATCCTGTTTGCGGGTGCTTTGTTGCTGACACCTGGTTTTTTCACTGATGGCGCCGGCTTCCTTTTGCTTTTCCCGCCATTTCGCGTTGCAGCCCTGAAATATATGCGGTCACGGGTGAATGTTCAAAGCTTCACAATGGGGCAACATCCCGGCGCGCAACCACATCACCGTAATCCCGCTGATGACATCGTAGATGGCGAATATGCAGAAGTTGATCCAGATGCGCCCCGTGTTCATCATACATCTGACAAGCCGTCTGGCTGGACGCAGCATTAACATTGAGTACCGACCCCACGCCTGCTAAGAAACCTGCGAATTTATATCGAAAGAGAGAGCCCGATGGCCGAGAATGAACAAGCAGCTGCACCAGAACAGGCCGCAGCACCACGTATGCAGATCGCAACACAATTTATCCGCGACATGTCTTTTGAAAACATCGTTGCACAAAAAGGCATTCAGGGCGACGTACAGCCTGACATTCAGGTTCAGGTGAATCTGGACGCAAAAAAGCGTGAAGCTGAAAACACTTATGAAGTGATCGCGAAGTTCTCCATCCATTCCAAAAACAAGACAGACGGCAGCTCTCTGTTCATGATGGAACTGGAATATGGCGGCGTCTTCATCATCGAAGGTGTGCCAGAAGCCCAAATGCACCCTTACCTGTTGATCGAATGCCCGCGTATGCTGTTCCCATATGTGCGCCGTATCGTATCCGACGTAACCCGCGATGGTGGCTTCCCGCCACTGAACCTAGAAAACATTGATTTCGTTGGTCTTTATCGTCAGGAACTGACACGCCGCGCGCAGGCTGAAAAAGAAAATGCGACCGTTTCTTAACTGAAACGTTTCCACACTGCATCATCGCCCATGCCGTCAACAAAGTCGGCGTGGGCTTTTTTTTCGTCTTCCGACAAGCGCGACGGCAAAGGGTTGGGGCGCGCAGAAGGGCGCCAGTTTTCATCATGCCCGCCAGCCCCGGATTTTTTTGAAGGCCCGGTAGAAAGGCCAAAATCCGGCTGTTTGCCGCCGATCAATTCAAGATAAACTTCTGCCAGAATTTCTGAGTCAAGCAACGCGCCGTGAAGTGTCCGGTTACTGTTATCAATCGCATAACGACGACACAGCGCATCAAGCGTCGCAGGCGATCCTGGAAATTTCTTCCGGGCCATGGCCAGCGTATCCAGTGACTGGGACATCGGTAATTCTTTCAGACCCAGCCAGCGCAATTCTGCGTTCAGGAATTTCATGTCAAAGTTGGCATTATGGATGACCATGATGTCATCACGCACAAAATCAAGAAATCCCTGCGCGACATCTTTGAACAACGGTTTGTCCAGCAATGTCACCTGACCAGGTTCAGGCTTACGTGGCGGGATCATGATATCAGGGCCAATACCATGAACGCCAAACGCCCCTTCCGGCATGTCACGTTCCGGGTTGATATAGACGTGATAGGTTTCCCCGGTTGGCATATGGTTCCACAATTCAACCGCGCCGATTTCAACGATGCGATCACCGCTTTCCGGATCAAATCCCGTGGTTTCCGTATCCAGCACCAGCTCACGCATCTGTCTTTCCCTCACGAATATCAGAAAGCACTTGTTTCACAGCTTGCCTTGCACTGTCCAGATCTGTGGTTTCAATCACATAATCCGCGCGCGCCCGTTTCTCAGCATCCGGCATCTGTTTGCTGAGTATCAGTTCAAACTGTGCCTCTGTCATTGTCCCACGCTCCAGAACCCGGGCACGTTGCACATCAGCAGGGGCAGAAACCACGACAATCACATCAACAATCTTGTCCGTACCCATCTCAAAGAGCAGGGGAATATCAAGCAAGGCCACCGGCGCATCGACGGTGTTGATAAACTCCTGGCGGTCGTCATTCAGCAGGGGATGCACGATGGCTTCGATCTGCTTTAGCGCCGATTTATCCACAGAGATCCAGGATTTAAGAACATCCCGGCTTACCTGTTTATTTACAACTGCTTGCTTATGAATATCCCCAATCAATCCCACGGCTTTTCCACCGATGCCATACAGCCTGTGAACCGCCGCATCCGCATCCCAGACAGGCACCCTAGCGTCCCTGAACATCGCCGCTGTGGTAGACTTGCCCATACCGATAGAGCCGGTCAGACCGATCAGAACCGGTTTCATGCGGACAGCACCGCCTGGCGCAGATCTTCATCCACCTCTGGACGGTGACCAAACCAGCGTTCAAATCCTGGTGCTGCCTGGAAAAGCAGCATGCCAAGCCCGTCAACTGTACGACAACCAACCTCGCGCGCGGTTTTTAGAAATTCTGTTTCCAGCGGGGCATAGACAATATCTGTCACCACGGTTTCCGGCGTTAATCCTTCCAGGCTGACGTTCAGCGGTGCACTGCCTTCCATGCCAAGCGCGGTTGTGTTCACCACTGTTGCGGCTTCAGCAATCATTGTATTTGCGTGCACCCAGTCAAACACAGAAATCCGCGCCCCAAATTCCGCTTTCAGTGCCTCTGATCGTGCTTTTGTCCGGTTCGCCAGCAAAATCCGTTCCACGCCAGCATCCAGCAAAGACGCAATGACAGCCCGTGACGCACCGCCCGCGCCCAGAACTGCGGCGGGACCAGCCTTTGGATTCCAGTCAGGCACACCCTGTTTCAGGTTTTCAATAAACCCATAACCATCTGTATTATCAGCATAAATTTTACCTTCTCCATTGAAGGTCAGGGTATTAGCGGCCCCGATAATCGCAGCGCGATCTGTCACAGAATCTGCAAGGGACAAAACCGTTTCTTTATGCGGGATCGTCACATTCACCCCGACAATCCCCATTTTTGGCAGGCTGCGCAAAGCTTCTTCCAGGTTCTCATGGCCAATATTCATTGGAATATAGTGGCCTTTGATCCCATATCGCTTCAACCAGTGGCCATGCAAAGCCGGTGATTTACTGTGTTCAATCGGTGATCCGATCACACCCGCCAGTGGAATTCTGTGTTCACTCATCCGTCAATATCCCCTCTTAATGACAGCCAGTTCAGAAGTTCCAGCAATGGAAGCCCCAGGACGTTAAAATAATCGCCATCCACGCGCGCGAAAAGGCGTACGCCTTCTTCTTCAAGCTTATATGCCCCGACAGCATGTTGCACTGAATTATAGTTCCGGGTCACATAATCCTGCAGATAGGAATCTGAAAAATCCCGCATAGTAAGACGCACCTGTCCGATATGACGCCACAAAGGTTGCCCGTCTTTATACACAACCGCGGCTGATAACAGCATATGGGTATCAGAGCGCAGTTTTTTCAGCTGTTCTACAGCTTCGTCTTCAGATGTCGGCTTATTATAAAGGGCACCCTTATAATCCAGCACCTGATCACACCCCAGAACCAGACATCCGGGATGTTTCATACTAATTTTGCGTGCTTTCGCTTCGGCCAGGGCATCCGCAATATCGCGCGGTGTGGCGTTTTCAGCCAGCATACCCTGCTTGATCATCTCTTCATCAATCCGTGCGGGGGACACATCCACCTGAAGCCCGGCGTTTTCCAGAAGAGTTCGTCGGATCTCTGATCCGGAAGCTAACATGATGTTCATGACTCTGTGGAAAACTCCTGTAGTTAACGCCTGGTAAATTTATGGAAAATTAACCGTCCTGCCGAGCCTGTGTAAATCTACCGAGTTCCTGGCGCAATCCCAACAGGTTTTCCTGTGTGGGTAAGGATAACTCTCGTCTGTATAAAACTGAAAGCTCCACCAGGTTATCAACTGGTATAAACAGCCAGATCAGAAATAATCATCTGATTTTAAACACTATAATATCCAGGAATCTACATTGACTCAAAGTTACCCACAGATTCGACACCTGGGGATAATCCAGGGGGTAAGAATTTAATCCACGGAATCTGGCCTCCCTACAAAAACATCATCTTTTCTTTTATATAATATTATTATTAATGAGAGAGTGAGACGCGCAGAACGCAAAGAACAGGTAAACCCATGAGTGATTTCCTTTACGACTGGTATCTCTGGATCAAGATTGGTCACATTTTCTCTGTCATCGCCTGGATGGCCGGTATCTTTTATCTACCCCGTCTGTTTGTCTATCATGCAGAGAGCGTGAAACACGGCAGTGAAACGGACGAGTTGTTTCAGACGATGGAACGTCGCCTTCTTTATGGCATCATGAGCCCGGCAATGACCGCAGTCTGGGTATTTGGGCTGCTCTTGGCATTTACCCCGGGAATTGTTGACTGGTCTGCCATATGGCCATGGACAAAGTTTGCATCGATCTGCGTCCTGACCTGGTTTCACCATTGGCTTGGCTATCGTCGGAAAGACTTTATGCGCGGAGAAAACAGATTTACGGGGCGTCAGTACCGTATGATGAATGAACTGCCGACGCTGTTTCTTGTGATAATCCTGATTTCTGTCATCGCCCGCCCGTTCTGAGGATTTGACTCAGCTGATGAATTCATACTAAAAGCGTCGCGACCCGCCGTCCGGCGTGTATTTCCATACCTGTGATTCCATTGTGCCCCTGATGGCACCCCATGAGACGTCTTCTTCTATGTCCGATACCGATCTGTCCGCTGTAACTGCGACCACCGGCACCCTTTCTTTGAAAGAACTGAAGGCCACTGCGCCGAAAGACCTGCTGCCGCTCGCAGAAGAGCTTGAGATTGAAAACGCCTCCACAATGCGCAAGGGCGATATGATGTTCGCCATTCTGCGTGAACGTGCGGAAGAGGGCTGGGAAATTTCCGGTGATGGCGTGCTTGAAGTGGTTCAGGATGGCTTTGGCTTCCTGCGATCCCCTGAGGTGAACTATCTGCCGGGTCCGGATGACATCTATGTATCGCCTGATATGATCCGTAAATATTCCCTGCGCACCGGTGACACAGTCGAAGGCGTTATTCAGGCACCACGCGAAGGCGAAAATTACTTTGGCCTGACGGCAGTAACAACGATCAACTTTGGTGATCCGGCAAAAGCGAAACACAAAGTAGCCTTTGAAAACCTGACGCCGCTTTATCCTGATGAACGTCTGAAGATGGAGATCGAAGATCCGACCATCAAAGACAAATCTGCGCGCATCAT
Organism: Halocynthiibacter styelae; assembly: GCF_016123485.1. Taxonomy (GTDB): domain Bacteria; phylum Pseudomonadota; class Alphaproteobacteria; order Rhodobacterales; family Rhodobacteraceae; genus Halocynthiibacter; species Halocynthiibacter styelae. Next base: position 187,423 of record NZ_JADCKQ010000006.1, on the reverse strand, counting down.
CGATCTGGTTTCCCCAATCGGTAAAGGTCAGCGTTGTCTGATCGTTGCGCCGCCACGTACCGGTAAAACCGTTCTGCTGCAAAACATCGCGCATTCCATCGAAGCAAACCACCCGGAATGCTATCTGATCGTTCTGCTGATTGACGAGCGTCCGGAAGAAGTCACTGACATGCAGCGTTCCGTGAAGGGCGAAGTTGTATCTTCCACCTTTGACGAACCTGCGACACGCCACGTTGCTGTGTCTGAGATGGTGATTGAGAAAGCAAAACGTCTTGTGGAACACAAACGCGATGTTGTGATCCTGCTGGATTCCATCACGCGTCTTGGCCGCGCCTTTAACACCGTTGTGCCGTCCTCAGGTAAAGTTCTGACAGGTGGTGTCGATGCGAACGCGCTGCAGCGCCCTAAGCGTTTCTTTGGTGCTGCCCGTAACATCGAAGAAGGTGGCTCCCTGACCATCATCTCTACCGCGCTGATCGACACTGGTTCACGTATGGACGAAGTGATCTTTGAAGAATTCAAAGGGACTGGTAACTCGGAGATCGTTCTGGATCGTAAAGTGGCTGATAAACGCGTTTATCCTGCCATCGACATCCTGAAATCCGGCACCCGGAAAGAAGATCTGTTGGTGAATGCGAAGGACCTTCAGAAAACTTATGTTCTGCGCCGCATCCTGAACCCGATGGGCACCACAGATGCGATTGAATTCCTGCTTGGTAAACTGAAACAGACTAAATCCAACGGTGAATTCTTTGACTCAATGAATGCGTAACGCATTTTATTGAAATAAAACAAAGGTTTAACTATGGATACCATCTTTGCACCCGCCAGCGGCCGCACAAAAGCGGGCGTTGCCGTGATCCGTATTTCCGGGCCACGGGCAGGGCAGGTGCTGGATGAACTCTGTGGTTCTCGCCCTGTCCCACGCGTCGCCGCGTTGCGTGAATTGCATGGTCAGGATGGTCTGTTAGATCAGGCCCTGGTTATCCTGTTTGAAAAAGGCGCAAGTTTCACCGGCGAAGAGGTGGTGGAACTGCACTTACACGGTTCACAGGCTGTGGTGTCTGCCGTTTTAGCAGAACTTTCATCTTTTGACAGTTTGCGTATGGCTGATCCTGGCGAATTCACCCGCCGGGCGCTGGAAAATGAATGCCTTGATCTGGCGCAGGTTGAAGGCCTGGCTGATCTGATCGATGCAGAAACAGAAGCACAACGAAAACAAGCGCTGAAAGTTTTGTCCGGTGCTTTGGGTGATGCAGCCTCTGGTTGGCGTACCGATCTGATCCGTGCAGCAGCCCTGATCGAAGCCACCATTGATTTCGTTGATGAAGAAGTCCCGGTGGATGTGTCACCAGAGGTCACAGATCTGATCACAAAGGTTCAGGCAGACCTGCATGTTCAGCTGTCAGGAATTGATGTTTCGGAACGCATCCGCGATGGTTTTGAGGTCGCGATCATTGGTGCGCCGAATGTCGGGAAATCAACACTGCTTAATGCGCTTGCCGGGCGCGAAGCTGCGATCACATCTGAATACGCCGGCACGACCCGTGACGTGGTCGAAGTGCGCATGGATCTGGCGGGTCTTCCCGTGACCATTCTGGATACAGCGGGTATTCGCGACACCGAAGATCATGTTGAAGGCATCGGAATTGAACGCGCGAAATCCCGCGCTGCTGATGCCGATGTTCGCGTCTTTCTTCTGGAAAGTGATAACGATGATCACGGCGTTGAATTTGTCGATGGCGACATTCAACTGCGTGCGAAATCCGACCTTCATGAAAATCTGCCCAATGCGATTTCCGGTAAAACCGGGGCAGGGGTGTCAGAACTGGTTTCTCATCTGCGCGAAGAACTGCTGAAACGTTCTGCTTCGGCCTCTATCGCAACGCGCGAACGGCACCGGATTGCGATGCAACGCGCGATGTCCTCTATGGAATCAGCTCTGTTTGAGTTATCTTTAGGATCTGAGCGGTCCGAACTGGCTGCGGAGGAATTGCGAACAGCGATCCGCGCACTTGATGCTTTGATCGGACGCGTCGATGTTGAAAATCTTCTGGATGAGATTTTTTCAAGTTTCTGTATCGGAAAGTAGCCGATACCCCGAATGGAAGGAGTGTTTCACGTGAAACATTTTGATGTGATTGTCGTTGGCGGTGGCCATGCCGGTTGCGACGCAGCGCTTGCCGCTGCCCGTGTTGGTGCGCGAACCGCGTTGATTACGCTGACAGAAGACGGCATTGGTGTGATGTCCTGCAATCCGGCCATCGGTGGTCTTGGTAAAGGCCATTTGGTCCGCGAGATCGACGCACTTGATGGTGCAATGGGACGTGTCGCAGATAAAGCTGGCATACAATTTCGACTTTTGAACCGTCGTAAGGGCCCTGCAGTTCAGGGGCCACGTGCGCAAGCCGATCGCAAAATCTACCGCACAGAAATGCTGGCAGAGGTCAAAGCACAGGCCGGGTTGTCGATTGTTGCAGGTGAAGTCGTTGACCTGATTATGGATCAGGGGCGCGCAAAAGGTGTTGTGCTTGAAGATGGCTCTGAAATCACCGCTGGTGCAATTGTTCTGACAACCGGCACCTTCCTGCGGGGCATTATCCATATTGGTGACGTCTCTTACGCCGGTGGCCGGATGGGCGATCGCCCCTCTGTGCGTCTGGCCGAACGGATTGATGAATTTGGTTTTGATCTGGGCCGCTTGAAAACTGGCACGCCACCGCGCATTCGATCGTCTTCGATCAACTGGGATGGTCTTGTAATGCAGCCGGGTGATGATGATTCGGTGATGTTTTCCTTTATGTCTAAGGCGCCGCTTGCCCGACAGATCGCTTGTGGGATTACGGAGACCAATGAAAAAACCCATGACATCATTCGCGAGAACCTGGATCGTTCCGCGATGTATGGCGGGATGATCGATGGGGTAGGGCCCAGGTACTGCCCGTCCATTGAAGATAAAATCGTGCGATTTGCGGATAAGACGTCGCATCAGATATTCCTTGAACCAGAAGGTCTGGAAGACGACACAGTTTATCCGAACGGCATTTCGACGTCACTACCTGAGGACATTCAACTTGATTATGTGCGGTCTATCCGTGGTCTGGAACAGGCTGAAATCCTGCAACCAGGTTACGCGATTGAATATGATTATGTTGATCCGCGGGCATTGAAAGAAACGTTAGAAACTTCAAATGTTCCGGGCCTTTATCTTGCTGGCCAGATCAACGGAACAACAGGTTATGAAGAAGCAGCCGCGCAGGGGCTTGTTGCCGGGATGAACGCGGCACGGGCCGTGCTTGGGAATGACGCGGTGACTTTCAGTCGATCTGAAAGCTATATCGGTGTGATGATTGATGATCTGATCACGCGCGGCGTATCTGAACCGTATCGGATGTTTACCTCTCGCGCTGAATTCCGTCTTTCCCTTCGTGCCGACAACGCAGATCAGCGGTTAACCGGGAAGGGCTTGCAAGCAGGTCTGGTTGGTGAAAAACGCCGCGTTGCCTATGAGAAAAAGATGATGGCCTTGGAGGCTGCAAATACAGTGTTGAAATCTATGTCTGTCACGCCGAAGCAGATGAAAGAGGCCGGAGTGGCGATGAATCAGGATGGGGTTCGTCGGAACGGCGTCGAACTATTGGCGTTCCCTGGTATCAATTTTGAACTTCTTCGAACCCTGGAAGATGGATTGTCTGGTGTTGAGCCTGAAATTGCGTCCCAACTTGAAAAAGATTCCCTCTACGCCAGTTATATCGAACGGCAGAATGCAGACGCCCTGGCGTTGAAGCGGGACGAAGAAAAGAAAATTCCCGATGATTTCGATTTTTCTGCACTTGAAGGATTGTCGAACGAACTGAAGTCTAAGTTTGAACGTTATCGACCTAAGTCCATTGCTCAGGCAAGCAAGATCGAAGGTATTACGCCTGCCGCATTGATGCTTATTCTGGTGAAATTACGTCAGAAATCGGAGAAACGTGCAGGATGAATAGTGCATCAGAGTTTGAGAAACAGGTAAATGTTTCACGTGAAACATTGGCACGGCTGGAAGCATATGCTGCGCTTCTGTGTAAATGGAACCCGGCGATCAATCTTGTTGCAAGATCCACGCTGGATGACCTTTGGTCCCGGCATATGTTGGACTCGGCACAGATATTGTCCTTGGCTCCAAAAGATACCACATCCTGGGTTGATCTTGGATCGGGCGGCGGTTTCCCCGGGCTTGTTGTTGCCGCGATGGCACTTGAAACACACCCTGATCTGCATGTGACACTTGTTGAAAGTGATCAGCGTAAATCGACTTTTCTGCGCACGGTTATCCGAGACCTGGGATTAAATGCCAAGGTCGTCAGTAGGCGAATTGAGGATGTATCTGATATTCAGGCTCAGGTGATTTCCGCGCGGGCGTTGGCATCGTTGGGCCAACTATTTGACTGGTCTGAAGCCTTCCTTTTGCCAAAATCAGTTTGTATTTTTCTAAAAGGTGCAACGGTAGAAAAAGAAATACGCGAAGCACTTGCATCATGGAGCTTTGTCGCAGAAAAATTTACGAGTAAAACAGATTCTCAAGCGACTATTCTTAAGATCGGAGAGATCCAACGTGTCTGATCCTACACGCCCGAAGGGGCCGAAAATCATTGCCGTGACCAACCAGAAGGGTGGGGTGGGGAAAACCACAACGACCATCAATCTGGGGGCTGCATTGGCTGAGATCGGCAAACACGTGCTTTTGGTGGATCTGGATCCACAGGGCAATGCATCCACTGGCTTGGGGATTGACGCAGAACAACGTGATGTCACAAGCTACGAATTGCTGACGGGCGAAGCAGAGCTACAAGACGCAATTCAAAAGACAGAAGTAGACCGGCTTTGGATCATTCCGGCAAATACCGACCTGAGTTCCGCTGATATTGAACTATTCTCAAATGAAAAACGCAGTTTCCTGCTGCATGATGCATTGCGTCAGGTGGCGATAGATGGCTGGAAATTTGATTATGTTTTGATTGATTGCCCACCGTCGCTGAACCTTCTGACCGTCAACGCAATGGTTGCTGCACATTCCGTTCTTGTACCGCTGCAAAGTGAATTCTTTGCTCTGGAGGGGCTTTCACAATTGATGCTGAGCGTGCGTGAAGTACGTCAGACGGCAAATACGAGCCTGCGGATCGAGGGCGTCGTCATGACGATGTATGACAGCCGGAACAACCTGTCACAGATGGTTGAGAAAGATGCGCGGGACAATCTGGGTGATCTGGTGTTTGATACAGTGATTCCACGGAATGTGCGCGTCTCAGAAGCGCCATCTTATGCTTTGCCGGTTCTGGAATATGATAGCAATTCACGCGGAAGTCAGGCGTATCGCGCGATGGCAAAAGAGCTTGTGAAGAGAAATACAAAAGTAAAAGAAACGGTGGGGGCGTAAATGGCCGGTAAAAACGAAAGACGTGGGTTGGGTCGTGGCTTGTCTGCACTGATGGCAGATGTGCAGCCTGAAGAAACCACTGCGGTTGCTGCTGCGCCTGCTGAAGCGCGTTCAGATCGGAAGGTTCCGATTGAAAAGCTTCATGCAAATCCCGATCAGCCACGCCGGACCTTTACACCAGAAGAACTGGAAAGCCTGTCACAATCCATCGCGGAAAAAGGGGTTATTCAGCCACTGATCGTGCGGAAATCCCCGAAAGGTGATGACAGCTACGAAATCGTTGCGGGTGAACGTCGCTGGCGCGCATCGCAGATGGCGAAGCTGCATGAAGTGCCCGTGGTTGTACGGGAATTCAGCGATATCGAAGTGCTGGAAGTTGCGATCATCGAGAACGTGCAGCGTGAAGATCTGAACCCACTGGAAGAATCTTTGGGGTATCGTGCGTTGATGGACCGCTTTGATCGCACCCAGGAAGAGATGTCTAAGGCCCTGTCTAAGTCCCGCAGTCACATTGCAAATATGCTGCGCCTGCTGAACCTGCCCGATGACGTGCAGGAATATCTGCGTGAAGGAAAGCTGTCAGCAGGTCATGCACGGACGCTGGTAGGGCAGGAAAACGCGTCGGCGCTTGCGATGCAGGTGATTGGGAAAGGCCTGTCAGTTCGCGCGACAGAGGCCTTGGTAAAATCCGTAAGTAAGCCCAAAGCTGCACCAAAAGCCCGGGTTGAGAAAGACGCTGACACCAAAGCGCTGGAAGGCGAACTGTCTGCAAATACCGGGATGAAGATTGCGATTGATCACAAGGCCGGTGGTGAAAGTGGCCAGGTGACAATTAAATACAGCAACATGATGGATCTGGATAAACTGTGTAATCTGCTGTCGCAGTGATCAGCTGTTCGGGCGGGTCCAGATGAAGATCAGCACTGTGCTTAGCACCACGGCCTGAATCATGATCACAACGGTTTTCACCCCGAGGACCACAGACAAAAGAAATACGGCGGCGATGGAAATCGTCGCCATTTTTTTGGCCAGTGAGCTGATCGCGCCATGATCATTCCAGTCCTGGATCGAGGCACCAAAGCGTGGGTGGGTGATCAGCCAGTTGTGCAGGCGTTCTGAGGATTTCGAAAAGCAGAAGGTCGCCAACAGCATCAGGGGGACAGTTGGCAACAGTGGAAGAAACGCCCCGATCACACCCAGTGTGAAAGAGAGCAATCCGCCGATAAGCCAAAGAGTACGCATCTAGTCCTCCAGCAATTTTCGCAGAATTGCATTAAGAAGAGGACGGCCCTCTGGCGTGGCTTTCAGGCGGGTTTCATCGACGGAAATCAGGCCATTCTCGCGCAATTCATTGATGGATGAGGCATTTGGCGAAAACGAGATCGATGAGAGATGTTGTATTAAAATACCACCATGTAGGCGAAGACCCATAAGTAGGCGTTCAACATATTGATCTTGTTCACTTATTTTATCTCGAACACTTTCCCCAGAGCGATTTGCGGAAACAGAAGAAAGCCACGAATTCGGGGCTAAATGGGTCTCGGTCGCATATTTTTCGCCATCTAGCGTAAGTCGCCCGTGGGCGCCTGGCCCAATCCCCGCGTAGTCACCGTAGTTCCAATAAATCAGATTGTGCCGGCTTTCCTGTCCGGGGCGGGCGTGATTGGAGACCTCATAAGCAGGCAGGCCTTTGTGATCACAAATTTCCTGCGTGGCAAAATACATATCAGCGGACAGATCTTCGGAAGGAAGCCCGCGCAAGCCGCCCTTGGCGAAACGATCGCCAAACGCCGTGCCGTCTTCGATGGTCAGCTGATAGAGAGACAGGTGATCAGGTTCCAGATCAAGCGCACGGTTCAGTTCTGCCTGCCATTCAGGCAGAGATTGATCCTGACGCGCATAGATCAGATCAAAGCTGACGCGATTAAATGTGTTGCACGCGGTTTCCAGTGCGGTCATGGCCTCGGATACCGAATGCAGACGGCCAAGCTTTTTCAGGTCGGGATCATTCAGGGCCTGGATGCCGATCGAAACACGGTTCACACCCGCATCCCGGAAACCCCGAAATTTGTCCGCCTCTATCGAGGTGGGGTTGGCTTCCAGCGTGATTTCGCAATTGTTCGACAGGTGCCAGGTTTCACGCACACGCGTCAGAATCCGGTCCACCAGGCGCACAGGCATCAGGCTGGGTGTACCACCCCCGAAAAACACGGAATCAAGCACACGCGGGCCTGTTTCACGACCTACGCGGTCAATTTCAGCCAGAAACGCAGTCTCCCATGCGTCCATGTCGATTGACGCAGACACATGAGAGTTAAAATCGCAGTAAGGGCATTTTGAGGCGCAGAAAGGCCAGTGCAGGTAAAGACCGAAACCGGCCTGTTGCCAGCTTTCTGTCACGAGAGGTCACCAAAACAGCCATCCACCAGCAGGCGGAAGGCGGCGGCGCGGTGGGTAAGGGGAGCCTTTTCTTCGGGCTTCATCTCGCCAAAGGTCACATCATGACCCTCTGGCTGAAATACCGGATCAAAGCCAAACCCGTTCTCCCCGCGCATTGGCCAGACAACCTGACCCTCTGCACGTCCTTCAAAGATCTCATCATGTCCGTCGGGCCAGGCGATGCACAGCGTGCAGACAAACGCAGCTTTGCGTGGATGCGCGGCGTTCTTATCGTCCAGAAGGGTCTGAACCTTCGTCATTGCCATGACAAAATCACGACCATTGTCGGTTTCGGCCCAGTCCGCAGTGTAAACCCCGGGTGCGCCATCCAGCGCGTCCACCATGATGCCACTGTCATCCGACAGAGCAGGCAGGTCTGAGGATTTGGCCGCGAAATGGGCCTTGATGCGGGCGTTACCGGCAAATGTATCTTCGGTTTCATCTGGCTCTTCAAAGCCCAGATCACCTGCGGATTTCACATTGATACCAAAGGGTTCCAATAGCTTTCCGATTTCACGGATCTTGCCCGCGTTGTGGGAAGCCACGACCAGATCATTGCCGGTAAATTTACGCATTACTTCACCGCTGCCAGTTGGGCTGCGGTCAGTTCAGCCACGCCTTTTTCCGCCAGATCCATCAGCTGGTTCATCTGATCGCGCGAGAAAGTAGAACCTTCGGCGGACATCTGAATTTCGATCAGTTTGCCAGAACCTGTCATGACAAAGTTGCCGTCAACGCCAGCTTCGGAATCCTCGGGGTAATCCAGATCCAGCACAGGTTGGCCCGCATAAATACCGCAAGAGATCGCGGAAACCGGATCAATCAGCGGATCAGATACGATATCGCCAGCTTTCAACAGTTTGTTTACAGCCAGACGCAGGGCAACCCAACCGCCGGTGATCGCCGCACAGCGTGTGCCGCCATCGGCCTGGATCACATCACAATCGACGGTGATCTGACGTTCTCCAAGCGCGGAACGATCCACGCCAGCACGCAGGGAGCGACCTATAAGGCGTTGAATTTCCTGAGTTCTTCCGGACTGCTTGCCCTGGGCAGCTTCACGACGCATGCGTGTGTGTGTGGCGCGTGGCAGCATGCCGTATTCCGCAGTGACCCAGCCAAGACCGGTGTTGCGCAGGAACGGCGGCACGCGGCTTTCAAGCGATGCGGTACACAGAACATGTGTTTCGCCCATTTTGATCAGGCAAGAACCCTCTGCATGGCGGGTGACGTTGGTTTCAATGGAAACGGAACGCATTTCATCAGTCTGACGGCCAGAAGGGCGCATAATATGATCCTTTTTTCTGTTGTGTTCTGATAACTTTTGAAGGGGCAAAAAAGCAAGGTGTGATTGACCTTTCTGCGTCTTCGTTCTTAATGAATGCAGCATTACAATAGGCCCACTATGACAGATCAAAGCCCGATTCTGGATGAGTTAAACGACCGTTCCCGCGAGGTATTTCGCCGGGTTGTGGAAAGCTATCTGCATGATGGTGAACCTGTCGGTTCTCGCACACTGACCAGGACGTTAAGCGAAAAGGTGTCTGCCGCGACGGTTCGAAATGTGATGCAAGATCTTGAATTTATGGGACTTCTTGATAGTCCTCATGTGTCTGCAGGACGTATTCCAACGCAGCAAGGTCTGCGTATGTTTGTTGATGGCGTCATGGAAATGCGTGATGTTTCGCGCGATGATCAGGATAAGATCAACGCAACTGTGGGATCCAATCAGAAAGACGTTGGTGCGATTCTGGGGAGTGTTGGTAAGGCGTTGTCCGGGATCACTCGGGGCGCAAGTCTGGTGCTGACGCCAAAGCACGAAGCCCCTGTAAAACATATCGAATTTGTTCATCTTGGTCAGGATCGTGCGCTTGTGGTGTTGGTGTTTGCCGATGGTCATGTCGAAAACCGCGTGTTCCAGCCGCCAGCGGGACAAACGCCAAGTTCTATGCGTGAGGCGGCCAACTTTCTGAATGCCCTGGCAGAAGGACACACGCTGTCTGAACTGCGAAATCGGGTAAAACACGAGATTACAACGCGCAGACAGGAAATTGATGTCCTGGCGCGGGATCTGGTGGAGAACGGCTTTGCCCTTTGGGAGAATGAAGGCGAAAGTTACGAACGGCTGATTGTACGGGGGCAGTCTAACCTGTTGGAAGAAAGTGGAAACTCTGAGGATCTTGAGCGCATTCGCAGCCTGTTTGACGATCTTGAACGCAAACGTGATATCGCAGATTTCCTGGAACTGACCGATACGGGCGAAGGTGTGCGCATTTTTATTGGCTCAGAAAACAAACTATTTTCACTTTCGGGTAGCTCTTTGGTGGTTTCTCCTTATATGAACTCTGACCGGAAGATTATCGGTGCGGTTGGTGTGATCGGCCCTACACGGCTGAACTACGGGCGCATTGTTCCGGTGGTAGATTACACAGCACAGCTTGTCGGGCGGATGATTTCTGATAAAAGCTGACGCTGGCGAAAAGGTGAAGACATGGCTGACATGAAAAAAGACGACTTTCTGGATGACATCGCTTCGGCAGAGGCGGATGTGTTTGGTGATGACCAGGTGGACATCATGGAAGAGGCCCTGAAAGAGGGCGGTTCTGTTGAGATGAACGCAGTCATCGCGGAACGTGATGATTATAAAGACAAATTTATGCGCGCTCTGGCAGATGCAGAAAATGCGCGTAAGCGGTCTGACCGCGATCGTCGCGAAGCAGAAAACTATGGCGGGTCTAAACTGGCGCGCGATATGCTGCCGGTGCATGACAATATGAAACGCGCCATGGAAACCATGACCGAAGAACAGCGTGCAGCCAATGCCGGCCTGTTTGAAGGGATTGAACTGACCATGCGTGAACTTCTGAATGTCTTTGAAAAACATGGCATTAAGCGGATTTTACCAGAAGTTGGTGACCGTTTTGACCCACAGCAGCACCAGGCAATGTTCGAAGCACCGCTGCCAGGCACAAAAGCCGGTGACATCATTCAGGTGGCGGCAGAAGGTTTCATGTTGCACGATCGTCTGCTGCGTCCGGCGCAGGTTGGGGTTTCCTCAACACCAGCATAAGATTTCGGGGCGCTCTGGCGCCCCTTTTCTTTAAAAAGTTTAAACTGGTTCAGACCCGGACTTTAAAAACTTTAAAGCCCGATTCTACGAAACATTAAGCTTTTTCAGCTCATAAATCAGATCCAGCGCTTCGCGTGGTGACAGGCTGTCCGGTTCAATATCAGACAGGCGTTCCAAAGCGGGTGAGGCTTTTACTGCCACGGGCGCAGGGGGTGGTGCGGCGGAAAACAGTGGTAGATCGTCGATCAGCGCTTTTGGTGTGTTGCCACCTTCGCGGTCTGATTTTTCCAGTTGCTCCAGGACCACACGGGCACGTTCAACAACAGAGGATGGCAGGCCAGCCAGGCGCGCGACCTGTACACCGTAAGACCGATCTGCTGCGCCTTTGTGGACTTCGTGCAGGAAAATCACATCGCCTTCCCATTCCTTCACGGCGACCGTGGCGTTATCGACACCCTGCAGCGTGTCGGCCAGTTGGGTCAGTTCGTGGTAGTGGGTTGCAAACAATGCGCGGCACTTGTTGGTTTCATGCAGATATTCCAGTGTCGCCCAGGCGATGGACAGGCCATCCCAGGTTGCGGTGCCGCGCCCGATTTCGTCCAGAATAACAAAAGCGCGGTCGTCGGCCTGATTAAGGATCGCGGCAGTTTCGACCATTTCCACCATGAATGTGGATCGCCCGCGGGCAAGATCATCAGAGGCACCGACGCGGGAAAACAGCTGGCTGACAAGGCCAAGTTTTGCGCTGGTCGCAGGCACAAAACTGCCGGCTTGCGCCAGCAAAGCGATCAGCGCGTTCTGGCGCAGGAAGGTCGATTTTCCAGACATGTTGGGGCCGGTCAGAAGCCAGATCGCGGCGCCGTCTGATGCTTCAAACTGGCAGTTATTGGCGATAAATGGCGTGTCACCCTGTTGACGCAGGGCGGCTTCGACAACCGGGTGGCGGCCACCGGTGATGTCAAATTCACGACCTGCTGTCAGGGTGGGGCGGGCCCAGTTTTCAAAGCAGGCAAGATCAGCAAACCCGGCGGCAAGATCAAGTTCCGCGAGACCTCGTGTCGTCTGATAAATCGCATCAGAACGATCAAGAATGGCGCTGGTTAAGGTGGAATAGAGCCTCTTTTCGATCTCAAGCACGTTTGATCCGGCGTTCAGGATCTTTGTTTCAAGTTCGGACAGGGCAACCGTAGTGAAACGCACCGCATTGGCCGTGGTCTGACGGTGGATGAAGGTTTCGGACAGCGGCGCAGACAGCATTTTATCTGCATGGGTCGCCGGGGTTTCGATAAAATAGCCCAGCACATTGTTGTGTTTGACCTTCAGGGCGTTGATGCCAGTGATTTCGGAATATTGCGCCTGAAGCCCGGCGATGACGGAACGGCCTTCATCGCGCAGGGTGCGGGCTTCGTCCAGGTCCTGATCGTATCCGGGGGCAATGAAGCCGCCATCTCGCGCCAGAAGGGGTGGTTCAGCGATCAATGCGTTATCAAGCAGATCAATCAGTTCATCATGGCCGGGCAGGGCATTTGTGGCCTCTGCCAATACGCCAGGCATATCCTGTGGCAGGCATTGCGTCAGGTTTTCAGCCTGGGTCAGACCGTTGCGGATCGCTGCCAGGTCACGGGGGCCGCCACGTTCCAGGGCAATCCGGGACAGACCGCGATCCATATCTGGCACAGCCCGCAGAATATCGCGCAGGTTTTCCCGCAAGGACAGGTTTTCAACAAGGTAGCTGACCGCATCATGGCGGGCCTGAAGCAGGTTGAGATCCATGGACGGCGAAGACAGGCGTTTTTCCAGAAGACGCGCACCACCGGCAGTGACAGTGCGGTCAACAGTGGCGAGGAGTGACCCCGCGCGACCGCCGCTCATGGCGTGGGTGATTTCAAGGTTACGACGTGTCGCAGCGTCGATCTGCATGGTGCCGCCGGCGCTTTCGCGCACCGGCGTTTGCAGCAGGGGCAGTTTGCCCTTTTGCGTCAGGTCGATGTATTCAACCAGCGCCCCCATGGCGCCCAGTTCAGCGCGGGAAAACGTGCCAAAGGCGTCCAGGGTGGATACATTCAGCAGAGATTTTAACCGGTTTTCCGAGGCAGAACTGTCAAATGCGGAACGGGCGAGGGGGGTGATCGCAACGCCCAGATCAGACCCTAATTCGAGGAAATCACCTTCATCTTCACTGATGACCAGCAATTCTTTTGGTGCAAGACGCGCAAGTTCAGGCGAGAGACGCAGGCGTGAGGCTTCCATCACGTGGAAAGCCCCGGTGGAAATATCGACCCATGCCAGCGCACCCTGATCGCGGATACCACAGTAAGCCGCCAGATAGTTGTGCTGACGGGCGTTCAGCAAGCTGTCTTCGGTCAATGTCCCAGGGGTGACAAGGCGAACCACACCACGTTTCACAACGGCTTTGTAGCCGCGTTTCTTCGCCTCTGCCGGGCTTTCAAGTTGTTCACAAACGGCGACGCGAAACCCCTTGCGGATCAGGGTCAGGAAATACCCTTCGGCGGCATGATGGGGTACGCCACACATGGGGATATCTTCGCCCGCGTGTTTGCCGCGTTTGGTCAGGGCAATGTCCAGGGCTTCGGCGGCGCTGACGGCGTCGTCAAAGAACATCTCATAGAAATCGCCCATGCGATAAAACAGCAGCGCGTCCGGGTATTCTGATTTGATCTCCAGAAATTGCGCCATCATTGGTGTGACGCCGTCGCCTTTAGATGCTGCCATGGTGTGCCCCGTTAAACCTTTGCGACAGGGATAAACGGCCAGGCGCGCGCCTGCAAACATGATCTGGCGCGATTTTGCCGGTATTGATCCAGAAAAGGCCGGTTTTCGGGTGGTCTGGTTGTTGTCGGCGCTGAAATTTACTGTAGTTTGACGTGATAGCCCGCGAAGTGAGGACCCATGGCCAATAATAGTAAAGTTACCCCGGAAGAAGCGCTTGCGTATCACCTGGACCCGAAACCAGGTAAATATGACATCGTAGCATCCAAACCCATGGCCACCCAGCGCGATCTGTCGCTGGCCTATTCCCCCGGTGTGGCGGTCCCCTGTGAGGCGATCGCGGCTGACCCGGCGACGGCATATGATTACACGACCAAGGGCAATATGGTTGCGGTGATTTCCAACGGCACTGCGGTTCTGGGCCTTGGCAACCTTGGCGCGCTGGCGTCCAAGCCGGTGATGGAAGGTAAGGCGGTGCTGTTCAAGCGGTTCGCTGATGTGAATTCGATCGACCTTGAGCTGGACACAGAGGATTGCGACGCTTTCATCAATGCGGTGAAACTGATGGGGCCAAGCTTTGGCGGCATCAACCTTGAAGACATCAAGGCGCCGGAGTGCTTTATCATCGAACAGCGTCTGAAAGAGATGATGGACATCCCGGTGTTCCATGATGACCAGCACGGGACAGCTGTGATCTGTGCGGCGGGCCTTTTGAATGCGCTGCAGATCTCTGGCAAGAAGATTGAGGATGTGAAAATCGTTCTCAATGGTGCGGGTGCTGCGGGTATTGCTTGTATCGAACTGCTGAAATCCATGGGCGCGACGCATGAAAACTGTGTGGTTTGCGATACCAAGGGTGTGATTTATCAGGGTCGTACCGAAGGTATGAACCAGTGGAAATCTGCCCATGCGATCCAGACAGATCTGCGTACGCTTGAGGACGCTATGGAAGGCGCAGATGTCTTCCTGGGCGTTTCTGTGAAAGGCGCTGTGACACCAGAGATGGTCGCCGCAATGGCGAAAGATCCGGTGATCTTTGCGATGGCGAACCCGGATCCTGAGATCACCCCGGAAGAAGCCCATGCTGTGCGTGAAGATGCGATCGTTGCGACCGGGCGTTCGGATTATCCGAACCAGGTGAACAACGTGCTTGGCTTCCCATACCTGTTCCGCGGGGCGCTGGATATTCATGCGCGTGCGATCAATGATGAGATGAAAATCGCCTGTGCCCAGGCACTGGCAAAGCTGGCCCGTGAAGATGTGCCGGACGAAGTGGCAATGGCTTATGGTCGGAAGCTGTCCTTTGGCCGTGATTACATCATCCCAACCCCTTTTGATCCGCGTCTGATCTATATGATCCCAACTGCGGTGGCCCAGGCTGGTATGGATACCGGTGTGGCGCGCCGCCCGATCATTGATATGGAAGGCTATGCCGAAGGTCTGAAGGCCCGCCTTGACCCGACTGCAAACATTCTGCGCGGCATTCATGCGCGGGCGAAGCAGGCGCAGGCCCGTATGATCTTTGCCGAGGGCGATGATCCACGCGTATTGCGTGCGGCGGTGGCCTATCAGCGTCAGGGGCTGGGCAAAGCCCTGGTTGTGGGTCGTGAAGCGGATGTTGCCGAGAAACTGACAGCGGCCGGTCTTGGCGATGCTGTTAGCGAACTTGAGGTGGTGAACGCCGCCAACACCCCATATTTGCGCACCTATAAAGCTTACCTTTACAAACGCCTGCAGCGTCTTGGCTTTGACCGGGGTGATGTACATAAACTGGCCGCACGGGATCGTCATGTGTTCGCTGCGCTGATGTTGGCGCACGGGCATGGTGATGGCCTGGTGTCCGGTGCCACCCGTAAATCTGCGCAGGTGATGGATCTGATCAATCACGTGATGGATGTCAGTGCAGACAGTGGCGCTGTCGGTGTGACGGCCCTTCTGCACAATGGCCGCGTGGTGTTGGTGTCTGATACGCTGGTGCATGAATGGCCGGATGAGGACGACCTGGCAAATATCGCAATTGCCGGTGCGAAAGTTGCACGCGCCCTGGGTCTTGAACCACGTGTCGCCTTTGTCAGCTTCTCAACCTTCGGGTATCCGGTGTCCGAACGGGCAGAGAAAATGCATCTTGCGCCAGAGGTTCTGGATACCCGTGGGGTGGATTTCGAATACGAAGGTGAGATGACTGTTGACGTGGCGATGAACGAAGTTGCCCAGGAAAGTTATCCGTTCCAGCGCCTGACAGGGCCCGCGAACGTTCTTGTTGTGCCTGCGCGTCACTCTGCGTCGATTTCTGTGAAACTAATGCAGGAAATGGCCGGTGCCACCGTGATCGGCCCGATCCTGACCGGCGTCGATAAACCAGTTCAGATCTGTTCCATCGGTTCCACCGTGAACGACATCCTGAACATGGCGGTTCTGGCAGCGAATAAGGTAGGCTGATGACCGTTTTCTGCCTTGGCTCGATCAATGCTGACCATGTGTATCAGGTGCCGCATTTGCCGGCGCCAGGAGAAACGCTTGCGGCCAGTGCGGTTCAGACGGGCCTGGGCGGGAAGGGGGCCAATCAGTCGGTTGCTGCCGCCAAGGCCGGGTCTGTGACACAGCATATTGGCGCAGTTGGTGCGGATGGGGTCTGGGCAGTTGATGCGCTGCGGGGATTTGGCGTGGGGGTGGATCATATCCGCACGTCGGA
Organism: Halocynthiibacter styelae; assembly: GCF_016123485.1. Taxonomy (GTDB): domain Bacteria; phylum Pseudomonadota; class Alphaproteobacteria; order Rhodobacterales; family Rhodobacteraceae; genus Halocynthiibacter; species Halocynthiibacter styelae. The sequence continues at coordinate 171,073 of NZ_JADCKQ010000006.1, read as the reverse complement.
TGCGCCGACAGGTCATGCGATTATCAATGTTGATCCGCAGGCAGAAAATGCTATTGTAATTTTTGCCGGTGCGAACCTTGATCAGTCTGCTGTTGATATTCAGGCGGCGCTTGCTACGGGTGGTGCGGGGGACTGGGTCCTTATTCAGAATGAAACCTCGCATCAGGTGGACGCCGCAAAAGCGGCCCGCACAAATGGGGTGAAAGTGGCCTATTCCGCAGCACCATTTGATGCGGAGGCAGTGAAAGCCATGCTGCCTTTCACCGATCTTCTTCTGATGAATGAAATAGAGGCAGCGCAATTGTCAGATGCGCTGGGCGTGAAAACCGCTGATCTGCCGGTTGCGAAAGTGTTGATCACGGCCGGGGCGAAAGGTGTGGATCTTCTGGATACGAAAACGGGTGAAATAGTCTCTAACCCTGCATTTTCTGTTGATCCTGTCGATACAACCGGTGCCGGTGATACCTTTGCAGGCAGCTTTGTGGCCGGGTTTGAACAAGGGCTGTCAGATGTGGATGCCTTGCGTCGGGCGAGCGCGACCTCTGCGATCCAGGTGACCCGGGTGGGGGCTGCAACCGCGATTCCGGATGCAGCAGAAGTTGAGGCGTTTCTCTCCGCTCAGTGATCTGCGAAAGGCGCAGCATCACCCCAGATTTCTGATACACGCTGATCGCGGCCACAGGCATTGCGATACCGTTTATAGGCGTTCGACTGGCGCACATAGCCAAAGCGCGTGACCACGCGATTGCGGCCTTTATAGTAATCTTGGTGGCCTTCATCGGCAGGGTAAAAGGCCGTGCGTGCCAGAACAGGTGTCACGATATCGCGGCCAAGGTCAGCTTCGGCACGGGCAACGGCGGCTTCGGCAATGGCGCGTTCACCCGCCCCATCATACCAGATCGCGGTGCGATAACCGTCGCCGCGATCACAGAATTGCCCGCCCGCATCCAGTGGATCAACGGAACGCAGGAACATATGCAGGATCTGATCAAGGCCGATCTGACCGGGGTTATAGGTAATTTCCACGGCTTCATAATGGCCTGTGCCACCGCCTGTGACCTGACGATAGCTTGGGTTTTCGATGTGACCACCGGAGAAACCTGAAACAGCTTCGATCACACCAGGCACGCTTTCAAAATCGCTTTCCACACACCAGAAGCAGCCCCCGGCAACCACAACGGTCGCCTGATCCTGCGCATTGGCTGCCGTGCATTGCAGGAAAGTTCCCAACCCAATGGCAAGGGTCAGGGAGAAGGCGTGTTTCAGGCGTTTGAAAGCGGTCATTTGGTCGGCTCCTGTAATCTGGGGCCAGACTGCCTTTGTCCGCGCGTGCGGGCAAGGGGGTGTCACGGGAAGGTGAGGGGGCGTGAAAACGAAAAAGCCCGGCGCGAAGGCCGGGCTTTGAATGGGTTTGTGATGGCTTAGCCTTTGTTGCGCTTGTCGCGGGCTGCCAGCAGTTTCAAACGCAGGGCGTTGAGCTGAATGAAGCCCGCTGCATCGGTCTGATCGTAGGCGCCTGCGTCTTCCTCAAAGGTCACATGTGCTTCGGAATAGAGACTGTTTTCGGACCAGCGGCCAACAGTTTGCGCCATGCCTTTGTACAGTTTCATACGCACGGTGCCGGACACATGTTCCTGGCTTTTGTCGATCGCGGCCTGAAGCATTTCACGTTCAGGGGAATACCAGAACCCGTTGTAGATCAGTTCAGCATATTTTGGCATCAGCTCATCTTTGAGGTGCATTGCGCCACGGTCCATGGTGATGGATTCGATGCCGCGGTGGGCCTCGAGCAGCAGGGTGCCGCCCGGGGTTTCATAGATGCCGCGGGATTTCATGCCAACGAAACGGCCTTCGACCAGGTCAAGACGTCCGATGCCGTGCTTGCCGCCCAGTTCATTCAGCTTTGTCAGGATTTCTGCCGGTGACATGGATTCGCCATTGATCGCGATTGGATCACCCTTTTCGAAGGTTACTTCGACAAATTCTGGTGTGTCAGGCGCATCTTCCGGGTGTACAGTGCGCTGATAGACGTAATCAGGGGCTTCAACAGCCGGATCTTCCAGAACTTTGCCTTCAGAAGAGGTGTGCAGCAGGTTTGCGTCAACAGAGAACGGGGCTTCGCCGCGCTTGTCTTTTGCCACAGGGATCTGGTTTTGCTCAGCAAATTCCAGCAGACGTGTCCGGGATGTCAGATCCCATTCGCGCCATGGGGCGATCACTTTGATATCGGGGTTCAGGGCGTAAGCGGCCAGTTCAAAACGAACCTGGTCGTTGCCTTTGCCTGTTGCACCGTGGGCCACAGCATCGGCACCGGTTTCAGCGGCGATCTCAACAAGACGTTTGGAGATCAGCGGACGCGCGATGGAAGTACCCAGCAGATACAGACCTTCGTAAACAGCATTGGCGCGGAACATCGGGAAGACGAAGTCACGTACAAATTCTTCGCGCACATCCTCAATGTAGATATTTTCAGGCTTGATGCCCAGAAGTTCGGCCTTGGCACGCGCAGGTTCCAGTTCTTCACCCTGACCAAGGTCGGCGGTGAATGTCACAACTTCACATCCATATTCCGTTTGCAGCCATTTCAGGATGATAGAGGTATCAAGACCCCCGGAATAAGCGAGAACAACTTTTTTTGGCGCAGACATGACAGGCTCCTTCGTGACGTGATCGCCACGCGATTACCTGTTTTTACAGGCAGGGGCAAGCACAGTGGTATATCTGCGGCTATGTGCCTGGTCCCCCTTTCAGGAATTCTGCCTTTGACCCGTCATAACTTGTGAAAATTTCGGGAAGATTGATCGTTTCAGCACCACCGGCGGCCGCCGCAGTTTCCCCGGCCTGACAGAGGGTGCTGAATTGTTCAAAGCCAAGATTCAGGGCGCTGCCTTTCAGGAAATGCATGTCTTCTTCAAGTTGGGACAGATCAGGGGTTTGTTTCAGCCGGGTGATGGTTTCTTCAACTTCTTCCAGGAACAGATCAACGACCTCGGAAAAATCATCTTCCCCGACTTCCTGTTTCAGTTCTTCTACCCGCGTCCAGTCGATCATGTTGCACCCGTTTCTCTGGAAGAAAACATATAGCAGGCTGCGTGTTACCAACAGTTTAACGGGGATTTATGGAGAGTGACTGCTGACATTCATTAAGTCTTAAAGGACTGCACCTATAGAGTTGGGTGTTATGAAATGATTTGGCACATGGTATGAACAAAGCTGTTCTCACACAAACACAGCCGGACTTTGTTGAGGTTGATTGTTCCCCCGGACAAGAGGGGAAGCGATTTGTGCTGGTTGTTGATGACAGCAAGGTGCAGCGCAAAATTCTGACGGCAATGCTGAAACGCTGGGGATTTCAGGTGGCTGAAGCGGCTTCGGGCCAGGAAGCTATGGATTTCTGTGCAAGTAATCACGTTGATTTTGTGCTGAGCGACTGGATGATGCCCGGAATGAACGGGTTGGAATTTTGCCAAGCGTTTCGTCAACTTGACCGGCAGGGATACGGGTATTTCATCCTTTTGACCTCAAAAAGTGAAAAAGGCGAAATCGCGCGGGGGCTGGAAGTTGGCGCGGATGATTTCCTGACAAAACCTGTGAATGCGGATGAGTTGCGCGCGCGTATTACGGCGGGCGAACGTATTCTGAAGATGGAAGGCGAGTTGCAGGAAAAGAACCGGCTTGTGTCCGCGACGCTGAATGAGCTGACCGAACTGTACGACATGGTGGATCGCGACCTGATGGAAGCGAAAAAGCTACAGCAGTCCTTGATTCGTGAAAGATTTAAGGATTTCGGCGCTGCACAGGTATCTTTGACATTGCGATCAAGTGGGCATGTTGGTGGTGATCTTGTTGGGTTCTTTAGGGTTGATGACCATCAGATCGGCATCTGGGGCATTGATGTGTCGGGCCATGGGATCACATCTGCACTGATGACCGCACGACTGGCGGGGAACCTTTCAGGGCGTTCGCCGGAACAGAATGTTGCACTGGAAGCAGATGAAAACGGTGGGTTTCGCCTGCGCAATCCTGCGGATGCGGCGGATCTTCTGAACACCATTGTGATGAATGAAATGGAAACAGAACATTACTTTACCCTGTTGATCGCCAATGTTGATCTGCGTACGGGTAAGGTTGTGATGTGTCAGGCCGGGCATCCTCATCCGGTGATTCAACGCGCAGATGGCAGCTGCGAATCAGTTGGCACCGGTGGCATGCCTGTTGGTTTGATTGATGCGGCTTACTATACAGATTTCTCTGTGACACTGGCCCCGGGGGACCGGATCTTCATCCCGTCTGATGGCGTGATGGAATGCCCGGATCCGCAGGAAAGCCTGTTGGATGATGAAGGCGTGCGCGATTTTATGGTGATGAATGCGGATCGGAAGGGGGAAAAGCTTTTGGAAGCAATGATCACCCATCTGACGGAATATTCGGGGCAGAAAGATTTTCCTGATGATGTTTCGGCTGTCCTGCTGGAATTCAGCGGGGAGGATGTGCACCGGCCTGAACCCACTGGGTGACAGCGAAAGCATCCCCTTCGTTGGTCAGCGTGCGAGTGGCTTCACTTGTATTCATCCACAGGGCTTCATGCCCGGGTTCTGACGGTGGGCCATGTGGGCGCACAGGGGAAGCCACATAGATATGGCATAGCTTTTCTGCCCAGAACTTATAATCCGGCAACCAGGCGAAACGCCGGTAAGCCACAAGGTGTCTGGGCCGACTGATGCGCCAGCCGGTTTCTTCCAACACTTCGCGATGCAGCGCCTGAACCGGGCTTTCTCCGGGATCGATCCCACCCCCCGGTAGTTGCAACTCACTTTCTTCCCCCTCTTGACGGGTCAGCAGTAAATCCCCACCTGAAGGTAAAATCACATAGGCACCCGGACGGTGCCGGTAGCGAATATCCTGTTTTCGGGGCTCTCCGAAGCGGCGGATCATATGGGGATTCCTCAAATGGTTGCTGTACCACGCCAGCCAGGGTATTTCAGGCCAACTGCGCAAGGATTACTCATGTCTTCTATATCTCAAATTGCCTGGGATGATACTGTTCTTCCCTTTCAGCTCGACCGTTGCGACATTCGCGGTCGGGTCTGTCGTCTTGATGGGCTGCTGAACACTGTTCTGTCCCAACACGATTACCCGGAAAAGATCGAAGCGCTGGTTGCTGAAATGACCATGCTGACCGCTTTGATTGGACAAAGTATTGATCTGCGCTGGAAGCTGTCCCTGCAGGTGCGCGGTGACGGGCCTGCACGTATTCTGGCAACCGATTATTACGGGCCGGAAAGCGAAGGCGAGCCCGCGAAAATCCGGGCCTGGGCCAGTTTTGACAAAGATCGCCTGGATGAAAGCGCAGAACCTTTTGATCTGATTGGCAAAGGGTATTTTGCGATCCTGATCGATCAAGGCGAAGGCATGCAGCCCTATCAGGGCATTACACCTATTGCGGGTGGTTCGCTGACGGCCTGCGCCGAAACCTATTTCGCGCAATCTGAACAGCTGCCAACGCGGTTTGAACTGACCGCTGGGCGTTCTACTTTGCCTGGTGGTGTAGAAAGCTGGCGTGCGGGTGGCGTGATGCTGCAACATATGCCGAAGGCGTCGCCCTCTGTGGCAAATGATGAAGGCGGTGGTGGCGAAGATGGCGTTCTTGCGGCGTCTGATCTGTTGGAAGATGATGCGGAAGAAAACTGGAACCGTGCCAATATTCTTTTGTCTTCTGTCGAAGAACTGGAACTGATTGGCCCATCTGTTGAGCCAACTCAATTGCTTTTGCGCCTGTTCCACGAGGAAGAACCGCGGGTTTATGATGCAAAGTCAGTGAAATTCGGCTGTTCCTGTTCCGAGGATAAAGTGCGTAACAGCCTGTCGATGTATTCCGCAAAAGACCTGACGCATATGACCAAAGAAGACGGCACCATCACGGCTGACTGTCAGTTCTGCGGTGCGCATTATGTGATGGATCCAGCGAGTTGCGGTAAAGATGCCGGGGCTGCGGGTGAATGAAGAACTGATCAGAAAAACGATGCTTTCTGCGCTGAAGAATGCGCGGGGGGCGTCTTCTGATTTTGATCTCAATCCTGAAATCGCGCTGCCGGAAGGGCGAAAACTGCGGGAAGCTGCGGTTTTGATCGCGATTGTACCGGGCGATGATCCACAGGTTATTCTGACGAAACGTGCATCCGGGATGAAACACCATCCCGGGCAAATCGCTTTTCCGGGTGGTAAGGTCGATGCTACTGATGCGGATGCCCGTGCCGCCGCTTTGCGTGAAGCGCAGGAAGAGATTGGCCTGCCGCCAGAGCAGGTGGAAATTCTTGGACAACTGCCGGATCATGAAACGGTAACCGGCTTTACGGTCACGCCGTTTGTTGGCTTGGTACATGGGGATTTTCAGCCTGTGTCTGAACCCGGCGAAGTTTCAGAAGTGTTTCAGGTGCCGCTGCCCCATGTGCTGAACAAGGATCGTTTCACGATTGAACACCGCCGCTGGCAAGGAAAAAAACGGTTCTATTTCATTGTGCCCTGGGGGCCGTATTATATCTGGGGTGCCACCGCACGCATGCTGCGTAATCTTGCAGGGGGCGTTAATGAAAACTGATCTGCGGAATGAACCCTGGCTGACATCAGTTGCCAGCAAACAGGTCATGTCCCTGCTGAATGATGCCGGACACGAGGCCTGGTTTGTCGGGGGCTGCGTGCGCAATGCGTTGATCAATGCGCCGGTGTCTGATCTGGATGTCACCACTACCGCGCACCCCGAGGTGGTGATGAGTCTTGCAAAAGGGGCCGGCCTGAAAGTGATCCCGACGGGGATTGAACATGGCACTGTCACGGTGATTTGCGGCGGCGAACCTTATGAGATCACAACCCTGCGCCGGGATGTCGCCACTGACGGCCGGCGTGCGACGGTGGCTTTTGCCGACACGATTGAAGAAGACGCGGCGCGACGTGATTTCACGATGAACGCGCTTTATGCCGACGCGGAGGGCAGTATTTCTGATCCAACCGGTGGGATCGCAGATCTGGCCGTGCGGTGCATTCGTTTTATTGGTGATGCCAGCGAACGTATTCGTGAGGATTACCTGCGCAGCCTGCGGTTCTTTCGGTTTTACGCCTGGTACGGCGATGTAGATGAGGGACCTGACCCAGAAGCGCTGGCCGCGATTTCTATGAATCTGGGCGGGTTAGAGACACTTTCCCGGGAACGTATTGGCGCTGAAATTCTGAAAATCCTCTCTGCCAGTGACCCCGCGCCCGCTATGGCCTGCATGCAGCAGACTGGTGTTCTGACCCACATCTTGCCCGGCGCTGAAACCGGGATGTTGGGGCAGCTTGTGCATATTGAGGGAAACATTTCTGTGGACCCAATCCGGCGTCTTGCCTGTATTGGCGGGGAAGATGTGGCTGAAAAACTGCGCTTGTCAAAGGCGCAAAACACGCGGCTTGACCTGCTGCTGGATCAGATGGGATCGCTCACACCCGTTACAGAGATTGCGTATCGTCATAGTTTTGAAGTTGCGCGAAATGTGAGCCTATTACGGGCAAATATGGCTGGGTTGATGGTTGCGGATGCTGATCTTGATGCGGCAAAATCCGCCAGCCAGGCGCAGTTTCCGGTTTTCGCAAAGGATCTGATGCCGGAATATTCTGGCAAAGCGCTGGGTGACCAGCTGAAAAAGCTGGAACAAGCGTGGATCGATGGCGGCTTCAAAGCCACGAAAGAAGATCTGCTGTCGCAATAACGCACAGATAAGCTCTGGCATTCTGCGCAGTATTTCCCTTGTGATCTGGCTGAACCTGGTGTTCTCTGCGGATATTCGCCTTATGTTCTTCTTTGATTGCTGAAAGTCCAAACCATGCTTGGGTTCTTTGAACGTCTGGTTAACCCCTATGTGGATTACCAGGAAACCGACACGCCGCCGACAAAGCTTTGGCCCTTCATGCGGGAATATGCCCGTCCGTTCGCGAAAGTGTTCTGGGTAACGGCCATCGTTTCCGTGATCGTGGCCGCCGTAGAGGTTGGCCTGATCTGGTATATGGGCCGTGTCGTGGATCTTTTGACAGGGCTTTCACCTGAAGAAATTCGCGCGAACTATGTGACAGAGTTTATCCTGGTCGCCCTGTTTGTGCTTTTCCTGCGTCCGTTGATTCAGGTGGTTGACGTCGCCCTTTTGAACCAGACAATTTTGCCGAATTTTGGCACGTTGATCCGCTGGCGCGCGCATAAACATGTGTTGCGGCAATCCATTGGCTGGTTTGAAAATGACTTCGCCGGCCGGATTGCAAACCGGATCATGCAGACGCCCCCTGCCGCAGGTGAAGCTGCGTTTCAGGTGTTTGACGCCATGACGTTTGCGGTCGCATATCTTGTTGGTGCGGCGGTTTTGCTGATGGGGTCCGATCCGCGTCTTGTGCTGCCTTTGATCGCCTGGTTTGGGCTATATGTGCTGTTGGTGCGCTGGACGATGAAACGCGTTGGTCCGGCGTCAAAGGCCGCGTCTGATGCGCGTTCCACTGTAACCGGCCGGGTGGTGGACAGTTATACCAATATTCATTCTGTAAAACTTTTTGCCCATGATGACACTGAAATCAAATGGGCCGGTGAAGCCATTGAAAAAACGCGGAAAACCTTTCAGGCTGAAATGCGTATTTTCACCAAAATGGACGTCATGCTGGTGACGCTGAACGGGTTTCTGATTGTTGGCGTTGTGGGGTGGGGTATCTGGTTGTGGATGTTGGGCAGTGCAAGTGTTGGTGTTGTTGCTGCGGCCTCTGCCTTATGTCTGCGTCTGAACGCGATGACCGGGTGGATCATGTGGGCGCTATCCAGTTTCTTCCGCAACCTTGGTGTCATTTCTGAAGGGATGGAGACCATCGCCCAGCCCGTGACACTTGTGGATGCACCGGATGCAAAATCGCTTGATTTCCGTGAAGGTAAAATTGAAATGCAGGGTGTTGTGCATCGTTATGGGCGTGATACCGGGGGGATTGATGGCGTAGATCTGCGCGTTGAACCCGGGCAGAAAATTGGCCTTGTCGGGCGGTCTGGTGCCGGGAAAACGACCCTCGTAAAGTTGCTTTTGCGGTTTTATGACATTGAGGGCGGAACAATCCTTGTGGATGATCAGGATATTTCACGCGTGACGCAAAACAGCCTGCGCCGTCAGATAGGTATGGTGCAGCAGGACAGTTCCCTTTTGCATCGCTCGGTTCGGGAAAACCTGTTGTATGGCCGTCCGGACGCAACCGAGGAAGAGATGATCGCAGCCGCTAAACAGGCAGAAGCGCATGATTTCATCCTTGATCTGGAAGATCCGGAAGGGCGGCGGGGATATGACGCCGAGGTGGGCGAACGCGGTGTGAAACTTTCTGGCGGTCAGCGGCAACGGGTTGCCCTTGCGCGGGTCATTCTGAAAGACGCGCCGATCTTGTTGTTGGATGAGGCGACCAGTGCGCTGGACAGTGAGGTTGAAGCCGCGATTCAGGACACGCTTTATGACATGATGGAGGGTAAAACCGTGCTGGCGATTGCCCACCGTCTGTCCACGATCGCAAAGATGGATCGCATTATTGTACTGGATCAGGGTCTGATTGTTGAAGATGGCAACCACGCGGAACTGCTGGCGAAAGGGGGCATTTATGCGGGTTTCTGGGCGCGGCAGTCCGGCGGGTTTATTGGCGGAGATGAAGTAAATGAACATGGATAAAATCGCCGCCTGGCTTGTTGGCCGCGTTGACCCGGAAAATGCCGCCAAAGGCCCGCCGCCTGCCACGCTGATGGCGTTCATACGCTGGGCCCTGCGCGGCTGCTGGGGCGTGATCGCACTTGCGGCCTTTGGCTTTGCCATGGGCGGCGTGTTTGAATCGCTGATCATGTATATGCTGGGCCAGATCATTGATGCGGTGACGGTGGCACAGGCAACAGGGCAGGGGTTCTGGTCGCAGAATGTGATGACCTTCCTGGCGTTTTCCCTGGTCCTGTTGATCCTGCGTCCGCTGTTTTTCGCGATTGCCACCGGGTTTCAGTCGATCGCAGTGATGCCAAATGTGTTCTCGCAGGTGATGACCCGTCTGAACCGGCACACGCTGGGGCAATCCGTTGGGTTCTTTGACGATGATTTTGCCGGGCGTATCGCGCAAAAGCAGATGCAAACCGCGAATTCGATTGTGTCTGTCACGCAGGAAACCATCAATGCTATGACATTTGCCGTGACTGCGGTTCTGGGCATGTTGGTTCTGTCGGGGTTTGTTGATCCCGGGCTTGTGGTGATTATGCTGCTCTGGCTGGGTGGTTATTTTGGCCTGCTCCGGCATTTTCTGCCGCGTGTGCGGGCAAGATCCGCCGCGCGGGCCGGGGCGCGTGCCGGTGTGACCGGGCAGATTGTTGATACGATCACCAATATCAAAACCGTGAAACTGTTTGCCCATGACGCCCATGAAGATCGCGCGGCGCTGGATGCGGTTTCTGTCTTTCGTGAACGTGCTGTTGACTGGGCCTCTGTCGCGGTGCTGTTCCGGTTCCTTCTGATCGTTCTGGCGGGTGTCTTGCCGGTTGCCATGGTTGGTTACGGCCTGATCCGCTGGGGGGCGGGTGCTGTGACTGCGGGTGAGCTGACTGCCGTTGGTGGTATGTCCATTCGCCTGGCGCAGATGACCGGCTGGGTTAGTTGGACGCTGATGGGGATTTACGGTGATATTGGCGAGGTTGAGGACGGGATGCGCACGCTTAGCCCGGCGCATAAACTGACGGATCGTAATGACGCAGTTGAGCTGAACGTATCTGCTGGTGCAGTGCATTTCGACAATTTGGGTTTTGCCTATGGGCGTGAAAGCGGTGGTGTGCGCGGGTTGAACCTGGAAATCGCGCCTGGCGAAAAGATTGGAATTGTCGGGGCATCTGGCGCCGGGAAATCGACCCTGGTTTCAATGCTGTTGCGGCTTTATGATCCGGAACGGGGCCGTGTTCTTGTGGATGGGCAGGATGTAAATGGTGTCAGCCAGGCCAGCCTGCGGGCGCAAATCGGCATGGTGACGCAGGATACCGCTATGTTTAACCGGTCTGCGCTGGATAACATTCGTTACGGCCGCCCGGGTGCAACGCTGGAAGACGTACGCGATGCGGCGCGTCAGGCTGAGGCGCTGGAGTTCATTGCCGATCTTGAGGACAACAGCGGACGTAAAGGGTTTGACGCCCATCTTGGCGAACGCGGTGTGAAATTGTCCGGGGGACAGCGTCAGCGTATTGCCCTTGCCCGTGCCATTCTGAAAGACGCGCCGATCCTTGTGCTGGACGAAGCCACCAGTGCGCTGGATTCTGAGGTGGAGGCAGCCATTCAGACAGCGTTAGAAACCGTTATGGAAGGCAAGACAGTTCTGGCCATTGCCCACCGCCTGTCTACCATTTCCCGCATGGACCGGATTGTTGTGATGGATCAGGGACAGATTGCAGAAATCGGCACACATGCAGATTTGCTTTTGCAAAAGGGGCTATATGCGCGCTATTGGGAACGCCAGTCAGGCGGTTTCATAGGCACAGAGGATACTGAAGGTGACGCGCTACACAGTTGAACGACTGGGGCATCAGGGTGACGGGATCGTCGCCGGGCCTCTTTATGTATCCGGGGTTCTGCCCGGCGAAGTGATCACAGGTGAGGTCGAGAAGGATCGCATTGTCGGCCCATCCATTGTGACGCCTTCGGATCATCGCGTGAAAGCGCCCTGTTCCCATGCGAAATCCTGTGGCGGCTGTAATCTGCAACATGCGTCCGACGATTTTGTCGCTGGCTTCAAGCGCGGTGTTGTGCAGACTGCCCTGACCACACGCGGCATGACGGCAGAGGTTTGCGCAACTGAAACGTCCCCCCCCGCCTCGCGCAGGCGTGCGGTGTTTTCTGCGCGGCGCACTAAGAAAGGCGCGCTTGTTGGTTTCCATATGAAGGCGTCTGACACTGTCATCGCCGTGCCGAACTGTAAAGTTCTCAGCCCGGTTCTGCTGGATATTGTGCCCGTTCTGGAAGATCTGACCGTACTTGGCGGCAGCCGTAAAGGCACCCTGCGCTTTACGGTGACGGAAACCACAGGTGGTGTAGATATCCTTGCCGAAGGCGGCAAAGCTGCGGATGGCCCGTTTCTGGCCCAGCTTGCCCAGGCGTCTGCCAAACCAGGCATTGCACGGCTGACCTGGGAAGATGAGTTGATCGCAACACAACACACACCTGCGGTAAACTTTGGCGCCGCAGCGGTCACGCCACCGCCAGGTGCGTTTTTTCAGGCAACCCAGGAAGGCGAACAGACGCTTGTTTCGGCTGTTCTTGAACTGATTGACGGGGCAGGACGTGTTGCAGATCTGTTTTCTGGCTGCGGGACGTTTACGTTCCCGGCGGCGCAATCTGCCGAAGTTCACGCGTTTGAAGGTGAAAAAGCGATGATCGCAAGCCTTGAGGCCGGGTGGCGTCATGCAAAAGGTCTGCGCACCGTCACAGCAACCACGCGTGATCTGTTCCGCCGTCCGCTTTTGCCGGATGAGCTGAACAAGTTTGATGCCATCATCATCGACCCGCCGCGTGCGGGTGCCGAAGCACAAATCGCTGAAATTGCGAAATCTGATGTGGCGACCATTGCCATGGTGTCCTGTAATCCGGTGACATTCGCGCGCGATGCCGAAGTGCTGATCGCTGCGGGCTATGGCATGCGCAATCTGAAGGTTGTGGATCAGTTCCGCTGGTCATCCCATGTTGAAGTTGTGGCCGGGTTTCACAGATAAGTTATGGGATAAAGATGCGCGGTGCTTGCCTGAATGGCTGTAGATACCGTATGTCGGACAAAAAAGAGCAGTAACCGATGAAACGTTCTACATTCCTTCTGGGCCTTGGCGCCGCCTTCCTTTCCGCCTGTGGCGGTGGTTCAAAGTTTCGGCGCTACAATGGGCCGGAAGTCACGCGCATCATTCTGTATAAGGGCCGTCGGCGTCTTTATCTGATGAATCACGGCGAAGTTCTGGAAAGCTACCGGGTGCGCCTGGGTTTTGCGCCGGTTGGCGATAAGCAAATTGAGGGTGATGGGCGCACGCCGGAAGGCAACTACCTGATTGACCGGAAGAATCCGAACAGCAGTTTTCATCTGTCCGTCGGTATTTCGTACCCCAATCGCAATGATGTTGCGGCGGCGCGTGCCCTGGGGCGCAGTCCGGGTGGCGATATTTTCATTCATGGCGCGCCGCGCCCGGGCAGTCGCGCGAATGGGGATGAAGACTGGACAGCGGGTTGCATTGCCGTAACCAACCGCGAGATTGAGGAAATCTTTGCGATGGTGAATCTCGGCACGCCGATTACGATCTACCCATGACAACAAAAAAGGCAGGCGAAATGGCCTGCCTTTTGTCATTCAGATGTTTGGGATCAGCTTTGGTTTGCGGCCACTGATTCGGTCACACGCAGCTGTGGAACGTCATTGTTGCCCAGCAGAAGTGTCCACCAGATCTTGCCGTTTGGTTCCTGGAACCAGGAGAAACCCATGTTCACAGCACCAGAAGCCAGGATCACGTCACGTGTGCCGGATTCGGCCATCCAGGCAGACAGGGTCTGCAGTTCGGTTTCATAGGTTTCAGAGATATTCTCGCCTTCAAGCGTTCCCGCGTAACCGGCACGTTGTGCGCGAACCAGCGGGGACGATCCGTCAGAACCAAAATGCCATGGGCGGTTCTGTGCGGCCATATCTTTGGAATGGGTTGCCGCAGCAGCGTTGAGTTCGCTGTTCAGCTGCACCTGGCCAAGACCGGCAGCAGCGCGCAGGGAGTTCACAGAATCCAGCATACGGAACTGAACCTGGGATGCGTTGCCGATGCGATAAACGCGTGGCAGCGGTTTTCCATCCGGGCCAAGCACTGCGGATGGCTGTGTACATGCAGCGAGTACAAAGATCAGTGAGGCGCAGAGGGCCAGAATTTTACTCATTTTAAAACATCCGTGTTTTTGTTCCTGTCCGTCTAACGGCAAGTGGTGTGTATTTCAAAGCGCCCCAGGCGAAAATCGGCGAGTTAACGCTTGTTTGATTTGCGACTGCGGCTTTCTCGCCATATTATCGGCTCAAATTTCAGTTTCTCCATGCGAGACAGGGTCAGACATATGTTTAAATCAGACAAAATTGGACGCCGTAAATTCCTGAGTGGTGCTTCCGCTCTGGCGGTTGCCGGGTTGGCAGCGCCTGCCATTGCGCAAACTGCGCCGGAAGGTGGCGGATCTGTGCGTCACAATATTTCCAGCTTCCGTTCGCTGGACTGGCACCCTTATTTTTCCAACACCAACAATGGTGCAATTCTTGTGGACACCACATCACGGGTTTTGCACTTCTGGAATGAAGATCAGACGCTTTATAAGCTTTACCCAACTTCTGTGCCGATGTCGGATGAGCTGACCCGTCTGGGCCGGACATCCATTGTGCGTAAGGTGGATGGGCCAAGCTGGCGTCCGACGCCGTCTATGAAGCTACGTAATCCGGAATGGCCTGATTATATCGGCCCTGGCCCGGAAAACCCGCTGGGTACGCATGCGCTGTACCTCAGCTGGACGTATTACCGTATTCACGGCACCCAGGACACACGTAAGATTGGGCGTCGTTCTTCAAACGGCTGTATTGGTCTTTATAACGAACATATTGCTGAACTGTTCGCGCTGACCAAAAACGGCACGCAGGTTCTGTTGATCTGAGGATTAACAAAAACAGAGACTAAATCGGGGGCTTTCGCCCCCTTTTTTGTGTTTACACCCAGCCCTGCAGGTCTTCTTCGATGATTTGCGTCAATGCCGCGATATGGGCCGCGTCATCATTGAGGCAGGGGATATAGGTGAATGTTTCACCGCCGGCTTCAACAAAGGCTTCCTGAATTTCCTCGTTGATTTCTTCGAGGGTTTCGATGCAATCAGCGGAAAACGCGGGGGCGATGACGGCGATGTTCTTCTTACCCGCGCGGGCCAGTTCGGCCACATGTTCGACGGTATAAGGTTTCAGCCATTCTTCGCGCCCGAAACGGGACTGGAAGGTTGTGATGATTTCGCCATCTTCCCAGCCCAGGCGTTCTTTCAGCAGGCGTGTCGATTTCTGGCACTGGCAGTGATAGGGATCACCCTGGGTCAGATAACGTTCCGGCATGCCGTGGTACGATGCAATCAGGTGATCCGGGCGCACATCCATTTTCGCATAGGCCGCTTCCACAGATTGTGCCAACGCATCCACATAGGTCGGATGTGCGAAATAGGCAGGCACTGTACGTGCGGCAGGCTGCCAGGGGGCTTTGCCCAGGGCGGCAAAAAACGCGTCATTTGCGGTTGCTGTGGTTGCCCCGGCATATTGCGGATACAGCGGGAAAAACAGGATGCGTTCACAGCCGTTTTTGATCATTTCCTCAACTTTAGACACTGTTGAGGGGTTGCCATAGCGCATACAGAATTCCACCTGCACCTTGTCGCCATGGGCATCTGTCAGGGCATCGCGCAGTTTGTCTGTCTGGGCGCGGGTGATGGTCATCAGGGGGCTTTCACCCTGTTCTTCGTTCCAGATGGATTTATAGGCCTCGCCGGAACTGAAGGGGCGTTTTGTCAGAATGATCAGCTTGAGGATGGGCAGCCACTTCCAGCGCGGCAGATCAATTACCCGGCGGTCAGACAGAAATTCGTTCAGATAGCGCCGCATGGACCAGTAATCATAATTGTCCGGCGTCCCGAGGTTGGCGATCAGAATGCCGGTTTTCGGGGAAGGCAATTTTAGGTGGTTTGCTGGTAGCATAATGTGTCCTGGCGCGCGCGTTTAGTCTGGGATATTGATTTCGGTGGTATTCAGGGCATTTGCAAGGCTTTGTTGCGCAGATCCAGGCCGCAGTGGCTGCTGTTGGCTGTCATCCGGGGCCCAGCCGGTGAGGGTGATGATGTCAAAGGTTGCTTTGATGCGGTTGTCATTTGCCGGGAAATGTTCGGCATAAATTTGTGAAATCGTCCGAAACAGAGACTGTTTTGAAGGTTCCCGCAGACGCCTGTTCATCGCGTTGCCTTCGCCCATCGCCCGCAGATCGCGCATCAGTGACACGGCATCCCTATAGGTCACATTCTGCGTCAAATTGTCTGCGACGGGCAGGGCAAAGCCCGCGCGTTGCAAAAGCGCCCCAAGATCACGGATTTCGGCCATGGGGGCGATGCGGGGGGACAGGCCGCCCATGATCGCGACCTCGGCTTCTGCCATGGCGACGCGCAATTCCTGTAGGGTCTGCCCGCCGAACAATGTGGCGATGAATAAGCCGTCCGGTTTCAGCGCGCGACGACATTGGATCATCTGCCCCACCGGATCATCTGCCCAATGCAGGGACATGGCGTGAACAATCAGATCATGGGCCTGTGGTTCCAGATCAAGCAGCTCATCATCAGGGATGATTTTCACGTCAGGCAGAAAATCTGCCCAGAAATCCGGAAAACCAGTGACAATTGCAGGCTGCGTAAACGCCCTGTTAACCTCGTTTAGTCTTTCTTTAAGCTCAAGCGCCGCATCTTCCAAAAGGAACATGGCGGGTGCTTCCATCGCAGTGGCGCGCGCACGGTTGTGCAGCAGTTGTTTGCGATCGGTTAATCTGTCTGGTCCGTTCATCCGTTTCTCCGGAAGGCGTGCCGTAAAAGGTTTTGCCTGCTATGATGATGCAAAAAGCACTTGATGTCCTTTACCCGCCCCAATGCGCGACATGCAATGCCACGGTCGAAACTGTGAACGGTGGATTGTGCGCGGATTGCTGGGGGAACACCCCGTTTATTGCCGGTGCGGCCTGTGATTGTTGTGGAACACCCCTGCCGGGACATGAAGATCAGGATGGCAGCGTTCTGCATTGTGATGATTGTCGCGCCTTGGGTCGTGCCTGGACGCGCGGGCGGGCTGTTGCGGAATATAAGGGTAATATCCGGCGTATGATCCTGGCGCTGAAACATGGCGATAAATCGGAATATGCGGAGCCAGCCGGGGCCTGGATGGCGCATGCCGCGCGGGATCTGATCGGAAATCAGACCCTGGTTGCGCCTGTGCCCCTGCATTGGTCGCGTCTGTTGCGGCGCAGGTATAATCAATCCGCCCTGATGGCCGCGTCTCTGGCGCGAACGGCTGAATTGCCCCTGTGTCAGGATCTGCTGATCCGTCGTCACAGAACCCCATTGTTGGAAGGGAAGTCAGCAGACCAGCGGGCTGAGATCATGAAAAACAACATCTTTGTGCATCCGCGCCGTAAGATCCGCATTGCAGGCCGTCCGGTGTTGCTGGTCGACGATGTGATGACCAGTGGCGCGACGCTGCAGGTTTGTGCGGGGGCCTGTAAGGTTGCCGGTGCGTCACGAATTGATGTTGTGGTACTGGCACGCGTTGCGAAGGATGCCTAAATCCCTATAAGTTTATCGAAACTGAAGGGAAGCGCGATGAAACCTGTTGAAATCTATACCTCGTCTTTGTGCGGGTTCTGCCATGCGGCGAAACGCCTGCTGAACAAAAAGGGCGTGAAGTATAAAGAAATCTCTGTGGATGGGGATCGTGCGCTGCGGGCGAAAATGACGAAACGCGCCCAGGGGCAGACATCTGTGCCGCAGATCTTTGTCGGCAAAGAACATATCGGTGGCTGTGACGATCTGCATGATCTGGAACGCAACGGTGCCCTTGATCTGATGCTGGAAGGATAAATGATGCGCGCAGGGCTGATACAGCTGTCGTCTTCCGACGTGCCGGCGGATAATATTCCGGTCATCCGTGATTACATGCGTCAGGCGCATGCGGAAGGTGCGGGATTTATCCTGACGCCTGAGGTGACGAATTGCGTGTCAAACAGCCGTGCGCATCAGCATTCTGTGCTTCAGCATGAGGCCGATGACATTACCCTGGCGGCGCTGCGCGATGAGGCGGCAAAGCTGGGGGTCTGGCTGTTGATCGGGTCGCTTGGTCTGAAAACGGGTGATGCCGATGGACGCTTTGCGAACCGGTCGTTCATGATCAGCCCAACGGGTGAGGTTAAAGCGCGTTACGACAAGATCCACATGTTTGATGTGAATATCGATGCGCAGGAAAGCTTTAAGGAATCAGCAGGTTATCGCCCGGGTGAGCAGGCGGTTGTGACGGATACGGATTTTGGCAAAGTCGGCATGACGATCTGTTATGACGTACGTTTTCCGCATCTGCACCGGGCGCTGGGCCATGCGGGGGCGGATATTATCACGGGGCCAGCGGCGTTTTCGCCGGTATCCGGTGCCGCACACTGGCATGTTTTGCTGCGCGCCCGCGCAATTGAAACCGGATGTTTTGTTCTGGCACCTGCGCAATGTGGTAAGCACCCGGTCAGCACGGGCAAGCCACGTTACACTTATGGGCATTCCCTGGCGGTTGCACCATGGGGCGAAGTCCTGGCGGATGGCGGCGAAGACCCCGGCGTGACCCTGGTGGATCTGGATATGTCAAAGATCGCCGAGGCCCGCGGGCGTATTCCGACCCTGACCCATGATCGCGATTTTGCGAAACCTGAAGGAACATCCGCGTGACCGACGGTTCCGATCCTCTGGCAATTGCCCTGTTTTCCGAAGTCTTTATGACCGGACAGCTGGCGCGCAACCGGCTGTCAAAAGCTTTGCCGAAAGGGATGGAGCTTTCGCATTTCTCTGTGCTCAATCATCTGGCGCATGTGAAGGGTGAGAAATCCCCGGTGCAGCTTGCACGGGCCTTTCATGTGACGAAGGGTGCGATGACAAACACGCTCTCGAAACTTGAATGGGCGGGATATATCCATATTCGCCCGGATTGGGATGATGCACGACGTAAATTTGTGTCGATCAGCCCGGCGGGCAAATCAGCGCGCGACGCGGCATTGCACGCGCTGACGCCGGTGATCGGCGATGCGGTGCATGACATCGGACCGGATAAGATCCGCGCAGCTCTGCCGGTGTTGCGGACGCTGCGCGAAGAATTAGACGAAGATTAAGCGCGGTTCACGCTGGCTGTGACATAGTTCACGGACAGGTCTCGATCAGAAATGGACCAGGACCAGAGCAGGGGATTGAACACGAACCCCTTGCGATCAACAGGCTCTATTTCAGCGTTTTTGATGAGTTCAACCAGTTCATCCGGGGTGATGAATTTCTTCCAGTCATGGGTGCCTTTTGGCAGCCAGCGCATGATGTGTTCCGCGCCAACAATCGCCACAGCAAAGCTTTTGGGATTGCGGTTGATGGTGGAGCACAGCAGCAGCCCGCCGGGTTTCAACAGGGTTTTGCAGGCATTCAGGAAGGCCTGTGGGTCGGCCACATGTTCGATCACTTCCATGTTCAGGACGACATCAAAGACTTCGCCTGCCTCTGCCAGATCTTCGGCCAGGCAATTGCGATAATCGATCTCAAGCCCCATTTGGCGGGCGTGTGCCTGGGCCACGGGGATATTGCCGGCGGCCGCATCTGCGCCAATTACATCTGCGCCAAGCCGCGCCATGGGTTCGGACAGCAGCCCGCCGCCACAGCCGATATCGAGGATTCGCAGGCCTTTGAACGGCAGTGTGTCGTTCAGATCACGATCAAATTCTGCTGCAATCTGGCGCGTTATGTAATCCAGGCGGCAGGGGTTGAGCATGTGTAAGGGCTTGAACTTCCCGTTGGGATCCCACCATTCAGCGGCCATGGCCTCAAATTTGGCGACCTCATCCGCGTCAAACGTCGTGCTGTTCTCAGAAGGAGTGGCTTGCATTCTGGCCCCCATGTGGTTTTGTTGCCGCAAATTTCAGACATGCATATCGCCTGTTTGCCCAGGAAATGCTACAGGATTTCTATGAATAAGACTTCAGGCCAAATCAGCGCAGATGCGCAGCTTTATCCCTCGAGCGAACCATTTGACCGGCAGATGCTGGATGTGGGCGACGGGCATCAGATTTATGTAGAACAATGTGGGCGGCGTGATGGCGTGCCTGTGATTGTTGTGCATGGCGGGCCCGGCGGCGGTTGCAGCCCGATGATGCGGCGTTTTTTTGATCCTGCGGTTTACCGGGTGATCTTGTTTGATCAGCGCGGCTGTGGGCGGTCCCGCCCATTTGCGTCTGTAAAGAACAACACCACCTGGGATCTGGTGGCGGATATGGAAAAGATCCGGAATTCCCTTGGAATAGACACCTGGGCGGTGTTTGGCGGCAGTTGGGGGGCAACGCTGTCGCTGGTCTATGCGCAGACGCATCCGGAACATGTGTCAAAACTGTTCCTCCGCGGAGTTTTCCTGGCCCGTAAGGCTGAACTTGATTGGTTTTATGGTGGTGGCGCCGGGCAGTTCTGGCCAGAACAGTGGGATCGCTTTACTTCGCTTGTGCCCGTTGGAGAGCGGGGTGATCTGATCGGGGCCTATCATAAACGCCTGTTTGGTGAAGATGGTGCGGCGCAGCGGCGGTTTGCTGTCAGTTGGGCGGTCTGGGAAAATGCTCTGGCCTCTATGGGCAATAATGGCGCGATGGTGAATGTGCCGCAGAACTACGCCCTCGCTTTCGCCCGGCTGGAATGCCATTATTTTATCAATGGGGCTTTTCTTGAGGAAGGGCAGCTGTTGCAGGATCTGCATAAGATCGCCCATATCCCGGCGGTGATTGTGCAGGGGCGGTATGATATGATCTGTCCGCCGACATCCGCTTGGGCGCTGGCACAGTCCTGGCCGAATGCCACATTGCAGATGGTGCCTGCTGCCGGTCATGCCCTGTCAGAACCTGGTATCATCCGGGCCCTTGTTCAGGCGACAAACGACTGGGCGCAGGAGAAGGTATAAACAGGCCTTGCAGACTCAGGAAAGTTTGCCTATATGGGGTGTAACAACGGCGCGTTGGGGTCCAAACCTGACGCCCACCGGAATAATGCAACGGGCCGTGTGCCCGTTTTTTTGTGTTCTGACATCAGGGGAAAAACCGTGTCTGATCTTATTGCCAAAGCCGCGATTGACCGTCGCCTTCTCGAGCTGCTTCAGCCCGTGATCGAGGATATGGGATTTGAAGTCGTGCGCATCCGCCTGATGAGCGGTAATGTTTCGACGCTTCAGCTGATGGTGGAGCGCCCGGATGGGGGTATCGACGTTGATGAATGCGCCCAGATTTCCACTGCGGTCTCTGCCATTATGGATGTGGAAGACCCGATTGTGGAAAACTACTCCCTTGAGGTTTCAAGCCCCGGTATTGACCGGCCGCTGACACGCCTGAAGGACTTTGATACCTGGAACGGCTATGTTGCGAAGCTTGAAACAAGTGAACTGATCGATGGTCGTCGCCGTTTCAAGGGCACGCTTGCCGGAACTGAAAATGACGAAGTTCTGATCACGCTTGATGCGAACAAAGGCGTTGAAGCTATGACCATTGGTCTGCGGTTTGAATGGCTTTCTGAAGCCAAGCTTGTGCTGACCGATGACCTGATCTCTGAAATGCTGCGCCAGCGCAAAGACGCGGGCCTTGTTGACGAAGACCAATTTGATGAAATCCAGACAGAAGACGGTTCTGAGGAGGACTGAATATGGCGATTACCAGTGCAAACCAGCTGGAGCTGCTCCAAACTGCTGAGGCCGTAGCCCGCGAAAAGATGATCGACCCGGGTCTGGTTATCGAAGCGATGGAAGAAAGCCTGGCGCGTGCGGCGAAATCCCGTTACGGCAGCGAGATGGATATCCGTGTATCCATCGACCGCAAGACCGGTAAGGCGACATTCACCCGCGTCCGGACTGTTGTTGAAGATGATCTGCTGGAAAACTATC
Source organism: Halocynthiibacter styelae (assembly GCF_016123485.1). Classification (GTDB taxonomy): domain Bacteria; phylum Pseudomonadota; class Alphaproteobacteria; order Rhodobacterales; family Rhodobacteraceae; genus Halocynthiibacter; species Halocynthiibacter styelae. The sequence goes on along the minus strand of NZ_JADCKQ010000006.1, from coordinate 149,311 downwards.
AGGCTGAACTGACTGTTGAGCAGGCAAAGCAATATACTGCTGATCCTGCGGTTGGTGATGAGCTGTCTGACGAAGTTCCGCCAGTAGAAATGGGTCGTATCGCGGCGCAATCTGCCAAGCAGGTTATCCTGCAGAAGGTACGTGAAGCTGAACGTGATCGTCAGTTCGAAGAATTCCAGGACCGTGCCGGTACCATTATCAATGGTCTGGTGAAGCGCGAAGAATACGGCAATGTTATTGTTGACGTAGGCCGTGGCGAAGCGATCCTGCGCCGCAACGAGAAAATCGGCCGCGAAAGCTATCGCCCGAATGATCGTGTGCGCTGCTATATTAAAGACGTGCGTCGCGAACAGCGTGGCCCGCAGATCTTCCTGTCCCGTACCGATCCGCAATTCATGGCGGAACTGTTCAAAATGGAAGTGCCTGAAATCTATGACGGCATCATCGAAATCAAAGCTGTGTCCCGTGACCCGGGTTCACGTGCAAAGATCGCTGTGATTTCCAACGATGGTTCTATTGATCCTGTTGGTGCCTGTGTTGGTATGCGTGGTTCCCGCGTGCAGGCCGTTGTGAACGAACTGCAGGGCGAGAAAATCGACATCATTCCATGGAACGATGATCAGCCAACCTTCCTTGTGAACGCGCTGCAGCCTGCAGAGGTGACCAAGGTTGTTCTGGACGAAGAAGCAGAACGCATCACTGTTGTTGTGCCTGATGAACAGCTGTCTCTGGCAATTGGTCGTCGTGGTCAGAACGTTCGTCTGGCAAGCCAGCTGACCGGTCTTGATATCGACATCATGACTGAAGCTGAAGAATCTGAACGCCGTCAGGTTGAATTCGCAACCCGCACCAAACTGTTCATCGACACGCTGGATCTGGATGAATTTTTTGCTCAGCTGCTGGTTTCTGAAGGGTTCACCAACCTTGAAGAAGTTGCCTATGTTGAACTGGATGAACTTCTGGTGATTGACGGTGTTGACGAAGGCACCGCCGGTGAACTTCAGACCCGCGCCCGTGAATTCCTGGATGCACAGAACGCGAAAGCCGTTGAAAAGGCACGTGAACTGGGCGTCGAAGACAGCCTGTTCGCCTTTGAAGGCCTGACACCACAAATGATCGAAGCGCTTGCGGAAGATGGTGTGAAGACACTGGAAGATTTCGCAACCTGCGCCGACTGGGAACTGGCCGGTGGCTGGACCGTTGTTGATGGTCAGCGTGTGAAAGATGATGGTGTGCTTGAGAAATTCGACGTTTCTCTGGAAGAAGCACAGGATCTTGTGATGACTGCACGTATTCAGCTGGGCTGGGTGGATCCGGCGGATCTGGAAGCCGAAGCTGAAGAAGGCGACGCTGAACTTTCCGAGGAGGCTGAGGCCTGATCGCAGGCCTCAGAGTGTAGGATATGGCACGAGGTGGCCGCACAAAGGACCGCGAGGTCAGCGAGCGAAAGTGCATCGCAACAGGTGAAGTCCAGCCAAAAGCTGGCCTGATCCGCTTTGTTGTGGGGCCTGGGGCACAAATTGTGCCTGATGTGCTTGAAAAACTGCCCGGGCGCGGCATATGGGTATCAGCAGACCCTGCCGCGCTTGATAAAGCGGTCCAGAAAGGGCTGTTTTCCCGTGGCGCAAAGCAGAAAGTGCAGGTCAGCGATGATTTGCGGGATGAGGTTGAGACGCTTTTGTTTCGCAATCTGATCAATCTGCTGTCGCTGGCGCGCAAAGGCGGCTATGCGGTGCAGGGATATGAAAAAGTTAAGGGGCTTCTGGCGATGGATGCGGCAGAAGTTCTTGTGCAGGCCTCAGACGGGTCTGAGCGCGGAAAATCCAAGCTGCGTCGCCCTGACGGGGACGATAGTTTCATCGGTCTTCTGACCGCAAGTGAACTTGGTTTGGCTTTCGGGCGGGAAAATGTGATACATTGTGCGCTTGCATCTGGCGGACTCACGATACGTGTAGTACAGGAAGCCAGACGTCTTGCAGGCGTACGCGGAAACGGCGGTGACATGGGGTCGCCGGAAAGGTTTGAGAGCACATGAGCGATAATGACGGCAAAAAGACACTGGGCGTTCGGCCAGGCAATGTGAAGCAAAGCTTCAGCCATGGCCGCACGAAGAACGTCGTGGTGGAAACGAAACGCAAACGCGTTGTCGTGCCGAAGCCTGGTGCGGCTAAGCCGTCAGGCGCTGGTGGTGGTGCCGGCGGCAATCCTTCCCGTCGTCCGGCGGGTATTTCCGATGCGGAAATGGAACGTCGCCTGAAGGCAGTACGCGCGGCGAAAGCCAACGAAGCGGCCGAAGCTGAAAAGCGTAAAGCTGAAGAAGCAGAGCGTGAAGCGGCCCGTAAGGCGCGTCGTGAAGAGATCGAAGCGAAAGAACGCGAAGAGCGTGAACGCGAAGAACGCGCCAAGGCGAAAGCGGAAGACGATGCCCGCAAGGTAAAAGAAGCTGCTGAGGCGAAGAAACGCGCTGATGTCGAAGCCCGCGCTGCGAAATCCGCACCGAAGCCGACACCGGCAGATGCTGAAGCTGCGGCCCGCGCTGCGCCGAAGCCATCTTCTGCGCCGCGCAAGACAGAACGTGAAACCCGTCAGCCAAAAGGCAACAAAGGTGGTCGTGATGACAACCGTCGTTCCGGCAAGCTGACCCTGAACCAGGCGCTGTCCGGTGGTGAAGGTGGTCGTCAGCGTTCCATGGCTGCAATGAAGCGTAAGCAGGAACGTGCCCGCCGTCAGGCTATGGGTGATGCTGTTGAGCGCGAAAAGGTTATCCGCGACGTGCAGGTGCCAGAGGCAATTGTTGTTTCTGAACTTGCAAACCGTATGGCCGAACGTGTTGCCGACGTTGTGAAATCACTCATGAAAATGGGTATGATGCTGACGCAGAACCAATCCATTGATGCGGATACTGCCGAACTGGTCATCGAAGAATTCGGTCATAAGATCGTTCGTGTTTCTGACGCTGACGTTGAAGACGTTATTGATACAGTGGAAGACAAGGATGAGGATCTGCAAGGTCGTCCGCCTGTCATCACCATCATGGGCCACGTTGACCACGGTAAAACATCACTGCTTGATGCGATCCGTAAGGCGAAAGTTGTTGCTGGCGAAGCTGGTGGTATTACCCAGCACATCGGTGCTTATCAGGTGAAAACTGATGGCGGCGCAGTGCTGTCTTTCCTGGATACTCCGGGCCACGCGGCGTTTACATCCATGCGGGCCCGTGGTGCGCAAGTGACTGACATTGTTGTACTTGTTGTTGCTGCGGATGACTCTGTGATGCCACAGACGATTGAAGCGATTAACCACGCGAAAGCGGCCGGTGTGCCGATGATCGTGGCGATCAACAAATGTGACCGTCCGGCTGCTGATCCTATGAAGGTCCGTACCGAATTGCTGCAACACGAAGTGATCGTGGAACAGCTGTCTGGTGACGTTCAGGACATCGAAGTTTCTGCCCATACGGGTCAGGGTCTTGATGCACTGCTTGAAGCGATTGCGCTGCAGGCTGAAATCCTGGAACTGAAAGCCAACCCTGAACGTGCCGCTTCTGGTGCTGTGATCGAAGCACAGCTGGATGTGGGTCGTGGCCCGGTTGCGACTGTTCTGGTTCAGAATGGCACGCTGAAAAAAGGCGATATCTTTGTTGTGGGTGAGCAGTGGGGTAAAGTCCGCGCACTGATCGACGACAAGGGCAGCCGCGTTGACGAGGCTGGTCCATCCGTTCCGGTTGAGGTTCTTGGTCTGAACGGCACACCAGAGGCAGGCGACGTTCTGAACGTGGTGGAAGCCGAAGCGCAGGCCCGTGAAATCGCCGAATATCGTGCCCATGCTGCGAAAGAAAAACGTGCTGCGGCCGGTGCTGCGACCACGTTGGAACAGCTGATGGCGCAGGCCAAAGAAAACGAAAACATGTCAGAGCTGCCAATTCTGGTTAAAGCTGACGTGCAGGGTTCTGCTGAAGCGATTGTTCAGGCGATGGAAAAAATCGGCAACGACGAAGTTCGTGTGCGCGTACTTCACCATGGTGTGGGTGCGATCACCGAATCTGACATCGGCCTTGCCGAGGCATCTGGCGCGCCGGTTATGGGCTTTAACGTGCGTGCAAACGCATCTGCCCGGAACTCTGCGAACCAGAAGGGCGTGGAAATTCGTTACTATTCCGTGATCTACGACCTTGTGGATGACGTGAAAGCGGCGGCTTCCGGTCTGTTGTCTGCAGAAATCCGCGAAAAGTTCATCGGTTATGCACAGATCAAAGACGTCTTCAAAGTGACCGGTGTTGGTCGCGTTGCAGGCTGTCTGGTGACCGAAGGTGTTGCACGTCGTTCCGCAGGTGTTCGCCTGCTGCGCGACAACGTGGTGATCCACGAAGGCACGCTGAAAACACTGAAGCGCTTCAAAGACGAAGTGAAAGAAGTGATTTCCGGTCAGGAATGCGGCATGGCATTCGAAGCCTATGATGATATCCGCGCTGGCGACGTTATCGAGATCTTCGAGCGTGAGGAAATTGAACGCAATCTGGACTAATCAGATTGCGCATCCCGCGATAAGACAAAGAAAAAGAGGCGATGAAAATCGCCTCTTTTTTATATTCCGGTGGTGAAATTTATGTGTTGGCGACGGGTGTGCCGGAAAAATGCTGGGCCCCGACCCGTACAACAATGCGACCATTTTGCAGGTTGCGCACAAACATACCCTGAACAGAAATACAGTTACTCACAAGAATAGTCCGAAGCATAGTTTTGCCCCCCATGGCATCTGACCTGGTTAGATTGCGTGAAGACTGGAAATGGGGAAATGATTACGAAAACCAGCTTAGGAAAGAATTAGTAGCCTGTAAATGCCGGATTTATGAAGATTATAGCCAATCCCGAAGGATGGGTATCAGCGGTACATCGGCTGCTGGCATCGGATAATTGCGAAGTTCGTTTGATTTCACCCACTTAAGGCTTTGCCCTTCGCGCGGTTGAACAATACCGTTCCATTTACGACAGGCAAACAGTGGCATCAGAAGGTGGAAATCGTCATAAGAGTGACTGGCAAAGGTTAGTGGCGCGAGGCATGATTCCCAGGTTTCAATGCCCAGTTCTTCATGCAATTCGCGGATCAGCGCGGCTTCTGGCGTTTCGTCAGATTCGATTTTGCCGCCTGGAAACTCCCAAAGACCGGCCATGGATTTGCCTTCCGGGCGCTGCGCAAGCAGCACACGCCCGTCGGTGTCAATCAGTGCAGCAGCAGAGACCAGAACTGTTTTCATGACCGGTAATCCGCGTTAATTTCGATGTAACGTTTGGTGAAATCACAGGTCCAGACGGTGTCCGTCGCGTCACCCAGGCCGAGATCCACAGAAATCACGATGTTTTCGCCTTTCATATAGGCGGCGCCATCGTCTTCTGTGTAGCTTTCGGCCACCCAGCCTTTTTCCGCGACCAGAATGTCACCAAAACGGATGGACAGGAGATCGCGATCTGCCATTGCGCCGGATTTACCGACGGCCATCACCACGCGGCCCCAGTTCGGATCTTCGCCGGCAACTGCGGTTTTGATCAGGGGGGAATTGGCAATCGCCATAGCGCAACGACGGGCATCAACGGCGCTGTCAGCGCCGTGCACCTGTACTTCGACGAACTTTGTCGCGCCTTCGCCGTCTTTCACCACCTGATGGGACAGATCAAGCATGACTTTGTGCAGGGCGTTGCGGAAGTCGGTGTAATCCTGGTTGTCGGCAAGGATTTCCGGCGCGTCAGACTGGCCAGTGGCGCCCAGAAGCAGTGTGTCAGAGGTTGACGTATCGCTATCGACCGTGATCGCGTTGAAGGTCTTGTTGGTCAGGTCTGACAGCAGAGATTGCAGCAGGGCCTGATTCATCTTTGCGTCTGTGAAAATATACACCAGCATGGTCGCCATATCGGGCGCGATCATGCCGGATCCTTTGGCGATCCCCGCGATTTTCACGCCAGATGGTGTTTCGGCGGCACATCCTTTGGGGAATGTGTCAGTGGTCATTATGGCTTCGGCTGCGTCTTTGATGTCACCGGCAGACAGGTTTTCTGCAAGTTCACCAACTTTCGCGGTGATGCGATCATGGGGCAGACGTTCACCGATCACCCCGGTGGAGGATGTGAAAACACGTGCTTCCGGCAGGCTGCAGGTGGCGGCGACAGCGTCGCAGATGGCTTTCACTGAACCTTCACCAGCCTTACCGGTGAAAGCGTTGGAGTTACCGGAATTTACAATAATCGCAGCGCCCGCATCCGTGTTTCCACCAATTTTTTCCTGACAGTCCAGGACATTGGCAGATCGTGTGGCGGAACGCGTGAACACGCCCGCCACAGCAGATCCGGGGCAAAGCTCCGCCAGCATCACGTCTTTTCGCCCCTGATATCGGACCCCGGCTTCAAGGGCGGCAAAGCGCACGCCTTTGATTTCGGGAAGGGAAGGAAAGCCGTTTTTCGGTGCCAGCGGAGAGATCATAGTGTTATTCCATATCCAGGGTAACAGTGGACAGAAGATCAGGTGTGATGGCCTCATCTTCGGTATGGGTGATGGTTGCAGCTTCGGTCAGGGTGGACAGCGCCTGGCCAATCGCAACCTGTTCAACGCCTGCTGCCAGTTCGTCCCGCACGTCTTCCAGCGCCGGGGCGTCTTTCACACGGGTTTCGTTCAGTTTGACAACATGCCAGCCAAATTGTGTTTCCACAGGTGCGGAAATCTGGCCCGCTTCCAGTGTCAGGACAGCTTCTTCAAAGGACGGAACCATCATGCCTTTGCCGAACCAGCCAAGTTCGCCGCCATTCGGGCCGGATGGGCCTGTGGATTTTTCACGGGCGAGTTCTGCGAAATCTTCACCGGCTTCAAGGCGGGTTACGATTTCTGCGGCTTCTTCTTCGGTTTCAACCAGGATGTGGGATGCGTTGAATTCGGCTTCGGGTTCTGCACCTTCATATTGCGCGGCATAGGCCATTTCGACAGCTTCATCGGTGACAGCTGCTTTGATCGCATTATCAATCACGTGGTCTGCGCGCACGGCACGGGCCTGGTTTTCAAGGGTCAGGGTTACGGACAGCGGCAGATCATCGCCCGCAGCGTCAGACAGAACAACCTGCTGGATCAGCTGATCCAGGATGCCCTGAAACAGAACTTCGTCCGGCAGTTGGGCGTATTGTGGTGGCAGGGTCTGTTTGGTGGCGATCATGTGACCAAGTGTGATGTCGGTGCCGTTTACAGTTGCAACCACGGTGGACGCATCCGGACCTTCAGCAAAAGCAGGGGTGGAAAGCGCACAAACAAGCGCCGTTGCGGTCAAAAACTTAGTGCGAAAAAACATCTGTTGTTCCTTTGAGTTCCACGCAACGTGGCGTGACGTTGACACATGCCGGTCGCCCGCTTACATCACCTTTGGTCATTGGGGTTATGACATCTTCTGACAAACCTTCTATGGCGCGGCGCAGGCCTGTTCAAGGCGGCATGTGGCGCATTTTATCAAGAACGCATCAGGCGGAGAAAATATGCTCGGACTCGGCACCATTGCCAGAAAAATCTTTGGCACCCCGAATGATCGGAAGATCAAAGCAGCCCGCGTGATTGTGGGCAAGGTCAACGCGCTGGAGCCGGAGTTCGAAAAGCTTTCCGACGACGAACTGATTGCGAAAACCCGCGAACTTCAGGAACGCGCCAAAGGCGGCGCAAGCCTTGATGATTTGCTGCCGGAAGCTTTCGCAAACTGTCGTGAAGGGGCGCGCCGTGCCCTTGGTTTGCGGGCGTTTGACACACAGCTGATGGGCGGCCTGTTCCTGCATCAGGGCAATATTTCAGAAATGAAGACCGGTGAGGGCAAAACGCTGGTGGCGACTTTCCCGGCCTATCTGAACGCGCTGACCGGGCGTGGCGTGCATGTTGTGACGGTGAACGATTACCTGGCAAAACGTGACGCCGAATGGATGAGCAATGTGTTCGAAGCCCTGGGCATGACCTGTGGCGTGATTTTTCCGAACCAGCCTGACAATGAGAAAAAAGCCGCCTACGCCTGTGACGTGACCTACGCCACGAATAATGAGCTTGGCTTTGATTATCTGCGGGACAACATGAAATCTGAGCTGTCTCAGATGTTCCAGCGCGATCATAACTTTGCCATCGTCGATGAAGTTGATTCGATCCTGATCGACGAAGCCCGTACACCGCTGATTATTTCCGGCCCTGCCGCTGACCGCAGCGATCTTTATGTCACCATCGACAAACTGATCCCGCGCTTGCAGGACGACCACTACACGCTGGATGAGAAAACCCGCAACGTCACCTTCACCGATGAAGGCAATGATGCGCTGGAAGAAATCCTGCACGGTGAAGGGATCCTGCCGCAGGAACAGTCGCTTTATGCGCCGGAAAGCACCACGATTGTACACCACGTGAACCAGGGTCTGCGTGCGCATAAACTGTTTGCGCGCGACAAAGATTACATCGTGCGCGGCGAGGAAATCGTTCTGATTGACGAATTCACCGGCCGTATGATGTCTGGTCGTCGTCTGTCAGATGGTCTGCACCAGGCGATTGAAGCCAAAGAAGGCGTAGCGATCCAGCCGGAAAACGTGACGCTGGCCTCTGTGACCTTCCAGAACTACTTCCGCCTGTATGACAAGCTGTCCGGTATGACCGGTACTGCTTTGACCGAAGCGGAAGAGTTTGACGAGATCTACAAACTTGGCGTGGTCGAAGTTCCGACCAACCGCCCGATCGCCCGTAAGGACGAACATGACGCGGTTTACCGGACTGCGAAGGAAAAGTTTGACGCGATCGTTGAGGAAATCAAAACGGCGCATGAGGCAGGCCAGCCAACTCTGGTTGGGACGACGTCTATTGAGAAATCCGAATATCTGTCACAGCTGCTGAACGATGCAGGCGTGAAGCACAATGTTCTGAACGCCCGCCAACACGAACAGGAAGCGCAGATTGTTGCTGACGCCGGTAAGCTGGGCGCTGTGACCATCGCCACCAATATGGCGGGTCGCGGGACCGATATTAAGCTTGGCGGCAATGTTGAGTTTAAGATCATGGAAGCGATTGTTGCCGATCCGGAAGCCAATCCGGATGAGTTGCGCGCAAAGATCGAAGAAGGCCATAAGGCCGATGAAGAGGCCGTGAAAGCTGCCGGTGGCCTGTTTGTTCTGGCGACAGAACGTCATGAAAGCCGTCGTATTGATAATCAGCTGCGCGGTCGTTCCGGTCGTCAGGGGGATCCGGGTCGTTCTGCTTTCTTCTTGTCACTGGAAGATGACCTGATGCGCATCTTCGGGTCTGAACGCCTTGACAAAATGCTGTCTCGTCTTGGCATGAAAGAAGGCGAAGCGATTGTGCATCCATGGGTGAACAAGTCACTTGAGAAGGCTCAGGCGAAAGTGGAAGGACGTAACTTCGACATTCGGAAGCAGCTTTTGAAGTTTGACGATGTGATGAACGACCAGCGGAAGGTTATCTTTGCGCAACGCCGTGAAATCATGGAAGCCCAGGACCTGTCCGAAATCGTACAGGACATGCGCCATCAGGTGATCGACGATCTGGTCACGCAATACATGCCTCCAAAATCTTATGCCGAACAATGGGATACGCAGGGGCTGTATGCCGCTTGTATCGAACATCTGGGCATTGATGTGCCGGTGATTGACTGGGCTGCGGAAGAAGGCGTGGATGACGAAGAAATTCGCGAACGTCTTGAAAAAGCTGCGGATGAATTCATGGCTGCGAAAGCCGCGCAATTCGGCCCCGATGCGATGCGCAACATTGAAAAGCAACTGCTGTTGAACACAATCGACGGCAAGTGGCGCGAACATCTTCTGACGCTGGAACATCTGCGGTCTGTGGTTGGGTTCCGTGGTTACGCCCAGCGTGACCCGCTGAACGAATATAAGACCGAAAGCTTCCAGCTGTTCGAAAGCCTGCTGGATACGCTGCGTGAGCAGGTGACACAGCAACTGGCCCAGATCCGCCCTCTGACCGAGGAAGAGCAAGCCCAGATGCGGGCGCAGTTCGAAGCGCAACGTGCGGCACAGCTGGCCGCTGCGGGTGTGGCTGCGGCACCAGCCGTTGCAGAGGCTGATGCACCGAAGGAAGGTTTTGTTGAAGATGATCCTTCCACCTGGGGCGAACCGTCACGCAATGACGCCTGCCCCTGTGGTTCCGGTAAAAAGTTCAAGCACTGTCACGGCGCGCTGAACTAAAGCTGAAGGCTGCAGAGAATGCGCCCGGCTTGTCAGATTATCGCTTTATTGGTCTGCCCCTTCATTTTGATGGGGCAGACTGTTTTTGCTGAGATACCGGATTTTCCCCCTGCGGAAGATTTGTCTCTGGTTGTGCCGGACACTGCGCCGGTTATGGATCAGGTGCCCCTGACCCCAGGCGTGATCTACAGCGCAATGGGGCAATCCTGTGCAACCATCCTGACTGTCGCGCCTGGGAATGATGCCGGAACGATGCGTCTGGATCTGCAGTCGCCGTGCAGGCGTGGACAGCGGGTTGATTTAACGTGGTCCGGTCTGACGGCCAGTTTTCTGACATCGGTGACGGGGGCATTGCAGGTGGATCTGCCGGTGTTTGAACCAGGGAACACCCTGCAAGCGGCGTTTCCGGATGGTACGTTTCACCATGTGCAACTGACTGAAGACGCGCCGATTGCGTTTACCGGTGTTGGTCTGACCCGGCCGGGCAGTGCGGTGACATTCTTACATGTTCTTGAGAATGGTGCTGATTTTGGCGGTGCTGGCCATCGTCATGCTGTGCGTCCCGTAGGGGCAGCGGGCGGGCAATTTTTCAGCCTGGGGGACGCCCGCATTCCGGATGGCTGGTTCAGCCAGGTGTATCTGGTCGCAAAAGCGCAGGGGCCTTTGGTAAGCCGAACCTTCACAGAGATACCGGTGACGGCGAACAATTGCGGTGGCACGCAGGATGTCACATTGCACCAGTTTTCAGTAACCGGGTCTTGGATGTCGTTGCCATTTGAATTTTCCGTGCCACCCTGCGAAAAGACGGGGCAATCCGTCATGCTGGGCAGTCCTCTGCGTGATCTTGTGCTGGCTGAGGAATGACATGAAGATCCGTTTTACACGATACTGGCTGAACGTCCTCTGCATGATTTTGGGCCTGTGCCTTGCACCGGCAGCCCATGCCCAGGATGTTGCCCTTACATCGGCTGACGGATCACTGACAGTCGAAGGGCGTCTGTTGGGTTTTGACGGTGAATATTATCAGATCCGTTCCGCCTATGGAGATCTGACGCTGGATGGCAGTGGTGTTGTCTGTTTCGGGCCCGCTTGCCCGTCGCTTGATGCGTTTGTGGCCCGCGCGCGTTTTGCCGGTTCAGCGGTTCTGGGGCAAAACCTGATGCCCGTGTTGCTGGAAGGTTTTGCCCGTGAAGAAGGCCTGTTGCTTGGCCTTACATCCCGGGATGACCTGAATTTCACCTATGTAATGTCAGATGATGAAAGCGGCCTGCCTGTGGGCGAATTCGTTTTTTCCCTGAATGACAGTCAGGACGGCGCCCGGGCTTTGGAAAAAGAAGAGGCGGATTTTGCGCTGACACGTTTTGCGATTGATGTGCCAGATTTGCCTGCGCCGCGTGTTCTGGCGCTGGATGCGCTGACGCTGTCGGTATCGCAGGATAACCCTGTGCGCGCTGTGCCCCTGACCGCGCTTACAAGGATTGCGACGGATAAAATCACAAACTGGAATGAACTCGGCGGTCCGGACCTGGAATTCTTCGCTGTCGGTAAGACCGAAGACGCGATCTCGCTTAACCAGATCCTGAATGCGCATGATCAAGTTGTGGCCGGGCGTGCTGTTATGGATCAGGTGCAGGATGACAGCCTGGTGCTTGGATTCACACGTTTGTCGGAACCGGGTGCAGCTGTGCCTTTGCGGCTGTCCGGTGCCTGTGGTGCGGATTTTGTGCCTTCAGCTGAGAACCTGAAAACGCGGGATTATCCGCTGACCTCGCCCCAGTATCTGTACCAGAGCAAGCAGCGTAAGCCGCGTCTGGTCCGGCAGTTCCTGCGGTATCTTGCGACAGATGCCGCAGCACGTGATGTCGGGTTTGCCGGGTTTGTCAGTCCTGGCCTTGATGTGGTGCCAATGGCTGCGCAAGGGGACAGAATTACAAATGCCGTGTTGCAGGCCGGTACTGATACCAGCCTTGAGGACCTGCAGGACATGTTGCAAGGGCTTGCCGGGGCTGCACGTATGACGATGACATTTCGGTTCCAGGCAGGTTCCAGCCGTCTTGATGCACAGTCTGTTGCTGAAATGGATGTTCTTATTCAACAGCTTGAAACCGGACGGTTTGATGGGAAAGAGCTGATCTTTGCAGGGTTCTCAGACGGGGAAGGTGGGGCGGATGCCAACCGCCGTATCGCGCTGCGTCGTGGGTCTTCTGTGCGGGATGCATTGCGGCGCGGGTCTGATATGCTGGATGAGGCGGGGGTTGCCCTGACCGTTTCCGGTTTTGGTGAGGCGATGCCCCTGGCCTGTGATGATACAGAGGCCGGGCGTCAACTGAACCGCCGGGTGGAGCTTTGGGTGCGGGACGTTCCTACAGATACCCTTCAGACCGAAAACTAAGTTCGCAACTTTTGCCGATAATCAGATGGTCATGTAGCGTCAGGCCAAGCACCTGGGCGGCATTCTGAATCTGGTGGGTCATGGTAATATCCGCATCTGACGGGGTTGGGTCGCCGGACGGGTGGTTGTGGACCAGAATAAAGGCGCTGGCGTTCAGTTCCAGCGCGCGTTTCACGATTTCGCGGGGGTAAACCGGCACGTGGTTCACGGTGCCGTTGGCCTGTTCTTCATCGGCAATCAGAATGTTTTTACAATCCAGATACAGCACCCGGAACTGTTCAGTTTCACGATGCGCCATGGACGTGTGGCAATAATCAATCAGCTGATCCCAGCTGGACACGATCGGTTTTTGCATGATCGCAGACCGGGCCATACGCTGCGCTGCGGCCTCAACAATCTTTAACTCCTGGATCACGGCACTGCCCACACCGGGGATTTCGGCCAGGCGTTTGATGGGGGCAGAGATCACACGGTTAAAATCACCGAACGCATCCAGCAATTCAAAAGCCAGGGGTTTGACGTCGCGGCGGGGAATGGCGCGGAACAGGATCAGTTCCAGCATTTCGTAATCTGGCACGGCCTTTGCGCCGCCATCAAAGAAGCGTTGACGCAGGCGTTTTCTGTGATCCTTCAGGTAAGAAGGCACAGCCGCGGGTGGCGTTGTGGTGACAACGGCTTCGTCCCCTTCAAAAAGAGGCAGCGGCATTTCAGAAAAGTGACCAATGTTTCCCATATGTTCTTTATTTGAATGATTCGCTGAAGAATTCGTTAAGCAGGCTGTTAACGTGACGTGCGATCACATGGGGAAAAGAAAAAGGCGGCCCCGAAAGCCGCCTTTTTTATTTAGAGTTTTAGCTTTTCATGCCTTCCCAGAAGTTTTTCACTTTTGAGAAAAAGCTGGAACTTTCCGGGTTGTTATCGGCGGCGATGTCATCGAATTCGCGCAGAATTTCCTTCTGGCGGCTTGTCAGGTTGACAGGTGTTTCCACTGCAAGTTCGATATACATGTCGCCAACACCACCACCACGCAGGCGCGGCATGCCTTTGGAGCGCAGGCGCATCTGACGGCCAGACTGGCTGCCAGCCGGGATCTTGACCCGGGAACGGCCACCATCAATCGTTGGCACTTCGATATCGCCACCAAGTGAGGCAGAGGCCATAGGAACCGGCACACGGCAGTAAAGGTGTTCGCTGTCGCGCTGGAAGATATCGTGTTCCCGGACCTCAATAAAGATATAAAGATCTCCGGATGGACCGCCACGCAGGCCTGCTTCGCCTTCGCCGGACAGACGAATGCGTGTGCCTGTTTCCACACCTTTCGGGATGTTCACAGAAAGCGAACGTTCCTTTTCCTGACGCCCGGCACCATGGCAGGACTTACAGGGATTGGTGATCTTCTGGCCCGCGCCGTTACAGGTCGGACAGGTGCGTTCAACGGTGAAGAACCCCTGCTGCGCGCGTACCTTGCCCATGCCGGAACATGTAGGGCAGGTGACGGGTTCAGCGCCGCTTTCCGCGCCGGTGCCACTGCATTCACCACAGGAAACAGAGGTGGGCACAGAAATGGTTTTCTGTAGGCCAGCCCAGGCTTCTTCCAGGGTGACGCGCAGGTTATAACGCAGATCAGAACCACGTGTGGCGCGTGAACGCCCACGGCCTGGTCCCTGACCGCCGAAACCACCGCCACCACCACCAAATAGATCTTCAAAGATATCAGAGAAGGCAGACCCGAAATCACCCTGACCACCAGGATGACCACGGCCACCGCCGCCCATGCCACCTTCAAAGGCCGCGTGACCATAGCGGTCATAGGCAGCTTTCTTGTCGGCATCTTTCAGAACTTCATAGGCCTCATTGGCCTCTTTGAACTGATCTTCGGCGGCCGGGTTATCGGCGTTGCGATCCGGATGCAGTTCTTTGGCTTTCTTACGATAGCCTTTTTTAATTTCGTCCGCAGAGGCGCCTTTAGAGACCCCGAGCGTTTCGTAATAGTCGCGCTTTGACATCATATTTCCCCTTTGGGAACGCAAAAGCCGGCCCAGACATTTCCAGGCCGGCCAACAGAGCGAATGCCCTTAGGAGCGTTTGTTGTCTTCGTCGAGGTCTTCGAAGTCTGCATCAACGATATCATCATCGCTGCCAGCAGCCATCTCATCCGCGCCTGCGGGCTCTTCTTCGCCTGCTTCTTCTGCGGATGCTTTGTAGATTGCTTCGCCCAGTTTCATCGCAGATTCAGTAACGTTCTGAACGCCTGCTTTGATTTTCTCAGCGGTTGCATCTTCTTTATCAAGATCGTCTTTCAGAGCAACAATAGCCAGTTCGATCGCCTCAATGGTGGTCGGGTCGACTTTTTCTTTGTGCTCTTCCATGGACTTTTCGGTGCTGTGGATCAGGCTTTCGGCCTGGTTCCGTGCTTCGATCAGTTCTTTACGCTCTTTATCGGACTCGGCGTTTTCTTCCGCGTCTTTTACCATTGCTTCGATGTCTTCATCGGACAGACCGCCAGACGCCTGAATGGTGATTTTCTGTTCTTTACCAGTGCCTTTGTCCATCGCGCCAACGGAAACAATGCCGTTTGCGTCAATGTCAAATGTCACTTCGATCTGTGGCAGACCGCGTGGCGCTGGTGGGATTTCTTCAAGGTTGAACTGACCCAGGATCTTGTTGTCCGCAGCCATTTCACGTTCACCCTGGAAACAACGGATTGTCACAGCGTTCTGGTTGTCTTCCGCAGTGGAGAAAACCTGAGATTTCTTTGTTGGGATGGTTGTGTTGCGGTCGATCAGACGGGTGAATACGCCACCAAGGGTTTCAATGCCCAGGGACAGCGGTGTCACGTCAAGAAGAACAACGTCTTTCACGTCGCCCTGCAGAACACCGGCCTGGATCGCCGCGCCAGAAGCAACAACTTCGTCAGGGTTCACACCTTTGTGTGGCTCTTTGCCGAAGAATTTGGTCACTTCTTCGATCACTTTAGGCATGCGGGTCATACCACCAACGAGAACAACCTCGTCAATGTCACCAACGGACAGGCCAGCATCTTTCAGCGCATCTTTACAAGGCTTGATGGATGCTTTGATCAGGTCAGCAACCAGGCTTTCCAGTTTCGCACGTGTCAGTTTCAGAACCATGTGCAGTGGTGCACCGTCAGAACCCATAGAGATAAACGGCTGGTTGATCTCAGTCTGGCTTGCGGAAGACAGTTCGATCTTCGCTTTTTCTGCCGCTTCTTTCAGACGCTGCAGGGCCATTTTGTCTTTGGTCAGGTCGACGCCGTTTTCTTTTTTGAACTCATCCGCAAGGTAGTTCACGATGCGCATGTCAAAGTCTTCACCGCCAAGGAACGTGTCGCCGTTGGTGGATTTAACTTCGAACAGGCCGTCGTCGATTTCCAGGATGGTTACGTCGAAGGTACCGCCGCCGAGGTCATAAACCGCGATGGTCTGGGTTTCTTCTTTATCAAGGCCATAGGCCAGCGCAGCCGCTGTTGGCTCGTTGATGATACGCAGAACTTCGAGACCAGCGATTTTACCGGCGTCTTTTGTCGCCTGACGCTGAGCATCGTTAAAGTACGCAGGAACAGTGATAACCGCCTGTGTTACTTCTTCGCCGAGGTATGATTCAGCGGTTTCTTTCATTTTACCCAGGATGAATGCGGAAACCTGGCTTGGAGAGTATTTCTCACCCTTGGCTTCAACCCATGCGTCGCCATTGCCGCCGTTGATCACAGAGAACGGCAGGTTCTTCAGGTCTTTCGCGAGAGCCGCGTCGTCAAACCGACGGCCGATCAGGCGTTTTACACCGAAAATGGTGTTGTCCGGGTTTGTCACAGCCTGACGTTTTGCAGGCTGGCCAACCAGACGTTCGTCGTCAGTGAAAGCGACGATAGATGGGGTTGTGCGCGCACCTTCTGCGTTTTCGATAACGCGGGGCTGCGACCCATCCATGATTGCGATACAGGAGTTTGTAGTCCCGAGGTCAATACCGATGACTTTTGCCATACTGTTCAATTCCTTCTCATAGGCGATATAGTGGTGCCTGGATCCGTGAATAGGCATCCAGGTGCCGATCCCAATTGTTCAGACCAGGGTGTTCGTTGCTGTTAATTTGCACAGGAAACGGAACGCCCTGATCCGGCTTCGCAGGGTATATAAGGTTCACGTGTTTGTGCTGCAAGCGTTCAGATCGCGGATTCTCGCGAAAACGGGAACAATGCGGTGTTTTTTGCCAGGAAACTGGTAATATCAGAGTTAACAGGATGTAAATGACAGAAAACCCCGGGAATATGATGTTTCAGGAAAGCGCGCCCCTGATCCTGCGGGGATTTCAGGTGTACAAAACGTTTCTGGGCACTGATGCACAACAGATACTGCTTGGACAGCTGCGTGAGGTTGCCCGCGTCGCGCCTGTTTTCACCCCAC
Organism: Halocynthiibacter styelae; assembly: GCF_016123485.1. Lineage (GTDB taxonomy): Bacteria > Pseudomonadota > Alphaproteobacteria > Rhodobacterales > Rhodobacteraceae > Halocynthiibacter > Halocynthiibacter styelae. Next base: position 132,290 of record NZ_JADCKQ010000006.1, on the reverse strand, counting down.
AGTTGGCCAGCGGCCGGAAGATGTCTGTGCGCATGACATCGGCCGGGGATGTTGGTTGGTTTTCAGATGTTAACGGGTATCGATACATCGAAGAACATCCGAGTGGCACCGCATGGCCTGATATTCCGCAGAGCCTGTTGGATCTCTGGGATGTTGTTTCAGGTTGCAGGCGCAGGCCCGACAGTTGTCTGGTCAATTTTTATGGCGAAGACGCACGTATGGGGATGCATCAGGACAATGATGAGGCGGATCTGACCTGCCCGGTTGTATCGGTGTCGCTGGGGGATGATGCATTGTTTTGGGTTGGCGGAACTGCGCGCGGCGGTAAGACCGAAAGCATCTGGCTGAATTCGGGTGATGTGGTGGTGTTCGGGGGTGACGTTCGCCTTGCCTGGCATGGGGTGGATAAGATCCGCTTCCGTTCCTCTGGCTTGTTACCCAAAGGCGGACGGATCAATATCACCTTGCGTGTCGCGCGTTAAGGCAGGTTCAGGCTGCAACATCCGTAATATGTTTCGCTGGCGTACATATTGCCGGGGTCATCCACGGACAGGGTGATTTGCGCGGAAATGCCAAAGCTCTGGTCGCTCATTCCGTCGTTGCAGGAAGCCCCGCTTAACATTGCAACGCCACGGCGTGTCGCATTGGTAAAGTTTGCGACGACTACTCTGGGGTTGTCCGGGGCGGCGTATCCACTGTGTGTTCGCAGCCAGTCATATTGAAAATTTTGTGTATCCATGTCCAGGCCGGAAAACTCCATGCCGCCGGATGTATCTGCATCAATGATCGCATGCCAGAAAGGTTCGGTGCCGGAACAGAACAGGGGCCGGCGCAATTCCCACCAGGGCGGGTTCCCCATATCCTGCATATACCGCATGGCAACCCAGCCGGAAAACTCATGGAAATTTACCTGCCCCCAACGCATATCAGCAGATGCGGCTGTGACTTCGATATGCATGGAATTCGGGACAATACGCCCCATGATTGCACTGCTGGCATCGGGTGTTTCACGGATATTCAGGACGTCATCCGCAGCAACCCCCGTGACCTGGTAAAGTCGTGGAAAATCACCCGCAACGGCGGGTGTGTATAGTGTCAGAAGTGAAAAGAAGAATAATAACAGAATGCGCATGCGTAATCCTTCTGTGTCAGCGCCTCGCGTTCCAGCTGAGTGATGCATATTTTCTGGTGTAAAATTCGCCCAGCATGCCAATGACGATAAGTGCCAGAGAGACATAAAGAGGATAGCTTACAGAGGTGTGGCGCGGGGTATAGTTGATAAATGCGAACCCCCGGGACTGATCGATGACGTGAAACAGAGGGTTCCAGTCAAACATAGCAATCATCCAGCCAGGCAGTGAGTTTGCGACAAACATTTTCCCAGAGGTGAACATATTCGCACGGGTGTAAATTTGTGACAGCATCCCCGCGAGGCCCGGCATCCAGGGTTTGAGGCCCAGGAACAAAAGCCCGACAGCGCATCCGGAAAACCAGGCGACAACCAACATTGCTGCAACGCGCAGGGGTTCTTCAAAATGCACGGGCGCAAACCCGACATGATACACGAATAGCATCACCACAATTGTCAGGGACTGAAGGTACAGGCAGGACAATGCAGAGGCAGAGATCGTAATTGCCGTGTTCATCGGGGCGTGCTGCATCATCGGGGATTGCGGCCCTTCTGCCCCCATAACTGACATGACGGCTTTATTATGTACAAGAAACAGAAAAATACCTGTCATCAGATACAACATAAAATCTGCGCCGGGGATTTTTGCCATTCCGACGCCCAGAAATGTGAACATGAGGTAAAAAACCCCAATGAAAATAAGGGCCTGGGACATGCTGATCAGAATTGCAAAAAGGGCGTTCCCATGCTGTGCCCTGGCGATCCGGACGGTGCTCACATAAATGAGGCCAAGTATCTGAAAAGCGGTGTAAAATATACCGGCTTTTTTCTTTCGTGCTTCAAACATGCTGAAATCGTGCTCCGGCCGGACAAAACAAAAGGTGAGAACGGACTTCTTGCTGTTCTCACGTCCTGGCATCATAAAGCGTGCAGAGGTAATTTACAATTAACGGCAGCGTTACGTTGTCAGATATGTCCTGGAGTGACCTGAGATATGAACTACGAACAACTTATTCCGGTCATTCGCCGGCTGGCCCTTGAGGGTGGCGCAAAGATCATGGAGATCTACAACGGCCCGGATTTTGACGTTAAGCTGAAGTCTGACGAAAGCCCGGTGACCGTGGCGGATGAAGCAGCGGATGCCATTATTTCGGATGGTCTGCGTGCGGCTTTTCCTGATGTTATGCTGGTCACAGAAGAACAGGCAGACAGCCATGGCCTGACCGGGGATACGTTCCTGATTGTTGATCCGCTGGACGGCACAAAGGAATTCATTCATCGCCGTGGCGATTTCACAGTGAACATCGCGCTGGTCGAAAATGGGGTGCCAACACGTGGTGTTGTTTATGCGCCGGCAAAAGAACGCCTGTTCTACACAGCAGCAGATGGACAAAGCGTCGAAGAGACAGGGCCTTTTGGCCTGGACGCAGCTGGTGAAACAAAGCCGATTTCCGTTTCCGAACCTGATAACGCTGCCCTGCTGATTGTGGCTTCGAAGTCTCACCGGGATCAGGCGACGGAAGACTACATCAATAAATACAGCGTTTCTGATAGCAAAAGTGCGGGATCTTCACTGAAGTTCTGTCTGGTCGCCACGGGCGAAGCGGATCTGTATCCGCGTGTTGGTCGCACGATGGAATGGGATACGGCGGCTGGTCATGCGGTTGTAACCGGGGCAGGCGGGAAAGTGGTTCGTTTTGATGATCACACGGATCTGCAATACGGGAAAGAAGGCTACGCAAACCCATTCTTTATTGCGACCGCACCGGGCGTGAAGCTGGAGAAAGCCTGAATGTCTGTACTGATCGTCGTCCCGGCGCGCTATGCGTCAACACGTTATCCCGGCAAGCCCCTTGTTGAAATTCAGGGGGCAACTGGCGAGAAAAAGACCTTGATCCAACGCAGCTGGGAGGCGGCGAAATCCGTTTCCGGCGTGGCACGTGTTGTTGTCGCTACCGATGATGACCGGATCCGGGCCGCCGCCGAAGCCTTTGGTGCCGAAGTCGTGATGACGCCGGAAAGCAGCCGGAACGGAACAGAACGCACGGCCGCAGCTCTGGATGCGCTGGGCGCTGAGGCGGATCAGTATGAAATCGTTGTGAACTTCCAGGGGGATGCCCCACTGACCCCTTCCTGGTTCGTTGAGGATCTGATTGCTGCCCTGCGTGCAAACCCGGATGACATGATGGCGACGCCGGTTCTGCGCACTTCGGAAGAGGCCCTGGCCGGGTTTCGCCGTGACCGTTCAGAAGGCCGCGTTGGCGGGACCACGGCCCTGATGAACCGGCATGGTCATGCGATTTATTTTTCAAAAGAAGTGCTGCCATATGGCGGTGATGCGGGTCCTACGGCAAAAGCGCCGGTGTTTCATCACGTGGGTGTCTATGCATTTCGCCCGGAGGTGTTGCAAAAATATCTATCCTGGCCCGAAGCTGTTCTGGAAAAAACCGAAGGCCTGGAGCAATTGCGCTTTGTCGAAAACGAAGAGCGCATTACCTGCGTAGAGGTAGACGGACGGGGCAAACACTTCTGGGAATTGAATAATCCCGAGGACTTACCGGTGATTGAAGCCGTTTTGGCCGATGAAAAGGTAGCGTAGCCCTAAACATGCCATAAATATAACTCCTTTGCTCATCATAATGTGATGCGTGAAGGAGTTGATTCATCTTCCTGGACTAGTAACAGAGAGCATAATTTTCTTGCGGACCTGTTGTCTGTGATCTGGAAGGAGAATACTAATGTCGGTAATGGGCTATTGTTGCTTATTTTGTTCAGGAGTTAAGATAAATGCCGCGTAAGGTCACGAAGGCTGTATTTCCCGTCGCAGGGCTTGGTACCCGATTTCTCCCTGCCACGAAGGCAATCCCAAAAGAGATAATGACGCTGGTCGACCGGCCATTGATCCAATACGCTATTGATGAAGCGCGTGCCGCAGGGATCAAAGAATTCATCTTTGTGACGTCCCGTGGCAAGAGTGCGCTGGAAGATTATTTCGATCATGCGCCGGAACTTGAAAATTCTCTGCGCCAGAAAGGCAAAGATGAGCTTTTGGATGCGCTGAAGTCTACCAACATGGAAAGTGGCGCGATTGCTTATATCCGCCAGCATCAGGCCCTGGGGCTTGGCCACGCTGTGTGGTGCGCGCGCCGTCTGATTGCGAATGAACCTTTTGCAGTTATCCTGCCGGATGACGTTATTGCAGCGGAAAAACCCTGCCTGCAGCAGATGGTCGAAGCTTATGAAGAAACCGGCGGTTCTATGGTTGCGGCTATGGAGGTTCCAAAAGACAAGACGTCCTCTTATGGGGTGCTCGATCTGAAGGAAGACATGGGTTCTATGGTCTCTGTTAAAGGGATGGTAGAGAAACCAGCTGTGGAAGATGCACCGTCAAACCTTGCGGTGATTGGTCGTTATATTCTGGCACCGCGGGTTCTGCAGAACCTGAGCAATATTAAGCGTGGCGTCGGTGGTGAGATTCAGCTGACAGATGCGATCGCACAGGAACTGAAAAACGGCCACGATGTCTTTGGTTATCGTTTCCGTGGTCAGCGTTTTGACTGTGGCTCTAAGGCGGGTTTCCTTCAGGCAACAGTTGCGTTTGGCCTGTCTCGTCCGGACCTTCAGGATGAATTTTCTGAATTCCTGAATGAAATGACAATGTCGCGGCAAGCCGCACAATAACAGGATAACACAGTGCGAAACGTTCTGGTTACAGGTGGTGCGGGTTACATCGGATCACATGCATGTAAGGTATTGAAATCTGCCGGGTATAATCCGGTAACTTTCGACAATTTCATTACCGGATGGCGTGATGCCGTGAAATTCGGGCCACTGGCTGAAGGTGATCTTCTGGATCGCGACAGTATCAAGTCTGCATTTGATACCTATCAGCCCGTTGGCGTCATGCATTTCGCGGCCCTCAGTCAGGTCGGCGAAAGCATGCAGCAGCCAGAAAAATACTGGCTGAACAATGTTATGGGTTCCCTGAACCTGATTGCCGTCGCGGCAGAAGCCGGGTGTAAGAATTTTGTCTTTTCTTCGACCTGCGCCACCTATGGTGAACAGGATAACGTGGTTCTGAATGAGGATTGCGCGCAGTATCCGATCAACGCTTATGGCGCTTCTAAGCGGGCGATTGAAGATATCCTGGAAAACTTCGGCCAGAGCCACGGTATGAACAGCGTGATCTTCCGATATTTCAATGTCGCAGGCGCTGATCCCGAGGGGGAAGTCGGGGAATTCCATCAGCCGGAAACACATCTGGTGCCCCTGATGTTGGATGCGATCAGCGGAAAACGTGATGCGCTGACGGTGTTTGGCACGGATTACGACACGCCTGATGGTACCTGTATTCGCGATTATGTGCATGTGATGGATCTGGTCGAAGCCCATGTTCTTGGCCTGAAATGGCTTGAGGACGGCAAAGGCGGCCGTGCGTTTAACCTTGGTACAGGCACAGGCTATTCTGTGCGCGAAGTCATCGATCAAAGCCAGGCCGTGACCAATAAACCTGTGCCGCATACGGAAGGTGAGCGTCGTCCGGGCGACTGCACGAAACTTGTTTCCGGCAGTCAACGTGCGATGGATGAACTGGGCTGGACCCCGGATCGTTCTAACCTGCAGGAAATGATCCGCGATGCCTGGCGCTGGCACCAGAACGGCCATTATAACCGCTGACGTTTCGGGGGTTTTAGCTCTCTCTGATCCGGGTTAACTTTGTGCACTGTTACATGGGACACTCAGTTTGCGCCGTTCAGATACATATGGGAAATTTTCACCTGTCCGGGATTGGGCTTACGCTTATAAATTACGTATGCGCAGGCGTCGGCTGCTGTTGCGGGCGGTGCGCAAAAGTCGGGAACTTGATTGCCTGACTGACCGGACAGATCAGATAAAACCCGGAGATATCCTGGCGACGGCGACGATCCGTAATGAATGTGACCGATTGCCGGGCTTTCTTGACCACTATCGCAGGATGGGCGTGTCTCAATTCCTGGTGGTTGATAATGGCAGTGATGACGGAAGCACAGAGATGCTGATGTCTCAGCCTGATGTTTCCGTCTGGTCGACGCCGCACAGCTATAAGGCGTCACGATTTGGCATGGATTGGCTGGCCTATCTGAAAATGCGCTATGCCCATGGCCATTGGTGTGTCACGGTGGATGCGGACGAATTACTGATTTATCCAGGACATGACGATAAACCTTTGCATAGTCTGACCAATTGGCTTGATCAGCAGGGGGTGGATTTCTTTTCTGCGATCCTGCTGGATATGTACCCCCGGGAAGCGCTGGGCCAGCAGGGTACGGATCCCTCAGATGATGTGATCAGTCGGCTGCCCTGGTTTTCCGGTTATGAATATTCCTGGGAGTGGCGCCCAAAAACCAAAAGTATTTCTGTGCGCGGCGGGCCACGGGAACGGGTGTTTTTCACAGAGAATCCTGATTTCACGCCTCATCTGAATAAAACGCCTCTGGTGAAATGGTCACGACGGTATGTTGATTTTCACTCAACCCACACGCTGTTGCCCCGACGTCTGAATGCTGGTCTGGATCGAAGGTTGAACCTGCCTTCTGGCGTGCTTCTGCATACGAAATTTCTGGATTCGATCCTTGAGAAATCCTCTGAAGAAAAAGAACGGCGGCAACATTTCACATACACGGATCGTTATGACGACTATTACGATCAGATTATGGCGCAACCCGTGTTGTGGGATGCGCAGCAGTCGGTGAAATATGAAGGCTGGCAACAGCTGGAAGATTTGGGCCTGCTCACGCGCGGGCGCTGGCAGTAATCACGTGCCGCAGAAGGTGCGGTAAGGGGCGCTGTTCTCTGGTGCTGGTCGCGTGTAGGTTTCGGCGTTGTGCTGTTCAGTAAACGGATTTGACAGCACGTCGATCAGGCGTCTGGCCTGGGTCAGATCGCCTGTGTCTGTTGCCTCTTGCAGGGCGCTTTCAACCATATGATTGCGCGGGATATACAGCGGGTTTACCGTATTCATTGTGGTGAAAACTGCGTCAGTTGACCGGCTTTCCTGCGCGATACGGTTTTGCCAGCGTGCATGCCAGGCCGTGATAGCGGAAGGTTCAGCGAACAGGGCGGCCGTCTGTTCTGCATCTGGGAGATTGCGGAAGAAGGACGTGTAATCAACATCAGCGCCTTCCAGAAGCTGAAACAGATCAGACAGAAGTTTCTGATCATCATCCCCCTGGCCGTGCAGCCCGATCTTTGCGCGTATCAGATCCTGCCAGTACCGCAGGTGTTTCCCCATGAAATCATTCACCACATCCCCGGCCAGCTGAATGGCCTTGTCCGCATCATCAGGTGCGATCAGATCCAGCAGGCTTTCAGCAAAGCGTGCGAGGTTCCATTGCGCCATCAGGGGTTGGCGGCCATAGGCGTAACGCCCGGCGTGGTCGATGGAACTGAAAAGCGTCTGCGGATCGTAGGTGTCCATGAAGGCGCAAGGACCGTAATCAATGGTTTCGCCGGAAATCGTCATATTGTCGGTGTTCATAACGCCATGCACAAAGCCCACCGCCATCCATTGGGCCATAAGTTTTGCCTGCCGGTCTGCCACACGGATAAGCAGTTGAAGATAGCGATCTTCCTGTCCGGCCAGATCCGGATCGTGACGCGCGATCGTATAATCCGCGAGCTGTTTCAGACGATCTACCTCCTGGCGGGCGGCGAAAAACTGAAAGGTGCCAACGCGGATATGGCTGGATGCGATCCGGGCCAGCACGGCACCGGGTTCCCGCCCGTTCTGACGCAGGATGTCTTCACCGGTGGTGCAGGCGGCCAGGGCGCGTGTGGTGGGGATGCCAAGGGCGTGCATGGCTTCGCCCATGATGTATTCCCGCAAAACCGGGCCAATCACGGCCTTGCCATCACCCCGGCGGGAAAATGGCGTTTTGCCGGACCCTTTCAGGTGCAGATCAAAACGCAGACCATCTTTCATCACTTCACCCAGCAACAAGGCCCGACCATCGCCCAGCTGGGGGGAGAAATTCCCAAACTGATGTCCGGCATAAGCCATGGCGAGGGGTTTTGAGGCGGGCAGGGTTTTTGCACCAGTCAGGATCTGCGCACCCTCGGGAGAATTCAGTGCTTCAAGCCCCAGTTCCGCGGCAAGCGCGTCATTGAACAGGGCGATTTCCGGCTTTGGCACCATCTCACCGCTCCAGGAGACGGAAAATCCGGGCAGGTCTTCGGCATAGCTGTTTTCCAGCGGTATATTCAGGGCGTCAGTCATCCGGGTTCACCTTTCCGCGCAGGTTTTTCACCGAACCGCGTCGTGTCTTGGCATCCATACGGCGGCGTTTTGAACCCAGTGTGGGTTTTGTCGCGATCCGTCGTTTGGGGCGTTCAAGGGCTTTGATAATCAGTTCCGCCAGACGTTCGCGGGCGATGTCGCGGTTGCGGGCCTGACTGCGCGTGTCTTCCACACGCAGGATCAATGCACCTTCCAGCGTCCAGCGCCGCCCGGCCAGACGTTTCAGGCGGGCTTTCACAGGACCAGGCAGATTGGGGCTGCTGGCGGCTTCAAAGCGCAGTTCTACAGCTGTTGAAACCTTGTTCACATTTTGCCCGCCGGGACCGGAAGACCGCGTGAAGCTTTCAGAAAGTTCCCAGTCGGCAATGGTTATGTCGTCATTGATACGCATTTCGTTAACCTAAGGGGCAGTCCCGGGAAATGAAAGAGCCCCCGCGGGAACATCGCAGGGGCTCTTCTCGAGAAGTGGAGGTGGCAAGCAGGGCCAAAAGGCGCCCGGAGCCGGGTTGAACTGCGTCAGGTTTGCCTGACGCAAGCGCCCCCGTTCGTAACCTTTACCAGCTGCTCCTGTTTCCCAATAATCATTGGCACCTCCTTTCTGGTTGTTATTCACACCATCAGGTTGCCACAGATTTTGTGTTTGTCAAAACTTTTCACGCAGCATTTGGTGAAACTTTTGTGATGAACAGGCGGAATGGGATCAGTGCGATTAACGCGATAGTAACCTTTACCAGCCAGTCAGCCACCGCCAGTGTCACCCAAAGCGGCGCTTCAGGACCAGCCATCAGGAAGGGCGCAGGGCCCCAGGCCCAGTTGATCGCAGCGTCGGCATTCTCGCCAAAGAAAGTGACAGAAGCAGAAAACGCGATGGTGAAGAACAGTGCCGTGTCCACGATGGAACCGATAAAGGTTGATGCCAGGGGCGCGCGCCACCAGCTGCCTTCGCGCAGACGATCAAAGATCGCAACATCCAGCATCTGCGCACAGAAGAAGGCGATGCCGGACGCAACAGCCACACGCAGCGGCACGGCGGCAAATTCAAAGCCGTCGCCTTGCAGCATGATCTGGCTGCCAATCAGGGAACAGACCACACCGGTGATGAAACCCACCAGCACAACTTTGCGGGCGGCAGGGGCGCCATAGATGCGGTTCATCAGGTCAGTGACGAGGAAGGCGAAAGGATAGGTGAAGGCACCCCATGTCAGCAGGCCGTCAAGCAGCAGGAACTGAACCAGGATGTTTGAGGCAACCACAATGGCAGCCATGGCAATGATGCCAGGAATAAGACGTGTCATGATTTGATCCCGTTTTATCAAGGTAGCGGAGAACTCGGCCCCATCTCATACGGGACGGCGCGCTTTAGCATGCTGCGTGCGGATAAATCAAGGGATCATGTATTCAACGAATTCGGTGCGTTGCAGAATGAAATAGTTGTTGTCTGACACCATGGTGATGCGGATGCGGTCCTGATCGTCGCGCCAGAGGGCGATCCCTTCCAGGTTATCATGTTCGCCGGGGTGCGACTCAAGGATGGTTTCTCCAGTGCTGATCTGATCTCCTGAGATCTCAAATCGTCGGACGCGGCTGGCAAACCCCGGCAAAGCAATGCGACGTTCCAGTAGGTAAAACATACCGTCAGGCCCGAAATCTGCGCCAACCGGCAGGAAAGACCCAAGTCGGGGAATGCTGAAAGGCTGATCCCAGTCACTGCCATCGAACCGCCAGACCGGGAAATCGCTGTCATCGCGCGTATCTTCGGGCAGGGTGTAGAATACGCCGGAACCGTCCACCGCCAGGGCTTCAAGTGATGCATTCTCAGGCATGCGGCGGAAGGTATCCGGGCGAGGGTAGCGGTGCAGATTGATCTGATCCGGTTGTTTTTCCGGCACAAGCGACAGGCGCGGGATGCCTTCAAAGGAAATCAGAAGATCACCGCTGTCAGTCAGGGCCAACCCTTCGCTATCGCCAGATTTTCCCCGGAAAACCTGGCCTGCGCCATCACGCAATTGCCAGGGATTCCGCACCAAAACATCGGTGATGATTCCGTCTGTGCGGGAAAACTGTCCTTCAAATAGCAGGCTGCGATCACTGAGGGCGAAAAAGGCAGTCCCGTCGGAACTGATTTCCAGTCCTGATAAACCGCCAAACCCGGCAATCAGATTGCCGGGCAGATAAGTTTTCACCAGGATTGCCGTGTTTGCGTGCTGTTGCGGGGCCTGCGCCAGGGCAGCCGCCGCAACCAGCAGGCTTAACGCGATTCCAACACGCCGGAACATTGTTGAGGCAAGTCTGCCAATGTCAGCTCGCCGCGTCGGCGTGGGGCCGGTGCGTTGGGATCACGGGGCTGTGGGGGTGGTGGGTTCAGGATGTTATCAACCCAGGTCTGTGCATCGGCACAGCCATCGCCACGGGGCGGGGCATCCTGGTTTTCGCAGTTCCGCGATCCGCGCTGACAGCGCAGGCGCACGTGGAAATGATAATGGTGTCCCCACCAGGGGCGCACTTTACGCAACCAGCTGCGATCGCCGGTTTCATCGTTACACATCTGTACTTTTGCGCCAGGAAAAACAAAGATCCGGGCGACTTCCGGATCCTGGGCCGCAGCGCGGATGATCGCGTGATGTTCTGGTGTCCATTCATCGTTCACATAGGCACCACCCGCGCGACGCATGGAAATGGAGCTGATGTTTTCGCGACGGTTGCGCGAAAGGTTGAGGTTCATCGCAGGCCGCATCCAGATATCGACATCAAGGCCGATCTGATGCGAACGGTGACCGGACAGCATCGGGCCGCCACGAGGTTGGGAAATATCTCCGATATAAAGGCCATTCCAGCCAATGCGATCAGCTTCGCGGGACAGGCGTTGAATGAAATCAACGGTGCGCGGATGGCCCCAGTTGCGGTTGCGCGACAGGCGCATGGCCTGCCATGTGGGGCCGGTTTCCGCCAGTTCTTCACCACCGGCAAGACAACCCCGGGCATAAGACCCATGGGACCGTCCACGCTGGCGCGAGCCATCATCATGGGCGCCGAACAGTTGTTTGGCGGGTGTGTTTTGTGCCTGAACCGTGCCGGGAAGGGTAGTGGCCAGAGCCAGAATAGCTGAAAGCAATAGATGTTTCATAAAATAACCTCGTTACGGGTACTCTTCGCCATCCGGTTTAACCCAGATGAGCAGCACAAGACCAATCAGGAACAGTGCGATAAGCGGAGTAATGCCCAGGACCTGGCTGCCGGTTGCGCTGGTGACAAAGAAAATCAGGAAGGGGGCCAGGAAAGACGTCGCCTTACCTGCCAGCGCATAAAGCCCGAAGGCTTCGGTCATACGTTCCGGATTGGCCTGGCGCACCATCATTGTACGGCTGGCCGATTGCAGGGCACCGCCTGCCGCGCCAATGGTGCCACCAAGGACATAAAAGGCGATGTCTGGCAGGCTGGATGTTTCATCAACGGCAATCCCAAACACGCTTTCGCGGTTCACAAAGACCACAAGGATTGCAACCACTGTCAGGATCAGAACGCAAATGGCTATAACCGGTTTTGGGCCATATTTCTGGTCGGCCCGCCCACCGATCCAGGCAAAGATTGCGCCGGTGATGATGGCGAGAATACCGAAAATACCCGTATCTACGACGCTCCATTCCAGGACGCCAGCGGCGTAGAGACCGCCAAATGTGAAAATCCCGTTCAGTGCATCGCGGTAGAACATGGATGACGCAAGATAAGCGGCAAGGCTGCGCTGGGAAGGCAGTTGCGACAGGGTCTGACGAAGGGATTTCAGAGCATCAGTGATTTTAAATACAGAGACAGTGGTTTGCTTTGGGTCTTTGACCCAGAGGAAGAAGGGGATCATGCCAAGAACGAACCAGATCGCCGTCAGGGGCCCAACGAAACGCGTGCCTTCGCGTTGCTCCGCATCAAACCCGAACAGCGGATCAATTCCGATCAGAGTTTTGCCGTTCCCTTGTTCTGCAAAGCACAGCAGCATAATAACCAGGGCAATCAGCCCGCCGATATAGCCAAAGGCCCAGCCGTTACCGGAAATGCGCCCAACTTCTTCACGTGGGCCAAGATCTGGAAGCATAGAGTTGGTAAAGATCGTCGCAAATTCCATCCCGATCAGACCGACAATAAAGAAGGTCATCACAAGGTTGATGTTCAGCGCATCCGGGGCCGCGATCCAGAGACCGGCAGAACCCACAACATACATCGCAGAAAACAACCAGATCCAACGCACGCGGTTGCCCGAATTATCTGCGATTGCACCCAGAACCGGTGCTGTGAAGGCAATGATCAGCCCGGCCATGCCGACATACCAGCCCCAAAGCGCCTGGGCTTCGGCACCATCGCCGACGATGGATTTGATGTAGGGGCCAAAGATGAAGGTCAGCAGCAGGGTGTTGTAAGGCTGGCTGGCCCAGTCAAAAAAGAACCAGCCCCAGATTTTTTTGCGCAAAGAAATTTCGGCCAAACCGTCGCCCCTGTTTTACTGTTTCAGCGATAAGACAGGGAAATGGTTAAAGAGGCAAGGCTTGCATTCAATCCTGCCTTACGGGCGCGTTTCATGTGGGTTTGGCTCTGGTGGCCAGGGACGTTCGGCATCCGCAGCAATCCAGGACTGAACCCAGGCGGGCAGCTCGGGGCTTTGCAGATCAATGCCCATGGCTTCGGGAACTTTTTGCGGCGCAACAATCCCGTTTTTATCGGTCACCGCAGCACGCAACAGCATATTGCAGGTGCATTCCCCTTTGCGCCACAGGCTTTGCTCCATGTAAACAAAACGTTCGTCCCAGCCAATCAGACGTGTGTGCATTTCAACCTTGTGAAAGGCGCGTACCCGTTTGCGATAGCGCACAGAAACGCCCGCAACCGCCATGGCCCAGCCTTTTTTGCGTACCAGCCCAATGATACCGATCCGGATCGAATGGGGCACACGGCCAAGGTCAAACAGGGTCAATGTGCGGCCATTGTTCAGTTCAAACCAGAAATCCAGATCCCAGGGCCAGCAGATGTGATGAGAAACATGGGTGTCAAAAAAGTCGAGTTTCTCAGCGCGCAAACTTTGGGCTACGCCTTTTATCATTCGGAAAATAGGATACATCGGAAACTCCTGCTGGTTTTCCCTGTCGTTAACGCGAAATGCGGAAACTTCCAGCATAACCTTGCGTGAGGGCCTGAGATTGCCTAACTGCATAGGGAACGAATTACAGGAGCCGGATGAAATGATAATTTATGACTTGCTGCAGCTGATCCTTGGTGTCGCCTGGATGATCATGATTGCACATATTATCATGTCCTGGCTGATCAGTTTTCAGGTGCTGAACACGCAACAACCGTTTGTCTGGCAGCTTTGGACTGGTCTGAATCGTCTTCTGGAACCGGTTTATGCGCCCATTCGCCGGGTTCTGCCGGATACACGCCCGCTTGATCTGGCACCTCTGGTGGCCTTTATCGGGCTGATTGCGCTGCGTTCTATTATCCTGCCTGCGATCTTCGGCCTGCGTTACTAAGCTTGCTGCCGAATCCTGCCTGTGTGATAACCGGCTAAACACCAGATAAAACACACGGGCAATGCAGGCGCTTCGCGATCAACTTTCTTCTGTTTTCGGCTTTGCTGATTTCCGCCCCGGTCAGGCCGAGGTGGTTCAAGCTGTGTTTGAAGGTGAAAACACCCTGGCGATTATGCCAACGGGTGGCGGGAAGTCCCTTTGCTTTCAGTTGCCTGCCCTCTGTCGCGATGGCGTGACGGTGGTGATTTCCCCACTGATTGCGCTGATGCGTGATCAGGTACGTGCCCTGCGCGAAGCGGGGGTTGAGGCGGGCGCGCTGACCTCACAAAACACCGATGAAGAAACCGACGCTGTGTTTGATGCCTTGCGTGATGGGCGGCTGAAGTTGCTTTACCTTGCGCCGGAACGGCTGGCATCGGGTGCAACGCAGAACATGTTACAACGTTCAAATTGCACCATGATTGCGGTGGACGAAGCCCATTGCGTTAGCCAGTGGGGGCATGATTTTCGCCCGGATTACCTGCGTATTGGTGAGTTGCGGAAATCTCTGAACGTGCCGGTGGCGGCGTTTACAGCAACAGCAGATGAAGAAACCCGGGCTGAAATTGTCACACGCCTGTTCGATGACGTGCCCCCGAAAACCTTCCTGCATGGGTTTGACCGGCCCAATCTGCACCTCGCCTTCCGGTCGAAAAATCAGCCACGCAATCAGATCCTGGAATTCGCGGCTGCACGCAAAGGGCAATCCGGTATTGTTTATTGCGGTACGCGGGCAAAGACCGAATCCCTGGCGAAGGCTTTGAACGATGCCGGGCATGTGGCCTGCCATTATCATGGCGGTATGGAAGCCGAAGATCGCCGCAGTGTGGAAAATCGCTTTCAGCGGGAAGATGGTCTGGTTGTTGCGGCGACGGTGGCTTTTGGTATGGGGGTCGATAAGCCCGATGTGCGTTGGGTTGCGCATGCGGATTTGCCGAAATCGATTGAGGCCTATTATCAGGAAATTGGCCGGGGTGGACGGGATGGCGCACCTGCGGAAACCCTGACGTTATATGGTGCGGATGATATCCGGTTTCGTCGCACGCAGATTGATGAAGGTCTGGCCCCGGCCGAACGCCGCATGGCGGATCACGGGCGTCTGAATGCTTTGCTGGGGCTTGCGGAATCGCTGGGCTGCCGGCGTGTGAAATTACTGGCCTATTTTGGGGAAGATGCAGAACCTTGCGGCAATTGTGACCTGTGCCAGACGCCGCCGGAAACCTTTGATGGGACCACAGCCGTGCGCAAGGCGTTGTCGGCTATTCTGCGCACAGGGGAATATTTCGGATCTGGCCATCTGATCGAAATTCTCCTGGGTAAAACCACCGATAAGATTGAACATCACGGGCATGACAAGCTGCCGACCTTTGGTGTCGGGCAGGAATATTCACGCCAGCAATGGCAAGGGATTTTCCGCCAGATGATGGGGCATGATCTGGTGCGGCCGGATCGTGAACGGTTTGGTGCTCTGCGCATGACAGAGGCTGCACGCCCCATTCTACGGGATGAGGCAACGATTGAATTGCGCAAAGATGCGATTAAGAAATCGACGTCCCGCCGCCCGGCGGTGAAAACGCTTGTTTCTGAAGAAGATGCGCCTTTGCTGTCGGCACTGAAAGCCAAGCGCCGCGCTCTGGCAGAGGCCGCGAATGTGCCAGCCTATATTATTTTCAATGACCGCACCCTGATTGAAATGGCAGAGTTGCGCCCTGGGGATATGGATCAGATGGCGCAGATTTCCGGAGTCGGGGCAAAGAAACTGGACAGTTATGGTGCGGACTTCCTTGAGGTGATCGCCGGGGAAAAGCCCGCCCCTATGCATCCGGCGCGTCAGGCGCTTGCCGGACGCCCTTCGGGTGAATTGTTTGATCGCCTGTCCGAGGTGCATATTTCTCTGCAACGCGGTGAGACGGGTATCGATAAACCCCTGTCCTGTTCGCAAAGCACCCTGCGTCATATTGCTGAACGCCGCCCGGACACGATCGCGGCGCTGTCCAGTGTACCCGGAATGGATGGTGCACGCGCGGATCGGTTTGGCGCGGCATTCCTGGAAGCCATTCACGCGGATTAATTATTCAATTGCCTCGCAGCCTTTCGGCAGTGCGCCGTGAATTTGTTCCAGGATGAGCGCTTTTTTCAACGGTTTGGTCAGATAATGGGTGACGCCTGCGGCAAAGATTGAATCTGCGTCGCCGTCCATAGCATGGGCCGTAACAGCGACGACAGGCACAGGATCAATACCGGCCTCGGCTTCCAGCTTTCGGATCTCGGAGGTGGCCTGCTTGCCATCCATTTTAGGCATGGAAATATCCATGAATACCAGATCGGGCTGGAATTCCTGCCAGTATTCAACCGCTTCTAACCCGTTCTCGGCAAATTTCAGATCAATGTTCAGAGTCTTCACCATTTTACTGAATACAAGGCGATTGGTTTTATTGTCTTCTGCGGCCAGCACACGCATCTGACGCAGCGCAGAGGGTTCCGGTTTCGCAGATGCATACGTGATTTCTTCGATGATCTCTGCTGTGTCTTCCGAAGCGGATTCCGGTCCCGCACCAGGGGCATCCGTGGGGAGTTTTGTATGCAGGCCAGCAATAATCCGGTTGTTGCTGGGTTCCAGGGGGATGAAGGGCAGGGGGATTTTCAGGCCAAAACAAGACCCTTCGCCAACAATAGAATCCACCCAGATTTCACCGCCCATCAGTTCGACAAGTTCCCTGGTGATCGCAAGGCCAAGCCCCGTGCCATCAAAACTGCGGCTGTGTTCATCTTCGGCCTGATTAAATTCCCCGAAGATATGTTCAAGCTGATCCCGTTTGATGCCAATGCCTGTGTCTTCGACCTCAATACGCACCAGAATCTGTTCCGGATCGGCCATTTCGATGCCGCCGACCTTCAGCGTGACTTTGCCTGCCAGGGTAAACTTGATCGCATTGCCCAGAAGATTAACCATGACCTGACGGATACGCCCGGGATCCGCGATGAACCGATCGGGCAGGCCTTCTTCCCAGATCAGATCCAGTTTCAGGCCTTTTTCCGTCGCGGTGGGGCGCAACAGGGTGCAGATTTCATCCACGGCCTGGTGCAGGTTGAAGGTTTCAGGCGTCAGTTCCAGTTTGCCCGCCTCTACCTTGGAATAATCCAGCACGTCATTGATGATCACCAGCAGAGCTTCGCCAGAAGATCTGATCGTATCGACGTAAAGTTTCTGTTCTTCGTTCAGTTCGCCATCATCTAAAAGCTGCGCCATGCCGACGACACCGTTCATCGGTGTGCGCAACTCGTGACTCATGTTTGCAAGGAAGGATGATTTTGCGCGATTGGCCGCCTCAGACCGGTCACGGGCTTGCTTTAATTCTTCTTCATAGCGGATGGTCGCGGTAATATCATGGGC
The DNA here is from genome assembly GCF_016123485.1 of Halocynthiibacter styelae. Taxonomy (GTDB): domain Bacteria; phylum Pseudomonadota; class Alphaproteobacteria; order Rhodobacterales; family Rhodobacteraceae; genus Halocynthiibacter; species Halocynthiibacter styelae. The sequence goes on along the minus strand of NZ_JADCKQ010000006.1, from coordinate 114,942 downwards.
CAAGGTAACCGTGTCGCCATTTGCTGCGCGACGGTCGATGACTTTGATAAACCTTTGGTTCCACAGTTTTACCGTGATGTCAGGCGGGCTGGGCAACAGCCAGCGTTCCAGCATTTCCGCCTGCCATTCTGACGGGTGCTTTATGCCAATATCAATCGCACCTTCTTCCGCCAGAAGTTCAATTAACCGGCCATACGTCGCGCCGGGGCTGGCTTCTTCGAGTCCGTCAAAAATCTGAATAAAGTTGTCGTTGGCTGTAACAAGACGTTGGGCGCTGTCGAATACGGCAAATCCGTCCTGGATTGTCTGAATTGAATTCCAGAGCCGCTGTTCAGCGGTGTTCAGATCAGAGCGGACCTGGGTGTTTTCACCCTTCAGGTGTTCAGCTTCTTCGCGAAAGTAATCAGCCTCTTCACGCTTTTCGATGATCTGGTCTGACAGTTCCAGGGCATGATCGCCCAGACGTTTGTTGGCATCAAACAATTCCACCTGCTTCAGCTCAAGCAGACGTTCGGCGGCCAGGCGGCCGCGACGTTCATGTGCAAGCTTATCAGAAAGGTTCACGTCTTTCTCCGGTGGGTGTTTCGCGCCAGACTGTCAGAACAGGGTGAACAAGCTGTTAAGACTTATGCGCGAAACGCCGGGGATTTTCTTAAATTATTGCGCGGGCACCCGGGGAGATACCTGCGTGAAATCAGAGCTTTTCAATCGCCAGAGCAATGCCTTGACCGCCGCCGATACACATGGTGATCAGCGCGCGTTTGCCGCCGATACGTTCCAGTTCATACAGCGCTTTGATTGTGATGATCGCACCGGTTGCACCAACGGGGTGGCCCAGCGCAATTGCACCGCCATTCGGGTTCACTTTTGCCGGATCAAGGCCCAGTTCTTTGTTCACAGCAATCGCCTGGGCGGCGAAAGCTTCGTTGCTTTCGATCACGTCGAAATCAGTGATTCTCATCCCGGTTTTTGCCAGAAGGTTCTGAACCGCAGGCACCGGGCCAATGCCCATAACTTCCGGGCGTACACCAGCGTGTGCGTATCCCAGAATGCGGGCTTTTGGCTTCAGGCCGGCCTTTTCCGCAGCATCGGCGGTGGCCAGAACCAGGGCTGCCGCACCATCATTGATGCCAGACGCATTGCCCGCTGTAACCATCCCGTCTTTCTTAAAGGCCGGGCGCAGACCTGCGAGCGCCTCAGCTGAGGTGGCTTTCGGGTGTTCATCGGTATCAAACGGCACCATGTCACGTTTCACGCGGACTTCAATCGGGGCGATCTGACTTTTGAAATAGCCTGCCTCAATCGCGGCCTGGGCGCGGGTCTGGCTGGACAGTGCGAATGTATCCATGTCCAGGCGGCTGACATCGTGTTCGCCCGCCACATTTTCCGCTGTAACCCCCATATGACCGCTGCCAAAGGGGCAGTTCAGCGTGCCCAGCATCATATCAAGGGATGTTACATCGCCCATCTTCTGACCGAAGCGGGCGGCAGGCATAATGTAAGGGGCGCGCGACATGCTTTCGGCACCGCCAGCCAGGGCAAAATCAGCATCCCCCAGCACCAGCGACTGATATGCAGAGACAATCGCCTGCGCACCAGAGCCACACAGACGGTTCACGTTCATCGCAGGCACGCTATCAGGTACACCGGCCCCCATGGCAGAAATACGCGACAGATACATGTCTTTGGGTTCGGTGTTTATCACGCTGCCATAGACCACATGCCCGATCTGTGCGCCGTCCACGCCGGAACGTTCCAGCGCTGCTTTGGCCACATGTGTGCCAAGGTCGGTTGGGGAAAGCGCCGCAAGGCTGCCGCCGAATGCGCCGATTGCGGTGCGTGCGCCGTCAAGGATTACGATATCTGTCATGTGAACCTCCGAAACTGTTTCCCTTTGTTTAAAGGGGAATGCCCTGTGCGAAAGAATAACGCTTCGTCACAGGCGCAATGTCGTTGGGTTATCAGGTGTTTTTTGAACGGCCCAGACCGGTGAGCAGGCGGGCAAATTCGCCGGCGTCATTGCCAAGATCAGCCAGAAGTTCAGCCTGATAGTCCTGCGCCAGGGGGGCAAGCTCTGCCACCATCTGTTGTCCCTGCGCTGTCAGGGTCAGTTCCAGCAGGCGACGGTCCGTTGGGTGGGGGTCTTTGTTCAGAAGCCCGCGGTCTTCCAGGCGGCTGGCGGCGCGGCTGATTTTGGATTTATCCATATCCACGCGCTGATGAATTTCCCGCACCGATACTTTGCCTGACACACTAAGATGCGCCAGTACCCGCCATTCCGGCATATTCAGCCCGAACCGTTCCTGGTAGATCTTTTCAAACCGCCGCGACACCCGGGTGGAAGTCACCGCAAGTTTATAGGGGATGAAATCTTCAAGCGTGAAAGGGGGCTTTGTATCGGTCATGGCGGTCAAATGCGCATGTTTCGCCGGATTGTGCAAGATTGGGAAAGAAAAGGGGGTAGGGCAGGAAAAATGGTCTGGTGCTAAAATAAAAACCCCGAAGGATCTGCCCTCCCCCAATGGCGTACTAACCAACCCTGGCCACAAGGAGGAGTTGTCTTGCGTGAATAACGCGATATCTTGCGCGAATAACCGATTCAGCAGGCGGACAACAGCGTGACAAACAGAATTCAGCTTCCCGAAGTAAACTGGGGTGCAAAGGCAATCGTTATTCTGTCAGCTATTGCTGTGCTGATTGCCACCGGCCCCTTTGGGACCTATCAGATATTGGATTTCGTCCCGCGCCTTCTTTACTGGGCTGGTGCTGTGATGGGCGTTGGTCTGATTATGAATTTGATGGCGCTGTTTTCATTGCATTTGAAGATAGTGCAGCGAAGCTCCTGGTTCATGCGCGTGGTGGCCTGGGTTCTGATCGGTGCCGTGCCCGGGTCATTTTTAATGTTGGCGCTGGGCGTGTTTTTCCTGGACCATGAAGGTATGTTTTCTTATCCGTTTCACAGGATGTACTTTAAGATCTGTGTGATCAGCACGATGATATGCATTGTGGATCTGCGTTCTATGGCGTTCTGGACCGGGGACAAAGAGAACGCAACGCCTGTCGATGACATGCCATCTCAGGCCGTAGATAAAAACGAGCTGCGCCAGTTTCTTAATCAGCTGCGCCACGAGGTTGGGGATGATGTGATTTCGATCTCAACTCAGGATCACTACCTGGATGTAACCACTGCACAGGGCAATGACCTTATTCATGGCAAGCTTTCTGCGGCCGCTGAACAACTGGCGTCTTTGCCGGGTGTGCGACTGCATCGGTCCCATTGGGCAGCGGTTGGGCATATTCAACGGCTGAAGCGCAAAGAATCGGGGCATATTGTTTGTCTGTCTGATGGGCGCGAACTGCCCGTCAGTCGCAGCCAACTGCCTGCTGTGCGCGCTGCCCTGGGCCTGTCCTGAAAACCTGATTTATCGACCACCTGGTCGGCTGTTGTTGACTTCGTTGCATTTGCAACGATATACCGGAGCCAGCTAACAGATGCATTCCGGCTTAAGGGAGGCCCCGATGACACAGCAAACCCGTATGAATGTTGCCCCTTCACTTCCAGGCGCACACGAAGGTTATATGCCGGGATTCGGCAATGATTTTGAAACCGAAGCTTTGCCAGATGCCCTGCCACAGGGAATGAACAGCCCGCAAAAGTGCAATTACGGTCTTTACGGCGAACAGTTGACAGGTACCGCCTTCACAGCGCCCAGCCATCAGAATGAACGCACCTGGTGTTACCGCATCCGCCCGTCGGTCAAGCATTCTGCACGTTACACAAAAATCAACATGCCTTACTGGAAGTCCGCGCCAAATGTGGATCCGGATGTGATTTCCCTGGGGCAGTACCGCTGGGATCCCGTTCCGCATACGGATGAAAAGCTGACTTTCGTGACCGGCATGCGCACCATGACCACAGCGGGTGACGTGAACACCCAGGTTGGCATGGCGACACATGTGTATCTGGCGACAGAGAGCATGGAAGATGATTACTTCTTCTCGGCTGATTCCGAGATTCTGGTTGTGCCGCAAGCCGGTAAGCTGCGTTTCTATACAGAACTGGGCATCATCGACCTCGCCCCGCAGGAAATCGCGATTATTCCGCGTGGCCTTCTGTATCGCGTTGAGGTGGTTGAAGGCCCGGCCCGTGGTTTTGTCTGTGAAAACTATGGCCAGAAGTTCGAACTGCCTGGTCGTGGCCCGATTGGCGCGAACTGTATGGCGAACCGCCGGGATTTCAAATCCCCCGTTGCTGCCTGGGAAGATCGTGAAGTGCCGTCTACCGTGACCATCAAATGGTGCGGCCAGTTCCATAAGACTGAGATCAACCAATCGCCGCTGGATGTTGTCGCATGGCATGGCAATTACGCCCCGGTGAAATATGATCTGCGCACTTATTGCCCGGTGGGCTCCATCCTGTTTGATCACCCGGATCCGTCTATCTTCACCGTGCTGACCGCGCCGTCCGGCCAGCCGGGGACTGCGAATATTGACTTTGTTCTGTTCCGGGAACGCTGGATGGTGATGGAAGATACCTTCCGTCCGCCGTGGTACCACAAGAACATCATGTCCGAACTGATGGGCAATATTTATGGCGAATATGACGCCAAACCACAGGGGTTCATCCCGGGTGGCGTGTCCCTGCACAACATGATGATCCCGCATGGTCCGGACAATGATGCGTTTGAAAAAGCGTCGAATTCCAACCTCGGACCGGAGAAACTGGAAAACACCATGTCGTTCATGTTCGAAACCCGATTCCCACAGCATATCACGGCCTTTGCCGCGAATGAGGCACCGTTGCAGGATGACTATATCGACTGCTGGAACGACATCGAGAAGAAGTTCGACGGCACGCCGGGTAAAAAGTGATCGCAATGAAGCTTTACAGTTATTGGCGCTCCACCACGTCTTACCGTGTGCGTATTGCGCTGCACTTGAAGGGCCTGGCGTTCGAAACCATCCCTGTGGATCTGGTGAAGGGCGAACAGCGCGCGGATGAATACCTGCCGGTGAACCCCGGCAAAGGCGTGCCTGCGCTGGTTCTTGATGATGGTACGGTGCTGACGCAATCTCTGGCGATCCTGGAGTATCTGGATCAGGCCCACCCTGACCCCGCGCTTTTGCCTGCGAACCCGATTGAACGTGCGAAAGTACAGGCCGCCGCCCAGGTGATCGCGCTGGATGTGCATCCGGTGAACAATCTGCGTGTGGGGCAAAAGTTGAAGGCGATGGGGCATGACCAGGATGAAGTTGTTGCCTGGATGAACCACTGGATGTCTGAGGGTTTCACCGCTTTTCAGGCCATGATTCGCCCGGATACAAAGTTCTGCTTTGGAGATACCCCCGGGCTTGCGGATCTCTGCCTTGTGGCGCAGCTTTACAATGCACACCGATGGGGCACTGACCTGACCCCGTTCAAACGGCTGACAAAGATCGAACAGCTTTGTCTTGCCCTTCCGGCATTTGATGCCGCCCGCCCTGAAAACCAGCCTGACGCGGGTTAAGACTTTAATAAGGAAACGCGAATGTCCGAACTGATGAAATCCTGGGTCGAGAGTGCGAACTCTGCCGATACCCAATTCCCCCTGAATAACCTGCCTTATGGCGTGTTCACCACCGGCGACGAAGATCCCCGTTGTGGTGTCGCCATTGGTGATATGATCCTTGATGTGGCCTACCTGGAAGAAGAAGGCGTGATTGCGCTGGATGAAGACGGCGACCCAATGCTGGATCTGCCCTTCTGGAACGAAGTCATGGAAGCCGGGCGCGAGACCTGGGACGCCCTGCGCGCCCGTCTGATTGATCTGCTGGCAGAAGATGGCGATGCTGTGCTGCGCGATGACGCCGCAATGCGCGCCCGTGCCCTGGTGCCGCTGGCGGATGCTGAAATGCATATGCCGTTTGTCGTGTCTGAATACACGGACTTCTACGCGGGCAAGCAACACGCCCAGAACATGGGTGCGATCCTGCGTGGCTCCCCCGATCTTCCAGCAAACTGGCTGCACATTCCGATCGGCTACAACGGCCGCGCGTCATCTGTTGTGGTCTCCGGCACAGACATTCACCGCCCGCTGGGGCAAAGCAAAGCACCAGACGCGGAAGTGCCGTCTTTTGGCCCTTGTAAACGCCTTGACATCGAACTTGAGATGGGCGCGATTGTTGGCACCTCATCTGAGATGGGCCAACCAATCACCGTTGATCAGGCCGATGATATGATCTTTGGCTATGTCCTGCTAAACGATTGGTCCGCACGTGACATTCAGGGCTGGGAATATCAGCCGCTGGGTCCGTTCCAGGGCAAAGCCTTTGGCACAACCATCAGCCCATGGATCGTGACTTCCGCCGCGCTCGCGCCTTTCCGTACGGAAACTCCCGCGCGTGATAAGGAACTTCTGCCCTACCTCACGGAAAGTAAACCGGGCCTCTATGACATCGCGCTTGAGGTCACCATGCAGCCCGAAGGTGCGGACAAAGCCACCACTGTTGCGCAAACTAACTACAGCCGCATGTATTATTCTGCCGCGCAGCAGCTGTGTCATCATGCGGTGGGTGGTGTGCCAATGAACGGCGGTGATCTTCTGGGGTCGGGTACGATTTCTGGCCCATCTAAATCTGAATATGGGTCCCTTATGGAACTGTCCTGGGCCGGGCGTGAGCCCTTTACCCTTGATACCGGCGAAACACGGACCTTCATTGAAGACGGTGATACGCTGACCCTGAAAGGTGCCGCCAAAGGTGATGGCTATCAGATCGGTTTTGGCGATTGCGAAGGCAAAATTCTGCCCGCAATCACCAATTTTCCAGCGAAATAGGGTCACATGCTGGTGTTAACACATACTCAGGATCTTTCCCCCGCATCACTGCAGGGGGGGGATCGCTGCCTGCCATTCCTTCACGAGGTCCAGGGGATATGTGAGCATCAGCACATTCAGCGCCAGGCCATCACGGATCATATGCATGGTGAAAACCTCAAACCCGATGACAATGGCAAGGCTGGCCCAGATCGGCAGGCGTCGCGCAAGCCAGAACCCCAGCAACATCGCGCCAATATCAGCCAGGGAATTGATGACGCTGTCACCAAAGTAATCCAGCGAAATCGTCACCGTGCGGTAATGTTCGATCACGGCAGTGGTGTTTTCGGAAATCTCCCAGGCGGCCTCAATCAACGTGGCAATCACCAGGCGCCAGCCAACAGACAGGCGTCGGGCAACAAGCCAGAGAAAACCAAAGAAAATAAAGCCGTGGATCAGATGGCTGGGCGTGTACCAGTCGGTCAGGTGTTGCGAGCCTTCAGAACTGAAGGTCTTACCCCACCAAAGCTTGACGGTGCCACATTTACAAATCGGCTCTCGCCCCATCCACAAAAGGATGATCGCGGTCGCCAGGACCACAAACGCGGTCACGAGCAGGGGAATATGTTTTTTCTGTATCATGCTGCCAATCAATCACACGACCACCAGGTTGTAAAATAAGGAAATCCATACCATGGCCAAAGCATTCGCGTCGCAAGGCGACATGGAAGACAAGAACATCAGTTTCACTGAAATCGGTGACGGGCTTTATGCGTTTACCGCTGAAGGTGACCCGAATTCAGGCGTGATCATCGGTGACGAAAGCGTTATGATCATCGAAGCCCAGGCGACCCCGCGCCTTGCCAGCAAAGTGATCGAAGAAGTACGCAAGATCACTGACAAGCCGATCTCACATCTTGTTCTGACCCATTATCACGCCGTGCGCGTGCTGGGTGCGTCTGAATTTAACGCACCGCAGATCATCATGTCAGAAGATGCCCGTTCCATGGTTGTTGAACGCGGTCAGGAAGACTGGGACAGTGAATTTCAGCGCTTTCCACGTCTGTTTCAGGGGCATGAAAGCATTCCTGGCCTGACATGGCCCACCACCACTTTTGACGGGATGATGACCGTCTATCTGGGTAAGCGTCGTGTGGACATCATGCAGCTGGGCCGCGCGCATACAGCTGGCGATGCAGTTGTCTGGGTGCCCGATGCAGAGGTCATGTTCACTGGCGATATCGTTGAATATCACTCCGCCTGTTATTGTGGCGATGGTCATTTCTCTGACTGGGGTGACACGCTGGACAATATCGCCGCATTTGATCCGGTCTGCATTGCGCCAGGCCGTGGAGACGCGCTGGTCGGTCGCGAGATGGTCGAAGCCGCGATTGAAAACACCCGTGACTTTGTCGAAAGCACCTATCGCCCGGCTGCCAAAGTGGCTGCACGCGGTGGTTCCCTGAAAGAAGCATGGGATGCGGTGCGCGCAGAATGTGACCCTAAATTTGCGGAATACGCGATTTATGAACATTGTCTGCCGTTCAACGTCGCCCGTGCCTATGACGAAGCCCGCGGCATCGATACTCCCCGTATCTGGACTGCGCAGCGTGACCTGGACATGTGGGCAGATCTGCAAAGCTAAGCCACTCAGCCCTCCCTTACGGTCGCTTTTCGTTCGATGAGCGACCGTAAGGAAGCGAAGAGACACGCCGGAGAGAGACATGACAAAGATATTCGAAACGCCACTGTATCCATATGAACGCAGCCCGGATCAGGATGCGACAACGCCCGTGCGCCACAAGGTTGTGGTGATTGGTGCCGGCCCTGTTGGCCTTGCCGCAGCGATTGATCTGGCACAGCACGGCATTCCTGTGGTTGTGGTGGATGAGAATGACAAAGTCTCTCACGGCTCCCGCGCGATCTGTTTCTCCAAACGTATGCTCGAAATCTCTGATCGGCTGGGCATTGGTGATCGTCTGGTTGAAAAAGGTGTGACCTGGAACAAGGGGCGTGTGTTTAACGGTGAAGACGAAGCTTACGCCTTCGATCTGCTGCCTGAAACCGGCCATAAACGCCCGGCCTTTATCAACCTCCAACAGTATTACCTGGAAGAATACCTGGTAGATCGTGTGCGCGAACTTCAGGCTGAAGGGGCAGAGATTGAGCTGCGCGGTGGTAATAAGGTGTCCGCCATCGGCACCCATGAAACCCACGTTTCCCTTGAAATAGACACTGTTGAGGGTTCGTATAATATCGAAACCGAATGGGTCATCCCCTGCGATGGTGCGGGTTCCCCAACCCGCAAAATGCTTGGCTGCGATTTCGGCGGGCGTGTGTTTGAAGACAACTTCCTGATTGCTGATGTGATCATGCAGGCTGATTTCCCGACAGAACGTTGGTTCTGGTTTGATCCGCCCTTCAACAAAGGTCAGTCCGCGCTGCTGCACAAACAGCCTGATGATGTCTGGCGCATTGATTTGCAGTTGGGCTGGGACATTGATCGTGAAAGGGAAATGCAGCCGGAAAATGTCATTCCGCGTCTGAATGCGATGCTGGGTGAAGATGTGAAATTCGATCTGGAATGGGTTTCTGTCTATACCTTCCAGTGCCGCCGCATGGAAAAGTTCCGTCATGGGCGTGTGCTTTTTGCCGGGGATGCCGCCCATCAGGTCAGCCCATTTGGTGCGCGTGGGGCGAATTCCGGCCTTCAGGATACAGATAATCTGTGCTGGAAGCTGGCCGCTGTGATTAAGGGGGAAGCACAGGAAAACCTGCTGGATACCTACAATGACGAGCGTGTCGAGGCAGCGGATGAAAACATCCTGAATTCCAGCCGCTCTACTGATTTCATCACGCCAAAATCCGGCATTTCCCGCATCTTCCGGGATGCGGTCCTGGATCTGGCGGAAGAGAATGAATTTGCCCGTCCTCTGGTGAACTCAGGCCGTCTGTCTGTGCCTGCAGTGCACAGTGATTCATCGTTGAATTCACCCGAAACAGGGTCTTTTCCCAAGCGTACACGTCCGGGGGCGTCAGCTGCTGACGCGCCGACAGATGACGGCTGGTTGCTGGATCGGATCGGTGACGAATTCGCGGTTATGACAGCGGGTTTCGCCGCACCTGAAGTGCCAGCAGGCGTAAAGCAGATCCATATTGCGAACCCTTCTGAGGAACTGAAGACGCGATATATGGGCGATGCTGGTGGTGTGACGGTGTTGTTCCGACCCGATCAGCATATCGCCGCACGCTGGGCTGCGCCTTCCGCCCATGACATTACCGCAGCCATTGCGCGCGCAAAAGGAGCCTGAGCCATGTTGAACACCAAAGCCAATATCGCGGATCACGATGGTTTCTATGCGCAGCTGATTGAGGCGCATGAAGGCCTGGATGATGCACAATCGCAGGCCCTGAACGCCCGCCTGATCCTGACGCTTGCCAATCACATTGGTGACAATCAGGTGCTGTCAGAGGCGATTGATCTGGTGAAATCTGTCTCTGAATAGGGGATTTTACCCACTTTCAGATTACCTTTACCTTCATGGGCAGAGATGCAATTCTCTGTCCATGAATTTTGAGACATTTCAACCGATCTCCCCCGCTGAAACCCGCTTGTTGGATGGGCTGGCCCTGCCGGAACGCACGGTGTTTGCAGGTGGTGACCTGCCAGAAGACAGCAGCGAAGATTGCCTGATACGTGCAGAGTTTCTGCGTGAAGTCCTGTTGGATCCCGATGCAAATGTTGACGTTAAAGGGATCCGTCTGCGCGGAGCCTGGGTGAAAGGTGCTCTGGATCTACAAGGTGGGGATCTGGGTTTTGACCTTACATTTTCGAACTGCCATTTCACGGATGAACTGAACCTTGTGAACGCGCGGCTTCGTGGTGTGCATTTCTCAGGCTGCCACCTGACAGGGATTTCGGCGGACAATGCCCGGTTCGCGGGGTCATTGTATCTGCGCAACGACAGCCTGGTGGAAGGTGAATTCGCGCTTGCTGGTGCTCGCATCGAAGGCGATCTGCAATTCTGTGGTACGCGTATCGTAAGTGAGGGGCAGGATGCGATCTTTGCGCCGGGGTTGCGTGTGGATGGTTCTCTTTATCTGGGAAATTATCCTTATTCGGATACGGATTCGTCTCTGATGTGCGAAGGTGCGATTTTCCTGTCCTCCGCACGGGTGACACATGATGTGTTCATCACCCGCACCGCAATTTCACGCATGGATGATGTTAGTAATGCTGTTTTTGGTGCGACCGAAGAACATGGCGCGGCGATCGCCTTGTCTCTGGCGCGTGCGCATGTGCATGGCATTTTGTATTTGTCTGACAATCAGATCAGTTCTGGTATTGTAAACCTGGCCGGGGCGCAGGTGGCACGTTTGCGGGATGAACCGGCGGGGCCGGGGGCGTCTTATCCTCTGCGTCTGGATGGGTTCATCTATTCGGATTTCTCACGCCACACAGATACATCTGTTTACGCGCGTCTGGATTGGCTGGCGCGCCGCCCGGAAGACATGCCGTTTTCGGCGCAACCTTATGAACATCTTGCTTCGGTTCTGTCGACGCTTGGGCATCGTGCGGACGCAAAGACGGTTCTTATGCGGAAGGAACAGCTGCTGCGGGCTGAGAACAGAAGGTTAATGCACGTCAGCGGTTCCTGGTTAAAATACGCTACTTCCGCAGTAACAGAGCCTGTTTTGCGGTTTACTGTTGGCTATGGATATCGTCCGGCCCGCGCTTTGTTTGTCTCAACCCTGTTGATCCTGTTTCTGGGCTGGTATTTCGGCAAAGCCTGGGAAGCGGGTGATATGGCACCGGATGCAGCGCCCTTGTTGGTTTCTTCCGGATGGGTTTCGGCCACAGAAACACACCCGGGCAATCCTGCGATGTTCTGGTCTGCACCGGGGGAGGCCGGGCAGGATTATGAAACTTTTCATCCTTTCGCCTATGCGGCAGACCTGATGGTGCCAATTGTCAACCTTGGCCAGGAAAGCGCCTGGGCGCCATCCACATCGCGCAGCCCCTGGGGCTGGCATGGCTGGTGGATCAGATGGTTTGCGAAGCTGGCGGGGTGGGTGATCACGGCACTGGCCGCCGGGGCGCTGACAGGTGTGATCCGCAATGATTAGAGACTAAATGAGGGAAAAGTGGGGGTCCTGATGTGGAAGCGGCACGCGACCAGAAACCGTCAGAAGCCAGGCTTTGCGTTCCTCAATGACAACCGCTGACAAATCATGCCCCCAGGCGGCACCGCTGTCGATGTTGATCCGGTTGCCGTAGTGGGTGGCAGCCTTCACCGGTGTATGTCCGTGAATGATCAACGCGTCATGGGGATCAGGATGATTGTGAAACTCGCCCCTGATCCAGATCAGATCGTCTTCCGTCTGTTGATCTAACGGAACACTGGGGCGAATACCGGCATGAGCAAAGAACAGTCTGTCACGGGTGTAGCGATTGGGCATGGCATTCAGGAAATCTATGTGATCATCCGGAACAAGGCTGCGGGCTTGCCTGTGCATTTCGGAGATTGGGGCTGTGATATCCACCCCATATGAGGCAAGTGTAGTCAGCCCACCGATACGTTCATGCAGCCAGGTGTATTCAGTCTTTAGAACAGGATCGCGGCGTTCGGGATCTTCCAGCCACCATAGAAACTGCCGATCGTGATTGCCAAGCAGCGTGACCCAGGGTTCGCCCCGGATCACGCCTTCTATCATAAATTCGATCACACCCTTTGAATCCGGGCCGCGATCAACAAGATCACCGATCTGCACCACCGGCGCTTTTGGGTCATCCACACGGTCGCGGTCTCGCGCAATCAACGCCATGGCTGATTGCAGTTTGTCCAGATGTCCGTGCACATCCCCAATCGCGTAGTGGCGCATGATCAATCCTTAAGCGACGTCAAATTCCAGCGGTTTAATGCTTTGGAACATGCCCGTTTTGTTGAGGTTATCAATCACGGCGTCATCTACCTTATGGTCGATGTACAGCAATGCAATCGCCTCGCCCCCAACTTCTGAACGGCCAAGGGTAAAGTTCGCGATGTTCACGCCGTTTTCGCCCATGGTCTGGCCCAGGGTGCCGATGATGCCAGGAACATCTTCATTGGTGGTGTACAGCATGTGACGCCCGATCTCGGCATCAACCTGAATGCCTTTGATCTGGATGAAACGCGGCTTGCCGTCACTAAACACGGTGCCTGCAACAGAACGTTCGCGTTTTTCGGTCACGACAGTGACTTTGATATAGCCGTCAAACGCACCGGATTTCGCCTGGTTGGTGGTGGAAATCTGAATGCCGCGTTCACGTGCCACCACAGGCGCAGAAACCATGTTCACGTCAGGATTCGCACGTTTCATAATGCCCGCGATGACGCCACAGTTCAGGGCTTCAAGGTTCATTTCAGCCACATTCCCATCATACAGAATGTTAATGGCTTTCACGGGTTCATCGGTCATCTGACCCACGAACGCGCCGAGGTGACCAGATAGCGCCAACCATGGACCCATGACCTTGGATTCTTCCGCTGTCACGGATGGCATGTTCAACGCGTTGGTCACGGCACCGGTCAGCAGGTAGTCGGACATCTGTTCCGCAACTTGCAAAGCAACGTTTTCTTGCGCTTCGGATGTGGCCGCGCCCAGGTGTGGGGTGCAGACGACGTTTGGCAGGTTGAACAGCACGTTTTCTTTGGCGGGTTCTTCCGCGAACACATCCAAAGCAGCACCAGCCACATGACCAGATTGCAGCATTTCAGCCAAAGCAGCTTCATCAATCAACCCACCACGGGCACAGTTGATGATACGCACGCCTTTTTTGGTTTTCTCAAGGTTTTCACGGGACAGAACATTGCGGGTCTGATCGGTCAGCGGCACGTGCAGGGTGATGAAATCAGCACGTTTCAGCAGGTCATCCAATTCAACCTTTTCAACGCCCATGTGCTTGGCTTTTTCTTCACCAAGGAAGGGGTCATAGGCCACAACTTTCATCTTCAGGCCGCGCGCACGGTCGCACACAATGCCACCAATGTTGCCCGCACCGATAACGCCAAGGGTCTTGCCGGTCAGCTCAACCCCCATGAATTTGGATTTCTCCCATTTGCCGGCGTGGGTGCTGGCAGAGGCTTCAGGGATCTGACGCGCAACCGCAAACATCATCGCAATCGCATGTTCCGCGGTGGTGATCATGTTGCCAAAAGGTGTGTTCATCACGATCACACCTTTTTTAGACGCGGCATCTTTATCGACGTTATCGGTGCCGATACCAGCACGTGCGACGACTTTCAGGTTTTCAGCGGCAGCAAGGATGGTTGGCGTGACTTTGGTGGCAGAGCGGATTGCAAGACCGTCATATTTGCCAATCAGTTCCGCAAGCTTTTCTTTGTCTTTGCCAAGGTCAGGCATAAAATCAACGTCGATGCCACGATCCCGGAAGATCTGCACCGCGGTTTCGGAAAGTTTGTCAGATACGAGTACTTTAGGGGCCATGGTTTTGGTCCTTTATAGAATGGGGAAGGGGAGGCGCCCGAGAAAAGGCGCGCTCAGAAATGCTTCAGAGAGATGCGATCTCGGCTTCGAAAGCCCATTTGATCCAGGGCAGCAGGGCCTCAACATCGCTGGTCTCAACCGTGGCACCACACCAGATCCGCAGGCCTGCGGGTGCGTCGCGATAAGCGCCCATGTCAAAGGCCACGCCTTCACCTTCTAGACGTTTTGCAACGGCTTTGGCGAAGGTTGCGCCATCGGTGATGCGCGCATCTGTGAACTTGAGGCAAACAGACGTGTTGGACTGCGTCGCAGCATCTTCGGCGAGGTTTTCGATCCAGTCATTTGCCGCACAGAAAGAGTCTATTGCAGCCGAATTCGTGTTTGCACGGGCGATCAGGCCTTTCAGCCCGCCCACTGAACGTGCCCATGACAGGGCGAACAGGTAATCCTCAACACAGAGCATTGAAGGCGTGTTGATCGTTGCTCCTGTGAAGATGCCATCAATCAATTTCCCTGCTTTGGTCAGGCGAAAGATCTTTGGCAGGGGCCATGCGGGTACATAGGTTTCAAGGCGCTCCACTGCGCGTGGTGACAGGATGATCATGCCGTGCGCCGCTTCGCCGCCCAAAACTTTCTGCCAAGAATAGGTCGTTACATCCAGCTTATCCCAGGGCAGATCCATCGCAAAAGCGGCAGATGTCGCGTCACAAATGGTCAGGCCTGCGCGGTCATCGGCAATCCAATCGCCATTGGGCACGCGCACACCGGATGTGGTGCCGTTCCAAGTGAAGACAACGTCATTGTTCAAATCCACAGTGCTGAGATCAACGATCTGACCGTAATCAGCGGTTTTAACAGTGGCCTCGATTTTTAGCTGTTTCACAACATCGGTGATCCAACCGGCACCAAAGCTTTCCCAGGCCAGCATTTCCACCGGGCGTGCGCCCAGCAGGTTCCACAAGGCCATTTCTACAGCGCCGGTGTCGGATGCAGGTACAATGCCAATTCTGTAATCTGTAGGGATGTTCAGCAGCTCGCGCGTCTCTTCGATCGCGGCTTTCAACTTGGCTTTGCCAACAGCTGCACGGTGCGAACGGCCCAGGGGCGCATCACGCAATACATCCAGATTCCATGTGGGGGGTTTGGCGCAAGGGCCAGATGAAAAACGCGGATTGGCCGGCCGCGTGGCCGGGTGTACAATATCAGTCATGATATCCTTCCAGATATAAGCCCTTCGTTGGGGAAGGGTGTCCCACCTTTGGGCATAGCAGCGTTTTTTTCTGGCGCAAGCAAAAAATTGTCGTTATGCGGCCAAACAGATGACAGATACGACAGGTGCCCCATGTTCACAGCCACAATGATCGCAAAACCCGGAATGCTGGATCCCGTATTGGCGGGCAGCATTCAAAGCGCCTGGGGCGGATCTGAGCTGCGCTGGTTGTCTGCGGCAGAGGCGGCGGAATTTGATATTCCCGCCATGCCGGACAATCGCTGGGACGTCTGGGAAGAACTTCAGAAACTGTCCGTTGATCTGGTTGTGCAGCCAACGGAGGGCCGGAAAAAATCTGTGCTGGTCGCGGATATGGACAGCACAATGATCGCGCAGGAATGCATTGATGAACTGGCTGCCGAGGCTGGGATCGGTGATCAGGTTGTGGAAATCACAGCCCGCGCGATGAATGGCGAGATTGATTTTGAAGATGCGTTGAAAGAACGTGTTGCTTTGCTGAGAGGGTTGAAAATCGCCGTAATAGACACTGTTTTGGCCAATCGTATCACGCTTGTTCCAGGCGGATGGGCGCTTGTGCAAACGATGAAGGCGAACGGTGGTTATGCGGCGCTGGTTTCTGGTGGGTTTACCGATTTCACAGCGCATGTGGCGGGGGAGCTGGGCTTTGATGAAAACCGTGCAAATACGCTGTTGCATGCGGATGGCGCATTGACCGGTGCGGTCGGAATGCCGATCCTGGGGCGCGAGGCAAAGATCACTGCTGTGAACGAAATCACCGCACGTCTGGGCCTGGCGCCTGCTGATGTGATTGCGGTTGGGGATGGTGCAAATGACTTGGGAATGTTGCATCTGGCGGGCACCGGTGTTGCCGCCCATGCGAAACCGTCTGTGCAGGCGGAATGCGACGTGCGCATCAACCACGGGGATCTGACAGCCCTACTGTATCTTCAGGGCTATCAGAAATCTGATTTTACCGAATAAAAGACCCTATTTCAGGGAATCTACCGCTTTGATTGTGCCGCAGTTGACCTTGTTCCAGTTCAGGATTGGCGCGTTCAGGCGTTTCTGTGTTGCCGGGTGGGCCGGGTCCAGCACGCCCAGTTTCACAAGGATCGCGGCAATCGTGCATTCCGACGCCCGTGTCGCCCCGTCAGAAATCTTCAGGGCCACGCCCAGTTTTTTCTCAGGAATAATCGCGGTGAAAACACCGTCCGCCCCGGTTTTGATGGCTACTTTATGATCCATGGCACGCATAAGTTCGGTACAAGCGCGGGTTTCACCTGCGACCAGTTCCGGGTGTGTCGCCATCGCACGGTGCAGGCGCAAAGCCGCTTTTTCCCGCGCCGATCCATCTTCTGAAGCACCAGCGAAGAACGCCATAGAACGCGCAAGCCCCGCAACAGAGGTTGCGAAGTTCGGGGCGGAACAGCCATCAATGCCATAACCCGGCGTGTTTTCATCGGTCACATCTTCGAAAGCTTCCTTAATCGCGACCTGAAGGGGGTGGGATGGATCGTGATAATCTGCGCCATGCCCCATATGTTTGTTCCAGGTCAGAAAACCTGAATGTTTGCCGGAACAGTTGTTGTGGTACTGACAGGGCGAATCATCGGTTTTCACCAGGGCATTGCGCGCCGGAATGTCGGCTGGTTCCTGCGCGCCGCAGCGCAGATCGCTTTCGCCCAGATCAAGACCAGACAGCCATTTAGAAACCCGATCTGTATGGATAGCGGCCCCCTGATGTGATGCACAGGCCAGGGCCAGGTGTTCGCTATTCAGACCATAAGCATCCGCAGCACCGCTTTCGATCAGGGGTAGGGCCTGAATCATTTTACAGGATGATCGGGGGTAGGTGATGTGATCGGGGTTGCCCCAGGCTTCTACAATATCGCCTTTGTGGTCACAAATCACCGCATGGCCGGTGTGAACAGATTCAAGAATGTCGCCACGCCAGATCTCTGTCAGAATTTCAGGTGCTGTCATTGGTTGTCTCCGGGTAAAGCTGCGCAGTTTTTCGCCAGGACCGGCGGAAATTGGGGTTTCAAACAACTGCATTTTTTGATTAGTGTAAAGCTATCGGGTAAATGAGATGCGCAGATCCGGAAATAACGGGTCGCTGACATCAAAGAGGCAACACAGCTGGAGGCTGTTTCAACATGAAATCTTCTGTTTTTCGCGGGTTTATTGGCGCTGCATCACTGGCAGCATGTGTTGTGACGGGCGCTTATGCCCAGGAAACCACTGACAATCGCGTGGCCGCGCAAACGGACTGGAGCGTCTTTGTTGACGACGATCCGACACAGTGTTGGGCGGTTTCCGGCCCGAAAGAAACTGTGAACACCGATTCCGATGGTCGCCCGAAAGCCGTGCGTCGTGGTCAGATCCTGATGTTTGTCACCTGGAACCCATCTTCCAGCGTTGCTGGTCAGGTGTCTTTCACCGGTGGTTATCCTTTTGCCAGCGGATCTACCGTGCAGCTGGATATCAGCGGCAATACGTTCGAGTTGTTCACAACCGGCGAAAACGCCTGGGCCGCAAGCCCGGGGGATGACGCCCGGATCATCACTGCAATGAAGCGCGGCGCATCGGCCCTTCTGACAGCACGCTCTGGCCGTGGCACCATTACCAAAGATACATTCTCTCTGCTGGGCTTCACCGCAGCAGTTGAAGAAGCCGAAACACGCTGCGGCGGTTGATTTCACGGCGATCGGAATTGAAAGGGGCATGTTTCCATTGCCCCTTTTTTGCGTTATGAGGCATCCTTGTTTCATCGGAGCCAGTGATGTCTGACAATAAACCAGCCGCCCCCGCAGCAGCGAAAGCTGTTACACCTGATATGCTGACCGTGCCGCGCAAAGAGGCGCCATCTGACCTGATCAATCTGGTCGGGCTGACCCGTGACGCGATGCGGACCGCGCTGATCGAAGCGGGCACACCTGAAAAACAGGCAAAGATGCGCACGGGGCAGATCTGGCAGTGGATCTATCAGAAAGGCGTGCGGTCCTTTGATGATATGACCAATCTGGCGAAACCTTTCCGCGCGATGCTGGCTGAAAAGTTCGAAGTCCGCGTACCGGAAGTGATCACCCGTCAGGTATCGGAAGACGGTACACGCAAATATCTGGTGCGCATCGCGGGCGGGCATGAAGTAGAGATCGTCTATATCCCCGAAACAGATCGCGGCACCCTGTGTATTTCTTCGCAAGTCGGCTGCACGCTGACCTGTACCTTCTGTCACACGGGTACCCAGAAACTGGTGCGTAACCTGTCTGCCGGTGAAATCATCGGTCAGGTGATGGTGGCACGCGATGATCTGGATGAATGGCCCGAACCTGGCCGCAACCCGAATGACGAAGCGAAACGCAAGCTGTCGAACATCGTTCTGATGGGTATGGGCGAGCCGCTGTATAACTTTGAAAACGTGCGTGACGCGATGAAGATCGCGATGGATCCCGAAGGTATTTCCCTGTCACGCCGTCGCATCACCCTGTCCACATCCGGCGTCGTGCCTGAAATGGCGCGCACGGCTGAAGAAATCGGCTGCCTGCTGGCGATTTCCTTCCACGCGACGACAGATGAAGTCCGTGATGTTCTGGTGCCGATCAACAAACGCTGGCCGCTGGAAAAACTGGTTGAGGCGCTGCGCAGCTATCCCAAAGCGTCGAATTCCGAACGCATTACCTTTGAATATGTCATGCTGAAGGGCGTGAATGATACGGATGAAGATGCGCACCGTCTGGTGGAACTGATCAAAGGGATCCCCGCCAAAGTGAACCTGATCCCGTTTAATGAATGGCCCGGTTCGCCTTATGAGCGGTCTTCAAACAACCGCATCCGCGCCTTCTCTGAGATCATCTATCAGGCTGGTTATGCTTCGCCCGTGCGCAAGCCGCGTGGGGAAGATATCATGGCGGCCTGTGGGCAGCTGAAATCAGAAACAGAACGTGCCCGCAAAAGCCGTAAACAAATCGCGGCGGAAACTGGCCTGAAGGGATAAATCATGAATTTCGCCACGTTAGAGACACCTGCCCTGATCCTTGATATTGACAGGCTGACATCTAACACGACGAAAATGATTGCACGTTGCGCGGATATGGGCGTGACTCTGCGCCCGCATCTGAAGACTGCAAAATCTGCCGAAGTTGCCAAGATCGCCACGGGCGGCCGGATGGGTACGGTCACTGTTTCAACCCTGCAGGAAGCCGAATATTTCGCGCGCGCCGGGTTTGACGACATTCTGTATGCGGTTGGCATTACGCCCAATAAATTCGCCCGTGTCGAGCGCATTCAGGAAGAAACCGGAAAGACAATTGTTCTGTCGGTCGATTCCGTTGATATGGCCCGGGCGATTGTCGATCGCGGGTTGTCCTGTCCGGTTCTGGTCGAAGTTGACTGCGGTGAGCATCGCGGCGGGATTGATTGTGACGATGGCGCGATCCTCGAAATCGCGCAGATTCTCGGCCCAAACTTTAAAGGCATCATGAGCCACGCAGGCCATTCCTATTCCACCGATCAGATCACCCGCGTGCAGCAGATCGCTGAGGATGAGGTGCGCGCCGCTGTGCGTGCTGCCGAACAGGTCCAGGCGGCTGGGATCATGGTTGAGGTTGTTTCGATAGGCTCCACGCCGACAGTGCTGCATACCAATAGCCTTGAAGGCATCACTGAGGTGCGCGCAGGGATCTATATGGTCTGGGATCTGTGCCAGGTGGGGCGCAATATGTGCAGCCTGGATGATCTGGCGATCACTGTGCTGGCAACGGTTGTTGGGCACAATCGCAAAGCTGGTGTGCTGACGGTGGATGCAGGTGCGCTGGCTATGTCAAAAGATATCGGTACGCAAAACCACATGCCGGATGCGGGGTATGGGCTGCTGTGTGACCCACACAGTCTTGCCCCTCTGAACCTGCGGATTGATGGTGTGCATCAGGAACATGGCACGGTGCATGTGAACAACGCCGATGATTTCGCCCGGCTGCCCATCGGCAGCCAGGTCCGTATTCTGCCCGGCCATGCCTGCCTGACATCGGCAGGTGGTTATGGCCGGTTCCATGTCACAAACGGTGAAATCTGGGACCGTTGTGACGGCTGGTCTTAACGACCAGGCAGCGCGTCGCGTGCGTGGTTTTCGCCCCAGGCGTCAATTGCATCAATCGCTTCCTGTGCGCTGTCAACGAACTGGAACAGGTCCAGATCTTCGGCGGCGATTGTACCGGCGTCTGACAAGGCATCCCAGTTGATGATCTTTTCCCAGAAGTCCTTACCAAACAGCAGGAAGGGAACGCGATCCATACGGCCGGTCTGGATCAGGGTCAGGGCTTCGAACAACTCATCCAGCGTGCCAAAACCACCCGGGAAGACGCAAACCGCTTTCGCACGCATCAGGAAATGCATCTTGCGGATCGCGAAATAGTGGAAGTTGAAGCACAGCTCCGGCGTCACATATTCATTTGGTGCCTGTTCGTGCGGCAGAACGATGTTCAACCCGATGGATGCACCACCAGCATCGACAGCGCCCCGGTTGCCCGCTTCCATAACGCCAGGGCCACCACCGGTGACAACCACATCTTCGCGCCCGTTGCTTTCCATGCTGCGCAGGGTCATCAGGCGGGCAAATTCACGGGCTTCGTCATAGAAGGCTGACAGATCGGCAAGCGTCTGGGTGCGAGCTGTGTCTTTTTTCGCGGGTTCTGGAATACGTGCGCCGCCAAACATCACGATGGTGCTTTCAATGCCATGTTCTTCCATGGCCATTTCGGTTTTCAATAGCTCCAGCTGCAGGCGCACCGGGCGCAGGGCCGGCTGACACATGAAATCTTCGTCGGAAAAGGCCAGGCGATAAGCGGGCGCACGGGTTTGCGGCGTATCCGGAATGTCTTTTGCTTTTTCCACATCCTGATGGGCGTGGCGCATCGGGTGCTTTGGGTTCTTATCACTCATAAATCGCGTTTCCTTGCGTGAAATTTGTTTGTTTTAACAGCTACAGCCAGATCCGATCGAATACCAGTCACCTGTTTTCAACACATTGCGACGCGCCTGTTTTCGCTGGCGTCGTAAACTGAGGATGACGCAGGGGGTATCTTCGGGTAAGAAGCGCCAACTTTGTATCTTCCGGGAGCCTGAAACCATGTCTAATGCACAGCTTGAAACTGCCATCGAGGCCGCGTGGGACGCGCGCGATTCCATCAATTCTGCCACCACTGGTGAAATGCGCGATGCGATCGAAGACACGCTGAACGCGCTCGACAGTGGCAAGTTGCGCGTTGCCGAACCACGTGAAGACGGCAACTGGCATGTGAACCAATGGGCGAAGAAAGCGGTTCTTCTGGGCTTCCGCATCAGAGATATGGAACAGCACGAAGGCGGCCCACAGGGTGCAGGCTGGTGGGATAAGGTGGACAGCAAGTTCAAAGGCTGGGGCGATGCGGAATGGAAAGAAGCGGGTTTCCGTGCTGTTCCAAACTGTGTTGTGCGTAAGTCTGCTTTTGTTGCCCCTGGCGCGGTTCTGATGCCGTCTTTCGTGAACATCGGTGCTTATGTGGGTGAAGGCACGATGGTTGACACCTGGGCGACTGTTGGCTCCTGCGCGCAGATCGGCAAAAACGTGCACCTGTCCGGTGGCGTTGGTATTGGTGGCGTTCTTGAACCCATGCAGGCTGGCCCGACCATTATTGAAGACAACTGTTTCATCGGTGCGCGTTCCGAAGTTGTCGAAGGCTGCATCGTGCGCGAAGGGTCCGTTCTGGGCATGGGCGTGTTTATCGGCCAGTCCACCAAGATCGTGGATCGTGAAACCGGCAAAGTCATGTATGGCGAAGTACCATCCGGATCCGTGGTTGTTGCGGGTTCCATGCCAAGCAAAAACGGTGTGAACCTCTACTGCGCTGTCATTGTAAAGCGCGTGGATGCGCAGACCCGTTCTAAGACATCTATCAACGATCTGCTGCGCGACTGATCCACAGATCAAAAGTTGAATTTAAAACCGCCGGGTGATGATCATCTGGCGGTTTTTTATCTTAACGAACGCCAAACCATTTCGTGTAAATGGCGTCATACCGCCCGTTTTCCCGGATGGTCAGCAGGGCGCGGTTGACAGATTCACGCAGCGGGCTGTTTTGACTAAGGGCGATGCCGTAATTTTCCGGATGAAAGACCCGGTCCAGCAGGCGTACTTTGCCGGGGGGCTGATTTCGTACATACCAGGACAGCATCGGCTGATCGAAGAAGATGGCGTCAAATTCACGGTTTTCAAACCCGGTGATAAGAGTGGTGTAGTCTTTCGTTGTGAAATGCTGGATTTCACGCGTGGTCAGAAAATCGGATGCGGTTGAACCTTCGGTGGTTGCAACGCGGTGTTCTTCGATATCAGACAGTGAGTTGATCTCTTCTGTGATTGCGCCAAGCGTAATCGCAGCAGTAATCTTCGCGACAAATACTGAGACGATGAACAGAGACGAAATAACGAGAATGACGGAAAACACGCGCCCCGGCCGGGATTGCGGCACCCGTTCTTCAAAGCCCCCGTTTACAACCAGGTTCAGAGCCCACCAGAACGACGGAAAGAAAGCATCTGCCATCGGGCGATCAAAGTAAGGCTGACTTTTACGTTCAAAATACCACATGACCAGGCCGCCAAGCGCCAGCAGGCCGAACGCGGCAAGTATTGCGAAGAGAATATCAAGGTTGAAGATGGCCTCAAAAACAGGGCTGCCGGGGTTATCATCATGCAGCATAACCTGAAGGCCCGAAGCGATAATGGGCTGTGAGAAATCCAGGATCTGTTCGCGCGCGGACGTGATTGAGATATTGGCAACGGCCCCGTCCGCCGCGCCGCTCTGAACGGCTTCGAACATTTCACTGAAGCTGCCATAGGGGTGAAACTCAACACGCAACTTCATCTCAGTTGCGATTTCACGCATCAGGTCTATTGAAAAGCCTGCGGGTTCTGTCCCTGTATGCATAGCAAAGGGTGGGCGCTCCACCGTGGCGAAGCGCAATGTTCCGTCAGAACTGATCTGACTGTCCGGGTTCTGAGCCTGAGCAGGAAAGTTTACACATAACAAAAAAATCAGAACCAGTTTCCGGATCAGGAAGGACAAGGTTGAGGATTGTTGCCTCATTGTGTTCTATCCTGCGAAAATGGTGAGGTTACTAAAAGTTCCGAAACGCAGGAATGTAAAGGAAAGATTGACCTGAGACTGGATATTTTTGCCGAAACCAGGCATAGCGAATGTGATATTCCCAGCATCGCAGAAAGGGCAGGCGATGAGCACTAAAGAGAAAAAAGAAAAGAAGCCGCAGCAGGTCTATACGCTGTTGGTCGAAGTTGGTCGTAAAGACGGTGACGGTCTGCCCGATGGCGCGGACGGCGCAGCACTGATGTGTTATGCTTCTGGCGTGGATGAAGCCGAAGCCGTACGCGAAACCGTGGCGATCCTGAAACAGGCGGATATGGCGCCGCTGGATGTGACGGGATACGGCACACTGGATGAACGGATTGAGCAAGGCCATGAGATTGGCGAAGACGAACGCGAACTGATGCAGCGCGCGCTGGATGAAAATTCCGTCATTGTCGCCCAGATGACCCCATTCTTTGACGGCAAGCCCGCGCATTAAGTTTCTGTAAGGAAATCACATGGCCCATACCCCGATTGACCCCGTTAAACTGACCGGCGACCTGATCAAATGCCCCTCTGTTACGCCTGTGGAAGGCGGCGCGCTGGTGCTGCTTGAAGATATGCTCAACGCGGCGGGCTTTGAATGTACGCGCATTGATGTCGAAGGCACCTGCAACCTGTTCGCCCGCTGGGGTGCAAAGGGCGCAAACCGGTCTTTCGGCTTTAACGGCCACACCGATGTTGTGCCTGTGGGTGATGCAGACGCCTGGAGCTTCGATCCCTTCAGCGGCGAAGTTGTCGATGGCATTATGCAGGGGCGTGGTGCGACAGATATGAAATCCGGCGTGGCAGCATTTGTCGCGGCAGCGATTGATCTGGTGCAGGACACACCGCCCGATGGTGCAGTGGTGATCACCATCACTGGCGATGAAGAAGGCCCGGCGCTGCATGGCACCACGGAAATCCTGAAATGGATGGGCGCGCAGGGCGAAGTCATGACTGATTGCCTTGTCGGCGAACCCACCTGCCCGGATAAAATGGGCGAGATGATCAAGATCGGCCGTCGTGGATCGCTGAAGGCACATTTCACCGCGCGCGGTAAGCAGGGTCATTCCGCCTATCCGCATCGCGCCCTGAACCCGCTGCCGGCCATGGCGCGTCTGGTGGATCGCCTGTCGTCCCATCAGATTGACGCGGGCAGTGATCATTTTGATCCGACAACGCTGGTGGTCACTGCGATTGAAACCGGGAATGACGCCAGCAACGTGATCCCCGCACAATGCCGCAGCGCGATTGATATTCGCTTTTCCGATGTGCAGACTTCCGCGTTGATCATTGCCTGGCTTGAACGCGAGAAAGCAGTGATCGAGGCAGAGACAGGCGTTGAACTGGAATTGAAGACCAAAGTCACCGGCGAATCTTTCATAACGCCCCCCGGTGCGCTGTCTGATCTGGTCGCAAAATCTGTGAAGGATGAAACCGGGGTTGATCCGGTGCTGTCCACATCTGGTGGCACGTCGGATGCACGTTTTGTGCGTGCCCATTGCCCCGTTGTCGAATTTGGTCTTGTGGGCAAAACCATGCACCAGGTGGATGAACGGGTGGAAGCCGAACAAATCACCCAGCTGAAGGGCATTTATTCCCGTATTCTGAAGGATTATTTCGCATGAGCCTGATCATCAGCCAGACCATGGATATCGCCACCTGCCACCAGCTGCGCCGCAAAGTGTTTATCGAAGAACAGGCGGTGCCTGAGGCGGAAGAAGTCGATGGCAAAGACAACGAGGCCCTGCATTTTCTGGCGGAAAAAGAAGGCCTGCCCATTGGCTGTGCGCGCATTCTGTTGAAAGGGGACGCGGGCAAGATCGGGCGGGTTTGCGTTCTGAAAGAAGGGCGCGGTGCTGGGGCAGGTGCCGCACTGATCAAAGCCTGCGTGGAACATCTTCGCGCCTTAGATGGTGTGAAAAGCGCTGTATTAGGGTCTCAATGCCATGCAATCCCGTTTTATGAGGCTTTGGGCTTCACCGCCTTTGGTCCGGTCTATGATGATGCGGGAATTGATCACCGCGATATGGAACTGACCCTGTGATTTCATACCGCCCGCGCCTTGTGGTGATGCTGAAAGAACCACATCCGGGCCGCGTGAAAACCCGGTTGGGGCGCGACATTGGCCTGACACGTTCTGCCTGGTGGTTTCGTCACCAATCTGCTGCTCTGATCCGTCGCCTGCGCGACCCGCGCTGGGATCTGATCCTGGCAATTGCGCCCGATCAGGAAGGATTGCAAAGCCGCGTCTGGCCCGCAGATCTGCCCCGCGTTCCGCAAGGCCGCGGTGATCTTGGCGACCGCATGGCGCGCCAATTTCACAGCATTGCGCCTGGCCCCATGTGCATCATCGGCGCAGATATTCCCGGCATCAACCGCACCCGCATCGCTGAGGCGTTTAAGGCGCTGGGCGATCATGACGCAGTGTTCGGCCCTGCGGATGATGGCGGGTACTGGCTGATTGGCCTGAAACGTATGCGCCCGGTGCCGCCAAAGCTGTTTGAACAGGTGCGCTGGTCTACCGAACACGCGCTGGCCGATACCATGGCCACCCTGCCGGATCACAAAACCGCGCAGATCACCACGTTGCGCGATGTTGATACGGTGGCCGATCTGCATGCTCTCGCTAAATCGCGCGGGGCGTGATAGGGCAGGCGCATGACAACGCGTATTCCTTCTAAAGAGGAAATCCTGAACTGGATTTCCGAAAACCCCGCCCGTACTGCCAAGCGTGATATTGCCCGCGCTTTTGGTATCAAAGGGGCTGCCCGTATTGACCTGAAACGCATCCTGAAAGAACTGGAAGCGGAAGGGCATCTGCGCAAACGCAAAAAGACCTATCGTGAGTCGGATAAGCTGCCGCCTGTTGCGATGCTGAAGGTCGAAGGACCGGATGCGGATGGCGATCTGTTTGCCTATCCTGTCGACTGGCAGGGTGAAGATGCTGCGCCCCGCGTTCTGATGCTGGAAAAGCCTGACACACCCGCATTGGCGAAAGGCGCACGTATTCTGGCACGCCTCCAGGAGACAGAGGGTGAAGATTACGCTTATAACGGCGTGCTTATTCGTCAAATAGGCTCTAATCCGCAGCGAATCCTTGGTATTTACCGCAGTGGCCATGAAGGCGGGCGGATTGTGCCGGTTGAAAAAGGGTCTGACAAAGAATGGAAAGTGCCCGCCGGCGCGACGCTGGATGCAAAAGACGGCGAACTGGTTGAAGCAGAACGCACCGGGCCGAAATCCCGCATGGGCCTGCCTTCCGCGCGTATTGTTGATCGCCTTGGCGATCCGACCGCGCCCAAAGCTGTGTCCCTGATCGCGATCCACCAGCATGGCATTCCTGATGCCTTCCCAGACGAAGTCGTGGCAGAGGCCGATGCTGCAAAACCTGCCCCGCTGGATGGGCGCGAAGATCTGCGCGATATGCCTTTGATCACCATCGATCCCCATGACGCACGTGACCATGATGACGCCTGCTTTGCCCATGCGGATAGTGACGTGGAAAATCCCGGCGGTCACATCGTCTGGGTCGCGATTGCCGATGTAGCGCATTACGTGACGCCCGGATCTGAACTGGATCGTGAAGCCCGCAAACGTGGCAATTCATCTTACTTCCCCGATCGCGTAGTGCCGATGTTGCCGGATCGTTTGTCCGGGGATCTCTGTTCCCTGCATGAAGGGGTGGATCGTGCCTGTATTGCTGTGCGGATGCAGCTTGATGCCGAGGGCAATAAGATCAGCCACCGTTTCACCCGTGCGCTGATGAAATCGCATGCCTCCCTGAACTATCAGGAAGTACAACAGGCGATGGATGGCAATCCGAATGATCGCTGTGCGGAGCTTCTTTCCCCTGTGTTAGAGCCTCTTTACGCCGCCTGGCACGCCACCTTGAAGGCGCGCGATACCCGTCAGCCGCTGGAACTTGATCTGCCGGAACGTAAGATCATTCTGGATGAGGATGGCAAAGTGAAATCGGTTGCTTTTGCCGAACGTCTGGACGCGCATAAGCTGATCGAAGAATTCATGGTGCTGGCCAATGTCGCCGCCGCGGAAGAATTGATTGCCCGCAAGCAGGACCTGCTGTTCCGGGTGCATGAAGAGCCGAACAAAGAGAAACTGGATGCCCTGCGTGAAACGGCCCAGGCCTCGGGCCTGACGCTGGCAAAAGGGCAGGTCCTGAAGACCGCACACCTGAACCGCCTGCTGAATCAGGCGCAGGACACGGATCATGCGGAACTGATCAATATCTCTACTCTGCGATCCATGACACAGGCCTATTATGGGCCGGATAATTTCGGGCATTTTGGCCTGGCCCTGCGGTCATACGCACATTTCACATCCCCCATTCGCCGTTATGCGGATCTGCTGGTGCATCGCGCGCTGATTTCCGGCCATAAATGGGAAGGGGCCGCGGATAAGTTTGACGGGATGTCACCCTTTGATGAAGAAAACCTGCGCGAAACCGGCACGCAGATTTCCGAAACAGAACGGCGTTCCATGACGGCGGAACGTGATACAACCGATCGCTATCTGGCGGCGTTTCTGTCGGAACGTGTGGGCAATGAACTGGAAGGTAAGATTTCCGGCATTGCACGTTTTGGCGCCTTTATCCGGCTTGAGGAAACCGGCGCAGATGCATTGGTGCCGGTGGCGACGATCGGGCAGGAATATTTCCATTTTGATGCCGATGATCAAAGCCTGACCGGTGACAACAGTGGCTTGCGCCTGGGCATTGGTCAGGCTGTGACGGTGCGCCTGGCAGAGGCGATTCCGGTAACCGGCGGTCTGGTTGTCGAATTGCTGGCGCTGAATGGTCAGCCTTTGCCACGTGGACGTGGCGGGCGCGGCAGCCGGTCGTTTTCAAGCAAGCGATCCGGGAAAAAGCCGAAAAGCAAATCCGGCAAGACCCCTGGCACAGCCCCAGCACGTAAAAAAGCACGCAAAGTGGTGCGCAAACGCAAGAAATAGCCGGGATCAGCGCCTGATTCGTCAGGCGCTTTCCCTTTGTGGATGTCCTGGGTACTCTGTCTGAAAAACAGGCAGTAAATCAGGTGAAAAACGTGCGGATTATTAGTTTTATAGCAGGCATGACGCTGGCAGCGCAGGGGGCTTTTGCCGCTGGCGGTGGCAGCAGCGTGACAGAAGTTTCGATAGGTGGAGGCATCATGAGCCAGGAAATGACCCCCATTGAGGTCAGCGCAGGCGGACTTGATCGCTGGGTTCGCGGTTTTGAAAGCCGGGCCCGGGCTGCCGGGATTTCCCAGCGCACGTTCGATGCGGCGTTCCGCAATGTGCGGTATCTGGATGATGTGATTGCGCGGGACCGCAATCAGGCGGAATTTACCAAGCAGATCTGGGAATATCTGGACGGCGCTGTGTCTGAACCGCGCATTCGCAACGGTCAGCGTGCCCTACGCCGTCATGGCAATGTGCTGGAACGGATCGAAGATCATTACCGCGTTGAGAAAGAAATCGTCGCCGCGGTCTGGGGACTGGAAAGCGCCTATGGCGAACGTCGTGGGGAGACGCCGGTGATTTCGGCGCTTGCGACCCTGGCTTATGACGGGCGACGCGGCCGGTTCTTTGAGGCGCAGTTGATCGCCGCGCTTGAGATCATTCAGGCCGGTGATGTGAATGCCCGCAATATGACCGGCAGCTGGGCCGGGGCCATGGGGCATACGCAGTTTATCCCGACGTCGTATTTGGCTTTCGCCCAGGATTTCACCGGCGATGGCAAACGTGATATCTGGTCGAATGATCCGACGGATGCGCTGGCGTCTACCGCGTCCTATCTTGCACGCCATGGCTGGACCTTCGGGCAGCCATGGGGCGTAGAAGTTGTTCTGCCCCAGGGCTTTGATTACAGCCAGACCAGCGAACGCATCAAAAAGACCCCACAGCAATGGGCTGGAATGGGGGTACGTGACATTAGTGGTCAGGCTGTGCCGAATCATGGGCGTGCCTCAATCTTGTTGCCGGGTGGTGCCCAGGGCGCGGCCTTTATGATCTTCGACAATTTCCACGTGATCGAACGTTATAACGCGGCGGATGCTTATGTGATTGGCGTCGGGCATCTGGCGGATCGCCTGGCTGGTGGCCCTGCCATTCAGGCAAGCTGGCCACGTGGCTATGCACCGCTGTCTTTCCGTCAGAAACGCGAATTGCAACGCCGCCTGACGCGGGCTGGCTTTGACACAGATGGGTCAGACGGGATCATCGGGCCAAATACGATCGCCGCGATTCGTGCCTATCAGGAAAGTATTGGTGTGACGCCGGATGGGTTTGCATCACAGGACGTTCTGAGTCGCCTGCGCGGACGCTAAAACCGGCTGTTCGCATTTGCGGGTATTTCGCTGACATTTTGTAACCGCTCCCGACAGTCTCTGGTGCGGTTATTTTGTGGCGAGGTCAGCAGCCACCGGCATCCAGGCATTGTTGGGCGCGTGTCAGGTTTTCGTCGTTTGCGTCAAATTCATGACTGCCACAACTGCTGATCACCAGTTCATACCCACCATCCTCAGAAGGCTGCAGGAACATCAGGCGATCTTTCAGAAGCTGCCTGCGCACCTCAAGATCACCGGTGCAACTGCCGTGTTCATCGCAAATCAGGCTGTACGTGATGACCTGATCAAAATCTTGCTGCGCCCCGTTGGCCCCGATGACTTGTCCGGTCAGATGTCCCTGCCAGTTGTGCAGACGAACGCGTTCGCGGCGGAAGCGGTGCCAGATGAAACTGCCAAAACGGGTCTGTGGGATCTTATATTGCGATGCAATCGACACATCCCCCTGAACCACGATGTAGTTGGACAGATGTTCCTGGCTTAACAAGGGATCCATACCTGTGGCCTGGCAATCCAGCGCAAGCGCCTGGGTGCAGGAGAGAAACCCTGCAGCGGCAGCAGACAACAGAAAACGGTAAGACGGCATTCGTGACTCCGGGGACGGTACCTGGTCAGAATAAAGCCCGCCAAAGCGGCGGGCCAGATCACGAAATGGTCAGGTTGATTCCAGCGATTATCCGCGCAGAACCGTGGCAAATTCGTCAAACAGCGCGACATAAATATCACGTTTGAACGGAACGATATGTTCCACCAAGGCGTCCGGGGTCATCCAGGCCCATTCGGAAAACTCCGGATGGTCTTTCTGGATGTCGACATTGGAATCTTCGCCGTGAAAACGCATCACATACCAACGCTGCTTCTGGCCGCGGTATTTGCCTTTCCAGAGCGTTGGGATCAGATCATGGGGCAATTCATAGGTCAGCCAGTCTGCTGTTTCGGCCTCGATGGTGACCAGATCGCGTGAGACGCCGGTTTCTTCTTCCAGTTCCCGCAATGCGGCTTCGCGCACATCTTCGCCTTTATCAACCCCACCCTGAGGCATCTGCCAGGCGTTGCCGGGGTTATCAATGCGTTTGCCTGCGAAGATCAGGTTATCCTTATTTATAAGGATCACACCTGCATTTTCGCGATAGGGAAGGGTGGAGATTTCTTCAGGGGTCATGTTTGGTCCTGTGGTGGTGCCGGCGGGGATTGCCCGCCGGTCATTGTTTTAGTCGTTGCCGCTAAGTGCGCGCAGACCTGTCAGAAGATCAATCGCATAGGCCAGCTGGTAATCTTCTTCGCGCAGCTGTGCGGCCTCTTCTACTCTGGCGCGTTCTTCTTCCAGAAGGCGACGCTCATCCTCGCTGATGGAATCATTATCAAGGCTGCCGCGCAGATCTGCTTCTGTACGGGAGAACCCCTGGGTTTCTTCCTCAGCTTCGGCGTTTGGATCACGACGCGGTTGTTCCACGACGATATCCGGGGAGACACCCAGCGCCTGAATAGAACGACCGGATGGTGTGTAATAGCGCGCAGTGGTCAGGCGCATGGCCCCATCGCCACGCAGCGGCATGATGGTCTGAACAGAACCTTTGCCGAAACTGCGGGTGCCGACAACAATCGCGCGGCGGTGATCCTGAAGGGCACCAGCGACAATTTCAGAAGCAGATGCAGAACCACCGTTGATCAGAACAACAATGGGCAGGCCTTCGGTCAGATCGCCGTCACGGGCGTTCCAGCGTTCTCCATCTTCCGGGGCACGGCCACGGGTGGATACGATTTCACCGGCATTCAGGAAGGCATCAGACACAGCAATCGCCTGGTTCAGCAGGCCACCGGGGTTGTTGCGCAGATCCAGAACAAAGCCGTTCACATTTTCAATGCCGCCCAGTTCTTCAACCGATTTGGCAAGCCCTTCGGACAGATTGTCATACGTCTGATCGTTGAAAGTGGTCACACGCAGAACCACGGTGGATCCTTCGGTGCGGGTGCGGACGGCTGTCAGCTGAATGGTGTCACGGATGATGGATACGTCAAAAGGTTCATCTACGCCTTCACGTACCACGGTGATCACTGTTTCAGACCCAACAGGCCCGCGCATCAGTTCAACAGCTTCATTCAGGGTCAGGCCCAGCAGGCTTTCACCATCCACATGGGTGATGAAATCACCGGCTTCCATGCCAGCAACATCGGCCGGGGTGCCATCCATGGGCGACACGACTTTGACAAAGCCTTCTTCCTGGGTCACTTCAATACCCAGCCCACCGAATTCACCGCGGGTCTGTTCGCGCATGTCGTCAAAATCAGCAGGCGGCAGGAAGCTCGAGTGCGGATCAAGGGATGTCAGCATGCCGTTGATGGCCGCCTCAATCAGTTCTCCTTCATCGACATCTTCCACATACTGGCTGCGGATGCGTTCAAAGATGTCACCAAACAGATCAAGCTGTTCGTAAACATCGCTTTGCTGTTGCGCTTCCTGCGCCAGCAGCGGGCCGGTTACCTGCGTTGTTGCGATAACCCCTGCGAAAGTTCCGGCAATGGCCGCAAAAATAAATTTCTTCATCAGTTTGTCCTGTATGTCGCCAGACCTGCTGTCGCGGGCCGTCGGATCCCCTGTGTCAGTTTCCACTGCCCGGATCAAACCAGGGCGATGGGTCGGTCGGGCTGTCGCCCTGTCTTAGCTCTATATAAAGCGTTTCAGATCGTTCAGCGCCAGTCCCATCTGTTGAAAACGGCGAAACAGCGCCTAAAGTGGTTTCACCGCTCATCAAACCCAGGGCTGTACCGGGCTGAACAATCTCTCCTGGCTGACTATACACAGCCCCTAGGCCTGCCAGAACCAGGAGATGCTGAGAATCTGGTTCCAGAATGATCACATTTCCGTAGTCAAGCAACGGGCCTGCGTAACGGATTGTGGCAGCGACGGGGCTGGTGACCAGGGCTTCGGGCATTGTGGCAAGGACAATGCCCGGGCGGGTGATGCCTGCAGCGTCCGGTTCATTATAGCCACGTAAAAGTGTGCCATTTACGGGCAGCGCCAATGCGCCGATCAGATCTTCAAGACGGCCATACCCCCCGGAAAGGGAGTTGCCCTCTGGCAGAGAGTTCAGGCCATCAGCAAAAGCACGCAGAGTTTCGCTGTTGTTCAGAAGGGCCTGCATGGCTTCGGGATCCGCACTGAACTGACGCGGCAGGTCAATACGGTCGGCGCGGGCTTCGGACAGGCGGGCACGTGCCGTCTGCACGCCAGCCAGGCCTTCACGTAAGGCATCTGCCGCACCGGTCTGAATGGCTTGCAGCAGGTTCAGCTCGTCTATCTGGCGCTTCAGAGATTCGGCCTGGATCTGCAGCGCAGGGGTAACCTCAGCCAGCATCATTGATGATCGTGCCGTGCCTGCCGGGCCCGAGGGGTGCAGCATCAACAGGGGTGCGGGACTGCGTTCCATGGCTTGCAGCGCGGCCAGCAGGCGTGAAATTTCCAGGCTGCGCGCATCAAAGATCTGGCGCAGGGCCGATTCACGCACTGCCACCTGACGAATGCCCTGGCGCAGGGCAATCAGCCCCTCTTCATAAGCGGCGACAGTTTCGGTCAGGGCCTTCACCCGGTCAGTGGCGTTTTCAGCCTGGATAAGCGCAGTTGCGGCTGTATCCAGTTGCAGGGCGGCGCGCTGTGCGGTGATTTTCGGGTCAGATTGCGCGATGGCCTGCCCGGAAAGGGCAAACAAAGCAGCGCATATAAAACCCCGGATCCACATCAGGAAATCAGGCTTTCGCCGGTCATCTCTTCCGGTTTTTCCAGTTGCATCAGCGTCAGCAGGCTGGGCGCCAGATCGGCCAGGCGCCCGTCGCGCAAATTCACACCATTGCCGGCGTTAAACAGGGTCACCGGCACCGGGTTGGTGGTATGGGCCGTGTGTGGACCACCGGTTTCAGGATCAGTCATCAATTCGCAATTGCCGTGATCTGCGGTGACAATCATCACGCCGCCAACGTCTTCCAGCGCGGCCATAACCTGACCCAGGCCTTCATCAACTGCTTCGCAGGCTTTCATCGCGGCTTTCAAATCGCCGGTGTGACCAACCATATCGGGGTTGGCGTAATTGGTGATGATCAGATCATACCCTTTGTGCACGGCTTCTACGAATTTTTCAGTGACTTCCGGCGCGCTCATCTCTGGTTGTAGATCATATGTGGCAACTTTCGGCGATGCGGGCATGTAGCGGTCTTCACCCGGATAAGGGGTTTCCACGCCGCCGTTCAGGAAGAATGTGACATGCGGGTATTTCTCAGTTTCGGCCAGGCGAAACTGCGTTTTTCCTTGTTTAGACACCCATTCACCCAGGGTATTCACGATATTTCGCTTCGGAAATGCGGTGGTCATATAGGCGCTGTGCCCGTCAGAATATTCCACCATGCCCAGCAGTGCAGCAAAGGCAGGCCGCGTGCCAGTGTCAAAGGCATCAAAGCCAGGTTCACCAATCGCACGCAGGATTTCACGGGCGCGATCTGACCGGAAATTCAGGCAGAAAAACCCGTCGCCACTCTTTGCACCCTTATATCCGCTCAGAATGGTTGCCGGGAAGAATTCATCGGTCACGCCGTCCTGATAGGCTTTGCAGATGACAGATCCGGTATCAGCGGCCTCAGGACCTTCGCCTTTGATCATCGCGTTATAAGCTGTCGCCACACGTTCCCAGCGATTGTCACGATCCATCGCGTAATAACGCCCGGTGACGGTGGCAATTTTTGCGCCCTCCGGCAGGCTGGCGCACAGATCCGCCATATACCCCATGGCAGATTTCGGCGCGACATCACGCCCGTCGGTCACTGCATGGAAGGCCAGGGGCACGCCGGCATCCGTCACAGCTTTGATTGCGGCTTTGATATGGTCGATATGTCCGTGCACGCCGCCGTCAGAGACAAGCCCCATCAGATGCGCCGTGCCGCCGGTTTGTTTCAGCTTTGCGATGAAAGCCTGAAGCGCGTCATTGTCAAAGAAAGACCCGTCTTCAATCGCCAGATCAATCTGCCCCAGATCCATCGCCACAACCCGGCCTGCGCCGATATTGGTGTGCCCGACTTCTGAATTCCCCATCTGCCCTGTCGGCAGACCTGCATCGCGCCCATGCGTCAGCAGTTGCGCATGGGGGTAATCACGCATCAGACGGTCAAAATTGGGGGTGTTCGCCTGGACCGGCGCATTGGCCATGGCATCGCGCGATGCGCCCCATCCATCAAGAATACAAAGGACGACGGGTTTCGGAATGGACATGCGGTGTTCCTGTATAGTTCAGGGAATATTTATGGTGTTTGGAGGCAGGGCGCAACCGGATGTGAAGTTGTGTGCCGGGCACGTCCCGGACATGCTGTGTGACCAGTGATGCTGAGTATCACGAACCACTGTCTCTTCAGTGCAGTTCAAGGTGGAGGCTGGGTTGATTTAGAGTGTGTCGTGAAGGATAGTCCGACTGAAATTTACGGATGAGAAAGACATAGAATTCGACTGGGGCGAGAGATCGATGAGGAATTTGTTGAGATCAAAGATTGCATTTCTATTGGCAGTAGCATGGGTTGTATTCCCCTTATCCACTAGCGCGCAGGATTTTGACCTGGGCGTGGAGGCGTTCAACTCAGGTGAATACAATGTGGCGCTGGAAAACTTTGAACCACTCGCAGAACAGGGGAACAGTCAGGCGCAGGCACTTCTGGGAATAATGTACGAGCAAGGGTTTGGCGTCAGGCAGGATTATGATGCGGCCTTTCGGTTATTCGCGGCGTCTGCTTTACAGGGTGATGTCTTGGGGCGGGACAAGCTTGCTTATATGTACAGAGTGGGGCAGGGCGTTACGCAGAACCTTCCAGAAGCCATCCGCCTGTATCGCCTGGCAGCTGCACAGGGTTGGGTTGATGCAAAGCTTAGTCTGGGTTTTATCTATTACACTGAGCTAGGGGACGAGGGCGATCCGGTTGAATCAGTAAACTGGTTTACGCAAGCCGCTGAACATGGCGGAGCCGATGCGCAAGTCGCTCTAGGGGTGATGTATGCTCGTGGTGATGGCGTTCCGAAAAATTCAACTGAGGCAGTGAGACTTTATCGTCTTGCAGCAGTTCAAGGCTTTCCCATTGCGCAGATGTTACTTGGCTCGATGTATCAGTTTGGTGAGGGCGTCCCTGAGAATCTGGAAAGTACCTATATGTGGTTCACCGTTGCGATGATAAATGGTCAGGATACCTGGCTGGACCTTCGCAGCCGATTGGTAAGCCAATTGACCCCAGCGCAGATCCAGCGGGCTACGGAACGGGTGGAAATCTGCGTCTCTTCAGGATATGAAAACTGTGATTGAGGGGCGCTGGAATCATATCCCTGGCGAGGTCACACCCGGTGATACGGACTTCCAGCCAGGATAGACGCCGCACGGTAAAGCTGTTCTGACAGCATCACGCGGGCCAGCATGTGGGGCCAGACCATTTTGCCGAGGCTGATGGAAAAATCGGCCTTTGCACGTAGGGCAGGGTCAATACCGTCAGCGCCGCCAATGATAAAACACAGATCCTGCGCGCCCTGATCGCGCCAGGTTGCCAGTTTCTGTGCAAAATCAGGGGACGACAGCAATTTCCCGCGTTCATCCATGGTGCAGATCACCGCACCTTTGGGAACACTGCGTTCCAGCAGGGTCGCTTCTGCGCCCATGCCGCCGCCTTTTTTGTCTTCAGCCTCATTCACCGACAGCGGACCAAGCCCATGGGCGCGGCCTGTGCGGTCAAAACGGGTCTGATAGTCGTCAAAAAGCGTGCGCTCCGGTCCGGGGCGCATGCGGCCAATGGCAGAAATCGAAACGCGCATGGATCAGGCGGTGGTATCCGGACCAGCCGTCGGGTCGAGCCACATTTTTTCCAGCTGATAGAACTCACGCACTTCCGGGCGGAAGATATGCACGATGACGTCACCGGCATCGACCAGCACCCAGTCACCAGAGCCTTTGCCTTCAGTCCGGCAGAGACGACCGTATTCCTGCTTCAGGCGATCAGCCAGCTTTTCCGCCATGGATGTCACCTGACGGGACGAACGGCCGGAACAGATCACCATGTAATCAGCAATCGCGGATTTCCCGGCGAGATCGACTTCGACCACGTCTTCGGCTTTGTCTTCGTCAAGTGAGGAAAGGATGCGCGCCAGAAGCGCGTCGCTTGTCAGCGTCTTAGCGTCAGCTTGCGTTGCGGCGGTTTCGTTGGCCGCAGGTACAGATTCAGACAGGGTCTTCACTCCTTGATACACGCCGCAAAAGCCCGGCGCGGGCTCCTCTTAAAGGTAACACCGGTGGGGCGAAAGCTCAATGTGCAAGTGATACACGATTTTTGGCGGGTTTTATGCGGTTTGCGTGGCGTCATGAAAGGCCTGCGCCAATCCCAGCACCTGCGCATCCTGTCCGGTTTTTCCGATCAGCTGCAATCCCATGGGCAGGCCATTGTGGAACCCGGCAGGGATCGAAGCCGCAGGCAGACCAATAAGTGAGGCAGGGATCACCACTTCCATCCAGCGGTGGTAAGTGCCCATGTCACGCCCGGCGATGGTTTTGGGCCAGTCCAGTTCTGCATCAAAAGGGAACATCTGGGCGCTGGGCAAGGCAAGCATGGTGAGGTCGAGCCGGGCCACTTCGCGGAACCAGTCAGACCGGATGACGCCGGCGTGGTGGATGTCCTGCGCCGAATAATTCAGACCTTCCTCAATCTCCCAGATATGGGCGGGCTTCAGATGGGTGCGTTTTTTCGGGTCCGCATAAAGCGGCATCGACGACATGGCGACGGTGTGGCTGCGCAAGATACACCAGGCATCCCAAAGCGATTCCGGGGCGATGGTGGGCGTGTATTCAACAATATTGCCGCCCATCTTGCGCAGTGCCGCCAGGGCAGTCTCGCAGGTTTCCAACACCCCTTCTTCCATTGGATAATAACCGGACCAGTCTCTGATCCATCCAATAGTGATGTTTTCAGGATTAACCTTTTCGAAACCCTGATACCCTGGCAGGCCCAGGGGCTGTTGTGGATCTGGTTGACCAATCACCTTCAACATCAGATCCATATCCCGCGGACTGCGCGCCATCGGGCCATTGGTGGAAAGCCCCTGTGACCAGGAATCCCCTATCGGATCTTTGGCAACCAGCCCGGCAGAGGGACGGAAGCCATAAACATTATTCCAGCCCGCCGGATTGCGCAGACTGCCCATCATATCGGACCCATCGGCAATTGGCAGCATGCCGGTTGCAAGCGCCACAGCGGCCCCGCCACTTGATCCGCCGGCGCTGCGGCTGTGATCGAATGCGTTGCGCGTCACGCCGTAAACCGGGTTGTAGCTGTGACTGCCCAGGCCAAATTCCGGGACATTGGTTTTACCGATGATCAGAACCCCGGCGGCGCGCAGGCGCGAGACCATCAGGCTGTCATTTTCGGAAATGTGGGTTTTGAACAGGGGTGATCCAGATGTGCTGCGCAGCCCCGCGACCTCTTCCAGGTCTTTAATCGCAATCGGCAAACCCCATAAAGGCTGATCCTTGCCCGGGCCTGCAGCCTCCATCGCGTCGGCTTCTGCCAGGATGTCTTCGCGCGGACGAAGGGCGACGATGGCGTTTACATCGGGATTGATTGCTTCGATCCGATCCAGGCAGGCTTCTGCCAACTGACGGACCGAAAGCGTGCCAACACGCAACATCGCCGCCAGATCAGTGGCATCAAGTTCAGTCAATGATAACGGGTCGTTCATCGGGATCGTCTTTCAGAATACGCACTTCGCGTTGCGGGAAGGGCAGATCAATGCCGTGTTCCTTAAAGGCATCCCACAGGGCCAGGTACACATTGCCCCGGATATTGGTCAGCCCGCCGGTCGGATCTTTGATCCAGAAGCGCAGGATGTAATCAACAGAACTGTCACCAAAGCCCACGATGTGACAAACGGGGGCTTTCGCAGACAGAACACGGCTGACAGACGAGGCCGCTTCAATCGCGATCCGGCGCACATCATGGGGATCACAGCCGTAAGAGGTGCCAAAGAAAATATCGAGTCGCACAAGATCATTGGAATGAGACCAGTTGACCACTTGGCCTGTAATCAGGTCCTCATTCGGTATCAGATATTCACGCCCGTCGCGGGTAACGACGGACACATAACGCGCGCCCAGGCTGTCGATCCAGCCAAAGGTATCGCCCAGCGAAATAACATCCCCGGGCTTAATGGACTTATCCAGAAGGATGATCACGCCGGACACAAGGTTCGACACAACTTTCTGCAAACCAAAACCAAGGCCAACACCAATCGCACCGGACAGCACCGCAAGCCCTGTCAGATCAAACCCAACAGCTTTCAACCCGATAAAGAAGGCTGACCCATAAAGAACCATTTGAATGAATTTCACCGCCAGCACTTGCATGGACGGGGAAATATCCTCATTCTCGCGAATGCGGGTGGATGTGGTGCCGGAAATCAGACGGGCACCAAAGAACAGAACGCCGGTGACAATCACAGCCTTCAGGATCGCCAGCAAAGACAGACGGAAATCACCAAATTCAATGGCTGCTTTGTCGAGAACCGCACTGGTCGCCTCAAGGAAGCCGAAATAATACAGCGTCACCCAGATCCAGCCGGCAATACGAATGGTCCGACGCAGGGTCTGGTTGCGGATCAGTTGCACCGCAAGGGCAATCGCAAACCAGGCCGCGCTGATCGTGCCGATGATTGACAGCAAATAGGTGCGCGACGGGAAGGTGTTCAACACTTCGCGCATAAACCATATGGTCATCCAGATCAGCAGAATAAACAGCATCAGATGAATGCGCCGATGCAGGATCAAAAGCCAGCGCAGCTGCCATTTTGGCCGTCCTTCCAGCGTGCGCATCCAGTCATGCAAACGGGGCCCGATCAGGGTGTTGATCATCCAGGCGGTGCAGAACACCCCCACAGCAATCGCCACCTGCCACAGCTGATAAGGCCGCAGCAGACCTTCAACAAACATCTGCAATTGAACAAGGAAGCCCTGAACTTCGGTTGTCAGTTCGGTGGCGGTACTGAATTCATTCTCCATATCCGTACTGTTGCACGGCAAAGCGGGGTGGACAATATCCGGACGCACGTGCTTTCTGCCTTTTCAGGGGGAATTACGAATGTCAGAGACCATCCTTTTCATTCTCGCAGGCTTCGGCGCGGGGATTATGAATGCGATTGCAGGCGGGGGCACCTTCCTGACCTTCCCGGTCCTGGTTTTTGCGGGCATTCCGCCGGTGGCCGCCAATGCAACAAGTGCGGTCGCGGTCTTTCCCGGTTATCTGTCCGCCGCCATGGGTTTTGGCGATGACATCCTGGCCCTGCCGCGTTTTTCGCTGATCAAAGCCTGTATCGCTGGTCTGGCGGGTGGGCTGGTTGGCGGGCTGCTGCTGCTTGTGTCTTCCAATGATGTGTTCTCTATCATTGTGCCTTTCCTTCTGTTTGCAGCTACTCTGGCTTTTGCGTTTCAGAAGCAGATTTCTGCCGCATTGGCCCGGTCTTCCTGGCAGATGACGCCCTGGGGCGTTCCGGGGATTTTCCTTGTTTCGCTGTATGGCGGTTATTTCAACGGTGGCCTCGGGATTGTTCTGCTTGCGCTGTTTGCGCTTTGGGGCTGGGACAATCTGAACGCGATGAACGGGCTGAAAAATGCGCTTAGCTTTGTGATCTCTGCTATTTCCGTCGCGACATTCGCCGTCGCGGGCATCGTGTCCTGGCCTGCCGCGCTGATCATGGGGGCATCTGCCATCGCAGGCGGCTTTGCAGGTGCGCGCATCGCAAAGATCTTGCCGGTTGCGCTGGTGCGTCTGGTGATTATTCTGATCGGCCTGATCATGAGCGCGATTTTCCTTGCGCGCCTCTTTACCTGAAAGGTTTTCCTATGCGCCCGACCCAAAGCCTTGGCCTGATTGCTATTGTTGTTCCCGATTATGACGCGGGTATTGCATTCTACGTGGATAAAATGGGGTTTGATCTGGTGCAGGACGAAGATCAGGGCGAAGGCAAACGCTGGGTCGTTGTGCGCCCGCATGGGGGTGTCGGGTCAGACATTTTGCTGGCGCAGGCCAAAGGCGCAGATCAGGAAGCCGCGATTGGCAATCAGACCGGCGGACGTGTGGGATTCTTCCTGAAAACCAGCGATTTCGCGACTGATCATGCCCGGATGCTGGAAAATGGCGTGACCTTTGAGGAAGATCCGCGCCATGAAATCTACGGCTCTGTCGCGGTTTTCCGAGACCCTTTTGGTAATCGTTGGGATCTGCTGGGGCCTGCGCCTGAGGTCAAATGACCAAATCCTTTTTCTTTGACCTGCCCGATGATGAGGAACGTAGCTTGATTGCGGCACTGGTCGACTATTGTGCCGGGTTGAGTGGAGAGCAGTTCGAACACATGTATATGAGTGCGGGGGAACGCCTTACTATATTGTTTTCCGACTTTGGATTTGCCCGCGAGACAGGTGTCGGATTTGAGGCGCTTGAAAAGAAAGAAGCACGCCATCGCATGATTGCCGCGCGCCCATTTGAGGAATTGCCTTGCCTTGAGGATGCTCTGCATTGCGCATTCTATATGGCAGATCAATATGACATTTCTCCTGATGAACAAGGGGTTTGGCGTAGCAAGGCAGCGTTTTCAACCGAACTGAAGCGCATTCTGAACCGACTCGGGTTGATTGATCGTGATGGTTTCTGGACGGAGTATTCAGTACCTGTTCAACTGCGCGGAGGCTATCTGATTGCGGATGGAGATCGTGGCTGCGAGCAGGGAAATCACTGCGTAGAACGACTCGCGCTTTCCACCATTTCAGATATGCCCGAAGCCGCGAAGAAGCTTCTGGATATGTCAGATTCTTTTTCGCCGGATCATGAACGTTACGGTTGTTACGGCATCTTCGGTGCCATGTGGCGTTTCGGGGGCTGGCCATCCGAAGGCGAACGCTCACGCATCGCAAATTTGGGATGTGATCCGCTCATCACAAAAGTTGTCGACCAGATACTGATCAACCAACACAACAGCTATTCTCATCCTGACCTTGAATGAATCTTTCGTCAGGTGTATGTGGGCTTTATGAAACGCATCTATGACATCGATGACCACGCTTTTTTACCATGGCGCTTTTACGGTCAGTCGCTCTCTGTCAACGCCGACCTATGATGGTTGCGTGCGGCTTTCGCACGCGCATTTGCAGCATTCGCCACATCTGAAAACCAATGATACGGGAGAGGACCAACATGTCCCCCAAAACACTCTATGATAAAATCTGGGATGCGCATATCGCGCATGAAGCGGAAGACGGCACAACACTGCTGTATATCGACCGTCACCTGGTACACGAAGTAACCTCTGCACAGGCGTTTGAAGGTCTGCGTATGACGGGCCGTAAGGTGCATGCGCCGGATAAAACCATCGCGGTTCCGGATCACAACGTGCCGACAACGGCCGGTCGTGAAGACCCATCACAGATGACCGAAGAAAGCCGCATTCAGGTGGCTGCGCTGGATACCAACGCCAAAGAATTTGGTGTGCATTACTATCCTGTGTCTGATGTTCGTCAGGGCATCGTACACATCGTTGGCCCGGAACAGGGCTGGACTCTGCCAGGGATGACTGTTGTTTGTGGCGACAGCCACACAGCGACCCACGGTGCATTTGGTGCGCTGGCCCATGGGATTGGCACGTCTGAAGTAGAACATGTTCTGGCAACCCAGACCCTGATCCAGAAGAAATCCAAGAACATGAAAGTGGAAATCACCGGCAAGCTGAAGCCAGGTGTGACCGCGAAAGACATTACCCTTGCTGTGATCGGTGAAACTGGCACCGGTGGTGGTACCGGCTATGTCATCGAATATACCGGCGAAGCGATCCGTGATCTGTCCATGGAAGGCCGTATGACCGTCTGTAACATGGCGATTGAAGGCGGTGCACGCGCGGGCCTGATCGCACCAGATCAGACTACATATGATTATGTGAACGGTCGTCCACATGCGCCAAAAGGTGCCCAGTGGGAAGCTGCTCTGAACTGGTGGAAGACACTCTTCACCGATGAAGGCGCGCATTTCGACAAGGTCGTCACCCTGAAAGGTGAAGACATCGCACCGGTTGTGACCTGGGGCACATCCCCAGAAGACGTTCTGCCAATTTCCGGCGTGGTTCCACACCCGTCCGATTTTGAAGGCGGCAAGGTTGATGCGGCGGCACGTTCCATCGAATATATGGGCCTGACCGCGGGTCAGAAACTGACCGATATCGAAATCGACACTGTGTTCATCGGGTCTTGCACAAACGGCCGGATCGAAGATCTGCGTGCTGTTGCAGAAGTTGTTGAAGGCAAGAAGATCAAAGACGGTATGCGTGCAATGATCGTGCCGGGTTCCGGCCTTGTGCGTGCGCAGGCGGAAGAAGAAGGTCTGGCAAAGATCTTTGAAGATGCCGGTTTCGAATGGCGTCTGGCCGGATGTTCCATGTGTTTGGCGATGAACCCGGATCAGCTGTCCGAAGGGGAACGCTGCGCGTCTACTTCCAACCGGAACTTTGAAGGCCGTCAGGGTTACAAGGGCCGTACGCACCTTGTATCCCCCGGCATGGCTGCCGCCGCTGCCCTGACCGGTCGTCTGACCGATGTTCGTGAACTGATTTAAGGAACCACAATCATGGAAAAGTTTGAAAAACTGACCGGAATTGCGGCGCCTATGCCGCTGGTGAATATCGACACTGATATGATCATCCCAAAAGTCTTTCTGAAGTCGATCGCACGCACCGGCTTTGGTAAGAACCTGTTTGATGAAATGCGGTTCAACCGTGATGGCAGCGAGATCCCTGATTTCGTGCTGAACAAACCGCAGTATCGCAAGACAGAAATCCTGGTGGCAGGTGACAACTTTGGTTGCGGGTCTTCCCGTGAACATGCGCCTTGGGCTATCGCGGATTTCGGCATCAAATGTGTTGTGTCCACCAGCTTCGCTGACATCTTTTTCAACAACTGCTTTAAGAACGGCATCTTGCCGATTGTTCTGCCGCAGGAACAGGTTGATCTGCTGATGGCGGACGCGGAAAAAGGCGAAAACGCCCGGATGACCGTGGATCTGGAAGCCCAGGAAATCACCACATCTGATGGTGATGTGATTTCCTTCGAAGTTGACGCTTTCAAAAAGCACTGCCTGCTGGAAGGTCTTGATGACATCGGCCTGACCATGGAAAAGAAATCTTCCATTGACGCATTTGAAGCGCAGGCATCACAGGCACGCCCCTGGGTGTGATCTGAATATGAAATTTGAAAAGGCCCGGTGGAAGTGATTCTACCGGGCTTTTTCATTCATCTATCGGTCGCGCCGGGCCAGGTTTTATAAAATTAACCAGCATGTCAGATAATCTGCCTTTAGATTCAGGTATTTATTAATGAATGCTTAACTGGTGCTTGCTGAATCGATTAAAAAGCGTCAAAAACAAGATAGTTATTTTGTTCTGTTGTTACCAGTATTTGTGCGAATCCGGCGAACTTAACGTTTTCTTTCTCCGGGCCGATAACAGGGTAAATTAAATTGATTACACAATTTGCAGGCGCAATGACCAGGGCGGTCGCAGTGATGTTGTTAATCGCAACTCCTACGCTTATTTTGCCTGGGCAAAGTCAGGAAACGGCACAGATCGTGACACTGATTGCTTTGTTTTCTGCAGTTTTGATCATGACCGAATATGCGTCGGTATATCCCAGCCTTGTCGAATTCCGTGATGCCCCGCCATTCAACCGTGTCCGGTTTATGTCGCTGTTTCTGACGGTTCTCTTATGTTCCATCGTGGTGCGTGGGCAGTTTGAAACAACCTCTCTGACTGGATTTATGACAGCAATTGGCGCGTTGACCGGATATGCGATGGACTTCCCCTGGAGCCCTGTACGCCTTGTGACAGAGATGTTCCC
Source organism: Halocynthiibacter styelae (assembly GCF_016123485.1). Lineage (GTDB taxonomy): Bacteria > Pseudomonadota > Alphaproteobacteria > Rhodobacterales > Rhodobacteraceae > Halocynthiibacter > Halocynthiibacter styelae. The sequence continues at coordinate 69,999 of NZ_JADCKQ010000006.1, read as the reverse complement.
GGAAGACAGCGATGCGTCCAGCCTGTTCCTGATCCGGACGCTGACGGGCCTGGCTTATCTGATTTCTCTGCTGTCCCTTGCGGTGTTCGCCATTCTGATGCGCCTGCAGGGCTGGCCCGCGCGCGATCGCGTTTTTAATGTCTGGGTGAACCTGCCGACATTTGATCCAACCGCGGGCGGTGATGTTGTGTCCCGTCTGATCCGGGATGCGCGTGTTAACATTTCATTAGGGTTTATCCTGCCATTCTTGATCCCGATGACGATGAAATCTGCGGCCATACTGTTTGACCCGGCTGCGCTGTCGTCTTCGCAAACCCTGATCTGGATGGTGGCCATATGGGCGTTTCTTCCGGCAAGTCTGTTTATGCGCGGCATGGCAATGGCCCGTATCGCCGAAATGATCCGCGAACAGCGCCGCCTGTCTTACGAACGCGCTGTCGAATCCGGTTACGTGCCTGCCTGATCTTTCTTCTTCTGCTGGCCTCCCCGGCGGCGGCAGATGAAACATTCCGCATCGCAAGCTTCAATGTTGGCCTTGATCGCGAAGGGCCTGGACTGTTGTATCGTGATATTCTGCGTGGGGAAGACACACAGATCGCGGCGATCATTGATGTGATAACTGCCGTTTCCCCGGATATTCTTGTCTTGCAGAAGTTTGATTTTGATCACGACTTTCTGGCGCTCAAGGCCTTCGCTGCGCAGTTAAAACAAGACGGGCCGGATTATCCCCATTTCTTCGCGACACTCCCCAATTCCGGGATGTTCACTGGCCTCGATATGGATGGTGATGGTTATCTGGGGGATCCTTCCGATGCACAGGGCTTCGGGGTTTTTACAGGCAGTGGGGGGCTGGCCATTCTCTCGCGTTTCCCCATCGCGCAAGCAGATGTGAAAGATTTTTCCAATTTCCTCTGGCGGGATCTGCCTGGGGCTATACCACCGCATACCGATGCAGGCGTATTTCCCTCTGATGCTGCATTCGCCATTCAACGCCTTTCCACCACCTCCCATCTCGACGTGCCGGTACTGCTGCCGGATGGTGGCAGATTGCTGCTGTGGACGATGTATGCGACGCCGCCGGTGTTTGACGGGACCGAAGATCGCAACGGTCGCCGCAATCATGATGAAACACTGTTCTGGCTAAAATATGCAAATGGCGAACTGCCCTGGCAGCCGGATGATTTCCCCTTTGTCCTGCTGGGCGGGCTGAACCTGGATCCGGTTGATGGGGCAGGGCGCAGCGATGCCCTGTTGCGCCTGGTGTCTGATCCCCGCGTTCAGGATGTGCAGCCCACAAGCAACGCAGGTCGTCTGGTCAGTGAACAACAGGGCGGCGTCAATAACACCCATCGCGGGGATCCGGCGCTTGATACCGCAGACTGGCCGGATCAGCCCGGTCGTCCTGGAAACATGCGGGTTGATTATGTTCTGCCTTCCGCCGATCTGAACGTGATAAACAGCGGCGTTCACTGGCCATCTGATGGCAGTGCCGATGCAGCTTCGACCCATCGTCTTGTCTGGGTGGATATCGCTTTTTGAACGCTGTTTCTTGACCCTTCGCGGCACAAAAGGTACTCGGGTGCAACGAAGTTTCAAACGATCGGATACCCCAATGAGCAATCCCTCTGTTCTTATTCTTCCCGGTGATGGCATCGGTCAGGAAGTCATGGCTGAAGTGCGCAAAATCATTACCTGGTTTGGCGATAAACGCGGCCTGAATTTTGATGTGTCAGAGGATCTTGTCGGCGGTGCGGCCTATGACAAACATGGTGTGCCTCTGGCCGATGAAACCATGGCGAAAGCCCAGGAAGCAGACGCTGTTCTGCTGGGTGCTGTGGGTGGTCCGAAATACGATGATCTGGATTTTTCTGTAAAACCTGAACGCGGCCTGCTGCGCCTGCGTAAGGAAATGGATCTGTATTCCAACCTGCGCCCGGCTCAGTGTTTTGACGCGCTGGCGGATTTTTCCTCCCTGAAGAAAGAACTGGTTGCTGGTCTTGATATCATGATCGTTCGCGAACTGACCTCTGGTGTGTATTTCGGTGAACCACGCGGAATCTTCGAAGAAGGTAATGAACGTGTGGGCATCAACACACAGCGTTACACCGAATCCGAGATCGAACGCGCAGCCCGTTCCGCGTTTGAACTGGCGATGCGCCGCAACAAAAAACTCTGTTCCATGGAAAAAGCCAATGTCATGGAAAGCGGCATTTTGTGGCGCGAAGTGGTGACTGAAGTTGCGAAGGATTATCCCGAAGTCGAACTGTCCCACATGTATGCCGACAACGGCGCGATGCAGCTGGTCCGTGCGCCAAAGCAGTTTGACGTCATCCTGACCGACAACCTGTTTGGTGACATCCTGTCCGATTGCGCTGCGATGCTGACCGGCTCTCTCGGTATGCTGCCATCCGCATCCCTCGGTGCGCCAATGGAAAATGGTCGCCCCAAAGCACTGTACGAACCGGTACACGGTTCGGCACCAGACATCACCGGTCAGGGCAAAGCCAACCCATGCGCCTGTATCCTCAGCTTTGCCATGGCTCTGCGTTACAGCTTTGACCAGGGTGATGAAGCAACACGTCTGGAACAGGCTGTTGAAAAAGTGCTGGCAGATGGCGTGCGCACAGGTGACCTGATGCAGTCAGATGGTGGAACACCTGTTTCCACGTCTGAAATGGGCGATGCCGTGGTCGCCGCACTGGAAGCCAGCCTGTAATTCAGGCGCCCTGACGAACCAATCTCAAAGCCCGGGCAAATTGTCCGGGCTTTTTTGTGTCGATCAGGTTAGGTCTCCTTTGGGGAATGGGGGCATGGATCATGATCAAATCGCACCAATCGTCATCTGTAGTTCGTGCAGCCCGTTGTATTGTCGGGCAGCGGCCTGGCAATGGCTGCGCCAGGCTTGCTGGTCTGTGAATTTTCCGGTGATCAGGTCGGGTTTACATAATTTGCACATCCGCCTCCTCTGGCCGACTTCTTGCACGTTCGGCGCCTCCAGGGGGGCAGCCCGGGCCAGGCATAAGATCTTACGAACTCAGACGCTGCTGTATCCCGGATTGTTCCGCCATCTCTGATGTATCGCCCCACTGACCTGACATATGGTCGGTTTCATGTGGATCGATCTGAAACGCAGAGGTGTTTTCTGCCAACGTGTTGATCGCATAACTCAGGTTTTGTGTGGCTGCATTGCTTTCTTCGAACATGGCGGCGTTTTCCTGGGTGACCTGATCCAGCTGATTGATGGCGGTGTTGATCTCTTTCAGGGTGGTCGATTGTTCCCGGGAAGAACTTGAAATTTCTTCAACACGTTCGCTGATTGTAATGATCAGATTCTCGACCTCTGAAATACTGATGTTCGCATTGCCCACCAGTTCTACACCGCTTTTGACTTCATCCGCGGAGGCTGAAATCAGTTCTGCGATTTCCTGGGCTGCGTCTGAAGATCGCTGCGCCAGGGCCCGTACTTCTGCGGCGACCACAGCAAATCCCAGGCCAGCTTCACCTGCGCGGGCCGCTTCGACACCGGCATTCAGCGCCAGTAAGTTGGTCTGGAAAGAAATTTCGTCAATCACGCCGATAATCCGAGAGATCTTTGATGAACTTTCTGAGATTTTTTCCATGGCCTGGCGGGTTTCATTCATCACGCCGGCACTTTTCTGGGCAGATGATTTCGTGTCCATGGACATCTGTTTGGCTGCTTCTGCAAGTTCCGTCGCGGACAGCACAGATGCGGTGAGTTCATCAACGGCAGCCGCAGTTTCCTCAAGGGCCGCAGCTTGTTTTTCGGTGCGTGTCGCAAGATTGGCGGAGGCAGAGGAAATTTGTGTCACATCTCCGCGGATGGATGATGTATTTTCAACAATGGCCTTCATGGCGGAAAGCAGGGCAGAGGTTGCCGCATTGAAATCCTGCCGGATGCGTTCAAACTCGTGGGGGAAGGCGTCAGACATATCAATGCACAAATCGCCACTGGACAGCTTTTGCAGAGAGTGCGCGATCGTTTCAACGACCCGTACCCGCTGCGTAATATCCGTCGCAAACTTCACCACTTTATAGGGATTGCCCGACGCGTCAAAGATCGGGTTATAGGTGGCCTGTATCCAGATTGGTTTACCAGACCGGGTGAGACGCATAAATTCCCCACCCATGAATTTACCCTGTTTCAGGTCGGCCCAGAACGTTTTGTATTCGTCTGAGTTTCCATAGTCGGGGTCAACAAACATACGGTGGTGCTGGCCCTGGATTTCATCCAGCTGATAGCCAAGCGCATCCAGGAAATTCTGATTTGCCGTCAGAATATGTCCTTCCAGATCAAATTCAATCACGGCCTGCGATTTCGAAATGGCAGAAAGCTGCCCCTGTGCATCTGCGGAAAATGTTTTTTCAGCGGTAATATCAGCAGCGAATTTTACGATTTTCAGAACATTCCCATGCAAATCGGTAATTGGGTTATAACTGGCCTGAAGCCAGACTTCCCGCCCGCCCTGTGCCTTGCGCCGGAATTCACCGGCTTTGAATTCCCCCCGGGCAAGGTCTTTCCAGAAAGACGCATATTCGGCGCTGGCGGCGTCTTCCGACATGACGAACATCGAATGATGTTTCCCGATGATTTCATCGCAGGAATATCCCATCGCCTGTTCAAAGTTCAGGTTTGCGTTCAATATCTTACCCTCAGGCGAAAATTCAATAACCGCCTGCGATCTGGAAATTGCGTTAAGTTGCCCTGTCGCGCCTTGTTCGGCCATCCGGGATGCGGTGACATCCGTTGCAAATTTTACGATTTTGACAACTTCGCCTTCCGTGTTCAGGATCGGATTATATGATGCTTCGATCCAGATCGGGGCGCCGTTTTTACGCACTCTTTCAAATGTATCACTGCACAAAGTTCCATTCCGCAGTTCTGCCCAGAAGGTTGCATATTCGGGTGAATCCGCCGTTTCCGGGCGTACGAATATCCGGTGATGTTCCCCTTTGACCTCTTCCAGAGAATATCCCATGGCCTGCAGAAAATTATCATTGGCATCCAGGACATTTCCATTCAGATCAAACCAGATGATCGCCTGTGCCTTATTAAGTGCCGCGATCAGTGCCGAATTTTCCAGGATGGCGTCCTGATTACCTGTACCTGAATTAAACCGAAAAAAACCCATGCGCCGTATCCTTTTGCGTCGTCGTGGCACAGGTCTAATAGAAAAGACTTAAGCAAAGGTAAGTTGGATTTGAAATGTTGGTTTGTGCGGGAAAGCAAAGCTGAAACGTACAGGGTTGATTGGTGAAATATATGTGCAAAGAAACAGAAGCCGGCCCCGCTGTTATATTGATTTAGCCTTAATTTAGCCTGAGTTTTCATGTTTTTGACGCGTGTTTAGAAACTTTTAAATTTTGTGGGGACAAAATGAAATCTTTTGCTCTTGTATCTACCTTTGTAATTTGTGCGGCCACTTCGGCCACTGCGTTTGAACTGAAGGGCGTTGACCTCAGTCTTGGCGCGCAAAACCTTGACATTCCATTCGGCGGCCCAACACTGAACGGGTCTCTGATGGGTGTTGGCGGGCGTTTTGGGGTGACTGAAAACCTCAGTTTCGAGGCGCGCTATCAGCAGGTAAACTTCGACAGTCTGGTGCCTGATGATTTCGACATGTACCAGATTGACCTGAGCGCGGCTTATGCCATCGGTGGTGGCTTCTCTGCAGGTGTCTTCTTTGACATGGGCGAACTGAGCTTTGGTTCGGACGGGATCGATTATCGCCTGTATGGTCTGGAAGGCATGTATGAAAACGGGCCGCTTTCTGTGTCGGCCTATATTGGTCAGGGTAAAGCGGATATCGCGGGTGCACCCTTCGATCCAACAAGCGACATTTATGGGCTTTCTGTTGGTTATGAATTTGCCAATGGCATAGACATTGGTGCGTTCTACAATCGTGAAAGCATTGATGACTTCGGGGATGACAGCGACGAGAAGGGCATTCACGCGGGTTACGACCTGAGCAATGCTCTGAATGTGCCGGTCTATGTGACCGCCTCTTACAGCAGCATTGATCTGGACGGCGATAGTGTCGATCGCATGACACTGGGGCTGACCTATACCTTCGGAGGAAAACCGGCAAATTCACGTGTGGGCCTGACACGCCATGGTGTGAATCCGAACCTGTTCAGCGGGCTGCCGCTCTTTGGTGGACCGGTCTGATTTTCTGTATTCAGGCTGAGGACAGACAGCAGGTCGCGCAAGAGATTGCGCGGCCTTTTTTATACCCGCTCTTTTCTGTGCCTGCATTTCCCGTTAAAGACAGTCGAAGAGCAGGAGCAGCGCCATGAGCATGAACACTTTCGGACATCTTTTTCGTGTGACCACCTGGGGTGAAAGCCACGGGCCGGCGCTGGGTGCGACTGTGGATGGCTGCCCGCCGAACGTGCCTGTGGATGAAGCTTTTATTCAGCAGTTCCTTGATAAACGCCGCCCGGGTCAGAACAAAAACATGACCCAGCGCAATGAACCGGATCAGGTGCATATTCTGTCCGGTGTGTTTGAGGGCAAGACAACCGGTACTTCCATTCAGCTGATGATCGAAAACACCGATCAGCGCAGCAAAGATTACGGCGACATCGCCAATACCTTCCGTCCGGGTCATGCGGACATCACCTATCACCAGAAATACGGCAATCGCGATTATCGTGGTGGTGGGCGCTCGTCCGCGCGTGAAACCGCTGCGCGGGTTGCGGCCGGCGGGCTTGCCCGTGCTGTTCTGAACCATCTGCTGCCTGAGGTGAAGATCGTCGGTTACATGACCGCCATGGGCGCGATGGAACTGGACCGTTCAAAGATCGATTTGGGCGCGATTGAAGGCAATGATTTCTGGCTGCCGGATGCGGAAGCCGCCCCAGCCTGGGAAGATTACCTGCAGAAGATCCGTAAGGAACATAACTCTGTTGGCGCAACGGTTGAAGTCATCGCGCAAAACCTGCCTGCGGGCCTTGGCGCACCGATTTACGCCAAGTTAGACACTGATCTGGCCGCTGCGATGATGTCGATCAACGCTGTGAAAGGTGTTGAGATCGGCGAAGGCATGGCGGCATCCCGTCTGACCGGCACCGACAATGCGGATGAAATCTTCATGGGTGAAAATGGCCCGGAATATTCCTCAAACCATGCCGGTGGCATCCTGGGTGGCATTTCCACCGGGCAGGATGTGGTTGTGCGGTTTGCGGTTAAACCAACGTCGTCTATCCTGACCCCGCGCCAGTCCATCCGCAAAGACGGCACCCCGATTGAGGTCGTCACCAAAGGCCGTCATGATCCCTGCGTCGGCGTGCGTGCTGTGCCTGTGGGCGAAGCGATGATGGCCTGCGTTGTGCTGGACCATCTGTTGTTGCACCGTGGACAGGTGGGCGAAAACCAGGGTACTATTGGCTGATTTTCCGGCCACCCTGGCCTGTTTTTGAATAACAAAGCGTTTTTTGTAACCCTGGAATTATTCCGGGGTGTGTCTGCATTCTGAATCCAATTTTATCGGAGAATACTATGAGCGATTTTTCTTTTTCGACATCTATGGCGGTCATGCGTAAGACCGCGCCCTTCCTTTTGTTCCGCATGGTGGTCTATTTCGGCATTGCCGTTACCTGGATCCTGGCCACGGGCACGGGCGCAGGCATTGGCTGGGGTGTTGGCGCGATGGGTGACAGCGATTTTCAGGCTTCCAGCACCATCTGGGGTGGGCTTGGCGGCTTTGGCCTTGCCGGTGCTGCGCTGTTTTTCCTGCGGGATTACATTCTTTATATGGTGAAGGCAGGCCATATCGCCGCAATGATCGAACACCTGGAAGGGCGTGAGATACCGGGCGGCAAAGGGCAGATTTCCTATGCGCAGGGCATCGTGAAGGAACGGTTTGCGCAGGCCAACGTGCTGTTCGCGATTGATCGGCTGATCAAGGGCGTCATCCGCGCGGTGACCGGGCTTGTGGAAGGCATCGCATCGCTTCTGCCCATTCCTGGCCTGGATGCCGTGATGAAATTCGTGCGGGCCTTTCTGAAGGTCGCCGTGGGTCTGATTGACGAGGTGATCCTCGCCCATCTGATCCGTGAAAAGTCCGAGAACCCCTGGACCGGCGCGCAAGAGGCCCTGGTGCTGTATGCCCAGAACGCCAAACCTATGCTGAAGAATGCAGCACTGATCACCATCGTCAGCTATATTCTGGCCTTTGTGGTGTTTCTGATCATGCTCGCGCCAGCGGGTGCGGTGGTCTACATGATCCCCGGGGCCTGGTCTGCGGGCGGCTTTGTCTTCGCCATCATCTTTGCCTGGGCCGTGAAAGCCGCGCTGATCGAACCTTTTGCGATTGCCTGTCTTCTTCAGGCGTACTTCAAAGTGACCGAGGGCCAGACACCTGATCCGATCTGGATGGGCAAGCTGGAAAGCACATCCGGCAAATTCCGCAGCCTTGGTGAAAAAGCTGCGGGTTGGGTCACGGGCGGTGCGCGCGCGACTTAAGCCTTTGCAGCAGTCAGAGCCGTGTCCATCAGGGCCTGGATCTGGCTGCGCGACGTGCCTGCAACTATACGGCCCAGTTCTTCCTCGCCTTTCAGCACCACAAGGGTAGAACGGCGGGGAATGCGCAGGCGAATGGACAGGTCGTCATCGGCGTAATTGTCCCAGTCGACATTCACAAAGGCGATGTTTTCCGCATATTCGGGGTTGTTTGACAGCAAGCCGCCAATCACCCGTTCCTGCGCCGCACAAGTTGTGCACCAGTCGGTTTTGAAATCGATGAAAACGGTTTTGCCTTCTGCCAGCAGTTCATCCACCAGGCCTGGCGTATAATTCTGCGTGGCAGAGGCCAGGGCAGGCATCAAAGCGGCAGCAGCAGTTGTCATCAGGAAAGTACGACGGTTCATATCAGTGTCCTTTTCTTAAAGAGAGACGGAAAGATCAGTAAGCCAGTACGGCAGGTTTTGCAGGGCCCAGGCTTCGGCAATGTGATGCCATTTCAGCAGGATCGCGGTGCCGACCAGAATAAACACCACACCCATCAGCGGTTTTGATACTGCTGCAATCCGGCGCAGCGTTGCCTGACGGCGCATCAGCGCGGCCCGTGCGCCATAGCCCATGGCAAGGATCAGGGTCGAAACACCAAGGGCAAAGAAAATCATAATAATGCCCGCCCGCATCAGGCTTTCACCCTGCGAGGCCAGGGCAATCGCGCCACCAAGGGTCGGGCCGATACAGGGGCTCCAGACTGCGCCCAGAAGCGCACCGCCCATAACCTGCCCGCGCAAGCCGCCTTGCGCGACCTGATCAAGCTGACCATCGGCTTTTGCCGCAAGGCCCGACGTTGCCCCGGTAAACACATCGCTCAGACGCGGTGTCAGCAGGACCACCCCAAAGGCAATCATCGCCATGGCACCATAACGCGCAATGTCATCGGGTCGGATGCCCAGAGAAAAGCCCAGCGTCGCCACCAGCATCCCCAACACCACAAAACTGATGGACATGCCCAGGGCAATCGCTGCCGGGGCGTGACGGTGGCTTTGTAACCCGCTGGCCAGAACAATCGGCAGAACCGGCAGAACGCAGGGGTTAATCAGGGTCAGCAGACCCGCGCCATATGCAAAGATAAATTCCATGCGCCTGTTGTGGCCTGCATGGGCTGTAATGTCATTTCACGTTGCCGTTAGCGGGGTTACGTCCTTGTTCAGGCCGGGGACTTCGCCCGCTGCACCATAATGATCGCCCCGGTAATGACCGCAACGCCGATCACATCCAGAAGGCCCAGGCTTTCGCCCAGAATGACCGCCGCAACTGCGACACCCAGAAACGGGTTCAGGAAATGAAAGACCGAGGCGCGGACAGCACCGATACGGGATACAAGCGCAAACCAGATGAAGGTTGCCGCAAGGCCGGGCACCAGCGTTGTATAGGTAAAGGCCGTGACCAGGGACCAGTTCCAGATCACAAACTGTTCTTCTGTCGCAAGACCAATGACACCCAACACCACAGCGCCAATCCACATCTGCAACCCGACGATCATCATCATGTTGCCACCGGCCAGCGCCCCGCGCACAGAAAGCGTGGCAATCGCCAGCCCCAGCGCGCCAATAAAGCAGAAGATCACGCCGGTCAGATCAATGCCATCCCCGGAAATCCGGCCGCTCATGATAATGGCGACACCAATGACCCCGGCCAGAAGGCCCAGGATCGCCAGAGGGGCAAGTTTTTCACGAAAGACAATCCAGCCCAGGAAAGCCGCCATCAGCGGCATGGTGGAGGCAATGATCGCCGCGACAGATGCTTCAATCCACTGCATCGCCACAAAGTTCAGCCCCAGATAAAGCGCGTTCTGGCAGATGCCGAAAACAATCGTCGCTTTCCATTGCCCGCGGGTCAGCTGAAAGTTCTGCCCCATGAACCAGGCAATGATCATCGCCAGCGCACCGGATGTGGCGAAGCGCACCGCAAGCGCTGTCAGGGGCGGGGCGTATTCCACAAGGATCCGTGCAGAGGTAAAGGCCGACGACCACATAAAGGCAAAGGCCAGCCCCATCGCAATTGCGCGCAGATCCATGTCATATCCCCCGGAAAGCAAAAAGGCCGCCCATGGGCGACCTTTTCACTATTATCCTCAGACCCGGGGCCTGCAAGATCAATTATGCGTTAACGCTGTCTTTCAGCGCTTTTGCGATGGTCATTTTCACAACCTTATCCGCATCTTTTTTGATTTGTTCGCCAGTCGCAGGGTTGCGCACCATGCGCTCTGGGCGCTCACGGCAATAAATTTTGCCAACGCCAGGAAGAGTAACGGCACCGCCGCCGGAAACTTCATTGGTAATAACTGCAATAACAGCATCCAGCGCGCCAGAAGCAGCTTTCTTGTCTGCACCCATTTCTTCTGCAAGTGCAGCAACCAGCTGGGTCTTTGTCATCGGCTTCGTCATTAATGTTCTCCTCGTTATTGCCCTGTTGGGACGTGATTGCAGGCATTTAAAGGGATTGTGTCAGGTGACACAACGATTTCCCGACTAAAAAGCCAGTTTTTTCAGGGATTTTGGCGAAAAATCGCCCAATTTCCTGATATTTACAGGAATGCAGTCTCCTCAAAGCTGCGCAACTTACGCGAATGGATCCGTTCAAGTGGCATTTCGCGGATCATTTCCATCGCCCGAATTCCGATTTTCAGATGTCTTTGCACCTGTGTTGTGTAGAAATCAGATGCCATGCCGGGTAATTTTAGCTCTCCGTGCAAGGGCTTATCACTGACGCACAGCAGCGTTCCATATGGTACCCGAAAGCGAAACCCATTGGCCGCGATGGTTGCGCTTTCCATGTCCAGCGCCACAGCCCTGGATTGTGACAGGCGCTGCACCGGGCCGGACTGATCGCGTAGTTCCCAGTTCCGGTTATCAATGGTGGCAACCGTGCCCGTCCGCATCAGACGTTTCAGCTCATAGCCTTCCAACTGGGTCACATCGGCAACCGCCTGTTCCAGGGCCACCTGAACTTCGGCCAGCGGCGGGATTGGCACCCAGACGGGCAGGTCATCATCCAGAACGTGATCTTCGCGCAGATAAGAATGCGCCAGCACAAAGTCACCCAAGGCCTGGGTGTTCCGCAGACCGGCGCAATGCCCAACCATCAGCCAGGCATGCGGGCGCAGCACAGCGATGTGGTCGGTGGCGGTCTTCGCATTTGACGGACCAACCCCGATGTTCACAAGCGTAATGCCACCGCCATCCGCGCGTTTCAGATGGTAAGTCGGCATCTGTGGCAGCTTGGCGGGATGCGGGCAGTCTTCATCCGCTTTGGTGATCTCGATATTCCCGGTGGAAACAAAGCTGGTGTAACCACTGTCCGGATCTGCCAGCATTTCGCGGGCGTAGGCTTCAAATTCCGATACATAGAACTGGTAGTTGGTGAACAATACGTGGTTCTGGAAGTGTTCCGGATCGGTTGCCGTATAGTGCGACAGCCGCGCCAGTGAATAATCCACACGCTGCGCCGTGAAGGGCGCCAGCGGCAGAGGTGCGCCGTGAGGCGGCTCAAAGGTCCCGTTCACGATGTCATCATTGGTGGTGGACAGATCCGGCACGTCAAAAATATCGCGCAGCGGATATTCCATCGCCCCGCCCTGGGGAACAGAAACATTCGCATCGTTCACCACCGCGAAATGCACAGGGATCGGCGTGTCGGACACGGCGATTGTCACCGGCACATCATGGCTGCACATCAACAGATCAATCTGATGTTCCAGATAGGCGCGGAACAGATCGGGACGGGTGACAGTTGTGGCATATTCCCCCGGATTAGAGACATGTCCAAAGGCAAGACGGGTATCAGCCTGGGCGTAACTTGTCGTCTTGATCCGGATCTCAGGGTAAAAGGCGCGAAAGCGTTCCTGCGGGCGCGGACCGGCAACGCAGGATGAAAAGCGTTCGCAGAGGAAATTGGTGGCCGTGGTATAAAGATCGCACAGATGCGCGACCGCGGCTTTGGCGTCGGTAAAGACCTTTGGGGCGGGTGTCGGTGGCGATTGCACCGAAAGTTCGGGATCGGCTGTCATATTTTTATTTTCCTTCTTCAAACAGCGGTATCAGTTCAAATGTGCGCACATCCACAAGGCCCAGATCAGAAATCCGCATCTCGGGGATAACGACAAGCGCCAACAGTGAATGTTGCATATAGGCGTTATTCAACGTGCAGCCACAGGCGCGCATGGCGTCGCCCAGGGCGTCAGCTTTCGCGGCAACTTCGTGGGCGGGGCTGTCAGACATCAGGCCAGCAATCGGCAGTTCCACCAGCGACAATTCCTGACCATCCTTAAAGATCACAACACCACCACCGACTTCGCGCAGACGGTTCGCCGCCAGGGCCATATCATCCTGGCTTGTGCCGATGACAATCATATGATGGCTGTCATGCGCCACGGTCGATGCCATCGCCATATTGCCGGTATAGCCAAAGCCAGACACCAGCGCGTTGGTTACGCCCCCGGTTGCGCGATGACGTTCCACAAGGGAAATCTGGCAAACATCCTGGGCCGGGTCGCCTTTGACTTCACCATTCACCACAGGCAGTTCCATCTGCAACGCTTTGGTGGGGGCCTGATTTTCGACGACCCCAATGATATTGGCCGTGACGTGATTTGCACCCTCAGGTGCTGTGATCACAAAGTCGCCTGCTGACAGATCCCGCGCCATATTCACGGTGTTCCGCGCATGGTCCGGCCAGGCCAGATGTGGGCATTCTGCCCGCATTAGTCCCTGTTTTGCGATCACTTTACCGCGTGAAATGACGGTGTCAATCGGCAGGGTTTTCAGATCAGTTGTCAGGATCATATCCGCCCGACGCCCCGGCGCGATAGACCCCAATTCACGTTCCAGACCAAAATGCGTTGCCGTGTTGATCGTGGCCATCTGCAAAGCAATCAGCGGATCACAGCCGCATTCAATCGCATGGCGCACAACGCGGTTCATATGGCCGTCATTGACCAGCGTGCCTGAGTGGCAATCATCGGTACAAAGGATAAAACTACGCGGGTCCAGGCCCTTTTCGGTCACGGCAGTAATCTGTGTTTCCACGTCATACCAGGCCGATCCCAGCCGCATCATATGGCGCATCCCCTGACGGGCGCGGGCAATCGCATCGGCTTCACAGGTGCCTTCGTGATCATCCGCAGGACCGCCGGCAGCATAGGCATGGAAGGGCAGGCCCAGATCGGGGCTGGCGTAATGGCCGCCGACGGTTTTGCCAGCGCGTTGTGTTGCGGCAATCTCTGCCAGCATTTTGGGGTCGCCATTGATCACGCCGGGGAAATTCATCATCTCGCCCAGGCCAATAATCCCGGGCCAGTGCATGGCCTCTGCCACATCGTCAGGCGTGATTTCGTAACCGGTGGTTTCAAGCCCGGGGGCTGAAGGCGCACAGGAGGGCATCTGCGTGTAAATATTCACCGGCTGCAGCATGGCTTCGTCATGCATCAGTCGCACGCCCTCAAGCCCAAGAACGTTGGCGATCTCATGCGGATCGGTGAACATGGTGGTCGTACCATGGGGGGCAACGGCGCGGGCAAATTCCGCAGGCGTCAGCATCCCGCTTTCGATGTGCATATGCGCATCACACAGCCCGGGGATCATATAGGCGCCATCGGCCTCGATCACCTCGGTGTCCGGCCCGATGCAATGACTGGCATCCGGCCCGCAATAAGCAAAGCGCCCCTCAGCAATGGCAATATCGTGATTTCCCAGCACCTCGCGGGTGTGCACATTCACCCATTTGCCGCCTTTTACAACGGTATCAGCGGGTTCGCGTCCTGCCGCAACAGCAACAAGACGGGGGGCGACATCGGGCCATGAAGGGAATGATTGCGTTACCATATACCAATATTTCCCGGTTTCACAAAAGCTGCAACCCCTCGATTTGTTCTTTCAGCCAGTCCGCGAAAATCCCCGCTGCCGGGTTTGCCACCTGACCGGACGGATGGATCAGATAATAGGCCTCTGTCATGGGTTCCCTTTCCTCAAACGGCAACGTCATGCGGCCCTCGCGCACAAGATCTGCCACCAGAATATCATGACCAATCGCAAGCCCGCTGCCCGCCATCGCGGCGGCGAAACTGACAACATAGGTGCTGGCCCATGTCAGATGTGCGGTTTTGGGCAGGGCCATCTGGCGCGCATTCAGCCAGCTTTCCCAGCCACAGGTCAGCCCGGCGCAATCATACAGCGGGTGATCAAACAGGGTGTCCAGGCGGACATCGGTGCCGGGTTTGGCGACAGGAAAATACTGCGGATTGAACAGGGTTTCGCATTGCGTGGTGTCCGCCGGATACCGGTCAAAACGAATCTCAAGATCTGCGGCAGAGGACGTATGATCATGGTGCCAGATTGGCGTCGTGAAATTCAGCCGGATATCCGGATTTCTGCGGTGAAAATCCGGCAGGCGCGGGGTCAGGAAATGCACCGTAAAGGCAAGGTTAGACACGATTTGCAGGGTTTTCTTACGCGCCGGGCCGATCACCGCCCCTGTGCCTTGTTTCAGCACCCGAAAACTGTCCTGCACCCAGGGCAGATACAGCTTTCCCGCCTCTGTCAGTTCCAGCCGGCGCACATGGCGGTAAAACAGCGGTTTGCTCAGGAAGCCTTCCAGCGATTTGATCTGCTGGCTGACCGCTGATTGCGTCATGTTCAGCTCCTGTGCGGCATTGGTGAAAGACAGATGCCGGGAGGACGCTTCAAACGCGCGCAACCAGTTCAGCGGGGGCAGTTTCTGATGTTCCATGACACATAACTCATGCATTAGTTGGACTAATACCATGGCTGCTTTTTTTTTGCTGGTAAAGATGTCGCGGGGTGATCAGGCTGAATTATCAGCATTCAGGGGATCAGCGATGAGCGTCACACAGCTAAAACAGAACATGGATCACTGGCAGGAGCGGGTCGAAATGGCCGCCGCTTTCCGCTGGACAGAACGCCTGAACATGCATGAAGCGGTGGCAAACCATTTCAGCCTGGCGGTGAATGACGATGGGTCACAATTCCTGATGAACCCGAACCAGATGCATTTTTCCCGCATCAAAGCGTCTGACCTGTTGTTCCTGGACGCGAACGATCCGGACACGATGGACAAGCCCGGCGCACCGGATCCCACCGCCTGGGGTCTGCATGGGTCTATCCACCGTCTCTGTCCGCAGGCGCGTTGCGTGATGCACGTGCATTCGATCCACGCCACCGTTCTGGCCAGCCTTGCCGACAGCAACCTGCCACCGATCGATCAGAACACCGCGACGTTTTACAACCGCTATGTGATTGACGAGGAATTCGGTGGTCTGGCTTTTGGTGACGAAGGCGCGCGCTGTGCATCCATGCTGACCGATCCAAAGGTCAAAACCATGATCATGGGCAACCACGGCGTTTTGATCATCGGGGACAATCCGGCAGATACATTCAATCGCCTCTACTATTTTGAACGCGCGGCTGAAACCTACATTCGTGCCCTGCAAACCGGTCGAGAGCTGCGGGTTCTGTCGGATGAAATTGCAGAGAAAACCGCGCAGGAACTGGACGATTACCCTGGCCAGGCCGAAGCCCATATGCGTGAAATCATGGCTGTTCTTGACGCCGAAAGCTCTGACTACGCCTCCTGAACCCTGCGGGACTGACAATGAAAAACATCTACACATACGGCGGCCGCCCGGCCCGCCGCAACCTGACTATTGCCTGCCTTCAGGCGAATAAAGCCGCTGGTCGTAAGATGACGCAGGTGTCGGCGATCAACGGGGATGAGGCGGGGGCCTGTGCAGCCATGGGCATTGATCTGATCACCATCGCAGATCACGACATCGAAGATGTGCGTGCTGCCGCGCCCGAAACCTTTGTCACCGGGTCCCAGACCATGGTGCAATATATGACAGAGGACGAAGCTCTTGCCGCTGCGATCCGCTGTGCTGAAAAAGGCGCGGATGCGATTTTTACGCCGCGTGGCCTGAAAACCATTGAACGCCTGTCTGGCGAAGGCCTGGCGGTGCAGGGGCATGTGGGGCTTGTGCCGCGCAAATCCACCCTGATCGGCGGGCTGCGTACCTTTGGCAAGACGGCAGAAGAAGCCATGCAGCTTTTTCAGGATTTCAAACGTCTGGAAGATGCAGGGGCCGTTGCGGCCGAGGTCGAATGCGTTGCGGTTGAAGCTTTGCAGGAAATCGGCCCGCGCACATCCATCGTCACACATTCCATCGGTGCCGGGTCCGGGGGGGATATTATCTTTTCCTTCATGGAAGACATCTGCGGCGATGTTGAAAACCCGCCACGCCACGCCAAAGCCTGGGGCGATGTTCTATCGATTCGCAAACAGATGCAGGCCGAACGTGGCCGCGCGCTGGGCGGGTTCCGCGATGATGTAACATCCGGTGCATTTCCCGATGCCGCCCACACTGTGCCGATGACTGCGGGTGAGCAGGAAAAACTGCAGGAAGCCCTCGATAAATGGAGCCCGACCCACCAATGAATGACGCCACCGACTACAGCAAGGCCTTTGCCGCCAAGCCACAGCCTATGACGCTGACGGAAGCCGCCTGGAAGACCCCGCCAATGCAGCTGACCGATACGGAAGGCATGATTGATGTGCCCCGTATGCGCCGCTATCGCCAGAACCGCCTGCGCGAACAGATGAAGGCCCATGGCCTTGCCGCAGTGATCCTGACCGATCCGCTGTCCATTCGTTACGCGACAGGCGTGCGCAACTGCACCCTGTTTCAGATGCATATTCACGCGGGCTATCTGTTTATGCCCGCAGAAGGCCCGGTGATCTACTTTGACAGCGAACCTGGCCGCGAAACCGGGGGGCAGCTGGAAACCATTGATGAGATCCGCGAAGATCTGATGCCACTGTCCTATATGTTCGCCGGTTACCGCCACCAGGAATGGTGCACGAAATGGGCGAAACAGATGAAGGCGCTGGTGGATGAACACTGCGGCGGTGAAACCCGTGTGGGCGTGGAACGCACCGCCCCCCTGCCGCATATGGCGCTGGAAACCGAAGGGCTGACACTGGTGGATGCCGGCGAAGCCCTGGCCCATGCCCGCAAGATCAAATCCCCCGAAGAAATCCTTTGTATGAACCAGACCATCGCCGTGGCCGAAGACGGGATGACCCGGATGCGCAATCACCTGGTCAACGGTATGACGGAACAGGCGCTTTGGTCGCATATGTGGGCTGCGAATATCGAAGGCGGTGGCGAATGGATCGATTACCGTTTGCTGGCCTCGGGTGAACGTACGAACCCCTGGCAGCAGGAAGCCTCTTCGCGCACCATCCGTGCCGGTGATCTGGTGGTGTTTGATTGCGGCATGGTTGGCCCCTGGTCTTATGGGGCCGATATTTCCCGTGCCTATCATTGCGGTCCGGGCCGCCCGACGGATGAACAATGCCGTCTCTATCAATACGCCCATAATGAAATCACGCATAACGCCCAGCTGCTGCGCCCCGGCGCGTCCTTCCGTGAACTGATCGACGGGCGGTATCGCCAGCCGGATGGTTACAATGATCAGACCTATCCCTGCATGATGCATGGTCTGGGCATGGCGGATGAATATCCGGTGATCTACTACCCCGAAGACGAAGCATTCCACTACGACGACGAACTTGAAGCCGGCATGGTCATTTGTGTGGAAAGCTATGTCGGCAAGCTGGGCGGCCATGAAGGCGTGAAGCTTGAGGATCAGTATCTCATTACAGAAACCGGTGCGATTTGCCTGTCGCGCTACCCGTTTGAAGACGCGCTTTTGTCGCGCGAAATCTGAGCCTTTGGCAAAGAGGAGATGCCAGAATGACTGACAACACCGAACAACTGGAAGATATGACCCGTGAGTGGAATTATCATCCGGATCTGCCGCTTGATAATCCGTCGGTGTTTAAGTGGCCCCCGAACCCGGCTTATCTTGCGGGCTGGCTGGCGCGCAACTGGCTGACCCTGTCAGAACGTGTGATGATGGCGATCGCGGCTGTTGCGTTCTGGTTCTTCTTTTACCCGGCGATTGAAACCGCGCAGACATTTGCCTTTGGCTGGATCTTCCAAGTCTGGCTTGTGAACTTTGTCATGATCTTTGTCGTGGCGGGTGGCCTGCACTGGTATTTTTATATGCGCAAAGGCCAGGGCAAAAAGCTGAAGTTTGAACGCCGGGATCAGGGCACGAACAATGCGCTCTGGAATTTTAAGGATCAGGTACATGATAATATGTTCTGGTCCCTTGGGTCCGGCGTGTTTCAACTGACCTTCTTCCAGGTGATCAGCATGTGGTTGATGGCAAATGGCTATGTGCCGATGATCACTTTTGCGGAAAACCCGGTGTGGTTCCTCGCCTTCCTTGTGATCATTCCAATGTGGTCCGCTTTCCACTTCTACTGGGTGCATCGCCTGCTGCATCAGCCGTTCCTGTATAAACGTGTGCACGCCCTGCATCATCGCAATGTGAACATCGGCCCCTGGAGCGGCTTTTCCATGCACCCGATTGAACATTTCATCTACCTGACGACGCTGTGCATTCACTGGATCCTGCCAAGCCACCCGATCCATCTTTACTTCCACATCATCTTTCAGGGCCCGGGTGCTGCCATGACCCACACCGGCTATGAGGATCTGTTGATCAAAGATAAACGCAAGCTGGCGCTGGGCACGTTTTACCACCAGCTGCACCACCGGTATTATGAATGCAACTATGGCAACCAGGAAATGCCATGGGATCGCTGGTTCGGGACATTCCATGATGGATCTTCTGAAGCAACCTCTGAAACCCGCGCACGCAAGAAACGGATGTACAGCTGATCTGCAACAGATCTGATTTCCCTCCTGAAAGCCCCGGTTCGCGCCGGGGTTTTTTCTTGCTCACATCTTACCATACCGTTCTGTGTGTATGCATAAGATGTGCATAGAAAGTGCATGGATTGTGCATACGGATATTCAAGGATTTCCGTCGATTTTTCTGTTCACATCAGTGTGTGCATATATGAACACCAAAAAGGCGATTATCACGGTTCTGTGTCTTGAAGGTTGGGCGGTTTACCCCCAAATCACTGTCATCGGAAGCAACAAGACTTCCTCCAAAATTCAAAACACCCAGACCCTTGAAAGGTTAACGCTATGAAAACTGTAATCGCATCCATCCTCGCCCTGACTGTTGCTGCTCCTGCTTTTGCTGGTGCCAAAGATGTTGAAGCTCACTTCGCTCAAGACAACGTAGGTATCGAAAGCGTTGTTGTTGAACGCTCTGCTCCGGTTTCTGCAGAAGCTGTTGAAATCTTTGCTGATCTGGCTGCAGAAGCTGGCACAGGCATCGAAACACAAGCAAACCCATCCGTTGGCGCAACCCTGTCCTCTAAGGGCGGTGTGAACCCAGTGGCCGCCGCATGGTTCGCTGAACAGGTTGCTTCTGAGTAATCTGCAAAAGGTTAACAAAACCTCGATAAATCGCAAAAGGCCCGGAATGTTTTCCGGGCCTTTTTGTGTGCGTCTTACTGTTTTTGGTACTTGCGATACCCGGTCATAAAATATTCCCAGTCCGCTTCTTCCCAATGCAGAGAAGCCTGTTTGGTTTTCTCTTTGATAAACGATCTGTGCAACCGCGCCAGATTGTCATCCCGCCAGGCCCCGTCACCCCGTTGTTCACATTTGTCGAAATCAATAATCCAGATTTTAGATGATTGATCTATAAGGATATTTCGGCAGTTCAGGTCGGAATGCAAAACGCCCGCATCGTGAATTTTCGCAACAGCTTCCCCAACAGAATGCCATGTGTTTTCGTCCAAAGGCGCATGTAAAAGCCGATCCGCCAGGGTTTCACTTTCAGGGATTGTCTGGGTGAGAATATCGGCGCGATAAAACAACCCGGCTGGCGCAAACCGCGCCGCCACAGGGCGCGGAACAGGCAGGTCTTGTTCGTACATCCATGAAAGCAATGAGAATTCTGCCATGGCCCGGCTTTTCTCAACCGGCTGACACAAGAACAGATCTTTGTTCACACGGCCAATCAACCCACCGCGATAATAGTGTCGCAGCACCATGTCGACACCATCGTGATGAACAAACCAGGCCGCATTGCGCCCTTGTGACGTGGCGCGTAACTTGCCTTTTGCCTGCAGCCATTCCGGATTGAACAGGTTGATTTCAAATGTGAAAATCAGTGCCGGATCATACCAGAGAACCTGCTTTCCATCTTGTAGGGTCTTGAAACCCTGACCTGTGTTCGGCATCAGTTCTGTTTCCATTGGTGCTAATTTTTGATCAGGAGCGAATGTTACTTACCACGTCTGAGTTTGAAATTCTTACGCGCCCTCAGTTTGTTCGTAGCTATGCGGCGTATTCTTGAAATAATACCCTTTAAGCCAGACCCGCCAGATTTCCTCTTGTTGGATTTGATGGTGCTTTCTCCATCTCTGGCCGCGAAGACAGGGTTCTCAAATGCCAGAATACGATCTGTCTGAGAGCCCCAGTTTTGCATCGCCACATCAACAGGCAAAACGGGTTCTGAATGCAGGCGGCGAAATGCTATGGCACCTGCACGGCTCCACAAGATAGCTGTTGTTGTGACGGGCGGGTAGTGGGCGTGACAAAGGCCAAGAGAGGCGTCGCAATACGCACTGTCCACAGGGGTCATCAG
This sequence comes from Halocynthiibacter styelae, assembly GCF_016123485.1. Taxonomy (GTDB): domain Bacteria; phylum Pseudomonadota; class Alphaproteobacteria; order Rhodobacterales; family Rhodobacteraceae; genus Halocynthiibacter; species Halocynthiibacter styelae. Next base: position 48,864 of record NZ_JADCKQ010000006.1, on the reverse strand, counting down.
AGATTTTGCAGGTTTGCCCAGGTTAATCAGATCCCACTCTGGTAACTTGTCCAGCGATTGAACAAGGTCCTTCAGGCGCTGTTCGGCGTCCAGACCTGGGACAGCGTCGTCTTCCAGAACGATCCCATAAGGGGCATCTGTTTCAAGAAAAAGATCAATGGCGCGAAGATGGCTGGCGTAGCACCCCAGTTCACCCGGATACAGCGCACGTCCCAGCAGTTTCAGCGATTCGGCAGGATGATTGTCTGTGACGTCAGTGCCGATCACAGCGGACAAACGGTCAAATTTCAAACCGATCGCCGAAAGAGCATCTTCAGATTGCCGAAGCCTTTCGGTGTCACGATCCAGATTGATTAGTTGAACAAAGGGTTGTGTTGTCATGATCTCACGCCGAACAGGTTTTGCGGTAATATGTACGAAAGCTTAGTCTTTCGGACGACCGCGCCAGTCACGCATCGGGCCGATGCCTTCAACGTCTTCACGTCCGCCATTGTTCATCCAGTATTCACGGAACCAGGGCACAGCACCTTTGCCGGAACGCCAGAAATCGCCCCAGCGCTGACCTGAGTCCGGCACAATTTCCGCCGGGCGCGGGCGGCCGTGAAATGCCAGAATTTTTGTGCCTTCTGGCGGGGATTTCGGGGGCAGAACCCGGTTGACCAGGGGCGCGCGCAGCAGGTGACGTTTGAAGGAAATCACCCATTCGTCGGGCCAGAAGGAAACATCCTGATGAATTTTCCAGATGAAACGCTGATCATTGCGGATTTCATTCGGCCATTCATCGGGGCGCGCGATCAGTTCGTCATAAATATGTGTGAGTTCGTCAAAATCGAAGGCCAGCACACCGGATGCACCACGTACCGGGCGATTGACGCGCAGGTTATCGATTGGACGACGCCATTCTTTGATCATCAACAGGCTGCCCGGGTGATCAAACATCGGGGCCAGATCATCGCAGATCATGGAATCCAGGTCGATGAACAAGGCACGGCCTTTCAGCCCGTAAAGATCTGGCTTGAAAAGAGAAATCTTTGGCCATGCTCCGAACTTATATGCACTTTGCGCAAGCCCCATATCCGGGATCGGATAGGTTTCCACATCTGGTGAAATCCCTTCGGCATCATCTGTGATACAGACAAAGCGATGCGGTTCCTTCAGGTGTTGTTTGACTGCAGAGGCCAGAACGTTGACGTAATCAGGGGCATAAGCCGGCCCCCATTTCATGCATATTACAGTCTTTTCCAAGGCTTCTTCCTCTGAACCGGTTTTCGGGTTTGCGCGATGTTCCACAGGCCGTTGCCTTTCGCTTGCGCAGCAGGCAACGTCATAACAATTGCGTCGACTTTCTGCAATCGTCGCGCTACATGGGCCCTGAAATGACATCAATCCCCTTCATATTGAAAGCCTGGCTTGCGCTGACCCGTTTATTTGCGGGGCCGATTGCATGGTTTTCGGCATATTTTCATCGGCGTATGGGGGCCGATCCATTACGGTTTTCCGAACGCCTGGGCAAGGATCTGCCGGATGGGCGGGAGGAAACCATCTGGTTTCATGCCGCTAGTCTTGGCGAAGTCCGGCAAATTGGCCCTCTTGCAGCGCAAATTTCCCAGGCGTCGCAGGCCGGAGTGCTGATCACGACGACAACTGTCGCAGGTGCAGGCTGGGTTGCGCAGGCAATGCCATATGCGGTTCATCGTTATGCGCCGCTTGATACGCCGTCGGCTGTCAAAGATTTTATCAGTGGCTGGTCATTTTCCGCCGCAGTTTTTGTTGAAGGTGATTTGTGGCCGCGCATGTTGCTGGAGCTTGAGAAACAAGATGTTCCCCGGATCCTGTTGAATGCCAGACATTCGAAAACACGGCTGCGCTTCCGACAGGCCTTTGCCCGGCTTTTGGGATCGTTTGACTGTGTCACCTGCCGTTCGGAGGGCATCGCGGATGATATGCTTGCGCTGGGACTTCCGAAGGATCGTGTGCATGTTCTGCCAGATCTCAGAACCACGCTTCCAAAGTTACCGGTGAACCCGGAATTCTCCCGGATGCTTTCACAAGCTATCGGGGAAAGACCGCACTGGTTGGCTGCCTCTACCCATCCCGCGGATGAAGACGCTGTTCTGAACGCACATGCAGAAGTTCTTGCATCACATCCTTCTGCGCTGCTTATCCTTGCGCCGCGCCATCCCCGGCGGGGGAATGATCTGGCGAACATGGCGGGTGAACGGGGATTCACGGTCGCTCGACGCAGTCTGAAGGTTGATGTGACCGCCGAAACCCAGATATACATCGTGGATACTCTGGGCGAGATGGGCAGTTTGTTTGATCAGGCACCCGTGGCCTTTCTGGGGGGGTCAATCGGCAAAGAAGGCGGGCATACGCCCTATGAACCCGCAAGCTTTGGAACGGCGATCTTGTATGGGCCAAATGTAAAGAATTTTACGGATGCTTTTGCCGGACTGTCTGACATTGGTGCCGCTGTCCAGGTGCCAGAATCTGACAAGCTTGGCGCAGTGCTGAACGGTCTGATGGAGGGTGCGCGTGTCCGGGAAATGGGGCAGGCGGGGCTGGAATATACCGAAGACGGCCAGGGTGCCCTGGCACGATATGTTGATCTGCTGTCCGACGTTGTGGATGCGGGCAGGGAATAAGGCCTCTGCGCAGGGTCTATGGCCTTGACGGTGATGCAGGCCGGTGCGACTTTCCCACAAACAGCGCGTGAGGCCCCCATGACAACAATCGACATCAACGCAGATCTTGGTGAAAGCTTCGGCCCATGGCAGATGGGCAGCGATGCTGAGATGATGGATGTGATCACCAGCGCAAATGTCGCCTGTGGCGGGCATGCCGGTGATCCGTCGGTGATGTGGCAATCCGTGCAGATGGCGCAGGCGAAGGGCGTTTCCATCGGGGCGCACCCGGGGTTTGTGGATAAGGAAGGTTTTGGCCGTCGTCGTCTGCCGTTGACGGTGGATGAAGTCGAACGTCTGGTTGCCTATCAGACCGGCGCTTTGTGTGGTGTCGCGGCGCTTGCCGGTGCCCGGGTGAATTATGTCAAAGCCCATGGTGCGCTTGCGAACTGGGGGGCTGAGAATGCTGACGTTGCTGGCGCCATCGTGCGTGCAACCCGCGCTGTCCTGGGGGGGGATGCAGTTCTGCTAACCATTTCTGGCACGCAGCTTGAACTTGTTGCGCGGGAAAACGGCGTAAAACATTGTTCTGAAATCTTTGCAGATCGCGGGTATCAGCCAAATGGCCTGCTGGTTCCGCGCGGCCAGCCCGGCGCGATGATCCATGACGCGGATGAGGCGACGGTGCGTCTGGTGGAATTTGTGCAGACTGGGAAGATGCCGACGGTGGGTGGTGATCCGATTGCTCTGGAGGCTGGTTCAATCTGTGTGCATGGGGATGGCCCAACTGCGGTGGAACTGGCGAAGGATCTGCGTAAAGGGCTTGAGGCCGCAGGCGTGAAGATCGGGGCTTTCGCATGATTGCACCTCAGTTTCAGCCTGTTGGCGACAGTGGCGTGATGATCCGCTTTGGTGATGAGATCACCGATGAAATCCATGCAGGCGTGCTGGCGATGGACCAGGCGATCACCGCCGCCGAATTGCCCGGGGTGCGTGAACTTGTGCCGTCCTTCACCGGGCTTCTGGTGGTCTATGATCCACTGGAAACAGAATATCAGACACTAATTAGGGCGATTTCAGGCCTTTCTGCGCGATCAGGTGATGCGCGTGAGGCCCGGGAATGGTGTCTGCCCACCTGCTATGAAGGTGATTTTGCACCTGATCTTCAGGCGGTGTGTGATCAGACGGGGCTATCATCTGACGCGGTAATCAACGCCCATACCTCTGCCAGCTACAAGCTTTTCATGTATGGATTTGCTCCGGGCTATGGCTACCTGGGTGGTACGCCGGAAAGCATTCAACTGCCCCGCAAAACAGCCCCTGTGCGCGATATTCCCAAAGGCGCAGTGATGATCGCCGGGCCGCAGTGCATTGTCACAACCATGGTGATGCCCACCGGTTGGTGGGTGATCGGACGGACGGATTTTGAGGTGTTCCAGCCCTTTGAAGATAACCCGTTCCCCGTTGCGGTTGGGGATACGATCCGGTTTCAGCGGGTTTCTGCGGATGATTTCATGAAAGGGCAAAAATCATGAGCCTCGAAGTGAAATTCGCCGGCCCGCTGTGTTCTCTGCAAGACAGCGGGCGCATGGGGTTTCTGCGCTACGGTGTAACAGAAAGCGGGCCGATGGATCGCCAGGCCTTCCGCATTCTTGCAGCAATGCTTGAGGCGGAAGAGGGATTTAATGCGATTGAAGTCTCGCTTGCGGGTATGGTTGTTCAAGCAAAACAGTCTCTAACGTTGGGATTTTGCGGGGGTGAGTTTGCTTTATCGATTGATGGAGAAGCCCTTCTACCCTGGGGTGTATTCACTTTGCCTGCTGGGAAAACCCTGACAATCCGGGCGGGCGCAAGTGGCAGCTGGGGCTATCTGTCGTGTCTTGGGGGCTTTGCGACAGACGCCTGGCTGGACAGCACGTCGTCACACCTACCGTCTGGCCTTTGCGGTGGTTATTTGCAGGCCGGAGATATCCTTGCACCTTCGGCGGCATCTTTGCGCGAAGATCTGAATTGTGCTTTGCCAATCCCGGAATTCAGCCGGTTCTCCGGCAATGCCCGTATCGTTCCCGGTCCGCAGAATCACCTGTTCCCGGAACGTGCAAAACAGGCTCTGTTTCAGGGAAATTTCACCGTAACGCGCGAATTTGACCGTATGGGAATGCGACTGTCAGGTGCGTCTCTTGCGCCGGAAGATGCGCTGTCTATTCCATCAGAAGCTATCATTCGCGGATCGCTTCAGGTGCCGGGGCATGGCGATCCGATTGTTCTTCTGGCGGATCATCAGACGACCGGTGGCTATCCCAAGATTGCCACGATGATCACATGCGATCAGGATACAACCGCCCAGGCCCGTGCCGGGGATGTGGTGCGTTTCACAGAAGTCAGCGCAGAAGAGGGCACAAAAACCACCCGCGACCGCGCGCAGCAGGTGGCAAACTGGATCGCGGAAATTCCGACCCATCGGGGCAGCCTTGCGGATAAGCTAAACCGGGTGAACCTGATCAGCGGCATTGTTGGCCCCGACGGAACGCCGCATCATTAAGCGCCATTAACTTGAACCATATGGCAAGACCTTCTAACTGTCAGGAAACCCGCATTCCTGACAGGACACCCTATGGCGAACCATCTTTATAAAAACGATCTGCCCGACGGGCTTTCAATGGGTCCGGTTGTGGCGATTGATTGTGAAACCATGGGGCTGAACCCACATCGCGATCGCCTGTGTCTGGTGCAGATGTCTGGTGGGGACGGGAATACGCATATTGTGCAGATCGAAAAAGGTCAGGCTGAGGCGCCGAACCTTTGCGCTGTGCTGACCGATCCGGATGTGCTGAAGCTGTTCCATTATGGCCGTTTTGATATTGCGGCGATGTATAACGCTTTTGGCGCGCTGACTGCGCCGGTCTATTGCACCAAGATCGCGTCTAAGCTTATCCGCACTTACACTGACCGTCACGGGCTGAAGAACCTGCTGCAGGAAATGCTGGGCGTGGATATTTCCAAACACCAGCAGATGAGCGACTGGGGCGCCGGGGAACTGACCAAAGCCCAATTGGATTATGCGGCATCTGATGTGTTGTACCTGCATGCGCTGCGCGAGAAGCTGAATGAACGGCTGGAACGCGAAGGACGTATGGACATCGCGCAGAACTGCTACGATTTCCTGCCGACCCGCGCTGTGCTGGATCTGGCGGGCTGGCCGGATCAGGATATTTTCGCACATTAATCCACATGTTCGGGCGGATCATTGCTGACAGCGAAAGCGGTGCTTTGCTGTCACGGGTGATCTGATAGGTTGTATAGCAATGAACAACGTCTACACATATTCGCGTTTTATCGCCTGGGTGAAGGTTATTCTGCCCCTGGCGGCGCTTGCGCTGTTGTCGACCTTGTTCCTGTTTTCCCGGGGCAGCGGCACCGGCGGCGCAATCCCGTTTTCCGAACGCGAAATCGAAGAACGTGCGCAGACTCCGCGTGTGACTCGTCCGAATTTTACTGGTGTCACCGGCAATGGCACGGCCCTGTCTGTGCAGGCCGAAACGGCCACCCCTGATCCGGAAGATGCCGGGCGGCTGGCTGCGGAAGGCCTGCAGGCGTCAATTGATACGCCGGGGGGAACACGGTTTGAAATTGTGTCTGACAGTGGGCAGATGAACAATGCGGATCAGATGTTTTCCCTGTCCGGTGATGTGCGTATTGAGAGTTCCGAAGGCATGCAGATGTCGACGTCTGAAATTGAAACCGCGCTGGATGGTTCAATCCTGACTGCGCCGGGTGCTGTATCGGTGACGGGACGTTTCGGAAGCTTTGATGCAGATTCAATGCTGCTGGAACTGGCAGAACCTGACAGCAATACCTATGTTCTTGTTTTCAAGGGCGGGGTGAAGCTGGTATACACACCGGTGAACTGAGAGGTTGGTATGAAGAAATTTCTGCAGACGATTGTTCTAAGCGCTTCTGTTGTTGGCTTTTCCGGCGCTGCTTTTGGGCAGGCCCAGGTTGCATTTGGTGGCCTGCAACATGATGCCAGCCTGCCTGTGGAAGTCACCGCAGATCAGCTTCAGGTGAACCAGGAAGATGGCAGTGCTGTTTTTCAGGGCAATGTGGTGATTGGCCAGGGCTCTATGCGTCTGTCCGCCGGTCGTGTGCGTGTGGAATATCAGACAGGCGCAAATACCACTGGTGAAATTTCACGCCTTCATGCCACCAATGGCGTAGTTTTGACCAATGGTGCGGAAGCGGCCGAAGCAACCTCTGCGATTTATACAATCGGGTCCGGTCAGATTGTCATGCAAGGCGGTGTGATCCTGACGCAGGGCGATAATGCGCTGGGCGCCAATCAGATGACGGTAAATCTGGGCACCGGGCAGGCCGAATTGTCGGGCCGCGTGCATACGATTTTGCAGACCGGGGGCAACTGATGGCTGCGCCGGATCTGAAAGTCACCGAAGGCAGCAGCGGTCTGTCGATTCGAAATTTGCGCAAAAGCTATCGCAAACGCGTGGTGATCCGGGATGTTTCGATGGAATTGTCCCGTGGCGAAGTCGTTGCTTTGCTTGGGCCGAATGGGTCTGGGAAAACGACCTGTTTCTATTCCATCGCCGGTCTTGTGAACGCCGAAGGCGGCCAGGTTGTGATTGACGGCACCGATGCCACGACATTGCCGATGTATCGCCGGGCACGTCTGGGGATCGGGTATTTGCCGCAGGAAATGTCGATTTTCCGTGGTATGAGCGTCGAAGATAACATCCTGTCGATCCTGGAAATTTCCATTAAAGACCGCCGTAAGCGTATGGAAAAACTGGAAGAACTTCTGTCTGAGTTTTCCATCGAACATCTGCGCCGCGCGCCTGCGCTTGCGCTTTCCGGTGGGGAACGTCGTCGTGCGGAAATTGCGCGTTGCCTGGCCTCTGGTCCGAAATATGTTCTGCTGGATGAACCCTATGCCGGTGTTGATCCGATTGCTGTGGGTGAAATCAGAAACCTTGTGGCTGATCTGAAATCGCGCGGCATTGGTGTGCTGATTACGGATCACAATGTGCGCGAAACACTGGAAATTGTGGACCGGGCCTATATTCTGCATGACGGTAAAGTGTTGATGAGTGGGACGGCAGATGAAGTCGTGCAGGATGAAAATGTGCGTAAAGTGTATCTTGGACAAAGCTTCCGTATGTCCTGATCTTTGTCGCAGGGTGGCGGCATGGTAAATCCATCCACGCCCCGCACACAGCTTTCAACGTCTCAGCGTCAGACACTGTCAGCGGGCCTTACCTATTCCCTGGGCATCTTGTCCCTGAGCAGTGTAGATCTTGCACGTCGGATCAGTGAAGAGGCAGCGGAAAACCCCCTGTTGCGGGTGCGTGGCGGCAGTCGGGTCAATCCGATGGAATTGTCAGAGACACTGGAAAGCCGGATTTCATTGTCAGAGCATCTGCACAGGCAGTTGATGGCAAACAACCCGCCAGGTCGCAAACGAGACATCGCGCAATATCTGATCGGTGATCTGACGGAAGAAGGTTATATTCGCAGTTCAGTGGCAGAACTCACCGGGGAATTGCGCTGTTCTTCGGCTGAGGTCGATCATGCCGTCAGATTGATCCAGCAGTGCGAACCTTCGGGTATTGGTGCGCGGAACCTGGCAGAATGCATCGGCATTCAGCTGGCTGATAATGGTTTGAGACAAAAAGATGTGGATGTTGTTCTGAAGCACCTTGATCTTTTTGCAGCCGAGAACTGGGGAAAGCTTCGCAAAATCAGTGGGATGGGGGAAAAGCTTGCCCGTTCTATCGCTGTGAAAATCCGGGGGCTTTCGCCTTATCCGGCAGAACAGTTCCGGCCATTGGCAGAAGAGGTGCTTCCCGATGTTTGTATCAGGAAGGCCGACAGCGACGAAATCATCGCCTATCTTTGCAGGGATGTAATGCCAGATCTGAGTCTGGAAGAAGGCCTTATGCGTCGGGCGATGAAGGATGAGGCTGCACAGGACTATATCCGGGAATGCCGCCGGCGCGCAGATGCCTTGATACGTGCGGTTAACTTCCGGGGTAAAACATTGCTTCAGATCGCGCATCTGCTTGTCGAAGTTCAGCGGTCATTCTTTGTGGGCGACGTGAGCGAACTGAAGCCCGTGACCCGAGTTGATATCGCCCGAAAGCTAAAGGTGCATCCTTCGACCGTCGCCCGGGCGGTTGCAGGAAAGTTTGCACAGGTGAACGGGGTCATGTACCCGCTGTCTGTTTTCTTTCAGCGTTCGGTGCAAAGTGGCGACGGGGAAACTACGTCTGCCTATACGGTTCAGCACAAGCTTAAGGCTATGATTGCTGCGGAAAATAAGGACAATCCGCTTTCGGATTTAGAAATTGTTGATCAATTATTGCAGGAAGGCGTTGACATTGCACGTCGAACTGTCGCCAAATACAGGGGATGTCTGAAGATTCCTACATCGTACGACCGGAAACGGAAGTACCTTTCCCAGCGGCCCTGAACCTTAGTCAGGCTTGGCGACCGCCCGGAAAAACACAACCCAAACAGATTAGTCATTTTCTGAACCAGATCCGTTTGGCTGTGGGGAACGCAGCATCCGTATACTTAAACTTCAGGAGGTTACATGCGGTACCAGATCACTGGAAAGCAAATTGATATTGGTGAAGCACTTCAGGTGCACGTGAAAGACGGATTGGGCGTTGTCGTCGAGAAATATGCTGAACGACCGACAGACGCACAGGTGGTTTTCTCGCGCAATGCCCATGAATACGTCTGTGAAGCAACTGTTCACCTTTCCACAGGACTGACCGCCCAGGCAAAGGCACATGCCACAGAAATCTACGCAGCCTTCGATTCTTGCTGTGATAAAATGGAAAAACAACTGCGTCGATACAAGCGCAGGTTGAAAAACCATCATAATGAGCGGGCGCAGCCGGTTGAACATTTTGGCGCTTCCTCGTATATCCTTGCCGGAGGAGATGACACAGACGCGGACGAGCCCGAAACTCTGCAGCCGATGATCATCGCCGAAATGGAAACAAAAATACCATCTCTGTCCGTTGGCGAAGCGGTGATGCAGATGGAACTGGCTGGTGCTCCGGCGCTGGTATTTCGTAATGAAGGACATGACGGCGTAAATGTTGTCTACCGGCGCGATGACGGAAACATCGGCTGGATTGATCCGAAATAAAAGGCAGGGGCTGTTACAGGCCTGTGATCAGGTAGCACGATGGATTTTACAACAATTCTTAAGCCCGATGCCATCAAGGTGATCGGAAGTGCGACCAGCAAAAAACGCCTCTTCCAGTCTTTGGGAGAGGTTGCCTCTGATGCCTATGGAATCCCGGTATCGCGCGCGATGGAAGCTTTGCAGGAACGTGAAAACCTTGGTCCGACCGGTGTTGGCAAAGGTGTTGCTCTGCCGCATGCACGTCTGAGCGGGCTGACCGGTGTTTCAACCGTTTTTCTGCGCGCAGAAGCACCACTGGATTTTGGTTCTGTTGATCGTCAGCCGGTTGATCTGTTCTTTGCACTTTTTGCGCCGGAAGACGCAGGTGTTGAACATCTGAAAGCGCTTGCGCTAGTGTCCCGAACAATGCGGGATCCGGGGATTTGTGCAAAACTACGCGCAAACACAGGTCCGGCGACGCTTTATACGATCCTGACGGAAGAGCTGCCCAGTCAGGCGGCCTGACCCTGTTCAGACCTGTTCGTTCCAGCGATCCCAGCGTGGAAAACCAAAATTGATGTAATCTTTTTTGTAGCAGGCCTTCACGGCGCTTTCGACTTTGCCGTTGTAAACATCAACCAGTGAAAAAGGGTGATCAGCTTCGGCATGGATAGCTGTGTTTTCGGCTGAGCCAAAAATCACATTCATTCCTTCAGTTAAACGGTTGCTGCGCAGGATGTGATCCGGGAAGGCGAAACTACTGATGCCTTCCAGCAATGATGTCTGGCTGGCCCAGGTGTTTTCCGCATGCAAGGCGGTTTGACCCGTCAGGTTGTTGTGCACAAAATCCATGAACGCGATAAATGCTGTGCGATGCTGGTCGATGTCCCAGCCTGTGCCTGGCGCGCCGACGGGGATTGGCAGATCAAACTGACGACGCAACAGATCCCGGGTTTCGGTGTAGGTGTCAGGCCCGATATTCAGGATATGCCGGCAGAATGTGGCATGAGCCCGTTCAACAGGATGAGACACCACAGTAAAGCTGATGTGTCCCGGATGATCTTTCTTCCATTCGCGCAGGGTTTTCTGAGTGTACCCCTGGGCAAGCGGGAGGTCAGGGCAATTCTGCGCCATCATATTTTCTATTGGCGCATGATCCATGCCACGCAGAGGCATATAGAGAAGCGCAGGTTCATTGGTGGTCACGCAAGAGGGCACATTCGCACCGCGAGAAGGTTCATAGCCAGGCAGTTCGGAAAGTTCAAAAAAATCGGACCGCGCCAGGGCCTGTTCCATTTCATCAAAGTTCAGAACTTTTTCGCTCAGATGGCCGGGGTTTTGTTTTTTGATGTTGGTCTGGATCTGTTCCTGTTGGCTGTCAACGCCCAGGAACCGGGCAAGCCCGTTGATGATCTCAGGGTTTTGAAGATCGGTATAGCTGACATAGAACCCTGTCTGACCTGAGATCTGCAGTTGCTGCTGGATCCGGGCCCGGAAGTTGCGTTGTGCCGCAAGCATCTTTTCAAACTCAACGGCATCAAATGAAATCTGCGCAGATTTGCGTTTGCTGTGGTTGGTCAGCTTCCACTGATCAGTTTCCCGGGCGATTTTCCAGGACACATAGCTTTCCACCGGATTACGCGACAAAATGATCTTGGCGCAGGCCGGGTCATTCAGGCAGTGATCTGCCGCGCGCATGTCATGATTGTGAAACAGGCGAAACCCGCCAATGCCGTCTGATTTATTCTTGATTGTGCGGATAAGTCTGATCGGGTTCTGGTCACGTTCCTGCGCGGTAATCCCAAGCAGATCATCCTTTTTCGGATAACCGATAAACGCCGGATTGAAGGCTTCGCCATGGCACTGAATGCCGTCAAAGCTGTTCAGGCTGGCTTCCAGCAGGTTAGATCCCGTGCGCATTTCAGCGAAAATTACGAAGTAGTTAAGTGCTTTGGTCATTTGCCTGCCATATAGGAACGAGGTTCACGGGGTGTGGGCTTGCCTGGGGCCGTCGGTGCCTGGAAGTCACCGGTCAGCCAGGGGTGCATTCCCTGATCGCGCAGGTCTTGCAGAAACTCCCGAAATCCGGGCAATTCGGTCACTTTAATAGCAGGGACGGGTTTATGGGGCAGATGCGCGCCCATTTCGTCGACGATGCTTTGCAGGTTCTCAACCGGTGCTTCCATGAAATCCGCCAGCGTCCAGATCCGGACCTGCGCCTTCACCCAGCTTGCGCGCAAAATATCCAGATGTTTGCTTTCAGTTTTTTGCAGCCGGGCCGCTTCTGTACGGATCTGACCAAAGCTTCGCCCTGACTTAAACAGGGGAATGATCCAGGCACCGGAAATAACCGATATCCGGGCGTTCGGATCGGTGGCCAGTTGCTTGCTGATTTTCTGATTGTCAGCAGGTCCGAACTGGAAGCATTGCCGTTCCCCGCGGGTATTCCAGATCAGGCTGGAAAGAAAACCTTCCGGGTTATAGTCCCGAATGGCTGCATTGCCTGACATGGCGCCACAAAAACAATCCTGATCGCCTGCAAACTGAACGCGGTCCCGATCAAACAGGTGGCCATGGACGTTCGCCCCGGTGGCTTTACCAAGCCATGAATCGAAGTTTTCAAAGACGTCCCCGAAGCCTTCGAAAACGGAATAAGGTGCAGACGTCAGGTGGTGGTCCCAGGTGTTTCTGGGAAAACGGCTTTGCATATACAAACCGGCACGGCCCCGGATACGACGTTCTGTTGCATTGCTGAACAGGCGGGCGATGCGACCCGGATTGGGTTCCACATCTGAATTTCCCTTACTCTGTTTGCGCAGGAAGGTATTGTAAAGCGTGTTGGAGGCTGGCCAGATTTTGCGGGCAATAAAGCAATTGGATCGTTTCAGAAGTGGCAGGTGGTCGTCATAAAAGATGTAAGGTTTTCCCTGATAATCAAACTGCGCAAGCGTCAGGGACTGGCTTCGGATTTTGCGGGCATAGACGCGCGCCAGGGTCTGAAAATAGCTTTCATCAGGGATCCATACTTTACGGAAATAGGCATCATGTTCCGCCCGGTCCGGACTGTTCAGGATCGCGTCGAGCGTATGCCGGGTCAGGCACCACCACTGTGATCCCATATGGGGCGTCAGATCGTTTGGGGTCTTACGTCTGAAGCCAACGCGACGTTGCAGCCGGACGTACCGGTCAAACAGCCAGCGGTGCTTTTTCCAGGAAAAGGGGAACCGCAGTGTAAATCGTTCCTGATCAAGACCTCCGACAGTCCAGGGAACGTCTTCGGTGGTCGCGGATTCGATGAAATCTGTATCCGGATGGCGTTTCAGAAAGCTTTCAAGTTCCTGTACGGGCCGAAGTGGCAGGCATGATCCGGAAGTCAGCAGAACATGATCAACCTCGCGGAACTCAGCCAACATCATTTCAGATGCACTTTGTGTGGCCGCAACCATGCCCCAGGTCCCCCATTCGCAGGCGTGACGGGCGCAGAATTTCACATTGGAAAGGTCAGACAGTGCTTTTGTGAATTTCAGAAAGGCATTCTCAGGTACGCGATTGTCAACATGGATAACAACGGGGCAGCCCTTTTCCGACCAGTGCCGCGCGACCTGAGCCGCCCGGTTGAAAGCCGTATGCGCAAGCATCACGATGCCAGTACTCATGCCCAGTTCCCTTTCGACATAAGCCCAAGCATTTCCAGTTGTCGCCAGTTGATGTAGCGTTCAGACCATTTGCACCAGAAGTCCGGCTCTGTACCATCCCCGCTTGCATAAGAGATATATTCACGGCTGCCGGCGTAATGCTGTTTCCGGACAAGTTCTTCCGCGGCCTTTTCTGCAAAGCCTTCGAGGAATTTTGCGTGTAGCAGACAACCAGAGGCCTTTTCCCCGCCAGTCTGATCATAGACTTTGTTCAGTCCTCGCGGCAGCAGAGCATGCGTAGAGCTGACATAAGCATATCTGCGGTTCCAGCGTACCAGCGGGATTTTGTTCAGTGCGGGCGCTTGTTCCGGTGTGTCGGTGAAGAACTGACGGGCACGGGGCCCGCCCTGGATCCACAAGTTGTCATACATGGGGTTTAGTGAAAGCGTGTAGTTGCCGCTGTCGAACCAGGACGCAATTTCAAACGGGTTCTGACCTTCGGTGTAATGAAAATGGTCAAGCGGCCCCTTGGGATACATGTCCAGCAGCATCGCGCCAAAGCTGGTGACATCAGATGCATCCAGCCAGTCGGTCAATGCCCGTAAAGAACGGGTGTCACAGAAGGGGAAGACCAGGAATTCATCAACATCTACAGTCAGAGCCCAGTGATCATGTGCATAGCGCATCTGCAGCCATGTCAGCCAGTCAACGCCAAACCTTGAATTCTTGTAACTGTGCTTTGTTGTCCAGACAGACACATCGTCCTGTTTCGCAAGATATTCAAGCGACCCATCAGTGCTGTTGTTGTCAACAAACAGAAAATGCTGAACGCCCATATCCCGATAGTATTTCAGGAAATAGGGAAGGCGAAACCGTTCGTTGCGCAGAGTAGAGAAAAGCAGAATATCATTGCGTTTGATCGTCTTTGTGCGCTTTGCGACAGCACGCAATTCCCGGCGTTTTCGGATCGCCCGTAAAAGAAAGCGCCTGCGCCGTACGCGCAAACGATATGTTCCAAGAACGCCCAAACCTGTTCCTCTTCACGGTTCACTGCTGTCCGGCGCTGTTGTTGCAATGTTTTACCAGACAATAGCTGCACATTATGGGTTGCCTGCGGTCCGGGCAACCCGTTGTGCCGGATTGAGAAGAGGTTTGATCCGATTTTTCGTTCAGATACTGAACTGCCCGACAATAAGTTCATGATCCGACAGGGGCGTCTTTGTCAGGTCAAGCGCGGGGATGATGTCTGCACCGTGTTCTTTCAGGCCCCGGCAGGCAAACCAATCCAGCTTCATGGCGCGGGTCGGCCAGCGGGTGATGCGGCTTTTGCGGGTGGTCATGCCTTCTAGGTTGTTACCCCAGGAAAACCCCTGGCGTTTTGCGCTGTCAAAAAGCGTTTCAAGCTGCCAGTCTGCGTTGGGCAGGTGGTTACCGGTGTTCAGATCGCCGCCAATGATCACCGGAAGGCCGGGCGCGAAAGCGTCAGCCGCCGCGATCAGGCGATCCATTTGGCTTTGTCGGTGTGGGGCATCTGTGGCGCTTTCCAGATGGGTGGAAATGGCGCAGATGTCGCCGCCTCTGGTCGGTATTACCGCCATGACTGCCATGCGCCCGCCGACGCGGGGTTGTGCTGGATCATCGGAGGTTTCCGGGCAAAACCAGTGGCCATGATCATCCAGCCGCACCAGTGCGGTCTTCAGGGGCTTCGTGCGCGACAGCAGCGCATTCCCGTGCCAGCCAAAGGCGTTGTAATCATCTTTGCAGAATTCACGCTCGGTTTCGCCGCCCAGATCCATTTCATGGAATTCCACGCCGTAAGCATAGCCCATCCCCATTTCCCGGGCGAGATCGGCCGTTGTGTTGCGCTGGGCGGTGCGGGCCATGCCAGCGTCCATTTCAGACAGCAGGATGATGTCGGGTTTGTGTTGCTTCAGCAGCGCGGTAGAACCTTCCGGATCAAGGCAGCGTTCCAGGTTCCAGGCGGCCACAGTGAATTCTGCGGGCAGGGGGCTGGCGGCAGAGGGCCAGCGTTCTTCCAGCAGATGCATGGCCTCCATCTGTTCCATCAGTTCACGGTGTGTTTCTGAATTGCGGGGTGCCGCCAGGATCCGGTCATGCAGCTCAGCAGGCACCGCGGGCAGGGCGGTGCAGCTTGCCGTTTCGAACAATTTCATCGCTTCTGGCCTGTTGCCTGATCAAAGACATTCACATTTTCCCCTGCAACAGAGACGAATAAAGGTCCATCAGGCAGTGGTGCGTCGTCGTGGCGATGCACGACAAAAGGTGTATCCCCAAGATGCCCATGCACCAGCCGGATCGCGCCAAGTTCTTCGGTGAAATCATGGGTGAACGGTAGTGTCGCCCCATTGGCCTGGTCAGTGATCACGGCTTTCTCAGGACGGATACCGATGGTGACCGGGCCGTGTACTTCATGATTCAGGGGCAATGCGCCGCCGGGCAGCGCAATGCTGTTCCCATCGGCAACAGCATCCATCAGGTTCATGGGGGGGGCGCCCATGAAAGAGGCAACAAAGACGCTGGCCGGGCTGTTGTAGATTTCAGCCGGTGTGCCGATCTGTTCGATCTTGCCACCGTTCAGTACAACAATCCGATCTGCCATGGTCATGGCTTCCACCTGATCATGGGTCACATAGATCGAGGTCACGCCAAGTTCACGCTGCAGTTTGCGGATTTCGATGCGCATCTGGCTGCGCAGTTTGGCATCCAGATTGGACAGGGGTTCGTCAAAGAGAAACAGATCGGGCGAACGCACAATCGCACGGCCCATGGCAACGCGTTGGCGCTGACCGCCGGACAGCTGACTTGGTTTACGGTCCAGATGTTCCGAAAGTCCCAGCATTAGTGCCGCTTTTTGCACCTGCGTATCAATCTGATCATTCGGCAGTTTGCGGTTCTTCAGGCCATAGGCCATGTTTTTGTACACGGTCATATGCGGGTAAAGTGCGTAGTTCTGGAACACCATCGCGATGTTGCGATCGGCGGGGTCGATATCATTGACCACGCGATCCCCGATGCTGATTTCACCGGAAGATGCCTCTTCCAGGCCCGCAATCGTCCGTAATAGGGTCGATTTCCCGCAGCCGGACGGCCCGACCAGCACGATGAATTCGCCCGGTTCAATTTCCAGGTTTGCCCCTTTGATCGCGTGAAACCCGTTCGGGTAGATTTTTTCAACGTCTTTGACGGATACATTTGCCATTTTACCGGCTCCTTATTTGTCGGATTCCACAAGGCCCTTTACGAACCAGGACTGGAAGAAGAGAACGATCAGCACGGGCGGCAGCATGGCGATAATCGCCAGCGCCATTGCCACGCCAAATTCCGGAATTTTATTGTTGTCGGCGATCACCAGCATGATCTGTTTGATCCCACGCACGAGGGTAAACAGCCCTTCATCGGTGGTGATCAGCGTTGGCCAGAGGTATTGGTTCCAGCCGACGACAAACATGATGATAAAGATCGCGGCGATCATGGTTTTGGACAGAGGTACCAGAATATCGATGAAGAACTTCACCGGCCCTGCGCCGTCAATTCGCGCGGCTTCGACCAGTTCTTCGGGCACAGATCGAAAGAACTGGCGGAAGAAAAACGTGCCCGTGGCAGAGGCGATCAGCGGGATGATCAGGCCTGAATAGGTGTTGATCATGCCCAGGCCCTGCACGATTTCGTAGGTTGGCAGAATGCGCACCTCAAGCGGCAGCAAAAGTGTCGTGAAAATCAGCCAGAAAGCAAAAGTTGCGAACCGCAGGCGGAAATACACAATCGCATAGGCCGCCATCATGGAAATCGCGATTTTGCCGATGGCAAAGCCCATGCCCAGGATCAGAGAGTTCATCAGCATGGTGAACCCATCCACCGTGCCGGTGAAGCTTGTGCTTTCAAACATCGCCATGTGAAAGTTTTCTGCCATCTGGTCGGAAAACGTATATTGCAGCCCTTTGCGCGCCACAGTGATGCGATCAAAGCTGGACGTTGCGATGATCAGATAAACCGGCACCAGCATGAACAGTGATCCCAGGATCAGAATGCTGTGGTCCAGCAGATGTTCCAGCTTGAATCGGCGCTTACGTGGGGCGCTTTGCCCTCTGTTAGTCTCTGTTTTTGTCATTTTCAGCGCCTCAGGTGTAGTGAATGCGTTTTTCGATCAGGCGGAACTGGAACACGGTCAGGGCCAGGACCAGAACCATCAAAACCACCGATTGCGCGCTTGATCCGCCAAGGTCATTGCCGCGGAATCCGTCGACGTAGACTTTGTAAACAAGCGTCAGTGGGTTGTTCCCCGGTTCGCCCTTAATCACCACGTCGATGATGCCGAATGTGTCAAACAGCGCGTAGGTGATATTGGTGATCAGCAGGAAGAACCCGGTGGGGGCGAGCAGCGGAAACGTGATCGTCCAGAACCGGGATGTGCCGGATTTATTGTCGATCTTTGCCGCTTCGCGCAGGGAAACCGGGATGGATTGCAGGCCGGACAGGAAGAAGATGAAATTCACCGGGATTTGCTTCCAGATCGCAACCAGGATCATGGTGAAGGCCGTGTCGCTATAGTTCAGACCATTGCGGAATTCATACCCGGCGGCCCCGAACAGATGGGTGATCATGCCGTTGGAATGATTGACCAGCATCGCGCCCATCAGCCCGGCCACCGGTGGGGCAATCGCATAGACCCACATCAGCAGCGTCTTATAGCTGGTTGCGCCGCGCAGTACTTTATCGGCCTTTACCGCCAGCAGCAGAGCGATGGCGAGGGAAAAGAAAGTGACGCAAAGGGTGAAAAACAGCGTGAACAGGGCAACCCGGCGGTATTCGCGGCTTTCCAGCAGGATCTGGTAGTTTTCCAGACCGACAAAACTGGACCCGAACCCAAACGGGTCTTCAAGGTAGAAAGAAGAACGCACGGCCTCAAGCGCGGGCCAGTAGAAGAAAATTACAATGATGGTCAGCTGGGGCAGCAGCAACAGCATAGGCAGCCAGGGCTGCGCAAATCCGGCGCGTTTCATGGGCAGGGCTTCTCGAAGGTGTCGTCAGAATAAAACCGGAGGCCCCGCAAAGGGCCCCCGGCACGTGTCAGGCGGTGGGGTTAACCGGCGCCTTGTGTGCGTGCGAAGCGGGACAGAAGTTCATTAGCTTCGGTCTCGATTGTGTTGAACGCGTCTTCCACGGATGTTTCACCAGAGAAGATGCGGCCATATTCGCGGTTCATCACGTCACGGATCTGAACGTAGAAACCCATGCGATAACCGCGGGTGTTGTCACCGGACGCGAGGGACAGCTGTTCCACACCGATTTTTGCGGCCGGGAAGCGATCATAGTGACCGTCGGTTTGTGCCAGTTCATATGCGGCCTGGGTCACAGGCACATAACCTGTTTCACGGTGCCACATGTACTGAACTTCCTCAGAGGTCAGGTAGTTGAAGAATGCAGCAGTCGCGGCGTTTTCTTCATTGGACTGACCGGACATCGCGAACAGGGATGCGCCACCGATGAAGGTCTGGGTTGGCTCGGTTGTTACAGCTTCCCAATATGGCAGGTAGGTTGCGGAAAATTCGAAATCCGCTTTCTGCATCAGGCCACCGAAAGAACCGGAAGATCCCAGCCACATCGCTGTGCGGCCTTCTTCAAACGGCTTGGCATTGTCGGACCAGTTGGAACCGTAGTAGCCCATCAGGCCGTCATCGATCCAGGATTTTGCAGCAGTGAAGTGATCGCGGATCGCTTCATTGTTCACAAGGATCTGTGTGTCGAGACCATCATAACCGTTGTTGTTGGTTGCGAAGGGCAGGTTGTGGCGGGACATGAAGTTTTCAGTGAAAATCCATGGCAGGTGGGATTGTGACAGTGGCTCATAGCCAGCCTCTTTCAGGGCAGGGGCTGTCACGGACTGGAATTCTTCCCAGGTTTTTGGCGCAGTAACGCCAGCCGCTTCGAGGGCCTGCGTGTTGTAATACATGATCGGGGTGGAAGAGTTGAACGGCATGCCGATCATCTTGCCATCGGAATCGGCGTAGAAATAACGCACACCTGGGATGTAGTCATTGATGTCGAAGCCGCCGTTTTCGGCCAGCAGATCAGCAACCGGGATGGTCGCGCCCTGGGCTGCGATTACGGTGGCAGCGCCTGCATCAAACACCTGCAGGATGTTTGGCTGTTCGCCGGCACGGAAGGCGGCGATGCCAGCGGTCAGGGTTTCTTCATAAGAACCCTTATAGATTGGTGTGATGGTCACATCGTCCTGGGACGCGTTAAAATCAGCAGCGATCTGATTTACAGTTTCGCCCAGCTGACCGCCCATGGCGTGCCACCAGGTGATTTCAGTTTCAGCGAAAGCAACGGAACCACAGAAAACGGTTGCGGTTGCCAAAAGAGTTGTGCGTGCAAGCATTGGAGTATCCCCAAATGTAGATGGCGGGCGTGCGGCCCTGAACGGGGGTGATCTACCTGGGGATGTTAACGCTATCGTGACGGGTGCATGACAGTTGTGTAACAGCGGCCACCAGTGGGGTGATGGCCGCCAGGTGCTTATTTTTTCAGGGATATACGCGGCAGCAGATTATGCCCGTCGATGACTTTGTGTTTCACAACGGCCAGGATGTGCCCAACGACAAGCGCAAGCATCCCGTAAGCAAGCCAGACATGGGCCGCTTCGGCCAGTTCTTCGGGTTCCGCTACACCGGGCAGCAGGGAAGCCGGGAAAAGTTCTGGCATGGCCACGCCGAACCATTTCACGCCATGCCCGCCCAGATCAACCTCGGCCCAGCCTGCGGCAAGAACCAGCGCAGGTACAAGATACAGCATGATATGCCCGACATGGGCCAGCTTGCGTTCGACCACTGGCATATCGTCTGGTTGTTCAGGGTGATTTGTACGCAGGCGGATGACAAAACGCGCCGCCAGAAAGGCAACCAGGGTAACGCCGACAGAAATATGCAGCGCGAACAGGGTTTCTTCCCAGGCACCGTCTTCAGGCACAAGTTTTGTCATGGCATAGCCGCAGGCCCACATAAAGATAAACCCTGCAGCCATAAGCCAATGCAGGATACGCAGGGGCAGGGCGTAGCGTTCGGGGCTGTCGGAATGTGTTGCTGTGGTCATTGGGGTCTCCGTCGCATGGCTGGTTTTGCCGGAGATCGGGTGCGCGACGCTTTGTTTCAAACGACAATGCGCGGGTGGTGCGTGTTTCTGCGCCAGCGGTTGGTTCGCGCTGGCGCAGGTGTTTATAAGGTCAGACTTTGAGGAAACAGAAAGTGCCCCAGATCAGCGCCAGTCCCAACGGGATCCACAGGGGAGTGCCAACGATCCCAAGCCAGGCCAGAAAGATCCAGGCACTGCCCATCAGGCTGAGAAACAGACGATCACCGCGTGTTGTCACAAGGCCCAATGCGCCTTTACGGGCGCTGGTGCCGGGCTTTTTGATTTCGATCACAGTGATGATTGCCATGGCGGTGAAAACGCCGATGAAAAACAGGCCGGTGGGCCATGTCCATGCCATCCAGGTTAACATGTTACACTCTCCCCATTGCAAAGCCTTTGGCGATGTAGTTGCGCACAAACCAGATCACGATGGCACCCGGAATGATGGTTAATGTCCCGGCAGCGGCCAGCAGGCCAAGTTCGTACCCGGCACTTGAAGCGGTCTTGGTCATGGTCGCCGCGATCGGTTTCGCGGCCACGGCTGTCAGGGTTTTAGCCAACAGCAGTTCCACCCATGAGAACATGAAGCAGAAGAACGCCGCGACGCCGACGCCCGCTTTGATCGTCGGGATGAAGATCGTCATGAAGAAGCGCGGGAAGGAATAGCCATCAACATAGGCGGTTTCGTCCAGCTCTTTTGGTACACCACCCATGAACCCTTCCAGGATCCAGACCGATAGGGGAATGTTGAACAGACAATGGGCCAGCGCCACAGCGAGATGCGTGTCAAAGATGCCAACAGCGGAATATAGTTGGAAGAATGGCAGCGCGAACACAGCGGCCGGGGCCATGCGGTTGGTCAGCAGCCAGAAGAACAGGGTTTTATCCCCCAGAAACCGATACCGCGAAAACGCATAGGCGGCGGGCAGGGCGACGGTGATTGAAATCACGGTGTTCAGCGAAACGTAGATGATCGAGTTGATATATCCCCAGTACCAGGTCGGATCGGTGAAGATCGTGCGGTAGGCTTCCAGCGTGAAAGTCTGGGGAAACAGGGAAAACCCGGATAGGATCTCATTCGTGGTTTTGAAGCTCATGGCGACCAGCCAATAAATCGGCAGAAGCAGGAACAGAATATAGACGATTGGGATGATGCTGCGTTTTTGCATGATCAGGCCCCCTTAGTTCAGGTCGTCTTTGGTCATCAGCGTGTAGAACAGCCAGCTGACCAAAAGAGTGATTGCAAAGTAGATCAGGGACATGGCCGCGGCAGGGCCAAGGTCAAACTGCCCAAGGGCGATTTTCACCAGATCAATAGACAGAAGCGTGGTCGAATTGCCCGGCCCGCCCCCTGTCAGAACGAAAGGTTCCGTGTAGATGTTGAAGCTGTCCATAAACCGCAAAAGAATTGCAATGGTCAGGACGTTTTTCATCTTGGGCAGTTGGATAAAACGGAACACAGACCAGTTGGAGGCTCCGTCAATCTTTGCCGCCTGATAATAAGCATCAGGGATAGACACGAGGCCGGCATAGGCCAGTAGAACCACAAGCGACGTCCAGTGCCAGACATCCATGGTGATGATCGTCACCCAGGCTGCCACCGGATCCTGCGTCATGTCATAGTTGATGCCTAGAACATGGTTCAGGAAATAGCCCATCAGGCCGATATCCGGCAGGGCAAAGATGTTCCACATCGCACCAACCACGTTGTAAGGGATCAGCATCGGCAGGGCCATTGTCACAAGACACACCGGCACCCAAAACCCTTTGCGCGGCATGGAAAGTGCGATGATGATGCCTAGAGGAATTTCAATGATCAGGATCAGGAAGGTGAACAGGAACTGCCGCCCAAGCGCCGCATGAAACCGTTCAGACCGCAGAATTTGTTCAAACCAGTCAAGGCCTTGCCAGAAGAACAGGTTGTTGCCGAAGGTTTCCTGCACGGAATAATTCACAACCGTCATCATAGGGATAAGGGCGTTGAAAGCGACCAGCAGCAGGACTGGAAGCACAAAGAACCAGGCTTTTTGATTTTCGGTTTTCATGATTTGCCTCCTGCTTTGGAAATAAGCCAGCCGTCGGAATAAAGCCGGGTCTGATCCGGGTGGAAGTTCAGGTGAACCTGCGCGCCTTTTTCAGGGGTCGTGCCGTTCATGACGGCAGAGATCTTATGATCGCCCGCCATGGCTTCCACCACCAGATGCCGCCCGACATCGGCCACTTTGCGCACCACGGCGGGAATGCCACTGTCGCTGATTGTCACAAATTCCGGGCGTATGCCGATCTCAAAGTTGCCACTTGCACCTAACGGCACCGGCCCTTCCAGTTCCACAGCTGTGCCGTTGAACATCGCCATGCCAGCATCCAGCGTGCAAGGCAGCACATTCATGCCGGGTGAGCCGATGAAATGGCCGACAAACGTATGTGCGGGGCGGTCAAACAGTTCCACTGGAGTGCCGATTTGCACGACTTCGCCCTGCTGCATGACAACCACCTGGTCGGCGAAGGTCAGGGCTTCGGTCTGGTCGTGAGTCACATAGATCATCGTCGCATTCACGCGCTGATGCAGTTCTTTCAGCTTGCTGCGCAGCTTCCACTTCAGATGCGGATCGATCACGGTCAGGGGTTCGTCGAACATGACAACATTCACATCATCGCGCACAAGCCCACGCCCCATGGAAATCTTTTGTTTGTTGTCCGGTGACAGACCTGCGGCGCGCTGATCCAGCAGATCGGTGACTTCCAGCATCTCAGCAATTTCGCGCACGCGCTGATCCACCCGCATGGCATCGACGCCGCGATTGCGCAGGGGGAAGGCCAGGTTGTCATACACCGTCATCGTGTCATAGATCACCGGGAACTGGAAAACCTGCGCGATGTTGCGCTGATCCGGCGGCAGATGGGTGACGTCCTGATCGTCAAACAGGATCTGCCCTTCGGACGGAACCAGCAGACCAGAGATGATGTTCAGCAGCGTGGATTTCCCACAACCGGACGGGCCAAGCAGGGCATAAGCGCCGCCGTCTTTCCAATCCAGATCAATTTCCTTCAGCGCATAGTCATTCGCTGACTTCGGGTTCGGGTAATAGCTGTGACGCAGTTTAGAGAGGGTGATTTTCGCCATTATGCGCGCTCCTCTTTGATGCGTGTGCCATCAGGCGTGAAGTACAGGCAGGCGGAAGGATCCATGAAGAATTTATGTTCTTCGCCAACGGTATAGGGGTGAACGCCATGGGCGAGGGACACCCAGCTTTCATCCGCGAAATGGAAATGCGCGCTGCTTTCAGAACCAGACAGTTCCGTCACACCCACGCGCCCTGTGATCGGGACAAAGGCGGTGTCGGTTTTATAAGGCAGGATGTGGTTCGGGCGGATCGCAACGATATAATCCCCATCGGCCATATCCGCCGCTGCACCAGAGAGATGCCAGTGGATTGATCCCATTTTCGCTGTCGTGCCTTCTTTAACAATCCGCGCCTGGTTGATGGGCGGATCGGAAAACACCTGGGCGGCGCTCAGGTTTGCAGGGTCGCGGTAAATCCCGGCGGTCGGGCCGAATTGTGTCACGCGGCCGTCCTGCATCAGGGCTGTTTCACCGCCCAGCAACAGAGCTTCTTCCGGTTCAGACGTGGCATAAACCACCACGGCACCCCGGCCTGCGAACAATTCCGGCAGCTGTTCTCGCAATTCTTCGCGCAGTTTGTAGTCAAGGTTGGCAAGCGGTTCATCCAAGAACACGGCCTTGCTTTCTTTTGCAATCGCGCGGGCCAGTGCGGTACGCTGTTGTTGTCCGCCGGACAGTTCATGCGGACGACGGTTCAACATGGGGCGCAGTTGCATGATGTCTGCGGCTTCTTCGACGCGGCCCTGAATTTCGCTTTTCGCCATGCCTGCAACCCGCAGCGGGGAGGCAATATTATCAAACACCGTCATATGCGGATAATTGACGAAAAACTGATGCACGAGGCTGATGTTGCGTTTTTGTGTGGAAAGTGCAGTGATATCTTCGCCGTCCATCACGACCTGACCAGAGGCAATCGGATCAAGCCCGGCCATCATTTTAATAAGCGAGGTCTTCCCCGCGCCAGTTTCCCCCAGCAGCACATTAAAGTGCCCGCTGTGCAGGGTCAGGCTTGTGGGTTTGATATGCGTCTGACCGCCCACAACCTTGGTAATTTCGTTTAGTTCCAGTGCCATAAAGCACAGCCCCCCAGTATCGGTGTGTATCAGGTTGGTATTGGTGAATGTCTGAGAGACATGAAAAAATCCGGGGCCGTATGGTAAGCCCCGGAAACGCCGGGCAGTCAGAAAGACCGCCCGACAGGGAGATTTAGTTCGCAGACCAGCGCGCAACCAACTCGTCATAGTTGACGGTCACGCCCTGTGGTTTCTCGTTTTCCAGCGGTGGCTTCGCACCACCGTTTTCATACCAGAATTCTGCTGTGCTTTCCTCGTTCAGACGTGGACCACAGCCGCCGTAAACACTGGCAGCTTCGTCAGCGGCCTGCATACGGGCCATGGTGATGTCCATTTCTTCAGCCAGACGATCCATCGCCTCTTGCGGCGTAAACGCACCAGAGTTCACGTCACCAATTTGCTGCCACCAGATCTGGGCCAGCTTTGGATAGTCAGGTACGTTGATGCCGGTCGGGGACCAGGCCACGCGGTCAGGGGAACGATAGAATTCAACCAAACCACCCAGACGCGGTGCGCGCTCGGTAAAGCTTTCGTGGTTCACGGAAGAATTCCGGATGAATGTCAGACCAACGTGAGATTTTTTCACGTCAACGGTCTTGGACACCACAAACTGGGAATACAGCCATGCTGCCTGTGCACGATCCAGCGGGGTGGATTTCAGAATGGTCCAGGAACCCACGTCCTGATAGCCAACCTTCTGGCCTTCCTGCCAGTATGGGCCATGCGGGCTTGGGGCCATGCGCCACAGTGGATTGCCTTCGGCATCCACAGTGTTGTTGCCTTCAGACTGCGGCTTCACCATGTCGGCGGTGAAAGCTGTGTACCAGAAGATCTGCTGGGCAACATTGCCCTGGCTGAGGGCCGGCAGAGACTGGTAGAAGTCAAAAGATGCCGCACCGGGGGGCGCATATGCACGCAGCCATTCGTCCCATTTGCGGATCGCATAAACAGCCGCAGGGCCGTTCGCAGCACCACCACGGGACACGGATGCGCCCACAGGGTTACAGGTGCCCGCTTCCATACGGATGCCCCATTCATCAATCGGAATACCGTTTGGTTCACCCACGGAACCCGCGCCAGCCATAGACAGCCAGGCGTCGGTCATACGCCAGCCAAGGTCAGGGGCGCGTTTGCCGTAATCCATGTGGCCATAGATTGCGACGCCGTCGATTTCCTGCACGTCTTCGCTGAAGAATTCTGCGATGTCTTCATAAGCGGACCAGTTTACAGGCACGCCCAGTTCATAGCCGTATTTTGCTTCGAACGCGGCTTTGTATTCTTCATTGTCGAACCAGTCTTTGCGGAACCAGTACAGGTTCGCGAACTGCTGATCCGGCAGCTGGTAGAGATCGCCATCAGGACCGGTTGTGAACTGGATGCCCATGAAATCTTCAAGGTCCAGACCCGGGTTGGTCACGCCAGCGAAATCACCTGCCATCATATCAGTCAGGTTATAGGCCAGTTGCAGGCGGGAATGGGTGCCGATGAGATCAGAGTCATTCACATAGGCATCATACAGGTTCCGTTGTGTCTGCATCTGTGTCTGCACAGCCTGCACAACTTCGCCTTCGCCCAGAATCTGGTGGTTCACCTTAATGCCGGTGATTTCCTCAAAAGCGCGTGCCAGCACTTCAGATTCATAGGAATGGGTTGGAATGCCTTCAGACAGAACATTGATTTCCATGCCTGCATAAGGCGCGGCGGCATCAACGAACCACTGCATTTCCGCAATTTGTTCGTCACGGGTGATTGCGGCTGGTTGAAATTCGCTGTCGACCCAGCGTTCGGCAGCGGCCATATCCGCATATGCCGATGTCGTTCCCGCCAAAACAGCAGATGCTGCTGCAGCGGACATCAGATACTTACGCATCTTGTCTCCTCCCTTGGATTATACCCGGACGAATCCGGTTCCGGTATGTTCGTATGAGCAACTTTTTACGTCAACTATTTTCATAGTAGATCGAAAAATCACGTTACGGAAGAGGAATTGTCACAATTCTGCGATGCTATCTGGTGTATATGAAGAAAATAGTGTTCATGTGAACATTGATTCATTCATTTGAGAGTACCCATGCCACTAAACGAACGTCAGGAACTGATCCTTGAAGGTCTGCGCCACGAAGGCGAGGTCGAAGTGGATGCTTTGTCAAAGCAGTTGGGTGTGACAACACAAACCGTGCGCCGTGATCTCAGCGAGTTGTGCGATCAGGGGCTGGCCCTTCGCATGCACGGGGGCGCGAAACGTGCGCCCTCCACCACGGCGCGGGCTTATGAAGATCGCCGTCTGAACAACATGGCGGACAAGCAATCGGTTGCCTCTGCCGCAGCGCAGCTGATCCCGGACGGTGCCTCTGTGGCGATCAACATTGGTACCACAACCGAACAGGTGGCCGAGGCCTTGCGTCTGCACAAAGACCTGATGGTTGTGTCCAATAACATGAATATTATCAGTATTTTGCGCGGCACACGTTTGAAATCCTTAAGCGTCATCGGCGGTGAAGTACGTTTGTCAGACGGCGCAGTGATCGGCGAAGACGCGGTGGCGGCGATCAACCAGTACAAGGTCGATTTCGCGGTGATTGGCACGTCTTCTATCGATTCCGACGGGTCCGTTCTGGATTTCGATCCGCGCGAAGTGGCTGTTGCGCGGGCGATCATTGCCAATGCGCGGCAGAAAATTCTGGTGGCGGATGTGTCGAAATTCGACGTCGCCGCCCCTTACCGCATCTGCAACATCGCGAATCTGGATCATATCATCCTGAACGCGCCGCCGCCTGCTGCATTTACCGAGGCTGCGCGCGTCGGAAACATAAACCTTATTATCACAGAGGCCCATAATGGCTGAGCAAAACAAACCCTTTGACCTGTTTATCATTGGCGGTGGCATCAATGGCTGTGGCATCGCGCGGGATGCGGCGGGACGGGGATATTCCGTGGCGCTTGCCGAGATGAACGATCTTGCCAGCGCCACATCTTCGGGTTCGACCAAGCTGTTTCACGGTGGGCTGCGCTATCTGGAATTCTTTGAATTCCGCCTTGTCCGCGAAGCCCTGATTGAACGCGAAACTTTGCTGCGTGCGATGCCTCATATCAGCTGGCCCATGCGGTTTGTTTTGCCGACCTATAAAGAAATGCGCTTTGAAAGCGACACGCCGACCTCGCGCCTGCTGTCCTTTGTCATGCCCTGGATGAAAGGACGACGCCCGAACTGGCTGATCCGGCTTGGTCTGTTTCTATATGACCATCTGGGCGGGCGGGAAATACTGCCGGGCACCAGTAAGGTGGATCTGCGCAGCGCGCCGGAAGGCACGCCCCTGAAAGATCATCTGCACAAGGCCTATGAATATTCCGATTGCTGGGTGGAAGACGCCCGCCTGACCTTGTTGAATGCCCGCGACGCCCAGGCGCGCGGTGCAGAGATCATGGTGCGCAGCAAAGTGACCGGCGCGGAATTTGACGGCACCCATTGGCAGGTGACGGTTGAAGGGGTCGATGGCACGCCCCGGACGGTCACGGCAAAGATGCTGGTCAACGCGGGCGGGCCATGGGTTGAAGACGTGATCAAACAACGCCTGAATCTGGAAACAAAGGAAAGCATTCGTCTTGTGCGTGGCAGCCATATTGTCGTGAAAAAACTGTATGATCACGACAAATGCTATTTCTTCCAGGGCGAAGACGGGCGCATTATCTTTGCCATTCCATATGAGGAAGATTTCACCCTGATTGGTACCACCGATGCGGATCATTCGGACGCTTTCACCAAGCCCGAATGCAGCGAGGAAGAGGCAGATTATCTGCGCGCGTTTGCCGGGCAGTATTTCAAAAAATCAATCGCGGCGGAAGATATCGTCTGGACCTATTCCGGCGTGCGTCCGCTTTATAATGACGGGGCGAGCTCGGCCACGGCGGCCACGCGCGAATATGTTCTGCGGGTAAATAAAACCGCAGGCGGGCCGGTTCTGAACATCTTTGGTGGCAAGATCACAACCTATCGCAAACTGTCCGAATCCGCGCTGGGCCATATTGACGAAACCCTGGGCCGTGACACCGCGCAGTGGACAGCTGGCGTTGCCCTTCCCGGCGGGGTTTTTGCTGTGGATGGCGTGAAACAGCTGCGTGCTGATCTGCTGAAACAGCTGCCGTTCTTTGAGGCCCGCACAATCCGCCGCCTGATCCGTCAATACGGGACAGAGGCCGCCGGGATCTTTGCAGATGCGCAATCCCGCGATGATCTGGGCGCGCATTTCGGCGAAGACATCACTGCGCGTGAACTGGACTGGGCGATCGCCCATGAATGGGTGCGCTCTGCAGAAGATTTCCTCTGGCGACGTTCAAAGCTTGGCCTGCGTGTGAATCAGGATCAGGTTGCGCAGATCGAAGCCTATATCTTTGATTCCATGCGACAAAAATCGGAAACAGCGTGACCCTGTTCACAGGACGATTTTTTTAGTAGACTCGTCCGGCAGGCTAAACAGGCAAACCGAATGGCGCGACGTAAAAACGAACTTCTGACCGAAGTTGAACTGGAATTTATGCAGACCCTTTGGGATCTTGGGGAAGGTACGGTGCGTGAAGTCCACGCCGCCCTGCCACAGGTTACGCCCAGGGCTTATACGTCGGTGGCGACGGTGCTGAAAGTTCTGGAAGGCAAAGGTTATGCCAGCAGCGAAAAGAAGGATCGCACGCTGAAATATCGCCCGGCCTTTGGACGGTCCGCTTATGAGGTAAAGTTCCTGCGCGAAACCTCAGATGCCATGTTTGGCGGTGCGCCGTCTGCCCTGGTTGCACGCCTGATTGAAGACGAAAACCTGAGCGAAGAGAACCTGGATGAAATCCGGAAAATCATCGAAGAGAGGATAGGCCGTGATACGCCCTGAAGCCCTGATGAATCTTTTGATTGATGCAAACCTGGCGCTGATGATTGCGGCGCTTGCTTTTGCGCTGATCGAAGGCTGCATGAGGTTTGCAGGATACGGCCGTGCTTATTCCGCGCGCCTGCGCCTGGTGATGGCGGCGGTCTATGTTGTCGCTTTGTCGCCGCTGGTTCTGTTCTTCTTCCGCACATATGGTGGCGGTGAAATTCCGGGCTTTTCCGATCTGATGATTGCCCAATTCCTGAAAGGGAATATTTCCATCCACCCGATTCTTTTTGATGATCTTCTGTCCGCGCGCAGCTCTGCTGTTGCGATGGTCGCTGAAGGGCGTGCGCCGCTGCTGATTTTGCTGGCGTTCCTTCTGATCGGGGCGGCGCTTGCGCGATTGATTTATGTGGCGATGAACCTGTTTCAGGTCATGTCTCTGGTGCGTGGTGCCATCACTTTACGCCGGATCGGACGTATCCAGGTTATGGTGTCAGATCGCGTGCATGTGCCGTTTTCTACCCGGGGTCTGCGCCGGTTTTACGTGGTCTTACCGCAGGATATCCTGATGGATGCGCCATTGATGAAAGTGGCGATTGGTCATGAACTGCAACATATTCGTCAGCGCGATCTTGAATGTGAAATTCTGGCCGCTGTGTTGTCACCGCTGTTCGTGCTGAACCCGGCCTTCTGGTATCTGTCGCAGAAACTGCGCGGCCTGCGTGAATTTGCCTGTGATTTCGAATATATGCGGCGGTCCGGTTGTGCGCGTGTCGATTATGCCCGCAGCCTTGTGAAAGTCGCCGAAGCGGCCTTTCTGCAGGCTCCACAACGCACGATGTTTGCCTTTTCCGTGCCCTTCGTTGGCCGCAGCCGCCTGTTTTCACGCACAGCGCGCAGCGGTTTGAAAACGCGGGTGAACGTGCTTGTGGCAGGCGAGGTGGGCAAGCCTGGCCAGATGTTGAATATGGGGCTGTTGGTGGTGCTGGCCGGGATGATTCTGACGGGCACTGCGATGCTGCAGAAATCCACCGGCTGGAGTCACGACCGCATCATGATGAGTACGGTCGTGAACCTTGAACGTCTGAATTCACGCAACAATCCTTAACGGGTTTTATCCGCGATCAGGGCTGTCAGCCGGTAAAATCCATGTGCCATCTTTGAAAACGGCATCAGCAGGAAAAACGCCAGAACGGTACCAAGATGGGTCGCCAACAGGGCAGGGACCAGGGTGGAACCTGTCGCTGCATAAAGCCCCAGGCCGGTTACTGCGACCGCGCACAGCAGCAGCACAAATGCCATTTCCCCGCCCCAGACACGCGTGTCACCCAGGTTGCGATCCGCATTTGTCTTGAGCCAGGCCAGTTTCAGCGTACCCAATGTCAACATGATGCCACCCGTCACGCCAAACAGTTTTGGCAGGCTGATCAGGGAATAAGGTGCTTTGATATCAAAACCATAGTGCAGGATCGTGCCGGATGATGTCGCGGCGAAACACAGAAGAAACCCCCACATCGTCAGTTGGTGACCGATTTTACGCAGTTTTGTGAACCGGTCTTCGTCTTCGAAATTGCATCCTTCCCCATGACCGCCGGACAGGTTCTTCATGCGTCCGGCATCCACAAAAGCGGCCTTAACCGCAGTCATTGTCAAACGCCCGCCGTTCACATGTTGCCAATAGCGACGCAGGCTGATTGCGAGACTGCCCAGAGGCAGCAAAAACGCGGGCATAAAGATCGCAACCATCATGGAATGAGACAGGGTTGCGTAAAACCCTTCGCCACCAACAGGCATAACCGTACGGGACAGGGCGAACAGCAGGCTGAAACACAGCACGATCAGCACAGTGATCGCCACACCGGATGTGTGAAAGGCTTTTCCAAACTGCGGGGGCCATGCGAAATCCTGCCAACTGTCCTGCCGGACTTCGGCAAGGGCTTTGGGCAGGTTCAGCGCAAATTCGTGTGGTTCTGTGTATTGGCAGGCGTAATAACATCCGCGACAGTTGTGACAGAGGTTCGCCAGTTGGGTGATGTCCCCATCCGCAAAGGCTTTTTGTCGGGTCATAGCGGGAAAGACCGCGCAATAGCCTTCGCAATAGCGGCAAGCATTGCAGATTTCGATCTGGCGGCGGGCGTCCTGGATGGTGTCAGCGGACATAATCTGCGGCCTCCTTGCCGGCGATGCGGCCAAAAACTGTTCCGATGGACATGCCAAATCCGGCGAGATAGCCTTGCCCGAGGATGGACCCGGCCATGGTTTCGCCCGCGGCCCAAAGATTGCGGATTGCACCATTGGGGCCTTGGACTTGTGCCGTCTCATCGACTTTGAAGCCAAGGTAGGTGAACGTCACGCCGGGGCGCAATTCATAGGCGTAGAATGGGCCATCTTGAATTGGACGTGCCCAGTTGGTTTTGGGCGGGGTCAGCGCGTCTGTTGTCACGCCATCAAGTTCCGTCGGATGAAAGTCACCGGGCTGACAAGCGGCGTTAAAATCAGTGATGGTTTTCTCTAAAGCGTTGACATCAAGGTTAAGTTTTACAGCCAACGCGCCAATGCTGTCCGCGGTGATGGGTGGGAAAACAGAGGGCATGAACAGGTCTTTGGATTTGCTGTCAATGATCGAGTAAGCGACCTGATCATCTTGTGCCGCCACCAAACGGCCCCAAATGGCATAGCGTTTCGGCCAGACATCTTCGCCCTCGTTGTAGAACCGTTTCGCGTGTTTGTTCACGACCACAGAAAACGGCACACAATCCAGTCGCGTGACGATGCCGCCGTCAAACTTCGGCGCACGCCCATCAATCGCCACCGCGTGACATTGAGTCGGATCACCAATGGATTGCACCCCCTGATCCAGCAGATCAAACAGCACATCACCGCGATTATACGGCGTGCCACGGATCAGGAAATTTTCGGCCTCTGGCCCCCAGGCAGCAACCAATCGCTCGATATTGCCCTGAAATCCGCCGGACGCCACGACAACGGCCCTGGGCGACAGGGAAAGATCTTTACCCTGATACGTGTAATCCACGCGGGTGATTTTATCGTGTACCAGTTCCAGATGCGTCACGGGGGCATCATATAAAACTTGCACGCCAAGGCTTTCAGCCGTGCGATAATAAGCATTCACCAGCGCCTTGCCACCGCCCAGGAAAAACGCGTTGGTGCGCGACAGCGACAGGGTGCCGGACAGAGACGGCTGAAACCGCACGCCATGGGCTTCCATCCAGGGCTGGCTGTCCTGGCTGCCCCGGATCGCCATGCGGGCCAGTTTTTCATCCGTGTTGCCTTTGGTCACGCGCAGCAGATCGTCGTAATATTCGTCTTCGCCGTAGCTGCCGGTCAGCACGGACAATGGCCCATCATGCATACAGCGGAAATTCCGGGTGTGGCGGGAATTTCCGCCGCGATAATCCTTTGGCGCGCCTTCCAGAATGAGGACCCGCGCGCCAGCTTCCACCGCCGTGATGGCTGCGCAAAGGGCGGCATTGCCGCCCCCAACAATCACAAGATCAGGTTCATTCATCATTGGCTTTGAACAGGTCTTTGCGCAATGTCATCAGGGCTTTCGGGTCAATTTTCGCCTGAATGATTGTGGTTTCATTGCTGTTGATCGCAGCGGTCAGCGCGTCGCCAAGTTCGCCCGGGCCATCAACCCAGATGCCTTTGCCACCGCAAAGTTCTGAGAACTTATCATAACGCGGCGACTGGATCTCAGCGCCCAGCAGACGACCACCATAGAATTCCTGTTGGTAGGCTTTCTCAGCCCCCCAGGCTTCGTTATCCAGCACAACAACCACAATCGGCAGACTGTGTTGAATAGCCGTCTGGATTTCGATCATCGTATAGCCAACCGCACCATCCCCCATCATCGCAACAACGGGACGATCAGGGGCGGCAGCTTTGGCGCCAATGGCGGCGGCAAGACCAAAACCAACCAGGCCAAAATCAAGCGGGGTGATCAGGGACAGCGGTTCATAATGCGCCAGACGATCCGCGCCTTGCAGACAAGTGTTGCCGGTGTCCAACGTTACAATCGCGTTTTCAGGCAGAGCCTCGCGCATTTCAGCAAGCGCACGGCGGGGGTGCATTGGCAGGGTTGCGATTTGGGCTTCTTCTGCGCGTTCCGCAAGCAAAGACGCCATATCCGCCTTAAACGTATCACGCCACGCATCGGCATCCGGGCGCCTCGCTTTGCCTGTGACAGCCTCTGCCGTCAGACGCGCATCGGCTTGCACCGCGATTTCCGCTGGGAAATACCGCCCAACGGCGGACCCTTCCAGATCCACATGGGCGATACGTGTATCCGCGCCCACATAATCATTGGAATGGAAGGTCGAATTGAACCCAAGCCGTGCCCCCAGAACAACCATCACATCGGTCTCTTTCGTCAGGCGACTGGCCACACGGTTGCCGCGCGGGCCTGCCTGACCTGCAAACCAGGGGTGGCCATGACGCATCACATCGGCATGCCCGGTTGAGGCCACAACAGGCACTTCCAGCTTTTCAGCAAGGGCGGTCAGCGCATCACGCCCTTTGCCCCACTTAAAGCCACCGCCCGCAAAGATGACCGGACGCTTCGCCTGAGAGAGCAAAGTCGCGATAGCATCCACATCTTCCGGCGCCGCAGGGCCGGGGCGGGCGATGTTCACAGGTTTCGCGTCATTGGCGGGCACCATGTCGGAAAACAGATCACGGGGTACATGCAGAACCACCGGGCCTTTGCGCCCGGAATTGGCCAGGCGAATCGCATCTTCAAGCATGGCTGCAAGGCGATTCGCATCGGTACACAAAACGGATTTCTTGCAGATCGGGGCAAACAGGGCCACCTGATCGACTTCCTGAAATGTATCTTTGGCATGGTCACAGCGGCTGATCGCCCCGGCAATAACAACCAGCGGCGAATAGGCCAGCTGCGCTTCGGCAACGGCGGTGACGATGTTCACCACACCGGGACCTGCCTGCGCCCCCAGAACAATGCCCGGTTTGCCTGTCATACGTGCCCAGGCATCCGCCATATGGCCCGCTGCGCGTTCATCTCGCGCGCCGACATAATCAATGGCCCCGTCCTTATACATGGCGTCATATAGTTCCAGCATCGAGCCGCCGAGAAGGCCAAAAACAGTGTCTATTCCGTTGGCTTTCAGCACATTGTAAGCGGCTTCACCGCCGGTGATCAGATCAGACATCAGATTTGCCCTTCGTTGAGGTTACAAGAGTTAGGCGTTTGCGTGGACGCCAGATGCGCGCCCCGTGGTTTTCGCCCAGAAATGGTTTTTCCGCAGTTTGTTGCGGGGAGGATTGATGAGAAGGCTGCTGCAGTAGTACGGGTTTTCGCGTTGCAAACATCTTTATACATCCTGCCTAGGTCGCAGATTCTGTGGATCAAACAGGGCATCATCATGCACGGTGACAGGGATCTCACGGTTCAGGATCTGCACGCTCAGCCCATCGCGTGGCGTGCCCTTTCTGACAAACAGCCAGCTAAGGGATTTACCGATGCTGTAACCGTAGCCGCCAGAGGTCGTCAGACCGACGGGCGCGCCATTCAACAGCACCGGTTCTCCGCCGTGGATGTCAATTTTGTCGTCATGCAATTCAGCATAAAACAGCTCCCACTCCGGGGTGCGTTCCAGCAGAGCATCGCGTCCGGTGAAATCACGCGCGTCTGACACAACAAAACGTTCAAGCCCCACATCAAACGGCCCGACATCTGTGGTCAACTCTCCGCTTGCGCGATAGGCTTTTTCCATCCGCATGCCGTTGAACGCATAGCTGCCCAGATCGCGCAGCCCATGTTTTTCGCCAGCCTCAAACAGCGCATCATAAAGCGCGCCCATCTGGTCCAGCGGTGCGTGCAGCTCCCAGCCCAATTCGCCAACAAAGCTGACGCGCAGGGCATGGCAGTTCACGCCTGCCACGGTGATTTTCTGGCCGGACAACCATGGGAAAGCTTTGTTTGACAGATCCGTATCGGTCAGCTCAGACAGGATCTGGCGTGACGCGGGGCCGGACATGGCGAGCATGCCCCAGTCATGTGACAAGTTCACCATCTGCACATCTTCGCCTGCGCGAATATGGCTTTTGATCCAGTCAAAATCCGGGGTTGCACGCGCAATTGGGGAGCCCGTGAAATAGCGATCCTCTGAAATCCGCCAGATGGTGATTTCCGTTTCAAACCGGCCTTTGTCTGTCAGCAGGTGGTTCAGGCTCATCCGGCCATCTTTCGCCGGGATCTTATTGGCAGACAGACGATCCAGCACTTTGCCCGCATCCTTACCGGTGATTTCAAACTGCGCAAAAGCGCAGAGATCAATCACACCAGCGGCTTCGCGGGTTGCTTTGGCTTCGGCCTGCGCATTTGCGTGCCAGTTCTGATGGCCCCAGCCGATCTGCTCAACCTCACCGACCTCACCGAAATAACGCGGACGTTCCCATCCGGCGACCTCACCAAAGACAGCGCCT
The DNA here is from genome assembly GCF_016123485.1 of Halocynthiibacter styelae. GTDB lineage: Bacteria > Pseudomonadota > Alphaproteobacteria > Rhodobacterales > Rhodobacteraceae > Halocynthiibacter > Halocynthiibacter styelae. Next base: position 12,776 of record NZ_JADCKQ010000006.1, on the reverse strand, counting down.
TTTGCCGCCAGACGGTCATAAAGCACATGGCGGTTCAGCGGACGCAGAGAGTGGAACTGTTTGCCGGGGCAAGGCGTATCATGGCGACGCATGAATTCGTCTTTCGTGCGCTCAACGATATAATTGTCAGACGCAAAATTTCCGTAACGACGCGGATCCATGCTGCGGGTGTTGATCGGGGTTTCCCCATGCACCATCCAATCCGCAAGCACTTTACCTGCGCCACCGCCCCAGGCCAGACCAATGGAAGATCCGCAGGACAGCCAGACATTCGGCGCCCCGCTTGGCCCAACCAGCATGCCCCCATCCGGGGTGTGGGTGATTGCGCCGCGCACCACACGTTTGATGCCCAATTCCGCAAGGATCGGCATTTTGTCAAAAGCGACCATCAGGAAATCACCGATGCTGTCGTAATCCGCCTCAAACAACTCGTTCTCAGCCTTCCAGGGCGCGCCCTGCGGCATGGTCCAGACGGTGGGGCAGACATGGCCTTCGTAAATACCAATCAGACCGGATTTTTGTTCCTGGCGAATGTAACCCCCAAAGGAATTGTCGCGCATCACAGGCAGTTCCGGACGGTCCGCAAATTCAGATACCGTATCGGTCACCAGGTAATGATGCAGGCAGGAAACAGACGGAATTTTCAGCCCGAACCATTCGCCAACCTGGTTTGCATAAGACCCGGCCGCAATGACGATATGTTCTGCCAGAACTTCGCCTTTTTCGGTTTGCAGCAGCCACATATCGCCCTTGCGGGACGCGCCTGTCACCTGGTTGTGACGTTCAATTTTTGCGCCCCGTGCACGGGTGGCCGCGGCCAGCGCCATGGTGACAGAACTTGGATCAATATGCCCGTCTTCAAAAGTCTGAATGGCGGCTTTGACGTCATCAACCTTGTAAAACGGGTTGCCTTTGGCGACCTCATCCGGCCCGACAAGATCCATCGGCAGGTCAAGCAATTTGCCAACGCCCATGATGGATTTCATCCAGTCAACTTCGTCATCGGTGGTCGCAATGCGAAAGCCGCCAACTTCGTGCCAGCCAATGCTTTGCCCGGTTTCTTTTTCAACGCGTTTATAGGTTTCAAGCGAGGTTTTATTGATCCAGCCCGCAACACGTGACCCGACAGCATGGGCGATTTGCCCGGCGGCGTGCCAGGTGGAACCAGACGTCAGTTCTGCCTTTTCAAACAGAATGGTATCGGTCCAGCCATTTTCAGCCAGCTGAAACTGCGCGGCCACGCCCATGATCCCGCCGCCAATAATGGCGACCTGCGTTGTACGGATTGTATCAGACATGGAAGGCATCCTTTGCGGGCTTCTGGGATGTTTTTGCAGTGAACCGGGTGCAGGCGATTTCAACTTCGACGGTGCAGCTGTCTGCGGTGAAAACGTCTTTGCCCGTGATCATCGCCAGCGCGACAGAACGACCAAAACGGTGGCTCCAGGCGGCAGATGTGACCTGCCCGACAACCCTGTCGTTGAAGTAAATCGGTTCGTCATGGATCGGCAGGGCGTCCGGATCATCAAACAACAGCGAAACGATCTGGCGCGTTGGCGCATCGGCCCCTTGCAGGGCCTCTTCGCCGACAAACCCCGTGCCAAAGGCGCAGAAATTGCCAAGCCCGGCTTCCATCGGTGTGGTGCCTGGTGTTAACTCGTGCCCAAAGGCGCGGAACCCGCTTTCAATCCGCAGAGAACCACTGGCGTATAGCCCGGCATGTGTTGCGCCTGCTTCAATCAGCGCTTCATAGGCGGCCATTGCCATATCGGCGGGGATACAGAGTTCATAGCCTTCTTCGCCGGTGAAGCTTAACCGTCCGGCAAAGCCACGGGCCAGGCCGATTTCAACCGGCGCAAAATGGAAACGTTTCAGATCGGGGATCGTTGCGTTTGTGGTGGCCTGCAGAACGTCACGTGCTTTTGCACCGGCAAGGCCGATCACCGCATAGCCGCTTGTGACATCCGTGAATTCAACACGCAGATCACCGCGGGTTTCGCGCATACGTTTCATATCGCGCACGACCTCCCCCGCGCCACAGATCACCAGATACTGGTCGGGGGCGTGCCGTTGCACAGTGACGTCACTTTCCACACCGCCCCGCGCGTTCAGGATCTGACTGTATGCAATGCGCCCCACCGGCACATCCATTTGCGCCGCGCAAAGATGGTTCAGGAAAGCCACCGCATCCGGCCCCTGCACCATGATTTTGCCAAAGGCGGATTGATCTAAGATCGCGGCACCATTCCGGCACGCGTCAACTTCCGCCCCGACCTGATCACGCCATGCAGGCGCGCTAAATGTCAGAGGAAGATGAGCGCCCTCACCACCGAAATGCACGGCACGTTCCCAGCCCCCCCTGCTTTCAAAACGTGCGCCCGCCGCGACCAGCCCGGCGTGAATGGGTGAACGACGCTGACCGCGCGCTGTTTCCATGGATCGTCCGGGATATGGGTTGTCGTAATGTCGCCCCAGAACTTCTGGAATGCGTGCCTCAAGCGCGCTAACAACGTTCATTTCAGGGCTGAACCGGCGAATGTCTGCCTCGTTCAGCTCCATTGTGGGTTCACCCGCGATGACCCATTCCGCCATGGCTTTGCCCGCGCCACCGGCCAGCGCAATCCCTGTGGAATTCATCCCGCCCATCAGGAACAGACCAGGCACTTCGGGGCTTTCACCCATCATAAACTGGCTGTCCAGCGTGAAACTTTCCGGCCCGTTCAACAGCATCCGCACCTCTGCTTTTTCCAGCGCCGGGATGCGTTTCAGGGCGTTTTCCATCATCGGCATGAAGTGATCCCAGTCTTCATCCAGCAGATCAAAACTGAAATCAGCAGGCAGGTCCTTGGTGGAAATGCCTTTTGCGTGGGGCTCAAAGCTGCCAACAAGCAGCCCTTCCACATCGTCGCGGGCATATAGAAACGCATCCTGATCATTCAGCGTCGGCAGATGCGCACCTTTGCCCAGGGCCTGAACTTCTTCCAGGGGTTTGGTCAGCATGTAGAAATGTTCACAGGCGTAAAGCGGCATATGTGCGCCCGCCATTTCCGCCACTTCGCGTGACCACAGGCCGCAAGCCACGATGACTTCCTCGGCTTCGATGACATGTTCGCCAATCTCAACGCCAGAAATCCGTCCGCCTTTCTTCTGCAATCCGGTGACACGGGTGTCTTCAAAGATCTGAACGCCACGCGATTTGGCACCTTTTGACAGGGCCAGCGCGACGTCAGACGGATTCACGCGCCCGTCGGCTGGGGACCAGACCGCGCCGATCACATCATCGACCTCGATCAGCGGCCAAAGCTCTTTTGCGCGTTTGGCGTCCACAACTTCGGCTTCAAGCCCGAAGGCACGGCCAAGGGACACCTGGCGTTTGATATTGGTCAGCCGGTCTTCATTCGTCGCCAGTGTCAGCGATCCGGTCTGGGTCCAGCCGGTGGCCTGACCGGTTTCGACTTCCAGTTCGGTATAAAGATCAATCGAGTAATTGATCAGCTTTGTCAGGGTCGCGGACGGGCGCAGACGGCGCACAAGACCAGCAGCATGCCAGGTGGTGCCGGATGTCAGTTTTGAGCGTTCCAGCACAACGATATCTTTGCGGCCTTCGCGGGCCAGATGGTAGGCGATGGAACAGCCGATAACGCCACCGCCGATGATCACGGTGCGGGCCTGTGTGGGCAGATTACTCATGTGGACAGGATCCCCTGATGCGCCAGATCGGCGAAAGTTTCGTCAAATATCTCAAGTGCTTCATCGATCAGCTCCGGCGTATGCGCGCTGGATGTCACGCAGGATGTGAAGGACATCAGGTCAACACCACGCTCCAGCAATCCGTTGCGCAAACCTGATACCAACGTCGCAGGCTGGGTGCGGATTTCAGCGGCGGACATTCCGTCAATGGACGTGCCACCAAAGAACATATGGCAGGTGGAACTGTCGCCATAAGCAAAGCCCTTCACCCCATGTTTGCCCATCTTTTCATTGATCCCGTTGCGCAGGCGATCTGCCATGGCGTCGGCCTGTCTCTGGGGTTCTCCGGTGGACAAAAGTTCCATCGCGGCAATCGCCCCGGCAGCCACCATAGGGGCTGCATTAAACGTGCCTTTGTGGCTGACAGGCGGGGCCAGGCCGTCGATCGGTTTTCCCGGATCCAGCAGTGCCATGATGTCAGCGCGCCCCACAACAGCGCCGCCGGGCAGGCCACCTGTGACAACTTTTGCAAGCGTGGTCAGATCCGGTGTCACACCATCGCGGGCCTGACGTCCGCCAGGGGACCAGCGCAGGCCTGTGATGACCTCATCAAAGATCAGAACCTTTCCGGTTTCAGTCGCCAGATCGCGGATCTGCTGCAGGAAACCATCGGGCAAGGGCACAGAACCATAATTCGCGCCCGAAGCTTCGACAAAGATTGTGCCGATCTGCGGGTCTTGTTCCAGGTAGTCCCGGATCGCGTCAATCGCTGGTGGGGCAACCACTGTCAGATCGGTGATCGCAGCGGAAACGCCCAGGGAAGGGGGCGTATTGGCACCGGGTTTGGACCCTTTCAACAGCATGTCATGCCAGCCGTGAAAATGCCCATCAATGCGCAGGACTTTATCTTTGCCGGAAAACGCCCGCCCCAGGCGCAGGGCCAGCATGGTGCTTTCCGTGCCGGACCCGGTGAAACGCACAAGATCGGCGGAAGGAAACAGCTTTTGCAGCCATTCCGCCCAGGTGATTTCCAGTGCATGACAATCGCCGGAATAGGGTGTTTTTGTCAGCTGTTGCGCGACGGCTTCCATCACCGCCGGGTGGCTGTTCCCCAGAAGCTGGCTGGCCGCGCCCAGTTTGAAATCAATATAGCGGCGTCCTTCGATATCCCATTTCTCAGCCCCAAGCGCGCGTTCGATATAGATGGGATGGGGCTTGCGAAATCGCAGTTCATGGCTGACTCCGCCGGGCATCACAGAATGTGCCCACGCCGAGAGGGAAGCATTTGTCGGATTTTCTGACATCCTGGACTACCTTCGCTGCATATCCGTCCTGGCAGGCAAAGGCCTGCAGGTTGATATCCGTTACAGCGAATTCAGATGGATGCGACAACAGCGAAATAAGCACCTGATAGATGAGTCAAATTAACCTGTTGGGTTTGGGTTGCCCTGTTGCAGGAACCAGTCAATGACATCCTGAAGCTTTGGCGTGACCGGGGTATTCTGGTTCACGATCAGATAATACCCGCGGATATGATCTGCACGGTGGGAAGACAGGGCGATCAGGCGGCCGTTTTTGATTTCCTCATCAATCAGCGGGGCCCAGGACAAAGCCGCACCCTGGCCCTCTGCGGCACTGCGCAGAAGAACATTTTCATCATCCATAATGATGCCGCCACCCATCACCGGCTTTTTAGCGCCTAGGGATTTCAGCCAGAGGTTCCATTCACTGTGGTTCCTGTGAAACAGCAGATTATAGTTAAGAAAGTCTTCAGGCGTCTGTGGAAGGCCCAGTTTTTCAACAAGATCAGGGCTTGCCACGGGAACAGCATGAACGGGAAGAATCGGATAAATATCCATATCGGGCCAGTCCTGCGGCCCCCACATCAGGAAAAGATCGGCCTGAGTTTGTGCGATTTCGTCTTCCGCGGCCACCCGCGTCAGGCGAAGTTCAACATTGGGAAAATCCAGCCAGAATTGTGACAGGCGCGGGGTCAGCCAGCGCGACGCGAATGAGGGACCAACACCAATTGTCAGCACGCTCAGATCGTCTTGTTCTGTGATCTCAGCCGTTGTTTTATGGATCATATCAAAGGCCTGACTGCAGGTTTGCATCAGGGTTTCGCCGCGTTCGGTCAGTTCCACCTTGCGCGTGCCACGAATGAACAAAGGCAGGCCCAGGCTGTCTTCCAGTCGTCGGATATGATGGCTGACAGCGGTGGGGGTGACCAGCAATTCCTGGCTGGCAAGTTTGAAGCTGCCAAGACGGGCGGCAGCTTCAAAGGCACGCAGGGCGTGCAGGTTTGGGATCTTACGGCGCATAAGCGTATAGATGAGTTTTTCTTACCCGAAGGCAAGGGAATTTATGCGCTGTTCAGGTCAATGAGAGATGACCACAGATTTCTGCGCCGTATAGCTGGCCATCGCCGCCAGGCCTTTTTCACGTCCAATCCCGCTTTCCTTCACGCCGCCAAAAGGCAGGGTGTCGCCGCCTTTCAGAAAGCCATTGATAAAGACCTGACCAGCCTCGACATTGCGGGCGAACTGCATGGCCTGGGTGATATCCGGCGTGTAAATCCCGGCGACCAGACCATAGCGCGTGGCGTTGGCGATCTGCAGGGCGTCATCCGCGTCATGCGCGATATGCGTGGTCAGGACGGGACCAAAGACCTCGGCCTGGGCGATCTCGGCATCCACCGGAACATGGGTAAAGATCGTTGGCGCATAAAACGCACCACTGGGGCAGGTTTCAGGGATGATTTCCTGACCGCCCAACACGCATTCCAACCCGTCAGCGCGGGCGCGTTCCACAAATCCAGACACGCGGTCCCGATGTTTCAGGGAAATCAACGGTCCAAGGTCCGGATCATTCAATCCGTGATCAACCGACATGCCGCGTGCGTAGGCAGACAGTTTCTCAACCACCTCATCGTGCAGGGACGGGCTGACAATCAGGCGTGATCCGGCGGTGCAGATCTGCCCTGCGTTAAAAAAGATCCCGCGCGCAAGCCCGGCAACCGCATCATCCACATTGGTCCCATCCAGCACCACAACTGGTGATTTCCCGCCAAGCTCCAGGGTGACGCCTGCGATTGGGTTCGACGCGGCCTGCATCACTTTGCGTCCGGTGGCGGTGGATCCGGTGAAAGTCACCTGTGCCACATCCGGGTGCGAGGCAAGCGCTGCGCCGGTGCTTCCGTCACCACAAACCACGTTCAGAACACCCGCTGGGATGCCTGCTTTCAGGGCCAGCTCGGCAATCGCCAGCGCGGATATCGGGGTTTCCTCTGCCGGTTTGGCCACAACAGTCGCGCCGGCGGCGAGCGCTGGGGCCGCACCGCGGGCAAAGGTGGAAATCGGATAGTTCCAGGGCAGGATATGTGCGGTGACACCCACAGGTTCCGGCTGAACCCAGCCGGTCTGATCCGGGCCAAGGCTGACGGTTTCTCCGTTCAGCTTGTCACAGACCCCTGCGTAAAAGCGGAAATATTTCGCGGTCCGGCCCACGTCGCGCAGGGCCTGGCTGTAAGGTTTGCCGACATTCACGGTTTCAAGTGCGGCCAGTTCTGCGTCATTCTGATCAATCAGATCCGCCAGCCTGAACATCAGCTGCGCCCGGTCATAAGGCGCAAGCTGCCCCCAGTTCCCCTTCAGCGCTTGCGCAGAAGAGGCCACCGCATCAGAAACAATCTCAGCCGTCCCGACAGGCAGCTGCGCCACCAACTGGCCGTTTGCCGGGTCACGGATTTCAGATTTCACCCCGGCCTGGCGGATACGCTGCCCGTCGATAAGGTGAAAATCAAATTGTTCCGTATCGGTGGGGTAGCTGTATTTCAACGTCTTCAGGCTCCGCGTCCCATCCCCTGTCGTGTCAGGTGGATGTTGAATTTCTCCCGGATACGACGATCCGTTTCGTCAGAAATATGCCCGGGAAAATGGGAATTCAACAACTCTCTGGTTTTCTCTTTGGCGGTGTCGCCTATTGCTTTGGATCCGTCGGATTCCCAGTCGGCAGGCGTGCGCCGGTCCCCGAGATGCGGATAGAAGTAATCCGATTTCATCCGTGAAAATGTGTGCATATGCCCAAGGTAATGCCCTTCGCCTTTGCACACCTCTGCGATCACCTCTGCCCCGATGTTTTCTGCGGTGACTTCAACGCCGCGAATGGTGCGCAGGATATTTCCCAGCATGTCATTATCAATAACGTAAGCCGCATGAGACACGCCCAGAAGGCTGGATTGCATGCCGCAGGCCTGGGTGACAAGGTTGCTGCCCGCATGCGCCGCCATGGATACCGCCAGGCATTTCTCAGCCCCATATTGCGCGTCATGGGTTTTTGCATCGGTGATCCCGGCAATGGATGTGGTGGGCAGGTTGTAATAACGCCCCATCTGCGCGGCGGCCCCCATCAGGATCGCCTGTTCGCCACCGCCACCGCACATAGACCCTGTGCGCAGGTCAGCGACCAGAGGTTTGGGGCCAAAGATTGCGGCGACATTCGGATCAACCAGGCGTGCGAACACCAGACCCGCCAGAGTTTCGGCAACCGCCTGGGTCAGAGAGCCCGCGATGGTGGCGGGGCTTGTGGCACCGGCCTGTCCGGCCGAGATAAGCTGCACAGGGAAACCTGCTTTGATCGCCAGTTCCAGCGTGTCCACCGCTTCTTCTGCGAAACGCATCGGCGGAACCACATGGCACACCATCACCGTCAGGAAGGGGCGAGCGCGGAAGGCTTCTTCGCTGCCTGCGATATCATAACAAAGCTGCGCGATATGTTCGACGAATTCAGGTTCAGTCACGCTGATGGATACATGCTTAGATGTGCCGGACAGGCAGGCATAGGCGGTGTTCAGATCCAGATCCAGATTGTCCGTTATTTCACGCGCGATAATAGAACGACTGAAATGGTGGATGTTTTCCATCGCGTCACACAGCCGGGCCGCATCATAAAGATCCTGAACATTGCCGTCGCGATAACCGCCGGTTTCCAGATCAAACACCCCCGGGGCACCGCCACCGGAACTCATGTGAACGCGGGCACCGGACAGATCAATCTCACGGCCTTCTTCCTGCCCGTAAAGAACAATGTCGCGGCGGGCTTCTGCGATGGTCTTCAGAACCAACTCGCGGGGAAACAGCAGGCGTTTGTCATCGGTATATGTGCCGCCCTCGGCCGTGACCTTTTCGATCATGGATGGGGTGGCCTGTGACAGACCAAGGGTTTCAAGCAGTGACAGAACAGCTTCATTCACCTGTTCAATTTCATGCGGCGTCAACGGCTGCATACGTCCGCCAGACACCCCGGGCCAGACAGGTGGCTTTTCAGTTTCCGGGTTTTCCGCAGTTTCAATACGTTTGCCGCGTCCGCGACGCCGTGAAGTGCTTGCTGACATGTCATTTCCTTAACGAGCCTTGCGGGCAGGTTAGGCGGCAACCCCTGTGTTGGCAAAACTATGTTTATCGTCTGTCAGGTGAGTTTGAGTCATGGCTGCGTGAGTGTTGCTCACGAATGCCGACAATTGCGTGAGCCACGCGCTGTGGCCTTGCCCTGATCTGCTGCGACGGGCAGTATCCGGTCAAACATATAGGGAATGATGTACCGATGATGATTTATATGCAGTGGGCCGGTCAGGTGCTTTCACTGATGGCGCTTCTTTTTGTTGTGGTGATTGGTCTGGCGGCGGCGTTTGCTGTGGTGCTTTTCATCATTGACCGTACGCAAACGGGCGATGCCGTGCGCAGGAACTACCCGGTGATCGGACGCTTCCGGCATATCTTTACCGAGCTTGGTGAATTCTTCCGTCAGTATTTCTTTGCCATGGATCGGGAAGAACTGCCCTTTAACCGGGCGCAGCGAGACTGGGTGTCTCGTGCCGCCGGTGGTAAAAGCAACACCATCGCTTTCGGGTCTACCCGCAACCTGTCTGTTCCCGGCACCCCTGTTTTTGTGAACGCCGCTTTCCCGCCGCTGGATGATCAGGTGGCAAAGACCGAACCTCTGGTGATTGGCGCCGATTGCCCGACGCCTTTCCTTGCCCCGTCTATCTACAACATTTCCGGCATGAGCTTTGGTGCCCTGTCCAAGCCCGCCGTTCAGGCCCTGTCCCGTGGCGCAAAGAAAGCCGGCGTCTGGATGAACACCGGCGAAGGCGGTCTGTCGCCTTATCACCTGGAAGGCGGCTGCGACATCGTCTTTCAGATCGGCACCGCGAAATATGGCGTGCGCGATTGTGATGGCAATCTGTCGGATGACAAGCTGCGTGAAGTTGCCGGGCATGAACAGGTACGCATGTTCGAAATTAAACTGGCCCAGGGTGCAAAACCCGGCAAGGGCGGCATTCTGCCCGGCGAAAAAGTCACGGCTGAAATCGCGGCGATCCGTGGGATCTCTGAAGGCAAAGCCTCTATTTCCCCCAACCGTCATGAAGGCGTGGACAGCTGGGAAGATCTGCTGGACTTCATCCATCATGTGCGTGAAGTCACCGGAAAGCCCGTTGGCATCAAAACCGTGATTGGTGAACTTGAGCCGATGAAAGATTTCCTTGAGGCAATCAACGCCCGTGGGCCAGAAAGCGCGCCGGACTTTATCACCATTGATGGCGGCGAAGGTGGCACGGGTGCCGCGCCCATGCCCCTGATGGATCTGGTTGGCATGACCATCCGCGAAGCCCTGCCGTTGGTCGCAAACCTTCTGCGTGCCGCACAGCTGGAAGACCGCATTCGTCTGATTGCGTCCGGCAAGCTGATCAATCCCGGTGATGTGGCCTGGGCGCTGGCGGCGGGTGCAGATTTTGTCACCTCTGCGCGTGGTTTCATGTTCTCACTTGGTTGTATTCAGGCCCTGAAGTGCAACAAAAACACCTGCCCCACCGGCATCACCACCCATGATGAACGCTTTCAGAAAGGCCTTGTCCCGCAGGCGAAATATGAAAAATTCGCGGATTACGCCAAAGGCATGATCAAAGAAGTCGAAACCATCGCCCATTCCGTTGGCGTCAGTGAACCCCGTCAGATTCGCCGCAAACATGTGCGCATTGTCGGGGGTAACGGGCGGTCTACCCCGATGGATGAAATCTTCGGAAGTTACAAAAAACCAACGCAAATGTGAGTGAACGTTGTTTGGCGCTTAAGGGGTGCTGCCTTACATATAGGGCAACACCCAATTTGACGGAGCAAAACACATGCGTTTCAAACCTGATCTTAAATGGTCCGATGTTACCCCTAAGGCGGATTTCCTGAATCGTCGCCAGCTGATCAAAGGTGCGGCTGGCGCGCTTGCGCTGGGCGGCATCGGTGGGGCTGCGCATGCCAAAGGCCAATATGCGGTTGAAGGGATTGATGAGGTCAACAGCCTCGAAGATATCACAAGCTACAATAACTTCTATGAATTCGGCACCGGCAAAGGTGACCCTGCCCAATACGCCCATGCGCTGACAACTGATCCCTGGACGGTGAAGATTGATGGTCTGGTGGACAATCCTGGCGATTATGATCTGGCGGACATTCTGGCCAATGTTGATATTGAAGAACGCATCTACCGTTTCCGCTGTGTCGAAGCCTGGTCCATGGTTATCCCGTGGAACGGATTTGAACTGCGCCAGCTGCTGGAACGTGCCGGTGTGCAGTCTTCTGCGAAATACGTGGCCTTTGAAACACTCGTGCGTCCGGAAGAAATGCATGGTCAGCGCAGCCCGATCCTTGACTGGCCCTACCGCGAAGGTCTGCGCCTGGATGAGGCGATGAACCCCCTGACCCTGATGGCGACCGGCCTGTATGGTGAAGACCTGCCAAATCAGAACGGCGCGCCCCTGCGTCTGGTTGTGCCGTGGAAATATGGTTTCAAATCTATCAAATCCATTGTGCGCATTACCCTGACCGACACACAGCCGGAAACATCCTGGAATATGCAGAACCCACGTGAATATGGTTTCTATTCCAATGTGAACCCCGAGGTCAGCCATCCCCGCTGGTCCCAGGCTTCTGAACGTAAAATCGGTGGCTTCTTCGCCAGCCGTCAGGATACGCTGATGTTTAACGGCTATGGCGAATATGTCGCCGACATGTACGCTGACATGGATCTGAGCGCAGAGTTCTGATCCACTTACAATAGTATCTGTGGCCGGGGATGTATCCTGGCCGCAAAACACGCCGCAGGACACTATATATATGCAACAGGTTTTTGCCCCAAATATGCAGCAGATTTTCATGCCCCTCAACAGCGCCACCCGCCGCCTGCCGGTCTGGGCTGTTTACCTGCTTGGCGTGCTGCCATTTGTCTGGCTTGTGGTGCAGCTGTTCACCGGTCAGCTGGGCGTTGATCCTGTGAAGGCGATTGAACATGCGCTGGGCCTCTATGGTCTCTACTTTCTTGTAGGCGGTCTGGCGATTACGCCTGCGCGCAAATTCCTGGGCCTGAACCTGATCAAATACCGCCGAGCGATTGGTGTGCTGTCTTTCTTCTATGTGGCGACGCATCTGGCTGTCTGGCTGGTTCTGGATATTCAGTTGCGCTGGGGTGAAATCTGGGATGACATCCTTAAGCGTCCTTATATCACGATCGGCATGCTCAGCTTTCTTGCGCTTCTGCCGCTCGCGTTAACTTCGAATAATGCGTCTGTGCGCAAACTCGGCTCGCAGGCCTGGCGCAATCTTCACAAGTTGACATATGTCGCTGTGCCGCTGGGGGCAGTGCACTATATAATGATTGTCAAAGGCTGGCAGATTGAACCGCTTCTCTGGTTGGGAGCGATTCTGGTTTTGCTGTTTTTACGGCGTTTCAGATAGTCGATTTCACCCTTTCTTAAGAAGCGCGGTCATTTTGGCCGCGTTTTTTGTTTGTATGCCTGAAGAGTGCATAGATTGTGCATGGTTTGTGTATCTGGATTCGGGTTGATTCCGGGGATTCTGAGGATGCCTCCATACTCTGGGGTATTATTGGGTGTTTTTCATTTGATTTGAGGGTTTTTGCGATTCACCGGGTGATTCATTTTGTGAATCGGGAGGTTTTTTCGGGGGAATCTTTGCGGGGTGATTTGGATTCTGGTGTGACTCGGGTGATTTGCGGTGTGATGATGTGTGGGGCTTTGG
>NZ_JADCKQ010000005.1 GCF_016123485.1 Halocynthiibacter styelae | reverse complement strand
AATATATAAACGGGTTCTACAATCCACGTCGCCGCCACTCAGCATTGGGGTGGAAAAGCCCCGTCGCTTTCGAAAGGAAAGTGGCTTAAACGAGCACTTGGGGCGGCACGAAAGCGAGACAGGTCCATGCCGGATACCGGTTATCGCGGCTATCGCGGGCCCTGCAATGGGGGGCGCTTTAGAAATCGCGCTTGCCTGTGACTACCGTGTTGCGACACCAGATGCGGTGATGGGCTTGCCCGAGATCAAGCTGGGCCTGCTGCCCGGCGCTGGGGGCACCCAACGACTGCCACGGATTGCCGGATTAGAGGCCGCGACACGCATGATTCTGTCAGGGGATCCAGTAAGCGGAGATTTTGCCCTGTCGTGCGGATTGGTCGACAAGCTGTATGAGAACGATCAGGACTTTCGTGCGCGAGCTGTGGATTTCGCTACCGAAATCGCCCGTCTGGAGGCGCCTAAGCGCAATTGCGCAGACATGCGGGTTGCCCACCCTGATCCCCACGGGTTTCTTGCGGATTTTCGCCGCAGCATTGAAGCGAAAACCAAAAATCTTGTTGCGCCACAACGATGCCTCACCTCGATTGAGGCCGCGTGCGACTTGCCCCTGACCGAGGGTCTGAGGCAAGAAAAAGCAGGTTTTGCCGAACTGTTGGATACACCGCAATCGCGTGCGGGCCGCCATCTGTTCTTTGCTGAGCGCGAATGTACGAAAGTTCCAGGCGTTGCCCGCGCGAACCGGCCACGTGACATCGCATCGGTCGCGGTGATTGGGGCCGGAACAATGGGACGCGGTATTGCCATCGCCTTTCTTCAGGCCGGGTATCCGGTCACGTTATTGGAAACCACACAAGGCGCTCTGGATCAGGGGTTGGATCAAATATCTCAGCATTTTCAACGTGCTGTCGATAAAGGACGGCTGAGTGCTGATCGCGCTCAGATCTTCTCGTCTAACGCCTCAGGGGCGCTTAACTATGCAGACCTGAGCGATGCCGATCTGATCATCGAGGCGGCGTTTGAAAACATGGATGTCAAACGTCAGATTTTCGAAAACTTGGACCGACATGCAAAACAAGGTGCCATACTGGCCTCGAACACATCGACATTGGACATTGATGAAATCGCCGCAGTCACGTCTCGTCCGGAAGATGTGATTGGTCTTCATTTCTTCAGCCCTGCAAACATCATGCGGTTGCTGGAGGTGGTGCGTGGCGCCAAAACTGCGGCTGACGTCATTGCGACGGCCATCAAAACCGCCAAGAAGATCCGAAAGCTCCCTGTCACGGTGGGCGTGTGCTACGGGTTTGTTGGAAACCGGATGCTGGAGCCGTATTTCCGCGAAGGCTCGCGTCTACTTCTGGAGGGGGCGACCCCCAAACAGGTGGATGATGTCCTCGAGAATTTTGGCATGGCCATGGGCATTCACGCGATGGCAGATCTGGCTGGAGTCGATGTGGGCGCACGCGTGCGTCAGGAACGGCGAGATGAAATTGCCCATGACCCGGCATATCAGGCGGTTCAGGACAGGTTGTTTGAATTGGGCCGGTTGGGTCAGAAAACCGGACGTGGAAGTTACCTCTATGAGGGCCGCACACGGGCCGAAGACCCCGAGATCATGCAAATAAGCGCCGCACTTGCAGAAGAACTTGGCGTGGCCCGCCGGGATATCAACGACCAGGAAATCCTTGAACGGTGCCTGTATCCTCTGATCAACGAGGGTTTTTTGATCTTGGAAAAAGGCATCGCAACGCGCCCCGGTGATTGTGATCTAATTTGGGCCAATGGCTATGGCTTCCCAAATTGGCGTGGAGGTCCGATGCATTATGCCGATGAAATCGGGTTAGCCCATGTTCTGAACCGAATGAACCATTATCGACAGTCACTTGGTGCCTACGGTGAAATGTGGTTCACGCCTGCGCGTTTGTTGACAGAATTAGTGTCTTCTGGCGTGACACTTGCAGAGCATTTCGATGCCAAAAAGGAAAAATCATGAGAGAAGCCGTTATCGTCTCAACAGCACGAACCCCAATTGGCGTGGCCTTCAAGGGGTCGCTAAACAACATCAAATCACCGACCATGATGGGCCACGCGATCGCACACGCGGTTGAACGCGCAGGCGTAGACCCCGCGTTGATCGAAGATGTTGTCGTCGGGTCGGTTTTGACTGCTGGAACGGGTGGGATGAATGTTGGAAGGCTATCTGCATTGGCGGCAGGTCTTCCCAACACAGTTGCAGGTCAGACAATCGACCGGCAGTGTTCTTCGGGACTGATGGCCATTGCGACGGCCGCAAAACAGATCATTGTCGATGGGCAGGATGTTGCGGTTGCAGGGGGGCAAGAGAATATCTCGGCAGTGCAAAATGCATATCTGAAATGGGCTGGCGATGAAAAGGACCCAAGTGTCACCGCCCAATCTGAACATGCTTACATGCCGATGTTAATGACGGCCGAAAACGTCGCGCGCACCTTTGGGCTAAGCCGTGAGGCCCAAGATGAATACGCGGCACTTTCGCAGGAGCGGACAGCACGGGCTCAGGACGCTGGCGCCTTTGACGATGAGATCGTCCCGATCACATCTATCAAGAGAGTTAAGAACCGAGAAACCGGGGAAGAGACCCTGGAAGAAGTGACCTTGTCAAAGGACGAAGGCAACAGGCCGGGCACCACGGCCGAAACACTTGGTCAGCTGAATGCGATTGTCGAAGGTGGTTCGATCACAGCCGGAAATGCAAGCCAGCTTTCAGATGGAGCATCGGCCTGTGTGCTGATGGACCGAAAAATGACCGAGCAGCAGGGCCTCACTCCGCTGGGTATTTATCGCGGCATGGCTGTTGCAGGAAACGCACCGGAAGAGATGGGGATCGGCCCAATTTATGCCATTCCTAAGTTGCTAAAGAACGCCGGTCTTAACATCAAAGACATTGGGCTTTGGGAGCTGAACGAGGCCTTCGCTTGTCAGGCTCTCTTCTGTCGTGATCATCTTGGCATCGACCCGAGGATCTACAATGTGAATGGTGGCGCGATTTCCATTGGCCATCCCTATGGCATGACCGGCGCCAGACAGGTTGGACATGCCCTGTTGGAAGGAAAACGCCGTGGCGTAAAATACGTGGTGACGTCTATGTGTGTGGGCGGAGGCATGGGGGTTGCTGCACTTTTTGAAGTCGCCTAACACCTGTTGAAATGGGTTCAAGCTGAACTTCATATGGCTATGTTATTGACCACCTGACACATGCAGCAGCCGCTTGCTGCATGTGCTGTGTTTTAGGTCGAATGAAATATGAAAATAGCAGGCAATAAACTCGCAACGAATGTCTGAACACTCCGTGTGTCAGGCCTCTGGCTACCAATAATGCTGCACATTGGGGCAATGACCGCATCGGGTGAGCTGCAACTGCAGCATTTCAAAATAGCGCTCAGCGGCGGCCTTGGGCCGTTCGCTTCCTTTGGGATTCGCAGATCACGAACGATAGCAACGCTTGGAAAGCCGCCAAAATTGCGGTGCAAAGTTATGGTCAAGATTGAGTGCAAAGTTAGCGATATGAAAATGAAATTTTCTCAATAAAAGCGCCGACACAGTGCAAGTTTATGCTCGGCCCTACATTTTCTCAGACCTCACAAAAAAGCCCGCCATTTCTGGCGGGCTTTTCTTTTAGTGAACCACCGCTTCATCCGGCGGGGTTTGGGAGCTTTCTGAAATTCGGTCACCGACAACCAGCCCATCCGTTCCGGCGCTGACAGGGATCGTCGCACCATCCAGAATGTCGCCTGAGAGAATCATTTCAGCCAGACGATCCTGCAATGCGCGCTGGATCACCCGTTTCAGCGGACGTGCGCCAAAGACCGGGTCATAGCCTTCATCCGCAAGCCAGGTTTTGGCTGTGTCATCCAGTTCCAGGTTGATTTTGCGCCCCGCCAGGCGTTTACCCAGCCGTGCCAGCTGAATATCAACGATGCCGTCCATATCGCCGCGGGCCAGCCGGTCAAAGATGATGGTTTCATCCAGGCGGTTCAGGAACTCCGGACGGAAATGGGTGCGCACCGCATCCATGACATCGCGCTTTGCATCTGCTGCGTCAGCCCCTTCGGGCAGTTGTGACAGCGCCTGTGCACCAAGGTTAGATGTCAGGATGATCAACGTCTGTTTGAAATCAACAGTGCGCCCCTGGCCATCGGTCAGCTGCCCGTCATCAAGCACCTGCAAAAGCACGTTGAACACATCCGGGTGGGCTTTTTCGACCTCGTCAAACAGCACCACCTGATAAGGCTTACGCCGTACGGCTTCGGTCAGAACGCCGCCTTCGTCATAGCCAACATAGCCGGGAGGGGCGCCAATCAGACGGGAAACCGCATGTTTTTCCATGAATTCGGACATATCAATGCGCACCATCGCGCTGTCGTCATCAAACAGGAATTCCGCGACGGCCTTGGTTAGTTCGGTTTTACCCACACCCGTTGGCCCAAGGAACAGGAAGCTGCCCAGCGGACGACCTTCATCATTCAACCCGGCACGTGCCCGACGCACGGCATTGGAAACGGCCGTGACAGCGGACCGTTGACCAATCACGCGTTTGCCAAGCTCGTCTTCCATACGCAGCAGTTTCTCACGTTCACCTTCCAGCATGCGCGAGGTCGGAATGCCCGTCCATCGTTCCACCACCTGGGCGATCTGTTCCGGACGTACGGCCTCAGACACCATTTTGGCATCTTCCAGACCTTCGGCTTCGGCCAGTGTTTTCTCAAGCTCAGGGATCACACCATAAGACAATTCACCCGCACGGGCGAGATTGCCTTCGCGCTTTGCGATTTCCAGATCCGCCCGGGCACGATCAAGGCTTTCTTTCATATCCCGCGCAGAATTCATCTTATCGCGTTCGCCCTGCCATTGCGCCGTCATTTCGGCAGATCGTTGCTCCAGATCAGACAGTTCTTTTTCAAGTGTCTTCAGACGATCCTTGCTAGCTACGTCATCTTCCAGGCGTAAGGCCTCGGCTTCGATCTGTTTCTGCAGAATTTCACGGTCCAGCGCGTCCAGCTCTTCTGGCTTGCTGTCCACTTCCATGCGCAGGCGGGACGCGGCTTCGTCCATCAGGTCAATCGCCTTATCCGGCAGGAACCGATCGGTGATATAGCGGTGCGAAAGCGTTGCCGCAGATACAAGTGCGCTGTCGGAAATCCGCACACCATGGTGCATCTCGTATTTTTCTTTGATGCCACGCAGGATGGAAATCGTATCGGGAACAGTGGGTTCTTCGACCACGACCGGCTGAAAACGCCGCGCAAGGGCTGCGTCTTTTTCCACGTGTTTGCGGTATTCATCCAGCGTGGTCGCGCCAACGCAGTGCAATTCACCACGGGCCAAAGCGGGCTTAATCAGGTTGGCGGCATCCATCGCGCCGTCACCTTTTCCGGCACCAACCAGCGTGTGCATTTCATCAATGAACAGGATGATTTCACCAGCAGCCTCTGACACTTCGGTCAGGACAGATTTCAGGCGTTCTTCGAACTCACCACGATATTTTGCGCCAGCAATCAGCGCCCCCATATCCAGCGAAAGCAGTTTTTTGTTCGCAATGCTTTCCGGTACATCGCCATTGACGATCCGCAGGGCAAGACCTTCAGCAATCGCGGTTTTGCCCACGCCTGGTTCCCCGATCAGAACCGGGTTATTCTTGGTGCGGCGCGACAGAACCTGCATGGTGCGGCGAATTTCTTCGTCACGGCCAATAATAGGGTCGATTTTGCCCTCGCGTGCGGCTTCGGTCAGATCACTCGCGTATTTCTTCAGCGCATCATAACCGTCTTCGGCGCTTGCTGTATCAGCAGTGCGGCCTTTGCGGATATCATTGATCGCTTCATTCAGCTTCTGGGCGGAAACGTTCCCGGCGTCCAATGCCTCTTTCGCTTTGGATTTCACCAACGCCAGGGCCATCAGAATACGTTCGACAGGTACGAAGCTATCACCGGCTTTTGTGGCGATTTTCTCCGCCTCTGCCAGGACTTTACCAGTTTGGCTGTCCATATAAACCTGGCCTGTATCGCCCGTGACTTTGGCAATTTTACCCATGGTGACATCAAGGGTGTCCCGCACGCGCTTCGCATCACCGCCGGCAGCAGCGATCAGGTTTGCGGCCAGACCTTGGTCGTCGTCTAGCAGGGCTTTCAGAAGGTGTTCAGGGCCAAGCCGTTGATGGCTTTCCCGCGTAGCAATCGTCTGGGCCGCCTGCAGAAAACCGCGGGACCGCTCTGTGAACTTTTCGAGGTTCATCGTTCTCTCCTTTTAAGCGCTTCGAATGGGTTGCCCAATGTCTGGCGCAACCTGCTGAAGCCTCACTCATAAAGATGGGACGTTTTGAGAAAAACTCAAGTGCTGGCAGTGAAATCAGATAATTTCCCTATGTGATCGGACGTTTAGTGAAATTTTACCATCTGATGGTTGAGTAGCAGACAGTTATAAGAACCGGAGCAGAATGATGCAGTTTAACAGTCGGATGCTGAACGCAGAATGTATGGCGCGGGAACTCAGGTATGAAGGTTGCATTGAGTTCATATCACTTGATCAGAGAAACCTTGGCGTGCGGATCGCAATAACAGACAGGATATTCTGGCCTTTTGTAACGATTGGATTTGAAGCCACGACTGGTCTGTATCCGGCTGCAAATAATGCGGAAGGGTGCTGATCAATGCGGATGGAAATAAACATCAAACCGGTGCCGCGGGAAGATCGTGATATAGAAAAGAAGCATATGCGAGAGAGGGGACTGCCGCAGGCGGTCAGAGAATTCGTGAAACGATTTGAGAAAATGCCCTTAAAAAAACAACAGCTCCCCAAGGCAAAACTATTTGGAAGGGCAAGGTATCTTGAAGATGTCGGTGCGCATTTTCCCGGGGATCCGCCACAGGTTATTCGCCCATCCTCACGGGGCTGAGGTGGGCACTGTCTTGCCCGATCTGCTTTGAGCCCCTATGAGAGGGAAACCTTCAGCAAGGGAGTTTCCTATGTCAGATATGCGTGCCTCAGATGATCGATTGATTGTTGCCCTCGATGTTCCGAATGCAATCACCGGAATGGAAGTTGCAGCGCAACTTGGTGATGCCGTCAGTTTCTACAAAATTGGCCTTGGCATGCTGTCCAATGGTGGCATGGCGCTTGCGAATGAACTGAAGGGCGAATTCGGCAAAAAGATCTTTATGGATCTGAAGTTGTTCGATATCGGCGCAACCATTGAAAACGCGGTGCGCGGGTTGATGCAGTTTGAACTCGATTTCCTGACAGTTCACGGTGATCCCTATGTGGTGAAAGCCGCACAGGAAGGCAAAGGCAGCGCAGATACGAAAATTCTGGCTGTGACCATTCTGACATCACTGGATCGGCAGGATCTTGATGGCGCGC
This sequence comes from Halocynthiibacter styelae, assembly GCF_016123485.1. GTDB lineage: Bacteria > Pseudomonadota > Alphaproteobacteria > Rhodobacterales > Rhodobacteraceae > Halocynthiibacter > Halocynthiibacter styelae. The sequence goes on along the minus strand of NZ_JADCKQ010000005.1, from coordinate 272,265 downwards.
TGATCAAACCAGGCGACATCAAAGATCTGGTGCAAGAACGGGCCGGAAAGGCTTTCCTGGCTGGTGCAGATGGTGTGATTGCCTCCCCGCATGAAGCAACCGTGATCCGCGCATTGCCGGAAGCAGAGGGTAAGCTGATCGTAACTCCTGGCGTGCGTCCTACGGGCGCGGATGCAGGGGATCAGAAACGCATCACCACACCAGCCCAGGCGATTTCCAATGGTGCAGATCATATTGTTGTCGGTCGTCCGATCTGGCGTGCAGAAGATCCGCGCAAAGCGGCACAGTCGATCGTGGAAGAACTGGCGGCTCTCTGAGCAGAGCTACAGAAATTAAAAAAAAGGCGGTGCAGAAAATGCACCGCCTTTTTGTTTGTCTTGAATAAACTCAGTCGTTGATATCGTTTTCGATAATCTTCGGCTGGTTCTGCCGTTTTCCCATGACTTGCCGCAGGATGACCCATGAGGCAAGCGAAGCAAGGGCAAAGATAACCATGGTCATCGGAAAGGATGTGGCCAGCCAATCCCCGACGGGCCCGATCGCGAACAGCAGACCAACCAGTGCAGCGCCGCAGGCGAAGCCCAGAAAGATCACCCCGGGGGCCAGGACTTCAAGGATGCCAAGGATCAGCGCGCCTGCGAGCCAGGCCCACCAGGTTGTCCAGATCATTTTGAGCCACCTTTCAACATGTTAAACGCATCCCCAAAGGCATCCAGCGCATTGGACGGCAGAAGAACGGTTTGCTTGCCTGCGCCTTTTGCAACCTCGGACAAAGCTTCGACCTGTTTCAGGGCAACCTGATACTGGGCGGCTTCGATGCCGTTGTCTTTGATGGCTTTGGCCACGACTTCGGTTGCATAGGCTTCGGCGTCGGCCTGAACACGTCGGGCTTTCGCACCTTGTTCAGCCGCGTAAAGTTCGGCGTCTGCGTTCAGCTCAACTGCACGTTTGGTGCCTTCAGCCTCAGTCACCTGTGCACGGCGGGCACGTTCCGCGTTCAGCTGTTGCAGCATCGCATCGCGGGTCGCCTGGTCCAGGTTTACATCCAGGATTTCAGCCCGGGTCACTTCGATGCCCCAGTCGTCAACAGCATCTTCGACCAGAACTTTGATCTGAGAAATCAGCTGAGCACGGTTTGACTGTACTTCGTCCAGCTCCATTTTACCTATTTCGGCACGTACGATACCTGCAACAGTGGTGGAGATCGCAGCATCCACATCGCGGATCCGGTATACTGTGCGCTCTGGCTCAGTGATGCGGTAAAACACAGAGGTTTCAACCTGCACCAATACGTTGTCTGATGTGATCGCATCCTGACTGGCATTTGGCAACTGGCGTTCCAGAATGGAGATTTTATGTGCAATGCGGTCCAGGAAAGGCACGATGAAGTTAATGCCCGGCCCCATCACAGAACGCAGACGACCAAACCGTTCAACCACATGTTTTTCCGATTGTGGCACAATGCGCACGCCCAGGAAAATACAGACAATAATAAACAGAGCAAAAAGCAGGCCAACAACGCCGCCGCCGCCCAGAAGTGAGAAAATATCAGCAATAATATCCATTTTTGTCCCTTTGTTGTTACTTACTATATATAGGTCACAAAAGCTGACCTTCAAGGGTCGCCTAGTGTAACGCAGGTTGTTCCCGGTCTGTTTTCCACATAAATTACCACCATGCCAACCCTCTGTCGCGAATGCCTTACGAAATTTTCTGACCCGCCTGCGGGGCGGCGTTGCCCTGCATGTGGGCGGCCTGCGCTACTGTCACATCCTGAACTGTTTTCTCTCAGCATTGCGCATATGGATTGTGATGCTTTCTATGCGTCGGTTGAAAAGCGTGACAATCCGGACTTGCGCGATAAGCCTGTGATTATCGGTGGCGGAGATCGCGGCGTTGTGTCGACAGCCTGTTATATTGCCCGCATTCGTGGGGTGCGGTCTGCAATGCCCGCGTTTCAGGCGCGCAAGCTGTGTCCGGATGGTGTGTTCCTGCCGCCACGGATGGAGGCCTATGCGACTGTATCCAGGCAAGTGCGCACGATGATGGATGAACTGACGCCAAAGGTAGAACCGCTGTCACTGGACGAAGCTTTTATGGATCTTGCTGGTACGGAACGCCTGCATGGTGTGCCGCCTGCGGTGATGCTTGCGCGGCTGGTGAAACGGATGAAAGATGAGCTGGGGATCACGGGTTCCATTGGTTTGTCTCATAACAAATATCTGGCGAAAGTGGCTTCGGATCTGGATAAACCGCGTGGGTATTCGATCATCGGGAAGGGGGAAACTGCGGATTTTCTGGCAGGCAAACCTGTGCGCCTGATCTGGGGGATTGGTCCTGCCGGGCAGCAATCGCTTGAAAAGGCCGGGGTTCGGACATTTGATGATCTGTTGCGCTGGGAAAAAGAAGATCTTGTTGCCCGTTTCGGTTCTATGGGGGAACGGCTATATCATCTTGCCCGTGGTGAAGATTATCGCCGTGTGTCTGCGAATGATCCGGTGAAAAGTATTTCAAAAGAAACCACGCTTTCGAAAGACAGTAGTAATATTGACCTGCTGGATGGTCACCTGTGGCGGTTGTCTGAACAGGTTGCGGACCGGGCCAAAGCAAAGAACTATGCAGGTCGTGTTGTGACGCTGAAACTAAAGCGTGCAAATTTCTCTGCGTTGACCCGCCGCGTGACCCTGCCTGGTGCAACACAACTTTCTGACCGGATTTACCGGACATCGCGTGCCTTGTTTGATCAGGTCGTTGATGAGGGGCCTTTTCGGCTCATAGGGGTTGGCATCAGTGATCTCGTGTCGGCGGAAGGGGCTGATCAGTTTGCGGATCTCCTGGATCCGGATGCCGGGCAGCGCGAAAAAGTGGAACGTGCGTCGGACGCAATCCGCGCGCGTTTCGGCAAGGATGCGATTCGCAAGGGGCGATCTCTGAACTGATTTATTCCGCAGCAAGCAATGACTGATTGCTGCGTCCGATTGCGGTGATCTCTTTGATAATGTCGTTCAGCGTCCGGCGGAAGCTTTCGAAATCAGCGTTTGGCTGAATCTTCACTTCATCCATGTAAAGTCTGCGGTCAATCTCTATCTGAAGGGCATGTCGGTGCAGGGAGGGGCGGCCATAATGCTGTACGATATATGCGCCCGCGAAGGGCAGATTGTGCGATACGGTGAACCCCTTTGCGCGGAAGGCTTCGGCAACGCGGGTGGTGATATGTGGGGCGCAGGACGATCCGAACCGGTCACCAATGACAATGTCAGGGCGCTTCACGCCTGTATGGGACAAAGAATCCAGCGCTTCATGCGGCATGGAATGGCAATCGATCAGGATTGCCCGGTCATAAAGATCCGCTGTTTCCGCCAGCAGATCACTTAATGCGTTGTGATAAGGGTGCCAGCAGGCGTCCAGGCGATGTTGCACCACAGATTTCTGAAGCTTGCCACGGTAAATGGCCTGGCTTCTTGCGACAACACGCGGAATCACCCCCAGGCCTGACGCCACACGTGGGTTGCTGCGGGTTTTGGGAACATTATGCAGCAGGGCGCCATCCAGTTCATCGGCGGCCCGGTTCAGATCCACATAGGCGCGGGGTGTCATGCTGTGGATGAAGGGGGCGCCGAAATCAGCTGCGTCCTGAAAAAGCATATCGACGAAGGCGTCTTCAGAGCTGCGAATTGCGTTTTCATCCAGAACGGTTTGTTTCAGAAATTCGCCAGAATAGCGGCGCCCGGAATGGGGCGAGGCAAAAACCACCGCTGTATCCTGCCGTAAGGGCCGGAGAATCTGATAAGGCAACTCTGTCATTCTTCAATCTGTACCACTATTTACAGATGCGGAAAACTCCTTTGCCAAAAGCTCTTGATCCCCGCTCCGACTCCTTTTATAGACAGCCCACAGACGCGGCCTCATCCGCGTCCCTTTTGTTTATGCAGTGCTTGTCAACGCTGGCAGAAAGGGATAGATGGGGCGGCAACGGCGGATGATTAGCTCAGCGGTAGAGCACTTCGTTGACATCGAAGGGGTCACTGGTTCGATCCCAGTATCGTCCACCATTCCTCGCCAGGAATAAAACAGGCACAGTCATCGGATGAGCCGGTGATGCAGAGATTTAACCCGAGGCGCACGTTTCTTGCGCGCCGCGACATGAGGATAAGGCTTATGAAAGTCCGCAACTCGCTCCGCTCGCTCAAGAACCGTCATCGCGATTGCCGCGTTGTACGCCGTAAGGGCCGTGTTTATGTGATCAACAAAACACAACGCCGGTTCAAAGCCCGTCAGGGCTGAGCTGAACCAGCTTAGATAAAAAAAGCCGTCCCGGTTTGGGGCGGCTTTTTTTTGTCTGACGCTTTGTGTGTAAAAAAACGCCTGAAAGCAGAGCCAGGCGTTTTTGTGCTCCATGCTCAGTCCAGTGCAGGTGTCCAGGCGCTGGCGCGCAGTGGTGTATACGGCAGGCCAATCAGCCCGTCCGCGACACTGTTGGATGATGCCGCTGAACGGCCAAAATAGTATCGGGCGCCAAGTGTAACTGATGTTTCCTCGATATTGTCATCGTCATTTCGTGCATTATATTTTCCGTACCGGATGCCGTAATTGATGGCCCATTTGGGGTTGTTTCGCAGTCGGGTTTCGCCTGACAGGCCAACGACCAGGAATTCGCCTGGCTCATTACTGTCCTCATATTCATCGGATTGACCGTATTCGAAATCGAAGAGAACGGACGTTCGTTCCCAGCCTGTGTAGGTGACGCCCAGACGATATATTTCGCCATTGTCATAACCTGAACTGCTCTGAGAGTCCGAGTTCGGAGAATCCACTGCGCCAAGTTGCGCGAAAAAGGTGAAGTGCCCCCCCGGGTTATATATCCCTTCAAGACCAATAAAGTTGACGATATAATCTTCGCGGGGATCATCATGATCGGCACGGCCATGCCCGGCAAAAAGACCCAGGCTCAGACGTTCGGACAAGGCGTATTGGTAGTGCAGACCAATTTGGGCCTGATCCCCGAACGGATCGCCCTCAGCCATATTGGCAGAATATGTATCACTTCGATAAAGAGCGTCGATAATTATCCGATTTCGGTCACCCAGAACCCAGCCCAGCGAGTAGTCAGCTGTAAGCCCGTGGCTGGTTTCCTCAATATTGTCGGAAACCGATTCCCCTGAATGGTTTGTGTAACTCAGGCCCAGGCTTCCAAGGCGTTCGGCGTGAGCAGGAAAAGACATCCCCGCCAGAAGAGCCAGTGGAATTGCCGGTTTGAAAATATCGCGCATTGTGTTTCCCCTCTCATGTCACATTAGTTTTACACTAAATCGCAACATTTTTGAGGATGCCTAAATGGACAGGGAAACAACGTCAGGTTGAATTGGTTGTATCAGGGGTAAGCGAAGCACTCATCCCTGATACATATTTAGTCATACACGCGTTGATCGTCGATCACCTTGCCATCTTTCGGCAGGCTGTCCGGTGCATGGATTTCGACTTTGCCCTTCAGCTTCAGCAGGCTTGCGACAGAGCCTTCAAAGGCGGCTTTGTCACCGCCTGATGCCTCGACCTGCACAGTCATAATGTCCATCTCACCTTCACGGCTGGCGATGATGCGGGCTTTGATGATCTCATCGTGTTTCGCAACAAGATCAGCCACCTGTTCCGGACGGACAAACATGCCTTTGATCTTTGTCGTCTGATCCGCACGGCCCATCCAGCCTTTGATGCGTGTATTGGTGCGGCCACAGGGGGACTGACCAGGCAGAACTGCGGAAAGATCACCGGTGGCAAATCGGATCAGCGGGTAATCGGGATTCAGTGTGGTCACCACAACTTCACCCACTTCACCCGCTGCGACAGGTGTGCCGGTGCCAGGCGTGACGATTTCAACAATCACGCCTTCATCAACGATCATGCCTTCCATCGCGTCGGATTCATAGGCAATGTTGCCCAGGTCCGCAGTCGCATAGCTTTGCAAACAGGTGATGCCGCGATCCGCATATTCCTGACGCAGGCTTGGGAACAGCGCCCCGCCACCAACAGCTGCTTTGGTGATTTTCAGGGTCTCACCCATTTCAGCGGCTTTATCGAGGATCACCTTCAGATAATCCGGCGTGCCCGCATAAGCCGTGGTGCCGATATCGGCAGCCGCACGGACCTGAAGTTCGGTCTGCCCAACACCTGCAGGCAGGACAGTCGCCCCAACCGCGCGCGCGCCGCTTTCAAAGATCATTCCGGCTGGGGTCAGGTGGTAACCAAAGCAATTATGCACGATGTCATCCGCACCAATGCCCGCCGCATGCAGGAAACGCCCCATGCGCCACCAATCGTGGCTGATGCCGCCGGGTTCATAAATCGGACCCGGGGACTGGAAAATATGCGCAGCGTTCTTCACCGCAAACCCGCCAAAGGGTGGCTTTTCTTTCTGCCATTTTGACAGGTCAGATTTGCGCAACACCGGATAGGCGGCCAAATCAGACAGAGATGCCAGATCTGGTCCATCCAGATTGCAGGCGCCTTCTGCCGCGCGGGCACGGGGTAGCTGTGCCCGCAGATCGGCCAGTTGGCTTGCGGCGCGTTCATCTGCGGAACGGGTCTCACGATCATCGTAAAAAGTCATGCGCGGACCTCCAATCAGCTCAACCACCGCTTACGGCGACGATAAGACCGCACGTCACGGAAGCTTTTGCGGCCATCATCAGATACGCCGAGATAGAATTCTTTAACATCCGGATTTTCGCGCAGCTCATCCGCCGGGCCATCCATCACAACGCGACCGTTTTCAAGGATGTAGCCGTAATGCGCATATTTCAGCGCGACGTTTGTGTTTTGCTCGGCCAGAAGGAAGGTCGTGCCTTCGCCTTCATTCACGCTTTTCACGATCTCAAAGATTTGTTCAACAAGCTGCGGCGCAAGACCCATGGAAGGTTCATCCAGCAGCACGGTTTCAGGGCGCGACATCAGCGCACGGCCCATGGCACACATCTGTTGTTCACCACCGGATGTATAGCCAGCCTGGCTTTTGCGGCGTTCTTTCAGGCGTGGGAAATAGGTGTAAACCATTTCCAGATCGCGTTCGATCTCGGCACGGCCATCGCGGCGGGTGTAGGCGCCGGTCAGCAGGTTTTCTTCAACGGTCAGGTGTTCGAAACAGTGACGGCCTTCCATCACCTGGATCACACCACGTTTTACCAGAGCGGCGGGGTTCAGTTCCTGAACTTCCTGCCCCTGATAGGAAACAGAGCCTTTGGTCACTTCGCCACGCTCAGAATGAAGCAGGTTTGAAATGGCCTTCAGGGTTGTGGTTTTGCCAGCGCCGTTCCCACCCAGAAGCGCGGTGATGCCGCCCTTGGGAACCGACAGGCTGACGCCCTTCAGAACGAGGATCACGTGGTTGTAGATCACCTCGATATTGTTGACCTCTAGCAAGGCGTTATTTGTTTTTTCGGCGTCCAGCATGGTTCTCTTCCTGAAAAAATCAGTGGGGTCCGGCCGCAACACGGGGCTGCGGCCGGGATATCAGTTATTCGCAGTCAGCGATGGGCCATGGAGCGTTTGCTTCTGCGTATTCTGCAGCAGCAGCCACTTCCAGCGGACGGATTGCTTCGCTGTCTGGCATCAGGTGATCAGAAGCCACTTCCCACTCGGAACCGTTCCACTGCAGCATCCAGCCACCAGCGTGACCCGTGTGGTTGGAACAAGAGGTAGAGAATGGCGCAACCATACCGGTCATGCCCATTTCAGCCAGGCGTTCGTCGGTCAGGTTGATGTTTTCCAGCCCCCAACGCAGTTGAGACGCAGTGATTTCGCCTTCACCAAAGTGATCCTGAGCAGTCTTGATACCCTCAGCCAGCATCGCAGAAATCACGAGACCACGCTGATAGAACACCCAGTCAAGTTCGCTTTCGGTTGCGAGAGAGTCACCCTTGTCGAACACATATTCACGGATGTCCGCCATAACCTGTGCGTCAGGCTGTGGTGCGGAATAGCTGATGGAACGGTAGCCAGTGCCAGCTTCGCCCAGAGCTTCCATGTCACCATCGTGGCCGGACCACCATACGCCAAGGAACTGATCCATTGGATAGCGGGTTTTCACAGCTTCGGTCAGCGCACCAGCGTTCATCGCACCCCAGCCCCACATGACAACATAGTCAGGGCGTTCGCGGCGAATTTGCAGCCACTGTGCGGACTGGTTCTGCATTTCTTTCAGACCAACCGGGATCGGCAGCAGTTCAAAACCATGCTCTTCCGCCATGTTCTCAAGGAACGGAAGTGGTTCTTTGCCGAATGGGTGATCGAGGTGCAGGAATGCGATTTTCTGACCGGACAGGGTAGACAGATCATTGCCTGAAATCTCGTTCAGGATCATGGATGCCGCATCCCAGTAAGATCCAGGCATGTTGAAGGCCCAGTTAAATACGGAACCATCCGCCATTGGCGAGAAGCCATAGCCGGGCGCCAGGATCGGGATTTCATCCACGTTGGTTTTGGGCAGAACCTGCAGGGTGATGCCGGTGGACCATGGCTGGGTCACAATGGCGTCGCCTTTGGTTGCTTCATAGCATTCCACACCTTTTTCTGTGGAATAACCGGTTTCACATTCAGAGAAATCAACCGGAACGCCACCGATGCCGCCATCACGGGCGTTCAGCATCAGCATATAGTCACGCTGACCGTTCATGAGCGGAATACCTGTCGCCGCAAATGGGCCGGTACGATAGCTGAGGTTTGGCGTGGACAGACCTTCGGCACTTGCAGCGCCTGCGGTGATTGCCATAACGGCGGCTGCCGCAAAGCTTGTCAGTTTCTTCATCTTCAGTCTCCTCCCAGAGTTTTGGATTACTTTTCGTCGTTTTCTTATTGGTCTTGTTGGGTCACCCCCGCTTAGTGCGGGAATGGCCAGATAATTAGTTTCTCACGGATCAGCTGCCACAGACGTGCCAGCCCGTGTGGTTCGATGATCAGGAAAAAGATGATCAACGCGCCAACAGTCATGATGTTCAGATGCTCAACCGTAGCAGGGTTGATTTCAAGCCCGATTGCGTCTGGCAGGAACTTGATCACAACCGGCAGGGCCACAATCAGGATCGCCCCCATGAAGTTGCCCATGACGGACCCAAGACCACCAATGATCGCGATGAACAGGATCTTGAAGGACAGCGGGATGTCAAAGAAGTTTGGCTCTGCCGCACCCAGGTTCAGGAAGACAAACAATGCACCCGCCACACCAACAATATAGCTGGAAACAGCAAAAGCGGTCAGTTTGGACTTCAGCAGATTAATCCCGATCAGTTCTGCGGCGATGTCCATATCGCGGGTCGCTTTCCAGATCCGGCCCTGGTTGCCACGTGTCAGGTTGATTGTGACGATGGTAATCAGGGTAACGATCGCCAGGATCAGATAGTATTGCGTCACTGGTGCTGCATTCGGACCGGCAACCGTGATGCCAAACATATCAATATTCGGAACCTCAATCGCGCCGGACGGGTTGTGGTTTGACAGCCAGTGCCACTTTTCAAACAGCCACACGAGGAAGAACTGCGCGGCCAGTGTGGCAATCGCCAGATAGAACCCTTTGATACGCAAGCTTGGCAGACCGAAGGCAACGCCAACCGCAGATGAGAACACCCCAGACAACAGGATCGCTACGATGATGTTCATCTCAGGGAAGATGGTGATCAGCTTGTAGCACGCGAAGGCGCCCACGCCCATGAAGGCGGCAGTCCCCAGGGACAGCTGACCGGCGAAACCTGTCAGCACATTCAGGCCAAGGGCGGCGAGAGAGTAGCACAAAACCGGCATCAGCATGGTTTTGAAGGTGAACTCTGATGCGGTCATCGGGAAGATGATCCAGGCACAGAGAAGGACCACACCCAGCAGGATCGCATCCTGTTTGACCGGAAACAGTGACTGGTCTTTGGTGTAGCTTGTTTTGAACTGGCCAGCAGTATTGTAAAACATGTTCTCAGACCCTTTCGATGATTTTTTCGCCAAACAGGCCTTGTGGACGGAACAGAAGCACAATCAGAGCAAGGACAAATGCGAACCAGGTTTCGGTACCGCCGCCCAGCAATGGCTGACCCCAATAGATTTCAAACAGTTTCTCAAGGAGGCCAATTGCCAGACCGCCGACAATCGCGCCGGTGATGCTTTCAAGGCCACCCAGCATCAGAACCGGAAGCGCTTTGTAAGCGATGACTTCCAGCGCAAAGCTGACACCAGCACGTGCGCCCCAGAAGATACCGGTCATCAGGGCAATCACACCTGCGATAAACCAGACCAGAACCCAGACAGTGCGCAGTGAGATCCCAACAGACAAGGCTGCCTGGTGGTCATCACCAAGTGCGCGGATCGCGCGGCCCATGCGGGTTTTGTTGAGGAAGATCAGCAGGCCGGTCACCAGGACCACCGCCGCAGCAACAGACGTGATATCAAGATGTTGCAGGATCAGCAGGCCACCGAAAGGTTCAAAGTCAACGGAACCGGTCGGAATGCCCAGATCACTGGTGATCATGCGTTTGGTTTCACCACCAAAGATCAGTTCGCCACCGCCAATCAGGAACAATGTGATACCGATTGTGGCCATGAACAGAATGATGTCAGGCTGACCCACCAGCGGGCGCAGAACCACACGTTCAATCGTAATCGCCAGCAGCGCCATAACCCCAAGGGTGAAGATCACCGAAACCCAGGCCGGAATGCCCATGGCGTGGAAACCCACCAGCGTCAGCGCTGCAAACACAACCATGATGCCCTGGGCAAAGTTGAAGATCCGGGATGAGCGGAAGATAAGTACAAAGCCAAGCGCGATAAGCGAATAAAGCACGCCGGACACAAGACCTTCCCAAAGCACCTGCATCAGGAAATCCGGGTAGCTGACCATTTCAACGAAGGGGTCAACGAAGAGTTTTTTCAAGAATTCCATGTCATTCCCCCTTAATTTGCCACGCCGAGATAGGCGTCGATCACATCCTGGTTGTTGCGCACCTCATCCGGTGTGCCGTCCCCGATTTTCTTGCCGTAATCCATCACAACCACCCGGTCGGACAGATCCATCACAACGCCCATATCGTGTTCAATCAGGGCGATGGTGGTACCGAATTCGTCGTTCACATCCAGGATAAAGCGGCTCATGTCCTCTTTTTCCTCAACGTTCATGCCAGCCATTGGTTCATCCAACAGCAGGATCTGCGGTTCCGCCGCCAAAGCGCGTGCAAGTTCCACGCGTTTCTTCAGGCCATAAGGCAGGCGACCAACAGGTGTTTTGCGGATGTTCTGAATTTCCAGAAAATCAATCACCTTTTCAACGACTTCACGATGCTTTGCTTCTTCCTGCTGGGCTTTCCCCCACCAGAGACCCTGGCTGAGCATGGAAGATTTCATATGGGTCAGACGACCGGTCATGATGTTATCAAGCGTGCTCATGCCCTCAAACAGCGCGATATTCTGGAAAGTCCGCGCAACACCCTGGCGGGCGATTTCAAACGGCTTCATTGCAGGGCGCGGTTGCCCCTGATACCAAACCTGGCCTTCAGACGGGGTGTAAAAACCCGAAATCACGTTCAGCATGGAAGATTTACCAGCGCCGTTTGGCCCGATGATCGCGCGGATTTCGCCCTGACGAATGTCAAACGAGATGTCTTTGATCGCCACCACACCGCCAAAGCGCAGGGTGATGTTTTTCATTTCCATAACCACACCGCCGATCTCGCGACCGTCTTCTGTGGTGTAAGGTTCGAGGTCTGTTACACTCATGGTCAGCCCTCCTTCTTATCTGTTGTGAAAGTTGCGGCACTTGTGGTGACGCGCCCTGTTGTATGTTTTTGCATTATTCCGCAGCCATCTTCTGATCGGCCTGAACTTCGACATCGCGCAGTTCAAGCGTTGCGGAAATAGAGCCCTTACGACCATCTTCATAAGTCACCTCAGTGACGGTCGAGATCTCGGAGGAGCCATCATAAAGTGCTGTGATCAGATCATCGAATTTCTCAGCCACGATCTTACGGCGTACCTTACGGGTCCGTGTCATTTCGCCGTCATCCGCATCCAGTTCCTTATGCAGGATCAGGAAGCGGTGGATTTGACAACCCGACAACATCGGATCCTGGGCCACCGATTTATTGACCTCGGCGATATGGCTTGCGATGGAACCATAAACCTCAGGATGACCAGCAAGTTCCTGGTAGGATGCATAAGCAATGTTGTTGCGTTCCGCCCAGTTGCCCACGGCAGTCAGGTCGATGTTGATAAAGGCCGTACAGGTGTCACGTCCGTCGCCAAACACAACCGCTTCCAGAATGTCCGGGAAGAATTTCAGCTTGTTTTCAACATATTTCGGCGCGAACAGACGGCCATCAGCCATTTTACCAACGTCTTTGGCCCGGTCGATAATACGCAGATGACCGGTGTCTTCTTCAAAGAAGCCCGCATCACCTGTGGCAACCCAACCTTCCGCGTCCTTGGTGTCAGCGGTGCTTTCCGGGTTTTTGTAGTATTCCACGAAGGTGCCTGGTGAACGGTAGAAGACTTCGCCATTGTCACCGATTTTCACTTCAACGCCAGGGGATGGCACACCAACAGTGTCGTTGCGCACCTGGCCATCCGGTTGCTGGGTGATGAACACGCCGGCTTCGGTCTGACCGTAAAGCTGCTTCAGGTTGATACCCAGGGACCGGTAGAATTCGAAAATCTCAGGGCCAATTGCTTCGCCCGCGGTGTAGCCCACACGCACTTTGGAGAAACCCAGTGCGGATTTCAACGGACCATAGGTTGTGACTTCGCCAACCGCATATTTCAGCTTGTCCATCAGGCCGACGCTTTCGCCGTCCAGCATCTTTGGACCGACTTTCTTCGCGTGTTCCATGAAGTAATGGAACATCTTGCGCTTAAAGTTCCCGGCGTCTTCCATGCGGATCATCACCTGGGTCAGCTGGGTTTCAAAGATACGCGGCGGGGCGAAGTAATAGCTTGGGCCGATTTCGCGCAGGTCGGTCATCATGGTTTCCGGGCTTTCCGGACAGTTCACACAGAACCCGGCCCACATGGCCTGGCCCATAGAGAAGATGAAATCCCCAACCCATGCCATCGGCAGGTAAGCCAGAATTTCTTCATCGCGCTTGAGGTGGTCAAAGTCAGAGGAATTCTGCGCCGTCACCACGATATTGCGGTTGGACAGAACAACGCCCTTTGGTTTGCCTGTGGTGCCGGAGGTGTACAACATTACACAGGTTGTGTCCCAGTTGGCAGCTTCGACGCGACGCTTTAGCTCTTTTTCGAGCTCATCAAAAGCGGCGCGCCCCTGCACCTGCACATGTTCATATTCATGCAGGCGGGTGTGGTCATATTTGCGCATCCCGCGTGGGTCGAGATAGATCATATGTTCGAACTGATGCAGATCTTCCTGCACCTCGATCACTTTATCGACCTGTTCCTGATCACCGGCGATGACGAAACGTGCGCCGCAATGGCCCAGAACATAAGCCATCTCTTCGGCGTTTGCGTCCTGATACAGCGGCACAGGCACGGCACCCACCATCTGCGCGGCAACCATAGACCAGTAAAGATACGGACGGTTGCGCCCGATCACAGCGATATGGTCACCTTCATTTACACCCAGGTTCAGCAGACCAAGGGCCAGGGCTTCGATTTCCTCTGCGGTGTCTTCCCAGGTCCAGCTTTGCCAGATGCCATATTCTTTTTCACGATAGGCCGGAGCATTTTTGAATTCGCGTGCGTTGCGGGCCAGAAGCGCGGGCACGGAGTTCAGCTCGGCAAATTTTGCCTGCTCGAGAACGGATTTCCCGGGCTTTGCAACTTTCCCCAGATGGGCGGTCGACATAGACAAGTTCTTTTCCTCCCTGACGCGCAAAAGGCGTCTGCAACACAGCATTTTCAACGGCTGGATGATTCCCTGCCGAAAGCTTCGCGTGTTTTCCCTGACAAAGAAACTCTGCGTTAAAGTTTTCCCCAGTTTTTCCCAATCCTAACAAATTGTAACAAGTGACACCGGGAAACCACGGGGTTTGTGATCTGCGGGAAATATGTCTAACAGTTGGACAACACAGGAGGATGCCATGGCAAAACAAAGGGTGGCGGTTGAATTCGGGATGGGCACATCCCTGCGCCGTGAGGATTACACAAAAGCAGCGGTCAGCGCCTTAAAAGACGCGCTTTGGCATAACTCCCTGACCATGGCGCAGGCCTTTGGGTTTCCGAAAAAAGCCATGCTTGTGGACGTGGAAGTGGCCGTGCAGGAACCGGATAAAGTGGACCTGAGCGCGCTGAAAGATGTGCTGCCCTATGGCACACACACGTTCAAAGCGGTGCATGGCGGGCTGGATATTGCAAAACCGGACGGCGGGAAAACCGTGATCGCCAATGCGGCTGTCGTCGTGTCCTTTGATATGAAGGCCGCATCATGAAGCGTCTGATTCTTGAAATGGGCATGGGCAATGACCTGTATGGGATGGATTACACCAAAGCCGCAAAACGCGCGGTGGAAGATGCTTTCCGTCACTCGACCCTCAGTATTTTCCAGTCCCTTGGTCTTGATCACACAAAAATGGAAGTGCGTGTGACTGTCGGCGTTGCAGAACCTGAAAAGGTCGATTGTGATGCGGTGGTGGCCATTTTGCCGCGTGGCAATGCGACGGTGACCGCTGTTAAGGGCGGGCAGAACATCGATGATCCGGGCAATGGCACCGCGCATGTGATCGCTACCGCGGCGGTAGAGGCGCTTTATCCGATTGTGCCGGAAGACTGGAAGCTGAGTTAAGGGAATATTATGGCCGGGAAAGTGATCAAAACTGCAGATCTGACACAGGCCGGCCTGAACCTGATTGCTCAGGCGATTTCGATTTATGACGGTGATCTGCGGCTGGCGGTGTCGAACCGCCGGTTTCAGGAAATGTTTGATTTGCCTGAAGAACTCGTCACGCCCGGGGCTGCGTTTGAAGACACAATCCGCCTGCTGCTGGAACGTGGTGAATACGGTGAGATTGATGATATTGATGTAGCGTTGAAAATGCGGGTCGATCAGGCCCGGGCGTTTGAGGCGCATTATCTGGAACGCACCCGCCCCGATGGCCGCACCATTGCGGTCGAAGGCAATCCATTGCCCCAGGGCGGCTGGGTGACGGTTTACACCGACATCACCAGCACCCGGAAGCAGGAAGAACTGCTGCGCGCCCGATCTGAGGTTCTGTCTGATCAGCTGCTGGACCACACCGAAAAGCTTGCAAAAACCAACCGCGAACTTGAGGCAACCATCACGCGGCTGGAAGAAACAAAACACCAGCTGACCGAAATGGAAGCCCGCACGCGGACCACAACGGAAATGATGCCCGCCCATATCGCCCATGTGGATGCGGATTATTTGTATACATTTTCGAACCGCCAGCTGGGCACTGTGATGCCCGGGCGCGCCAGCGATATTCTGGGGACGCGCATTGATGAAACCCTGGGCGAAAGCGCCTGGAAACACATCGGGCCACAACTTGAAAAAGCGTTTCGTGGCAAGGCAAGTGCTTTTGAATTTACGGATGAAGACAGTTCCCGCCGGATCCGCAGCGCCTTCACCCCGGATGAACGGGATGGCGAAATTGATGGCGTTTATATCCTGACCACCGATGTGACCGAGGAAAGTCAGGCGCGCGCGGCTCTCGCCCAGACACACAAGCGGGAACTGGCGGCGCAACTAACATCTGGCCTGGCGCATGATTTCGCCAATCTGCTGACGATCATCCTGGGTCTGCAATCACGCCTGTCACGGATGGAACTGAATGAAGACGGCCAGGAGCTGATTGCAGCCACGCAGGCCACTGTGCGACGCGGCGGGCGTATCCTGGATCGTATCGCGCAGATGTCCGGTCATCGTGATGTGAAACTGGTGGCGACCGACCTTTCAACCTTCCTCAATGACATCCGCCTGCTGGCGCGCCCCGCTTTGCCGGATCATATCAAGCTTGAGGTGTACCGTTGTGATGTGGGTGGCGCCCTGATGCTGGATGCTGGTTTTCTGCAGGACAGCCTGCTGAACCTCCTTCTGAACGCGGGGCACGCGATTGGTGATGTTCCCGGTAAAATCACAGTGACCACGGCGACCGTCCGTGACACCTGGCTGGATGTCTCGGTCGAGGATACGGGGCCAGGGTTTTCGGATGAGGCCCTGGAACATGCGCTTGATCCGTTCTTCACGACAAAAGGTGAGGAAGGTTCCGGTCTTGGCCTGTCGATGGTGTATGACATGACCCGTTCCGCAGGTGGCCAGATTTACCTGAAAAATACGGAAAACGGCGCCCGCATTACCCTGCGCCTGCCTTTGCGGCCTGCGGATGGTGAACAGGCGCCTGGCCTGGTCCTGTTGGTGGAAGACAGCGATGACATCCGCCGTTCGGTGCGCGAAATGCTGATGGATATGGGGCATACGGTGATAGAAGCCACAAGCGCTGAAGAAGGCGAAACCCTGGCGCAGGTGTCCGGGATTGATCTGATTCTGTCTGATATTTCACTGGCCGGCAGTTCCATGACCGGGGTCGAAATGCTTGACCGGCTGGGCGCCGCCGGTGTGAATTCCCCGGCACATCTGATGACATCCCTTCCTTCGGGAGACGCCATTCGTCAGGATGGTGAAAGTCGCTATCCGCTGATACGTAAACCCTTCAACGCGCAGGAACTTTCCGGCTTCCTGCGTATGAACCGCAAAGGGAAATCCGCATGAACCAGCCCGCCCCAATGGTCGCCATTCTGGATGATGAACCCGAAATTCGCACGATGTTGTCTGATGCTTTGCAGGATGCGGGTTTTCGTACTGCAAGCTTCGGGCGCGCGACAGAATTCGAAGCTGCTCTTGCCCGCACGGCACCCGATGTCTGCCTCGTGGATCTGGGCCTGCCCGATAAAGACGGGCTGGCGCTTGTGCATCGGCTGGCGCTTGAAAGTGGGGCAGCAATTATCATTATTTCAGGTCGCGCCCAGGTGCAGGACCGCGTGACCGGGCTGGAACTGGGCGCGGATGACTACATCATCAAACCTTTTGATCCCGCCGAAGTCGTCGCGCGTGTGCGTGCGCGTTTGCGCAGCGGGCGTGATGCCGGAAAAACCGTGTCTGTTGCCCGGTTTGAAGGCTGGGAAGCACAATTTGAACGCTATGTTCTGATTGATACCGAAGGCAAAGAAACCCCGTTTTCCCATGCCGAAGGCGAGGTTTTGCGCCTGTTTCTTGAAAGCCCCAAACGCCTGATTTCGCGTGCACAAATGCAGGAAAACCTGGGCGGTGCTGCGGGTGAAAGCTTTGATCGCGCGATGGATGTGCGTATTTCCCGTCTGCGCACGAAACTGGGTGAAGATCCGAAAAACCCGCGTCTGATCAAAACGATTTACGGGGCAGGATATATCTTCCTGGGGGACGTCACCTGGGGGTGATCCCGCCTGGGGCCCCGTCCGGTGCTTGCGCCTGCGAATCGCCCTGGTTAGAATCGCCCGCATGGCAGTGTGTTTCTTACAGCGGGCCCCGACACTGAAGGGTGGCCCCAGATTTTACCGTATCGCGATTGAGGGCAATCTCTTCGGGGAATGGTCGGTCGTGTTTGAATGGGGGATCTGCGGGTGCCGCGGGACGCGGCGGATCAAATTGTTCAATGATCTGCGTGCGGCGTCTTTGGCAGCTGATGTATCCCGAAATCGCATGCTTTCAAGAGGTTACGACCGGGCGTAATGCGCTGCCCCAGCGGTGGGACAGCGCGATTTTCTTAGACGTGATCAACCACGGTGACGTGTTGCGCAAGTTTGCCAACCTCAGTCATCAGGCGGTCAATCAACTCTGGCTGATGTGGTGCAGGGCTGACGCCTGGGGCGATTTCGCCGTCCAGAACCGCATCAATCGCCATAGACAGCGGCACGGAAACCAGACGCGCCATAGCAGTGCCGCGTTCATCACCCCAGCCATCCATGACATAGGTTTTATGGTAAACGCTTTCGCCAGCTTTTTCCGCCTGCAGCGCCACACACATGACAACGCGGTCTGCTTCGCCTTCATCATAGGCGTGTTCAATCCAGAACCCGTCTGACATTTCTTTCAGACGCGCATCGCCTGCGGCACCCTCTAAGGTTTCGACTTCGCGGAAGACATCAGACCAGGCATCTGCCCAACCGTTCAGGCGGAGTGTGCCACGCACGAAGGTTTTGACCTTCCAGTCTGCGTCAAACTGGTAATCCTGAATAAACGGCAGGGAATCCCGGTTTGGGTAGACTTCAAAGCTTTCCGCAGTTTGCAACGGCGCTTCATAAGACGTGATCGCGTCCCAGGGGCGTTCAACGTCAAATTCTTTGAAATTTTTCATGGATTTGGACGGGGAGCGCAGCGCCTTCAACACGCCCAGCGGCGACCAGCTGAATTTATAACGGAAGTCATTCGCGACCTTTGGGATGCCGCCACAATAGGAAATGAAGGTCAGCTCATTGTCCGCATCAAATCCTTCGGACGCACGGTAATCCGCGACCAGCCAATGGGCCATCAGGTGGTCGATGCCCGGATCAAGACCAACTTCATTCACGCTGCACAGGCCAGCGTCTTTGAAGGCCGCATCAAGGGTTTTCATCTCAGGTGCGATATAGCTGGAAGACGCAAAATGTGCTTTGTTTTCAAGGCACAATTCCGCCAAAGGCACATGCAGATCACCTGGCAGCATGGAAACGACAAGATCGCCCGCCTGCACAGCGTCGCTCAACGCAGCCATGTCAAAAGCACGGATATTGTCGGTCAGGTCGCCAACGGCTTCGCGAGCTTTTTCAGTGGTCCGGTTCCAGACGCAAACCTCGCGCCCATTTTCGATCAAACGGCGCAGGCCGGGAATTGCGGACAGGCCAGTGCCACACCAGTGAATAGTCATTGCAGGATCCTCTCAGATGTCTTGCGTGTGTTCATTAAAATCGGCAGCCGCCCGGCCCCAGACACCTGATGTCAGGTCAGTCAGGGTCAGCAGGGACGGCAAAAGTTGATCTGCGAAATCCTCGCTGGATTCACGCGGCAGCATGGACGGCAGGTTGTCGATCGCGGTGACATCCAGCACGGGCGTATCGTGCACGCGCAGGGCGGGCGCGTCCCAGGTGGTGGCCTTGTCATAGACCGGAACTGGGTTGTAATCGCTGTCCGGATCGCAGGCGACGTCACCAATGACAGTCAGTTTTCGGTCGGTATCTTTGGCGCTTGCGGGCACAAATACGGGCGTGCCGGGGCGGGCCAGGATGCAGTTAATGAACAGATCATGGTCCAGAATTTCCGGGAACGGCCCACCGCTTGCGGTTTCCGCCATATCCCAACGGGTGACCTGTGATCCCATCGCTTCAAGCAAATCACCCGCGCCAGTGCCAACCCGGCCAAGCGCACCGATGATGATGCCAGATGGGGCGGTGGTGTTCAGGGCTGCGATTTCTGATTTCAGTTCAGACACCAGGGCGTCTTTGTTCTTGTAAACGCCGACTGATCCGCAGATTTCGCCCTGTTTCTGGGCGATCCAGGATTTCAGGGAAACAGCAGCACCCGCGAAACCGGCCCAATAGCCAAAGGCCGCAACGCGACGGCCGTTTTCATCGACGAGATATTCGAGATCATACAGCGTGCCGCCGCCAGCCTTGAACCGTTCCAGCAGCGCACGGCCAGAGAACTGACCTTTATACGCATGGCCGAACATGATGTGGCGATGGGGTAAGGCGGTGCCGTCTTCGGGCAGTTCTTTCAGACCAAAAATGATTGTGTCTGTCGGGGCTTGTGGCCATGAATTTTCAGCGGCGATTTCAGCCCCTGCATCGCGGTAGCCATCCAGTTCAATCGCGCGCACAGAGCTTTCTTCAACCGTCACGCGGATGCCTGATTTGATCAGGGCGGCGACACCTTTGGGCGTAATACCCACGCGTTCTTCATTTTCGCGCTGTTCCGCGCGGACCCACAGATGTGTTGTCATGTTGTAATCTCCGGCAGGAGGCCCTGCTTCAGTGCTGTCTGCACGCTGTCACGTCCGATCATGCGGGTGAAATGTGCGTTTAGTTTCGGATAGTTGGTGATATCCACGCCATCGCCGTTCAGCCAGGTGCAGATAGTAAACAGGTATAGGTCCGCAAGGCTAAGTCTGTCGCCACTGACGAATTCCGCGACAAGTTGGTCTTCGACCCAGGCGCAGGACGCAGCCATGGTTTCGGGCACTTTCGCGGTCATGTCCTGATGCGACGTTTCCTGATCTGCCCAACGGTGACCGCGCAGTTTATGGGCGTGGCTCACATGCATGGTGGAGGCCAGGTAATACATCATTTCATGCATGCGCGCAGCGGCTTCAGGCGCATCAGGAATAAGCCCCGCGTCAGGGGCCAGACGGGCGATATATTCAAGGATTGCACCGGTTTCCGTCAGCACACCAAAATCGGTGATCAGCGCCGGAACGCGGCCCTTTGGATTGATCTTCAGGTATGATTCGCTTTGCTGTTCAGCGGCACCAAAATTAACCGGCAGAAATTCCGCCTGCAGCCCGCTTTCCAGCAGCGCAAGAACAGATGCACCGGCGATTGTGCCGGGGGCGAAATATAGTTGCAAAGCCATCAGCCCCTCCTTTGCGATTCTGTCGATGTCTAGTGAAGAATCCCTGCCTTGCCAATGGTCCGCAGGGGACCTTCTGTCGCGCGCGATGCAGTGCCTGACGCATTTGGGCTTATAAGTGGCGCTATGGGGGTTTGGGTGATGGCGCATTTTCGGGTAAAATCGCGGGAACTACAGGAAAGAGAGCCAGCATGTCCGATAAGATCAAATTTACCCTGGACGGCCAGCAGGTCGAAGCGAACCCCGGCGAAACCATCTGGGAAGTGGCCAATGGCCGCGGTCTTGTGATCCCGCATCTGTGCCACAAACCGGCCCCCGGCTATCGTCCGGACGGCAACTGTCGTGCTTGCATGGTCGACATCGAAGGCGAACGCGTTCTGGCCGCGTCATGCATTCGTGAACCGGCTGAAGGTATGGTTGTGAACACCGAAAGCGCGCGCGCAAAAGCGGCACGTAAGATGGTCGTTGAAATGCTGGTCACTGATCAGCCGGTCCGCGAAGAAGCCCGCGACAAATCCAGCCACCTCTGGGATATGGCGGATCTGAACGAGATTTCCGAAAGCCGCTTCCCCAAGCTGGAAGAAGGCCGCATTCCCCTGCTTGATGACAGCCACGTTGCGATGAACGTGAACCTGGACGCCTGTATTTCCTGTAACCTCTGTGTGCGTGCCTGTCGCGAAGTTCAGGTGAACGACGTGATCGGCATGGCTGGCCGTGGTCACGATGCCTATCCTGTGTTTGACGTGGCTGACGACATGGGCGCGTCTTCCTGTGTGGCTTGTGGCGAATGCGTGCAGGCCTGCCCAACCGGTGCTTTGATGCCTGCCGCGGTTCTTGATGAAGCCCAGGTGGGTGACAGCAAAGATTACGATTCAGAAACCGAAAGCGTCTGCCCCTTCTGTGGTGTTGGCTGTCTTGTTTCCCTGAAAGTCAAAGACGGCAAAGTGAAATACGTCGAGGGCATCAATGGCCCGGCAAATGAGGGCCGTCTGTGCGTGAAAGGCCGTTTCGGCTTTGACTATATCCACCACGATCATCGTCTGACCAAACCGCTGATCCGTCGTGATGACGCACCTGCAAAGGGCCTGAACGTTGATCCCGGTAATCTGATGACCCACTTCCGCGAAGCGACCTGGGAAGAAGCCATGGAAAAAGCCGCTGGCGGTATGGCGAACCTGGCCCAGGCCCATGGTGGCCGTGCGATTGCGGGCTTTGGTTCTGCGAAATGCACCAATGAGGAAGCTTACCTATTCCAGAAGCTGATCCGTCAGGGGTTCAAGCACAACAACGTCGACCACTGTACACGCCTGTGTCACGCATCTTCTGTGGCTGCGCTGATTGAAAACGTGGGGTCCGGCGCTGTGACCGCGACCTTTAATGAGATCGAGAACGCCGACGTGGCGATCACCATCGGCTGTAACCCGATCGAAAACCACCCGGTTGCGGCGACCTATTTCAAACAGTTCGCCAAACGCGGTGGCAAGCTGATCGTGATGGATCCACGCGGCGTGGGCATGCGCAAATTTGCCGATCACATGCTGCAATTCCGTCCGGGTGCTGATGTGGCGCTTCTGAACTCAATCATGCATGTGATTGTCGAAGAAAAGCTGTACGACGAGCAGTATATCGAAACCTACACCGAGAACTGGGAAGCTGAAAAAGCCCATCTGGCGGACTTCAGCCCCGAGAAAATGGAAGCGATTTCCGGTATTGATCCGGAAACCATTCGCGACGTTGCGCGCATCTATGCCGGTGCAAAATCTGCACTGATCTTCTGGGGTATGGGCGTGTCCCAACACATTCACGGCACGGATAATTCCCGCTGCCTCATCAGCCTTGCTTTGATGTGTGGTCAGGTTGGCCGTCCAGGCGCGGGTCTGCACCCGCTGCGTGGTCAGAACAACGTGCAGGGTGCGTCTGACGCGGGCCTGATCCCGATGTTCCTGCCGGATTACCAGACTGTGACCGACGACCAGATCCGTGATAATTTCACCGGTGTCTGGGGGTCTGACGACTTCAGTAATGAAAAAGGTCTGACCGTCACCGAGATCGTCGATCAGGTTTATGCGGGCAATATCAAAGGCATGTATATTCAGGGTGAAAATCCCGCGATGTCTGATCCGGATGCGGAACATGCGCGCGATGCTTTTGCGAAACTCGACCTGATGGTTGTTCAGGATATCTTTCTGACCGAAACCGCGAACTATGCGGATGTGATCCTGCCGGCTTCTGCGCTGTATGAAAAATCCGGCACGGTTTCCAACACCAACCGTCAGGTACAGATGGTGCGTCCAGCGGTGGCCCCTCCGGGTGAGGCGCGTGAAGACTGGGCGATCACCACGGAATTGGCGCAGCGTCTGGGCCTTGGCTGGACCTACACCCATCCAAGCGAGATTTTCGCTGAGATGAAGCTGAACATGAAGTCCCTGAACAACATCACATGGGATCGTCTGAAAACCGAAACCGTGACTTACCCGTCCCTGTCCCCGACAGATCCGGGTCAGGCTGTGGTGTTTGGCGATGGCTTCCCACGCCCCGATGGTCGTGCGAGGTTCACCCCGGCTGCCGTGATTGCACCGGACGAAGCACCTGATGCGGACTTCCCGATGATCATGACAACTGGGCGTCAGCTGGAACACTGGCACACAGGGTCTATGACCCGTCGTTCAAAGGTTCTGGACGCGGTTGAACCCGAAGCAAACTGTTCCCTGCATCCCAAAACCCTGCGTCGTCTGGGTGTTGAGCCGGGTGAAATGGTGCGTCTGTCGACCCGTCGTGGCTCTATCGAGATCATGGCGCGTGCGGACCGGGCGATTGCGGAAGACATGGTGTTTGTTCCATTTGCCTATGTGGAAGCGGCCGCAAACGTGCTGACCAACCCGGCGATTGACCCATACGGCAAAATCCCTGAGTTTAAATTCTCAGCGGTGAAGGTCGAAAAAGCGACTGCAATCGCGGCGGAGTAAACCCGGTTAAATCCAATCAGAAACCCGCCGGAAACGGCGGGTTTTTTCGTTTTTGGCGCCGATTTACAGATGCACTATGCATGCACATCTTATGCATATGTGCTGCACTGGGGTTTAATAAAGCCTTAGCAATTAAGCTTAGGGGAAATTCCGGCGTCGGGGTTTCACCTATTGGTTTATCTTTGCCAGAAATTGTGATTTACTTATCGTTAATAAAAAAAGAATGAGCAGTAAATCAGGTATAAAGGACCAGGGGAATGGCAGCGCCGTTCATCTCTGAGATTAAGTACACTGGCGGTGGTAATCAGGATTTCATAGAAATCATGGTCGATGTGGGCACACCTGTGTCCGCTCTGACCATTGAGGTCTACAATTCGAATGGTTCATTGCGCAGTTCCAGTGTGCTGAATTTTGCTCCGTCAGCGACTGTTGACGGGAAGGATATTTATGTCCTCAACAGCAATTCCCCCACCAATTTTAATGGTCTGAATCGCTTTGGCGCAATCGCCCTGATTGATGGCACGACGGTGTTGCAGTTTAACAGTTTCACTGAAGGCGGAACTGTCACCGCCGGAGGGGCTGGCCTGGTTCCGGTCAATACTGTTTCTGATGGCATTGGCACTGCGGGTTCCGGCAGTTCCCTGAGTGGCAATCCGACGGATGGATATGTCACCACCACATCACCGACTCCGGGGATGCCTTGTTTTGTGGCAGGGACGTTAATCGACACAGTTTCTGGCCCCAGAAAGATTGAAACCTTACAGCCTGGTGATCTTGTCATCACAGAGGACAATGGGTTGCAGCCAGTACGCTGGATCGGATGCCGGGATGTCGCGTTGCAAGAACCAGAGTTTGCGCGTTTTGCCCCTGTTCGCATCCGGGCACATCAGTTTGGTCCCGGCTGCCCCGAGGTTGATGTTTGTCTGTCGCCGGGGCACCGCGTGCTGATGCAGGAGTACAAGTGCAATCTGATGTTCGGCCAAAGTCAGGTTCTGGCGGCGACACGGTTCCTTCTGGGGGATCAGATCCGTCAGGATCATGAACTGACGCATGTTACCTATTGTCATCTTATGTTCGATCAACATGAAATCGTCCGGACCCACGGGCTGCTGAGTGAAAGCTTTTTCCCGGGGGATGAGGGATTGAATGCTGTGACCTGCGAAAGCCGCGCAGAGATGTTTTCAATCTTTCCTGAGTTGCGCAGCAATGCCGGGTGTTACGGCCCCACGGCACGGCTGGATCTTAAGCAGTATGAGGGGCGTTTCCTCGCTGCCTGATCGCCAGACGGGTTTCCCCACGTACCGGCAACCTCCTGCCACTGGTTGATTTCCAGTGCATCCGCACGCCCTGATAAGCGTATTTCTTCCTGTTTTTGCAGTATGTTGGCGAATTTTTGCGCAGTTTCCGGGCAGAGGGGAAAAGCACAAATCGGTTCCCCTGAAACTTCTGCCGCCCAGCCCTCAGATCAAGACCTGTGCCAGCGTCGGTGTATCCGGAGGCAGGCGAAACAGAATGAAAGTAAGTAACGATGACACAGAAAACAGCGAAATCAGTAACTCTGGCTGCTTTGATGATTGCAGGTGGCACCGCCGCCTTTGCACAGGACACAGGCGTTCAGATCACCAACGACGCGGCAACAGACGCTGTTGAAGCAATCGAAACCGATATCAACGACGATTACCGACGTGGCTATGACGCGGATCGTTTTGGCAATTCCCGTCGTCCGCTGGGCTGGCGTGGTTCTGTTGCGGCATCCATGAACGCAACAAGCGGCAACAGCGACACCACTGATCTGGGTATTGGTTCCCGCTTTGGCTATGGCACCGAGAACTGGGATCACGATTTCACTCTGAGCTATAACTACAGCGAAAGCGAAAACACCCGCACTGCGAACACCTTCCTGGGTGCGTATGATGCAAGCCGTTATTTCAACGAGCGTTTCTACGGCTATGGCAAGCTGCGCTATGCCAACGACGAATTCGGCGCGTTTGAAGAAGACGGTTTTGTTGGTTTTGGTGTTGGTTACCGCCTGATCGACAACGACAACTTCCACTGGCGTGTTCAGGGTGGCCCTGGCTACCGTATCACCCAGGCGCGTGGTGCTGACAACTCTGTACGTGAAGGCGCAGCTCTGCTGGGGTCCCGCATGTACTGGAGCCTGAATGACAATGTGACCCTGACCAATGACACAGATATTCTGTCTTCTTCCGCAGATACTCTGGTGTCTAACGATCTGGGCGTGAACGTATCTCTGTCCGGCCCTCTGTCCCTGCGCACAAGCGTTCGTACAGATTACCACACCGATCCGGCTGCGGGTCAGGCCAGCACCTCCAACACCTTTGGTGTGTCTCTGGTTTACAAATTCAACTGATCTGAATTCAGTCTGACGAAAGGGCGGCCTTTGGGTCGCCCTTTTGCGTTAATCCTGCGGCAGAGGAACAGGTGTGTCCTGCGTGTCAGGGGCAAGTTCTTCGAAATCAAAGTTGTCCAGTTTTGCAGCCCGCTTGCCCGCGCGTTCTGCGGCGGTGTTGATCTTTTCCAGATCATCGCGTGCCTGGCCGAAATGGGTGTTCAGCTTGCCCACGCGTTCCACCACCAGTTCGACGTCGCGGTGCAACATGCCCAGGGTCTTGCGGATGGCCCCGGCCTGTTCGCGCATGCGGGCGTCTTTCAGCACGGCGCGCATGGTGTTCAGCGTGGCCATGCAGGTGGTCGGGGATACGATCCAGACCCGCGCGGCAAAGCCTTCGCGTACGACTTCGGGCAGGCGGGCGTGCAGTTCGGCGTAAACGGCTTCTGACGGCAGGAACATCAGCGCACCATCGGCGGTTTCTCCGTCGATCAGGTACTTTTCGCTGATCGCTTTGATATGAGCTTTGACGGCGGTGCGCAGACCGGAAAGCGCGCGGGCGGCATCTTCCTTGGTGTCAGCTGCGACCAGCGCCTCATAGCTTTCCAGCGGGAATTTTGCGTCTATCACGATGGGGCCGGGCGGGTTTGGCAGGTGGATCAGGCAATCGGCGCGTTTGCCATTGGACAGAGTCGCCTGAAACTCATAGGCATCTGACGGCAGGGCCTTGGCCACGATATCATTCAGCTGAATTTCCCCAAACGCCCCGCGTGTTTGCTTGTTCGAAAGGATATCCTGAAGGCCCAGAACATCCCCGGACAGTTTTTCGATATTGCTTTGCGCCTTATCAATCGTCGCCAGACGTTCCTGTAATTGCGTCAGGGATGCGGTGGTCTGTTTGGAGGACCCGTGCAGGGTTTCCTTCACCCGTTCCTGCATTTCAGACATGGAATTCGCGGATTTCAGCGCGTTTTCAGCCAGGCGATCCGCCATCTGTTGCTGCACAGTCGCCAGGCGGGTTTCCATACGTTGGATCACCTGGGTTTGCGCATTGGCCTGGGCGTCAGACACCGATTGCAATTGCCCACCAAGATGCTGTTGATTGCTGCCCAGCATCCGCATGTCTTCGTTCATCTGCATCATCTGCCGTGCCAGTTGTTCGCTGACGTCACCCGCGCGTCCGGCGCGTTTCAGCATGACAAACAGAAGGATCACGACCAACAGCAACAGCAGGGTGCCAAAGACGGCCGGATCGGTGATGGAATAGGTGGTGTCGCCGATGGTGATCATGTGCGTCCAAACAGTCTTTCGATGTCAGAGAGTTTCAGCTCTACATATGTGGGGCGGCCGTGGTTGCATTGGCCGGAATGGGGGGTGGATTCCATTTCGCGCAATAAGGCGTTCATTTCTTCGGCCCGCATACGGCGGCCGGATCGGATGGATCCATGGCAGGCCACGCGCGACAGGATCGCTTCCAGTTTTTCCTGCACCAGCTGGCTTTCGCCGAGATCAGACAGTTCGTCCAGTACATCGCGCAGCATGTTTTCTGCGTTGATTTCACCAAGGATTGCCGGTGTTTCACGCACGGCGATGGTGCCGGGACCGAAGGGTTCGAGAACAAGGCCAAGACGGGACAGACTTTCCGCATGTGCCAGGAGTGCAGCGGCGTCTCCGTCGGACAGTTCGACAATTTCAGGGATCAGCAGGGCCTGCGAGGCAATCCCGTTCTCCGCCATCTGATGTTTCAGTTTTTCATAGACCAGGCGTTCATGCGCTGCATGCTGATCAACGATGACCATGCCGGTTTCGGTCTGGGCGATGATGTAATTTTCATGCACCTGCGCGCGGGCGGCCCCAAGCGGCAGCGCGTCAAGTTGCGGCTGTTCTGGCACCGGTTCAAACCGGGCGGATGGCATGGAAGCCTCTGCAAAACCGGGGGTATCCATCAGCGAGGCCTGAGCGGCATAAGCCGCGTCGCGTGCTTGCACGGACGGGGTGTAGGGCGCGGCATAGCTGCCGCGACGGTCCATCTGATACACGCGCGGCTGATCGGTCATTTCCGGGCGCATGGCGGACAGGGTTTCCGCTGCAACGGTGGTTGACGCGCGATGCCCGGCCTCGGTCAAAGCGGATCGTACGGCGGTGACGATCAGGCTGCGCGCGACACCGGGTTCGCGAAAGCGGACCTCGGATTTGGCGGGATGCACGTTGACGTCGACACGATCCGGTTCGCATTCAAGGAAAAGCGCTGCGGCCGGGTGACGGTCACGCGACAGGAAATCTGCATAAGCCCCGCGCAGGGCACCGGTCAGCAATTTATCCCGCACAGGGCGACCGTTCACGAACAGGAATTGCGCCACAGCTGCGCCGCGTGAATAGGTTGGCAGGGCGGCATATCCCGTCAGGGTGATGCCTTCGCGTTCCGCATCAATTTTCAGGGCGTTGGTGGTGAATTCCGGCCCCATCACACGGGTCAGACGGGTGTGCAGTGCTTCGAACAGGTCGCCGCTGGCGGCATCAGCGCGGAAGGTCACGCGGCCTTCGCTGCCGCCGGAGACATCGCGCAGGGTAAAACCGATCCAGGGTTCCGCCATGGCGAGACGTTTGATCACGTCCCCAATCGCCTGGCTTTCGGCGCGATCCGTGCGCATGAATTTCAGGCGGGCGGGGGTGGCGTAAAACAGATCGCGCAGTTCCACCACGGTGCCCTGGTTCAGGGCGGCGGGTTTTACGGGATCTGTTGTGCCGCCGGTGACGCGGATTGTTGCGGCATCCTGCCCTTTTGCGCGTGAGGTGATAGTCAGTTTGCCAACTGCGCCAAGGGATGGCAGAGCCTCACCCCGGAAGCCGAAGGAATGGATGTTCAACAGGTCAGAGCCGTCGATTTTGCTGGTCGCATGGCGTGACAGGGCCATGGGCAGCTGATCTGGGGCAATGCCACAGCCGTTGTCTGTGACGCGGATCAGGGTTTTGCCACCATCGGCGATTGCCACATCAATTCGTGTGGCCCCGGCATCAATAGCATTTTCGACCAGTTCTTTCACGGCACTTGCCGGACGTTCGACGACTTCGCCTGCCGCAATGCGGTTGATTGCGGCATCATCCAGTTGGCGGATAATGGGTTGCGCAGGGCTTATATTGGGGTCGGATGCAGACATGCCACAAAACATAGCATGAACATCTGCGATTCGACCAGGCGAAAACCTGTTTCATCCACAGGGAATTTTGCGGTTCGCGCTGACTGTTTTTTACGAAAAAACAGGGCAAGATTTTTTCAAAAAATCTTTACTCCAGGCCTTCGGGTTGTCCGACCACAACAAAAAGCAGGGCTTCGGGATCCAGAAGATCAGCGGCGACCCGGGCGATATCCTCCTGTGTTACAGCGCGGATTTTATCGTTTCGCGTGGCGATGTAATCCACAGCAAGCCCCTGCATCTGCATACCAACAAGGATGTTTGCAATTGGGCCATTGCCGTCAAACCGCAAAGGATAGGCCCCGGTCAGATAGGTCTGGGCGGCTTGCAGTTCTTCCTGGGTCACGCCTTCATTCGCCATTTTCGCCCATTCCGCCCGCACCACATCAATCGCCTCAGCAATGCGGTCGTTGGAGGATGCAAACTGGCCAAGGATCATTTCGCCGTGTTCCATCGGCACCAGATAGGTTCCGATGCCGTAGGTCAGCCCCCGGTTTTCACGCACTTCCTGCGTCAGGCGCGAAGCAAAACCACCTGCGCCAAGGATACGGTTCATCACAAAGGCGGCGAAGAAATCTTCATCGTCGCGCTGGATGCCGGCGTGACCAAACATGGCGACAGATTGCGGGGTGTTGAAGGGGATGGTTTCCACGCCGCCTTCGGCTGCGAATTCTACACGTTCCGGCATTGGGGCGCCGGTGGCGGGCAGGTCGCCAAGAAGGGTATCAAGCAGCAAGCCCAGTTCTTCGGCGGTTATGTCACCCACTGCGCCGACATAGACACGATCAAGCGCCATGGTTGCGTCTTTTGCGGCGAACAGATCATCGCGGGTCAGGGCGTTCACGGTGTCTGCAGTGCCATCGCGAGATGTGGCATAGGGGTGGTTGGGGAAGGCGAGTTCGTCAAAACGACGCGAGGCCAGCGCACCGGGATCCTGTGCATCGGAACGGATATTTGACAGCACCTGTTCGCGCACGCGATCCACGGCGGTCTGATCAAAATTCGGTGCGATGATTGCGCCACGTAGCAAGGCGATGGCGTCGTCCTGGTTTTCTGTCAGGAAGCGGGCCGAAACGGATACGCTGTCGTCGCCTGCATCAAACCCGGTTTCCAGCGCCAGGGCTTCACGCGCAGCGGAAAAGGCGCGGCTGTCCAGGTCACCGGTACCTTCTTCCAGCAGGGCTATCATCAGATTGGTTGCACCGCGTTTGTCAGGCGCTTCAAGGCTTGCGCCGCCTTTGAATGAAATCTCAAGCGCTGTGAAGGGGATGGAATGTTCTTCCACCAGCCAGGCTTTGATGCCGCCTGGGGAGGTGACTTCCTGAATTTCAACTTCGGCACGCAGGGGCAGGGCCAGCAGGAATACGGCAGCGACGTAGGTAAAGATACGGGTCATTGGGCAAGCTCCGGCTTGATCATGCGACCGGTGACGGCGCGGTTGCGGTCAAGGACCATTTCGGCGGCATTGATCACATCTTCGGGCGTCACGGCCTGAAGAAGATCGGGCCATGCACGGATGTCATCCAGCGTCAGCCCGGTTGTCAGCGCCTGGCCGTAGCGCCGTGCAAGCGAAGCCACGTCATCATCCGCATAAATCTGTGCCGCGCGGCTTTGCATTTTGATGCGGTCCAGGTGATCTGCGTCGATGCCTTCCGCAATGAATTCGGCCAGAACACGGTCCATTGCGGCCTCAGCGTCATCCAGGGACACGCCGGGCACAGGCACAATCGCCAGGCCGAAATTGGTGTCGTCATAAGACAGACCGCTGTACCAGGCAGAGGTGTAAACTGCGATCTGTTCGTCAAATTGCAGGCGCTTTGCCATGAAGGATGTTGTTGGGCTGCCGCCCAGAAGTTCGGCCAGGATGGTCAGGGCCGCAGCGGTTTCCTGGTCGCCGGGGTCACGTTCCGGGGCGAGATAGCTGCGCTGAATATAGCTTTGCCCGATGCGCGGATCTTCCAGCGACAGGCGACGTTCTGACAATTGCGGTGGCTCCTGGGGGCGCACTCGGGCTTCAAGCCCTTCGGTCGGCGCAAGCGGGCCATAGTGTTTTTCGGCAAGGTCGCGGACCTCATCCGGGGTCACATCACCTGCGACAATCAGGATCGCATTATTCGGCGCGTAGAAGCGCTGATAGAAATCAAGCGCATCCTGGGTATCAAGTTGTTCGATTTCATGACGCCAGCCGATGACCGGGATGCCGTAGGGGTGGTTAAGATATTGCGCGGCGTTGCGCTGTTCGCGAAACAGGGCGGCCGGGTCGCTGTCGGTGCGCTGATTGCGTTCTTCCAGCACCACGTTGCGTTCAATCACCATATCTTCATCGGCGATCTTAAGGTTGCGCATGCGGTCCGCTTCCATCTGCATCATCAGATCCAGCCGGTCAGAGGCGACACGCTGATGATACGCGGTGTAATCCCAGCTGGTGAAAGCGTTATCGGTGCCGCCATTGGCCGCGACGGTTTCGGAAAATTCACCGGGGGCGAGGTTTTCGGTGCCGCGAAACAGCAGATGTTCCAGGAAATGCGCAATGCCGGATTTACCTGCGGGTTCATCAGCGGCCCCGACACGATACCAGACCATCTGCACAACGACAGGGGCGCGGTGATCTTCGATCACGACCACTTCCATCCCGTTGTCCAGGGTGAAATCGGTCACGGTTTCAGCCGTGACGGGCAGGGCAAAACAGGCCAGCGCCGCCAGAGGTTTCAGAATCCGGTGCAGCATAAAACGCCTCATAATTATGTCTGTGATCAATGTATGAGAAGGTCGGAAACTTACAAGCCCGGCCTTTTCAAATCCGCGTCATTCCGCCGGTGCGGATGGTGCGGCAGATGTGCGGATGCCTGCCTGACGCAAACGTTGCAGTTCTGCCTGCTGATCCAGCGCCTGGTGGCGGTATTTGCGGAAATAGACGCTGACGTTGAACGCGCGTTCCAGAACACGGCCACGGTTGTTGCGGCGGAATTCCAGATCTTCGGCGGCGGTCACCTGGCGAATGTCCGGGGAATAGCCGTGGCGCGACGCATGCGCCAGAAGGCTGCTGTCTGGCCCGGTGGTGCCGTCTTCAGTCAGTGCGCCCGCACTGCCACCAAGGGCGACAACGGCATCAGCCAGCGGATTTGGATCGGTGCGGTTGTTGCCGCCGGGTGTTGGCGTGGGCAGCGCTGCCAGATCCGTTGGTGTTTCCAGAGGGCGCGAGGGCAGGATCGCAAATTCATCCGGGCCGGTGCCGGTTTTTGTCAGTTCCAGCAGATCGGGTTCGCTGTTGCGCCCGCCACAGGCGGCCGGCAGCATCAGAAGGGCCAGGATTGTGGCGGTCTTGATGAATGTGGTCTGCATCGGTCTCTCCTGCGTTCTTATCACTCTATAGCCTGTGCAAAACCGCACGTCACCTGGCATATTCAGCTTCGGCAAATCCTGGCGTATTCAGCGGGCCTTTTTGTTCCCGGAAAAGATCACAAGGCCAAAAGCGCCAATGAAAATCGCGATATCGGCGACATTAAAGGAATAGGGGTTTTCAAAGCCGCAGCAGGACATGTTCAGAAAATCCAGAACAGCGCCGTAAACCACCCGGTCAATCACATTGCCCAATGCGCCGCCAATCAGGATGCCGCCTGAAATCTGCATCCATTTTTTGTCACCCTCACTGCGCACCCACCAGGCAACCCAGGCGGAAATCACAAGGGCCAGAGCAATCAGCAGCCAGCGGGAATCAGAACCGCTGAACAGGCCGAAATTGATGCCGTAGTTATAGGCCATGTGGAAGGTCAGATAGGGCGGGAAGACTTCCATCACGCCCAGGGTTTTCAGATCCAGCCATTCAACGACATATTGCTTGGACAGCTGGTCCAGCAGGAAGGTCAGGAACCCGGCGATAAACATACGTTTCATTGTGTCGGGCTCCTGGCCGGTAATTTAGTGACGGAAGTGGCGCATGCCGGTGAAGACCATGGCAAGGCCCGCGTCATTTGCGGCCTTGATCACATCGTCATCGCGCATGGAACCACCTGGCTGGATCACACAAGTTGCACCGGCAGCGGCAGCTTCCAGCAGGCCATCAGCAAAGGGGAAGAACGCATCAGACGCAACCGCAGATCCTTTGGCAAGGCTGGCATCCAGACTCAGTTCATCGGCCATGCGCTGCGCTTTGGACGCGGCGACATTGGCACTGTCGAGGCGGCTCATCTGACCGGCGCCAACGCCAACGGTTGCGTGGTCTTTCACATAAACAATCGCGTTGGATTTCACGTGTTTTGCGACCTTCCAGGCGAACAGAAGATCCTGCATTTGTTCATCTGTCGGGGCTTTTTCTGTGACGACTTTCAGATCATCCATGCCGACGTAACCCACGTCTTTGTCCTGAACCAGCATACCGCCAGACACCTGTTTATACGCGGTGATGGAGGCACGCGGCGCAGGCAGGGCATCGGTCAGCAGAAGGCGCAGGTTTTTCTTACCGGCGAAGATTTCTTTGGCCTCATCAGAGGCACCCGGTGCGATCACGACCTCAGTAAAGATCTCAACGATCTTTGTCGCAGTCTCCGCATCCAGCGGCTGGTTCAGCGCCACGATCCCACCAAAGGCAGAGGTTCGGTCGCAGTCAAAGGCTTTCTGGTAGGCTTCAACCAGGGTCGCGCCTTTGGCCACACCACAGGGGTTTGCGTGTTTGATGATGGCGACGGCTGCGGTTTCTGTCGGGTCAAATTCCGCAACCAGTTCATAGGCCGCATCCGTGTCATTGATGTTGTTGTAGGACAGTTCTTTGCCCTGCAGCTGAACGGCAGTCGCAACACCGGGGCGATCAGACCCATCGGTATAAAACGCCGCCTGTTGGTGGCTGTTTTCACCATAGCGCAGGCTTTGCTTCAGCTCACCCGCGAACACACGACGACGTGGGGTTTCAACGCCAATGCTTGCGGCCATCCAGGTGGAAACCGCGGCATCATAAGCACCGGTGCGGGCATAAGCGATCTGGGCCTGTTGCTGACGGAAGGCATAGGTGGTTGCGCCATCGTTGGCATCCAGTTCGGCCAGAAGCGCGCTGTAATCCTCAACATCAACGATGGTTGTGACAAACCCGTGGTTCTTGGCTGCCGCGCGGATCATCGCCGGGCCGCCGATGTCGATGTTTTCGATCATCTCAGCATAATCAGCACCACGGGCGAGCGCCGCTTCGAACGGGTACAGGTTCACAACCAGCAGGTCGATCGCGCCAATGCCGTGTTCGTTCATCGCAGCGACATGTTCTTCATTGTCACGCAGGGCCAGCAGGCCACCGTGCACTTTCGGGTGCAGTGTCTTAACACGACCATCCATCATTTCCGGGAAATTCGTGATGTCGGATACATCTTTCACCGCAATGCCCGCATCCCGGATCGTCGCAGCGGACCCGCCGGTGGACAAAAGTTCAACCCCGCGATCAGCCAGGGAACGGGCGAGGTCGATCAGCCCGGATTTGTCAGACACAGAGATAAGGGCGCGGCGGATAGGGGAAAGATCGGTCATCAGGGCTTCCTGGTGTTGGGTCAGAACTTGGTCACATGTCGAAGTCGGGTTCATCCATCTGCAGGTCACGCACGGCGGTGGGCGTGTCCTGGGTCTTGGAAAGAGTCCAGCTTATTCGGGCGGCATACTCCATAACCCGGCCGGATAGAACGATTTGTTTCGTCGCACGCGGTTTTATGCGGTCTTTTTCCAGATAAACCGAGGGTTCCAGGCTGATTCCATGGCTGCCGTTT
Source organism: Halocynthiibacter styelae (assembly GCF_016123485.1). Lineage (GTDB taxonomy): Bacteria > Pseudomonadota > Alphaproteobacteria > Rhodobacterales > Rhodobacteraceae > Halocynthiibacter > Halocynthiibacter styelae. Next base: position 237,445 of record NZ_JADCKQ010000005.1, on the reverse strand, counting down.
TGCCGGAAGACCCAGATTTCACCGCTGCGCAGCGCCAGCGAAACCGCTTTGCCCCCCATATCAAGCGCCGCATCCACGTCAGGGTGCAGGTGAAAACGCAGCTGAAACCGGATGCCCTGCAGTTTGACCTGATCCATGGCGGCGTCGAATTTCTGTTTGTCCGGGTCGGTCAGGGTCATCAGCGTGTCTTCGCCAATCAGCACCCGCCCGTCCTGGCTGAGATCAAGTTCGCGCACATGGGTCAGCCCGTGGCTTTCGCGATAACCATCATGGCCGCCGTGGAAATGGATGTTTTCCAGGCCGGAACTGCTTTCCAGCAGCACATCTTTTGCGCCCTGCGTCAGCAATTCGCGCTTTTGCCCGCCGATATAACCTGCGGTGCCGAGTCGGGCGGAGGAATAACCTTCGATACCCAGGGTGGAATGGGATGGGGTGGCCCGCCCGGCGCGCTGCCAGTCTTCGCCAAATCCGGCCCCGCAGCCGCAGTTCACGATCAGCGGTCTGCGCCCGGAAGTCAGTTCCATCGCGAAGGTAGACGCATGGGCATTGGCGGAAAATTCGCCTTTGGGCGGGGCGCTTGCATCAATCACAATGCTCGTACGTCCGGCCTGAAGCCGGGCAAACCCCATGGACAGACCTTTGCGGGTCTTCGCGCGGATGCCGGAGGCCGCCAGCGCATGGTCAAGCCGCCCTTCTGTGCCGCGCCCGCCGCTGTGAAAACGCGCAAGTCCGCCATCCGCATGGCGCAGGCTGCGCAGGGTTGGGGCGATGCGATCAATCGCGGCTTTATGGGCCTCAGGTGCCATGCGCCCGGCTTCGGCCAGGGCCGCTGCGGCCCATGTCAGCAGGGTGAAGACTTCAAGCAGTTCTTCGGGGCTTCGTGTGGGAATGCCGCCCTGATCATCAATTTGCGCAGTGCATTCTTTTGCCAGGGCATCCATGGCAGGTTTCACCAGATGATCCATGCCGCTCAGGGCGAGGCCCGCGTAAATCAGCCCTGTCAGGGCCTCAAAACGGGGCAGGCCGGGGCTTGCGACTTTCCAGCGTTTGGACAGGAAAGACACCTGCTGGCCCATGCTGGCAAAGAAACGATCCGAATCTTCCGAGGGCAGGTTGTTCAGAAGAAACAGCGCGTGGTTGATCCAGCGGATAACGCGCCGTCCGGTCAGATCGGGTGTCCAGCCCGCGCCGGAGCCACTGCCGTATCGCTCAATCCAGGCCATCAGCCAGGCCTGGGCTTTCTGGCGGGATTTCAGATCACCGACCGCGGCCAGATCGTCCAGCCATGTGAAACCGTTCAGGGTTTCTTCAAAGGCGCGCGAGGGCATGTCGATATCCCAGATCAGGGTATCGCGGGCCTCAGCCAGGTGACCGGCAAACAGGAAGTTCCCGGCGCAAAGCTGCCGGCCTTTGGCGAAGGATCCCAGGGTGCGCGGTTCCGGCTGCGACACAAAGCCGGTCGCAGGCTGTGCACGACGGGCACGCCGCGCCTGAAGCCGGTTTGTGAGCCGTGCGATTTTTGCGCTGATGGTTTCTTCTCGTGCCACGCTGTGCCTGTTGCCCTGTCTGCTTATCCAGATTCTGTTCTGGTGGTTCATACAAACATAAACTGTGCGCCGGGGCGCTGTCACCGTGAAAAAATGTCAGGTCTTACGCATAAGCGCCATATAGAACCCATCCATGCCACCCTGATCCGCCAGATAATCCGGACGCAGGCGAATGCCGCCTTCCGGTTTGATCCATGCTGGATCGATAAACGGCAGGTTGGGTTGGATGATTTCAAGGTTATCATGCCGTTTCAGCGCGTCTTCTGCCTGAATTTCACCTTCATCCGGCAGAAGCGAACAGGTGCAGAAAACCAGACGCCCGCCAGGGGCAAGCAATGTCAGGGCGTGGTCAATCATACGTTCCTGAAGTTCAAAGAGGCCCGGAAAATCGGATCCGTCTTTGGCACGCGCCAGATCCGGGTGGCGGCGCATGGTGCCAGTGGCAGAACAAGGCGCGTCCAGCAGGATGGCATCATATTGCCCCTGATGTTCCAGCGCGTCCCCTGTGACAAGCTTTGCCTTCAACCCGGTGCGGTTCAGGTTTTCCTGTACCCGTGCCATACGTTTCTCTGATAGATCCAATGCGGTGACATCTGCGCCAAGCGCTGCCATCTGCATGGTTTTCCCGCCAGGAGCGGCGCAAAGATCCAGGGCAGTTTCACCAGGTTTCAGATCAAGCAGCTGCACGGGCAGGGAGGCGGCCATATCCTGCACCCACCAGTCGCCTTCTTTAAAGCCGGGCAATTTGCTGACCTGACCAAATTCACGCAGGCGGACAGACCCACCAGGCATGACTTCGCCACCAAGCTTTTCAGCCAGCGCCTGGCTGTCACCATTCTTCACGGTCAGATCCAGAGGGGGCTGCATGGCCTGAACTTCTTCCATCGCAACGACGGTGGCCTTACCATAATCATCGCCCAGCGGTTTGCGCAGCCATTTCGGCAGTTGCGGGGCAGGCAGGCTGCGCCATTTGCCACGGCCCTCGCCACCCACTTTGCGCAGGGTCGCGTTGATCAGGCCTTTGAAATGTTTTGTGCTTTTGTGTTTCTGGGCCAGAGACACCATGGCGTTCACAACCCCATGGGCTGCAGCGCCTTCTTCGCAGATTTCAACCGTGCCAAGACGCAGTAGAACCATGGCTTCAGCCGGGGGCATTTTGCGCAGATACCGGCCCAACAAGCGATCTGCCCGGTCCTGCCAGCGCAAGGTTGTGACGGCCAGGCGTTGTGCGCGGGCAAGTTCCGCCGGATCGGACAATTTCGGTGCGGGCAATTCTGATAACAGACGCCCATCCACAAGAACCCCGCGCAAAAGCGCTGCTGCTGCCTGTCGTGCTGCCAGTCCCTGTTCCACCATATCCGTGTCCTTTGCTTGCCCGTAAGGTCTGTTTCCCTATATGACAGAGGCGAACACCACAAGCTGCACAAAGGTTTGCGCTATGTCTGAACCTCAGGAATTTGATCTGTCCACCCCCGCAGGCCGTGCGCTGGCAGAGGCTGCTGCCCGCAAAAAGGCCGCAAAGGATGACGCGTTGCCGGTGGAGTTGGGCGGGCGCGAAGGGCCAGAGCCCGTGCGCTATGGCGATTGGGAGAAAAAAGGGATCGCGGTCGATTTTTGACCTGGTAGTATTATGATTATTGAAATTCGCAGATACACACTGAAACCTGGCAAGCGCGAAGATTTCATTCACTTCTTTGAAACAGTGAACCGTCAGGCTTTGCGCGATGCAGGTATGCGGGTCTTTGGCCCGATGCGGGATGAAGAAAACCCGGATGTTGTGCACTGGATGCGGGCTTTTGACACGGAAGAGGCCCGCGAACGTATTAAAAACGATTTTTATGACGGGCCGGTCTGGGCTGAAAAAGTCGAACCCTTCGCGATGCCGATGATTGAAACATTTGAAGCATCCGTCACCAGCACCACAGAAGGGTTTGAAAATTTCAGTGGTTTGCCGACGCTCTGATCAGAGCCGGAACTGATAACTTGCGGGAACATAGCGGAACCCGCTGTCCCGGCGTTCCACATATCCAAGTGCCGGGAAGGGCATGTGATAGCCGATAAAGGGTATCCGGTCGCTGGCCAGCATATCCAGCAGCCTGCGCCGGGTGGCAGCGGCAGCGGTTTTGTCCATGTCAAAGCGCACTTCCCAATCGGGGTATCCCAGTGACCAGACATAATGGTTCGCCGTATCCCCGAACAGCAGCACAGATTGCCCCTGGCTTTCGATCATAAACGCCATATGGCCCGGGGTGTGCCCGAATGCCGCCACAGCGGTGATCCCCGGGGCGACGGATCCGCCATCATTAAGGAAGCTCATCTTTTCGGCCAGCGGGTGCACGTTGCTTTCAAATGCCGCGTCTTCCGCGCCATTCCAGTGGTTGTATTCGACCGATCCCGTGACATAGCGCGCATTGGGGAAGGTCGGGGTTCCATCGGCCATTAACCCGCCGATGTGGTCAAAATGCATATGGGTGATGACAACCACATTAATTTGTTCCGCTGTGTAGCCAGAGGCATTCAGGGCCTGAATAAGTTGTGCTGCGTTCAGGCCGGTATCAAAGAGGATCAGTTCCTGGCCCGTGTTCACAAGGGTTGGGGTGAAGTAGAATTCGGTCTGATCGGCGGGAATGAAATTGCGTGCGGACACATCCGCAAATTCCTCTGAACTGACATTTGTGCCGAAGATGCCCTGCGCATCGCCCGCAACGGTTGTTCCGGCAAGCAGTGTTGTGATTTCAAAATCACCCAGCGTGAAGCGTGAGAAAGCCGGGGTATACGCCCCCTGCATTTCAGCCGCAGCAAGGGCTGGCGTGGCCGAGGCAGCCGCAAGTGGCAGTGATGCCCCGGTGATCAGCGCCTGGCGGCGCGTCAGTAGAATATCGGATTTCATGTTCTTCTCCCCCTGGTGTTTTCGGAAGCTTAGACCTTGCGGGCCGTTGCTTCCAAATCACGAAGGAGAGAGGGGGGCTTAATTTAGCCCAAGCACGTCCAGCATGTCATAGGCGCCCGGTTTTTGATCCAGTCCCCAAAGAACAGCTCTTATCGCGCCGCGGGCGTAAATGCTGCGGTCACTTGCTGCGTGGCGCAGGGTGATACGTTCACCGGGACCCGCAAACAGAACATCATGTTCGCCAATGATGTCGCCGCCACGGATGTTGGAAAATCCGATGTGGCCGCGTTCACGCTTGCCTGTAATGCCATGGCGGGCGTTGTCGGACACCTCTTGCAGATCAACACCACGACCTTCGGCCGCAGCTTCGCCCAGCATAAGGGCGGTGCCGGAGGGGGCGTCGACTTTCTGATTGTGGTGGGCTTCGATCACTTCAATGTCGAAATCCTCATCCAAAGCAGCGGCAACTTTCTTTGTCAGCTGTACCAGCAGATTGACACCCAGGCTCATGTTGCCGGCGCGGACAATGCGCGCATGCAGGGCGGCGAAACCAAGACGTTCAATGTGATGATCTTCAAAGCCGGTGGTGCCGATCACATGCACAGCACGGGCCTGCGCGGCAAGATCCGCAAAAGCGACAGAAGCATCGGGGGATGTGAAATCAATCACTGCCTGGGCTTTGGAGAAGGCTTCAAGCGCATCGTCCGTCACCGCAACGCCAAGCGCCGCACCGCCCATGGCTTCGCCCACATCACGACCGATCCAATCGTGGCCGGGACGTTCCAGCGCGCCGACAAGACGCAGCTTATCGCTGGCGGAAATCGATTTGATCAGCATCTGGCCCATACGGCCGGACGCCCCTGTAATCACCACACCGGGAAGATCTGTCATCTTGCGCACTCCATTTTCCTTAACAGCAGGCAATAGCCTGATCCTGCCTCTGTGAAAACCCCTGCTTGCACCGCCGCGCGCACGCATTTACACGGGGTATATGGCAAAGAATTCACATAACGCCGGGCGTGGCCCGTCACAGCGGCAGCTTCGCGTCGGCGAACTGATCCGTCGCAATCTGTCCGAAATCCTGATGCGTGGGGATATCCACGATCCGGACCTGAACCGTATTTCGATCACCGTGGGCGAGGTGCGCTGCACCCCCGACCTGCATATCGCAACCGCTTTTATCCTGCCTCTTGGTGGCGAAGGTGCGGAAGACGCCCTGTCGCTTTTACGCAAGAACCGCCATGAAATCCGCCGGATGATTGGGAAAAAGATGGCGCTGAAGCATACGCCGGAACTGCGCTATGAAATCGACATGACCTTTGATCAGATGGATGCAACCCGCCGTCTTCTGGACAATGATAAGGTAAAGCGCGATGTTGCCCTGCCTGATGAGGAAGGTGACATTTGAAAAAACTGATTGCCGCATATCTTTGCCTGTTTTCCCCTGCTTTTGCAGCGGGTGGCCCGTGTGAAGATGTGACCTGGCTTGATCAGTCTTACACCATTTGTGAGGTGCAGGCCGATGCGGACCTGCGCCTTTTTCATTCCGACGCTGATGGTGAAGTGATGGGGCATTTTTCCACCATCAATAATAAGCTGCCCGATGGACAGGCGCTTGGCTTTGCGATGAATGCGGGCATGTATCATGATGATTACAGCCCGGTTGGTCTTTATATTGAGGGCGGCGAGGAAAAATCTGCCCTGGCTTCCGGTGGTGGTTTTGGCAATTTCGGTCTGACGCCGAATGGGGTTTTCTGCATCAATGAGATGTTGAATGTCATTGAAACCAATACCTTCCGTGAAAATAACCTGAGCTGTGAATACGCAACGCAATCCGGCCCGATGCTGGTGATTGATGGGGCGTTGCATCCCCGCCTGCTGCCGGACGGGACGTCTAAACACATCCGCAACGGTGTGGGTACATCTGCCGACGGGCAACGCGCGGTGTTCGCGATTTCCAATGAACGTGTAAATTTCTACGATTTCGCAACGCTGTTCCGGGATTACCTGAACCTGCCCAACGCGCTTTACTTTGATGGTAAAGTCTCGCGGCTTTACAATGGAACCACCGGGCGATCTGATTTCGGTTTCTCGGTTGGTGCGATTGTCGGCACGGTTGTAAGCCCCTGAATGCTTGACGCAGAGGCCGCCGCCGGTTAGCAGGCGGTTTCCATAGGAAACAAAGGTCTGAACATGGCACGCAAGCGCAAAGGTCGCGATATTTCTGGCTGGCTGGTGATTGATAAACCGGCGGGCATTTCATCAAGCGCGGTGGTGAACAAAGTGCGCTGGGCGATGGATGCAAAGAAAGCTGGCCATGCAGGCACGCTTGATCCCGAAGCCACCGGTGTTCTGGCGATCGCGCTGGGCGAAGCGACCAAGACCGTGCCGTTTATCACCGATGCGCTGAAGGCTTACCGTTTTACGGTGCGTCTGGGGCAGGCGACCAACACGGATGACCAGGAAGGTGAAGTGATCGCTGAAAACGATCTGCGCCCGTCTGATGAGGATATTATCGCTGCACTGCCTGATTTTGTGGGCGACGTCATGCAGATCCCGCCAAAGTTTTCTGCGGTGAAAATCGACGGTCAGCGCGCTTATAAACTGGCGCGTGATGGCCAAGATGTTCAGATCGAAGCGCGTCCGCTTTATGTGGAAGAGCTGAAGTTTATTTCGCGCCCGGATGCAGACCATGTTGAACTGGAAATGACCTGTGGCAAAGGCGGTTATGTGCGTGCGATTGCCCGGGATCTGGGTGAAAAGCTGGGCTGTCTTGGCCATGTGCGCGAGCTGCGCCGCATCTGGTCTGGCCCGTTTGAAACTGTGGATGGCATCAGCATGGAAACCGTTGAAGAATTTGCCAAAACCGGCGAGCTTGACCAATACCTGCACCCGCTTGAAGCGGGCCTTGACGGCATCCCCGAAGTCACTGCGACGGCGGAAGGTGCGGTGAAAATGAAGAACGGGAATCCGGGGTTGGTTTTCAGCAGTGATGCGGAATATGGCGATGAGGCCTGGGCGTCTTTTGAGGGCAAGGCGGTGGCCGTCGGGGTTTATAAGGCTGGTGAATTGCACCCGAACAGGGTTTTCCTGCACTGACAGAATATAAAAAGGCCCGGGGATCGTCCCGGGCCTTTTTGTTTCATCAAAGTTATTAACTTTTAACCTTACCGGTCAGATGCATCCTCAGATGCCAGCTGGCCTGCGAACCATGCGGCGGCTACCGGGTTCACGCCGCCCTTGGAAGACAGGGTTGCACCGACAACAGGATTTGCTTGTGTCTCGATGCCAGTGCCAGCCTCAAGCGCCAGATCAGCAAAGATTTCAACGGCTTCTGCGGTGACGGGGCTTGAGCGTTCAACAACAACGCTCTCAATACCGGTGTTGTCCTGGGCGAAGTGGGCCTCAACATCTTTGGCACCCGCAAAAGCAGGAGCAGCAACAGTCAGGGCGAGGATGGATGCGATTACAGTTTTCATAGCGTTAACCTTTCAAGGGTCTGGGTGTTTCGAATTTTGGAGGAAGTCTTGTTGCTTCCGATGTGATTGATTTGGGGGTGCTTCAGATCACCTTCAAGACACAGAACCGTGAGGATTGCGTTTTTAATGTTCACACATGCACACCAATCTGTGAGCAGATGAAACAAGCCAAAACGCCAGAATATCATATGCACAATCCATGCACTTCCTATGCACATCTTATGCATATGGCGCGCACGATGCGGGCAAGGTGTTGTTAACTATTCATCCCGCCCGGGTTCATCCGGATTGTCGGAAAACAGGGCGATTTTATTGCCCTGGGGATCACGCAGGTAGGCGACAAAGAAATGGGGCCCGTAAGATGCCCGGAAATCAGGGGCACCGTCGTCTGAACCCCCGGCTGCTAGGGCGGCGGCGTGCAGGTCGCGCACGTTTGCCTGGCTGCCCGCATCAAACGCCACCATATTGCCGTTCCCGGCCATGGCGGGTTCGCCGTTGAACGGGGCTTTGACGTAAAAGTCGGGATGCACGGGGCGCGTGCCTGGTTCCACCGGAAGAATGTAGCTGAGATCACCTTGGTATCTTTCCAGCCGATACCCAAGCGCGGGCAGGACGGCGGAATAGAAACGTTCCGCAAGGGCGATGTCGTTCACACCGACGGTGACATAGGCGATCATGCGGGGCGCTCCTTATGCAATCAGGTGTTTATCACATGGTTCCCGGTTGTCCGCCAGATTTCTGTCATGTTCCGGGGCCGGAATTGATCCCGTGGGAAAGAAATCTTGCACTTTTCAGACCGACACGCGAAACAGAGCTATGATCACTAGAGAATTCCTGAAAGGCGATGCGGCCTCGGTTGCGATATATTCCGATTGCGAGCGATATCGCTATGCGCTGACACGTGTCTGGGATGAAACCGCGCCGCGCCTGACCTATGTGATGCTGAACCCGTCCACTGCGACAGAGGTTCAGAATGACCCGACGATTGAGCGTTGCGAACGCCGGGGGCGGGCGCTGGGGTATGGCGGAATAAAGATTACCAACATTTTTGCCTGGCGCGATACGGATCCGAAAAACCTGAAGAAGGCGAAGCATCCGGTCGGGCCTGAGAATGACGCATTGGTTGCAGCGGCGGCCCAGTGGGCGGATCTGACGTTATGTGGCTGGGGCGCGCATGGGGCGCATCAGGGACGCGGGGCAGAGATTGCGGCAGTTTTACGCGCAACCGGGCGGCCCCTGTCGACTTTGGGCGTGTCCAAAGCTGGTCATCCGCGCCATCCGCTTTATATTTCATATCAGACACAACCCACGCCCTGGGATGGGGTGATACGACCTGAGGAGCGGTGATGAGCGAGACGGATATGGATGTTGAGGCGCAGCCCGTTGTTGCCCCGGTCGAAGAATCACAGATGTCTGAAGAAATCGCGAAACTGCGCCGCGAGATGGAAACCCTGAATGCGCATCGTTTCGTAAGGCTGCACAATTCAATTCCCAAGCTAATTTTGTTTCAGCTTATGCGCGGAATGGCCTTTGGTCTGGGCACGCTTCTGGGGGCGACATTGCTTGTGTCCTGGATCGTTTATTCCCTGTCTTCTATAGACTTTATCCCGGTCATCGGGGAATGGGCGGCAGAGATCGTGGACGTGATTACGCAAAAAGCGCCGGACAGCTGAAATTTCTTATAAACGTTAACCCTTTGAAAATTCTGAGGTGGTATCAGAGGGTGCGTTTGTGCCCGCTGGATCTATTGTGCGGGCAATGATTGCGCGCGTAACAGATTTGACAGGTCATTCGTATGCTCGGACTTTTTTCACTGCTTGGGGCTTTGTTTGTAGGGTCGGCCGTTGGTCTTGCTGAAATTATGCCGGACAATGACAATGCAGATGAAGAAGGCGTGAACACAGGCGGTGATGATACGGGTACCGGCACAACCGGCGACCTGCTTTCTGGCAATGATGACGCGAACACCCTGGTGGGAACTTCTGAGGATGATGACATCAGCGGGGCCGGTGGCGATGATCTTCTGAATGGGTATGACGGTGGCGATCAGATTTCCGGAGGCCTGGGGGATGACTGGGTTGATGGCGGTGATGGCGATGACATCATTACAGGTGACGAAGGTGATGATGAATTGCACGCAGGCGCAGGCGATGACGACGTGTCCGGTGGCGCAGGCGATGACGATGTTTATGGCGAAAATGGCGATGATTTTGTAAGCGGCGGTGATGGTGATGATTTCGTCGTTGGCGGTGATGGCGATGACGTGTTGTCCGGCGGGGCCGGGGCTGACGACCTTCAGGGGGGCGTTGGAAATGACATATTATCCGGTGGTGCCGGGGCCGATAGCCTGCAGGGCGGATTGGGCGATGATGTTCTGACCGGGCTGGTCGCTGACCCCGAAACCGGGGCGGATACCGATGACGGCGATTTTCTGAATGGTGGCGCGGGGGATGATCAGATTGTCCTGGGTGTTGGTGATATCGCCAGTGGCGGGGAAGGGGACGACAGCTTTACCCTTGGGGCCTGGAATTTGACGGATCAGGTTGATCCCGGGACGCGGATCATGGATTTCGATGCTGAAACGGATACGCTTGTGCTGATCTGGGATGAGGCGGTAAATGGTGTTCCGGAACTGACGGTTGAAAGTGATCCTGATGTTTCTGGTGCCAGTCAAATCCTTCTGAATGGCGAAGTTATAGCCTCGCTGGCCGGGGTTTCTGATCTGAATGCGGATCAGATTGTTATTCAGGCACCGGCATCCTGACGGCCTGGGCAAGCTTTCCCTTTTCTTTTGCGCTGAAATTCAGTAAACGCGCACATCCGGCAGATTCTAAGGAGTCTGGCGGTACCTCCATGGGCCTGAGCTGGACGACATCCCGGCCTGCGCCATTCTTTTAACTCTTATTAAGGAGACCCCGATGTCGATTACTGCTGAAGAAAAAGCACGCCTGATGAAAGAATTCGCAATCAAAGAAGGTGACACTGGTTCACCTGAAGTACAGGTTGCGATCTTGTCTTCCCGTATTGCGACGCTGACTGAGCACTTCAAAACCCATAAAAAAGACAACCACGGTCGCCGTGGTCTTCTGAAAATGGTTGCTCTGCGTCGTAAACTGCTGGACTACGCGCGCGCCAAAGACGAAGCACGCTACCAGGACCTGATCAAACGCCTGGGTCTGCGTCGCTAAGACATTCGATCTTTTCGATCAGAAACGCCTGTCCTCGCAAAAGGGCAGGCGTTTTTCGTTTCTGCGCAGGAATCCGGGTTGCGGGATTTTCAGAATTATGATTTGTTATATTATAACATTACATGCTCAGGAAATGCGCCATGTCCCCGACCCAGAAACCAGACATTCGTCTGCCCGTCACTGTTCTTTCCGGCTTTCTCGGGGCCGGGAAAACGACATTGCTGAACCGTGTGCTGAACAACCGTGATGGGCTGCGGGCGGCAGTGATCGTGAATGATATGTCTGAGGTCAACATCGATGCCGATCTTGTGCGCGAAGGCGGGGCGGAACTCAGCCATACAGATGAAACCCTGGTGGAAATGTCCAATGGTTGCATCTGTTGCACCCTGCGTGATGATCTGCTGCAAGAGGTCCGGCGCCTGGCCGGTGAGGGCCGCTTTGATTACCTGTTGATCGAATCCACCGGCATTGCCGAACCGCTGCCCGTGGCCGCGACCTTTGATTTCCGCGATGAAAATGGGGAAAGCCTGTCGGATGTGGCGCGGCTGGATACGATGGTGACGGTGGTGGATGCGGTCAACCTGATGCGCGATTTTTCCAGTCATGACTTCCTGTCCGATCATGGTGAGGTCGCGGGCGAAGGCGATGACCGTACGCTTGTAAATCTGCTGGTGGATCAGCTGGAATTTGCGGATGTGGTTGTGTTGAATAAAATCTCTGCTGCCAATCCCGGGCAGGTCGATGCAGCACGTAAAATCATCCGCAGTCTGAATGCAGACGCGAAGATTATTGAGGCGGATTATTCCGATGTGCCTGCGGGGGAGATCCTGAACACCGGGCTGTTTGATTTTGAAAAAGCCCATGAACATCCCATGTGGGCGAAGGAACTGTATGGTTTTGCCGATCACACGCCGGAGACCGATGAATATGGAATCACCTCGCATGTCTACCGCGCGCGGGCGCCCTTTGATCCGGTGAAAATCCATGCGTTTCTGAATGGTGACCTGCCCGGTGTGATCCGGGCAAAGGGGCATTTCTGGCTGGTGACGCGGCCGGAATGGGTGGCGGAATATTCGCTGGCGGGGGCGCTGTTATCGGTTGCGCCGCTGGGGACATGGTGGGCGTCAGTTCCGGCGGAACGCTGGCCAGATCATCCGTCGGCGCGAGACTATATGGCAAAGCACTGGTCCGAACCTTTCGGGGATCGCCGTCAGGAACTGGTGTTCATTGGCAGCGGCATTGATTGGCCATTGATCAAGACCGGATTGGATGCCTGTCTGATCCATGATGCCACGCCGGATCACTTTGATGCCTTTGCCGAGATGCCCGATCCGTTCCCGACCTGGCGACGGGCGGAACAGGCCGCATGAACAATCGCCAGAGAAGCGCGAACCGCGGCGCAACGCCCCTTCCTCTGCGCCGCCGCAAGACCGACCCGATGCGCGAATACGACCGCTTGCCGCCAGAACTGCGTGCCTGGATGCGCGCGGCCACATTGCCCTGGTCACCGCGATCTTGCCTGAAAATCTGGAAACAGGCCCGGGCAAAAGGGGAAGAAGCCGGGGTGATCATCGGACGTCTGGAACGGGCGGAGCGGCGGACGCTGGAAAAAGCAGCTTAACGGGCTATTCTACGACTTCCACCTTGCTGCGCAGGCTTTCGACATGATCCGTTACATCCTGATATTCCAACATCCCCTGCATTGCGCGGATCTGTTCCGGGACATTGTCAAAATCAAACCGATAACCATTGTAAAAAGATGAATTCAGAAGGCCGGGCCACCAGGACATGTGATAGCGAACGGAGATAATTTCATCTTCTGATGAAGCTGCGGGCGTCTGATACCGCATGTGAATAAAGCAACTATATTCTTCCGTAGGATCAGAGGAGAACTGACCATCGCACGTCATCCAATGTGGTGAAAGATCCAGATCATCAGGGCCGACAAAGACATAGCGGGCATTGTTTGGCCTGCGTCCGGCATCAAAGGCTGCCTGTGCATTTTCAAGTGTATGTGGAAAATGAGCGGCGATCTGAATCGTATATTCCGCCTCGCCGAACCGGACACGTCCGATTTCGACTTCATATTCCTCCGCCCACCAGGACCATTCGGGCAATGTCTTGATGATCATGCCGCCATAGTTAATCCCGGGCCAGTGTGCCGCAAGAAATGCATCAAGATTGGGGTCCCCCTCCTGAGACCAGGAAACGCCATTTGGCTCAGGCCCCAGAGGTATGCTGCAAACACGAAAATATCGCTGGCCGAGCCTGGCAATGTACCCATTGGGATGGCCTTGAATTGACGGATATTCTGAGCTGCGCTTCACGCAAAAAGGTGTTTCTGTATCAAGCGGATCCCTCTGCGCCTGGGCATCTGTGGTCAGAAGGGCGGTCAGTGCTATGGTCAACAGAAGTAATCTGATCATGGGAAAATCCGGACTATCAAATATGTGATCGTAACCTGGTCCAACGGCTGTGGTCTTGCAATCGGAATGCTGCATATGCAGGCTGATTACAGTTTCCCTTCCCAAACGCCCATTTTTCCTGTATGGCCCGGCCATCTGTGACGTGACGCCCTGGCCCGGGCGCACGCAATGAGGATTGGGCCGGTGGCAATGCGGCCACCATTATAACGGGAGACCCGGAGGGCCGGGCATGCTCCCTATCAGGAAACGATGATGTTTAACGAAACAAAAAAATCGATAGAGTGGGGCGAAGAAACGCTGTCACTCGAAACTGGCAAAGTTGCACGTCAGGCTGACGGCACAGTGATTGCCACGCTTGGTGAAACTTCTGTCATGGCAAACGTGACTTTCGCTAAGGCACAAAAGCCTGGTCAGGATTTCTTCCCACTGACCGTGCACTACAACGAAAAATACTACGCAGCTGGTAAGATCCCTGGTGGGTTCTTTAAGCGCGAAGCACGCCCGACTGAAAAAGAAACCCTGACAAGCCGCCTGATCGACCGTCCGATCCGCCCGCTGTTTGTGGAAGGCTTCAAAAACGAAGTTCTGGTCATCTGTACCGTTCTGTCCCACGACCTGGTGAACGACCCTGACGTTGTTGCGATGATCGCGGCGTCTGCGGCTCTGACCCTGTCCGGTGCGCCATTCATGGGCCCAATCGGTGCGGCACGTGTTGGTTTTGAAGATGGTGAATACATCCTGAACCCAACCATCGACGACATGCAGGACCTGCGCAACAACCCTGATCAACGCCTTGATCTGGTTGTGGCTGGTACCAAAGATGCTGTGATGATGGTTGAATCCGAAGCATATGAACTGTCCGAAGCAGAAATGCTGGGTGCGGTGAAATTTGCGCATGAATCATTCCAGCCTGTTATCGACCTGATCATTGATCTGGCCGAAGATGCTGCGAAAGAACCATTTGACTTTGCAGCACCTGACTATTCCGAACTGTCCGCTGCTGTAAAAGCTGCTGGTGAAGACGCAATGCGCGCTGCTTTTGCAAACACTGACAAGCAAGAACGTGTTGCTGCTGTTGCGGCCGCCCGCACAACCATCACTGATGCTCTGACCGACGAACAGCTGGCTGATGAGAACCTCGGTTCCGCAATGAAAAAGCTGGAAAGCTCTATCCTGCGCGGTGACGTTGTTAAAACCGGCAAGCGTATCGATGGTCGTGACACAACAACTGTGCGTCCGATCGTTTCCGAGACTGGCCTGCTGCCACGTACCCACGGTTCTGCCCTGTTCACACGCGGCGAAACACAGGGTCTGGTTGTGACCACTCTGGGCACCGGCGACGACGAGCAGATGATCGACGCGCTGCACGGCACGTATAAATCAAACTTCATGCTGCATTATAACTTCCCTCCCTATTCTGTGGGTGAAGTTGGCCGCTTTGGTTTCACCGGTCGCCGCGAAATCGGTCACGGTAAACTGGCATGGCGTGCGCTTCAGGCTGTTCTGCCTGCTGCAACTGATTTCCCATACACCGTGCGCGTTGTATCTGAGATCACTGAATCCAACGGTTCTTCTTCCATGGCGTCTGTCTGTGGTGGTTCCCTGTCCATGATGGACGCGGGTGTACCTCTGAAAGCACCAGTTGCTGGTATCGCCATGGGTCTGATCCTGGAAGATGCAGACAACTACGCAATCCTGACCGACATCCTGGGTGACGAAGATCACCTCGGCGACATGGATTTCAAAGTTGCGGGTACCGAAAACGGCATCACATCTTTGCAGATGGACATCAAGATTGCAGGCATTACACCTGAAATCATGGAAAAAGCCCTGGCACAGGCAAAAGACGCCCGTGTGCATATCCTCGGTGAGATGGGCAAAGCCCTGACCGGTGCTTCTGAATTCTCAGTACACGCACCACGCATCGAAACCATGCAGGTTCCAACCGACAAGATCCGTGAAGTTATCGGTTCCGGCGGTAAAGTGATCCGTGAAATCGTTGAAGTGTCCGGCGCGAAAGTCGACATCAATGATGACGGCGTGATCAAGATTGCATCCCCGAATGGCGAAGCAATCAAGAAAGCCTATGACATGATCCATTCCATCGTGGCTGAGCCTGAAGAAGGCCAGGTTTACGACGGTAAGGTTGTGAAGATCGTAGACTTCGGTGCCTTCGTGAACTTCTTCGGTAAACGTGACGGCCTTGTGCACGTCTCCCAAATCGAAAACCGCCGCCTGAACCATCCATCCGACGTTCTTAAAGAAGGTCAGGACGTGAAGGTTAAGCTGCTGGGCTTTGATGACCGCGGTAAAGTGCGCCTGTCCATGAAAGTTGTGGACCAGGAAACCGGCGAAGAAGTTGTCGCTGAGAAAAAAGAGAAGAAAGAAGACTGATACAGTCTGACATCTGATTTAGGGGCCCTGGTGGAAACACCGGGGCCTTTTCCTTTGTGCAATGCTGCCAAAAGCGTCGGATTATTCCCCGTTTTTTACCCAGGCCCTTCCTGCATGCTGTGTGTCATGCTCCCGAACTGCGGGATTGATTGGAAGGTAATCGGTATGAATAAACAAATTGCAGAATTCATCGGCACGTTCACCCTTGTGCTTTTGGGCTGTGGCTCTGCTGTTCTGGCGGGCGACGCGATTGGTCAGGTGGGCATCAGTTTTGCCTTTGGTCTGGCGCTGATCGGCATGGCCTATGGTATTGGTCCGGTTTCCGGCTGCCACATCAACCCGGCGGTTTCTATCGGTGCGGTTGCTGCGGGTCGTATGGAAAAAGCAGAAGCGATCAAATACATCATCGCACAGGTTGCGGGCGCGGTTGCGGCGGCCTTCGTTCTGAAAATTATCGCCCTTGGTGGTGCTGGCTACGAAGGTGGTCTGGGTCAGAATGGCTGGGGTACGGGTTACCTTGGTGAATATAACTTCTTCTCAGCTTTCATCTTTGAAGTTGTTGCGACCTTCCTGTTTGTTGTCGTGATCCTCGGATCCACCGGCAAAGGGGCACCTGCGGCGATGGCGGGCCTTGTGATTGGTCTGACTCTGGTTGTGATCCACCTGGTTGGTATTCAGATCACCGGCGTTTCCGTGAACCCGGCCCGTTCCTTTGGCCCGGCCCTGTTCGCGCTGGATGGCAAAGCCCTGTTGCAGCTGCCGATGTTCATCATCGCACCTGTCATCGGTGGTATCGCTGCCGGTCTGCTGTTCAAATCCGGCCTGCTCGATGCACCTGAGGCGATTGAAGAAGCCCCGGCATCTGACGACACCGAGGCTGAAGCTTAAACGTCATGGCTGGCCTGCGGTTGCAGGCTGTCACCACGAGAGAGTCGTCCTGGGGAATCAGGACGGCTCTTTTGTTTTGCGCAGGTAAGGGAAGATGGTTTCAAATTCACCAAACTTCGCTTTTGCATCCTCATTGGACACGGTTGGGGGGATGATCACATCTTCACCGGAAACCCAGTTCGCCGGTGTTGCAACGCCCTTGCCCAGGCTGGTTTGCAGGGCTTCCAGTGCGCGGACGATTTCCGCAAAGTTACGGCCAACGGTCATCGGATAGGTCATGGACAGCTTCAACTGTTTGTCCGGCCCGATGATGAACACGGAACGCACGGTGGCGCTGTCTGCGGGGGTGCGCCCGTCTGGCAAATACGCCTCTGCTGGCAGCATGTCGAAGGCTTTGGACACAGCCAGGCCTTCATCCGCGATGATCGGGAAGCCGACAGAAGCTTTGGCATAGCTTTCAATATCGCCAATCCATTTTTTGTGGTCATCCACGCCATCGACAGACACGCCGATCACTTTGGTGCCAAGACGCGCCCACTCATCCGCCAGCTGTGCCACGGCGCCAAATTCTGTGGTGCAGACGGGGGTGAAATCTTTCGGGTGTGAAAACAGGATCGCCCAGCTGTCGCCGATCCAGTCGTGAAAGCTGATCTCGCCTTCGCTGGTCTGTGCGGTAAAATCAGGTACTACATCATTAATGCGCAATCCCATGGGGTACTCCTTCTTGGTTATACCGGTTTTTGCCGGCCTCTCTATTACTATAGGTACGCGCATCTCTGGTTTCCACTGTGCAAAATCGCGCGCATTAATGTCGCGTTCCGGCTTGCTATGAATTTGATCAAATGCAAGGGTGACGCAAATCTTCAATGGAGTCTGTCCCATGCTCGAAAAACGTGATTTCTATATCGATGGTGCCTGGGTGGCACCTGCTGCTGCCAATGACTGCGAGGTGATCGACCCGTCCACAGAAGAAGTCTGTGCGGTGATTTCCCTTGGCGACCAGGCAGATACGGATGCTGCCGTTGCTGCGGCCAAAGCGGCCTTCCCGGCCTGGTCCACCACGTCCAAAGATGAACGTATGGCAGTGCTGAAACGCCTGCTGGACGAATATAACAAGCGCGCTGATGACATGGCCCAGGCGATTTCTATGGAAATGGGTGCGCCTATTAATCTTGCGCGCAATTCCCAGACAGGTGCCGGGTCCTGGCATCTGGAAGGTTTCATTGATGCCTTTGAGAGCTTTGAATTTGAGAGCATGCTGCGCCCGGATGCGCCGAGTGACCGTATCCTGCGCGAGGCGATTGGTGTTTGTGCCCTGATCACGCCCTGGAACTGGCCAATGAACCAGGTGATGTTGAAGGTTGCCGGCGCATTGGCGGCAGGCTGCACCATGGTTCTGAAACCATCCGAGGTAGCGCCACTGTCTTCGATCGTTTTCACAGAGATCATGGATGCGGTTGGCCTGCCTGCCGGTGTGTACAACATGGTAAACGGCGATGGTATGGGCGTTGGGTCCCAGCTGTCTGTGCATCCTGATGTGGATATGGTGTCCTTCACCGGGTCTACACGCGCGGGCACTGCGATCACCAAAGCATCTGCCGATACCATCAAACGCGTTGCCCTTGAACTGGGTGGCAAAGGCGCAAATGTAATCTTTGCCGATGCGGATGAAAAAGCCGTGAAACGTGGTGTTCTGCATATGATGAACAACACCGGTCAAAGCTGTAACGCGCCATCGCGCATGCTGGTGGAGCGGTCTTACTATGATCAGGCTGTTGAGATCGCGACAGAAACTGCGAATAAAGTGACCGTTGGTCTGGCGTCTGAAGAAGGCCGCCACATCGGACCGGTTGTGTCTGAAGTGCAGTTCAACAAGATCCAGGATCTGATTCAGCAGGGTATTGATGAAGGTGCGCGTCTGGTTGCCGGTGGTACTGGTCGCCCGGAAGGTCTGAACCGGGGTTACTTTGTGCGCCCGACTGTATTTGCTGATGTGAATAACGATATGATCATCGCGCGCGAAGAAATCTTTGGCCCGGTTATGGCAATGATTCCCTTTGACGGTGAAGAAGAAGCCATCGAAATCGCCAATGATACTGTTTACGGTCTGACCAACTATGTGCAGACCCAGGACAAGGATCGCGCCCGTCGTGTGGCCCGTGCGATGCGGTCCGGCATGGTGGAGATCAACGGCCAGGGTCGTGCCCAGGGTGCGCCATTTGGTGGCTATAAACAATCCGGGATTGGCCGGGAAGGTGGCCACTGGGGGATCGAAGATTTCCTCGAAACCAAGTCCATTTCCGGCTGGGAAGAGTAAGAAAACGGGTTGATGATGAAGCGAAGAGAAATTCTAGTTTTCTAGTTTTCTAGTTTTCTAGTTTTCGCACGCACACATCGCCTGAAACAAAAACGCCCGCGATCTTTGCGGGCGTTTTCTTTTGAGTACTTCAGGAAAGATGACCAGATCAATTGCGCCGGATAACCACGGACCCCACCGAATATCCTGCCCCAAAAGAGCAGATCACGCCGGTATCGCCGGCCTTCAGATCCTCAGAATATTTGCTGAAGGCAATGATAGAGCCTGCGGAACTTGTATTCGCGTAATCCTGCAGAATATTGGGTTGCTCGCCGTCCTCAGGCACACGCCCCAGCACTTTCTTCCCGATGAAATCATTCATGGATTTATTCGCCTGATGTAGCCAAAGCCGCTTCAGATCATCCGTGGCAATGCCTTCATCCCCCAGATGCCCCAGGATGTGCTTTGACACCATGGGCAGCACTTCCTTAAACACTTTCCTCCCGTTTTGCACGAACTGCATATCGCGGCGGTCTTTGACGCCATCAGGGCGGGAGCGGCGCAGAAAGCCATTGTTATTGCGGATGTTGTTAGAAAATTCCGTGGCGCAGCGGGTGGACACAATCTCAAATGATCCATCCCGCGCCAGATCATCGCGTTCCACCAGAACGGCGGTCGCCACATCGCCAAAGATAAAGTGACAATCGCGGTCGCACCATTCCAGATGCCCGGAACAGATTTCAGGGTTCACCACCAGGATCGCGCGGGCAGAACCAGCGCGCACCATATCGGCGGCGGCCTGAATACCGAAGGTGGCAGAGGAACAGGCGACATTCATGTCAAAGCCAAACCCCTGGATGCCCAGCAGCGTCTGCACCTCAATTGCGATCGCGGGATAGGCGCGTTCCATGTTGGAAGCTGCGACAATCACCGCATCCACGTCTTCGGCTGATTTCCCGGCCTGGGCCAGAGCTTTTCCGCAGGCGTCCACTGCCATTTCCGCCATGATCCCCGGTTCATCATCGTCGCGCTGGCGCAGCAGCGGGTGCATCACATCGGGATCCAGAACGCCGGTTTTATCCATGACATAGCGCTGATGAATGCCTGACGCTGCAACGATGAAGTCTTCGCTGGAATGACCCATGGCCTCAACATTGCCGGCCTCAATCGCATCCGCGTGTTCTGCGTTCCACTTGTCCGCATAAGCGTTAAACGCGGTCACAAGTTCCGCATTTGTAATGACATTTTCCGGGGTGAAGACACCACTGCCAGAGATAACCGCTTTATACATTTTGCCCTCTCAATCCTTGCACAAACATGCGGGGATCGGGGCGTATATTCAAGCTTTACCCATGGTCAGCGTGTGTCGTCAGCCTAAAACGGGCATTTCGCAGTAAAGCGCATGCCCTTGCCGCCATCCGGGTGGCGCAGTTGCAGGGTTTCGGCATGCAACATCAGGCGCGGGGCTTCCAGGGCGTCACCGGTCGCATAAAACGGATCCCCCATAATCGGGTGGCCCATGGCCAGCATATGCACCCGCAACTGGTGGCTTCGCCCGGTTTTCGGGAACAGGCGCACGCGGGTCTGATCATCGCTGTAACGCACAACTTTCCAGTCGGTGATCGCCTCTTTGCCGGTGTCATGGCAGACCATCTGGCGCGGGCGATTGGGCCAGTCGACGATCAGGGGCAGATCCACCGTGCCGTCTTTGGGTTCCAATTGCCCGTGCACCTGCGCGACATAGGTTTTCTTTGTCTGACGTTTCTCAAATTGCAGGCCCAGGTGGCGTTGTGCTTGCTGGGTCAGGGCAAAGACCATGACGCCAGATGTGTCGCGGTCCAGTCGATGCACAAGCAGCGCCTCGGGAAAGGCTTTCTGGACGCGGGCCAGCAAACAATCCGCCAGATGTTCGCCTTTGCCCGGCACAGACAAAAGCCCGGCAGGTTTGTCGACCAACAGCAGGTGGTGGTCAGTATGAATGACCACCAGCGGGTCCTGGGGCGGGTTGTAATCGTCGCTCATTTTGCTCTCATCTGCCGGATCAGCGGCACGGAATAAATCACCAGCGCCAGCCAGATCAGAGGGAAGGCCATGCGCCGGGCGGCGTCCACCTCTTCACCGAACAGGAAGATTGCGGACAGGAATATCATCGTCGGTGCGATATACTGCAAAATCCCGATTGTCGACAGGCGCAGCAATTTTGCGCTGTTGGCATAGATCAGCAACGGCACTGCGGTGACCACGCCACAACCCAGCAGTAACAAGGTGTTGTCCATGGATGTGAGGAAAAATCCACCGCCGCTGGCATGCACCCAGATCAGGTACAGAATGGCGGGGGGCGTCAGCAAAAGCACCTCAAGCAGGAAGCCCTGGTTTGGACCAATGGGCAGAGATTTCTTGAAAAACGCATAGAACCCCCAGGTCAGCATCATGCCAAAAGCGGCCCAGGGCACGGCACTGGCGTTGGTCAGCAGGACCGCAACCGCAAGGCCGGCAATGACCACCGCAACTTTCTGCCAGGGCGACAGCTTTTCGCGCAGAATGATTGCCCCCAACAAGATGCTGAAAAGCGGGTTCATGTAATATCCCAACGCCGCGTCCAATGCGTTGCCCGACGTAATCGCCCAGACGTAAATCCCCCAGTTCAGCGATACAAGCGCTGCGGGGATCATGGCCACCATCAGGGTTTTCGGGTTGCGCAGGGCCTCAGACAGATCGCCTGTGCGGCGCATCACAATCAGCACAAGCCCGGCAATCGGAACAGACCAGATGACGCGATGCGCAACAACCTCGGCGGCAGGAATATGAGACAATAGTTTCATGTAAAGCGGCAGGAACCCCCACAGCAGATAGACCGTCACCGCAAGGGCCAGCCCCTTTGGCGTGTCCTTATCTTCAATCACCTGATCTGTCATCGCGCAATCCTCCAGACCGCCTTTATGGCAGGTCCTGTCGCGAAGGAAAGATGCGTTTCGTGCGCCAGGGGATCACAGATGGTGATGTTAACCTTTTGCCCCGTGCGCAGCGTTCATTCGGGAAAATCCACATTCTATATGCATAAGATGTGCATCATGTGTGTATGGTTTGTGTATCGCCTAAATCGCCGGATTTCCCTTGTTAACGAAGAAAAAACGGGGTGAGTCGCCTCTCCCCGCTTTCGTTATTCATCTGTCGTTAAGACCGGTTAAAATCAGACCTTCACGCGTTCTGATTTCGGGTCGTACATTGGCTTCAGCGATGCTTCCGCTTTTACCCGTGTGCCCATAACGTCGATCTCGTAAGTCGACGCCAGAACATCGGCTGGTTTCTCGCCTTCGCACGGCACATAGCCCATGCCAATCGCCGCGCCCAGAGTGTGGCCGTAGTTGCCAGAACTGATGTAACCCACAATTTCGCCATCACGAATGATCGGTTCATTATGGTACAGCAGCAGTTCGGGATCAGACAGTCTGAACTGAACCATACGCATTTTCGGCCCGGTTTCTTTGCGCTCCATCACGGCAGATTTACCAATGAAATCAGGTTTGTCGGCCTTCACGGCGAAACCAAGACCCGCGTCAATCACGTTGTCTTCACAGGTGATGTCATGGCCAAAGTGGCGGAAGCCTTTTTCAATCCGGCAGCTGTCCATCATATGCATGCCGCACAGTTTCAGCCCCATATCCTGACCCGCTTCGTGCAGGGTTTCAAAGGCGTGACCGGCCATCTCAGCAGGCACATACAGCTCCCAGCCAAGTTCACCCACGTAAGTCACACGGTGCGCGCGCGCCAGCCCCATGCCCAACTCAATCTCCTGTGCCGTACCGAAGGGGTTGGTATCATTGGAGAAATCGTTCGGTGATACTTTCGCCAGCAGATCACGGGCATTCGGACCCATCACCGCCAGAACGGCTTCGCCAGCGGTCACATCAGTGACCACCACGTTGAAATCACCTACGTGACGGCGCATCCAGGTTTGATCCGCCAGGCGTGTGATCGCAGGTGTCACCACCAGATACACCGTCTCTGACAGGCGGGTCACGGTGACGTCGGCTTCGATTCCTGCGCGCGAGTTAAGGAACTGCGTATAAACGATTTTTCCGGTAGGAACGGACATATTCGCACCGCAGACATAATTCAGGAAGGCTTCTGCATCGCGACCTTCTACACGGATTTTACCGAAGGATGACATGTCATACATGCCAACATTTTCACGCACGGCCTTATGTTCGGCGGCAGAGTTTTCAAACCAGTTCTGACGTTTCCAGGAATACTGATATTCGCGCGCCTGACCTTCATTCGCAAACCAGTTTGCCCGTTCCCAGCCGCCCAGTTCGCCCATCACAGCGCCCTGTTCCAGCAGGTGATGATGGAACGGTGTGCGACGCACGCCGCGTGCGGTGGCTTTCTGGCGGTATGGGAAGTGATCCGCATACAGCAGGCCCAGGGTTTCTTTGGACCGTTCAAACAAATACTGTTTGTTACCCTGGAACGGATGCATCCGGCTGATGTCTACGTCGCCCAGATCAAAGGGTTTTTCGCCCGCTTCCATCCATTGCGCCAAGGCCATGCCAGCGCCACCAGCGGATTGAATGCCGATGGAATTAAAGCCAGCCGCAACCCAGACGTTGTCCATCTCTGGCGCCAGACCCAGGTGATAAGCATCATCCGGGGTAAAGCTTTCCGGACCGTTAAAGAACGTGTGAATGCCAGCCTCAGCCAGCATCGGCATACGGTTACAGGCGTTTTCCAGGATCGGTTCAAAGTGATCGAAATCTTCCGGCAGCTGATCGAATTCGAATGTATCCGGGATACCATCCATGGCCCATGGTTTGGACGTTGGTTCAAAAGCGCCCAGCAACATTTTGCCCGCGTCTTCCTTATAGTAAGCGCATTCATCCGGCACACGCAGAACCGGCAATTGTGTAAGCCCGTCAATGGCTTCGGTCACAATATAGAAATGTTCACAGGCATGCAGCGGCACGTTGGTGCCGGACATTTTGCCAACCTCATGGCCCCACATACCGGCGCAGTTCACAACCATATCACATTCAATGTGGCCGCTTTCAGACCCATCGTCAGACACCCAGTCAACGCCGGTGACTTTGCGACCGTCTTTGGTCATGCCGGTGACTTTGATACGCTCTTTCACAAGGCCGCCACGTTGGCGCGCGCCTTTGGCCAGCGCCAATGCGATGTTGGCCGGATCACCCTGACCGTCTTTCGGCAGATAGACCGCACCTTTAACGTCTTCGATATTCAAATGCGGGTACATTTCCGCGACGCGCTCATTCGAGATTTCTTCAACCTCAACACCAAAGGCCCGCGCCATCGCGGCCTGACGGTAAATTTCTTCTTTGCGTTCCTCGGTCAGGGCCACCGTGATGGAACCACAGCGTTTGAAACCCGTCGCAACACCGGTTTCCTCTTCCAGCGCGCCGTAGAGTTCCTGGCTGTATTTCGCCAGCTTGGTCATATTCGCGGTCGCACGCAGCTGCGCGATCAGACCGGCGGCGTGCCAGGTGGTGCCGGATGTCAGCTGTTTGCGTTCCAGCAGAACCACATCTTCCCAACCCTGTTTGGTCAGGTGATAGGCAACGGAACAGCCAATGACACCGCCACCGACGATGACGACACGGGCTTTTTTAGGAAGGGTGCTCATGGCGATCTCCTTAAGATTCATTTGTCCCAGATCTGGCATGAAATCCGGGTTAAAAATACCTCATTTACGCCGAACCTGACGGAAATCAGGTATTTATAGCTTGATTTGTACTTTGAACCGGCTTTTGCGGCGCGCCAGCGGCGTCACGCCAAAATGGCCGCGAAACAGGCTGGAAAACCCATTGGGGAAACCACAGGCTAGGCTGATTTCGCGCACCGACATAGAGGTGTTCAGCAGCAGCGTATTGGCCCGGTTCAGGCGCAATTCGCGGTAGTAGGTGTTTGGCGTGGAATCCAGAACCTGACGGAATTTGCGTTCAAGCGAACGGGATGAAATTCCGATCAGAGACACAAGTTCACCGATTTGCAGGGGCTCTTCCATATTGTTCTGCATCAGCTCAATACATTGGTCGAGGTCTGTGTCGCCGGTGATGGAAAGCGCTTTGCCACCAAAGGGTTGCAGGGTTGAAAAGCCCCGGATTTTTTCATGCAGCATAATGTCAGATACCGTCGCAACAGCGGCGGCGGACATGTGATTGCGCAAGAGGGAAAGGGTCACATCCACGGTCGATCCCATGCCCGCGCAGGTCATGAGTTTGCCGTCATCCACAGCCAGGGCGTAGGATCCTTCGCCAGGCGTGCCGCGTTCATCCAAAAGGGCGCGGTTTTCCCAGTGGGTCGTGTGGTTGCTGTGCTGTTCGCCGGTTTCCGCGATATAACGGCTGGCGGCTTCTGACAGCAGAAGAACCTTAATATTGCGGTAACTGTAACGGGAAATCACAGAACGCATAGAAAGTTCCGGGCAGTCCGGATCGGAGTTGCCCAGAATAAAAACATAATCGGCGTCGGGGCGTTCAGGAAATGGCGTCGTATCGGTCCCAAGGCCCGCCAGACAGCCCACCGGCCCGCCATGGCGGGACCGGTAGTGCCATTGAAACAGCGGGTGGGCCGACACGCGGTTGGCGATGCGCAGCACATCAACAACCGACGCGAGCTCTGTCAGAACAAAGCCCTCGGTCAGCAGAATATCGACGTGGCAGGACATCTGCGCCGCATCCGCAGCGCATTCTGTCCCGGCCATATCCTGAAACCGCCCGTCCATCTTAAGCCCGCAGCCGTTCGTTGGCGGGATCCCAGATTGGCTGGTCTTCCTGAACAACTGCGCGACATTTCTCGCCGTAGATTTCCACTTCCAGTTCTGTGCCAGGAACTGCCAGATCCGCGCGCACCATGCCCAGGGCGATGGATGCATTCACTCGATACCCCCAGCCACCGGATGTGGTTTCACCGACAATTTCGCCGTCTTTCCAGATACATGACATGTAAGGCGCATCCGTATCGCCCGCATCCACGATCAGGGTGACAAAGCCTTTCTTAACGCCTTGCTGCTTCTCAGACTGGATCGCTGCTTTGCCGCGGAAATCCTGTGGTTTATCAAGCTTCACAAAGCGGCCCAGACCACCTTCCAGCATGGAATAATCAGACGACAGATCGCCCTTCCATGCACGGTAGCCTTTTTCCAGACGCAGACTGTCAAGCGCATACATGCCAAACGGTTTCGCACCGGCGCCCGTGATCGCTGTGTAAAGCGCAGCCTGGTTTTCGTTCAGACAGTGCACTTCCCAGCCAAGTTCACCGGCGAAGGACACACGTACCAGACGGCACGGTGTGCCGGCCACAACAGCATCCTGATGGGTCAGCCAGCCGGATGTCAGATCTGCTTCTGTGCCCAGACCTTCGAACAGCTCACGGGTTTTCGGCCCGGTCACGATCATTGTGCCCCACTCGGTGGTGTGGTCTGTCAGGGACAGACCTGCAGGCAGATCTTTCTTCAGAAGTTCAAAGTCATGCCACTGGGCAGTACCGGCGGTGATCATGGTGAAGTGATCTTCCGCGTGACGCATGCAGGACATTTCTGTCAGGATACGACCACGGTCATCGGAGAAATACACAAGGTTCATACGGCCAGCCTTTGGAAGACCACCGGTGACCATGCCACGCAGCCATTCCGCAGCGCCTTCACCTTCGAGGTTAAAGCGAGAGAAACCTGGCAGATCAAGGATACCAACCGCGTCACGTACCGCTTCGCATTCTTCCTTGATGCGCTGCGCCCATGGGCCGGAACGACCCCAGGTGTGTGTGCTGTCTTCAGACGTATCGTCGCCGTCCTGCGCAAACCAGTTCGCACGTTCCCAACCGTTATACACGCCGTAAACCGCGCCTTTGGCTTTGGTCATCTCATGCACGGGTGACAGTTTCTTGTCGCGGCCAGCGGGCCATTCGTGGCGTGGGAAATGCATGGCGTATTCGTTGCCGTAAACTTCCACGCCTTTTTGGTTGCAGTAATCCTGATCGGTATAGTCGGTGTAGCGACGCGGATCGACAGACCACATGTCCCATTCGGTGTGGCCGTCCACAATCCATTCCGCCAGAACCTTACCAGCACCACCACCCTGGGCGATACCAAAGGTGAAGACACAGGCTTCAAACGCGTTATCAACGCCAGGCATTGGGCCGATCAGCGGCAGACCATCTGGCGCATAAGGGATCGGGCCGTTGATGACGCTGGACACGCCGGAGGTTTCCATCAGTGGCACACGGGCCATGGCGTCAACAACGATGTCCTCAATCCGGTCGATGTCTTCCTGCCACAGCTGGAAGCTGAAATCTTCTGGCATGGCGTCATCTGCATCAACCCAATGGGCCTTACAGTTTGGTTCATACGGGCCAAGGTTATAGCCGTTCTTTTCCTGGCGCAGATAGTAAGACACATCCACATCACGGATCAGCGGCAGTTTCTTACCGGTTGTTTTGACGTGTTCTTCGATCTCAGGGATCTGTTCGGTCAGCAGATACTGGTGTTCCATCACCATCATAGGCACGGTGCGGCCGCCATATGGCTTGAACATTTCGCCGATACGCTGGGCGTAGTAACCGCCTGCGTTTACAACGAAATCACATTCAATATCGCCTTTTTCGGTGTGAACGATCCAGGTTTTGTCTTCCTTCTGGGTCACGCCGGTCGCCGGGGTGAAGCGCAGAATTTTGGCACCCATGTCACGTGCGCCTTTGGCCAGCGCCTGTGTCACCTGTGCCGGGTCAATGTCACCGTCGGTCGGGTCAAACAGAACACCTTCCAGATCGTGGGTTTCCAGGAACGGATAGTTTTCTTTCGCCTGTTCCGGTGTCCACATCTCCATTTCGATGCCCTGATAACGGCCCATCGCGCAGGCACGTTCAAATTCCTGGATGCGTTCTTTGGAATGCGCCAGGCGGATGGAACCAGTCTGGTGATAGTTCATCGGGTAATCAACTTCTTCCGCCAGACCTGCGTAAAGCTCAGTTGAATAACGCTGCATGTTCATGATTGACCAGGAGGTCGAAAAGGTCGGCACGTTCCCAGCCGCGTGCCATGTGGAACCTGCGGTCAGTTCGTTCTTTTCAAGCAAGACACAATCGGTCCAGCCTTTTTTCGCCAGGTGATAGAGGCTGGATGTACCAACGATACCGCCACCAATAATAACCACACGTGCTTTTGTGGGGAAATCTGACATGTTTTTCCGTCCCTTTTAGTATGAATCAATTTGCTGCGCGTGGCAGCAGATATCGTAGTAATCACCCTTGTCTTTGACAAAGATGTGCTTTGCGGTTGTCAGCCCGGTTACCCCATCAAGGGTGCCCGCGCCGATGGATGTGAAAGGCTCGCTGTCCATTTGCCAGAACAGGCTTGATCCGCAGTCCTGACAAAACCCGCGCCGTGCGGTGTCTGAGGCGCGGAACCATTTGAGACCGGCGTCATTGGTGATGATCAGGTCTGCGGTCGCAACCTGTGTCGCGGCCCAGAAATGACCGGATGTTTTACGGCATTGCGTGCAGTGACAGCCAACAACCGGACGCAGTTCCGCCGTGATTTCATAGGTGACAGCGCCGCATTGGCAGGATCCTTTGTGCATCAGGAAACCTCCGGCTGTGGTGTGCTGCTGGCCCCCAGAAGCACGCCGTAGATGATAAAACAGATCGCCATGGTGCGGCGGATCCAGACGTTGAACACGGCTTTCAGGGCTGCGCGACCAATGCCCGCGCCAAGGGCTGTGAAGCCCAGGTAGGACAGGGCCGTCAGCGTCAGGGCAGTGGGCATGATCACAACCATCTGTTCCCACACGGCCACACCGGGCTGGATGAACTGTGAAAACGCCGCCAGATATCCGGCGATGCTTTTCGGGTTGATCACGGCGATTGCCAGCGCATGCAGATAGATATGTTTCGCGGGGCGCTCATCCGCCTTTACAGGCGTCTTCGCTGTCAGCCAACCACGTATGCCAAGGTAGATCAGGAAACCCGCACCGATGATTTTCGCGATGAAGAACGCCGTGGGCGAGGCCGCGATCAGGGCGGTCACACCAAAGGCCGACAGCAGTAGGAACAATGTCGCCTGGGTCAGGATCGCCAGCACACCGGGCAGGGCGCGAGTAAAGCCCAGGGCCATGCCATTGGTAATGCAGTTCACAGCATTTGGCCCGGGTGTCGTGACAAACACGACCCAGAACAGCGCGAATATTGTCCAGGCTTCAAAGCTCATGATCCGCCCTTAATACACAGGCGGTGCGATCACCCAGATCGCGACACAGGGTTCATCATGGGGGTTCATCCAGCGGTGTGGTTCGCCACGAATGCGGAAACTGTCGCCCGGGTGAATGGTGAAATAGCGCCCGCCAATCCAGAGGTCGAGCTTGCCGGAAATCACATAACCCACTTCCTGGGTCGGGCGGATCACGGTTTCTTTCACTTCGGAGTGCGGTTCAAACACCGAATGCACCATTTCAAAGTCATCGGTCAGATCTGGCGACAGAAGTTCTTCGACAAGACCGGCGACGCGGGATCCAATCGGGCGGCGGGCCCCTTTGCGCACGACATATCCCTGTTCTTCCACAGGGGCTGGGCTTTGGCCGAACAGCATGGAGATCGGCACATCAAGTGCGGCACCAATGGCCCGCAGATCAGACACAGAAGGTTCAGATTTATCCCGTTCCACCTGCGACAGCCAACCGACAGATTTGCCGAGCGCATCGGCCAGCGCCTGCAATGTCATCCCACGCGCTTTGCGCAGGGTCCGCAGGTCTGCCCCAAGGCTTTGACTGGTATTCGGGTTTTCGTGTCGCACGTGGCACCTTATGTGAAACTGTCCGTGAAAATTTCACGATTTTTTTCACGAATGCCCGAAGAAGCGAGTCGGCACAAGAAAAAACTCTCGCTGCAGCGCAGCAAGAGTTCTCA
Source organism: Halocynthiibacter styelae (assembly GCF_016123485.1). Taxonomy (GTDB): domain Bacteria; phylum Pseudomonadota; class Alphaproteobacteria; order Rhodobacterales; family Rhodobacteraceae; genus Halocynthiibacter; species Halocynthiibacter styelae. The sequence continues at coordinate 207,423 of NZ_JADCKQ010000005.1, read as the reverse complement.
AAAAATCAGTGTGAAAGGATGTTCAGACCGCGTTGGCAAAGGTCTTTGCGAGGATCTCTGTGAACGCGACTGCATCTTCCTGGGTGAACGCATTCGGCTGATCGCTATCAAGATCAAAGACCCCCAGCAGATCCCCCGCGCCATTGAAAACCGGCAGAACCAGTTCGGACCGGGTGGAACTTGCGCAGGCGATATGGCCCGGGAAAGCTTCGACATCGGGCACCAACTGTACTTCGCCGGTTTTTGCCGCAGCCCCGCAAACGCCACGGGTGAACGGGATGACAAGGCACCCATGCCCGCCCTGATAGGGGCCGATTTTCAGCGTGTCGTTGCCAACGTTCCGGTAAAACCCGGTCCAGTCGAAACGATCGTCAGAATGGTGAACTTCACAGGCGATGGTCGCCATCAGCGCCACCGCATCTGTTTCACCTTCAGCAAGGCTGGCAATCACTGCCGCCAGCTCCTTGTAATTTACCTGTGTCATGCAAGCTCTATCGCAATCGCGGTCCCTTCGCCGCCCCCGATACATATCGCAGCAACACCACGTTTCAAACCACGTTTTTCAAGCGCGTTCAGCAGGGTTACCATGATACGTGTACCGGATGCACCGATGGGGTGACCAAGGGCGCAGGCACCGCCGTTCACATTCACTTTGTCACGTGTGATGCCCATTTCATGCATGAAGGCCATAGGGACAACGGCGAAGGCCTCATTCACTTCCCAAAGGTCCACATCTTCCACAGACCAGCCGATTTTCTTCAACAGTTTCTGCGCGGCAGGTACTGGCGCGGTGGTGAACCAGCCGGGTTCCTGCGCGTGGCTGGCATGGCCCAGCACGCGGGCACGGATCTTCAGGCCTGCATCTTTTGCCGCCTCTTCAGACGCCATAACCAGTGCGGCAGCCCCGTCAGAAATGGAAGAGGCATTGGCCGCCGTCACCGACCCATCTTTGCGGAAAGCCGGTTTCAGCTGTGGGATCTTTTCCGGGCGGGCTTTGGCGGGTTGTTCATCTGTGCTGACAACCAGATCGCCTTTGCGGGTTTTCAGGGTGACGGGCACGATTTCGCCTTCAAAGGCCCCGGTTTTTTCAGCTTCCAGCGCGTTGGACAGGGATTTCAGCGCATATTCATCCTGGGCTTCGCGGGTGAACTGGAATTTCTCGGCGCAATCCTCAGCGAATGTACCCATCAGACGGCCCTTGTCATAGGCGTCTTCCAGACCATCAAGGAACATGGAGTCCTGCACGTTCTGATGTCCGATCCGCGCACCGCCGCGCATCTTTGGCAGCAGATATGGTGCATTTGTCATACTTTCCATGCCGCCTGCGACCATGATGTCAGCGCCATCCGCCTTGATCTGATCATAGGCCATCATGGCGGTTTTCATGCCGGAGCCACACATTTTATTCAGCGTGCTGGCGGGCACATCCTGCCCCAGTCCGGCTGCAAATCCGGCCTGACGCGCCGGGGCCTGGCCCTGACCCGCAGGCAGAACGCAGCCCATCAGAAGTTCTTCAATTTGTTCGGCTTTTGCCCCGGCATCCGCCAGCGCACCACTGATTGCGGCGCCGCCCAATGTGGCGGCTTCACTATCTGCGAAATCCCCCTGAAAGCCGCCCATCGGCGTACGTGCGGCACCTGCAATAACGACGGTTTTCTGGGTCATGGGATCATCTCCGGGGATATGTTGCATTTGATATGATTTTCATACCGGATGGTAAGGAATGTCGTCTAGCCTGGTCGTAACGACACATGAGCGGAGCAAAAGATGGAACTGCACAGTGAAACGACGGGGGATACCCTGACCATTACGGCATCGGGCAACCGGATAGATGCCGCAGGTGCCATTGATTTTAAAGACAAAATGCGAAATTTGACGGAATTCGCGCCTGAAAAAATCGCCCTGAACCTGGCCAGCGTCGATTTTATCGATAGTTCTGGCCTGGGCGCAGTTGTCGCATCTATGAAACAATTACCCCCCGGAAAAACTCTGATCCTTGAGGATCTGACGCCGACGGTTGCCAAAGTGTTCCGGCTGACGCGCATGGATTCGGTGTTTGAGATCCGCACAAGTGGCGTAACAAATGAGGATACGCGGGCAAATGCATCGTGATAGCGAACTTGGAGCGCGATACCGTCAGAGCACCGGGAAAGATAATGATTGCGAAAAACATGCAGAACTGCGGCTGTTCTTCCAAAGCGATCCACTGGCGGTGCGTCGTGCATTGGAAAGCATCCTGAGCGGTCTTGACCACCTGCGCCTGAGCCAGGATGATTGCGGCACGGTTGAACTGGTGCTGGCCGAAGTGATGAACAATATCGTGGAACATGCCTATGCCGGTGAACGGTCCGGCATCATTGAAATGCGTATATTGAATGACGGCGACGGGCTTGCCTGTATGGTGATTGATGATGGTCTGCCGATGCCCGATGGCAATCCCCCGATGGGCAAAGAACATGATCTGAGCTGTCCAAGGGAAGATTTGCCCGAAGGGGGATTTGGCTGGGCGCTGATCCGGGAACTTGCCCGGGATCTGGGGTACGAGCGCGAAGAAGGGCGCAATCGCCTGACCTTCCGGCTGGATGTGCGCCGCACGATCCTGACCAGCTGACATCACGTCGTTTTGGCTGTCGGTGTCAGTTAAGCCTTGCAAGGATCAGCCACAACACGCAGTTTTCCCATAAGGGAGAAAACAGATGCGTGATTTTCATCAACCGGGCCGGTCCGCCGTTTATGCAGCTAACGGCATGTGTGCCACATCACATCCGCTGGCAGCCAAAGTTGCTGTTCAGATGCTGGAAGCGGGCGGAAATGCCGTTGACGCCGCGATTGCTGCTGGGGTTCTTCTGGGCATTTGCGAACCGCAGATGACCGGGATCGGGGGTGATTGTTTCATTCTGCTCAATCCGGGGCCTGGAAAGGAAACCATTGCCCTGAACGGGTCCGGACGTGCGCCACGTGGTCTGAACGCAGCAGATCTTCGGGCGAAAGGTATGGGATCAATGCCGGTGCGTGGTATTGAATCTGTCACTGTGCCTGGCGCAATTGATGCCTTTTGCCGCCTGTCAAAAGACTGGGGCAGGATCGGGCTGAAAGCCAGCTTGGCACCAGCCATTCATTATGCTGAAACTGGTGTTCCGGTGGCGCCGCGCACAGCCTTTGACTGGGCGTCTCTGACAGATGATTTGCAGGGTATGGCGCGCAATGATTTCCTGTTGAACGGCAAGGCACCGCAGGTCGGACAGTTGTATCGTTCACCGAAACAGGCAGAGGCTCTGCGCAGGATTGCACTTGAAGGGCGCGCTGGGTTTTATGAAGGAGAAGTTGCCGAAGACCTGGTCGCTTCGCTTCAGGCGCTGGGCGGCACACATACGCTGGATGATTTTGCGGAAACCGCATGTGATTACACAACCCCGGTTTCGGGCAGCTATAAAGGCATGAACCTGGTTGAGCATCCGCCAAACGGCCAGGGCACAACGGCCATTCTGATGAACAACATTCTGCAGCATTTCCCGGTTCAGGACATGGACCCCTGGGGCAGTCAACGCGCCCATATCGAAGCGGAAGCCTGCAAACTGGCTTATGATGCACGCAATCGCTTTATTGCTGATCCTGATCACACCAGTCGCCTGGATCATATGCTGGCGCTTGAAACGGCCGAAAAGCTGGCAGAGCTGATTGATCCGAAACGCGCCATGGGCGCCCCGCACAAGCTTTCTGAACAGGTACATAAAGACACGGTTTACCTGACGGTTGTGGATAAAGATCTGATGTCGGTTTCCCTGATCTATTCCATCTATCATGGCTTTGGGGCGGGCATGAGTTCGGATAAATTCGGGATTATTTTCCAGAACCGCGGGGCGGGCTTCACCCTTGAAGAGGGGCACCCGAATGAAGCCGGCGCAGGCAAACGCCCGATGCACACGATTATCCCGGGAATGCTTGAACAGGGCGGCAAAACCGTGATGTCCTTTGGCGTTATGGGCGGGGCCTATCAGCCAAACGGGCATGCGCGGTTTGTGTCGAATATGATGGATTTCGGTCTCGATCCACAGGCCGCGCTGGATGCGCCGCGCTGTTTTGCCGATGAAGGTGTGTTGAAGGTGGAACGCGGATATTCCGATGCGGTGCGCCAGGAACTGACCGATCTCGGCCATAAGGTTGTCGTGCCGGATGGGCCGCTGGGCGGTGGGCAGGCGATTGGCATCAATCATGAAACCGGCGTGCTGGAAGGCGCATCTGATCCGCGCAAAGACGGCTGCGCACTTGGGTATTGAGGGAAAATCATGGCGATAAAACCAATACAGGACCTGCTGTCCGAGGCGAAGGCGCAGATAGAAACACTCTCGCTGGAAGACGCCCGCCGCGAGGCGTCGGAAGGAAGTGCGCTTTTGGTGGATATCCGAGATGTTCGTGAATTGCAGCGCGACGGGCGGATTGATGGGGCGTTTCACGCGCCGCGTGGGATGCTTGAATTCTGGATCGCGCCGGACAGCCCGTATCACAAACCTGAACTGGCAGATGGGCGGAAGCTGATCTTGTTCTGTGCGTCAGCCTGGCGATCCGCGCTGAGCGTAAAAGCCCTGCAAGAGATGGGTGTTCAGAATATTGCTGAAATGGATGGGGGCTTTAAAGCCTGGAAGATCGCAGGATTTCCCGTGGATCTGCCTGATTAATTCAGCTGTGCGCCGACGGCATATGCCCCACCTGTGAGTTCACCAAACATCTGGGCCACATCAGGGTGGCTTACGGGCTCACCTGATGTATCTGCCACGAGGTTTTGTTCAGACACATAGGCGACGTAATAGCTGTCAGAATTTTCAGCCAAGAGATGATAGAACGGCTGGTCCTTTCGGGGCCGGCTGTCTTCGGGCAGCGCGTCGTACCATTCATCTGAATTGGCAAACTCCGGATCAACATCAAACACAACGCCCCGAAACGGATGCACGCGATGGCAGACGACCTGGCCTAGGTGAAATTTTGCGTCAATTTGATTCATGGCGGAACCTTTCATTCGCGGAACCTAGGTATTCGCGGAACTCATGTCTATGGGGCCAGGCGGAAACCCGCAAAAAACCCTCTGAATACTGGCCGTAAGGGGCAGAGCAGCGTAAAAATGAAGATCAGCCGTTTTCGAACAGACGGAAATGCGGTATTATTACGAAAATACAAAAAAGAGCAGAAAAAATGCGTAAAAGTCTGAGATCCCTTGTTTTGATTGGGTTTGTTGCGGCCTGTGGCAGCAGCAATACCACCGCACCGCGCAATCTGGATAATGCCTGTAGCATTCTTGATCAGCGCCCGTCTTTTGAACGCGCGATGAAGCGCACCGAACGTCGTTGGGGCGTGCCTGTGCATGTGCAGATGGCGACGATCTATCAGGAAAGTAAGTTTATCTCAAACGCCCGCACACCTTTGCGCTATGCACTGGGAGTGATCCCGATGGGACGTCAGAGTTCTGCTTTTGGCTATAGCCAGGCACTGGACGCGACATGGGATGAATACCGCCAGGATACCGGACGCCGGGGGGCGAAGCGGGATGATATTGACGATGCGACTGATTTCATTGGCTGGTATATGACCGGCACGCGCGATCAGCTTGGTATTTCGCTGTCAGATGCGCGTAACCAGTATCTGGCCTATCACGAAGGGCGCGGCGGCTATTCCCGTGGCAGTTACCGCGCGAAAGGCTGGCTGGTCAGTGTGGCTGGACGGGTGCAGAGCCGCGCGAATACATATCGCCAGCAGCTCCGCAGTTGTTTGTAATCTGAAACAGACAGGCGCCGGGTCAGTTCCCGTTGCGCCTGTTGACTTCATGCGGAATGGAGAACAACAGGGAAGACAGATTGTTTCTGGCTTCCAGATCATCCAGCGTCACAGTGGTGCGATTGCCGCCATCATCTGTGATGATCCATTGTTCCAGACGCACGGGATTGTCTGAAAACACCAGCTGAATATTCCCATATTCTGCATGATCAGGGTCGCGGGCGGTCACAACGGTATTGCCGCCTTCTTCACGGTGACCCACGACCATATCCGCATCATTCAGGTTTACCCGGCGGGCAAGAATGACGGACAGTGGTGTACGGCGCAGCGGGTATTGTTCAGGGCCTGTGTTTGATTTGCCATCAAAAATCGCAACCTGACCACCGCCAGCCATGACAAGCGTTTCATCCGGCGATTCATATTCAAAACGCGCGCGTCCCGGGCGGCGGATGTAAAAGGTTCCGTTCGCACGGGAACCATCGGCATTCACCTGCGTAAAACCGGCCTGGGCTGTCCGCAGCCCATTCAGATAATTGGACAGATCTCTGAGAGAAATGATCTCTGCCGCGGCGGGCAACGCCATCGCCAGCAGAAGAGTGGGGGCAAGGAGGAATTTCGTTTTCATAGTTTCAATATAATGCCCCGGACTGGGTGTTTCACCCCAATTGCGCTGAGCCAGGCGATCAATTGCTGAAAGGGCGGCGGATTTATGTCGATTGTCGCATTTACCTGATGTGCGCGATCTGCGATGCAAAGAGAAATATGAACGACAGGTGTGGGACATGGCAAATCCGATTTTTGACAAACTTATGCAGCCCTGGCTGGATTCCTCGGCGGTTTTTCTGAAACTTCAGGATGGCGGGCTGATGTCTCATGCCGCGTTCTTCCGCCGTGTTGCACAATATGCCAATGCCGTTGTCAGCCTTGGCCTGCGCCCCGGCGACCGACTGGCGGCGCAGATTGAAAAATCCCCGCAAACGCTGGCGCTTTATCTGGGCTGTGTCCAGGCAGGGGTGATTTTTCTGCCCTTGAATACGGCCTATACCGATGCGGAATTGTCCTATTTTGTTGAAGACAGTGGCGCGCGTGTATTGGTCTGCGATGCAACACGTCAGGCCGGACTGCAGGGTGTGGCAGATGCCTGTGGCGCACAGCTTGTGACGCTGAATGCGGATGGCGGCGGTGCGATGGCGGATCTCGCGGATCAGCAAGCGTCGAATGCACCGGTTGTGGACCGGCAGGAAGATGACATTGCCGCGCTTCTTTATACGTCGGGTACGACGGGCCGATCTAAAGGCGCGATGCTGACCCATAAGAACCTTGTGTCGAATGCGATGATCCTGAAGGATCTGTGGCAGTTTTCAGCAGATGATATGCTGCTGCACGCGCTGCCCGTCTATCATACACACGGGCTGTTTGTGGCGACCTTCACAACGCTTGCTGCGGGCGGCGGCATGATCTTTCTGCCGAAATACGACACGGATGTGATCTGTGATCTGCTGCCAGACGCCACCGCAATGATGGGCGTGCCGACTTTCTACACCCGTTTGCTGGGCAGTGCCCGTTTTGATCGTGATCTGGTGCAGAATATGCGTCTGTTCATTTCTGGTTCCGCCCCGCTTCTTGCAGAAACGCATATTCGGTTTGAAGAACGCACAGGTCACCGCATTCTTGAACGCTATGGTATGACCGAAACCAATATGAGCACGTCAAACCCATATAATGGTGAACGCCGGGCTGGCACGGTGGGCTTCCCCCTGCCTGGGGTTGAAGCAAAGATTACCGATCCGGCCACGGGTGCGGAACTGCCCACAGGTGAGATTGGCGTGTTGGAAGTGCGCGGTGACAATGTGTTCAAAGGCTATTGGAATATGCCTGAGAAAACGAAAGAGGAACTGCGTGAAGACGGGTTCTTCATCACCGGTGATCTCGTGAAAAAGGACGAAGATGGATACTTTCAGATCGCCGGGCGCGGTAAGGATCTGATTATTTCCGGGGGTTTCAATATCTACCCGAAAGAGGTGGAGCAGGTTCTGGATGATCAGCCCCATGTTCTGGAAACGGCTGTGATTGGCGTGCCGCATCCCGATTTCGGGGAAACCGTGGTGGCGGTTGTGGCCCGGAAAGCCGGGGAAGAACCGGATGTGACGCAAATGGAAGCGGCGATTGCAACGGACCTGGCCCGGTTCAAACATCCGCGCAAATATATTGTTGTGGATGCGCTGCCCCGCAACACGATGGGGAAAGTGCAGAAAAATGCGCTGCGCCAAGATTACGCAGATCTTTTCGCCTAACGCACCACAAATTCCGCATGCAGGGCGCCTGCGGCTTTGATGCTTTTGAGGATGTCGATCATATCGCGGGGTGAAACACCAAGTGCGTTCAGCCCTGCGATGACTTCGGACAGGGACGTCCCTTCGTTAAGCTCCGCCAGTCCTGTGCCTTCTTCTTCCTCAATACCTGCACGGGTGCGGGGTACGACAACAACCTCGCCCGGGGAAAACGGGTTGGGCTGCACAACAATCGGATCTTCCTGAATGCGCAGGGTCAGGTTGCCCTGGGCCACCGCCACGCGCGAAATGCGCACATCGTCGCCCATCACAATCGTGCCGGATCGCTGATCCACGACCACACGGGCCCGTCGTTCTGGCGTAACCAGAATGTTTTCAATCCGCCCCAGTGCATGCGCGGGCGAGGTCATGCGCGTGGACGCGATATCAATCTGCACAGTGCCCGCATCCAGCATCACCGAAACCCCCCGCCCGAAATCTTCATTGATTGCCTGTTCAATGCGGCCAGCGGTGGTGAAATCAGGGGTGCGCAGGGCAAGGCGCAGGGTAGAAAGTGACGACAGTTCAAAGTCAATTTCCCGTTCAACCCGGGCCCCCGCAGGAATAACACCCGCAGTCGGAACCCCCTGGGTGACACTGCCACCGTCCCCTTCTGCACTGATGCCACCCGCGATGATCGTGCCCTGGGCGACCGCGTAAATCTCACCGTCTGCAGCATTCAGCGGTGTCATGATCAGGGTGCCACCCAGCAGGCTTTTGGCATCACCAATTGCGGAAACGGTGATATCAATCTGGCTGCCCGCGCGGGAAAACGGGGGCAGGGTGGCAGTGACAAAGACGGCGGCGACGTTCTTGGGGCGGAACTGTTCGCCGGTTACATTCACACCCAGACGTTCCAGGATGTTGGACATGATTTCTTCGGTGAAGGGTGCATTTCGGATGCCGTCGCCCGTGCCATTCAGACCCACAACCAGGCCATATCCGACAAGATCATTCCCGCGGACACCATCAAATTCCACAAGGTCTTTGATGCGGATCGGCGTCGCCAGGGCAAGGCTGGCATTCAGGAAGAAAAACAAAAGGGTGTGCAGTATAAGTCTAAACATTACAGATAGTTCGCCAATGAAAGACGCGACAGGCGCGAGGTGAGGGTATAAAGGGTTTCAAGTTGGATCTGGGCGGCTTCAAGTTCTGTCGCGCTTTGGTAAGGGTCCGCTTCAACAATTCCGGCGCGGGCGATTTCCAAAACCTGGGATTCCGTCACATTGCGCACAGAAGCCTGTTCAATCTGCGCCTCGGCCGTGCCGATATTGGTGCGCATGGTCAGGATGCTGCTTTCCGCAGAAATCAATGTGGATGCCGAGTAGGAAACCAAGGCTGTCTGTTCCGTCAGATTGCTGGCCAGGGCACCATCATGCACAAGGGCAGCAGTGGCCAGGCCTTTCAGCGTTTCACGAATGGCGGTGTCATCCGCACGGGCTGTCAGCGTGGCGGTTTCATGTGGCCCGATGCTGAGAGGAGCAAGGTTTGTTGTACTGCCCTGGTAGGCAACGGTTTCGAAATCACCGCCAGGGGCAAACCAGGTATCAATTACGCCCTGGACCCCGGCGGCGGTTGTTTCCGCAGCGATGGCCAGGTTCAGTGCATTCAGGATGGTTTCCGGGTTGGCCAAGGGTATCTGATCCGTTGCAGTGCCGGAAAACAGGCTGCGCCCGGCGACCTGGGTGTTCATGGCGGAAATGACTGCGCCAAATTTCTGTTTGGCGTCCCCTGTGGCGGGGGAAATCATGTGGATATGCCCGGAATCGCTGGCCATCAGAAGATCAGGCGCGGCGTCAGATACATAGGTTTGCACTGTTTCCAGGGCATTCTGCATCGTTGTGGTGGTCAGGGCGGCGGATGCATTGGCGTGTTGATAGGCTTCCAGGGTTTCCAGGGACCGTTCGATGCTGGTCAAAGGGGAATAATCACCACCAACCCGATCTGCCACATCCTGTACCTTCCCGGTCGTCAGTTCGAGCGAAAGCTGGTTCATCCTGGATTTCAGATCAGCGTTGAGCCGGTTCATCTGATAGCTTTGTGACATATCACCGACGGAAAGAAAGTTGGGCATTTATAATCCTATCAGCATTTGAATAAGTTCATCTGCGGTCTGCAAAACCCGCGCGTTGGCGGCATAGGCCTGTTCCACCAGCAGCAATTCCTGCATTTCCCGGTCGGTATCGACGCCGGCCTGCAATTCAAGCGTTCTGAACGTTTCATATTGCGCGTTGCTGTAGCTGAGGTTTGCTTCGGCGGCTTGCCGCTGGATGCCAAACCCAGACAGCAGGTCAGATGTCAGAACAGTCATGCTGCGCGGTTCCGCAGAAAAGCCACCGGACAGTACCGTTTGCGGTGCCTGAAGCGCAGAGGCGAGCCTTTGCAACTGTGTGGCATCGCCTACATCCCCGGGCGTAGCGGCACCAATCCCATCCCGCAAACGGCGGATTTCGCCACCGGCAGCGGGATCCACCAGGGCGTTGATTTCCAGGCGGGCAGACAATCCTTCTTCATTCAGCGGATCAAAGGCAGCGCCGCTATCTGTGAACAGACCTGCGACTGTCGGGCCCAGGGTCGGGTCTGTGGTGACGGACTGAAACCGTTCCACCAGGTTGCGGGCGATGGCATCCATCTGCGCCTGGGCATCCGGGGCAAGTTCATCGCGCACCGCAAACTCCGCGATCAGCGATCCGCCTTTCAACATGCTGTGTTCTGAACTTGTGTCAATCGGCACGCCATTCAGGGTCAGGCCGGACAGCGGGCTGCCGGCGGACATGCCCGGGGTGATCACTTTGGTCGGGGTGAAGCCGATTTCGGCTGCTTTGCTGTCAACCAGCACTGCGCCGCCGCGGGTGAACAGGGCAACGGTTCCATTGTCGCGCGCAACCTGGTTCACGGGCACAATCGAAGACACCCCGTCAATGACCCGCTGGCGCTGATCCATCAGGGCGGCGGTATCCAGGCCCCTGGCCTGGGTGGCGGCGATGGAGACATTCAGATCCTTAACCTGTTGCAGGGCCTCATTCAGCTGTTTGACTTGTGTGGAAATCGCGTTGTCGGCCTCTTCACGCAGGGTCTGAATGCTGTCAGAGGTCTGTTTCAGGTGCTGTGTTATGCCGCGCGCTTCATTCAGTGCGGCGTTTAATCCCGGTTCGGATGCGGGATCGCTGGCGGCGGTGATCAATGCGGATTCAAAGGCCGCAAATCTGCCGGAAAGGGAGCCGGGTTCTTCGGGAATACCAATCTGTTTTTCAAGGTTTTCGAAGAATTTCATATAGGTCGTGTTGGATCCAACCCCCGCATCGGCAAGGCGGCGATCCTGGATGATGCCGTTGTCGATCAACCGGGTGACACCATCAATGCGGACGCCGGACCCGCCGCCGCCAACCGTTGCGGCAGACACATCCAGCTGCCGCACGCCGTACCCATCGGTGTTGGCGTTGGCGATATTGGAAGACACAACTTCTGCCCGGCGGGATGTTGCATTCAGGCCGGACAGAGCATTGGCGATTGAACCTGTTATGGTCATGGTGAATCCTGGTTACCTTTCTGGTCCCGGATCTGTGGCTTAACGTTTGATGTTGGTGGTCTCCTGCAACATCTCATCCACAGTCTGAATTACCTTGGCGTTTGAGGAATAGGCACGTTGGGTCTGGATCAGGGCCGTCAGTTCGCCCGCCACATCTGTTGTGGATCCTTCACGGGCGTAGCCCGAGACAGCGCCAGTTGGGCCGTCACCTGCATCCCAGAGGAAGAATGACCCGCTGTTTGGCGACACCTGATAGGCCTGATTGTTCATCGCGATCAGGTTGTTCGGGCTTGGCACATCGACCAAAGGCACCTGATACAGACGTCGGATGAAGCCCGTGTCGTAGGTCGCGTTAATGAAGCCGTTTTCGTCAATTTCCACGGAGGTCAGATTGCCGACAGGTGATCCGTCCTTCGTTATGGATGTCGGAGCAAAACTATCAGACAGTTGTGTCAGGCCATTGGTGTCGCCAAGGCTGCCAATCGTGATGTCCATATCGCCGCCATCCACGGCAAGTTCCAGCACACCATCAGCGGTATAATCCGGGTGTGGCTGATAAGCGAGTGGCACCCCGGATTGAGTGGTTTCAGTGACGGCCAGGAGAGTGCCGCCATCGGTCTGGGTGTCATCAAAGACGAGACGGAATTGGCCGATGCTGGCTCCGGCGGATGCGGAATCTGTAATATCCATGATCCAGGTGTTGGACAGGCCATCCGTTGCAAGGGCGGACACCATCGGGGTGAATGTGACGTCGAGGGTCTCTGAGGTGCCAAGATTACCAAAATATTCGATTGAGGACGTCAGCGGGTCGCCCGGCATCCCAAACCCGGTTTGTGTGGCAGGTAAATTGATGCCAAGATTCATTTGGGTTGTGGGATCACCCGCGGTCTGGTTCGCATTGATTCTGACCGGCTCTAGTCCGGTTGATGTATCACGGGGAAATGTATCGATCGACCCATCCGCATTTGCGGGTACGCCAAGCAGGACAAGCCCAGACTTGGTGCGCAGAATTCCGTCCGCATCTGTGTGGAACGATCCGGTGGTTGTCATCATCAGGGGTTGATCGCCCGACGTCGCGCCAACAGATGTGGTTGTCGTCACCGGAAGCATCCCGCGCCCGGCAATGGCGATATCCATGGCGTTGGATGTGGAAACAATCGGGCCGCGTTCTTCCACCAGTCGTGTTGTACTGGCGCGTACGCCACCAGCAGAATACGTGCCGGAAGAGGAACTTTGCGTGATAACGAATGAATCGAAATCCGCCATCGCGCGCTTGTATCCAAATGTGTTGGAATTCGCGATATTGTCAGAAATCGTTGCCAGTTTGGTGGCGTTGGCAAAAAGCCCGGCCACGCCCGCGTTAAGCGAAGAGGAAATTGTCATGGTGCGCCTTTCTGCTGCATCAATCCTTGGTCTGATTTCAGCAGTAAGCGCTGCACCTTAACATCAGGCTAACGTTTAAAATGCGAAGGAAATTCCTGTTTATTCCGGCTGATCTGACCGTAGCAGGATCAATTCCAGCCGGTTATTGCGGACAGACATCGGATCAAGCGCCACAAGCTTGCGATCCGCAAAACCGGAAATGCGTTGGGTGCGCTCTTCGGCAAATCCGCTGTTCTCCATCAACAGACGCATTGACGTGGCGCGGGCCGATGACAGACCCCAGGCCGGATTATGCGCAAGCACAACCGGATGCGCCATGATATGCCCGTTGATCGCAAGCTGGTTTTCAACCAGAGCAAAGACCCCGGTCAGAATGTCAGAGATTTCCTGCAGGGTTTCGGTCGGATCCGCGGTGTCTTTCAGAAAAAGGGGCTCGCCGGGAAGGTCGAAAATTTCGACGATCAGCCCTTCATCGGTCACACGTGTTAACACGTGTTTCATAGGGTTGTCCGTCGCAAAGCTTTCGCCACCACTCCCGGCAAGTTCTTCAAGGATCTGTTGAATTTCCTCTTCTTCCCGGGCGACTTCCTGTGGGATTGCGCCCTGGCTGTCACCTGCGGTCGCCCCGGCTGCGGCATCCTCAGAGGAGGGGGCTGAAAGTGACCCACCTGTCCCATTCTGAGCAAGGGTTTCTTCTGTGAAGACAGAATCACCGCCACCCATGCCATCCCCGCCACCAGATACCCGGTGCACAGGGATTGTCGGGCTGAAATAATCAGCGATCCCTTTGCGTTGTTTTTCGGTTGTGGCGTTCAGCAGCCACATCAACATGAAAAAAGCCATCATCGCGGTTACAAAATCCGCATAGGCCACTTTCCAGGCACCACCATGATGCCCGTCACCGCCGCCTTTTTTAACCTTTTTGATGATTACAGGGGTCAGCCCATCCGCACCCATCCCGCCACCTCATATTTACCCGGGATCATGGATAGCAGAGGTGTGTGAACGGGCGCTTAACGTCTAAAATTACACGGGTTCTCAGAGTTTAAACGATTACATCCTGTGCTTTTTGTGTGCCAACCGCAAAAACGCGTTTGTAACGTTCGATCTGATCTGCCGGGCCCATCGCTTTGTTTGGGTTGTCAGAAAGCTTCACCGTGGAGCGCCCGTTGGCTTTGATCGCTTTGCAGACCAGTGAGAAGGGTGCCAGGGCATTATCCGGAACAAGCCCGCGGAAATCATTGGTTAACAATGTGCCCCAGCCGAAGGACACCCGAACACGTCCCTGAAATTGTGCACTTAATTCGCGCACTTTCTCGACATCCAGCCCGTCAGAAAAGATCACCAGTTTTTTCGTCGGATCTTCGCCACGGGATTTCCACCAGTTAATGGCGTTTTCGGCGCCGGTGGCCGGGTCGCCGGAATCGATCCGGATGCCTGTCCACTCATTCAGCCATTCAGGTGCACGATCGAGGAACCCCTGTGTGCCATAGGTGTCGGGCAGAATGACGCGCAACATGCCGTCGTGTTCCTCGTGCCAGTCCTCAAGAACCTGGTAGGGGGCCTGCGCAAGGGCTGCGTCATCTTCTGCAAGGGCGGAATACACCATGGGCAGTTCATGGGCGTTGGTGCCGATCGCTTCAATTTCGCGTTGCATGGCAATCCGGCAATTGGATGTGCCGACAAATTTTTCACCCAACCCTTCCATCATGGCCTGAACACACCAGTCCTGCCAGAGGTAAGAGTGACGGCGGCGGGTGCCAAAGTCTGCGATGCGCAGATTTTCGACGCTGCGCAGGGCTTCGACTTTTTCCCAGAGTTTGGTCATCGCCCGGGCATAAAGCACCTGAAGTTCGAATTTCTTCATGGTGTTCAGGACAGCCCGGCTGCGCAGTTCCATCAGAATCGCAAGGGCCGGAATTTCCCATAGCATGACTTCGGGCCAGGAGCCTTCAAAGGTCAGTTCATACTGGCCGTCACGTTTCTCAAGATGATAATCCGGCAGGCGCATGTTTTCGAACCATTCCATGAAATCCGGGCGGAACATCTGGCGTTTGCCGTAGAATGTATTGCCGCGCAGCCAGGTGCTTTCGCCCCGGGACAGAGACAGGGATTTCACATGATCCAGTTGTTCGCGCAATTCGCCTTCGTCGATCAGTTCAGCCAGGCGGATATCCTTTGACCGATTGATCAGGCTGAAGGTAACGGTCGTGTCAGGTTTGTTGCGAAACACAGACTGACACATCAGAAGTTTGTAGAAATCCGTATCGATCAATGACCGGACAATCGGATCGATTTTCCATTTGTGATTGTACACACGTGTTGCGATGTCGATCATGATGCCTTCCTCTGCCAGCCGGGCCTGTGGCGAATTTTACAGAAGGCTATCTCAGGATATTGCAGGATTGCCAGTGCTGTCAGAGAATATTTTTGTAAGCGTGCCGACAAGAACATCTTTTTTGACCGGTTTTGTCAGAAAACCATTCATGCCGGCAGAGGTACAATCGCTCTGATGGCTGGAAAAGGCATTTGCTGTCAGCGCATATATGGGCACAGCGAGGTAACGGTTCTGTTCTTCGAACTTCCGGATTTCACGGGTGGCTTCCAATCCATCTTTTCCTGGCATGGAAACATCCATCAGGATCAGGTCGGGTTTGTTCTTGTGAAATGAATCAATGACTTCAAATCCATCGGTGGCAAAATCCAGGTCCATCCCGGTGTCTCGCAGAAGTCTGCTCAGGATGAAACGGTTTGTTTTGTTGTCATCTGCGATGAGGACAGATTTTCCCTTCAGCGATGAATTGCCAGGCTGTGATGTCAGAAGGGGTTCGTTTTCGGACGGCAACCTGGCGGGCAATGTCAGTGTGAAAGCTGACCCTATGCCAATCGTGGAGGTTACTGAGATGCGCCCCCCCATGGCATGGGCGAGTTTCTGTGAAATGCTCAGCCCAAGGCCAGTGCCACCAAAACGCCTTGAGACACTGGAATCAGCCTGAGTGAACTCTTCGAAGATGGCAGAAAGCTTATTTTCAGCTATGCCAATGCCGGTGTCATGGATGACGACAGAGATTTCCGGGACTTCAGGTGCCTCTGGACCGAATATTTCACAATCAACCTGCCCGTCAGAGGTAAATTTAATCGCATTGCCGATCAGGTTCATGAGAACCTGTCTGAACCTGCCAGGATCGCCCGTGATTGTGTCGGGTACATCTTCTGCGATGTGAATATTCAGGCCAATTTGTTTCCCGTTCGCGATTGGTTTGAGAAGCTCTGTGGTTTTCAGCGCGACCTGCCGAACTGAGAAATTATGTTGCTCCAGTTCAGCCTTGCCTGCCTCAAGACGTGTCAGATCAAGGGTATTGTTGATAATGCCAAGCAAGGCCCCGCCGGCATCTGAAATCGTTTCAGTCAGATGGCGCTGATCCGGGTTCAGATCACTTTCCAGCAACAGATCCGTGACCCCGATAATGCCATTCATCGGGGTGCGGATTTCATGGCTCATTGTGGCGAGGAAAGCGGTTTTGGCGCGCGCGGTTTCTTCAGCGGTTTCCCGGGCTTCCGCCAGATCGGCTTCGCGCTGTTTCAGGGCATGAATATCCCGTTCAATCGAAACGAAATTAATAAGAATGCCCATGTCGTCATAGACCGGAGAAATATTGATTTCATACCATTTCGTCTGACCGTTTTTATCATAATTCAGAATTTCAGTACGAACGCCTTCGCCTTCCTTTCGGGCCTGGATGAGCTTTTGAATGACGGCGGGGTCCGTTTCAGGACCATTCAGCATTTTGACGTGTTTCCCAAGTATGTCCTTCTCGGAATATCCGGTCGAATGGATAAACGTGTCATTGACCCAGCTGATCGTGCCATCGGTTTCTGTAATGATGACAATGTCGCTGGCGTTGCGTGCCACGAGGGCAAGTTGTTTCGTCAGGTTCTGACTGCGGATCAGGCGATCACGCGCTTCTTCAGCCTCCAGCTTTTCCTGTAGCAAATGACGCTTTGCCAGCTGCGCTGCATGAAAGCTTTTGTACCGGCTGACCATAAGCATAACGGCCATCAAACTGAACAGGCTAATCGCAGCCAGATCAAATCCCAACCCGGGATCCATACCGTCCGCGATCTGAATATCATGTAGAATCAGAAAGATTGAGACCAGAATATAGATCCCCAGCCGCAGGCGGCTGCCCCAGGGGAAAAATGGCATGGTAATGCTGGCGTGAATAATCAGTGTGGTGATGCAGACAAACGCAAAAAACCGTGTTTCGCCAAGGTCAGAGGCGCTCCAGACGATGGCCAGTCCGATTGATGCACAGATGGCCTGGAAAGCAGCGGTCAGGCGTTGAATATCACGACGCCTGCGAGAACACTGGTATTCGGCAATGGGGATTTTGCGATCTTTCAGAAGGCTGCTGATATGAACAACTTCACCTGTCATACCAATCAGATAGGCAAGAAGCGCGAGGCCGGGTGTGGTAATGACAGCAAGAAGAACTGCGGCAAATGTCATCATCGCAAGGCGGACAGGGACAGCCGCGACATACCCTCTGGCATACCGCAGAAACAGCCCGTCAGGGCGATTCCTTATTTCGAAGCAGTTCAGGGCTTCCCGGGCGGTTTGATTGTTTGCATTCATTATACTGACCAGAGGGTTATGTGCCTCTCTATGCCAGTTGCCGGTTAATAAACGGTGTGTTTCAGACCAGCTTCACGGCCACAGCGCTCATTGCATTCTGTGCTGCCTGCATGGATCCGTTCAGATCAATCCCCCGGCAGGCACTTTCGATAACGGTCACGTCAAAACCCAGTTTGGCAGCATCCACGGCAGAGAAATACACGCAGAAATCTGTGGCCAGGCCGACCATGGTCAAATGCGTGATGCCCAGCCCGCGCAGATAGCCTTCCAGGCCTGTTGGGGTTGTCTGATCGTTCTCAAAAAACGCTGAATAGCTGTCAATCGCCGGGTTCATACCTTTGCGGATGATCAGGTTTGCAGGTTCCAGGCGCAGGTCATTGTGGAATTCAGCCCCTGCACTGCCTTGGACACAATGATCCGGCCAGAGAACCTGCGGCCCATAAGGCATGTCGATCATTTCAAGCGGGTTCTTCCCATCATGCGATGAGGCAAACGACGAATGCCCGGCCGGGTGCCAGTCCTGGGTCAGAACAACGGTTGCGAAATCATCCATCATCGCGTTGATTTCAGGGACAATCTGATCCCCTTCCTCAACAGCCAATGCGCCGCCAGGGCAGAAATCATTCTGAACGTCGATAACAATCAGGGCTTCGTGTGATGCGCGCATGTTGGTCTCCCTTGTTGTGAAATTGGTAGGACGTGCGCAGGGGCTGGTCAATATAAGAGAATCGTTATATTGGTACCAAGGTGTCAATTGGAGATACTGATGAAAACTGTAACGCGTACACAGACCGGGCTGCGCGTCGAAACCAGATTGCTGAAAGTGCTGAAGGGCCTGGCGGAACATCTGGATATGTCCACCGCAGAGCTGATCGAAGGGATGGCTTTGCACTGTTTCGAAGGGAAAACTCCTTTTTCCGAGGATACTCTTGGGAAGATTGAAGCGCTGAAAGGGGTCTATGATCTGGATCTGACGGCAGAAGACAGTCACCGCCTGCGGGAGAAATAAGATGCAGAATGAAAACAGAAGTGCCGCAGGGGTATTTGCCGCGATGTCTGAAGGCACGCTTGATCCAGCAGGATTTACCCACCGGGATCACGTGATCTGTGCCGCTTTCGCATTGCGCGGATATGATTTCTTTGAGGCTGCATTTTTATACGCCAACGGCTTGAAAGCCCTGGTGAAAAAGGCCGGCGTGCCGGAGAAGTTCAACGCCACAGTCACCTTTGCGTTCCTTAGCATCATTGCACAAAAACTTGCAGAAAGCCCGGGTGTATCCGCAGATGATCTGCCGGAACATTGTCCGGAACTGATGCAGAAAACGCTTTTGTCGCCCTGGTACACTGGTGCTGTGTTGGCGTCTGATCAGGCGCGTCAGTTTCCCGTGATGCCGCAAATGAAATCCGCATGAGGGGTCGGATAATAAGAGCTTTCTCTTGATCCCGACGGTTGATCGGCCTATGTGCGCGCTATGACTATCGTAGCCGCACTTTATCACTTCGCCCGTATTGAAAACCCGCCTGCCGTGCAGGGGCCGCTTCAGGCTCTGTGTGATGAGGAGGGGATCAGAGGATCGCTGCTTCTTGCAAAGGAAGGCATCAACGGAACTGTTGCCGGACCACGTGCCGGGCTGGACCGGATGCTGGCTTATATCCGGGCGCTGCCAGGGTGTAACGATCTGGAACATAAGGAAAGTCCGGCGTCTGAAATGCCGTTCAACCGGATGAAGGTGAAGCTCAAGAAAGAGATCGTCACCATGGGCCAGCCCGACGTTGATCCGACGGCCTCTGTTGGCAATTATGTCGACCCAAAGGACTGGAACGATCTGATCACCCAGGATGATGTTGTGGTGATCGACACCCGCAATGATTACGAGGTCGGGATCGGTACGTTCAAAGGCGCGATTGATCCGGAAACCAAATCTTTCCGCGAATTCCCCGAATGGTGGGAAAAGAACGCAGATCGTTTCCACAACAAACGTGTGGCGATGTTCTGTACTGGCGGAATTCGTTGTGAGAAATCAACGAACTATCTGCTGGGGCAGGGGGTTGAGGATGTGTATCACCTGAAAGGTGGTATTCTGAAATATCTGGAAGAAGTGCCGGAAGAGGAAAGCACCTGGGAAGGCGAATGTTTCATCTTTGATCAGCGCGTTTCCATCGGTCACGGCCTTGTCGAAGGTCCGCACCACCTGTGCCACGCCTGCCGTCACCCGATCCTGCCGGAAGACCTGGAACGTCCTGAATATGAGGAAGGTGTCAGCTGTCACCTCTGCGTTGACCAGACGTCAGAGGATCGCAAAACCCGCTTCCGCGAACGCCAGAAGCAGATCGCGCTGTCCAAAAAGCGTGGCGAAAATCACGTGGGTCCGCGCGACTGAAGTTTACAGACTTTAAAGGGTCGAAAGCGGATCGCCTGAAGGCGATGATGCTCCGGCATCTGCTTTTTTCTTCACTCAAACTCTGCGACCAGTGCGGACCCTTCATTTCAGACATGAAATGAGAACCGCGTACCCGGACGCATCAGGGCGTTTAGCGCCGCAGAGTCGGGCGGTGTATGTGACTGCAGTACAATTTGTCCTTCGCGTACTGTCAGATTTCCGGAAAACCGCAGATTTCGGATCCAGATCTGACGTGGTTCATCCGCGTTCAGTCCACGATCCTGCCAGGCGCATTCCCCAGGAGCAAGAGGACGCTGGAACGAACCCCGGTTCGCGGATTCAAACCAGATCCGCAGGGTGGAATCGCTCAGGCCGTCTGTTCCGACATTCAGACTGCTGGCATGTCATCCCCGCTGATTCAATCTAGCCTATGCGCCCGCCCCTGGGCACTGGTCTGTGTGCTAAGGCCCGTCAGAAGCATGGCGGCAAACGAAAGTGATTTGGTAGATAAATGTTTCATTTTATGTCTCCTGAAATCAATACAGAAGAATTATAGCATAAAAACGCTCTCTATGCAGGCGGGGTCCAGCTGGACCGGATTGTTTGACATGCGTTGCATGTTGGCTTGTTTCGACAGGGCCGCGCGTTTTTCAGGCGTGTCGGGGCCGGATTTTGTCAGGTCGGGTTCTGCACTGATGTCAGTCATAAACTGGCGCAGGGTGGTGCTGGCCTGATCCGGGGTTGCAATGGACAGGGCCTGCATCAGTTGTGCCATGATTGCGCGCAGATGTTGTGGGCCGCGTGGGTCATTGATTTGGGTCTCGTCCGCCAGGGCATGGATCTGAAAAATCGTGGGCAGGGTCAGCCAGACGGCGTGACCATGGGGGATGCCATATGTGCCGGTGATGCCATAAGACCATGCATGGGCGGCGGTGGTTTTTGAGATGTTAATGGCTTTGCCTGCGAGATGCGCGGCTTCAGCCATGGCCTGAAGGGTGACACTGTCGGCACCGGGCCGCACCATGGCGCGGGCATGTTGCATGATCAGGTCAATGGCCTCGAAGGAATACTCCCGGCTTTCACCCGTTGATCCTACGGCCCAGGCGCTTTCAATCGCTTGTGCCAGAGCATCCAGCAGGTTGCAGGTTTTCTGATAGGGGCTCGCACTGGCCAGCAATGCACCATCCAGAATGACCTGATCCGGCAAAAGGCAGGGCGCGGCGACAGAGTATTTATCTGCCCCGATATAGACGACTGCGAAATGGGTCGCTTCGCTGCCAGAACCGGCGGTTGTCGGGATCGCGATCAGGGGAATATCAGGGTCTGTTACAGGGGTTTTTCCCTGTGTCAGGGTCTTTTCTGTGCCCGGGCTGGTGTAAAAAGCTTTGATCAGCTTCGCCATGTCCAGCATGCTGCCGCCACCCACGGCAAGGATCAGATCAATGCTTTCAGCACGGGCAAGCGCGACACCGCGTTGGGCATCTTCGATCTTTGGGTTCACGTCGAAATCGTGGAAGTGCAGGACAGACTGGCCCTGAAGGGCTGCCTCTATATGCGCCTGCGCGCCGCTGGCGGCAAAAGATCCCTTGCCCGTGACAAGCAGAATGCGGCGGGCCGGATAACGGGCCAGAACCGGGGGCAGTTGCGCCAGGGAATTTAAACCGGAAATGAGATGTGGCACGGGCGATCCTTGTGCATGACGGGGTGCAGGTCTTTGATACCCCGGGGTTTGATTCAGCGCAAAGATGGATTCGCGCAGCACCCCTATATCGGTCCAATGGAACGCATAAATGAACTTCGCCGTCTTGGCCTTTTTGATGCCCGTGTCCCGCGATACACGAGCTATCCCACCGCACCGGTTTTCTCACCTGATTTCGGGGCCGATTTTCAGGCGGAATGCCTGGCCTCTCTGGATCCGGCGGAACCTGTGTCTGTCTATGTGCATGTGCCGTTTTGCGAACGGTTGTGCTGGTTCTGCGCCTGTCGCACCCAGGGCACACAAACCATGTCGCCGGTGGCGGGCTATGTGAAAACCCTGAAGGCGGAACTGGAAATGATCCGCACACGCCTGCCCGAAGGTGTGAAAATGGGGCGGCTGCACTGGGGCGGTGGTACGCCGACCATCCTGCTGCCGGATATGATCCATGATCTGGCCCAGGCGGTGAAATCTGTCTTCCCACCGGCGGCAGAATTTGAGTTTTCCGTTGAAATAGACCCTACTCTCGTGGACGAAGCCAAGGTGGAGGCCCTGCGCCTTGAAGGCATGAACCGCGCCTCTATCGGTATTCAGGATTTTGCTGAGGACGTGCAGGAAGCCATTGGCCGTCATCAGCCCTGGGATGTGACAAAACATTGTGTGGATATGCTGCGTGCGGCGGGCATCCATTCGCTGAATGCGGATTTGGTGTATGGCCTGCCGTTTCAGTCAGAAGACCATATGCGTGATACGGTTGAAAAGGTGCTGGCGCTGGATCCGGATCGCATGGCCCTGTTTGGCTATGCCCATGTGCCGCATATGGCGAAGCGTCAGAAGCTGATTAAGGAAGAAACTCTGCCGGGCGATCTTGAGCGATATAATCTATCACAGATTGCGGCTGAGATGTTCCGCAAGGCGGGATACCAGGCGATCGGCATTGATCACTTTGCCAAGGCGGATGATGAACTGTCTGTTGCGCTGGCTGAGGGGCGTTTGCGCCGCAATTTCCAGGGTTACACCGCAGATCACTGCGACACGCTGGTTGGGATTGGGGCGTCTTCGATTTCGTCTTTTAAGGAAGGCTGGCTTCAGAATGCGCCTGCAACCGGGGCCTGGACTGGTAAGGTCGAAGCAGGTGTTCTGACCGGTTCCCGTGGACATCGCTTCGCCGGTGATGATCTGCTGCGCAAAGCAGTGATCGACGGGCTGATGTGTAACTTTGAGGTGAATTTGGCCACGTTAGACACTGTTTTTGACGATGCCGCCGCATTGAATGCGTTGCACGAAGCCGTGATGATCGAATTCGCACCCTATGTGAAACATGTGGGGGATATTCTGCGGATCACCGAAGAAGGCCGCCCGCTGACACGTATTATTGCCAGTCGCTATGACGCCTATACGCGGGATGCAGGAACGTATTCGAAGGCGTCTTAGGGAGTGCGATCAGCGCGGGGGGCAGCCCCCCGCACCCCCGGGATATTTATGGAACGAAAATGGACTCAGGGGCGCAGACAGGGCAGGACATCGCCTGGTTCCGGGCGGGCTTCCCAGACGGCGCGGGCGATGGCGCGGGACAGGCACATGGCGGCTGCGTGGCCGAGATCTGACAATTCCGGTGTATCGCGTTTCCCTGTGCTGACAGCGAAGATCAGATCCCCGTCCATCGGCGAATGGGCGGGTACAATCGCGCGACCCAGGCCGTCCTGTGCCATAACCGCCATGCGTTTGCATTGCGCTTTGGTCAGGGTCGCATCTGTTGCAACAATCGCGATGGTGGTGTTGGCCGTCGGGGCCTGATCTGCGCCTGTTGCCAGTTCCATCATCTTTGCGACTTTTTCACTGTGATGGGGAAGGCATCCCATGGGCTGCGGGTCCGGGCCAAGGCCTCCGAATTCTGCGCTGATCTCATAGGGGGCGGCGTGGAAGTGCCCGTTTGCTGTCACCACATTGCCAATGGGGTTCGCTGCAACAAGCGCACCGACAGTCGTGCCACAGGGCATAACAAGGGAGGCAGAACCAAGCCCGCCCTTGTAGTTGCCCGTGACGGCCCCCTTGCCCGCGCCATGACTGCCGAGAGAGAAATCAGATGATGCATTCTCAAGCGCAGATCGGCCGAGGGTGCGATATGGGTTGTCCTCCCATGCCTTGTCACCGCCATTGAGCAGATCAAAGATGATCGCACCTGGCACAATTGGGATCAGGGCCGGGCCAAGCTGAAAGCCACGGCCCATGGCGCGCAACCCATCACTGACACCGGATGGCGCATCAAGGCCAAAGGCGGATCCGCCGGACAGCACCAATGCATCCACCGCTTCAACCGTGCGCTGGGGGTCAAGCAATTCGGTTTCGCGTGTGCCCGGCGCGCCGCCCATCACGTCAACCGAGGCGACAAAAGGCGCATCCCCGACCAGAACGGTGGTGCCGGATTTCAGGCGTGTGTCATCGGCGTTGCCCACGCGCAGACCTGCGACATCGGTGATCAGGTTGCGCGGGCCGGGTTGCATTGGCGTCATATGCAGCGCCCCCCGTCGACTTCCATGGCGACGCCTGTGATCATGCTGGCCTCATCCGAGCAGAGGAAAGCAGCGGCGTTGCCCATGTCCTGTGGCGTCGAAAAACGTCCGATTGGGATAGTTGAGACGAATTTTTCGCGCATCTCAGGTGTGTCTTCCCCCATGAAGCTTTTCAGCAGGGGCGTTTCACCGGCCACCGGGTTGATCGCGTTGACGCGCACGCCTGCGGGCGCAAGTTCCACCGCCATGGCTTTGGTTGCCGTGATCATCCAGCCTTTAGAGGCATTGTACCAGCTCAGGCGTGGGCGGGGGCTGACCCCGGCGGTGGAGGCGACATTCAGGATCGCACCACTGCCCCGGGCTTTCATCAGGGGCACGATGTGTTTTGCGGCAAGGTAAACGGATTTGGTGTTCACGTTTAACACGCGATCGAAATCTTCCTCGCTTACGTCTTCCATTGCGGCAGGAAGGTGGGTGACGCCGGCGTTGTTTACCAGAATGTCGATACGGCTCATTTTATTAAGCGCGGTTGCGGTCAGCGCTGCAACATCTGCGTTAGATGCAACATCGCATTGCGCCGCGAAGGCACCCAGGCCACTTGCGGCTTCGTCTGCCGCGGCGCCATTGATGTCGGCGATTAACACGGTTGCGCCTTCTGAGATGAATTTCTCGGCAATGCCCAGACCAAAGCCAGATGCACCACCGGTCACAATTGCGGTTTTTCCCTGAAGTTTCATAATCCTGTTTCCTTGTTCCAAATTCCTTTGAAAGGAATTTACCCGGAGTTTTTCAAAAACTCCGGACCCTATCCATGTTTCGCAGCGATGGTTTTCAACGTGGAAAACCCGTAAAGCGCCTCAAATCCTTTTTCCCTTCCGTGGCCGGATTTTCCGATGCCACCGAAAGGCAGTTCAACGCCTCCACCTGCGCCATAATTGTTAATAAACACCTGACCTGACCGCAGCCGTTTCGCGAGGCGCATTTGCCGCGCGCCGCTGTCCGTCCAGATTGACGCGACCAGGCCAAAATCCGTGCCATTGGCAATGCGCACAGCATCTTCTTCATCGTCAAAGGGGATGATCACCTGCACCGGGCCGAAGATTTCATCCTGGGCCAGACCATGGGCGGCATCGACTGGGGCAAACAACGCCGGTGCCACATAATGTCCACCTGCCGGGGCATCAGAAACGATCTGACCTGTGCCGATTTTCTCAAGCCCGCGCCCGGCCTCAAGGAAGCCTGTGACGATCTCTTTCTGGCGGGCAGAGATCAGCGGGCCGACGTTGAGATCATCCATTGCCGGGCCGACCTTCAGATTGGCATAGGCCGTGGCCATACGCCCGGCGACTTCTTCAAAACGGGAGCGATGCACAAGGATGCGGGAGGAGGCAGAACAGGTCTGACCGGCGTTCTGGATGCCCGCGTTCACAAGGAAGGGCAGTGCAGCGTCAAGATCAGCGTCTTCAAAGACCAGTTGCGGGGATTTTCCGCCCAGTTCCAGTGTCACAGGTACAACGTTTTCACCCGCCGCCTGCTGGATGAGTTTGCCGACGCCGACAGAACCCGTGAAGGAAATGTGATGCACGCCGGGATGGGATGATAGTGCTGCACCGGCTTCTTCGCCAAGGCCCGGCACAACGTTCAGGGCGCCGGCGGGCAGGCCTGCCTCTCGTGCAATCTCAGCAAAACACAGGGCGGTCAGGCAGGCTTCTTCCGCGGGTTTCAGCACGCAGGCATTTCCCATGGTCAGGGCTGCACCAACGCTGCGGCCAATGATCTGCATCGGGTAATTCCAGGGCACGATATGACCGGTCACGCCATGGGGTTCACGCAGGGTGTAAACGGTGTAGCCATCCAGATAGGGGATGGTTTCGCCGTGTATTTTGTCCGCGGCACCGCCGTAAAATTCCATATATCGCGCCAGCGCCACCGCATCTGCGCGGGCTTGTGACAGGGGTTTGCCGACGTCCTGTGCCTCGATCCTTGCAAGCTCATCAACGCGTGTCAGGACAAGCTGCCCGATCCGCGTCAGGATGCGTCCGCGTTCCACCGCGGTCATCCGGCCCCAGTCACCACTCAGGGCGTTTTCGGCTGCATGAACGGCCGCATCAACATCGGCCTGCGTGCCCCGTGCAATTGCGCCTGTGATCTGTCCGCTAGAGGGATCTTCCACGGGCAGACTGTCACCAGATACCGGGGCAATCCATGCGCCATTGATGAAGCATTTGTCACTGTCAAACCAGAGATCAGACATTATGCGGTTTCCTTTATATCGGCAGGGCTATCATCGGGCAGGCGCGGGGCGGCTGCGATCAGGGCTTTGGTGTAGGGATGTTGTGGCGTGTCAAAAACAGACTCTGTTTCGCCCTTTTCCACGATTTCCCCTGCTTTCATCACCAGCACCCGGTCGGTGATCGTGCGCACAACGGACAGATCGTGCGAGATGAACAAATAGGTCAGCCCGTGTTTTTCAGACAGCTCTGCCAGAAGGTCCAGGACCTGGGCGCGGACAGATACATCAAGGGCGGAAACGGCTTCGTCCAGAATGATCAGATCCGGGCGGGTGATCAGGGCGCGGGCGATGGCGATGCGCTGACGCTGACCGCCGGAAAATTCATGGATGTATTTGTGTTTGTCGTCCGGTGTCAGGCCAACGGAAA
Source organism: Halocynthiibacter styelae (assembly GCF_016123485.1). Classification (GTDB taxonomy): domain Bacteria; phylum Pseudomonadota; class Alphaproteobacteria; order Rhodobacterales; family Rhodobacteraceae; genus Halocynthiibacter; species Halocynthiibacter styelae. The sequence continues at coordinate 180,529 of NZ_JADCKQ010000005.1, read as the reverse complement.
TCAGAGCCTGATCGACGGCGGTTTCAAAGGCAAGGCCCGTCGGGGGATTGTCCAGCAGATGAAAAGGTTCTGTGATCAGACGGGCAACTTTCCAGCGCGGATTGAAAGATCCGTAGGGATCCTGAAACACCACCTGCATTTTACGCCGGGCCATCGGGTTGACCCCGCCTTCTGTAAACAGTGGCGCGCCGTCCAGGATGATTTCACCGTCCTGAATGGCCTCAAGACCCAGAATAGCCCGTGTTAGGGTCGATTTTCCGCAACCGGATTCACCGACAAGGCCCAGGCTTTCACCGCGTCGGATTTCAAAGCTGACGTCATTTACCGCGCGGAATTTCCCGGGTGCTTTGAGCAGTTTTTCACGTGGTAAGGTGTAATCCCGGATCAGGCCTTTGACCTGCAGAAGTGGCGGGGATTTTAATGGCGCGTTGCGATCTGGCTGGTGGGAGGAGGCTTCGAACAGCGCCTTGGTGTAGGGATGCTGCATGTCCTTATACAGGGTCGCGGCGGGGCCTTCTTCGACCACTTCACCGTCTTTCATAATCACGATGTGATCAGCCATATCGGACACCACGGCCAGATCATGTGTGATCATCATCAGACCCATATTGTCTTCTGTCACCAGTCGTTTCAGCAGGGTCAGAATTTCGGCTTGTGTGGTGACATCCAGCGCGGTTGTCGGTTCATCCGCGATCAGCAGTTTCGGGTGGCGCGCAATCGCCATGGCAATAACCACGCGCTGACGTTGGCCGCCGGACATTTCGTGCGGATAGCGGGTCAGGGGAAAGCGATCTTCGGGCAACTCACACCGATCCAGGGCTTCGCGGGCGCGGGCCAGGGCCTCGGCTTTGCTGACGCCGGGTTCGTGAATGCGGATGGTTTCTGCCACCTGATCGCCGATGTTTTTCACCGGGTTGAGCGCAGTCATGGGTTCCTGAAACACCATGCCCACGTCATTGCCTCTGATCGTGCAGAGGTCAGATTCGGACGCGGCCAGAATATCCGTGCTGGCCAGGGTGATCGCGCCTGTGCAAGTCGCGGCATCGGGCAGCAGTTGCATCACGGAAAAGGCAGTCATGCTTTTGCCCGATCCGCTTTCGCCAATCACACCCAGGATCTCACCCGGGGCGACAGACATGGAAACATCATGCAGGATTTCAACCGCGCCGATTTTCATGGACAGGTTTTCGATCGTCAGAAGGGTCATGTGCGGGCCTTTCTGACTTTGGGGTCAAAAATGTCGCGCAGACCATCGCCCATCAGGTTCAGCCCCAGTACGGTAAACAGGATCGCAAGCCCCGGAAACAGGGCCAGTGTTGGCGTGCTGTAAATCAGTGTCTGACTTTCCGCGAGCATCCTTCCCCAGCTTGGCATTGGCGGCTGCACACCAAGTCCAACAAAGGACAGGCCTGCTTCGGCGAGGATCCCAAGCGAGAACTGAATGGTGCCCTGAACGATCAGCAGGTTCATGACATTGGGCAGGATGTGTTCCATCGAAATACGCGTCGGGGTTTTGCCGGCGACGCGGGCGGTAAGGATGTAATCCCGTTCCCACAGGGACAGCGCGCCGCCCCGGGTGATGCGGGCGAACACCGGGATGTTGAAAATGCCGATGGCGATGATGGCGTTGATCGCTGAGGCCCCGAAAATTGCGGTGATCAGAATGGCGATCACAAGGGACGGAAAGGCAAAGACCAGATCATTGCCGCGCATAATGACCTCATCCCAGAAGCTGCCCTTCTTTGCGGCGGCGGCCAGGCCAAGGGGCACGCCGATCACCATGCCGATGCCGACAGCCACCAGGGCAACCGCGATAGAGACCCGCGCGCCTACCATGATCATCGACAGCACGTCGCGCCCATATTGATCAGTACCCAGCACATAGGGCCAGGCCGGAGTGCGCAGTTTATTGGGGATATCCACGCCGTCGATCGCGTAAGGCGTCCAGACGAAGCTGATCAGGGCGGCAAGAGCGAAGACCAGGATTAGGATCAGACCCAGTGTGAAATTGCGGGATTGCAGCAGGGTACGGATCATGTGCGGGCCCTCCGCAGGCGGGGGTCGGCGATGCCATAGGCCAGGTCCACCGCAAAATTCACAAGGATCACGGCGAAGACCAGCAGCATGACGACACTTTCCACCACGATCAGATCGCGTTGCGTGATGGCCTGAAAGATCAGCTGACCCAGGCCGGGCAGGAAGAAGACTTTTTCAATGATAATGCCACCGGCCAGAAGGAAGGCGAATTGCAGCCCGATGATTGTCAGAACCGGGATCAGCGCATTGCGCAAGGCATGTCGCCACAGGGCCTGCCTGCGGGTGAGCCCCTTGGCGCGGGCGGTGCGGATGTAATCTTCTGACAGTGTATCCAGTAGGGAAGATCGCATCACACGGGCAAGGATTGAGGCCTGGGGCAGGGCAAGGGCGATGGCGGGCAGGGTCAGGGCTTTCATCGCCGCGAAAAAACCGGCGTCCCAGCCGGGGAAACCACCGGCGGAGAACCAGCCAAGGTTAATCGCAAAGACCACCACCATCAGCATGGCGAACCAGAAATTCGGGATCGCAACGCCCAGCTGTGTGACGCCCATGACAGACACATCCGCAACGGATCCGCGCCGGGTGGCGGCGATGATGCCGGCAGGGAAGGCGATCAGCGTGGACAGGGTCAGGGCATACAGCGCCAGCGGCAGGGAAATCACCATGCGTTCCGCGATCATGTCAGAGACGGGGGTGCGGTAAGTGTAAGAGGTGCCGAAATCGCCCTGCACCATGCCGGTGACCCAGGTGAAATAGCGTTCCCACAGAGATACATTCAGGCCCAGCTGTTCGCGCAGGGCCATGATCGTATCTTCCTGCGCATTGATGCCCAGCATGAAGCTTGCCGGATCACCGGGAACGACTTCCACGGCGGCAAAAATGACAAGGCTTGCGATGATCAGGCTGATCACAAGCGCCTGCAGGCGTTTCAGAATATATCGGAACATGTCTTACCCGGGGATCAGGCCCCGGCAGGTGTATCCCGCCGGGGTAGGTTGTTTATCAGTCGGTCCAGCGCACGCCGGTCAGGTCGGTGGCCTGTGTTGGCGCATTGGCCCAGAGCCCTTCGATCTTCGCATTGGCAACAGACAGAGACGCCAGCTGGAACAGATAGCCATTCACGTAATCATCCGCGATGGTTTGCTGTGCGGTGGTGATCATTTCACTGCGTTTCGCCGGGTCTGTTTCAGCGGTCAGCGTATCCATCAGGGCCTGGAATTCGGCGTTGTCATACTGGAAGTAATATTCCGGCCGCGCGTAAATCCCGATGTCGAAAGGTTCGGTGTGGCTGACGATGGTCAGGCCGAAATCTTTACCGCGAAAGACCTCTTCCAGCCATTGTGCCCATTCCAGATTGGTGATCTCGGTTTCGATCCCAACCTCGCGCAGTTGCGCTGCGATGATTTCACCGCCGCGACGTGCGTAAGAGGGGGGCGGCAGTTTCAGCGTGGTGGTGAAACCGTCGGCAAAACCTGCCTCGGCCAGAAGGGCGCGGGCCTTTTCCGGGTCATATTGTGAATTGCCGGTCAGATCGACGTAATCCGGGTTGTGCGGTGCAAAATGGGTGCCAATCGGGGTGCCATAGCCAAACATCGCGCCGTCAATAATCGCCTGACGATCAATCGCATGGGCCAGGGCCTGACGCACCTTCACATTGTCAAAAGGTGGCATCTTGTTGTTGGTGGACAGGATTGTTTCACCTTCGGTCGAACCGACAAGCACCTGAAAGCGCGGGTCTGCTTCAAACAGGTTCAGGTTTTCGGGGGCCGGGAAGCCAGAAAACGCATCCACGTCACCCGCCATCATTGCATTCAACGCAGCGGAAGGTTCAGAGATAAACTTGAACGTCGCGCTTTCCAACGCCGGTGCATCGCCCCAATAGGCGTCATTGCGCAGGATGGTGATCGCATCGCCCTGGACCCAGTTTGCGAAAGTAAACGCGCCAGTGCCCACGGGTTTGGTTGTGATGTTCTCAATGCTTTCCGGCGCAACGATCACCGCGTCACCCCAGGCCAGGTTAAACAGGAAGTTCCCGTTTGGCGCGGTCAGGGTGATTTTGACGGTATGCGGATCGACGGCTTCGACAGACGCAATGCCTTCAAACAGCGCCTTTTGTGCGTTGGTGCTGTCTTCCGCGCGGGCACGATCCAGGCTGAACACCACATCGGTTGCTTCAAAATCGGTGCCGTCATGAAACTTTACGCCTTGACGCAGGTTGAACGTCCAGGTCAGACCGTCTTCGGAAATCTCCCAGCTGTCAGCGAGGCCCGGGTTTACGGACCCATCGGGGCCGAAGCGTGTCAGGCCTTCAAAGATATTGGAATAGACCACCTGGTCAATCGCACCCGCAGCGGCGCTTGTCGGATCCAGATGTGGTGGCTCCAGTTGCAGCCCGATTGTCAGATCGGTCTGGGCCGCAAATGCCCCGCCTGCGATCAGCGCTGCAAATGAAGCAGCGGCGGTAACTTTGGTGAACATCCCCGAATATCTCATTGTTATCTCCCTCTGTTCTGCACGTAGTCTTGTTGTGAAAACGATCTGGCGCAAGCCTTGTGAACGTTCCCTTGCGTCTTATTCTGAATATACCGTAGAAATACGGTGTGCGTCCTGTTATATGATTTCTGCAACGCAGCGAATGACAGGACCCCGTGATGAGCGCCACTGCCAGAAAAACCGCCCCGCTTCCCGATGATATCAGGGCGCGTAAAGGGGGTGAACCGCTGGTCAGCCTGACCGCCTACACCACGCCAATGGCGCAGATGATGGATGAACACTGCGACTTTGTCCTGGTGGGTGACAGCGTTGGCATGGTGTTGCACGGGCTGCCGTCGACCCTGGGTGTCACGATGGAAATGATGATTATGCATGGTCAGGCCGTGGCGCGTGGATTGCGCCAGGCGATGATGGTGATCGACATGCCGTTCGGCAGTTATGAAGAAAGCCCGCAGCAGGCGTTTCGCAATGCCGCCCGTCTGATGGCGGAAACGGGCGCAGGTGCGGTCAAGCTGGAAGGCGGTACGCATATGGCGGAAACCATCGCGTTTCTGGTGGCGCGCGGCATTCCTGTCATGGCGCATGTCGGGTTGACGCCGCAGTCGATCAACACGCTGGGTGGCTACAAGGTGCAGGGGCGTGATGACGCTGGTGCTGCCCTGATGGCCGATGCGCAGGCGGTGACAGAGGCCGGTGCATTTGCCGTGGTGCTTGAGAAAGTGCCGGCAAATCTTGCGGATCAGATCACGGCAGAGGTGGATATTCCGACGATTGGGATCGGGGCATCTGCGGGCTGTGACGGGCAGATCCTGGTGGTGGATGACATGCTGGGCCTGTTCACAGCCTTTAAGGCGAAATTTGTGAAGAGATATGCAGAACTTGGCAAAGAAGGTGAGGCTTCGATTGCCAGATACGCCCGGGAAGTGCGCACGCGCAGCTTCCCGGGGCCGGAGCATATCTTTGCAGATCAGGCGCCTGGAAAAGGATGATGGATATGACATCACAGCCGCCGCCCCGGATTATTCGCGGGCTGGATGAACTGCGTGCAATCACGCGGGCCTGGAAGCGTGCGGGCGAAACCATTGGCGTTGTGCCAACCATGGGCGCGCTGCATGACGGGCATCTGTCGCTTGCGCGGGCGGCGCGACAGAACTGCGACCGGGTGATCGTGACGATCTTTGTCAATCCAAAGCAATTCAACAACCCTGAAGATCTGGAAAACTACCCCCGTACCGAAGACGATGATGCCCGCAAGCTTGCCCCGATCGGGGTTGATCTGATCTGGGTTCCCGACGGGGAACAGATGTATCCCTCTGATTTTGCGACGAATGTGTCTGTCAGTGGCATCACAGATGTCATGGAAGGGGCGCATCGCCCTGGGCATTTTGACGGGGTTGCGACGGTGGTTGCAAAACTGTTTCTGCAAACCGCTGCCGATCAGGCGTTTTTCGGGGAAAAGGATTTTCAACAGCTGATGATCGTCACCCGTATGGCGAAAGATCTGGATATCGATATTGAAGTCATCGGTTGTCCGACCGTACGCGAAGACACTGGCCTCGCCATGTCGTCGCGCAATCTGTTGCTGTCGGACCGCGCCATGATGAAGGCCGCAACCCTGCATGAGGTCATGACTGATACGGTTGCCGCGCTGGCAGAGGGTGCTGAATTTTCTACGTTGCAGGATGCCGCGAAGGCCCGGCTGCGCGCGGCTGATTTTACCGAGATTGAGTATTTCGAGATCCGCGCGCGTGATGATTTTGCGCCCCTCACGACCCCGACCCGCCCGGCACGCCTGTTTGCAGCGGCCTGGATGGCGGGTGTGCGGCTGATCGACAATATTGATGTGCCTGTGAAGGGGTAAGTGCGCTTTCATGTGTTAATCGGGGCGCGGCAGTAATTCAGCAAGCGATTGCGCCATGACGCGGGCGCTCTCAACCATGTCATCGACACCGATATATTCATCCGGTTTATGGGCAAGTTCCAGAATGCCAGGACCGTAAGCGATGCAATTCTTCAGCTTGCCGATCCGGTCGATGTGTTTCTGGTCATAGGTGCCGGGGGAGACGACATATTCGGCCTCTTTCCCCATCACATCGGAAATCGCGCGGGATACGGTTTCGACCACGGGCGCGGATTTCTCTGTCATCGTCGGCAGAACCCGGTGCATTTCGCGGATGTCATAGCGGAAGTTTTCACGTTTACCCGCGACTTTATCCAGCACATCGGTGATCTCACGCTGCACATCGTTGATGTCTTCCTCAATCAGGAAACGGCGATCGACGATCATTTTGCAACTGTCGGGCACACAGGGCGACGGCAGGCCGGTGAAGTCAGCGGGTTGTTCGGCCTGACCGCCGTGGATCGAATTGATATTCATCGTTGATTGCCGCGCCCCGACGGGCACCACAGGCATATCTGTGCGTTTTTCCGCCAGGGCGGGAAACAGGGTTTCTTCCATCTCATTCACTACAGCCCCCATATGGCGTACGGCGCAATCGCCAAGGAAGGGCATAGACCCATGGGCGATTTCACCATGGGTTTCGATTTCAGCCCACCAGACGCCGCGATGGCCCAGGCAGATACGATCCTTTTGCAGAGGTTCGGGGATGATCACATGCTGCACACGTTGCGGGGTAAAGAACCCCTTCTCCGCCAGATAAGCCACACCGCCAAAGCCGCCGCTTTCTTCATCCGCTGTACCGGAAATTTCAATCGAGCCGGCGAAATCGGGGCAGACTGCGATGAACGCCTCTGCCGCGATGATCGAGGCCGCAAGTCCACCTTTCATATCACAAGCGCCGCGCCCATAGATCTTGCCGTCATGCAGTTCGGCGCCAAAGGGATCAAATGTCCAGCCCTGGCCCACGTCCACCACATCGGTGTGGCTGTTGAAATGCACGCATTCGCCAGGGTATTTGCCTTCATAGCGCGCAACCATATTCCAACGCGGGTATTTATCGCTGTCACCCGGCGTGCCGTGGGCGCGGATCATTTCCACGCTGAACCCCTGGCGCTTCAGGCGGTTTTCCAGATATTCGCAGATCAGCAGATAGTTTTCACCCGGCGGGTTCAGTGTTGGAATGCGGATCAGATCCTGGGTCAGGGCGATCAAATCATCGCGCCGGGCTTCAATTTCCCGGGCGAGGAGATCTGCGGTGTTGTCAGTCGTGGTCACGATTTTGTCCTGTGATAAATCCTGCTTGAAGGTTTGCGCGGAAATGATACGGTATCAATACCGTATGATCACGGCGCGGGAGGGCCGGTATGGATTTAGCAACAGATGTGGATGCGCTGGCCTTTGATCTGGCGCCGATTGGCATTGTTATGACCGAAAACCGGGTGATCCGCAGTGTGAACCAGGTGTTTGCCGATCTGACCGGACGTAGCAAACCCATGCTGGTGGGGCTGTCGTTTCGCGAACTGTACGGCAGTGCGCGCGAGTTTGAGGATTTCCGCGACATTGGCCTTGCGGTGCTGAAACGCGGCGATATCTACACGGATGAGCGTTTGCTGGCCAAACAGGGCGGGGTGGCGACCTGGTGCCGTTTTCGCGCCCGCACTCTGACCCCGGCTGAACCGCTGGCGCGTGTTGTGATGTCCTATGCCGCGATTTCGGATGCGCCGCGTGCCATCCGTCTGACGCCACGCGAACGTGAGGTTGTGGTCTTCCTGAGCCAGGGAAAGACCAGCAAGGAAATTGCCAAGGCGCTGGGCCTGTCGCCGCGTACGATTGAAGATGTGCGGGCGCGGCTTCTGAAGAAACTGGATGTGCGCAATGTGACGGAACTTTTGTCAAAACTGTCCCGTGGTGATTTCTGAGGTGAGTGTATGAAATTCGGATATTGCCCGGTTGATACGGCAGAAGGTGCCCTGCTTGCGCATAGTCTGAAGGCAGGTGATCTGCGCCTGCAAAAAGGGTGTGAACTGACGGCTTCTGACATTGCTGCGCTGAAGCAGTCCGGGGCGCGCGAGGTTTCTGTCGCCCGCCCGGATGCTGGTGACATTGGTGAAGCTCAGGCGGCGCTGCGCGTTGCTCAGGCGATCGCGCGGGAGGGGCTGCGCCGTGCCGCGCCTGTGCATGGGCGGGTGAACCTGATTGCAGAGGTGGATGGCGTTCTGCGCGTGGATGCGCCGGGTGTGATCGCGCTGAACCAGGTGGATGAGGCTGTGACGCTTGCGACCCTGCCGGATTATGCCCATGTGCGGGAAGGCACGCTGACGGCGACCGCCAAAATGATCCCTTATTTCATTCCGGAGGATGTGGTTGCAAGGGCTGAACAAACACCGGGGCTTATGTCTGTGAAGCCGTTTCGTGCCTTGCGCTGGGGGCTGGTTCTGACCCGGGTTCAGGGCATGAAAGACAGCTTGTTGAGCAAAGCAGAGGAGGCAACGCGCCAAAGGGTGGAACGTCTGAATGGGCAGTTGGAGCAGGTTCAAATCTGTGACCACCGGGAAGCCGGTCTGATGCGGGCTTTGCGGGAAATCCAGGCGGATCATGCGCCGGATGTGTTTCTGATCCTCACGGGGTCTGCCACATCGGATCGGGCGGATGTGGCCCCGGCGGGGCTTACACAAGCGGGTGGTCAGGTGACGCGATTTGGCATGCCGGTGGATCCTGGGAACTTGCTGTTTTTGGGTGAATTTAACGGTAAACCCGTTGTTGGCCTGCCTGGTTGTGCGCGGGCGCTGGCGCTGAACGGCGCGGATTGGGTTATGGAACGGATTGCCGCGGGGATTGAGCTGACGGATGCTGATTTCGCTGCCATGGGGCCGGCGGGGCTTTTGAAGGATACGCCGGAACGCGGCGCGCCACGTCGGGTGCGCAAAACGTGAGCGACACTATCCATATCCTGATGCTTGCGGCGGGGGCATCCAGGCGGATGCGGGGTGAAGACAAGCTGTTGCGCGATGCGGGTGGTCAGCCCTTGTTGGTGCGCGCATTACGTCATGCCTGTGACAGTCGCGCTGCTGCGGTGTCGGTTGTTCTGCCAGAGGGAAACCAGACCCGTGCGGAACACGTGAAAGATCTGCCGGTGCGTCCTGTAACCTGTGCAGATTGGGAAACCGGGATGGGGACGTCTTTGCGGGCCGGTATTGCCAGCCTGCCTGTCTGCAATGCGGTGATTGTTGCCCTGGCCGATATGCCGGATCTTTTGCCTGACCATTATAATGCTGTGATAAATGCCTTTGAGGATTTGCCTGATGACGTGAGGTCACGGGGGATTCTGCGTGCGGTCAGTGAACGTGGTCAGCCCGGGCATCCGGTTCTCTTTGGGGCGGACTGGTTTGAAGAGCTGGCAACAGCGCAGGGCGATCAGGGTGCGCGGGCCATTCTGCAAAGGGAAAAAGAGCATATCATGCGGGTTCCGACCACGGGCGAGGGGGCTGTGACAGATCTGGATACGCCAGAGGCCTGGGCGGCCTGGGAAACGGCGCAGGGGAAAAACACATAGAATTTCCCGGCCTGATCCGTGGCGCCATGGTCACAATTTGTCGCATGCAACGCGTGAAGAACCTTGTTCCCACAGGCCTGTCCGCCTACATGAGGGTAATGAAACGTTGGATCCCATTTCTCAAATCCGAAAAAACCGTTGCTGTTGTGCGCCTTGCTGGTGTGATCGCAGCCGGTGGTCGTGGGCTTTCTGATGAAAAGCTTGCCCCGGTTCTGGAACGCGCCTTCAGCAAGGGGAAACCTGCTGCGGTTGCGCTGATTATCAACTCGCCTGGCGGGTCGCCTGTGCAATCCTCTCTGATCGGTGCGCGCATTCGTCGCCTGGCAGAGGAAAAGGACGTTCCTGTCTTTGCCTTTGTTGAAGATGTGGCGGCGTCTGGTGGGTATTGGCTGGCGGCGGCTGCGGATGAGATCTTTGTCGATCAGAGTTCAGTCCTTGGATCAATCGGCGTGATTTCCGCAGGCTTTGGTCTGGATGAATTCATTTCCCGCCACGGGATCAGCCGCCGGGTTTACACCGCAGGTAACAGCAAATCCATGATGGACCCGTTTAAGGCGGAGACACCAGAAGATGTGGATCGGCTGAAAGGCATTCTGGAACAGATCCACGAAGTCTTTATTGATCACGTGAAAACCCGTCGCGGTGCAAAGCTGGATGGTGAACAAGATCTGTTTAATGGCGAAGTGCGTGTCGGGGCAAAAGCGGTCGAGGCCGGGCTTGCCGATGGGCTTGGTCATATGAAAACGGTGATGAAGGATCGCTTTGGCGAGAAATGCCAGTTCCGGACTTACGGTATGAAACGTGGGTTGCTGGCGCGTTTTGGGGCCTCTGCGGCGGACAGTGCTTTTACAGCAATTGAGGAACGTGCGGAATTCGCGCGTTACGGGCTGTAAGCGATGATTATTAAGATTGTCGTTCTGTTTCTTGTGGGGATGATGGTGCTGGCCATGTTTGGCAAGCTGCGTTTCCCGGGGCAGACGGCGATCGAAAACAGGAAATGTCCGCGGTGCGGGCGCTTTCGCATTGGTCGTGGACCATGTGCGTGTGAAAAGACAAAGGGCTGACGACTGTGATGGACTGGATCTATGTGGGGCTTGGCCTGATTATTCTGCTGCTGGGCGGCGATGTGCTTGTAAAGGGCGCTGTGAACCTGTCTTTGCGGCTTGGTATTCCCGCCCTGATCGTCAGTCTGACCATTGTGGCTTTTGGCACGTCCGCCCCTGAACTGCTGATCGCCGTTCAGGCGGTGACAGAAGGCGCGCCGGGCATCGCCATGGGGAATGTCGTGGGATCGAACACCGCAAATATCCTGCTGGTTCTGGGTGTGCCCGCCATTATGACGGGCCTGCATTCCAGTGAATGTAATACGCGTAAAACCTATCTTTATATGATCCTGGCCTCGCTGATCTTTGTCGGGGCCTGTTTTGCCGGGCCACTGACCTGGGTGCATGGGATCGGGTTTCTTGCGGTGCTGGGCTTTATTCTGTTTGATCAGGCACGCGAGGCGAACGCGTACCGCAAAGCCGGCGCAAACTGTGCCCCCTGTGATCTTGAAGAGGTTGAGGGTGCGGATGACAATATGCCGGGCTGGCAGATTGGCCTGTTCCTGGTCCTGGGCCTGATTGGCCTGCCTCTTGGGGCAGAACTTCTTGTGGAAGGGGCGGTGGATATCGCCCGCGACTTTGGCATTTCAGAAACAGTGATTGGACTGACGCTGGTGGCTGTTGGTACATCTTTGCCCGAACTGGCAACCGTTGTGATGGCCGCATTGCGTCGTCAGGCGGATGTGGCCCTGGGCAATGTCATCGGGTCCAATATGTTCAACCTGCTGGCGATTATCGGCATTGCTGCGCTGATTGGTGACATTCCTGTGGATCAGCAGTTCCTGAGGCTGGATCTTTGGGTGATGCTGGGTGCCTCCCTGCTGCTGGCGCCGTTTGTCTTTCTGCGCTGGAATATCACCCGTGTTTGGGGGGTATTATTCTGCGTGCTTTATGTTGGCTATATTTGTGCGATTCTTTCATAAAGACAGGCACTTCTGCTGCACCGTTAAACGTTAACAAAAGGTAAACATTTCCGCGAAACCTGACGGAAAACGCCGCGTTGCGACAACTTGTGCACCCCTCTGATACCGCGTTACAAAAGCGTAATAAAAATGTTAATGTTATCAGGGAGTTGTATTTGGAACTTAATTTTCGTTTGAAAATCAACAGGTTGAAAATCTGCCTAAAAAATAGGCAAAGCGATAAAAGCTGTTATTTTGTGTGGTGAGCGTGTTCCCTCCCAAAGTTACCCACGGAGTTATCCACAGAAACGGTTGATATGTTTTATCTTGTGTCAGGCCGGATAAGATTGCAGCCAGAGAAGAATCACAGAAACCCCGATGACAGACCCTGAAAACACTGACTTTCCCATTGATGAAGCCGGTAAGCCGCTGGTCGGTCACGCCTGTGTGCAGAGTTATCTGAAGACGCTGGACAACTCTCCCGGGGTGTACCGGATGCTCGATGAAACCGGGAAGATCCTGTATGTCGGCAAAGCACGCAGCCTGAAGAAACGTGTATCCAATTACGCGAATCCCAACGGGCATACGCCGCGGATCCTGCGGATGATTTCCCAGACCCGGCGGATGATGTTTCTGACGACCCGCACGGAAACCGAAGCGCTGCTGCTGGAACAAAACCTGATCAAACAGCTGAAGCCGCATTTCAACGTGCTGCTGCGCGATGACAAAAGCTTTCCGATGATCATGCTGACCGGGCATCATGATTTTCCACAGATCAAAAAGCATCGCGGCGCACGTAAGGCGAAAGGCGATTACTTTGGTCCCTTTGCGTCGGGCGGGGCGGTGAACCGGACACTGAACCAGTTGCAGCGGGTGTTTATGCTGCGCGATTGTTCCGACAGCATGTTCAACAGCCGCACGCGCCCCTGTCTGCAATATCAGATCAAGCGCTGCACAGGGCCATGTTGTGGGAAGATTACCACTGAAGACTACGCCGCGACGGTGAAAGATGCGCGGGACTTCCTGCAGGGGCGCAGCAGCAATATCCAGGCGAGCCTGGCGAAGGAAATGCAGGCGGCCAGCGATGCGATGGAATTTGAACGCGCGGCCGCGTTCCGGGACCGGATCAACGCGCTGACTCAGGTGCAGCAGGCCCAGGGCATCAACCCGCAAAACGTGGCCGAGGCCGACATCATCGCCTTGCATATGGAAGGCGGGCAGGCCTGTGTTCAGGTGTTTTTCATCCGCGCCAATCAGAACTGGGGCAATAAGGATTTCTATCCACGCACCGGGCAGGGTGGCGAAGGCAATGAAGGCGCCGACCCCGGTGAGGTGCTGCAGGCTTTCGTGACGCAGTTCTATGACAACCGCGAACCGCCGCGTATGGTCCTGATCTCTAATGCTGTGGATGATCCTGATCTGGTGGCAGAGGCCCTGGCGCAGAAAGCAGGCCGCAAGGTTGAAGTTTCCGTACCGCAGCGGGGCGAACGCGCCGATCTGGTTGATAACGCCATGCGCAACGCCCGCGAAAGCCTTGCGCGCAAAATGGCAGAAACCGCGACCCAGGCGAAATTGCTGCGCGGGGTGGCTGAGGCTTTTGATCTGAAAGAACCGCCAAAGCGGATTGAGGCTTACGATAACTCGCATATTCAGGGGGCCCATGCGGTGGGGGCGATGATTGTCGCCGGACCCGAAGGTTACATGAAAAGCCAGTATCGTAAGTTCAACATCAAGGGCGATGATCTGACCCCGGGTGATGACTTTGGCATGATGAAAGAAGTCATGACCCGTCGTTTCAAGCGCCTGCAAAAGGAAGACCCGAACCGGGAAACCGATGCCTGGCCTGATCTGTTGCTGATTGATGGCGGTGCGGGGCAGGTGTCTGCTGTGCGTGAGATCATGAAAGAATGTGGCGTTGAAGACATCGCCATGGTGGGGGTTGCGAAAGGCGTGGATCGCGATCACGGTAAGGAAGAATTCTACCGCACCGGCAAGCGCCCCTTTGCCCTGCAACGCAATGATCCCGTGTTGTATTTCATCCAGCGCCTGCGGGATGAGGTGCACCGGTTCGCCATCGGCACGCACCGGGCGAAACGATCCAAAGCCATTGGAGCGACCCCGCTTGATGAGGTCGCAGGCGTCGGGGCTACACGCAAACGTGCGTTGCTTGCCCATTTTGGGTCTGCCAAAGCCGTCAGCAGGGCCGGGCTTGAGGATCTGAAAGCGGTTGATGGTATCTCAAATGCCCTGGCCGAAGTGATTTACGGGCATTTCCATGAAAAGGGCTGACCCCCGCGTTAACCCTGCTATGCTGCGACGGAATGTGCCGGGGGATGCGTATCATTGTTGCCTTTCCTCCAAACCGTGAAGTGAGTAAGAAGACCCTATGACCTGGACAATCCCGAATATCCTGACTGTAATGCGTCTCTTTGCGGCCCCTGGTGTGGCGGTGATGTTCCTGTACTTCAACCGCCCCTGGGCGGACTGGTTTGCGCTGTGCCTGTTCACGGTTGCGGCAATCACCGATTTTGTTGACGGCTATCTGGCCCGGGCCTGGGCGCAGGAAACGAAATTCGGCGCGATGCTGGACCCGATTGCTGACAAAGCGATGGTGGTGATTGCGCTTTTGGTGATCACGGGGTTCTCCGGCATGAACCCCTGGATCCTTCTGCCCGCGACGATCATTATTTTCCGGGAAGTCTTTGTGTCCGGCCTGCGGGAATTCCTGGGCGCTAAAGCGGGTCTTCTGAAGGTCACAAAACTTGCGAAATGGAAGACCACTGTGCAGATGGTGGCGATCGCTGTGCTGTTCGCCAGTGGGATGTTTGAACATTACTTCTTCATGCATACCTATGGTATGGATGCGGCAATTGTAGATCAGATTTTTGCGGGCGAAATCGCGGATGACCTGCATATTGTACGCAGTTACTACGGCGAATATCTGACCTGGCATGGTGGTGTTCTGCTGCTTTGGGGTGCGGCCATTCTGACTCTGCTGACGGGTTGGGATTACTTCGCCAAAGCCCGCCCCTATCTGAAGGAAGAATAAGATGGCGCTTGATGTGCTTTACTTTGCCTGGCTGCGCGAACATGTCGGTGTCCCGCGGGAAACTGTGGAAACAGAGGCCGCAACAGCCGGTGATCTGGTGAGGGAACTGCTGGCGAAGGGCGAAGGGTATGAGACTGCTTTTGCCGATCTCACATCACTTCGGGTGGCGATTGATCAGGAACTGGTGGAATTTGATGCCTCTCTGGCGGGCGCACGCGAAGTGGCGTTCTTTCCGCCTATGACCGGCGGCTGACATGGATATCCGCGTTCAGGAAGCGCCCTTTGATTTCGGCGCAGAGGCCCAGGCGTTTTCCGATGCCCAGGAAGGTGCAGGCGCAATTGTGACCTTCACAGGCCTTGTGCGCGATCTGCCCGGCACGCCGCTGGATGTGATGGAAATCGAACATTACCCGGGCATGACGGAAAAGGCCCTGGCGAAGATTGCAGAGGACGCACGGGCGCGCTGGGAGCTGTCCGGCTGCCTGATTATCCACCGGTTTGGCAAAATGCGCCCGGGCGATCAGATCATGATGGTTGCGACCGGTTCAAAGCACCGCAAAGATGCCTTTGAAGCCGCAGAATTCCTGATGGACTACCTCAAATCCCGCGCGCCTTTCTGGAAGCGCGAAGTGACGTCCGACAACACCTCCTGGGTTGCCAGTAAGGCCGAGGACGAAGACGCGCTGAGCCGCTGGGATCAGACCCGGTAACATATTGCCCGACACCTGGATCGCCCGTACCCTGCTGATGATTTAAGCAGGAGATTTGATTTGGCAAATGAGATTGCAGAACGGGTTGTCGCGAAATATCTGACCGTTAAGAAACCCGGCTATGCACTGATGCTGGATGCGCCCTGGGGCAGCGGGAAGACCCATTTTATCCGGAAGGTGACCGATCACGAAACGAATGAAACGCGACTGTATGTATCGCTTTTCAATGTTCACACTGCAGAAGAGTTTGAGTGGGCACTTGTCCGGGCGCTTAAACCATGGTCCGAGCAAACAGAGAAATGGGGAAAACGCATTTCTGAGTTTGTAAGTGGGGTAACGGTTGCCGGGTGTTCGGTTGATCTGACAAAGGTCAATATGACAGAGATCGCCTTTGACAGCCTTCCCGATACCCTGATCTTTGATGATGTCGAACGCTGTGGGATTGATCCGAAACAGCTTTGGGGCCTGATCAACGGATTTGTTGAACATGAGGGCAAGCGCGTCATTCTTGTCTGCAACAGTGTTAAGGGTGCGAAAAAGAAGCAACTGGCAGCGATCCGGGAAAAGCTGGTTGGTCAGGTTGTTACGATTGAACCTGATATTGGGGCGGCATTGACAACGGTCTGGGTGCGCTTGCCGGATGGGCCGGGTAGGAAGTTCCTGCAACTGCGGCAGGATGTGATCCGGGAAACATTTGCCGATGCAAAGCATAATAATCTGCGATTACTTCTGCGTGCTCTTCGGGATGCTGTCGATCTGATTGATCAGATAGCACCGGATATGCGGACTTTTCACGAGCCACTGGAACGACTGGTGCGCACATTTCTGGCGTTACATATGGCCTTTCACGAGGGGCGGATTTCAAAGGAAGACCTGGTTAATCGCGGTGAGGTTGCGATATTTCATTCTCTTGGTGGCGGAGACGAAAACCACCCCCTTCACCTGTTGAAAAGAGATCAGGTGAAGGCAGAAATTGATGCTGCTTATAACACTGTATTTTCAGCTGAGCTTGGCAGGAAATTGATTGGCGATGGATATGCGTCATATGCTGTTATCAATGAAGCGCTGCATGAAACACATCAGTTCAGAGAGACAGAGGCGAAGTCGGATTGGGTGCGTCTCTGGGAATGGGCAGATGAGGATGAGACTGAACTGATTGCGCTGGAAGACCGGATTGCGCAACGGATGCAGCGGTTTGAGATAACGGAACCGGGAGAGATCCTGCAATTGTATGGTGCACGAGAGTTTAAAGGGGCGTACTTTGATGACTTTTGTTCGAAAGAGAATGCACGTGAATTTTGTAAATATATTCATGAACTAGATAACCGGGAGCTGTTGCCGACGCGCTTGCCTGCCACGACAAGGGATCGGGAAGGCTATGGGTTTGATGCAGAGTTCGGGCGAATTATATACGAAGGGCGTGCATTTAAACCTGATCTCCGGGCGCGGGTTCTGGTGAGGCTGCTAAAACAGAAGATGGATGCAGCTTACGAACGCGCCTTGCCGGATGTTGCCGCGCAATTGTTCGCGGATCTTCGAAGTGATCCCGTTGCGTTCAGAGAACAGTTGGAAGCACAGGCAGGTGTGCATAACTACAGTTATGCTGCGATTCTGCATCATCTGGATGTCGCAGATGTTGCCCGTATTTTGCTGCGATACTTTATCGAAGAGCGCGAGATTACCGCAGTGCTGGTGTTTGATACAATTGGCAATCGCACAAGCCCACATCGACAGGGGCTTGCGGAGGAACAGGACTGGATAGCTGCATTAAAGCAGGAACTTGAGCGCCAGGCCGGGAATGTATCCGTGATCTGCCTGGCGCAAATGCGCTTGTTTCTTCAACGCCACATGAGAGCTGAGTAATTTTAGCCCTGATTCTGGCGTTCGATCCAGGCACGGAGTTCTTCGGCTTCCTGGCGGGCGGCGCGCAGGCCGTCCATGGCGGCGGCAAGTTCGGCTTCGGTCTGGGTCAGCTGGTTTGTGACTTCGGCCTCGCGCTGATGCGCCCAGGTGATGGCCTGGTCGCGGGTTTCTTCGGCCTCGTGCAGGGATTGCGCCATGTTATCGAGTTCGCCCAGATCGCCCTGCGACACGCGGGTGAACTTATTCACCAGCCAATGGGCAAACCAGCCCAGCAGGAAGGTCACAAAGAGGATGACTGCGATAATCAGGATCAGTTCGGTTCTGTTATTCATTGCCTGCCTCTGTTGTCTCTTCCGCAGTTTCTTCTGTTGCGGTTTCGTCGGTGTTTTCTTCTGCGTCCGGTGCGTCATCCACCAGGGTAAATTCGATCCGGCGGTTGGCTTCGCGGCCTTCTTCGGTCTCATTGCTGGCGATGGGATCGGATTCGCCATAGCCTTTGGCGCTTAAGCCTTCTGTCAGGATACGGCGCGACATCAGCGCATTCAGAACCGCATCTGCGCGCGACTGGCTGAGCTGTTCGTTCATGGCTTCGCGGCCCTGGCTGTCGGTATGCCCGGCGATTTCCATTTTCACATGGGTGCAGCGTTCCATTGCCGTTGCAATGGCCGTCAGCGTATCACCACTGCCCGGCGCGATATTCGCAGAACCCGGTGAAAACGCCAGTTTGGTATTTGTCAGAATGGCGTTGATCTGTTGGACACATTCTTCGCCGCTGGGCAGGTCAGCCTGTGGATCAAGTGCTTCGACATATTCCACATCAATGGCGAAATCCTCAGATGTGCCAAGCTTTTCTGACAACACCCGCGCGATATCTGCGTTTGCATCCGGATTGCCGGTTTTGCCGCGCACGGACACATGGTTTTCAAGGATCTCAACCGCGCCGTTTTCAAGGAAGGCCAAGGCTTCGATGCCGGACAGAACACGCACCGGCCAGCCTTCGGGCAGTTCCGGGTCAAGATCGGTGGCGGCATAGACCTGATCGGCGCCAAAGCGCGAGCTGGCATAGCTTTCGACGGCGGCTTTGGTGCGCTCATCGGTCATGCGGCCACGCAATTGCACCTGCCCTTCCGGGCTGAGCGTTACAGAGAATTCCGGTGGCATAACTTCGGCTTCTTCCTCGGTGACGGGGAAAACCGTGTGCAGGTTAAACAGGTCCGGCAGTTCGGACTGCAGCTGCGATGTCGCGCGTTCAAATGTGTCGGCGTCACTGCTTTCGGCGGCAATCAGGGTGATGTCCGTGTCAGAAAACGTGACAGATCCATCCCCGACCTCAGCCAGGGCATTCAGCGCAAGACTGACAGCTTCGCCCCATTTGGGCGATGGGTTGCCAAGTGCGATTGTGCAACTGGCCGGGCCTTCATGTCCGGCGGCTTCGGCAGCGCGCAGGATTTGCAGGCGGCTGCGGTCGGTGTCGGTGAAGCAGGCGTCAAAGCGACCCTGACCATCTTCACGCAGGAAACGCAGGGTGAAGGGCGAGACAACTTCGCGCGGGGCGGAAATATCAAGCTGCACTTCCAGATCAGACGGGATCGCGCGGGACAGTTCCCGTTTCAGGCGGTCACGGTCATCCGTGCTTTCACTGTTGGCTTCGACGATGACACGTCCGGGATGGACGGAAATCTTGCTGTGGGGCAGTGTGGCAAGGGCATCCACCGCATAGGCCATGGCAAGGTTCCAGCCGGTGGGCGGGTCATAATCTGCGGTTTCCATCATGTCGGACACCGTGTCACTGCCGACAAGATCAGACAGGGTTTCAGCGATCTGCGCCCGATCTGTGGAATCCGGGATCAGGCCGATCAGGGAAATATGATCATCATTGCGCAGAATTTCGACAGAGAAATCGGGGGGGATAAACCCGGCGCTGGCTTCGACCTGCATATCGTCACGGATGCGATAGGAATCGACGACCTCGCCGGCAATTGTCAGGGCATGAAAGCGGGCGGATTCACGCGGTGCAACGCCGGTCAGGCGCAGGTGCAGACCTTCGGCTTCGACCTGTGCCCAGTCTTCGCCTTTCAGCAACAGGGCACGACGCACGCCGTCTTCGGAATTGCGTTCAATCCGGTCGACAGAAACATTTGCAATCAACAGGGACAGGGCGGCAACGCCGGTAAAAACGGTAAAAATGGCTACAAAGGATTTAAGCTGCATCCTGTCTCTCTCTTGCTTGCGATATGCTTACGCCTGGCGGGGCCAGTTTTCAATCACAGCATGGCGGAAACGGCGAAAAACAGCGCAGGGATGAGACCGGTGTTCCGGTTTTCGCGGAAAAGGCGCAGGCAGGCATCCGGATCATCAATTTTCAGGCGACGGATCTGGGTCATCAGGTGCATGCCAAAAGCCCAGGGGCCGCCAATTGCGATGACAAGCGCCAGGACGTTGCCCTTCATGATCACAGCTGAAATCACCGCAAGCGCCATGACAGATACAGACAGCATCAGGAAACGGCGCAGCCAGGCGGCGGTGTTGTCCCCGAACAGGCGCGCGGTGGATTTCACCCCGATCATCGCGTCGTCTTCTTTGTCCTGATGGGCATAGATCGTGTCGTAAAACAGCGTCCAGATGATGCCCGCGATATACAGCAGCACCGCCGGTGTTTCCAAAACCCCGCGATGGGCGGTCCAGGCAACAAGCGCGCCGAAGTTAAACGCGAGCCCCAGGAAGGCCTGGGGCCACCAGGTGAAACGTTTGGCGAAAGGGTAGATCGCGACAAAGATCAGCGAAGACAGCGCCAGCAGGATTGTGTTCAGGTTAAACGTGATCAGAACCAGCGCGCTGATGCCCATCTGGATGAACATCCATACAAGCGCCTGCTTCACGGTCACCTGACCAGAGGGCAGAGGACGGGACCGTGTGCGTTCCACCTGACCGTCAAAGTTGCGGTCTGTGATGTCATTCCAGGTGCAGCCCGCACCGCGCATCAGAAACGCGCCAATGGTGCAGCCCACCGCGATCCAGAGATCAAACAGCACAAATCCGTCCATGGCCGCCGCCAGTGTCAGCCCCCACCAGCAGGGCAAAAGCAAAAGCCAGGTGCCGATAGGCCGGTCCGCCCGGGACAGGCGCAGATAGGGGCGGGTCCAGGCCGGGGCACGGTGATCCACCCAATTGCCGGTATATGCGTCAGCAACCTGGCCATTCTTATGGTGCTCGGACTCTGTGCCCTCTGGCATTCCGGGATCTGCGGACATATGTTTCGCCTTATGACAGGTGCAAAAATCAGACTTTATGTAGACCATGATCTCGCCCCGGGGCAATCCATTGCGCTGACGCGGGAGCAATCAAACTATCTTTTTGCCGTTATGCGGCTGGAAGCAGGCACGCAGGTGTCACTGATCAACAGCCGCGACGGCGAATATCTGGCGGATATTGTGGTCGCGAACAAAAAGAATGGCATTCTGGTCTGCCAGGATCAGGTGAAGCCGATGCTTCTGCCGCCCGACCTTTGGCTGGTGTTTGCACCGGTGAAGAAAGACCGCACGTCTTTCATCGTTGAAAAAGCCACAGAAATGGGGGTGCGTGAAATTATCCCGGTGATGACCGAGTTCACGCATTTTGACCGAATTCGCTGGGATAAAATGGATCTGCAGGCGATTGAGGCCGCTGAACAATGCGGTGGCACCTATGTACCGGGTATTGAGGCAATGGAAAAACTGTCGGATGTGCTGGCCACCTGGCCTGAAGATCGTCAGATCCTGTTTTGTGATGAAAGCAAAGCGGGCCAGCCCACGTCCCTGAAAGAAATTCCGGCAGATCCCGGTGCCCCCTGGGCCATTCTGATTGGTCCCGAAGGCGGGTTTTCTGAAGATGAACGTGCGGCTCTGCAAGCCCATCCCAATGCCCACGCTATTTCCCTTGGCCCGCGTATCCTGCGCGCAGACACGGCCGCCGTTGCGGCGCTGACCCTGTGGCAGGCACAGCTGGGGGACTGGGGATGAGCTTTATCCGACCAGAAGTTGCGGCCCATTTCCGCCGTTATCGCGGTGTGCTGGAAGGGGTGGCCTTTCTGCTGGTCGGGCTCTGGATGTTTTTGCGGCTGTATGGCGCGGTGAAGCTTGTCGGCGCGCTGGTGTTTCTTGTGGGTCTGGGCCTGTGCTGGAATGCGATCCGCCGGGCGAAATTGCGTCAGCGTGAAGGCGGCAAAGGCGTGATCGAGGTCACTGAACGCCGTTTCAGCTGGTTCACCGCAGACGGGGGCACACGGTTTTCCCTGGATGATGTGGTAAAGATCGAAATCGAAACCAATGACCGCGGCCCGGTGGAAGAAGATCTGTTCTGGTATTTCACCCTGTTTGACGGCAGCCGCCATGAAGTGGCTGGCAGTGCGGCCCAGGGCGATACAATTTTTGATCTGCTCGCCACTTTTCCCGGTGTGGACTACGAAAAAGTTATAAAAGCGTCGTCTTCAACCATCTGTGATCACTTTCTGATATGGCAAAAACGCGATTGAACACTGGTAATTTCATCGCTACCGATTAAGTGCTTAAGATCCGCGCCAGAACCTACGCGCCCGCAGGAAAGGAAATGCCCATGTCTATCCCTCAGTCCGGCGGAGGCCCGATCGAACATCGTGATCAGCTTGCGGAATATTTGTCGTCGGGTTGTAAGCCGAAAGACGACTGGCGTATTGGCACGGAACACGAAAAATTCGGGTATTGCAAAGACACGCTGAAGGCGCTGCCATTTGAAGGTAAACGGTCCATTGTGGCCGTGTTGGAAGGTCTGCGCGATCGCCATGGCTGGGCGGAAGTGCGGGAAAGTGGTCATCTGATCGGTCTTGAAAAAGATGGCGCAAATGTATCGCTGGAACCAGGTGGTGCGCTTGAATTGTCCGGTGCCCCGCTGGAAACCATCCATGAAACCTGTGATGAGGTGAATGTTCACCTGCGCGAAGTCAAAGATATCGCGGATGAGATTGGCGTTGGGTTTATTGGCCTCGGGGCCGCCCCGATCTGGCAACATGACGAAGTGCCGTTGATGCCAAAGGGCCGCTATAAGCTGATGGATGCTTATATGGAAAAGGTTGGCACCATGGGCCGTTCCATGATGCGCCGCACGTGTACTGTGCAGGTGAACCTTGATTTCGCGTCTGAGGCCGACATGGTGCAGAAGCTGCGCGTGGCACTGGCGCTTCAGCCGGTTGCGACCGCATTGTTTGCCAATTCGCCCTTTTTTGAGGGCAAGCCAAACGGTCACAAATCCTGGCGGTCACGTATCTGGCGGGATCTGGATGACGCGCGCACAGGTATGCTGCCATGGGTGTTTGAAGACGGCATGGGCTTTGAAAAATGGGTCGACTATGCCCTTGATGTGCCGATGTATTTTGTCTATCGCGACGGGAAATATATCGACGCGCTTGGCATGTCTTTCCGCGATTTCATGCAGGGTAAACTGCCTGCGCTGCCCGGCGAAACCCCAACCCTGTCTGACTGGGCTGACCACCTGACCACCGCTTTCCCGGAAGCCCGGATCAAGAAATATATGGAAATGCGCGGGGCCGATGGTGGCCCATGGCGTCGCCTGTGTGCCCTGCCTGCCTTCTGGGTTGGCATGATGTATGATCAGTCTGCACTGGATGCTGCCTGGGATCTGGTCAAAGGCTGGTCTGCGGAGCAACGCGAAGCGCTGCGGGTTGCCGCGTCTGTCGATGGCCTTCAGGCAAAGGTCGAAGGCATCAATATGCATGACCTGGCGCGTGAAGTTGTGTCTATCTCCGAAGCCGGCCTGAAAGCCCGCGCCCGTGCCGGTGCCGGTGGCATGGTGCCGGATGAAACACATTTCCTGAATGCGCTGAAGGACAGTCTGGAAACGGGCAAAACCCCTGCGGATGAACTGCTGGAACAATATCACGGTGAATGGGACGGCGATCTGACAAAGATCTTCGCGGCGCATAGCTACTGATGGATCTGGGCCGTTTCATACCTGCCCAGGAGGCGCATTATGAAACGGCGCTTGCCGAACTGAGGGCTGGGAAAAAAGAAAGCCACTGGATGTGGTTTATCTTTCCTCAGTTGCGCGTTCTTGGCCGTTCTCCGCGGGCGCATTTCTTTGGTATATCCGGGCGTGCAGAGGCTGAAGCCCTTCTTTCGGATGACGTGTTGGGAAAACGGCTTTTCATCTGTTGCGAAGCGCTGTTGATACATGTGGGCCATAGTGCAGAAGATATTCTTGGTGGAACAGACGCCATGAAGCTGCGATCTTCCATGACCTTGTTCAGGGAATGTGGTGAGAATGAAGTTTTCTCACATGTATTGAGGGCGTTTTGCGATGATATCCCCTGTGAGAAAACGATCACTGCTTTAGAGAAAGAGTGACCGGATTTCTGGTGAAAGTTCGAATGGCGGCAGATCACTCTGTCGCCATTTTTGTTCAGGCCGGGGCTGCTTCGGGCACGGGGAGTGCGGGTGCCTCCGGGCGTGGCGGGTTCATGGCCCGATCAACAACTGCGCGCAGGGTGACAACCGCATTGCTGAACCCAAGCCCAAGGCAAAGCGACGCCAGACCAAGCGCCCCCAGCAGGCCTGCCAGTTCACCCGGGGCAATCGCGACATAGCCTGCGCCAATCAGGATCAGCCCGCCAAAGCCAACGGCGGTATATCCGGTTGCGATGGTGACGGCGGCGGCTTTGGCGGCGCGTCCGCTGTCCGGGCACTCGCCAAGCAATGCGCCAACCTTCAGGATCATACCCGCAAGGGTGATGGTCAGGGCAAGGGCCAGAGCGAAATAGAGAGACAGTAACATGGTATTTCCTTTCAGAGGGTAACAGGGTGGGAATAGATCTCGCGGCGCCAGCATGTATAAAGCCAGCCGCTTGTGCTGCCCCAGAGCGGGGCAAAGACAAAGCCGAAGAGGGAAAGAATAACTGCGCCGCCCATGTCGTGCGCGAATGTATGTGCCGGAGCCAGGGCAACAATCAGGGCACTTGCGCATAGCAGGGCTGTAAATGTTAGCAATGCGCTCCATCCAAAAAGCCTTGCGGAGGCTCTGTTCCGGCTGAGTGTCACCAGCATGACCGGTATTCCGATTGCGAGATACAATGGACCTCCGATGACCAGTGCAAAGACGGGGATAAGAAGCAGGGGGAAACCCAGCAGTGCCACCAGAAGCGGCCCTGCGGCCATCGCCAGAAAGAAGGCAACCGGATCAATGGGGTGCCGTAGCTCAGGTGATTGTTTTGAGTGATGCATCATATCCCGCCCTCCTGCGCGATTTGTTTGGGGTGATCACCGGATGCAGCCAGGGTGCGCATATAGAGGCAACCGCTGAACATGGCCCAGATCGGACCCAAGATAAGCCCCGGCACTGCACCATGTGTGAGGAAGGGAAGAATATCACTTTGTGAATTGGGGATCATGTCGGGCGGGATCAGGCCGGTTATCAGAGCAATACAGGCCTGCGTCAGCAAAGCTGCAAACATGAACAGGAATATCGAAGGAGGGAAATACCACAGGGCCAGGATCATGACAGGTATGCCAATGCCCAGATAGGAAGGCATGCCAGATATATAAGCGAAGAATATCACCAGATTGACCCCGGGCACGGGCGCCAGGACGAGTGTTATAAGTATGGGCCCAACAATCATCGCGAAAATGAGAGAGCCAACAAAAGGGCGGCAACTGGTTTCCTTTATTTTTGTTATTTCTGTCATTTGAGAAATTACCTCACAAATTTTTTTGATGTCAGTCGTCCGAACGTCCACCCGGGATGAAACGGACCAGTTTGGACCCAAGTTTAAGGACGGCCAGGTGCATGGCGCGGGGCAGGCGGGAGAAATCGAGATACCAGTCGTCAAACATCTTCATAACGCGTAGCATTTCGCCCATACGTTCGCGCACCTTGGGTGGTGTCTGGTCCTGGTCGGCCTCATCCATCACGGCTTCAAGCGCAGAAATTGTCGGGGCGAACTCGCGCTCCCTGCGTTGTTTGATCACCATATCCACAAGGTCAAACATATCCCGGATTGAGGTAAAGTGATCGCGACGATCCCCAAGCTGACGGCTGGAGGTCACCAGCTTCCAGCTTTGCAGTTCTTTCAGCCCGTTTGATACATTGGAACGCGCCAGGTTCAGCGTGTCGCAGATCTCTTCTGCTGTCATCGCGTCCGGGGCGATGTGCAGCAGCGCGTGAATCTGTGCAACAGAGCGGTTTACGCCCCACTTAGAGCCCATTTCGCCCCAGTGAAGGATGAAGTTCTGCATGGCGGGTGTCAGTTGCATGGTGATTCCTGAAATTTCTGTTATGACAGAAATAACATAAATCTGATGCAGATCAAATAAAAAACGGCGATGGTTCCCCACCGCCGTTTCTGTTCTGTCTTGTGAAGGCTTATTGTGCCTGCAGTTCTTCCGGTGTCACATCCGCGATGTCAGTCCAGTTGGTGTCTGCAGCGTTGATCAGGTTCGGAATGTCTTCAGACCAGCGTTCCTGTACAGCAGGGGACAGGTTCAGGTACAGGCGGTCGTCAACGATTTTCCAGAGAGTTGGATCGCCGTCAAATTTGAAACCCATCGCAGTACCAAATGCACAGTAGCCGCCGTATGCTGGTGCGTATGCTTCCGGATCTGCCTCGAAGGTTGCTTTGTGCTCTTCAGACGCAAAACGGTAGGTTGCGCCGTTGTATTCCGCGCTGATGTTCCAGTCGCCTTTGGTTGGCTCGCCATCGGTGAAGTAAGCGACCGGGTCATAACCCTGCAGGGCCAGGCCGGTTGGGGTTGCGTTTACATCGGTGCCTGCTGCGAAAACAGAAGTGACCAGTGCGGCGGAGAGGGCGATGCCGGTTACGGCAGTTTTAATGAAGTTCATAATGGACCTTTCTTTCATCTGACCCCGAAGGGCATATCTCGAACTCTGAACAAGACGGTCGGGACAAGTGCCGTCTCATGCAGTGATATTTCATGACAGATCGGTTCACTTACAAGACAACTAAATGTGTATGTGCATGTGTGCGCAATATCTGCGCGCAAACCAGCAGAAAAATTGATTTGGTTCAGGCGTGAAATTGGCGGGAATCGTGAACGGAAACGGTTTACCAGCAAAAAGCACCGTGCTAGCGACATTCACCTGTATCATTGCAGATCGCATATTAAGGAGAATGAAATGCGCGACTTTTTTATTGGTGCTTTTGAAAAGCTGATTGCCGTTGTGATTGTTCTGATGGGGATTGGTGTTCTGATCGGCTCTGTCATTGCTTTTTCAACCCCATCCTATCAGGGCGGTGGCGCTCTGCCTGGCTTCCTGATGCTGTTTGGAGGCGCGATTTATCTGATCATGTTTGGCGGCATGTCCTATCTGTTCCTGGGCATTTACCACAACACCAAACGCACAGCAGATGCTTTGGAGAACAAATCTTCATAAAAGCAAAGACCTGAGCCGGGGAGGCTCAGGTCAGCATTCTTATGCGGGCGGAAGACTGGCCTGTCAAAATGACAGCGAGCGACAGGGCCGGATGAATTTTATGGTCTGGAACTGGAGGGACCTTTTATCTGCTATTCAGGCTCTTTCTGACCCAATACCCGTCGCTTATACAACGCGCGGACTTCTGCCTTGTCCCGGGCCACATCGGTTGCCGTCCGTTCTTTCTTTTCACCCGCCAGAAGCGCATAGGCCGCATAGGGATTATGCCCTTTCTTTTCCTGCCCGGTTGCAGGATCTGCCTGCGGGGCCATTCTGAAGCTGCTTTCGCTCATCTTAGAAGGGCTGAGAACACCAGCCAGCCAGAGCGAACAGGTCAGCAGTGGAATAAGGCAGTACCCCGCAAAAATCATCAGCCGGGCCTGGGCTGTCTGGGTGGCGAATTGTGCCGCAACACCCGGCTCCGCAATCGGGGTGAAGGCCGTCGCCTGGGGAATCTCGGGCAGGCTGAGCATGGCGATGCCATCAAGCACCAGGTCAAACAGGTTCCCTTGTTGAAGCAGTGTTCCAAGGGCGAAGAACACTTCCCAGGCCATCTCTTTTGACGCCATCAGGGACATGGCCACAATCGCGGCTGTCATCACCGCAGGGTCATCAGCATCAGAAATTGTTGCGGTCAGCTTCGTGAACGCTGCAATGGCTGCGATGACACAAAAGCCGATGAACAGCGGGAACAGAGTATAAGGGGCAAAGGCCCATTTCGGACTGTAACCCGCGTCCTGGAGACGCCGCATGGTGAGTGTGACACGGGGTATGAGTGTCAGAACAAAAACGGTGAAGACGCTGTAACTCAGGGGGGTAAGCGATGGTTTTTCACGATTTGCCAGCTGATCAATCACCAGGCCCATATCAAGCCTGAGCAAAAACAGCATGATGACCCAGATCAGGGGGAAAGCGATCCAGTATTCAGAACGGGATGCTTGCCCGAAAGGGTTAAACCCCCGGAAAATGAAATTCTCAACGGCGGTGGCAAACATCGACTGGTAACCTCAGAAACTAAAATCTTCTTAAGGTTGTTTTATCGGCTTTTACGGCAGAAATATGACCCTTCCGGATTTATTTCTCACCGATTTTGGGTTCGGTTCCATTCTTCAGACGCCGGATGTTTGGCGCATGTTTGATATAGACCAGGATGGTCAGGATCAGGCCCAGCATCAGCATCTGGCCTTCAAGGCGCATGAACATCCACAGCGGGGCAGATGCAACGCTGATCAGGGCGGCCATAGATGAAATACGCAAGCCGCCAGCGATGATCAGCCATGTGGCACAACACAAAAGCCCGACCCAGAAATTCAGGGCCAGCATCAGGCCCAGGAAGGTCGCAACACCTTTCCCGCCTTTGAATTTCAGCCAGATCGGGAAAAGATGGCCAAGGAAGGCGCAAAGCCCTGCAAGCTGTGCTGCATCTTCGCCAAACACCGCCCGGGCAATCAGAACCGCAACCGCGCCTTTGCCTGCGTCAAGCAGCAGGGTCAGGGCGGCGGCTTTTTTGCTGCCGGTGCGCAGGACATTGGTTGTGCCGATATTGCCGGATCCGATGTCGCGCAGGTTGCCGAGGTTCATCATCCGGGTGACGACCAGGCCAAAGGGAACTGATCCCAGCAGATAAGACAGCAGCCCGACCAGAATCAGCATGCTTTGGGATGTTTCAATAATAGGCATTGGCGATCAGTCCTTTTGAAATACAGGTTGTCCGGCAACGAAACTCATCAACACTTTTCCCTGCATTCTTGCGCCGTCATAGGGGGTATTTTTGCTTTTTGACCGTAGCCTGAAACGATCCATTACGAAAGGTGCGTCAGGGTCAAAGAGGACAAGATCCGCCGGTGCACCAGCGGTCAGGCGTCCCGCGGCAAGGCCCAGACGTCTGGCCGGGGCAAGTGACATGGCCCGCCACAGCTGCGGCAGGGTCAGATCGCCGGAATGATACAGGCGCATGGCGGCAGGCAGCAGGGTTTCAAGACCCACCGCGCCCGAAGCCGCTTCTTCATAGGGCAGGCGTTTGCTTTCTTCATCCTGCGGTGTGTGGAAGGATGACAGCGTATCGATCAATCCACTGGCCACAGCTGCAATCATCGCTTTGCGGTCGTCTTCAGATCGCAGCGGCGGTTTAAGCTTAAAGAAAGTGCGGTAATCATCGACGTCAAATTCATTTAACGTCAGGTGGTGGATCGAGGTGCCGGCGGTGACATCCAGCCCGGCCTCTTTCGCACGTTTCAGGGCGGGCAGGGCAGCGGATGTGGACAGGCAATCCGCGTGATAGCGGGCTTTTGACATCTCGACCAGGGCCAGATCCCGTTCCAGCCCCATACGTTCGGCCATCGGAGAAACACCTGGCAATCCGCGCAGGGATGCAAATTTTCCGCTGGTCACAGCCGCACCTTTGCTGAGGTCTGGTTCCTGCGGATGGGCCATGACAAGCGCATTCAGGGACCGGGCATAGGTCAGCGCGCGGGAAAACACCTTGGGGTCGCGGATGACGTGATCGCAATCGGTGAAGCCAACCGCACCGGCGTCTTTCATAAAACCCATTTCAACCATTTCACGCCCGTCGCGCCCTTTGGTCAGCGCGGCCATCTGCAACACATTCACAGGTGCGACTTCACTTGCGCGGCGGTTGGCAAAGCTCAGCGCTTCGGGCGTATCCATCGCGGGCGTTGTGTCGGGGCGTGTCACCATGGTTGTGACACCACCGGCCGCAGCGGCAAGCCCCGCCGTGCGATAGCTTTCCTTGTGACGTTCACCCGGTTCGCCGATCTTCACGCCAATGTCGATAATCCCCGGCGCCAGACATTTGCCCTGACAATCAATCTGCTTGTCCGCCCCATGGGGATCAGCCTCGCTGCCGACAGCTGTGATTATGCCATCTTCAATCAGCAGAGATCCGGTTGTTTCGGTGCCGGCTTCGGGATCAATCAGGCGGGCATTTGTCAGCAGTGTTTTCATGTTTCTGTCCCGTTGGATGTCTGAAGTGCTGCCTTTACCCGTGCCTCTTCGATCTGACGCACGATATCCTTCGGATCTGCCTGAAAGCGGATCAGATGTTTCAGCCCGCTGCGGGTGATGATCTGTGCGGCGCTGCCCAGGGTTTTGACTTCGCGGATTTCGGTCAGATCTGCAATGCGTTCCTGTGGCCCCATCGCGCGCTGATTGGTCAGATCCCAGCGGGCTTTCAGATCGTCAGACGCCAGATAAAACCCGCGTACAGCCACTGCAAAGACGGCCCCGACAGCGCCGGTCCAGAAATGCGGGTTCCCCATCAGCCACAGCACGCCCATGCCAAAAATGATCCCAAGCACCGCCAGCCAGATGTGATCGCGGATATAGATGCGTTTGTCCGCGTAAAAGCTGGTGACCACATGTTCCCCGTCATTCAGGGCGGCGGTGGGTTCAAGACTGCGATATAAGGAGTTCATGTTGTGCTCTTCATCTGTCGGTGTATGCTGAGGATCCATGCGCGGGTCTGGCGAGGTTTCCAGACGTAATCAAGGCGATGTTTTGTGCCGTCTTTGCAGTACAGTGTCATGCTCCACCAAAACCGGACTGCAATGTAATCAATATCCTCCATATCAATCACATGTTCCACATAAGGTGTTCCGATCAGGATCCGGAAGGGCGTGACATACCAGCGGTTGCGCAGGTTCATGAGCCAGGAGAATTCGATTTCTCCACTGCCTTTCAGCCAGGCTGTAAACGCAAACAGAATGACGAAAACAGCCAGCCCGGCCAGTATCGCCTGTAAAAGGCCTTGCGGCAGATAAAGCCAGCAGCCGAACGTCATGGCACACACCAACATAATACCATGGGGAATGGCAAAGGCCTTCAGTGTCGGCCGCAGCGTCACCAGCAGCCTTTCATCCTCAGGCAGCTCAGGCGTATACGGCTTGTTCATCCTCTGACCCTGTTTTCAGATTGCGTGCCAACAGATCCATCGCGGCCATGCGCACAGCCACACCCATTTCGACCTGTTCCTGAATAACGGAACGATTGATGTCATCGGCGATCGTGCCGTCAATTTCAACGCCGCGGTTCATTGGGCCTGGGTGCATCACAATCGCGTCGTCCTTGGCGTAAGACAGTTTCTCAGCGTCCAGACCATAGCGGTGGTAATATTCGCGTTCCGACGGAATAAAGCCGCCATCCATACGTTCCCGCTGCAGGCGTAGCATCATCACGACATCCACGTCTTTCAGCCCTTCGCGCATGTCATCGTAAACCTCAACGCCAAGCTCTTTCACTTCAGAGGGCATCAGGGTGGGCGGGCCAACAAGGCGCACGCGGTTTTCCATTTTGCCCAGCAAAAGAATGTTGGAACGTGCTACGCGCGAATGGGCGATGTCGCCGCAGATCGCAACAGACAGACGATGCAGACGCCCCTTTTTGCGGCGGATGGTCAGGGCATCCAGCAGGGCCTGGGTCGGATGTTCGTGCTTGCCGTCACCGGCATTCAGAACCGCGCAATTCACTTTGGATGCGAGCAGGTTCACCGCACCGGAATGCGGATGACGCACCACCAGAATATCCGGATGCATCGCATTCAGCGTCAGCGCGGTATCAATCAGGGTTTCGCCCTTTTTGATGGAAGAGGCCTGCATCGCCATATTCATCACATCCGCGCCAAGGCGTTTGCCCGCGATCTCAAAACTCGCCTGCGTCCGGGTTGAATTTTCGAAGAACATATTGATCTGGGTGAGGCCCGCCAGCGCATCGGAATGTTTCACCTGACGCCGGTTCAGATCCACATATTGATCCGCCAGATCAAGAATGGTGGTGATTTCATCCGGGGCGAGATTTTCAATCCCCAGCAGATGTTTTGCGCGGATGGTCATGCGAACTCCATCATGATTTTCCTGCTTATAAGGGCGAGAGGGCACATGGGGCAAGAGGGCGCGCTCATCCATCCTGACGGATGTCTTCGCTCTGTGCTGAAATGGCCGGTTTCCTTCCCGGAAGGGGTCGCGTAATCTTGGGCTATGATGCTCGAATCTATGGATCACTGGCAATTGCGCGCGGCCCTTGAATGGCAGGCCGAACTGGGGGCGGATGAAGCCTGCCTGGAAGCACCGGTGAATCGATATGAAATGCCTGCAAAACCGGCGGCTGCCGCAAAACCAGCGCAAGCGCCGCAACAGGTTGTTCCTCTTCATGAAGAAGTTGGCCCTGATCCGGTTGCAGAAGCAAAATCCGCCGCCGCGCGTGCCCCGGATCTGGCAGCCCTGGAAGCCGCATTGGCTGCGTTTGAGCATTGCGAACTGAAGCTGGGCGCGCGCAATCTGGTATTCTCCGATGGCAATGCCGCCGCCCGCCTGATGGTGATTGGCGAAGCGCCGGGCCGGGATGAGGATCGGGCTGGCAAACCTTTTGTCGGTGCCGCCGGGCAGCTTCTGGATAAAATGCTGGGCGCGATTGATATGGCCCGCGACGCCACCGACGCACAGCAAGCTGTCTATATCACTAATATTCTGCCCTGGCGTCCGCCCCAGAACCGTGACCCCCTGCCGGAAGAAATCGACATGATGCGCCCGTTTATCCAGCGCCATATCGAATTGATCGCACCGGATGTGATCATTCTGATGGGCAATATCGCCTGTGACGCGCTGCTGGGAAAACGCGGCATTACCCGCCTGCGTGGCACCTGGGCGCAGGCCCATGATGTTCCCGTCATGCCGATGTTCCACCCGGCTTATTTGTTGCGCACACCTGCAGCCAAACGCGAAGCCTGGCATGACCTTCTGGAAATTCAGGCGAAACTCAGATCATAACAGAGGCCCAAATGTCCGACCGTGAATTCATCCCCACCCGTATCGCAATTCTGACGGTGTCTGACAGCCGCTCGCTTGCGGAAGATAAATCCGGTGACACCCTGGTGAAACGTCTGGAAGGGGCGGGGCACATTCTGGCCGCGCGCGATATTATCCCGGATGAACGGGCTGACATTTCCGCGCAACTGCGCACCTGGTGTGATGATCCTGAAATTGACGTGGTGATTTCCACCGGCGGCACAGGCCTGACCGGGCGCGATGTCACGGTTGAGGCGCATCGCGATATCTATGAAAAAGAGATCGAAGCTTTCGGCACGCTTTTCACCATGATTTCAATCAAAAAGAT
The DNA here is from genome assembly GCF_016123485.1 of Halocynthiibacter styelae. Taxonomy (GTDB): domain Bacteria; phylum Pseudomonadota; class Alphaproteobacteria; order Rhodobacterales; family Rhodobacteraceae; genus Halocynthiibacter; species Halocynthiibacter styelae. The sequence goes on along the minus strand of NZ_JADCKQ010000005.1, from coordinate 147,340 downwards.
CGGCACATCCGCCGTGCAAAGCCGCGCCACTGGTGGTGTCTGCAATGGCACCTATCTGTTTGCACTGCCCGGCAGTCCTGGCGCGTGTAAGGATGGCTGGGATGAAATTCTGCAGCATCAGCTTGATTACCGCCACATGCCTTGTAACTTTGTCGAAATTTTTCCACGTCTCACCGAAAGTGAGCGACGGAAATAAAACTGGCCAACGTATAACAGTGTAATACAGTTGATCTATGACCCGTGCGGGCCGTTCGCGCGGGCTTTTGCCACGTCGGAAGGATCCCCATGCGGTTTCTCACACGTAGCCTGACCGGGCTTTTCATTCTTGCGCTGACCCTTGGTCTGCTTGCCATGTCCGTGCTGACCGTGCTGTCAGCACTTTCGTCACGCGGCGAAGGTCGCGAATATGGGGCCGGGTCACGTGAACGCGTGTTTTCCGTCAATGTCATTACGCCCGAGGCAGAGGATCTGCATCCTGAACTGACGCTTTTCGGTGAAATCCGCGCGCGCCGCAGCCTGGAACTGCGTGCGGCAACGGCGGGCCGGGTGATTGAACTGGCCGATAATTTTGTCGATGGCGGTGTTGTGCAGGCAGGCCAGCTTCTGGCGCGGGTCGATCCGGCAGAGGCACGATCAGCGCTGGACAGTGCGTTGAACAGTCAGGCCGAAGCACAGGCAAATCTGCGGGATGCGGAACGTTCCCTGGTGCTTGCGCAGGATGACCTGACCGCATCAGAGGCCCAGCGCGATCTGCGTGAGGCCGCGCTTTCACGTCAGAGGGATCTTCTGGCCCGGGGTGCGGGGACAGCAGCCAGCGTGGAAACAGCTGAACTTGCGGGGTCTCAGGCGGTTCAGGCTGTGGTGTCGCGTCGTCTGTCCCTGGCCCAGGCTGAGGCCCGGCTTGATCAGGCGAAAACCGGGTTGTCGCGCCAGGAGCTGGTGGTTGCGGACACCGAACGCCGTCTGAAAGATACTGAGGTATTCGCAGAATTCACCGGCACCCTGGGCGAGGTTTCCGTGGTTCAGGGCGGGCTTTTGTCAACGAATGAACGCCTGGCAACCCTGACCGATGCGTCAGAATTTGAGGTGTCCTTCCGCACGTCCACCGCGCAATACAGCCGACTTCTGGATGATAGCGGTGCGCTGAACAGCCTGCCTGTAACCGTCACCCTGGATGTGCTTGGCGTTGATCTGACCAGCACCGGACGTGTGACCCGCGAAAGCGGCACCGTGGGGGCCGGACAGACCGGGCGCTTGCTGTTTGCCCGGCTTGAAACCACCGCAGGATTCCGCCCCGGTGATTTTGTCACGGTGAAACTGCAGGAACCTCAGTTGCAGAATGTCGCCCTGCTGCCTGCCACCGCCTGGGATGCGGATGGCACGGTGCTGGCGGTGAATGACGAAAACCGTCTGCTGTCGCTGCCTGCGCAACTTTTGCGCCGTCAGGGCAATGATGTGATCGTTGCGGCAGACGGCCTGGCCGGGCAACGCATTGTTGCGGAACGTTCGCCCTTGCTGGGTGCGGGCATTCTTGTGCGTCCGATTGATCCGGATGCACCTGAAGTGCAGGCAGACGAACTGATTGAGCTGAGTGATGATCGCCGCGCGGCGCTGATTGCCTTTGTGCAGGCGAATGAACGTATGCCGGATGACGCACGGTCCCGTGTTCTCAACCAGCTTGCGGAACCCCGCGTGCCCGCCCGTGTGGTGGAACGCATTGAATCCCGCATGGGGGGCTGATCCATGTCACGCGCCCGGGGCATTCTGTCTTATTTCACCCGCCATCGCACTGCTGCCAACCTGCTTTTGGTGATGATGATCGCGCTGGGCATGGCTGCCCTGCCGAAGATGCGCACTCAGTTCTTCCCGGATGTGATCGTTGAGGGCATCACCGTGTCTGCTGTCTGGAAAGGCGCCGGGGCGGAAGACGTTGACAGCGCCATTGTGCAGCTGCTTGAACCCGCGCTTCTGGCGGTGGACGGTGTGACCTCGTCAGAGGCCTCGTCCCGCGAAGGCAGCGCCAGCATCTGGCTGGAATTTGAACCGGGCCACGATATGGGCCGGGCGTCCGACGATGTGCAGCTTGCGGTGGATGCGGTGACAAACCTGCCCGAAGACGCCGAAGATGTGAATGTGCGGCGGGGCAACTGGCGCGATCGCGTGACCGATGTGGTGATTGCCGGTCCTGTGGATGTGGCGCAGCTGGGGCGCTTTGCCGATGAACTGGTGACACGGTTGTTTGCCGCCGGTGTCACGCGTACGACAATCCGGGGTGTGGCGGCTGGCGAAATCCTTGTTGAAACCCCGATGCAGGCCCTGATCCGCCATGATGTGACCATGGAACAGATCGCCCAGGCCATCGCGGGTGAGGTCGATTCAGATCCCGCAGGTGACGTCACAGGCACCAACACCCGTGTGCGCACCGGCACCGCGACCCGTTCGGTTGACCAGGTAGAGGCGATTGTTCTGCGGGTGAACGGTGATGGATCCCGTCTGACCATTGGCGATGTCGCCCGGATTTCCCGCGAAGGCGTGGACCGGGAGCGCGCCTATTTCGTCGGGGAACACCCGGCAATTTCCATGCGGGTGGATCGTTCCGCCCAGGGCGATGCCATTGCGGTGCAACGCGATGTGGAACGGGTGGTTGCCGAGCTGCGCGAAGTCCTGCCCGAAGCGGTTTCCGTTGATCTGATCCGCACCCGCGCCGAAGCAATTTCCGGCCGTCTGAACATTCTTCTTGATAACGGCCTGGTGGGGCTGGGGCTTGTGCTGCTGCTGCTTTTCCTCTTCCTGAATGCCCGTATCGCCTTCTGGGTTGCTGCCGGCATTCCCGTGGCTATGCTTGCGACGATTGCCTTGATGTATCTGTCGGGGCTGACGATCAATATGGTGTCGCTGTTCGCGCTGATCATCACGCTTGGCATCGTGGTGGATGACGCGATTGTTGTCGGGGAACACGCCGATTTCCGCGCCCGTCGCCTGGGCGAGGCCCCGCATATCGCCGCGGAAAACGCCGCGATCCGCATGTCGCCTCCGGTGTTTTCTGCCACAATCACCACGATCATTGCATTCTTTGGCCTGACAGTGGTGGGTGGGCGCTTTGGCGATCTGATCTCAGACATTCCCTTCACCGTGGTTGCCGTTCTGACCGCATCGCTTGTGGAATGTTTCCTGATCCTGCCCAACCATATGGCCCACGCCTTGACCCACAGTGCGAAGGAACATTGGTACGACTGGCCCAACCGTCAGGTGAACAAAGGCTTTCGCTGGCTGCGCGAAACCGGGTTTCGCCCTCTGATGCACTGGGTCGTGCGCGCGCGTTACGCGGTGTTGGCGGGCGCAGTGTTCCTGCTGGCGACCCAGGCGGCGGTGTTTATTCGTGGCGATGTGCAATGGCGGTTTTTCAACGGGCCGGAACGGTCGTCAATCTATGGTAACTTCGCCATGGCCCCCGGTGCCACTCGTGCAGACAGCCTTGAAATGATGCGCGAATTACAGCGTGCGGCGGATGCGATGGGCAAACGCTATGAGGAAGAATACGGCACCTGGCCCATGAGTTACGTGCTGGCCGAAGTCGGCGGAAACACCGGGCGCGGCCTGTCCGGCACGGATGGGAAAACGCCGGATCAGCTGGGCAGCATCGCGATTGAACTGATTGACGCAGATCTGCGCCCCTGGTCGGCGTTTAAATTTGTCGCCGACATTCAGGAAGAAGTACGCAATCACCCCCGCGCCGAAACCGTCAGTTTCCGGGGGTCACGATCTGGCCCGGGGGATGACAGCCTGTATGTGGAATTCTTCGGTGCCGATGCCGATACGCTGAAAGCGGCGTCTGAGGCTTTGAGAGCCAGATTGCAGCAATATCCTGAGGTGTCGGCGCTGGAAGACAACCTGGCCTATGACAAGGAAGAACTGATCCTGGAACTCACCCCCCAGGGCCAGGCGCTGGGTTTCACCATTGACGGGCTGGGGCGTGTGCTGCGCAATCGTCTTGGCGGGATCGAAGCTGCGACATTCCCGGATGGTCCGCGTTCTGCGGCGATCCGGGTGGAACTGCCAGCGGCTGAGCTGACCGCTGATTTTCTGGACCGGACCTACCTGCGCACGCCCGAAGGCGAATATGTCCCGCTTGCAGATATTGTCACCGTCGAAAGCCGCAAGGGGTTTTCCACCGTGCGGCGCGAAAATGGCATTCGCCTGATCGCGGTCAGCGGCGATATCTCTGAGGATGATCCGGCGCGTGCGGCAGAGATTAACGAGACTCTGCGCAGTGAAATCCTGCCCGGTATTGAAAGCGATCATCAGGTGGCCTTCCGCATTGCGGGGCTTGCGGAACAGGAACAGGAATTCCTGTCGGACGCTTTCCTTGGCTTCACCCTGTGTATGATCGGGATCTATCTGACGCTGGCCTGGATTTTCTCCAGCTGGATGCGCCCGGTGGTGGTTCTGGCAATTGTGCCTTTCGGTCTGATCGGCACGATTTTCGGACATGCCAGCTGGGAAATTCCGCTGTCGATGTTCTCTGTTGTGGGTCTGATTGGCATGACGGGGATCATCATCAATGATTCCATCGTGCTTGTGACCACGGTTGAGGAATACTCGGAAACCCGTGACCGTATTTCTGCGATTATCGAGGCCACCTGTGACCGTCTGCGCGCCGTCATGCTGACCACGCTGACCACAGTTCTGGGCCTTGCGCCGCTGTTGTTTGAACGGTCTGTTCAGGCCGAATTCCTGAAACCCACGGTGATCACCCTGGTCTATGGCCTGGGATTTGGCATGATTCTGGTGCTGCTTGTGGTGCCAGCGCTTCTGGCGATGCAGCTTGATCTGAAACGTCAGGTCACCGCCTTGAGGCGCGGATTGCGCAAGCCGGGGACGAAACTGTATCCGGTGCTTCTGGGCTGCGGGGCAGCAATGGCTGCAGTTTTCCTTGCGACCTTCGGCAGCGTGCTGCTGACGGGTGGTCTGCCGGGGTTCGTCCCTATGTTGACGGGGTCCGCGCACAGTTCAGCGTTTGTGATTTTCCTGCTGGCATCTGCAACAATTCTGATCGTTACCCGCCTGATTGCAGGGCTGAAACGTCAGCCGTGACAGCCCTGAATATCCACTGCGCGCTCATTCCCGATCACAGTAATCCGCACCTGTGACCGATCCAGCGCAAAAGGCGTGGCGGACGGCGGGACCATATCCACCTGCGCCAGCAGGCTGTTGCCATCGCGGGACAGTTGCGCAGAGCTGACCCAGATCTGTTGATCCGGCAGTTCAAACACCACCACATCATCATTGCCCACCCGGTGGCCGGGCAGGTCAGCGGTCAAGGTGATACCATCGGAAATTGGCGCGGCATCACATCTGACCCGCCCCATCCCGGCGGATTGCCCGCTTTGCGGACGGCGGGCAAGGGCCGCACGAATATCGCTTTGTTCCGCACCCGGCCCGTTGTTGTCTTCAAGGTGTCCGGTGAAATCCAGCGTCAGCGGAATGCAGACAACTTCGCAAACCCCAAGCTGCATCTGGACATCCACATGCACCGGCTGTGCGGGATCAATCGGTGTGATCTCTACGGGCAGCACCAGCGCATCTTTATAGCCGATGGTGCGCACACCGGCATTCTCGTGAATGCCCGGGCGGGGCCAGTGGAACTGCACAGAGGCCACATTGCGCGACCGCGACCAGTCAAACTGTGGCGGAATGCCGGTTTCCCCCGGCGCGCGCCAATAGGTCTTCCAGCCTTCATGCAGATCAATGCGAAAGGCGGCCATCCGCCTGCCATCGCGTTCCCGCCAGCCATTCAGAACCTGCGCATCGCGCACACTTTCAAACCCCTGGGCAAGCACAGGGGCACCCGGCAGGGCCAGAGACATCAGGGCGGTGAGGGCAAATGCAGCAGTCTTTTTCATGCGCCCACCATAACCACCCGCCCCCGAAAGAAAACTCACATTGCAGCGAGCACACGCCAGCCCGCATCTTTCCGCCGCTTACCCCTTGCACCTGCCGCGCGCCAAAGTCATATCATGGGGTATGACACAGGCTGAAAATAACCAGACAGAGCAGACTTCCGCAGATCTTGGCGGCAAGCTTCTGATTGCTATGCCCTCTATGGGGGATCCGCGGTTTGAGAAATCCGTGATCTTCATGTGTGCGCATTCCGATGATGGCTCGATGGGGCTGATCATCAACAAACCAACGGCTGACGTGACCTTCCCGAATCTGCTGGAACAGCTGGAAATCCCACATATCCGCCGCACCCATGAACCCAACGTGCATTTCGGTGGCCCGGTTGAAATGGGCCGTGGTTTTGTGCTGCATTCGCCGGAATATATGCCGGACGACGGTGTTCTGAAGGTGGATGATGACTTCGCCATGTCTGCGACCAAAGATGTGGTGCGGGATATGGCTGATGGGACGGGGCCTGCGAAAGCAATCCTGGCGCTGGGTTATTCCGGCTGGGGTGGCGGGCAGCTTGAAGGTGAAATCCTGCAAAACGGCTGGCTGACCTGTGATGCGACACCAGAACTGGTGTTTGAAACCGCGCCGGAAGATCTCTGGACCGCAGCGCTGCAAAGCCTGGGCGTTGATCCGATTATGCTGTCCGGCAGCGCGGGCCACGCCTGATGCGTGACTGGCCTGATCTTCTTGTTCTGCGCCACGGCCAGACCGACTGGAACCTTGCGGGCCGCTTTCAGGGGCGCCGCAATTCTGATCTGACGGAACTTGGTCAGGCCCATGCCGCGCAGCAAAATCAGATTTTGCAGCCGCTTCTGGCAGATTATCCCCATCGTTTCGCAAGCCCTCAGGGTCGGGCTGTGCATACGGCGCAGATTGCCCTGGACGATTTGGCTTTTGCGCAGGATGAACGCCTGCAAGAGGTCGCATTCGGCGACTGGGAAGGGCTGACACGCACAGAAATCCGCACACAGATCACAGGGGATTATGACGACTACCACTGGCTGTTCCAAAGCCCGAATGGTGAGACATTTTCTGATATGTGCGCCCGGGTGATCTCATTCCTTGATCACCTCTCTGGCCCCTCGGTCATCGTCACCCATGGTGTCACATCCGTTGTGATCCGGGGCCTCTGGCTGGGGTTGTCTATGGAGGACCTGGCAGTCCTGCCAAAAGAACAGGGCTGCGTGATCCAGTTGAAAGATGGGGAAGAGAACGCCCTGCGGGTTTAATCCCGGGTTTAGTCTCTGGGCGCTGCCGCCCGACGCAGACGATCATTAATCGCACGTCCCAGCCCGTGATCGGGCACAGGTGACACCGCAATCGCCCGGCGTGTGGCATCCAGTTTCCGCAGCATGGCAAACAGGTTTGCCGCCGCTTCCTGCAGATCACCGCTGTCCGAGAGGTTTTCTGTTGCGCCTTCCACCCGGCCAAAGCCCAGCAGTACCTCATGGGGCAGGGCGTGGTCTGCGTTCAGTCGCACCATCGCCTGGGGTGCGTAATGGGATGTCAGTTGTCCCGGCGCAATCGGTTGATCACCTTCCCCCATGGAGAAATCCGGGCGTTTCAGTTTGCGCGCGAGGCAGCGTTCAATATTCTCCGCAGGCAACCCGCCCGGGCGCAACAAAACCACATCGTCGCCGTCAAAGCCAACAATCGTGCTTTCCACACCCACAGGGCAGGCCCCGTCATCAATCACCGCATCAATTCGCCCAGACAGTCCGTCAATAACGTGATCGGCACTGGTCGGGCTGATCCGTCCCGAAGGGTTTGCAGAGGGCGCAGCAACCGGCCCGCCAAAAGCCGCAATCAGACGCCGCGCGGTGGTGTGGTCCGGCATGCGCATACCAACGGTCGGCAATCCGGATGTTGTCAAACCGGCCAGGGCGCTGTCTTGGCGCAAGGGCACAACAATTGTCAGCGGTCCTGGCCAGAAGGCGGTGGCAAGGCGCAGGGCTTCTTCCGGGAAATCTGCATAGGCGCGCGCCATTTGCAGATCGGCCACATGGGCGATCAGCGGGTTAAACGAAGGCCGGTCTTTCGCTGCAAATATCCCGGCCACGGCAGCATCAGAACAGGCATCACCACCCAGACCATAAACAGTCTCTGTCGGGAAAGACACAAGCCCGCCTGCGCGCAGGATTTCAGCCCCGCGTGCAATCCCGGTATCATCAGGTTGCAGGCGTTCTGTCGTCAGATCTGTGCGGGCTTGGGTCATCAGACTTACCGTAGGGTTACTGCATCGGTGACGTTGCGTTTCAGTTGCAGGCCCATAGCAGAGGGCAGACCATGGCACAACATCCGCGCTTGTCTGTGGTTCACAGCTTATGTACCCGGCCAGACAGTTCGCGCCAACCGTATAAGGAGCCCGCCATGCCTTTCCGCGCCCCCGCTGACGAATTCCGTTTCATCTGTAAACACATCGTGCCCTACGGCGATGTGGCCGCGACCGATATGTTCGCCCATGCGGATGAAGACGTCAGCGATGCGATCCTGACAGAGGCCGCGAAAGTCTGTGACGAAGTCCTCGCGCCCCTGCAGCGCAATGGTGATTTGACCCCGGCGGTTCTGGAAAACGGCGTGGTGCGCACAAGCCCGGGCTTTGCCGATGGGTTCAAAGCACTGGCGGAAGGCGGCTGGGTGTCAATGTCCGGGTCTGAGGAATACGGCGGCATGGGGCTGCCTGTGACTTTGTCGACCGCGGTGAACGATATGATGTCAGGTGCTTGTCTTGCGCTGCAACTGAACCCATTGATGAGCCAGGGTCAGATCGAAGCTCTGGAACATCATGCGTCTGATGAAATGAAGGCGCTGTACCTGCCGAAGCTTGCTTCTGGCGAATGGTGCGGCACTATGAACCTGACCGAAGCGCACGCCGGGTCCGACGTTGGCGCGCTGTCCTCAAAAGCGACGGACAATGGCGATGGCACCTATGCGGTGACCGGGCAAAAGATCTTTATCTCCTGGGCCGACAATGATTTTTCTGAAAACGTTTGTCACCTGGTTCTGGCCCGTCTGCCCGATGGCGCGCCGGGCACCAAAGGCATCAGCCTGTTCCTTGTACCGCGTCACATCCCCGATGCAGATGGCAACCCGGGTGAGAAAAACAGCCTGCGCGTGGTGTCCCTTGAACATAAACTTGGCCTGCATGGCTCCCCCACAGCGGTGATGTCTTTTGAAGGCGCGAAGGGCTGGATTGTCGGTGAAAAACACGGCGGCATGAAGGCCATGTTCACCATGATGAACAATGCACGTCTGGGCGTGGGGACACAGGGCATCGGCACGGCTGAGGCGGCTTATCAGAAGGCGCTTGAATATGCGCTGGACCGCAAGCAGGGCCGCAGCCCTGTCGAAGGTGGCACAGGCACCATTGCCGATCACGCCGATGTGCGCCGGATGCTGACCCGGATGAAAGCCGAAATCTTTGCCGCCCGGTCCATTGAGATGATGAACGCCGTGGCGCTGGATCTGGCGAAAGCCACCGGGGATGATGGCCAGGCCAGCCGTGCCGCATTCCTCACCCCCATCACCAAAGCTTTTGGCACTGACATCGGCAGCACTGTTGCGAACCTTGGCGTGCAGGTGCATGGCGGCATGGGGTTCATTGAGGAAACCGGCGCAGCACAATTCGTGCGTGATGTGCGCGTGACCCAGATCTATGAGGGCACCAACGGCATTCAAGCGATGGATTTTGTGGCCCGTAAAATGATGGACGGCGGCGAGATGGCCTTCCGCATTCTGGAAGAAACCGAACAATGCGCAGAAGAGGCCCGCGCGAATTTCCCTAAGATGGCGGGGGCTGTCTGGTCTGCGGCGGAAAACCTGCGTGAAGCCACCGAATGGCTGGTTGCGCAGAAGGATATGAACGACCGCTTTGCTGGTGCCGTGCCATTCCTGTTCGCCTTCGCCCGCGTACTTGGGGCATGCGCCCATCTGCGTGCAGCGATGGTTTGTGGTCCCGATCACGCCCGTACCCGCCTTGCACGTTTCTACATCACGCGTATGTTGCCTGAATATGAAGCTGCGCTTGCCGAGGCCCGTGCAGGCGCTGCTGATCTTTATGCTCTGACCGTGGAAGACCTGACTGCATGACAAACCCGCTTCGCTATCCGCATGAAACCCCACCCGCGGCTGGCGAGGCGATTGAAGTTGCGCCAGGCGTTCTCTGGATGCGCCTGCCGCTGCCGATGAAGCTGGATCATGTCAATATCTACGCGCTGGATGAAGGCGACAGCTGGACAGTGATTGATACGGGATTTGACACAGGCAAGGCGCGGCGCGAATGGGATATGCTGCTGGAAGGTCCGTTGAAGGGCAAACCCATTGGCCGCATCATCGTCACCCACCATCACCCGGATCACGTGGGATGCGCGGGCTGGCTGATGGAACGCTTCGGGGCGGAACTCTGGATGACCCGCACCGCCTGGCTGACCGCGCGGATGCTGACGCTGGATGCCCAGGATCGGCCGACGGCAGAAACCGTGAGTTTCTGGAAAAGCTGCGGCATGGATGCCGGCACGCTGGAACAGCGCCTGGATGAGCGCCCCTTCAATTTTGCCGATGTCTGCTCCCCCTTGCCGCTGGGCTACCGCCGTATTCGCGCGGGCGATGTCATCCGCATCGGGGGCCGCGACTGGGATGTGCATATTGGCAACGGCCATGCGCCCAGCCATGCCACCTTCTGGTCCCGTGACGATAATCTGGTGATTGCCGGCGATCAGATCATTGCGTCGATCTCCCCGAATGTCGGATTGTATGCAACCGAACCCCTGGCGGATCCGCTGGGCGAATGGCTGGAAAGCTGTGAACGCCTGCGCAAACTGGCGCGCGAAGATCACTTTGTTCTGGCGGGGCACAAGCTGCCCTTCACCGGCCTGCCCACCCGTATGCGACAGCTGATTGACAACCATCACGGCGGCCTGGATCGTCTGCGCGAACACCTGAAAACCCCGCGCACGGCGCATGAATGTTTCCCACCGCTGTTCAAACGCACGATAGGTGCGGCAGAATATGGTCTGGCCCTGGTCGAGGCTATGGCCCATACATCACATCTCTGGCATCTGGGCGAGGCCACTTGCGAAACCCGTTCAGATGGGGCCTATGTGTTTCAGACCAGTTAACAGGGTGGAAACGCGATGTCTGAGAAAACCGAAAACGCCGAACCGATTGTGACCTCTGCTGAGGCATCTGAAAACGAAGTGCTGCCGCGTCTGTATAACGCGCGCTGCAATCCGGATGGCTCCATTTCTTCTGGCGAAGAAGCCTTGCCTGAAAAAGTCGCCAAAGCCCCCGTCGCCCAGAAAAGCCCGGCGCAATGGGCGTATGAGCGTGTCATTCTCTATATCCAGAACTTTGAAAAGCAGCTGGATAACGAACACGAAGCCGCCATGGGCTTTGCGGGTGGTGATGCCGGTGTGATGCGTATCGAAGGCCTTGGGTATTTCGACCCGGACATCATCACCTATCACGGCACGGATCAATCCGGCGCAAAAACCCAGCTTGTCCAGCACGTCAGCCAGCTGAACGTCATGCTGCGCGCCCTGCCCAAAGAAGTCAGCCACAAAGAACCCAACCGCATCGGTTTCCGTCTGGCAGCAGAGCTGGAAGAAGACGCCAAAAAAGAATGATGATCCTGTGCCCCGGCTTTGTATTTGAGGTATAGGTGCTGGCGAAATTACACAGTGTCTTTCTGCGTTGCCGGCGCGGAAAGACTTCATTCAGATATATATTCTAAAAAGATCTGCCATATTTGCAGGAAAAGCGATTGAACTGATATGGAAGAGAAAGATGCCGCCAGACTTCAGAACCTGATGAACAAAGGCGAGCTGCATGTTCTCGCGGAAGAATTGAAACCTTTTCTGGCAGAAGGGGATCTGGATGCCCGTTATCTGAACTGCTTGTTCTCGATCGACCCGGACGAAAGCGGTGACGACCTGGACAGCAGGAAAATTACAGAACTCAAGATGCTGGCCCTGAAGTGGCACCGTCCATCGTTGCTGGATCTGGCATGGGCTTATCGGTATGGCGATGATGTTGAACGTGACAGCGGGAAATTTCTGCAACTGATGACAGCAGCTGCCTTTCTTGGGGATGAACAGGCGAAAAGACATGTCGCTGAGTTTATTGAACTGGAAACTGACAATGCGGGTTTATGCGCTGCGTTGGGGGTAACTGAGGAATAGATTCCATTTAGTCTGATATCCCGGAAAATGAGGCCAGGGGGAAGGGTTTGGATGTGTCCCGCAATTTGTTGTTGCTCTCGACGATATCCGATGTTTCCGGATGGTGACAGCCCGGATAAAATCCGCTAAACCACCGCAAACGCATATCTACAGGATGAGTAAAATGGCGAAACACGAACACGGTTCCATGGATATTTCCGCGCAGGAAAAAGCTTATGATGGCTTCCTCAAAGCCAGCACCCGCGTTGCGATTGCATCCATTGTTATTCTGGTCCTTCTGACTGTTTACAACAGCTGATCTGAATTTTGCCGGGGCCGATGACGATTTTCACGTCCGGCCCCGGTGCATCTTAAAAGGGTATTTCATGCGTAAATTTATCTGGCTTCTTCTGCCTGCATTTCTCATGGGGTGTGGTTTTACAGCGGAACCGAAATGGGCGCCGGATGAAGAAGTTTCCAGGGCAACCTACGTGCATGAAGGCCCGAAATACCTTTCCCTCTATACAGTTATCAATCTTGTGTCCGGCTCCGGCGCGCATTCCGGCCTGCTTGTGAACGGGTCACAACGCGTGATGTTTGACCCGGCGGGCACCTGGTGGAACCCGCGTATTCCGGAACGCAATGACGTGCATTTCGGCATGTCCCCGGCCGCCGTGGATTACTATGAAGATTACCACACGCGCAAAACCTACTACACCGTGGTGCAGACAATCGAGGTCAGCCCGGAAGTCGCCGAAATGGCCCTGCGCGAAGTTCAGGCTTATGGCGCTGTGCCCAAGGCGATGTGCTCCAATTCCGTTTCAACGATTCTCTCCCGCCTGCCGGGGTTCGAGTCGATGCGCACCTCCTGGTTCCCCAACGCCACCATGCGCTCCTTCGCCAAATTGCCCGGCGTGACGACGCGGGAGCTTTACGACGACGATGATGACGACAATTCGTCCCTTCTGGCGGGGCAGACCCAGTAACCGATTAGGAGTCTTCGTTGCAATCGATCCAGATGATGTGGTTGATTGGGCAAGGTTCTTTTTTGCAATCAGAAATGATGTCTGAGATCAGATTAAACTGCCTTTGAACGTCATGATGCTTAAACCAGTTATATTCATCGCTGAGGCCTATAGCCGACAGGTCCAGTCTGAGCGGCTGTTTTTCCTGGTCAATGTATTCAAAAGCCTCTGTAGAGGAAATGACTATGTCTTCTTTGAAGAAGGCGAGGTTGCATGCCTCTAGTTCATCGGTTGAGATGGTCATCGTATAGCGCTCGCGGCTTAGCGCATTGTGCTTGATTTCAGCGATGCGTTCAGGTGCCGCATTCATAACGTTCAGTTATCCCAACACCCACAACATCAGAAACAGCGTGCCAATCCCTGCGGCTGCGGACCAGATGAAGTTTTTGCTGAAGTATCCCACCACAAAGGCTGCGCAGGCCGCCGCGAGACGGGCCGGATCAGGCTGACCTTGCGTGGCGGCGGGCCACAGGACCAGCGGCGCGACGAGACCGGGCAAAACCGCAACCGGCGTATAGCGCAGATGGCGCAGCACCCATTCGGGCATTTCACGATCGCCAATAATCCCGATAAACGAAAAGCGCACAAGATAGGTGCCAATGCCAACAAGCGCGATGGTCAGCCAGATTTCGCCAGATGTCATATCCATGGTCTTAGCTCCATTTTCCGCGGGCGATCAGCCAGGTTTCGACCTGTGCGCCTGTCATCATTGCCAGGATTGCCGCGACCATCAGGCCCATGTTGTAGGGCAGGAAGGCAAAGATCAGGGCAGCAAGCACCGATACAAACGCCGCCGCAATATGGGCCGGGGTGCGCAGGGCCGGGCCGATCATTGACAGAAATGTAATCGGCAGGGCGAAGTCCAGCGCATATTCCGGCGGGATCGCCGTGCCCACCACCGCGCCAATATAGGTGCCCGTGATCCAGGCCGGTACAATCGCGCAGGTGATGCCAAAGTAGAACGAAATCTTTTCCTGCGGGGTCATGTCCGGGCGTTTTTCGAACTCCAGCACCCCCACCGCATAGTTCTGATCAAAGAGAAAGAAGCTCGCCAATGCCCGCTGCCACAAAGGCGCTTTGCCAATGTGCGGCGCAAGGGCGGCGGAATACATCGCCATGCGCAGGTTTACGGCAAGCGCCGTTGCCAGGATCACAATCACCGGCGCATTGTCGGACATCTGCTGAAGGGCTGCAAATTGGGCCGCGCCTGCAATCACGATGGAGGTAAAGCCCATGACTTCCAGCAAGTTCAGCCCGGCTTCTGTCGCGACCACGCCAAAAAGCAGCGAAAACGGCCCGGCGACCAGAATAAACGGCAGGCCGGTGCGCAATCCGTGCAGGAATTGTGATTTTGAACTGGTGGTGGTCACGCGCTGCTCCTAATCTGTGCGGGAAATCGTTGCCTGAATTCGCAAAGGGATGCAAATGACAAACGGTGATAGCGCCCATAAATATCTGATCGCCCCCGATCCTTCTGCAAGCGGCCTGACCACGGCGGTCACCGGGCAGGATCAGTTCGGCAATACCGTTGAAATTGACGTGGTCGAAGAGCGCCCGCTGACGATATTTCTGAACGGCCAGGAAATTGTCACGGCCATGACCATCGGTGATTATCCTGATTACCTTGCGATTGGTTTTCTGGCCAATCAGGGCATGCTGGCGGCGGATGAGGTTGTGACCGCCACGGATTTTGATGAAGAGCTTGAAACCATCGTCATCCGCACAGATCGCGTGACGAACTACGAGGAAAAGCTCGCCAAGAAAACCCGCACATCCGGATGCGCCGTAGGCACGGTCTTTGGTGATATGATGGAAGGGCTTGAGGGGCTGGAACTGCCACAAACACAGGTCCGTTCCAGCTGGCTTTACGCCCTTGCGCATCAGATCAACACAACGCCTTCGCTGTACCTGTCCGCCGGTGCAATCCATGGCACGGTGCTGTGCAAGCAAGACCGCCCACTGGTCTATATGGAAGACGTGGGCCGCCACAACGCCGTCGATAAAATCGCGGGCTGGATGCGCGCAACCGGCACGGATGGCGGCGATAAGATCATGTATACCACCGGGCGGCTGACGTCTGAAATGGTGATCAAATGCGCCTCTATGGGCATTCCTGTGCTTGTGTCCCGTTCCGGTTTCACCGCCTCCGGTGTTGCCATCGCCCGTGACCTTGGTCTGACCATCATTGGCCGGATGCGCGGTCGTCGCTTTACGTGTTTGTCGGGTGAAGACCGGCTTGTGCGCGATGTAGATCCCGCGCGTGTCCCGGAAGAAGACAAAAAGAACCGCAGAAAAGGGGCAGAGCAATGAAATCCCCCTTAGGTGTGATCCTCGCCGGTGGTCAGGCGACCCGGCTGGGCGGGAGTGATGCGAATCTGGTTGATAAGGGGCTGATGCAGCTTGGTGGGCGTGTGATCCTTGATCATGTGCTTGCCCGTTTTGAACCCCAGGTCGCGCAACTCGTGCTGAATGCGAATGGTGATGCTTCCCGCTTTAAGGCCTTCAACCTGCCCGTGATTGCAGATGCGCCGGGCGATCTGGCCGGGCCATTGGCGGGTATTCTGGCGGGGTTGGATTACGCAGCGGTTCACGGCTTTGACCATATCGTCACCGCTGCCGCCGACACGCCTTTCCTGCCGCCCGACCTTGTGCCGCAATTGCAGTTGCAGGCCGAAATCACCGGCGCGCCTGTGGTGCTGTCCGCCACGCCTTGCCCGACCCGAAAACAACAACGCCAGCCAACCTTTGGTCTCTGGTCCGTTGACCTGCGTGATGATCTGCGTGCCGCCCTTTCTGACGGCCTGCGCAAAATCGTCGCCTTTACGCAGCCCCGTGGAAACGCCTATGCAGAATTTGCGCTGACAGGCGATGTTAACCCGTTCTTCAATGTGAATACCCCTGAAGACCTGGCCCAGGCGCATGAAATTCTGAAAGGGTAAGCAGCGATGAAAATCTTTGGTGTCACCGGTTGGAAAAACGCGGGCAAAACCGGGCTGATGGAGCGGCTGATTGCGGAATTCACCGCGCGGGGGCTGAAGGTTTCATCCATCAAACACGCCCATCACACCACGGATGTCGATCAGCCCGGGCGTGACAGTTATCGCCACCGCGAAGCTGGCGCGGGTGAGGTCTTTCTGTCCTCAAAGCATCGCTGGGCCCTGATGGGCGAATTGCGCGGGGCGGACGAACCTTCCCTGCCGGAACTTCTCGCCCGTCTCGCGCCCTGTGATCTGGTGCTGGTCGAAGGGTTCAAACGCGAACCCCACAGTAAGGTCGAATGTATCCGCGCGGTGAATGACCACCCGATGATCGCAGCGGAAGATGGCACCGTGAAAGTAATCGCCAGTGATGCCGATCTGCCGGATGCGCCTTGCCCGGTGATTGACCTGGATGACACGGCGGCGATTGCGGACTTCATTGCGCTCGCGCTTGGCTTCACCACAACACCGGCCCCCGCTGATGCGCCCGCGCCCCTGAAAAACGATTGTTTCGCCCTGCCACCTGGTGTCACCTGGACGCCGGTTGATACGGCGCTGGCGCATTTGCGAGACAACCTCACCGTGACCTGCGCCACCGAAACCCTACCGCTTTGGGACGCCGCCGGGCGCTATCTTGCCCAGGATGTTACCGCTCTGCGTGCCAGTCCCCCTGCCGACAATTCCGCCGTCGACGGCTATGGGTTCGCGGCTTCTGCGCTGGGTGATCCGGTGACGGCCTTATCGCTCTCTGACGGTCGCGCTGCGGCGGGGGATCCCCATACCGATCCCGTCCCGCATGGCCAGGCGATCCGCATCCTCACCGGTGCTTTGACCCCACCCGGCATTGATACGGTGATCATGGAAGAAGACGTAGACCTCACCGATGGTCAGGTCCGTTTTCAGGGCCGCATCAAACCCGGGGCCAATGTGCGCAAGATGGGCGAAGACATTGCCGCCGGTGCCCTGGCCCTGGCCAAAGGCACCCGCCTTGATGCCGCCGCGCTTGGTCTGTTGACCTCGCTTGGCATTGCCGAGGTGACAGTGCGTAAACCTCTGCGGGTGGGTGTGCTGTCCACAGGGGATGAGCTGGCAAAACCCGGCGAAACCATCGACCCCGCCCGCACCTATGACGCCAACCGTCCGATGTTGCTGGAAATGATCCGCGCCTGGGGGCATCTGCCTGTTGATCTGGGCCATGCGCCGGACAATCGGGACACCCTGCGTGCCACTCTGGATGCCGCTGCCGCACAGGCCGATGTGATCCTGACGTCTGGTGGCGCATCGCAAGGGGATGAAGACCATATGTCCGCACTGCTGACGGAAAGCGGCGCGATGCAGCTCTGGCGGATCGCCATGAAACCGGGCCGCCCGCTGGCGCTTGGCCTGTGGAACAACACGCCGGTTTTCGGTCTGCCCGGCAATCCGGTTGCGGCCTTTGTCACCGCCCTGATGTTCGCGCGCCCCGCCTGCCTGCAATTGGCCGGCGGTCAATGGCAGGAACCGCAAAGCTTCTCACTGCCCGCCGCATTCAGCAAGAAAAAGAAACCGGGCCGTCGTGAATTTCAGCGCGGTAAAATCACACCAGACGGACGCGTCGAACTTTTCGCCAATGAAGGTTCCGGCCGTATTTCCGGCCTGACCTGGGCCGATGGGATCGTGGATATTGCGGAAGACACCACAGAGATCACCCCCGGCGCGCCTGTAAAATTCATCCCCTGGGGCAGCTTCGGGCTGTAGGCCCCATTTTTGTTCGGCAAATATCCCGGGGGGGAGGGCTGGCCCCCACCGGAAGGCCGTGTGTGGGGGCAGATCCCCCACATGATTTAATCAAATGTCCCGGCAACCTTGCCCAGCAGCATAAAGGCCCGTGCGGTCCGTGTGTCGGAAAACGCCATAATATCATCGTCGCTGGCGTTATTTGCAAACTCGATAAAGCTTTCATCAAACTGCCGGATGAAATGGTGAACCGCATCGCGAAACACCGGGTCCTGCCGCATGCGCCCGGCGCTCAGCGACAGGGACGACCGGTCGCGCACACCGGCAAGGCGGCCAATGCTCTCGCCGCGAATGCCCTCGGCAAAACGACGCCAGATCACGGCCGGCACCTTTTCCTGGCGCAGGTCATCCATATAAATCCCATCCTGGCTGAGCAGAGTGAGAATATCCTGGCTGGCCTGCACAAGTTTCGCGCTGCGCCGGTCCCGCAGGGCATAGCGCAGGGCGGCAAAACCTTCGTGGTCGTCGACATTTTCCGGAAAATTCAGGGCGCGAATGAAATCCCGGATTGAAATCGGATCATCCAGGGCCTCTGCCGGGGTGCCCAGTTCCAGGGCGCTTTGTCCCTGACTGTTGGTTGGCGGTTGTGGTGCGGGGGCCAGGGCGACAGCGGGAAGAGACCCGCTTTGAAGCCCGTGCGAGGCCGTGAACTGTGCCAGAACCGCTTCGGTTTCTCTTTGCGCCGCTGCGATCTGATCCAGCTTCTGTTCCACGGATGGCGCAGCGCCGGTCCCACCGGATTGCATCTGCGCCACATAGGTCTGGCGCATACCATCAATCGCAGCCTGAAGCCGGGTCGCTTCAGCGCGCATAACCCGCGCCGATCTGGCCGCAACCGCGCCAATCCAGATCACCGCCACCGGCAGGAAAATCGCCAGAAGCTTTACGACCAGATCAAGGCCTCTGGTGCCCTCTTCCGCCGTTTCAGAATCGGTGAAGACATAGAAAATCACCACCAGCCCAAGCCAAAGCGCCGTCAGTGCCACAGCAACCAGTTCCGTTGCAGAAAACCCGCCCTGACCCGGGGCACTGTACACACCCAGGCCCGCGCCGGCGGTTGCTTTCTTCTGCTTCCCTCTGCGCGATCCGGGCAGAACAGGTTTTTTAACGGGTTTTGTGACGTTGTTTACAGGTTCCCCCGGGTCTTTCTGCACAGGCGGCTTTGCTTGCGGTGCAGAAAGATCAGAAGGGGCAGAAGGTTTGTTGTCTTCAGGCATCAATGTGCTTTCGTAAAATGAAAGACGTTACTTGTAATGAATTTCCAGAACTTCATAGCTGCGCAGGCCGCCGGGTGTGCGAACCTCAACGCTGTCGCCTTCTTCTTTGCCAATCAGGCCACGCGCCAGCGGGGATTTGATGTTCAGCATGCCGCTTTCAATATCCGCTTCGGGCTCGCCGACGATCTGATAGGTTTTTTCTTCATCCGTATCTTCGTCAACAATCTTGATGGTCGCGCCAAATTTGATCGCACCGGACAGAGTGGTCGGATCAATGACCTCTGCAAGGGAAATGATGGCTTCGATCTCTTTGATCCGGCCTTCAATGAAACTCTGCTTTTCGCGCGCAGAATGATATTCTGCGTTTTCAGACAGGTCCCCATGTTCACGGGCTTCAGCAATGGCCTTGATCACAGAGGGACGTTCCACTGTTTTCAGGTTTTTCAGTTCTTGCTCAAGGGCGGTGAAACCGCCGCGGGTCATTGGTATTTTTTCCATGATCGACCTGTTATTTTTCTGGTTTGGGTAGATTATCGGCTTTTCCAAAGGAAAAAAGCAACTGAACTGTTTAACCTGAGGGCGGTAAGTAAAGTCAAGAGGGGGCGGCCCACCTGCGCATGGCTTCAGCGAAATTGTACTCAGTTGACGGTTTACTTATGGTAAATGCCGCCTGAGGGCTATTTTACGGCGCGTTTGAATTGACGACAGGTCTGTAAACCAGCTAGGGAATTTCGGAAACAATATTGCGCAGCCGCAAGCGACGTGGAGATGGGTACTATGGCCGAGATTGAACGCGAGTCGATGGAATATGATGTAGTGATCGTGGGCGCTGGTCCCGCTGGTCTTTCTGCAGCGATCCGTCTGAAACAACTGGATTCCGACCTGAACGTCGTTGTTCTGGAAAAAGGTTCCGAAGTTGGCGCCCATATCCTGTCTGGTGCGGTGCTTGACCCATGCGCTCTGAACGAACTGATGCCGGACTGGAAAGAAAAAGGCGCGCCGCTGAACACGCCTGTAAAGGAAGATAACTTCCTGATCCTTGGCGAAGCCGGCAAAGCCCGCATTCCGAATTTCCCCATGCCGCCTTTGATGAACAACCACGGCAATTACATCGTGTCCATGGGCAACGTCTGCCGCTGGATGGCGGAGCAGGCCGAAGAAATGGGCGTTGAAATCTTCCCGGGCATGGCCTGTTCTGAACTGGTATTTGGCGACAATGGCGAAGTCAAAGGCGTGGTTGCCGGTGTCTTTGGTCTGGAAGCAGATGGTTCCTACGGCCCGAACACTGAACCTGGCATGGAACTGCACGGCAAATATGTCTTCCTCTCTGAGGGCGTGCGCGGGTCTCTGTCCAAAGAAGTCATCGCGAAATACGATCTGGCCGCAAACAGCGACGTTCAGAAATACGGCGTCGGCATGAAAGAGATCTGGGAAATCGACCCGGGGAAGCATTCCGAGGGCACCGTGACCCACACCATGGGCTGGCCTCTGGGCAGCAATGCGGGCGGTGGTTCCTTCATCTATCACCTGGAAAACAATCAGGTTTATGTCGGCTTCGTGGTTCACCTGAACTACAAGAACCCGCATCTCTTCCCTTACATGGAATTCCAGCGCTTCAAGCATCACCCGGAAATCGCAAAGCTGCTTGAAGGCGGCAAACGCGTGGCTTACGGCGCACGTGCGATCACTGAAGGCGGCTGGCAGTCCCTGCCAAAAACCTGTTTCCCGGGCGGTGCGCTGCTGGGTTGTTCTGCGGGCATGGTCAACGTGCCGCGTATCAAAGGCAACCACAATGCGATGTATTCAGGTATGCACGCAGCCGAAGCCGCTTATGAGGCGATCAAAGCCGGTCGCGGCGGTGATGAGCTGACAGCCTATGACGATATGGTCCGTTCCGGCCCAATCGCAGCCGACCTGAAACCTGTGCGCAACGTCAAAGCCATCTGGTCCAAGTTTGGCCTGGTTGCATCTCTGATGCTGGGCGGTTTCGATATGTGGGTTGCGAACCTCACCGGTTGGAATCCGCTGGGCACCTGGAAGCACGGCAAAAACGATGCGCAGGCAACCGAAGCTGCCGACAAGCACAAGCCAATTGATTACCCAAAACCTGATGGCAAACTCAGCTTTGATCGCCTGACCAACGTCAGTTTCTCCATGACCAACCATGAAGAAAGCCAGCCGGCGCACCTGAAGCTGAAAGACGCAAGCATCCCGATGGGTGTGAACATGCCGCAATTCGCAGAACCTGCGCAGCGCTACTGTCCTGCCGGTGTTTACGAGGTTGTCGATGGCGATTTTGTCATCAACTTCCAGAACTGCGTGCATTGTAAAACATGTGACATCAAGGATCCGTCCGAGAACATCACATGGACCACGCCACAAGGCGGTGACGGCCCGAACTACCCGAACATGTAATCCGGGTGACAGATCAGATTTCAGGGCTGCCTTCGGGCGGCCCTTTTATTTTATCAACGCCAGAACCAAAGCTTTTAGCGTGGCGATAGATTGCATCATGTCTTCGCGGGTCATGCTGTTATATTTCAGCCCCTCAATCGACCAGCTGATGAAATCTGAAACAGCCAGAGGACTTGTGCCCTGACGTTGCAATGCGTCGTTCCAGGGCGTGAACAGCGCGGCAATATCTTCGCGAAAAATCGCGCGACAGGCGGCAATTTCGTTATGTCCGGCGGGGTTGTGCCCCCGCTCCAGTTCCGCCGCCACCGGCGAGCTGTGCAGAAATTCCCAGGGTGTCAGCGCAAAATGATGCAACAGCACATCCAGTTTTTCATCAAGCGATGCACAGGCCTGCCAGCCGGTCAGAACAGATTGCCACAAGCCCTCAATATAACTGCGAATAGCCCCCCGCAGAACCGCATCTGTATTGGGAAACGCATTATACACGGTCTGGCGCGAAACCCCGGCTTCGCGTGCAACATCGGTCATGGTTGTTTTTGCCACGCCTTTTTGCTGATAGGCCCGCATTGCGGCGCGGGCGATGGATTTCTCTCGTTCATTCATAACGAGGATCTTGA
The DNA here is from genome assembly GCF_016123485.1 of Halocynthiibacter styelae. GTDB lineage: Bacteria > Pseudomonadota > Alphaproteobacteria > Rhodobacterales > Rhodobacteraceae > Halocynthiibacter > Halocynthiibacter styelae. The sequence continues at coordinate 125,202 of NZ_JADCKQ010000005.1, read as the reverse complement.
CAAATCCAGCGATAATGTCAATTTTACAAATTAGTCAAAAATGTAAAGATTTCCCGGAAGGATTCCATATGGACCAGGTAGAAAAGATCGGTTTTTCACATTACCGCATCCACACATCAATTGAGATCGACGCAACGCCAGAACAGGTCTGGGCTGTGCTTGTTGATACAAAGGCCTATGAAAACTGGGCTGCTTTTATGGTCGCCGTTGGCGGGGAAATCGAAGATGGAAACACGATCACCGTTGATTTTCAGCTGAACCCGGCCAAGCCAAAGCGGGTCACAATTGATCACCGGATCGAAGTGACGGCCGGTCAGGAATTTTTCTGGGCAGAAAAGGGACCAGGGGGGATCTGTGACGATCATCACTTCCGGGTTGAAGCAACCTCTGACGGCCGCACCCGTTTTGTGCAAAGTGATGAAATTAAGAAGGGTCTGACCTGGTTGATGGGCTGGAAACTGTCGGCGATTTACCGGGATGGGTATCAGGCGTTTAATCAGGCCCTGAAACAGGAAGCCGAACGCCGGGCACCGGCCAGCTGACGCGGGGCAGGGCTATGGGCGACGTCTGAACCACCGGTTAAGCCCCCCGTCCGCCGCATATGCATAAGATGTGCATGCTTTGTGCATAGGATGTGTATGGCGTATTCTGCCTGTTTTTACCGGTTTTCGGCCCTGCCATTGCCTTTCAGGGGAACAGCACTTAGCTTAACTCAAGTGATCTGAAATCAGCCGGAGCTTCCATGTTCAGAACCCTCATCGCGGCCCTGTTCGCCAGCACTGTGATCCTGCCCACCGCAGGTCAGACCGAAGGCCTTGCCGGGGCGTATCTTGCGGCGCGTCAGGCCAGCTTTTATTCCGATTATGCACAGGCCGCTGACTGGTATTCCCGGGCACTTATTCAGGATCCGCAAAATCCGGTGCTTCAGGAAAATGCGCTGACGGCCTGGGTCGGACTTGCTGATTTTGAACAGGCGATTGCCATCAGTCAGGTGATGCGTGGCGCCGGGTTTGATACGCAACAGACCAGTATTCTCACCGTGGCTGATCTGGGCGCGCAACAGGAATTTGAAACCCTGCTTGAAACCTATCAGGGCGCTGTGAACATTGGCCCGCTTGTGGATGGTCTGGTGACCTCCTGGGCGCTGGTTGGTGCAGGCCAGATGTCCGCAGCACTTGAAGGTTTTGATGCGGTATCCGAAGATGAATCAACCCGGGCTTTTGGCCTGTATCACAAAGCGTTAGCCCTTGCGCAGGTGGGCGATTATGAAGGCGCGGATGGCATTCTGTCAGGTCGGTATTCCGGCGCAATCCCGGCCACGGTCAACGGCATTCTGACCCATGTTGAAGTGCTCAGTCAGCTGGAACGCAACGCCGATGCGCTTGAACTTCTGCAAAGTATTTTCGGCCATTCCACAGACCCGGTCATCACTCAGATGACAGCCACACTGGAAGCGGGTGACACCCTGCCACTTTCTGTTGCCACGTCAGCGTCCGAAGGTCTGGCCGAAGTGTTCTTTTCCGTCGCGGGCGTACTCGAAAGCGAAGCGGCCCCGGCTTATGCGCTGCTGTTCTCACGCACCGCTGAACACCTGAACCCGCGCAGTGTGCCCGCCATGCTTTTGTCCGCGTCTTTGCTGGAAAAACTGGAACAATATGATCTGGCCAACACGACCTATGATCGCGTGCCCCGCAGCCACCCGTCTTTCCACGAAGCTGAAATCGGTCGTGCCGAAGCCCTGCGTCAGTCCGGCAAAGATGATGCGGCGATCGAGGCCCTGCGGCAACTCGCAGAAACCCGGTTTGACCTGCCCGTCGCGCATTCCGCCCTTGGTGATGCCCTGCGGTCTATGGAACGTTTTGAAGAAGCAAGCGCCGCCTATGACAACGCCATTGCGCTGTTTGGGGATCCGGAGCCAGGCCACTGGGGCGCCTATTACACCCGTGGTATTACCCTGGAACGTCAGGACCGCTGGGAAGAAGCCGAAGCCGATTTCCGCTTTGCCCTGGAACTCTCTCCGGGTCAGCCGTTTGTGCTGAACTATCTGGGGTATTCTCTGGTTGAGAAACGTGAAAACCTGGATGAAGCGCTTGCGATGATCGAACAGGCCGTCGAGGCCCGCCCGGATGATGGTTATATCACCGATTCCCTGGGCTGGGTGCTGTATCGCCTGGGCCGCTATGACGAAGCAGTTGGTCATATGGAACGCGCCGCCGAACTTGAACCCGTTGATCCTGTGGTCTCTGACCATTTGGGGGATGTGCTGTGGGCGGTTGGCCGTCAGCGCGAAGCGGTGTTTCAGTGGAAGCGCGCCCTGTCTTTTGTGAACCCGGATGAGGTACATCCCGAAGCCGACCCTGAGCGTATCCGCCGCAAACTGGATGTTGGTCTTGATGTGGTTCTGGAAGAAGAAGGCGCAGATCCCCTCGCCGTTGCCGGCAGTGGTGACTGACGTTTCGCCGGGTTTCGCCCCGGCTAAGGTTAATCTTGCCCTTCACGTGACCGGCCAGCGGGCCGATGGCTATCACTTGCTTGATACGCTGGTGGCGTTTGCATCTGTCGGGGATCATTTGACGGCGGAACCTGCGGGTGCGTTTTCACTACGGGTTTCCGGCCCAGAAGGGGCGGAAGTGCCGGAAGACGATAGTAATCTGGTCCTGCGTGCCGCGCGCCTGTGCCGGGGGGGACCTCGTAAATTTCACCTGGAAAAACACCTGCCGACGGCGTCTGGTATCGGTGGCGGTTCCTCTGACGCCGCCGCAGCGGTGCGTCTGATGCAGGGCGATTATGACACTGACAACATGCTGGCACTTGGCGCGGATATTCCCATGTGCCTGAACCCGGTCACGGCCCGTGTGCAGGGCATTGGCGAAGACATCACACCTCTGCCGACCTTCCCGGAAATGCACGCTGTTCTGGTCAATCCCCGCGTGGCTGTATCAACCCCACCAGTTTTTAAAGCTTTGGCGAATAAGAATAATCCGCCCTTGTCTGCGCTTCCCGGAAAGCCTGAAGAATTTCTGTCCTGGCTTATGGATCAGCGCAACGATCTTCAGGCCCCGGCAGAAGTGCTCTTTCCTGAAATCACACAGACACTCAACGCTTTGCAGGCCACCGGGCCGCAACTTGCCCGGATGTCTGGTTCTGGTGCGACATGCTTTGCGATCTATGACAGTCAGGACCAGGCAAAGGCCGCCGCAACCGATTTGCAGCAGGCCCATCCCGCATGGTGGGTCAAACCTTGCGTGCTTGGATCAGCGCAGACGCGCGACCACGTAATCGGCGATATCTGACAGCATCTGGCGCAATTCGTGATCAGGTAAAACGGACAGGACCGCTTTCGCCTGATCCGCCCATTTCAGGGCTTCTGTGCGGGTGTCTTCCATGGCGTTGTGCTTTTTCAAAAGCTCCAACGCGGTTTCAAGATCACCGTCCTGCTGATTGCCTTTTTCGATCGTGCGCTTCCAGAAGTCACGCTCGGTTGCGTCAGCCCGGGCCACGGCCTTAATCACCGGCAGGGTCAGTTTGCGTTCGCGGAAGTCATCGCCGATGTTTTTGCCTGTCGCGTCAGAACCCCAGTAATCCAGCAGATCATCAACGATCTGGAAACTGATCCCAAGCGCATCGCCATAGTCAAACAGCGCCTGTGTGGTCGCATCATCCGCACCGGCAATCACGCCGCCCACTTCGGTTGCGGCAGAAAACAGAGCTGCGGTTTTGCCACGGACAACCTGCAGATAGATCGCCTCAGTCGTCGCCAGATCCTGGGCGGCGGTCAGCTGCAGAACTTCGCCTTCGGCAATGGTTGCGGACGCATTCGCCAGAATATCCAGCACCCGCAGGGATCCGGTTTCAACCATCAGCTGGAAGCTGCGGGAAAACAGGTAATCGCCGACAAGCACGCTGGATTTATTGTCCCACAGCAGGTTCGCGGTCGGACGTCCCCGGCGCTGGCCGCTTTCATCGACCACATCATCATGCAGCAGGGTCGCGGTGTGAATGAACTCCACCGTCGCTGCCAGCTTCACATGGTGATCACCCTGATAGCCACACAGATGCGCTGCCGCCAGCGTCAGCATCGGGCGCAGACGTTTGCCGCCCGCTTCGACCAGATGTGCGGTCACTTCCGGAATACGCGGCGCATGTTCCGACGCCATGCGTTTGCGGATCAGCACATTCACGGCGTCCATATCATCCGCCAGAAAGCGGGCCAGGCGGTCATGTGGTTTTACGGAAGCATCCATGGGCATCAAAACTCTGCTTTTTTCCGGTCTGGCGCTCGACATTTCAGCGCAACTGCCGTTATCTCATCCATATGAAAGAACTCCTGCGTACCACAGACCCGACGATCATCGCATTCGCCCAGGCGCTCCTTCAGGGGGAGGGTATAGACTGCTTTGAAATGGACGTAAATATCAGCGTTCTGGAAGGGTCTATTGGCATATTGCCGCGCCGCCTGATGGTGCGATCTGTTGATCATGCCCAGGCCACAGTTATCCTGAAAGACAATGATGTCGACTTCGGAATTACAACAGCATTTTCCTGATGGATTGACCGACGACGGGTTCCTGTCTGGCCGACTGCAGATCCTGCAACCGCGACAGGGCTATCGTGCCGGGGCTGATCCTGTTTTGCTGGCGGCGGCCTGCCCGGCAAAGCCAGGGCAAAGCGTGCTTGAGGCCGGATGCGGGGCAGGGGTCGCGACCCTTTGCCTTGGGGCGCGGGTTGCTGAACTGTCCCTCACCGGGGTGGAGCTTCAGGAAAAATACGCGGCACTTGCACAGGAAAACGCATCCCGCAATGATCAGGCGCTGACGGTTTACAACGCTGATATTTCCGCCATTCCTGCGGAATTGAAAGCACGCAGTTTTGATCAGGTGATTATGAACCCGCCGTTCTTTGATCGTTCCCGTGGATCATCCGCGCCGGATGCTGGCAAAGATATTGCGCTGGCCGGTGAAACCCCGTCAGAGGCCTGGATCGACCTTGCCGCGCGCCGCCTGAAGCCAAAAGGTTATCTGACGTTGATCCAGGATATCCGACGTTTGCCCGATGTGCTGGCTGCAACCCTGTCACGTCTGGGCAGTGTGGAAATTCTGCCCATTTCCGCCCGCACGGGCCGCAAGGCGCATCTGTTTCTGATGCGGGCCCGCAAAGAAGGGCGCGCCGATTTTATCCTGCATGCGCCGCTGATCACCCACCTTGGGCCACAGCATGAAAAAGACGGTGAAAGTTATACGGATCAGATTCGTTCAATTTTACGTGACGGATCGGTGCTTAAATTTCCCTGAAATTAACCTTTGCGTAATAATGTTACCAGATATATCGGCGGAAAACCGTTTATCGACGTAAATTTGCTGCGTTGCAACGTGACACGACTCAATTTCTATGGTCGACTAAATCCGTAACTTGGTAACGGAGGATCGCCATGAGTAAGAGTTCGCATATCCAGGAACTCCACCGTAAACACCAATCTCTTTCTGAAAAAGTTGACCAGGAACAACGACATCCTGCAGCTGACCCGATGGACATCGCGGCAATGAAGAAGGAAAAACTGCGCCTCAAGGAAGAAATATCCCGACTGTCCACTGCGTGACAGCATCCCTCTGCCGGGCGGGATGGACCACGACATTCACTCGCCCTGCAGAACAGGCGTTTAGAATACAAAAGGGCAGCCAATTGGCCGCCCTTCCTTTTTGTCAGATGTTTCGCTTATACGAAGAATTGCCCGCCATTCGCGGAAATGGTTGAACCGTTGATGAATTCCGCATCATCAGACACAAGGAACGTCACGCAGCGCGCGATTTCTTCCGGGGTGCCGAGGCGACCCGCCGGGATCTGGCTGATGATTGATTCACGTACTTTTTCAGGCACAGCCATCACCATTTCGGTGCCGATATAGCCCGGGCAGATCGCGTTGGCCGTGATGCCAAAACGTGCGCCTTCCTGTGCCAGGGATTTGGTGATGCCCAGATCACCGGCTTTGGATGCGGCATAGTTTACCTGTGCAAACTGACCTTTCTGACCGTTGATGGATGAAATGGTCACGATGCGGCCGAATTTGCGCTCGCGCATGCCAGGCCAGATCGGGTGGGTCATGTTGAACACGCCGGACAGGTTGGTGTCGATCACCTGCTGCCACTGTTCGCGGGTCATTTTGTGGAACGGCGCATCACGGGTAATGCCGGCGTTGTTGATCAGGACGTCAACCGGGCCAAGTTCCGCTTCAACGGCTGAAATGCCTTCCGCACAGGCATCATAATCTGCTACAGACCACTTGAAGGTCTTGATGCCGGTTTCTGCTGTGAACTTTGCTGCGGCTTCATCGTTGCCTGCATAGTTTGCTGCGACGGTGTAACCCGCCTCTTTCAGAGCGACAGAAATCGCAGCGCCAATGCCGCGTGTGCCGCCGGTTACCAGTGCAGTGCGTGACATGCCTGCTCTCCCTTATAAAAAATCCAGTCGGTAACTCTGTAAAACATTTTTCCATGTATGCGCAACAATATTTCAACGAAAATTGCCGCATTGCAGAAATAAAAACGCCGACAGTGTTACTGTCGGCGTTCTGTCATAGGATTTTGAAGGTATTATGACGCCTCAGCGTTCCACGCAAAGCGCCACGCCCATGCCACCACCAATACAGAGGGTCGCAAGACCTTTCTTCGCGTCGCGACGCTGCATTTCAAAGAGAAGCGTGTTCAGAACACGGCAACCGGACGCACCAATTGGGTGACCAATGGCAATCGCGCCGCCGTTCACGTTCACGATCTCCGGATCCCAGCCCATGTCTTTGTTCACGGCACAGGCCTGGGCGGCGAAGGCTTCGTTGGCTTCAACCAGTTCCAGATCTTTTGCAGTCCAACCTGCTTTTTCCAGCGCAATTTTGGATGCATGCACCGGCCCCATGCCCATTATGGACGGGTCAAGGCCTGCAGTTGCGTAAGATGCGATTCGCGCCATTGGGGTGATCCCGCGTTTCTGGGCGTTCTCTTCAGACATCAGCAGAACGGCCGCCGCACCATCGTTGATACCGGATGCGTTTGCCGCAGTGACGGAACCGCCATCCCGCACAAAAGCCGGGCGCAGTTTTTGCATCGCTTCCATGGTTGCGCCGTGGCGGATGTATTCATCCTGATCAACGATGATCTCACCCTTGCGGGTTTTCACCGTGAAAGGCACGATTTCATCGGCAAACAGACCAGCTTTCTGTGCCGCTTCCGCCTTATTTTGTGAGGCAACAGCGAAGGCATCCTGCACTTCGCGGCTGATGTCCCATTGGTTTGCAACGTTTTCAGCGGTCTGGCCCATGTGGTAGCCGTTGAACGCATCCCACAGACCATCGCGGATCATGCTGTCGATATATTTCACATCACCCATTTTATGGCCCGCACGCAGATGTGCCACATGTGGGGAAAGCGTCATGTTTTCCTGACCGCCAGCGGCCACAATTTCTGCATCACCCAGCATGATGTGCTGTGCGCCAAGGGCGACGGTGCGCAGGCCGGAACCGCAAACCTGGTTAATCCCCCAGGCAGAGCTTTCCTTTGGAAGACCGGCATTGATATGCGCCTGACGTGCGGGGTTTTGACCCTGACCAGCCTGCAGCACCTGGCCCAGAATGGTTTCGGATACATCGCCTTTTTCAACACCGGCGCGTTCTACCACGGCCTCAAGCACTGCCGCACCCAGATCATGGGCCGGTGTGTTTGCAAAAGAACCGCTAAAGCTGCCAACGGCCGTACGGGCCGCGGATGCGATCACTACATTTGTCATATCTGGTCTCCTCCGTTTCAGACGCCATGGCGGGCTTGTTCCCCGGGCGATGGCGTGTTGGCGGTGAGGTTAGGAGGAAAAATATCATCTGGCAATGCGTGCGCAGAGAAAATTTCTGCATTGCAGCAACGTCAGATTTTGCCTTGTTGGTATTTACGTTCCTGTTCCATCGGGCTTTCCATCACGGGGCTGCCGAAATAATAGCCCTGCAGGCAATCCACACCGATGTCTTTCAGAATGGCAATATCATCCTGGCTTTCCACACATTCTGCGACGGTGAACATGTCAAAATGCCTGGCGATGGATACAAGCGCGCGGGTCAGAACCTGATTGTCGGCGCTATGGGCAATGCCGGTGATGAATTGCCCGTCGATCTTGATGACATCAAAGAAGAAATCCTTGAAAAACCGAAAAGCCGTATAGCCCGCCCCGAAGTCATCCAGGGCAAAAGCGATGCCCTGGCTTTGCAGATCGGCCATGAAGCTTGTGACAAGTTCCGGCATCTGCATGGCGGAACTTTCCGTGATCTCAAGGATCAGGCGTTCGCCAATTGTATCATCTTGCGCAAGCCCGGCATTCAGTGACCGTATCCAGGGGGCATATCCGATTGAACGCGCGGACATATTGATCGAAAGGCGCAGGGTCGGATCATCGGCAAGCGCCCGCAGGCCCAGTTCTATCGCGCGACAGTCAATCAGGCGGCCAAGTTCATTGTCTTCGATCTGATTGATGAATTCCTTCGCCGGAATCACCCGGCCGCTTTCATCCAGAACCCGTACAAGCCCTTCGTAAAATGCGACCTGCCCCAGCTGATCGGACCGCACCACCGGCTGATAGGCCAGGGCTACATTCTTACGGATAAGTGAGTTTTCAACCATTTTCAGAATGTTGCGGTCACGTTCTGCAAGAACACGGGATAATGGGCCACCATGTGCACCATCTTCACCCCTGTCGAAACTTAACGGATCACTCAACATCATCTGTCCCGGTTTTCATACTTCAGCTTTGGTCAGACTGCTGTAAAACTCTTAAAGAGCAGTGAAGAAACGCATTTGCGTGAAATCATATGAATTAAAAATGGAAGGATCCGGAAATGACAGAACGCTGTGGCTGGGTCGGCCTGGAAGACATTTACGTGGCCTATCACGATGAAGAATGGGGCGTGCCGGAATATGACGCGCGCGCTTTGTGGGAAAAACTGATTCTGGACGGGTTTCAGGCGGGCTTAAGCTGGCTGACGATTCTGAAGAAACGCGACAATTTTCGTGAGGCGTTTGAAGGCTTTCACCCCGAGATAATCGCCACCTGGGGCGAGGATGACATCGAACGCCTGCTGCAAAACCCCGGCATCATCCGCCATCGCGGCAAGATCGCAGCAACCATTACCAACGCCCAGGCCTATCTGCGGCTGCAGGAAGAACAATGCTTTGCCGATTTTCTGTGGGGGTATTTCGATCACAAGGTGGAACAGAACAGCTGGACCAGCCAGGCTGAGGTGCCGACGAAAGATGCGCGATCCGAACAGATCTCAAAAGACCTGAAGAAACGCGGGTTTAAGTTTTGCGGCCCGACGATTGTCTATGCGTTTATGGAGGCATCGGGCCTTATGAACAATCACCTGGTGACCTGCCACCGCCACCATGAAGTGGCCGCGATGGCGCGGGATCGTCAGGTATAACGCGCGCCCTGGCGGTCCAGTTCATGGCGCACCAGGGTCAGGTCAACCGCGTCCACGCCTTTGCCGGTTTTCACGGATACAGCTGCCGCAATCCCGGCGGCCTGCCCGGCAACGGCACAACAGGCCATGTTGCGGGTGGCGGCGTGGCTGGTTGTATCACCCCCGGTGATCCGACCCGATACAAGCAGGTTTTCGACCTGTTTTGGCAATAGATTGCGGTAAGGGATCTGGAAATACCGCCCGGTGGTGGGCAGGATCAGAATGCCATAGCCATCAATGAATTCCGGGAAGATGCCAACGCTGTCGTCAAATCGTCCCTGTTCGCGCACATCCTGGCCGGTCATATTGTAAACCGTGTCGACTTTGCGCGTATCCCGGATGCCAATCGACATGCCAAAGTTGCGCAAACGGATACCGTTGCACCCAGGCGTATAAGCCCGCAAGGCCTCAATCGCCAGCATGGCCTGACGGCGGCCTTCGATTTCATATGTGGTCAGGCTGTCAGGATCGGTGCCATCACAATTCGCCATATGAATCAGGTTCATATAGGTCAGTTCACCCGTGTCATGGCAGGCGCCCCAGGTACCCGCGATGGTGTTCAGGTTCGGTGGGATCATCCCGTCTTTGATCGCTTGCGCAAAAGGTTTGTGCAGGAAAGGCGAGAACATCTCGTCCTCTTTCCCGGTGGTTTCGATGTTCCACTCGCCACCGCCGCCCCAGTCCTTATAGGTCTGCGGATCGGCTTTGATGCCATCCATGAATTTCTGCTTATCCACGCCTGCCACATGGAACATCACGGACGCTGCCATCATCTTTTCCACTGGCGTCGTGAACACAGGCGCGCCGGCGCGTTGTGCAACATCGGCGTCCCCCGTGGCGTCAATCACCCGTTTCGCCAGGATCGCCTCGCGCCCGGCTTTGGATTCGGTGATTGCGCCGATGATTGTGTTGCCATCCATCAGGGGCGCAACGAATTGGCGGTGCAGCATGGGGCGGATGTTCGGTTCCCCCAGAACCATCTGATCGGCGACCAGTTTGAAGCCTTCTGAATCGATCTCATAGGATAAGGACTGGCTTTCCGGCACCGCCGCCCCCATGTCTTTCGCGCGGTCTTCAAATTCACGCGCGATGCCGTCGCTTTCAACGGTTTCCTCATGGCGATACCAATGCATGCCCTCAACGCCAACAACCGTCAGATTGCCGCCAAAACAGCCGAACCGTTCGACCAGCGTGACTTCCACCCCGGCCCGTGCGGCAGCCAGCGCCGCAGGCAGGCCACCGGGGCCAGAGCCGATTACCAGCACATCGGTTTCATGGACCACATCAATTTCGCGTGCGGGTTCAAGGATTTTACGTGTCATGCGCGGGCCTTTCCTCTGGTCCCGCCTGTATGACGGATTTACGCAGCACTCAGCGAGGTCAATTCCGACCCCCATGTCGCTTTTCAGAAAATAATTACAACTTCACCTGCCTAAGCGTGGAGTAATGCTCGCTGTCTTCGACCTCATGAAGTGTGCAGGATGTTCCAAATCTCTCCTGCAATGCAACTGACATCTGCGGTGGGGACCAGCCATCCTTGCTGCCATGCCAAAGGTCAACGGGGCATTGCACTCTGGGTAACGCGTCACGCCAATCCCGAACATAGGCCTGAACGTATGAAAGATTTGCCTCCCGCCTATTGATAAAGCTTTCCTGTAATGCGGTGCCCATGGCTTGCATGAAGTCAGGGTCTTGCAGCAACTCCTGTTCCATCGGGCCACATTTGGCGAACAACATGTTGAGGACCAGGCGGGGCGATACGCGTGAAAGAACGCCCTGAAAGACCGCCAGAGCGCGCAGAAGTTTTGGTTTTTTGATGGCCAGATCAAATACGGGCTTCCCGGCCATATGGGGTAGAAAGTCACCCAGCTGTAAGGGGGCTGCAGGTGAAATCAGGGTCAATTGGGCGATGCGATCGGGATGTGAGACCGCGATCTGAATGGCGGCCATCGCCCCGATGGAAAACCCGGCCAAATGCACCGGTTCGTCACTTTCGGAGATCAATGCATCGGTCAGCGCCTGGTGCGCGAGTTCTGGCGGATATTGCAGAAGATCCAGCGCCACGATCTCCACCCCAGGATTGGCTCGCGCCAGAAGATCCGCATCTGCTGCGCTGCCAGGCGTTCCATGGCAAAAGTATATTTTCCTCACAACATCGGATCCAATCGTTACCTGGGGGCTGCGCCTGCCCCTTCATACGCCCCGACAGATATCAAGCCGAGATGGTGCTTTTTCGCTGTCGTCTATGCTTTGTAATCCTCAAAACCGGGCGTGCCCGCGACCTCGGGGTTACGTGCCACATGGCGGCGCTTCAGCAGCTCGGTTGATCCGCCCTTATCATCATGGCGCCAGCCTGGGGGCTTTACCGCATAGTTCCATCGATCCTTCCAGGTCAGTCCCGGCTGCCGCCAGTCGCGCCAGATCGCCACCCATTCATGAAAGGCCACGCGGATGGGGTTAAACGTGCCGATATTGTGGATCAGCCCGTAGTCAACTTTCTCATCCTCAACCTCGGGCACAAAGGTGCCAAACATCTTATCCCAGATGATAAACACACCAGCATAATTCGCATCCAGATAACGCGGATTACGCCCGTGGTGCACGCGGTGGTGGCTTGGCGTGTTCATCACGGCTTCGAACCAGCGGGGCATTTTGTCGATGGCTTCGGTGTGGATCCAGAACTGATAAATCAGGTTCACCCCACCCACAAACAGCACCATCGCCGGATGAAATCCCAGCAGGATCAGAGGTGCACGTACCACCATCATCAGGGTAAATGTGCCCGTCCATGTCTGACGCAGGGCAGTGGTCAGATTGTAATGCTGGCTGGAGTGATGGTTCACATGGCTCGCCCAGACCCAGCGCACACGGTGGCCAAACCGATGCACCCAGTAATAGCGCAGATCATCCAGCACAAAGCAGACCACCACGACCAGCACAGACGCCCCCAGATTGATCGGGGTCAGCCACCAGAGGAACATAAAGAAGTTCCAGGCGATAAAGCCCAGCAGGATGCCCGAGACAACCGACCCGACCCCCATGAACAGAGAGGTCATCGCATCCCGCGTTTCATATCGCCCGCCGCGTTTCTTAAAGGTGATCCAGGCGATTTCGATCAGGATGGCCAGAATGAAAAACGGCACCGCGTAATCGGTGACTTTCGGATAGATCAGCATATCAGTCATTGCGGCTCTCCTGCTGGTGGGCGGTGATACGGTCGCGCCAGATGTCACGTTCTTCGGGTGTCAAAGTGATCTTTGCTTTCGGGTCGTCATACTCAGGAAACCCCAGGGTTAGTCCCTGATTTGCCGGCGTGAGTTGCGCCTGGCCCAGATGGTGGATCACACTATCAATGCCAAAACTGCGCAACAGCCAAAGCCCGCTTGCCACCTCTACCAGCGCCGCACGCCCGTCCGAGGCCACAATAATATCGCGCGGTTTCGCACCGGGGCGATGGCGCAGCCAATGCAGGCGCGCGTCCTCAACCGTGGTGAACTGCAGATCCCGTGAACAGCCCGCCCATCGCATGGCCCCCCAGGCGATCAGCAATCCGACCACAACCATCGGTGCAAGTATATGTAATGGCATTCATCTCTCCCTGCACGCTATTGGGGCAAAGGCAGGGGCGTTCTGTCAACGGGGCCGTGGCGTCAACGGGTAGGATTGAACTGGGCCTTCTACCATCAGTTTGCCTTCCAGACTAAAATATTTTCAAAATTTCCGCCCTTCAGATCTGATTTGGGAATCCAGAAGGATAAAGCATAACCATTTGGGTATTCGTATCTCAAAGGATAATCCTGCCCCATAACCTGAAAAAGAAGCACATGATCCCTAGTCAATTTTGGCCAATGATCATGCGCGTGAAAACTATGCGACCGTGCGACACAGGTATATTCATAACCGAACATACGATGCGTTTTTTTGTAATTCAGGTCATTCTTTGGTGGCCGTTTCAGCTTCGTTTTATAGAACCCACAATGTTTCACGAGCTCTTTGTACTTGTCATATGCAAGAGACACAGCAACTGACCGTTCGAGACAGTCATTTTCGTCCTCACCTGGCCAGTCAGGATGACTTGGATGGCTAGGCTCATCATAAACATTGGCCAGAAGAAACTCCATTGGCCAGTGATTTAGCTCTTCTGTACCTCCACCAAAATACCCAGCCTCAAATCGCTTTGCCGCCGCCGCCAGAGTGCCATAATCAGGGTATTCCGTGTGTGGGTCCGGCAGAAGCGGAGCTTTGCGGGGCGGGCACTGACTGACGTCATCGGCCACATAGATCACCTTTGCCCCTTCACCGCTCAGCAATGGCGGGATGTGGGAGGTTTCGTCAAACGGCGCAAGGATCGGTTCCACAAAGACAAACAGCGTACCGCGTTCAGGGAACTCCGGATATTCCATCGCGCGGGGCACAAAGCGCAGATCAATCTGAAAGATGAAATGCAACGGCACGTCGACCTCTGGAAAGGGGCATTTATAAACGGGCCACTCAATATGTGCGGGCAGTGTCGGCTGACCACCAAACCAACAGCCCGGCATGCCCTCATCCGTCTGCTTTGTTGTGCGCAGCATCATCGTCGCCAGACTGCGCATCCGTGCGAGGTAGCCGTCGATTTCAACGTCGCTCAGTTTTTTGTCAGTCATATCTCTTTGTCCCGTAATAATTTTGCCGCCCCATTCCGTTTTGATCAGGGCGGCTATATGGCGAAAATCATACGCAGAAATATGGCGGCATTAAGTAAGGTGGCGCGGATTTACTCCGCAGCACCTTTGTCTTCCGCACCGCTCATCGCAGCCAGGATCGCAATCGCGCTGTCGCTGTCCCATTCCGCATCACCAATCAGACGGGCGACCTCTTTCCCCTCAGGGTTCAGGATGATCGTCAGGGGCAGGGAGAGGGCGCCGAAATCAGCGGCCAGCGCGCGGCTGGGGTCCAGAAGAATCGGCAGGTTTTCAATCTCGGCCTCTGTCCAGAAACGATCAATCGCAGCCTGGGGGTTGTGGGATGTGGCCACGGGGACGACTGCGAACTGATCGCCGCCCAGACGCGCCTGCAGACGATCCAGCGATGGCATTTCAACCCGACACGGCGTACACCACGTCGCCCAAAAGTTCAGCAGCACATATTTGCCCTGATAATCCGCCAGAGTATGTTCGCCCCCCTGCGGATCGGTGAACACTGTGGCAGACTCGCGCTTTGGTTCCGGATGCAGGATCAGCTTGCGCATAGAGCCTTCGCGCATTTCACGCAGCTCTTCACGGTCAGGCGGCTGATGCGTGACATCCTGTGCCATCGCTGACGTTGCAGAGGCGGCAAGCGCGGTATAAAGGACAAGTGACTTCAGGAAATTCATAGGGGCTCCTGCGAAATGCGGGCGCAGCCGCGGAAGAAAGGCAAGACAATGGCAGATAAATCTAACACCATGTGGGGCGGTCGCTTTGCTGCGGGGCCGGATGCGATTATGGAAGCCATCAATGCCTCTATTGGTTTTGATCAGCGGATGGCCCGTCAGGATATTGAAGGCTCCCGCGCCCATGCCGCCATGCTGGCTGCCACAGGCATCATCACAGATAGCGACGCGGAAGCGATCCGTGAAGGGCTGCTCACGGTTTTGTCAGAGATCGAAAGCGGCACGTTTGAATTTTCAACGGCTCTGGAAGACATCCATATGAATGTCGAAAGCCGCCTGAAAGACCTGATTGGTGAACCCGCAGGCCGTCTGCACACCGCACGAAGCCGGAATGACCAGGTTGCGACCGATTTCAAACTTTGGGTGCGTGATCAGATTGATGCGGCGATTGACGGGATCGAAGCCCTGATGAAAGCTTTCCTGAAACAGGCGGAAGAGGGCGCGTCATGGGTTATGCCTGGCTTCACCCACCTTCAGACCGCCCAGCCCGTGACCTGGGGCCATCATATGATGGCCTATGTGGAAATGCTGGGCCGCGATCTGTCCCGTTTCAAGGACGCCCGCGTGCGTATGAATGAAAGCCCCCTTGGTGGTGCGGCCCTGGCGGGCACGTCCTTCCCAATTGACCGTCACATGACGGCGGAAGCCCTGGGCTTTGACCGCCCGACGGCGAACTCTCTTGATTCCACTGCGGATCGTGATTTTGCGCTGGAATATCTGTCCGCCGCTTCCATCTGCGCCATGCATCTGTCGCGCTTTGCCGAAGAACTGGTGATCTGGTCCTCCGCGCAATTCCGCTTTGTTGTGCTGTCTGACCGTTTCTCTACCGGTTCCTCCATCATGCCGCAGAAGAAAAACCCGGATGCAGCGGAACTGATCCGCGCGAAGATCGGGCGTATTCTGGGGGCGACTGTATCCCTGTTTACCGTGATGAAGGGCCTGCCCCTGACCTATTCCAAGGACATGCAGGAAGATAAAGAACAGGTCTTTGACGCAGCAGACAGCCTGATGCTGTCACTGGCGGCGATGGAAGGCATGGTCTCTGACCTGACCGCGAACATCCCGGCGCTTGAGGCTTCCGCCGGTTCCGGTTTCTCAACCGCAACCGACCTTGCCGACTGGCTGGTGCGTGAACTCAACATGCCATTCCGCGACGCCCATCACGTGACCGGCACGCTTGTGGCGCTGGCGGAAAGCAAGGGCTGTGATCTGCCAGACCTGACACTGGAGGATATGCAGAATGTTGCCGCTGGCATCACCCAGGGCGTATTTGACGTGCTTGGCGTGCATAATTCAGTAAACTCGCGCCAGTCCTATGGTGGCACCGCACCCGATCAGGTGCGCGCCCGTATTTCGGACTGGAAAGAGAGATTGAAATGAAACGTATTGTAATAGCACTTCTTATGACCGCAGGCCTCACCGCCTGCGGCGCCGACGGCGAACCTATCCGCCCCACCGCAGGCGTCGGCGTATCCGTCGGCACCGGCGGGGTGAGTGTTGGCGGCTCCGTTGGCGCGCGCGTTGGCAATGTGACGGTTGGGGTTGGGTTGTAATTAGTTGATTGTTTCCATGAATTTCATAACGGAGACATAATGCAAAATTATTGTTTTAATACAGATAGTTTTCGCGATGCACGGGACAAGGTTGAAGAAAACCCCAATGAGATAGAAGGCTACAACCTCACGACCGCGCTGAAGGGTGCCCTGGAGGCTGAGCATTTTATCTGCGAGGAGGTATTTGCCGAAGACTTCGGCTGGGCTTTCTACGCTTTTCGCGATGAGCAGAAGTATTTCATCACGGCATCCGTTGATCCTGAAGATGATCAGGTGGACTTCGGGTTTTTCGCGAATATTAATGTCGATAAAACACGTAGTTTCTGGGATCGGCTTCGTGGACGCAATAAAATGTTGGATGATGATCCTGCGGGTCAGATTGTGCATCGTGCGCTGAAATCATTCGGAGATGTTCACAATCTGGAATATCACCCGGCGTCCTGACCATTCCTATTAATCGCAGAAGGCTTCCCTTTCCCCGCCCCCCAGGCTAACAGCGTTTTTAACCAACCCCGGGGAGGCGCGTGATGGATTATTTTCTCTATAAAGACGGCGAACTGTTTGCCGAGGATGTCTCTGTGCGTGAAATCACGCGCGCTGTCGGCACGCCGTGTTACATCTATTCCGCCCGCACGCTGGCCCGGCATTACCGTCTGTTTGACGAAGCGCTTGAGGGCACGGAACATCTGGTCTGTTACGCCGTCAAAGCCTGTTCCAACCTTGCGGTTCTGAAACTGTTGGGTGATCTGGGCGCTGGCATGGATGTGGTCTCTGGCGGGGAATATATGCGTGCGAAAGCGGCCGGGGTGCCGGGCGATCGTATCGTGTTTTCCGGCATCGGCAAAACCCGGGAAGAAATGGAACTGGTCCTGAAAGGCGGCATCCGTCAGTTCAACCTCGAATCTGAACCGGAAATGCGTCTGCTGAACCAGGTGGCGCTGGAACTGGGTGTTGTGGCCCCGGTCACTGTCCGCGTGAACCCGGATGTGGACGCAAAAACCCACGCGAAAATCGCGACTGGCAAGTCTGAAAACAAATTCGGCATCCCGATCAGCCGCGCGCGCGAAGTTTACGCTGAAATCGCCAAGCTCCCAGGCCTGAAAGTGGTCGGCATTGATGTGCATATCGGATCACAGCTGACCGACCTTGCGCCCTATAAAGCTGCCTATCAGAAGGTTGCTGAACTGACCGAAGAATTGCGCGCTCAGGGCCATGAGATCACCCGCCTTGATCTGGGTGGCGGCCTTGGCATTCCGTATGAACAAAACAACGACCGCCCGCCACTGCCCGTTGAATATGGTGCGATGGTGAAAGAAACCTTGGGGCATCTGGATTGCGAGATCGAGATCGAACCCGGTCGTCTGATCGCAGGCAATGCCGGTATTCTTGTGTCAGAAACCATCTATGTGAAGGAAGGTGAAGACCGCAAATTCCTGATCCTGGATGCGGCGATGAACGATCTTGTGCGCCCGGCCATGTACGAAGCCCACCATGACATTGTGCCGGTTATGGAACCTGCGCCCGGCGTGGAGCCGGATCGTTATGACATCGTCGGTCCGGTCTGTGAAAGCGGCGATACATTTGCCAAGGGCCGTGATCTGGCAACGATGGAACCTGGTGATCTGGTCGCCTTCCGGTCCGCCGGGGCATATGGCGCGGTGATGGCGTCTGAATATAACTCGCGCCCGCTGATCCCCGAAGTTCTGGTGCAGGGCGATCAATTTGCGGTCATTCGCGCACGTCCCACCTATGAAGAGATGCTGAATCGCGATAGCATCCCTGAGTGGCTGTAATTCCGGCAGGCTTTGATCATCGCCGGAGCATCTGAAAGGGCCCGGCGTGCGCGGCAATAAGCAGGACAGATCCTGGGAAAACTCCCGTCTGAAACGTCAGATTTTCCTGACGCGACTGGGTCTGTTGTGGGAACGTCTGGCGCAATGTTTCTGGCCGCTCTGGACCACGCTTGCCCTCGTGTTTGCTGGGGTTTTCTCGGGCCTTGCCTATGAGCTTCCCAATGCCTGGCTGCGCGCTGTTCTTGTGTTTTCCGGCCTGCTTGCCTTCGTCTTCCTGATCTGTGGATTGCGGCAGTTGCAACTGCCGACCCGGGCGGAAGCACTGGCGAAACTGGATGAAACCCTGCCCGGTGATCCGCTTGCAACGCTTACAGATACCCAGGGCATGGGCGGCGATGATGCTGCCTCACGCGCCATCTGGCGGGCGCATCAGGCGCGGATGGTTGATCAGGCGGCGAAAGCCCGCGTACCACGCCCCGACGCCGCGCTGACAAGGCGCGATCCATTTGCGTTTCGTCTGACAGCACTGCTGGCGGTTTGCATCGCGCTGTTTGCCGGATCCCTTTCCTGGCTTTCTGCCGTGCCGGATGTGATCCGGGGGCAGGATCAGGCGGCGCTGGACACGTCCGCACAATGGGAAGGCTGGATTGAGCCGCCCGCCTATACCGGCCTGCCAGTGCTTTATCTGAATGATCTGACCGGGCAGGATATTACTGCGCCTGTGGGCAGTGACATCAGTCTGCGGTTCTACGGCACGCCAGGGGCGCTGGGCCTGAACCAGACGGTTGCTGATCTTGCGGCAAAGGCCCCGGATGACGCCCCTGATATGGCCCCGGCCTTCACCCTGTCGCGTTCCGGCTTGCTGGAAATCACCGGCACGGAAGACGCCCGTTGGGTGATCGCCGCCATCCCGGATCAGCCGCCTGCCGTTGAAATCACCGGCGAGGTCACAACAGAAGCCTCTGGCATGATGACCCAGGGGTTTACCGCCACAGATGACTACGGCGTGACAGGCGGGCAGGTCACATTCACCCTGGATGAATCCCGCGTCACGCGTCGGTTTGGTCTGGCTATAGATCCTGACCCACGTGATCCCCTGATCTTTGATCTGCCCATTCCCTATTCCGGTGACCGGGCCGAGTTCACAGAAGAAATCATCGAAAACCTGTCTGAACATCCCTGGTCCGGCCTGGCAGTTCAGATGGTTCTGACCGTCACTGATGATCAGGGCCAGCAGGGTGCGTCAGAGCCCGCCTTTATACCGCTGCCAGGGCGACGTTTCTTTGATCCGCTGGCCCGTGCCGTGATTGAAATGCGCCGCGATATCCTCTGGTCCCGGGCAAATGCTGCACAATCTGCGCAGATGATCCGCGCGATCAGTCACCGTCCGGGGGATACTTTTCCCGGCGCGTCGTCTTACCTGATGCTGCGCACGGCCCTGCGCCGCCTTGAAGCTGCACCGCTGACGCCTGAAACCCAGCAAGAGATCGCAGATGCGCTGTGGCAGGTGGCTTTGATCGTGGAAGACGGGTCACTGTCTGATGCGCTGGAACGGATGCGCCGGGCGCAGGAACGTTTAACCCAGGCCATGCGCGACGGGGCGTCTGATGAGGAAATTCAGCAGCTGATGGATGAGCTGCGCGACGCCACACGCGATTACCTGCGTCAGCTGGCCCAGAATCCCGAAGACACCACGGATGAACCGAATTCAGGCGAAACGCAGCAACTGTCCGGCGCGGATATCCAGGAGATGATGGATCGCATCCAGGAACTGATGGAACAGGGCCGCATGGCCGAGGCCCAGGAACTGCTGAACGAACTGGCGCAGATGATGGAAAACATGCGGGTGACCCAGGGCAATGGCGAAGGCGATATCGAAAGCCCGGGTGAGCAGGCCATGGGTGAGCTGGGCGAAAGCATTGAAGAACAGCAGGGATTGTCCGATCAGGCGTTTCGCGATCTTCAGGAACAGTTCAACCCGAATGCACAATCCGGTCAGAGCGGCGAAAATGAAGGCCGCAGCGGATCTTCAGGGCGGGGGCAGCAGCACAGCGATCAGGACGGTGCGAATGAAGGCGAAGGCCGCACCGATGGCGGCGCGGGGCAGGGACAATCCCGTCGCGAACAAAATGGCCGGGCCGGGGACAACAGCGGGCAAAGCCTTGCGGATCGTCAGCAGGCCCTGCGTGATGAAATTGATCGTCAGCGCGGCAATCTGCCGGGGGCTGGCACGCCGGAAGGCGATGCGGCCCGTGACGCACTGGACCGCGCGGGTGAGGCCATGGATCGGGCTGAAGACAGGCTGCGCAGCGGTGATCTGGCCGGCGCGCTTGAAGATCAGGCCGAGGCCATGGAACAGATGCGCGAAAGCATGCGTCAGCTGGAACGTGGTCTGGCCGGGAACCAGGGCCAGGACGGTGAGGAAGGCGAAGATTCGCAACAGGGGCAGAATGCCTCGCGTGATCCGCTGGGGCGCGATCAGGGGCGTTCGGGGGCCAATGGGATAACCGGTGGCGGTGATCTGAATTCCGAACGCGGCACTATGGCGGAACGTGCGCTGGAACTGATGCAGGAACTGCGCGACCGGTCGTCAGATCAGAGCCTCCCGGAAGAAGAACGCGATTATCTTGACCGGCTCCTGCTGGATCGGTTCGGGACAGGCCGTTAAGTCAGGGAATAGAAAAGCCCGCGTTTATGACCCTTCGGTCAGGCTGCTCAGGCTTTCTGTTGCATTGCCCATCAGGGAATCAAGGCTTGTGCGCAGGCTATCCACCCAACCGACATAAGCGGAAATATAAGGTTCGCCCGTTGGCCAGAGCTCAATAATCTTCGGTGCGCTTGTGTAAATCACGGCGGCGAGGATGATCAGCAGCAGCATCATGGTAAAGCCGCGGCCAAACCCACTGGAAGACCTTACCGGAGCTTCCTCTTCCGGGGTGACCTCATCTTCATGGTCCGCATCCGCCTGTAGGGTGGAATTGATCATATCAATATCTGGCAGAAGATCCGCACCATGGGCAGCTTCTTCATGAAGGACGGCTTCTTCCTGAACGGGTGTCACTTCTGCGGCCGTTTCTTCAAAAGCTTCCGCCAGACCGGGAACCTCGCGTTCAGTCTCGCGGGCGATTTCTTCGTGCGCAGCTTCTTCACGCAGAATATCCAGAACAGATTCGTCCAGTTCGCGGCGTTGTGGTTCCACAGCCGGTGTCACGTCTTCAGGCGGCGCGACAGGCGGTTGAATTTCTGCGCGTGTGACCGGGCGTGCCACGCGCCGGGGTTGCGGTGCTGCGGCGGTTTCTTCATCCGAACGGGTCTGAAACCAGGTGTCGCCACAGGCTGAGCATTGCACTTCACGCCCGTTTTCCGGGATCACAGAAGCATCTACTTCATAATTCGCATCGCAGTTAGGACAGATCAGTCGCATATATCAGCGCCCTTGCAAGAGTGGCAGAATTCAGATGGCACGTCCGGAAATTCCGGGCAGCTTAAAGATTACTAGCAATTGAACCGGCTTTTTTAAAGCTATAGTAGTCCGAACAGATTGAAACATTCTTCGTCGTGAGGCAAAACTGTCACCAAACAGCGGCGGAAACAACTAGAAAAACATGCTATATTCGGGGGAAAGCCGTGATTGAGCTGCAAAATGCGGCGTATAACTATGGCGGCGGTGACATGCTGTCAGAGATATCGCTTAAACTCGCCCCAGGGTCGTTTCACTTTCTCACGGGGCCATCCGGTGCGGGAAAGTCGACTTTTCTTAAACTTTGCTACATGGAACTGACCGCAACGGCAGGTCAGGTGCAGATGTTTGGCAAAGACGTGCGTGGCATGAGCCGCGATGACATTGCACGCGCCCGCCGCCGTATTGGCGTTGTGCATCAGGATTGCCGTTTTCTGGATCACCTGTCTGTCCGTAAAAACGTGGCGCTGCCTCTGACGGTGTCCGGTCATGATCCGGCGCAAGAGGCTGACAATCTGCGTGAACTTCTGACCTGGGTCGGGCTGGATCACCGGGCCGATGCCCTGCCGCAGGAATTGTCCGGTGGCGAACGTCAGCGTGCGGCGCTTGCGCGTGCCATTATCATGTCACCGGATGTTATCCTTGCGGATGAACCCACAGGTAACGTCGATTCTGAGATGTCCCAGCGGTTGCTGCAATTGCTGATCGAGCTGAATAAAATGGGGAAAACCGTTGTGATTGCCACCCATGAACTGGCGCTGATCCGCATGGCGAAATCGCAGGTAAACACCCGTGTGTTGCGGATCGCGGATCGCCGTGTGCGTCTTGCAGGGGCGGATTTGTGATGCAGAGCTTGTCGATCATAACGCTTCTGAAAGGTCTGCTGCCTGATTCTGCAGACAATAGCGTGGCGGATGTCGTGCCCGCCACCGGTCACACGGCCTGGCTGACGTTGTTTGCCTCTGCCACGATGGCATTCCTTGCGGTCTTTGCCATGGCCCTCTCTATGGCGACCGGACGTGTTGCGGATCGCTGGTCCGATGAACTGGCGCGCACGGCCACCGTGCGTATCGCGGCCCCTGCCGGTCAGGTCGAAGCACAGACCGTTGCCGCCCTTGTGGTTCTGGACACAACGCCCGGTATTCTCGCCGCCCGTGCTTTGAGCGATGCGGAACAGAAAGATCTGCTTACGCCCTGGTTTGGTGACAGTGACCTTGGCCTTGAAAACCTGCCAATTCCACGCCTCATTGAAATCGTTGAAGATGATCCGGGCTATGACGCCGCCGGTCTGCGCCTGCGTCTGGCGGGTGAAGCCCCGGGTGCTGTGCTGGATGATCACAGCCGCTGGCGTCAGCCCCTTGTACGCGCGGCAAACCGTCTGCGCAGCCTGGGTCTCTTTGCGCTGATCCTGATCGGATCGACCATGGCGGCCATGGTGACCCTTGCCGCCGGATCTTCCTTGGCAGCGAACCGCCAGGTGATCCAGGTTTTGCGTCTTGTGGGGGCCGAAGATGGCTACATCGCCCGGGCGTTTGTGCGCCGTTTCACCCTGCGTGCGCTTGCAGGCGGGGCCATGGGCACGCTTGCCGGGCTGATCGCGATTATACTGATGCCGGATCCGGGCGAAGTTGCGCAGAATAACTTTCTGACAGGGCTTGGCTTTGTCGGTACCCAGTGGCTCTGGCCGCTGCTTATCCCCGTGCTTGCAGCAATCGTGGCCTTTCTGGCCACGCGTCTTGCGGCTTTCCGGGCCTTAAAGGAGCTAACATAATGTGGCACGCCATTCAGTGGATCCGTTCCCTTTTCTTCATCGTCCAGATGTATATCGCCCTGCCGATCGTTGGTTTTGGCATGGCGCCCTTCGTCTTCCTGAAGCCGGATCTCGCCTTTGGGGTCATCCGGTTCTATTGTAACTATGTGCGTTGGACCGCGTCCTGGATGGTCGGCATGAAAACGGAAATTCGTGGTGACGTGCCGGAAGGGCCTGTGGTTGTTGCGTCCAAACACCAGAGCTTCCTGGATATCTTGCTGCTGTCTTCTGCCTTGCCGCGTATCAAATTCATTTTCAAAGATGAGCTGCGATTTGTGCCGGTGATCTCGCTGTATGCGCGGTTTACCAATTCGATCCCCGTGAAACGTGGCAAACGGGGTGCTGCGATCAAAAAGATGGTGTCTGACGTGAAATCTGGCGAACAGGCAGGCGGTCAGCTGATCATTTTCCCGCAGGGCACGCGTGTCGCCCCTGGTGTGAAGCAACCGTATAAAGTTGGGACTTACGTGCTGTATGAACAGACGGGGCAGGCGGTTGTGCCTGTGGCGACCAATGTGGGTGTCTTCTGGAAACGCCACGGGATTATGCGTTATCCCGGGATCGCAGTTCTTGAATTCCTGGATCCGATTGAACAGGGCCAGGACCAGCACGGCTTTATGGCGAAGATGGAAGAGGCGGTGGAAACCCATTCCAACCGCCTGATGCGTGAGGCCGGCCTGGCGGAGATCGAAGAATGAACTTCGTTGAGGATCTGCCCGCACTTGAAGCGCTTTATGGCACGCCATCCGAGGCCGCCACACGCAAAGTCACCCCGGGCCTGACCCCGGCTTACAAAATCTGGATTGAACGCAGTCGCTTTTGTGTTTTGTCCACTGTTGGCACCAGTGGCACCGATGGATCACCCCGCGGTGACATTGATCCGGTGGTGAAAGTGGTCGATGCAAAGACCCTGCTGCTGCCCGACTGGCGCGGCAACAACCGTATAGATACCCTGCGCAATATCGTGGAAGACGGGCGGATTTCCCTGATGTTCATGGTGCCGGGTTCACGCGAAGTCATGCGGGTGAATGGCACAGCAAAAATCACAGCGGATGATGCCGCGTGCCAGCAGTTTGAACAACGCGGCCAGCATCCGCGCAGCGTGATCGTGATCGCGATTTCCGAGGTCTATCCCCAATGCGCAAAATCCATCATGCGATCCGAAATCTGGACATCCGGTGATCAGTCTGACGGCCTGCCCACCCTTGGCGCGATGCTGAAAGAAATTACCGAAGGCGGCATTGATGGCGAGGCCTTTGACGCGGCCTGGCCGGAACGTTCAAAGGCAACCCTATGGTAGAAGTTACAATCATCCGTCACGGTCAGGCGAACACCGGTGCGCGGGATGAGAAATCTTATGACAAACTGTCAGATCTTGGCCATCAACAGGCGCGCTGGCTGGGCGAGGTTCTGCGCGAACAGAAGCCGTTTGATCACCTGATCGCAGGCGGTATGCGCCGTCAGCAGGAAACAGCGCAGGGGCTGGCCCTGCCGGATCTGGATATGCAGATTGATCCCCGCCTGAATGAGCTGAATTACTTTGGCCTGGCCGAAAGCATGAAGCAGCGCAATGGCGTTGAGATCCCCGATGATCTGGCCAGCTTCGTGGCCCATGTGCCCCAGCTTCTGACACGCTGGCAGGCGGGGGATATGTGTGATCACCTTGAAACCTATGAAGATTTTCGCACACGTTGCCTGGATGCTGTTCGTGATGCCGCCCGGGGGCATAGCCGCCCGGTTCTGGTCAGCTCTACCGGTGTGATTGCCACCCTGACGGCAGAGGCCCTGGGGCTGGATATGATGATGAAAACCAAGGTCTTCCTGAAGGTGATGAACACGTCAGTACATCGTTTCATCTGGGAAAACGACAGCCTGCACCTTGCCCAATATGGCGCTGTTCCCCATCTGGACGTGCCCGGCCGCGAACACGCCCGCACCTACGGCTGATGCCGGAACAGTCAGCGGTGCTTACGGTGCGCTTTCATGTATATCGAAAAGCGCTGCACCCATTTCTTTGTGCAGCGCGACCAGCTGTTTCTGCATGCGACCTGATAGAATGGCACGTGCAGGCACCGGCGTATAATCCTTTTCTTTAAGCTCTGGAAATGTCTGCAGTATTTCTTCGCGGGCCTGCGGGTTAACCGCACGAAGGGCTTCGGTCCCGGTATAGAGGCTTTCGGTTGGGATGCCCTCAGCATAGACAATTTCATGGGCATCGCAGAGGAAGTGGAAATACTCCATGGATTCACAGGCGTCATCTATAAAAATGCCAGGCTATTCAGTCAGTTTAATCGCAGAGATCAGTGCCGCGTTGTGACTGATCAGTCTTGAGGTGGTTTCAGAGGATACAAGCAGCCGGTGCTGGCGGGATACAACCAGATCCCGTTGGGGTCAATTATGCCCCAAAGCGCCTGCGGTAATGCGGATGGGTCTGAGTTTGTGATTGCTTTCAAGACGCGTGCGACTGATCTTATTGGATCCGATCCAGCGCACGGGTTTCAGGCCGTTATCAGCGGTGATGATCAGATCACCTACCTGAATGTTCTGAATGGATTTGGCACCGTCAGATGTCAGAATACAGGTGTCGGCAGTAAAGCAAATGGGAACGGTATCATCCAGATAAATGTCGAGCAGAAGAACGTTGCCTGAACCACCATTGCCAACAATATTGAGCGTCGTAATCGGAATATTGAAGGAGATGACCAGCTGATCCAGCGGAGAAGACGACGACATGCCGCGTGCATTGCCATCGCTGTCAATTATACCGTCATTTGCGCCACTAATGTAATTTATTTGCCCATGGGGCAGCAAGCTTGAACTGACGATCAGGGCGTCGCCATTGTCGATCAGGGTCTGCAGATTCACATCCAGGCCGTTGATGGTCACATCCCCGGTTTCAGAAGAGTTGGACAGGCCGCCGATCTGAACGGCCACGCCTAATGCGCCCCACCATTGCCGTCCGTAGACGTATAAGTGGCATTGTTGGACAGTGCCGCAGTATTTGTCCCGGTTGATCCATGATTGGTAAATGCGTGATTTACATTTGAAGTCCATGCAATTGAACTTCCGGTGACATCTGTAAACGTGCCGCCACTACCATTTCCTACATCGGCTAACGCCATACTACTAACCCTCTACCCGTAACACAGTTTACCGCCAGCTTATACAAAGACCAGTGTTCCGTTACTCACAACGCGTTCGGCACATACTGACCTTACAAGACGGTTTCCTGCCGGTTTCAGGTACATGTGAACTTGCGAACAGTTTAAGCATTTAGGTGGCAATTGTCAGCGGTGCTATTGTAAGGGCGCAAGCGAACACACCTGACGCAGGGCCGGGGGGGTGTTCTGGTAATCGTCATGTGAAACAGGTCTCGATTTCACCTGTCTGGCGTGTGTTCTCACTCTCCGGTGTCTACCCCCCAGATTACGGAGGCGAGATCAGCGTCGCCGCTGAAAAGTCTGCCCAGTTCCCGGATGCCGATCTCTTCGCTTAGGGTTGGTGCCTGGGCGAGCAGAGATCGCCCAAGGCCCGCGCCGGATCCGTCTGGCAGAACGCCCATCCAGTCCAGCATCGTCGGGTAAATATCCAGCATGCTGCCGTATTTACCGATGTGCCGGGGTTCTGTGTCATCTGACAGGAAGATTGCCGTGTTCCGGCGTTCGAACCGGTCCAGACGTTCGGTGGCATTGTTCTGATGCGAAAGATGATCGCTCAGCAAGACAATGCGCAGATCCCGGCCCGGGGTTTCACTGCGGATGGTTTCAATGAATTCTTGTGTCAGCCCGGCTGTGCATCTGACGGTGGGTTCAATACGGGCAGAGGACAGCGGGGCCCCGGGTTCGACACAAGAGGGTGCCAGATAGCCCCCATTGCCTGAGCCATGCGGGCCAATGGTTTCAACAATCAGCACAAAGGGCGCGGTATCGGCGGCCAGTTCCTGAAATTGCAGCAGGGCCTGATCAAAGACGACTTCATCCGAGAAACCCCATTTGATGCGGTTGGCTTCGGCAATATCTGCAGGAAGGCGGGTTTCAAGACTCTTCAGCCCGATCAGCTCGTCGATGCCATGTCGACTGTAAAATTTGTCTATTCCGACAAAGGAAAGACTGGCCCCGACGATAAACCGGGAGGCATATCCGGCCCGGCCAAGGTGATCCGACAGACAGTCGATGCCGGAAAGATAATCATCGACATCTTCCAGACCTTTTCTGGCGCGAATACCCCTTGGCAACAGAGGGACCCCACATTGCGATGCGATCATGCCGGAAACGCTACTGCCTGTGCCATCGACCTGATCAACGTTTGTAAACACAAGGCCCTGGTCTTCATAGATACGGACAGGATCATAGATATCGTTGAAAACGGGTTCGCCAAAAGTGCGTTCGGTCCCTTCCAGATAGATGATTACAAGGTCCGGTTTCTGTTGTGTGAGTGCGATCTGCGGGGCTTCAAGTCTTTCTGCGAGGGAGGTGTCATGCGCGCCATATCCCCCCACCAGATATGCGATTTCTGAAGGGAGGGAGTTGGAATAAAGCAGAGGGATCGCAATAAGAAGGCCAACCACTTTGATCCGGTGCAGATAGCGATAGAGGAAACGATAACACCAGAAAATCACGCAGGAATATGTTACGGCGGTGAAAATCGTCGGCAGAAATTCGACAATCGGAATGCCTTCTACCCCTTGCGTCCAATGGGCAAAGAAGACGATCATATCCAGCCGCCCGAACAGCAGACCGATAGCAAGAACAGGCAGCAACAACAGCAGTGTTCCGCCCAACAGCAGCTGATCCCAGATCGGCGGAAGTGGACGGTTTTTATAGCCGCAAAGGCAGGCGGCTACAAAGAGAAGCAGCACGACCGCTGCATAGCGCCAGTCACTGATATTGCCTTCAAACAGCAGGCGGAGCACAAGAAATATAGCGATCAGAAAGGGGAGGAAAATGGCAATAAAACAGAGGGTTGGGAGTAATATTTTGCGCATATCCAAAAGCCGTTCTCTCAAAACATGAAGTGTACAAAGTCATAAGCGTTTCACGCCTGAGGGGCAATTTTTACTTGCGACAGAGCGCGGCGGAATACGGCTATCTTTACCCATTGGGAATGAAAACACCCGGCCACTGATCGGGTGTTTCGTTCAATTCCAGGCATCGTTTTTCCCGGGGAAATCAGGACCTGCACCTCGCCCAATACGGCGCCGTGCCGCACGTGGATATCCCCGACCGCGACCACGCCCGCACCTACGGCGGAAGGCCTGAAAACCCGATGCACAATGTATGCACATCTGATGCACAATCTATGCATATCGGGCGGGAGTTAGGGTGAGGTTTCGTTTGCGAAATTGATGCGCTTAGGGCGATGCTTGATCGGCCGATGTTGCGGATTGAGCCCCCTGGAACGTCTGCCCGGAATTTCATTGCGCCGTTCAGGTGACTGTCCGGACTGCCGGTCTAAGCGGGCATATCCGACCATCTGCTCAGGTGCCCGTGCATGCCTGCTATGGGCAGTTAGTGAACTTTGCAAAGTCGTTAGAAGGCTTCATAGTCTGACTCAGAATGGGATCTCGTCACTATCTAAACTATTCTTTTTCTCTGCCGCAAGTTTCGCAATTTTGTCGCATCTACTATAAAAGTCGTCCGGCAAATCCATAAGCTCATCTTGCATTTCCTTAGAAAGCATTACTTGCCTTGGGTTACCGTAAGAGGTTGTCTCTGACACTTCGGTGAGATTTCGTATCTCTAACCTAGAGATTACTGTTTCGTAATCTTTTGACAATGTATCGCCTAGATCATTTAACTCTTCCCATTTTCGAATTCTGCCTACCTCTTCGTTGGTTCTCCATCCAACCCCGAGTTTATATTGTGCAGTTTCAGCCGCATAATAAATTACCATAACCTCCCCATCTTTTAACTTGTCGTCAGCCAAGTCTTGAAAGTATCTTTCGACGGGAGTTTTCTTCACTTTTCGTGCCTGGTTATCAGGCTCAGTGCTTGCAGGGCTGACAGTGGGAGGTATCGCATCTTCTTTATGTGAGGTGCCCGCAGTGATGGTTTCGGTCGTTTTTTTTCTTGGGTTGTTGACGCTGGACACACTAAAAAGGCGAGCGATGTCCTGCATGAATTCTCGGCGCTTATTTCCTATAAGAACCTGATTATCGGTCACTTTAAAAGGCCCTCTCAAAGACTCTATGAACTGTGTCACTCGATCCTCGTCATTCAAAAAAAATCCAATTTCCCTCGGGTCTATGGCTCCATTTAGAAAATAGTCGCTCTTCAGGTCAAAACCAGGTGTAAAGATCATAGCATGTTGATTTTCGACGATCCATGCCGCTCCCATCTCGTTAAGGCAGGCGACGCTCGAATAGTACTGAGGCGATAAAAGGTAGATAACAAATGGCTTTTCGGTAATACGCTCCTTCAACCAATCAAATATGTTCTCACCAACAGGAATTCCGTATGAGGTATCACTCGTAAATATTATGCTATCGTGATCAATGCCTATGCCGGTCAACAGTTTGACGAGCGCGCCTCCATAATCGGCATTTTGGGAAGAGTGAGAGATCAATATTTTCATGTTCACAATGCTTTGTTTTTTTAACTGGAAACCATAGATGATTTGTCTGGGACTATTTTGGACGTTGATTGATCCAGCCCTAAAGCACAACCCTTGAGGTGCTTCGAACGGTCAATTTCTGGTAAGCATCCACACCATGTGAGTTTTTGATGGAACGGCACCTAGCCAATTATTTTTACATTATGCTTTAAATCTACAATGACCGCTTCGGGCTGGCGGCTGACATGGCGTCTGGAAAATAACTGACTTTGCAAAGGTCTGCTTTCAGCGCAGTCATGATCTGGGGCTATGCCTCAACTATTTTAATCGCCCGAGATTGCTTTAGGTCGAAAAGCGTCAAACAAAAACACCCGGCCAGTGACCGGGTGTTTTTGTTTCTTGAAATGATCTTTCGGATCAGGCGGCGAGGCCTTTGTTGCCGAGGTCCAGGTATTTCTGGCGGCGGGATTTGACGAGGGCGGCGGGCTTTTGCTTGCCAAGCGCTTTCAGCTGCTCTGCAATCGCGCGGCCGACAGATTCCATGGTGCCTTCGCGGTCACGTTGTGCGCCGCCGACGGGTTCGGGGATCACAACATCTGCGACGCCCAGTTTTTCCAGATCCTGGGCGGTCAGGCGCAGGGCTTCGGCCGCATCGCGCATTTTGCCGGCGTCTTTCCAGAGGATAGAGGCACAGCCTTCCGGCGAAATCACGGAATAGACGGAATGTTCCAGCATCAGGATCTTGTCGCCGGTGGCAAAGGCCACAGCACCGCCGGATCCGCCTTCGCCAATGATCACGGAAATCAGCGGCACTTTGATCTGCAGGCATTTTTCGGTGGAACGGGCGATGGCCTCAGACTGGCCGCGTTCTTCCGCGCCTTTGCCGGGATATGCGCCCTGCGTGTCCACAAGCGCGATCACCGGAATGCCGAATTTATCCGCCATTTCCATCAGACGGATCGCTTTGCGATAGCCTTCAGGACGGGCCATGCCAAAGTTGCGTTCAATGCGGGATTTGGTGTCATTGCCTTTTTCATGGCCAATGATCATCACGGGTTGGCCGTCAAAACGGGCAAGACCGCCAATAACCGCGTGGTCATCGGCAAAGTTCCGGTCACCGGCGAGCGGGGTGAATTCGGTAAACAGTGCATCCACATAATCAATGCAATGCGGGCGATCCGGGTGACGGGCCACCTGACATTTGCGCCATGCGGTCAGATCAGAATAAAGCGATTTCAGCATCTCTGACGCTTTCTGATCAAGCGCGGCTGCTTCAGATTCGACATCGACCTCATCTTCGCTGGCCCGCGCCATTGCGCGCAATTCGTTGGCTTTGGCTTCGATTTCAGCCAGAGGTTTTTCGAATTCAAGATAGTTGGCCATGGATGTTCCTGTATCAACTCTAGTGCTGTTCTGGCGCAGATGCGCGGTCTCAGACACCTATATGACGTGAGGGCAGGGAATTTGCAACGGGCTGGGCGGGATCTCGCGTTTGATGTGGTGCTATTCCGCCCGGATGGCGGAGGCAGCGAATTTTCAGAGACGGGCTTATGTCGGGGGGCTAGTGTGTCTTTCAATGATGGAGGTTTGAAATGCGGTATGTTCTGATGCTGGTCCTTATGTTGTTTCAGGCAGGGCAGGTTTTTGCCCTGAGCTGCGCTGAACCTGACATTGCTGACAGTTTCTTGCGATCAGGTTACCCGGAGCGCGATGTCAGATTTGTGCGCGGGCGAGCTGAGTTTCCGGCGCAGATCTGGCAACTTGCGCCTACTAATCCAGAGACAGGTCAAATCCCCTATCAATATGTCACTGGAACAATAGAGGGTTTTTCAGGTGATCGCCGGGGCTTCCGGGAACCGGTTGCTGTTTCCGTGACGCGCAGTATCGCCTGCGCTGATTTCCTGGGTGCTTTTGGAGAGTTGTGTAAACAGAACGAACCGTATTCGGGATATATGGATCAGGAAGATCTGATTTACTTTCTGTATCCTGACCCGGATGGGGAGACGTATCATTTGAGTTCCAATCCCTGCTCGCAGGATGTTTTTCCCGCAATAAGACGCAATGAACGTCGCCTGCGCCGCTGCATGCGCGGGGGGCAGTGTGAGCAGGACAATCGGTAGTTTTGTGGAAATGGGGAAAGGCTTTCCCCTTCTCCCCCTTTTTTCCGACGGGATGAGTGCCAAAATCTGTAGCAGAGCCACGTGAAGGATTTTGTTATGCGTATCGGGTTTATGTTTGCGGCGTTGTTTGCCGGTGTTGTCACGGTGTCAGCTGCGCCTTTGTTTGCGCTGTCCTGTATGCCGATGGATGTTGCGAGTAACTTTCGCGTGGCGGATGAGGCGGACGAATCTTATGTGATCGTGCGCGGGCGGGTGACGGTTGAAGAACAGCCCTGGGAACTCGGACGTGAGGACAGGGGCAGTCATCGGTTTGAATACAAATCCTATATCGCCCGCATTGACGGGCAGGTCGCCGGCCGGCGCGGGTTTAATGCGGCTTTTTCGGAAGCGATTGAGTTCCGTCAGGCCTGTCGTCTCTGGCCGGATCTGAATGTCTGTGAAGATACAGGCGCACGTGCCGCAGAGCAGGATGATGAAGATATGATCTATTTCCTGCGCAAAACAGAGCAGGGTTATGACTTCACCACTGGGGATTGTCCCGGAGGCGTCTATCCCGCAACGCGTTCCAATGTGCGCCAGGTGCGCCGCTGCATGGCGGGGCAGGATTGCCGGGCTGCCTGGGAAAACTGATAGCAAGCTCTGTTAGATAATGAGCAAGATTTGTCGCATGATGCTGTGGCAGATGTCAGGTGAAACTGAGGAGTTTTCGTATGAACCAGGTTGCACCACACGGCGCTTATGAAAAACGCATTCTGCGTGTGCTGGATTATATCCATGACAACCCGGCAGGCGATCTGTCACTGGATAAGCTGGCGGATGTTGCCGCCATGAGCCGCTTTCACTGGCACCGGGTGTTTCATGCGATGACCGGTGAAACCTGCCACGAAGCCGTTCTGCGCCTGCGTATGTATCGCGCGGCCTGCTGGCTGATCCAGAAAGACTGGCCCGTGGCGAAGATCGCCGTTGAGGTTGGCTATCAGAACAGCCAGAGCTTTTCGCGGGTGTTTCGCAAGACCTTTGGATCGACACCTCTTCAGTTTCGTAAAAGGGGCCTGCCGGTGGGGCGGCCCCGTCCTGAACTGAAAGGATCTGAGATCGTGCATATTGTGGAAATTGATAAGTCTGAGGACATGCGCCTTGCAGGGCTGGAACATCGCGGGCCCTATATGGAAATCGGCCATGCGTTTGAGAAAATCGGTGCGATTGCCGAAAGCCGGGGATTCTGGCCGAATGTGCGTGGGGTGCTGGGGGTCTATCACGATGATCCCGGTGCTGTGGCTGAGAAAGACCTGCGCGCGCATGCGGCCTTTATTCTGACGCCGGGTGCGGATGTGCCGGACGGAATGGAAGAAATGTTTATTCAGGGCGGCGAGATCGCACGCCTGCGGTTCAAGGGGCCTTATGCGGGTCTGGAAGGCGCTTATAAATACGTCTTTGGCGAATGGCTGCCTCAGTCAGGTCGCGAACCGGCGGATCAGGCCTGTTATGAGATTTACCTCAACTCACCCATGGAAGTTGCACCAGAAGATCTGCTGACAGATATCTGTGTGCCGTTAAAGTAAGATGGGCAAACGCCATGCATGAATTTCCGTCGCAAGATGTCGAAAATGCCTTCATGGCGTTTCCTGATCCGGTCCGTTCCGGGCTTGTGACGTTGCGCGGGGTAATTCTTGATGTGGCCGCAGGCTTGCCGCAGGTCGGTCAGGTGGAAGAATGCCTGAAAGGGGGGCGGCCCACTTATCAGGTGCCAGACAATATGGCCGCAACCATGTTGCAGCTTGGCATGGTGAAGCCGGGCCAGTTTGCCTTGTTTGGGCCTTCCCGTGTGGTCTCTGTCTTCCGCACGGAGCATGAGGATGATTTCCGCTTTGACGGGAGCCAGGCGATTGTGTTCGCCAGTGAAAATGAAATCAGGCCAGAAGCTTTGTCCGGCCTGATTGATCACGCATTAACCTATCATCTGAGAAAGCTGATCAGCTGTTGGCGATAAGTTCGGATTGGGCGACGATGACTTCGGCCTGTTTGATGGATGCGATATCCACCAGGCGGCCTTTGTAAACGGTTGCGCCTTCGCCGTTGGCTTTGGCGGTTTCCATCGCGGCCAGGATTTCGCGGGCTTCGGTCACGGCTTCCTCAGATGGGGTGAAAACCTCATTCGCCAGCGCGATCTGTTTCGGGTGGATCGCCCATTTGCCAACCATACCCAGCGTGGCAGAGCGTTTCGCCTGGGCGATATAGCCTTCGTCATCAGAGAAATCACCAAACGGGCCATCCACCGGCAGCACGCCATGTGTACGACAGGCCGCAACAATCGCTGCCTGGGCCCAGTGCCACGGATCGGACCAGTGCTTTTCGCCGCCCCGCAGCATATAGTAATTTTCCTGCGTGCCGCCGATGCCCGTGGTCTGCATGCCCATGCTGGCTGCGAAATCCGCAGCGCCCAGGCTCATGGCTTCCATACGCGGGGATGAGGCCGCGATTTCTTCCACATGGGCGATGCCCGCGGCGGATTCGATGATGACTTCAAAGCTGATGCGTTTGCTGCGGCCCTTGGCGGCTTCAATCGCGGTGACAAGCGCGTCGACGGCGTAAACATCTGCGGCACAGCCAACCTTTGGGATCATGATCTGATCCAGGCGATCCCCGGCCTGTTCCAGCAGGTCCACAACATCGCGGTACCACCAGGGGGTATCCAGGCCGTTGATGCGCACGGTCAGGGTTTTGTTGCCCCAATCTACAGTGTTGATCGCCTCAATCACATTTGCTCGCGCACTGTCCTTATCAGATGGCGCGACGCTGTCTTCGAGATCAAGGTTAATCACATCCGCCGCAGAGGCCGCCATTTTGGGGAACAGCTTGGTGTTGGAACCGGGTCCGAAAAGCTGACAACGGTTTGGGCGGGCCGGGGCTGCGGGTTGCAGGCGGAAGGACATAGTGTTTCTCCTGGTAACGATATTTCGCATTGCGTTGCGCTATCGGTAGAATATTGCGCGCGCAGCATCAAGAGGATTTTGCAGGTGCAGCATTCTGATTGAATTGCGCTACTGTGATCTTGACTGACCTGACCCCGCCGATTACTTTTTTCAAAAGAGGAGCGCCCTGCCAGTGATCAAGTAATTTCATCCGACTTTGAGCCAGACAGGCTTATTTGAAATTACAGCAGGAGCATCTGATGCAACCTATTATCTATGACGTGGCCGTTTCTCTGGACGGCTTTATCTCCGGCCCCGGCGGAGATGTTTCAAAATTTGTCCACGACGGGCCTGTGGCGGAAGACTATGCCGCGCGCCTTTGTGGCTATTCAGTCGCGCTGATGGGGCGTAAGACTTACGAGTTTGGCTATGACTTTGGACTGATACCCGGGCAGAACCCCTATCCAGGAATGGAAAGTTATGTGTTTTCGCAAAGCCTTCAGGTGCCGGATGCGTGCCAGATTTCAGTTGTTTCCGACGATTGGGATCTCAAAATCCGTGAGCTGAAGGCCAGTTCACCAGGGCCAGTTTACCTTTGTGGGGGTGGCGCATTTGCCGGGCGCCTTCTTAAAGCGGGCCTGATTGATCAACTGATCCTCAAGCGCGCGCCCTGTGTTTATGGGGGCGGCGTTTCCTTGTTCGGAGAGCAATCCGTGTCAGGTGCGTTCACAAGACGTGCGTTGGAACATTACGACAATGGGTATATCCTGGAGCGTTTTGACGTTTCCTAAGCTGGTGTTCCCCGCCGCCCTCCCGGTCGCAGTGTCGGGAGGGTGGTTCCGGCTTTTTGACTATATCGTCTCAAAACCGCCACGCCCCATGTCGGAAACAGAGGCGATCTGTCAGTTAGCCCCTGCGAGAACCGGATAAAACTTCACGATATCCGGGACATTCATGAAACGCGCACTGCTGGAAAACTGGGCCCTTTTTGCAGCCATGATGATGCTGATGGTGGCCAATGGGTTGCTGGCGACATTGCTGACGATCCGGGGCGCGGGGCTTGGGTTTAGTGATCTGACGATCTCTCTGATGCAGGGGGCGTATCCGCTGGGCGCGTTGATCGGCACCATTGTTGCCCCGCGTCTGATTGAGAAAGTTGGGCATATCCGGGCGTTTTCGGCGCTGGCATCATTAGTGTCTATTGCGGCGATTATTCACCTTCTGACCGGTGATCCCTTCAGCTGGTCTGCGATGCGTTTTTTGGGCGGTTTCTGCTACCCCGGGCTTTATGTGATCACGGAAAGCTGGCTGAACGCCAAATCCGACAATAAGATCCGGGGCCAGGTGCTGTCGGTTTATCTGGTGATCCAGCTGGCTGGTCCGGCGGTGGGCACGGCGATGGTTGGCTTGCCGGATCCGTCGGGGAACTTGTTGTTTGCGCTCGTGTCGATCCTGATTTCTCTGTCGATCGTGCCTTTGCTGCTCTCAAATATCCGCGCGCCGGAATATGAGGCACCAGAACGTATGCCGGTGCCAAAGCTGATGAAGGTCTCGCCCATGGCGGTGATCGGGATCGTCTTGATGAGTTTCGCAGTCGCGGCCTGGTATATCTCCCTGCCGCTATACGCCCTGCGCCAGGGGTTCACCAATGCCCAGGCCGGGGGCGCATTGGTGGTCGCGCTGATCGCGGGGGCTGTGTTGCAATACCCGATGGGCTGGCTGTCAGACCGGATGGACCGGCGCCTGGTGGTGATTGGATTGGCGCTGGCAGGGATCGCAGGCGCGGTCTGGCTGGCGGTGGATATGCGGCCGATCGTGGTGACCTGGGGGTTTGCCCTGGTGGCGGCGGCGACTTTGCCGGCCTATGGCATCCTGGTGGCGCATGCGAATGACCAGTTGAAATCGGCGCAGATTGTACCGGCCAGCGGCACCATGGTGTTTCTGCTGAACCTTGGCCTGCTGGGCGGCACACTGATCGGGCCGAACATGATTTCACTGCTGGACGGGCGTGGTTTGCAGGTGCTGCTGGCGGTGACCTGTGGGGCGGTTGTCCTGTGGGGCGTGACCCGCCGCATTCAGGAAGACGCGCCCGAAGACACGGTCGATATGCAGGCGATGGGTGTAATCGGCGCAGCCCATGGCGGCGTCATGCAGGCCGAGGCCTGGGCGGAAGCTGCGGAAGAAGCTGAGGAGCAGGCAGCAGATTAACCCGCGCCGGGGCTGCCCCCGGGCGGTTGTATTATCTACTATGTTTCAGGATCGTCATTGCCGTTTCTTAAAAAAGGCGGCGCCGCCATCCGGAACCCCACGATTCAGGGCTTTCGCCCCTGTGTGAGAAAGCTTTTTCACGGTCCCTGGAGTGTTTTAAGTTCCAATCAGGACGTTTCCGTTGGTGCAGGTCTGGTGGCCTGCTGATGTCATGACGGGGATAAAGATGCCTGCGAGAGATTGAGAATGGGTAAGCGCTGCGCGCGCTATATTCTGCGCAAGAACTTTCCCTATCAATTGTGCCGAGGCAGATTTTTGATAGTATCCGACAACATTGAAGCAAGTATTTTGGATAGACAATGGATAGCTGGCGCGAAATTATTCTTGCGAAACTGGGTCAGTATGCCGGGTTTGATCTGGATGTGCAGGATACTCAGCTCACTGTGACTTGCCGGAACTCTGATAGCTTTTCGGTCTCTTTCTTCGTGGTCGGCGGCTACTATCAAGTGGCTTTCGATGGATGGCATGAAGACTTTGATGATGTTGAGGATGCTCTGAACTGTTTTGCATTTGGCCTGTCAGAAGAGTGCCGTCTGAAGGTTGTGCTGCGTGGGACGACAGAATGTAACTGGACTGTGGAAAGCTGGAAAGGCGATGAATGGGAGGAAGATTCTGTTACTGGACTGATCTTCGCCCCGTTCTGGCGGCCTTCAACTGTCAGATATTATCAAAACAAACTTGAGAAGAAGCTATAACGAGCTGGGCGCTTTCAAAGTGCCACGCAAGAATGCGTCGTTATTGCTGTTAGATTCGTAAAATCCGAACCTGAGGTTCGATTTTGTGAAAGAATCTTCGGTGATTTTGCGGAAATCTTCGGAAATTCCACCGCTGATCCTGAAAAAGCAGCACATCTTGCGAAGAAATTCGCGTCAGGCGGGAGGATACTGCATCAGCTACACAACCGGGGAACCGGTCTCTTACACTCTTTGGGGGCTCTCATGATCAAAACGCCTTATCTCCTTTTCCTCGGTGACGCACCGGATCAGCTTGCTGCGAAAGTGGCCCAGGGCATCAAAGACTGGCGCCCGGATAATGCCGTTGGCCAGTTCCGTCTGGAAGGCTGCGGTGCCGATGTTGGCCTGACCGACATGACCCTGGAAGAAGCCAAAGCCGCTGGCGCGAAAACCCTGGTGATTGGCGTGGCCAACCGTGGTGGCGTGATTTCCAAAGCCTGGAAAAAGGTTCTGGTACAGGCGCTTGAAGAAGGTTTTGACCTGGCGTCCGGGTTGCACAACCTGCTGCGCGACGAAGAAGATCTGGTGGCGGTTGCCAAAGCCTGCGGTCAGGAACTGCATGACGTGCGCGTGCCAGAAGTCGACTACCCAATCGCAAATGGTGTGACCCGTAAAGGCAAGCGCTGCCTGGCCGTTGGCACCGATTGTTCTGTTGGTAAGATGTATACCGCCCTGGCTGTGGATAAGGAAATGAAGGCACGCGGGATGAATTCTTCCTTCCGTGCCACCGGCCAGACTGGCATTCTGATCACGGGGAATGGTGTGCCTCTGGATGCGGTGATTGCAGATTTCATGGCGGGTTCTGTGGAATATCTCACCCCTGACAATGACGATGATCACTGGGATCACATCGAGGGCCAGGGCTCCCTCTTCCACATCTCTTATTCCGGTGTGACCATGGCGCTGATCCACGGTGGTCAGCCGGATGCGCTGATCCTGTGTCACGAACCAACCCGCGATCACATGCGTGGTCTGCCGGGCCGTGATGTGCCAACGCTGGAAGCACTGCGTGAAATCGCCCTGCCTATGGCGAAAATGTCCAACCCGAACTGTCAGGTTGTCGGCATTTCCGTGAACACCCAGCATCTGTCTGAAGACGATGCAGTGGCTTATCTGGCGGAAGTCGAAAGCAAAATGGGCCTGCCTGCGGTGGATCCGTTCCGTCAGGGCGCGGCACGTCTGGTCGACGCTTTGAATGCACTGTAAGACAGTCGCATGAAACGTCTTGTCACTGCCGATACCTTCCGTCTTGCGGAAGTGTTCACAATCTCACGGGGCTCGCGCACAGAAGCGCGGGTTCTGACCTGTCATCTTGATGATGGCACTCACAAAGGCTGGGGCGAATGTGTGCCCTATGCGCGTTATGATGAAACGCTGGACTCTGTGACCGCTGAAATCACCGGTCTGCCGGACAGCTTTTCACGCCAGGACCTTTACGATCTTCTGCCTGCGGGTGCCGCCCGCAATGCGGTTGACTGTGCGCTGTGGGATCTGGAATGCAAACGTGCGGGCAAACGGGCCTGGGACCTTGCCGGTCTTGCGGCGCCAACGCCCGAGATCACAGCCTATACCCTGTCCCTGGCAGAGCCTGAGCAAATGCGGGCGTCAGCGGCGAAACATGCGCATCGTCCATTGCTTAAGATCAAGCTTGGCACGGAAGACGACATGAAACGGCTTGAGGCCGTGCGTGCTGGTGCGCCGAAATCCAACATCATTGTCGATGCGAATGAAGGCTGGTCTGCTGAGGTGTACTCAGAACTTGCCCCGCATCTTGTGCGCCTTGGTGTGCAACTGGTCGAACAGCCGATGCCTGCTGGTGCTGACGATATGCTTGGTGAAATCGCACGGCCTTTGCCGGTCTGTGCCGATGAAAGCTGTCATGACCGCAGCAGTCTGGCTGGGCTGAAGGGCAAATATGATGTGGTGAACATCAAGCTGGATAAAACCGGTGGCCTGACCGAAGCCCTTGCCTTGCGCGAAGCCGCGCTTGCGGATGGTTATAAGGTGATGGTCGGCTGTATGGTTGGATCAAGCCT
Organism: Halocynthiibacter styelae; assembly: GCF_016123485.1. Lineage (GTDB taxonomy): Bacteria > Pseudomonadota > Alphaproteobacteria > Rhodobacterales > Rhodobacteraceae > Halocynthiibacter > Halocynthiibacter styelae. The sequence continues at coordinate 85,061 of NZ_JADCKQ010000005.1, read as the reverse complement.
TGCCATGGCCCCGGCGCAGATTGTTGCGCAGGGTGCGATGGTGACGGATCTTGACGGGCCGCTTCTTCTGGCGGAAGACCGGGATCACGCATTGAAATTTGACGAGGCCGGGGTTCACGCACCCGAGGCCGCACTATGGGGGTAATCACATGAGCCGCACAGTCTATGTTAACGGGCAGTATCTGCCGGAAGAAGACGCCAATGTTTCGATCTTTGATCGCGGGTTTCTGTTTGCGGATGCCGTTTATGAAGTGACCAGCGTGCTGGATGGCAAGCTGATTGCTTATGACGGGCATGTGGAGCGTCTGTGGCGGTCTCTGAAAGAACTCGACATGGCGGCGCCTTGCACCCCGGATGAGTTGCTTGAGATTCACCGCGAATTGGTGTCACGCAACGGGATTGATGAAGGTCTGGTGTATCTCCAGGTGTCCCGTGGGTCCGATGGGGACCGTGATTTTGTTTTCCCGGGTGCGGAGACAAAACCAACGCTGGTTCTGTTCACCCAGAACAAGCCGGGTCTTGCGGATAATCCTGCGGCGAAAAAGGGCGCAAAGATCATTTCAGTGGATGACATCCGTTGGGGCCGTCGTGACATTAAAACCGTGCAACTGCTGTACCCGTCCATGGCGAAGATGATGGCGAAAGCGGCCGGTTGTGATGATGCCTGGCTGATTGAAGACGGGCATGTGACCGAAGGCACATCCAACAACGCCTATATCGTGAAGGGTGGCAAGATCATAACTCGTCCGCTGTCCAACGACATTCTGCATGGGATCACGCGCGAGGCGGTTCTGCGTTTCGCAGCCGAAGCCCAGATGGAAGTGGAAGAACGTCTGTTCACCATTGACGAAGCGAAGGAAGCGGATGAGGCGTTTACAACGTCAGCATCAGCCTTTGTCATGCCTGTGGTCGAGATCGACGGCGTGGCGCTGGGCGATGGTGCGCCAGGTTCCGTGGCCCCACGCCTGCGTGAAATCTATATTGATGAGATGCGCAAGTCAGCGATCTGATCGCAGCCTGCACTGTGATTGGAAAAGCCCGCGCCAATAACGCGGGCTTTTTGTTATGGATTGTAATCGAAGATAAAGCAGCCGCTGTCCTGATCATAACTGCGGTTGTTCCCGTAGACGAGGTAGTTTCTCCGCTGGTCTTCTGGCAACTCAAGCGTGGTGCAGATCCGGAAGTTTCGTGAATCTGTGACCTGATATGTGAAACTTCCGCCGGAAAACGGATCGGTGAACAGATCGCGGTCGGGGCAGTTGCTGTGTGGGGCGACTGTTTCTGGTAACTGGTTTTCGTTTTGTCTGGCCAGGCATCTGATATGGTGGGCTGCATCTGAAATCTGACGTACCCGGGTTGTGTCCCGCATTTCGGCCCGTCCCCTGGCGGGGCCACCGGAGACTATCAGGCCGGTGACAATCGCGATGGCGGACAGGCTGGTGATGGCTGCTGGCATCAGAAAATCACGCATCATCGTCTCTCCCGATCTGGTTGCGGAAGTAACCGATGATGGCTGTTGCGACGATTGCAAGAATGGCGGATTTGGTTGCAAAGGGCATGGAGAGCGCGCCCTGAAGCAGTCGGTAGATCAGGCTGACCAGATCGCCCAGAATGATGCATGCGGCGGTGAACATCGCCAGATAGCCCAGCCATTTGCGCACGGGCGAGCGTCGTTTGCCAGGGGCTGCGGCGACATCACGTGACAGGCGCAGATGGAGCCACAGGAACACGGGGGTGGTTACAATCAGCGAGGCGATGGAAAACCGCATACTGCTTCGTGACCAGGCGCGCAGCGCCTCATCGCTGAATATGGCATCCACTGCCTGAAACAGCAGTGTGGTCATATGCCAGGCGCTCCAGCCAAGGGTGCCAAACAGAAGCAGATAAAAAAATGCCTCACGTGCGGAAAGCTGTGGGCGGGGGCGCGGGATGGGCGGTGAAAACGGGCTGTCGACCCAGGCGGCAAGCGTCTGTCTGATTTCCTGTTCATCCCAACCTGCATCACGCAGTGCCTGTTGAATATCTGCCCGGCTGTGCCCGGCCTTTAAGGCGTCGCGGGTAAATTCCGCAAGTTGATCTGAGTGTCGCATAAATAGTCCTTACAGTTGTAGATACACCTACTAAGTCGGTTGTTTACGGTCAACATGGTGACATGCGCTCTGTCGCGAACTTTGCCGTAAACAGGACAGATCACGCGGGGAAATGCGCGGAGCTTTGCTGTGAAATGCAGCACTGGGAGGATGTGGCATGCGGTTTCTTGAGGGTGTGCGTGTTCTGGATCTGACACATGTGTATGCGGGACCGTTTTGCGCCCACCAGATGGGGGCGATGGGGGCTGAGGTCATCAAGATCGAAGCACCGGACAAGCCTGATATGACCCGGGCGGAAGGTGCGGATGCGGAGGCCAATGCGCAGGGCTATGGTCTGGGGTATCAGGCGCATGCGGGGGGCAAGAAATCCCTTCTGCTGGATCTGAAAGCACCGGAGGGACAGGCGGTGTTCGCCAGGCTTGTCGCCAGTGCTGATGTCATTGTGCAGAATTACACGAGTCATTGTCTGGAAGATCTGGGGCTTTTGCCGGAACAGCTGGCGCAGCATAACCCCAAGCTGATTTATTGCATGTTGTCGGGGTTCGGGCGCACCGGCCCTAAGGCCAATGACCCGGCCTATGACAATGTCATTCAGGCGTTTTCCGGCATGATGGCCAGCAATGGCACGCCAGACACAGGCCCCGTGCGCATCGGCCCGCCGGTGGTGGATTACGGCACCGGGTTACAGGCAGCCATGGCGATTTCATCGGCTTTGTTTGCGCGGGAACGCACGGGACAGGGCGCGGTGATTGATGTGTCGATGCTGGATGCGGCCTTGATGTTGATGTCCGCGAATGTGGTGGCGACACAGGTCACGGGCCAGGCTCCGCGCCCGAACGGGAACCGGGATAAGGAATATGCCTGCTACGGAGCTTATGCGACGGCGGACGGCACGCTGATGGTTGGGGCCTACACCAATGCGCAGGCAGCGGATCTGATGGCGGCCCTGGGGGATGAAGCACGGGCTGAGGCGATCGCCGCAACGCCCCGTGCCGCTTTGGGCGAACGTGTGGCTGAGGATGAAGCCTGGCTTGAGGCGCGCCTGATGGAAAAGACCGCGGCGGAATGGGAAGGGCTTCTGAATGCGCAACATGTGCCGGCGGCGCGCGTGCGGCGGATAGAGGAAACCTTGCAGGAAGCACAGCTGGAGGGGCGTGCGGTTCTTCAGGATGTGGGGAATGATCTGCGCCTGCCGGGGGCCGGGTTCATCGCCGGGGGTGCGACGCCTGTGGTGGGCCAGGCCGCGCCCGAAGCCGGGGCGGACAGCCGGGCGGTTCTGGATGGTTTGGGGCTTGAAGCGGCAGAGATTGACGCATTGTTCCGCGCGGGTATCAGCGCATAAAAAAAACGGGGGCAGATTGCCCCCGGATTGGTGTAGCGGATCAGCTTTTCTCTTTCAGAACATTTTCTGCAAAAGCGACTTCAAACTCGGCCTGTTTGGCCGGGCTTGCGTCAGACTGGTATTTCTCTTTCCACTCTGCTGTCGACATGCCGTAGAACGCGACGCGGCCTTCTTCTTTGTCCATCTCGATGCCGCGTTCAACGGCGGCTTCCTGATACCAGCGGGACAGGCAGTTGCGGCAGAAACCAGCAAGGTTCATCATGTCGATGTTCTGCACATCCAGGCGGTCTTCCATCAGGTGTTTTTGTAGGCGGCGGAAGGCGGCGGCTTCGATTTCAATACGGGTCTGGTCGTCCATGGTCATGGCTCCTTAAAGGTCGCTGTTGATCAGCGCCTGTTGCAGGATGGGGGCCAGGCGGGTTGCCCAGGCCTTTTGCTGTGTTTCAGTTTCGATCAGATCGTTGCGGACCTCAATCAGAATGTTCGGATGGCCGGGCTGCATGGCGTGACGATCCAGCGCATCGCCGGGCAGGTGGCCGCCGTAGGGCTCATTCTCGCCGGTGCAGATGTCCTCTTCCTGATAGATCAGATCCAGGAAAGGCCGGGCCAGGCGGTCATCTTCCGCAAACAGCACGCCCACATGCCAGGGGCGCATGTCGCCGCCTTTCAGTTGCGGGGTAAAGCTGTGAATGGCGCAGATCAGGGGTTGTTCCCGGCGTGCAATCACCTCAGACACAGCGTCATGATAGGGTTTATGCAGGGTTTCGCGGCGGCGCTGAACCTCATCCGCATCCACATTGCGGTTCGCCGGGATGATGGACCCATCATAAAGTTTCATCACCAGTGTCGGATCATTGTCACCCCGGTTCGGGTCAATCACCAGGCGGGAAAATTCGCTGCGCACGTAAGGCGCGTCCAGCAGGTCTGCCAGATGTGTGCTGACCCCATCCGCGCCGACATCATAGGCGATGTGGCGGTTCATATCTGCCGCAGGCAGGCCAAGATCGCCGCCGTTGATGTCGGCGGGCACTTTGTTTGTCGCATGATCACAGGTGATCACCCAGCGGGAGGGACGGTCTGCGCCGATGGTGGTGAACGCAGCGGCGGTGATGGCAGATTGGTTTGTCATGAATCAGTCATTGCTTTGGGTTAGGCACCTTCTAAGCAATCTGTCGCGGATGCGCCAGTTGCAGCCGGGGCGTGTTTGGTTTTATAACGCCGTTAGCGATATCAAAAGGCGGTGAACGCCCATGTTTAAGGAGCAGGTTATGAAACGGATGCGCAATGTGAAAATCGTGGCGACCCTTGGGCCTGCGTCCAATGATTATGAGATGATCCGGTCTCTGTTTGAAGCGGGCGCAGATGTATTTCGCCTGAACATGAGCCACGGCACCCAGGATGAAATCGGAGAACGCCACGCGATTATCCGTCAGGTGGAAAAAGACTGTGGCCGCCCGATTGCGATCCTTGCGGACCTTCAGGGACCGAAGCTGCGCTGTGGGGTTTTTTCTGAGGATTCTTATGAGCTGGAAGAGGGGGCGAAATTCCGTTTCGATCTTGACGAGGCAGAGGGTGACATCACCCGTGTGCGTTTGCCACATCCTGAGATTTTTCAGGCGCTGGAAGCCGGCTCTTCGCTGCTGGTGAATGACGGCAAGATCCGCCTGACTGTGGATGATTGTGGCGCGGATTACGCCAATTGCACCGTGGTTGTGGGCGGCGAGATTTCCAACCGCAAAGGTGTGAATGTGCCGGATGTGGTTCTGCCGCTGGCGGCGCTGTCTGACAAGGACCGTTCTGATCTGGAATATGTCTGCGAGCTGGGCGTCGACTGGCTGGCCCTGTCTTTTGTGCAGCGCCCGGAAGATGTGCAGGAAGCGCGCGAACTGGCCAAAGGCCGCGCGGCGGTTCTGTCCAAGATCGAAAAACCTGCGGCTGTTGATGCGTTTGAAGATATCCTTGCGGTGTCTGATGGGATCATGGTGGCGCGTGGCGATCTGGGGGTTGAACTGCCGGTGCATGCGGTGCCGCCAATTCAAAAACGTCTGATCCGGGCCTGCCGTGCAGCGGCGAAACCGGTGATTGTGGCGACCCAGATGCTGGAAAGCATGATCGAAAGCCCTGTGCCGACCCGCGCGGAAGTTTCCGACGTGGCGACTGCGATTTATGAAGGCACCGATGCGATCATGCTGTCAGCGGAATCAGCAGCGGGCAGCTATCCGGTTGAGGCCGTGACCACGATGAACAACGTTGCGATTGAGGTTGAGAACGACCCGACCTATCGCAAGGTGATTGATGCGTCGCGCAAAGTCGAACGGACTTCAGTTGCGGATGGCATTGTTGTGGCAGCGCGTGAGATTGCGGAAACCACCGATATCAAAGCGATCTGCTGTTTTACCCAATCCGGCACCACGGCCCTGCTGGTGGCACGTGAACGGCCAAGCGTGCCGATTATCGCATTGACGCCGCTTGTCGAAACCTCCCGTCGTCTGTGCCTGTCCTGGGGGACAAACTGTATGATCACTGAAGGCGTTGAGCGCTTTAAGTTCGCGGTTATTGCTGCGGCGCGTGCGGCCTGCGAAAGTGGAATCGCGACCAAAGAAGACCAGATTGTTGTGACCGCAGGTGTGCCGTTTAACATTCCCGGCACGACCAATATTCTGCGGGTTGCCCCTTGCGAAGAAAGCCTTATTTACAGCGCCCAGCCCGAATAAATCTGCGGGCCGGGAACGTGCTTTTTCGGCTTGCTAAATTCGTGAATGCGTCCTATACGGCGCCTTCTACTGTGTGACCGGCCTTGTATGGCATGCCGAGTCGCGCTTAACCACCGCCCGAAAGAGGAGACGGAAATGCCAAAGATGAAGACAAAGTCGAGCTGCAAAAAGCGGTTCAAAGTGACTGCAAAAGGTCGCGTTGTCGCTGCCCAGGCTGGTAAACAGCACGGCATGATCAAACGTACCAACAAATTCCTCCGCAATGCCCGCGGCACCACCACGCTTTCTGCTCCTGATGAGAAGATCATCAAGAGCATGATGCCATACGCCCGCTAATTAGGAGGTTCTGATATGTCCCGTGTAAAAGGTGGAACCACCACTCACGCCCGTCACAAAAAAGTCATCAAGGCCGCCAAAGGTTACTACGGCGCCCGTAAAAACCTGTTTCGCACCGCGACTCAGGCTGTTGATAAGGCCAACCAGTACGCAACCCGTGACCGTAAGGCACGCAAGCGTAACTTCCGCGCACTGTGGATCCAGCGTATCAACGCTGCTGTACGTTCCCACGACGAGGCGCTGACATATTCCCGTTTCATCAACGGTCTGTCCCTGGCTGGTATCGAAGTTGACCGTAAAGTTCTGGCTGATCTGGCTGTGAACGAACCGGAAGCATTCGGCACAATCGTTGCTCAGGTTCAGAAAGCTCTGGAAGCAGCATAAGCTGACTGACATTTGAATTATGAAAGGCCCTGCGATTTTCGCGGGGCTTTTTGTTTTTGGAGTATGTGGCTGCAGCGTGACTGTATGGGGCGCGTCCGGGATTATTTCCGGGGTTAATTTCTGAGGTTAATATAGTATCTAAAATTGTCCACACACACTGTGAGAATTCAGAAGATCATGGCATAAAGGGCGGGCAGTACCCGTGGTTCGGAAAATGCGGGTTCCGGAATATGCCAGAACCCGCGCTGCCTTAGTTTTTCGATTTTGTGAACAGGACCGGTGCGTAAAGCACGGCAAACCCGGCAAAGGCCAGGAACCAGGCTGTGGCCGCGATATGCAGCAGGAAATCTGGTGTCGGGAAGGTTGCAATCACGCGAATGACCGAAGCCAGCAGAACCACGCCGTAGATAAAGACTTCACGCCAGGTGGTGCGCAATTCGCGCCCGGTATGGCCAAGGCTGGCCCGGGTCATTACCGCCAGCATCATGCCACCCATGGCCCCTGACAGCCAGGCGTGTTGTCCGGCCATTGCTGGAACCGATACCGGGAACAGCATGGAAAGCCCCAGCAGAATAAATCCAACCGGCACAAAGAGATAAGCGATGTGCAGCATGGCGACGATCAGGGCGGAGGTGGTTTTTTCGCCCTTCCAGCGGCTCTGGCGGATCAGTTGCAATACGCCCGCAATCAGCATAAGGACGCCGGTGATCAGGTTCGCCTGGGTCATCACCCAGCTGAGCAATGTGACACCGGACAGGCCAACGACAACCTTATCAAATCCGCCAAACATCACGGGCAGATCATCGGCCCCCTGTTTCTTCAGCCAGTTGCGGGTGAATGCGGGAACAATGCGCCCGCCGATCAGGCTGATCAGCAGGATAATCGCGGCCATCGACAGTTTGGCACCAGGGGTGACAGAGGCATAGCCACCGGCCAGTGAGATTACATCAAAGAAGATCTGCCCCATGAGAAACAGCAGGATAAACCCGAGAACCGGCATGTTGCGCACATTGCCCGATTTGATCAGAACCCGGGCAGACACCACCAGAAGGGTTAACAGGAAGGACACATCCAGCAGGATCACGGCGATCACGGGCAGGCTGCCGGACAGCCAGACTGCGACCCGTCCCAGCGCCCAGAGCACCGCCATCAGCGCCAGCGGCGTGCCGGTGATCATCCTGGTGCCGGTCCAGTTCGGGATCGCGGTTAACAGGAAGCCGCCCAGCACCGCGGGGGCAAATCCGTACAGCAATGAGTGCACATGCCAGTCCTGGGGCAGCATCGCGCCTGAAGGCAGGTCAGCGCCCGTTGTCCAGAAACCGATCCAGGCCATCATCGCATAAGCGGCCCAGAGGGCAGCGAGGAAAAACAGGATGCGAAAGCCGCCTTGCAGGATCGCGGGTGTCTTGGGGGTGGCTTTTGTGTTGCTCATCTTGGTTGTCCCTTGATTTTTGCCTATCTGGCCCGGCCCGCGCCCCGGATGCAATGTGATATTGCGCCGCGCGCCTTGCATTTCGCCCTTCATATGATAGCAGGACTGCAACGAATTGCAGGAGCCGCCCGATGGATGATCTGAGAGACAAATACCTGACCGCAATTTCCGCCGCCTCTGACGAGTCTGGCCTGGAAGAACTGCGCCTGCAGGCTGTTGGTAAAAAGGGCGAAGTCAGCCTGAAAATGCGCGAGCTGGGCAAGATGACCCCTGACGAGCGCCAGGTGGCCGGACCAAAGCTGAACGCCCTGAAGGATGAGATCAACTCGGCGCTTGCCGCCAAGAAAGAAGCCCTGGCCGATGCCGCCCTTGATGCGCGTCTGGCTGAGGAATGGCTTGATGTGACCCTGCCGGGCCGCACCCGTGGCAAAGGCACAGTTCACCCGATCAGCCAGGTGACCGAAGAGATTTCTGCGATCTTTGCCGATCTGGGGTTCTCTGTGGCTGAAGGCCCGCAGATCGAAAACGACTGGTATAACTTTGACGCCCTGAATATCCCGCCGCATCACCCGGCACGTCAGGAATTTGATACGTTCTACATGCACCGCGATGCGGATGACGAACGCGCGCCGCATGTTTTGCGCACCCATACGTCGCCTGTGCAGATCCGTGCGATGGAAAAAACCGGTGCCCCGATCCGTGTGATTGCGCCGGGTCGTGTGTATCGTTCTGATTATGATCAGACCCACACGCCGATGTTCCACCAGATTGAAGGCATGGCGATTGGCAAGGATATTTCCATGGCGAACCTGAAATGGGTGCTGGAAGAATTCTTTGCGGCCTTCTTCGGGATTGAGGGCATTAAAACCCGTTTCCGCGCGTCGCATTTCCCGTTCACAGAACCTTCTGCTGAGGTCGATATTCAGTGTTCCTGGGTCGACGGGCAGCTGCGGATTGGCGAAGGTGACGGCTGGATGGAAGTGCTGGGTTCCGGCATGATGCACCCGAAAGTTCTGCAGGCCGGTGGTGTTGATCCTGAGGAATATCAGGGCTTTGCCTTTGGTATGGGGATCGACCGTCTGGCGATGCTGAAATACGGCATCCCCGATCTGCGCGCCTTCTTTGACAGCGACCTGCGCTGGCTGCGTCACTATGGGTTTAACCCAATGGTGCAACCAAACCTGCATGGCGGTGTGAGCGGGTAGTGGCGTTGTTTGACCCTAGCATTCTGAAGGTAGCTTTACCTTCTATTGCTACGGTTTTGGTAGCGCTGGTTGTTGCCCTCACTGCGTCCCAAAGGGAGCGGAGACAGCTACATACAAGTAGGCATTTTGAGTTCGCGGATGAACGCGCGCAGTTATATGCTAACTTTGTTCGGCAAGTTGGACGCACGTGGGATGCATGGTTCACAGCGTCGAATTTTTCTTCGGATTTCAAAGAACTGCCACAGGTACGTTTGGCGAGTGAAATGGCTCTGGAGCTGGATACGCAAATGAACATCCTTCGGGTTCGATTGCCTTCGACGGTTGTCAGCGCCTGCTCGCAAGTAAACGGGATGTTGCAAACATATGTTGCGGAACTTGAGTTGCACGATGAGTTGTATTCTGTGAAGTCTGATCAGTTTGAGGATGCTAAGGAGCGTATGCTTGAACTGATGCGTAAAGATGTGCAATTGATTGAATCTTGCCGTGACCGACGTAGCTATCTTAGAAAGCAAGATTCGCTGTAGTTTTGATTGATTGACAGGAATAAAATAGTGACCAACTCTGACGACTTTGAAGATCTCCAGCAAACCTACCCAGGTGCGGGTTCTTACCGGTTTGGCGGGAACCAGGCGCAATGTGAAAAGCTGCTGAAGCTTGTGCGCGCGGGCAAGAAAACTGCGAATTGTGAAGCCTTGCGCGAATTTGCCCAGGAACCCGATGCCCTGCCTAAACCCGGCCGTTGCGACATCGCGACCCTCTGGGATGGCACGCCGACCCTGATCACCCGCACGGTTTCTGTGCAGAACATCCGGTTCTGCGATGTGACGGCGGAACAGGCGCGGATGGAAAGCGATCTGCCGCTGGATGACTGGCGCATGATGCAGCAGAAACATTTCAGCAAATCCGGCGGCTTTGATCCGGAAATGCTGCTGGTGTTTGAAACTTTCGAGGTGGTCGAAGACCTGCGCGAGCGTCTCTGACACCGCGATCCCCCCTTTTCCGCAGGCGGTCAATGTTATAAGCACATTGCGACCGCGAGATAATGAAAGACGAGACCCGTGAAATTCACTCTGTCCTGGCTGAAAACGCACCTTGATACCGAGGCTTCTGTTGATGAAATCCTTTACGCTCTGACCGATTTGGGTCTTGAGGTGGAAGAGGTGGCAAACCCTGTGGACCGTCTGGCGGATTTTACCCTGGGCTATGTGGAAACCGCTGAAAAGCATCCCGATGCGGATCGTCTGAATGTCTGTCAGGTGAAGACCGACGAAGGCATGAAGCAGATCATCTGTGGCGCGCCAAACGCGCGTGCGGGCATCACCGTTGTTGTGGCGAAACCGGGCGTCTATGTGCCGGGCATCGACACTACGATTCAGATCGGCAAAATCCGTGGGATCGAAAGCCACGGCATGATGGCGTCTGAACGTGAGATGGAACTGTCTGACGAACATGATGGCATTATCGAGTTGCCTTCTGGTGCGGTTGGCGATCGGTTCGTGGACTGGCTGGCGGAAAATGACCCGGCTAAGGTGGATGTGATGATCGAGATCGCGATCACGCCGAACCGCCCGGATGCGCTTGGCGTGCGCGGCATTGCCCGTGATCTGGCTGCGCGTGGCGTTGGCACGTTGAAACCTGCGCCAGAGGCGAAGGTTGAAGGCAGCTATAAAGCGCCGTTCAACATCACAATTGATGCGGATACTGCTGAGGATTGCCCTGTGTTTATGGGCCGTCTGATCAAAGGCGTGAAAAACGGCCCGTCGCCGCAATGGCTGCAGGATCAGCTGAAAGCGATTGGCCTGCGCCCGATTTCAGCACTTGTGGATGTGACCAACTTCTTCACCTATGATCAGAACCGCCCGCTGCACGTTTTTGATGCGGATAAGGTGCAGGGTGATCTGCGCATTCATCGCGCGAAAGGCGGCGAGACCCTGATCGCGCTGGATGAAAAAGAATACACCATGCGCGAAGGTATGGTCGTGATTTCCGATGATGCCGGTGTGGAAAGCATCGCGGGTATCATGGGTGGCCTGCATACGGGCTGCACTGAGGAAACCACCAATGTGATCCTGGAAGCGGCCTTCTGGGAAACCATCCAGATCGCGAAAACCGGCCGTGCGCTGAAGATCAATTCCGACGCCCGTTACCGCAATGAACGTGGCATTGATCCGGCGTTCAACGCGCCTGCGATGGAACTGGCGACACAGATGATCCTGGATCTCTGTGGTGGTGAAGCCTCTGAGGTTGTCGTTGCCGGCAAAGTGCCCGATGTCTCCCGCGCCTATAAGCTTGATACTGATCGTGTACAGAGCCTCGTGGGTATGGAAATTGCCCCGGACACCCAGCGTCAGACCCTGACCGACCTGGGGTTTGTCATGGAAGGCGATATGGCCCATGTGCCAAGCTGGCGCCCCGATGTTCAGGGCTCTGCTGATCTGGTGGAAGAGGTTGCGCGCGTTGCGTCTCTGACGAAACTGGAAGGCAAGCCTTTGCTGCGGGAAACCGTGGGCGTGCCCAAGCCAATCCTGACACCGATGCAGAAACGCGAAGGCATGGCGCGACGCACGATCGCAGCGCTGGGATACAATGAATGCGTGACCTACAGCTTCATTGATCAGACGTCGGCCGAAGTGTTTGAGGGCGGGGCAGACGCCACAAAACTCGACAACCCGATTTCCTCTGAAATGAGCCACATGCGCCCGGATCTGCTGCCAGGGCTCTTGCAGGCAGCGGCGCGCAACCAGGCCCGCGGTTTTGCCGATATGGCGCTGTTTGAAGTTGGTCCTGCCTTCCACGGTGGCGAACCAGAGGAACAGCATATTCAGGCGACCGGCATTCTGATCGGCCACACCGGCCCAAAGGATGTGCATGGCGAACGCCGCGCGGTGGATGTCTATGACGCCAAAGCTGATGCCGAAGCGGTTCTGTCTGCGATTGGCGCCCCTGCGAAAGCCCAGATCATGCGTGGTGCGCAAAGCTGGTGGCATCCGGGCCGTCACGGCAAAATCTGCCTTGGTCCGAAAAAAGTGCTGGCCACCTTTGGTGAACTGCACCCGAAAACCCTGAACAAAATGGGCGTCAAAGGCCCGGCGGTTGCTTTCACGGTGCTGCTGGAACAGCCGCCGTTTGCGAAGAAGAAAACATCAACCCGTGATGCGCTGAAGATCTCTGATCTGCAGGCTGTTGAACGCGATTTCGCCTTTGTGGTGGATGCGGATGTTGAGGCGCTGAACCTTGTGAACGCCGCTGGCGGTGCTGACAAAGCCCTGATCGAAAATGTGCGTGTCTTTGATGAATTCATTGGCGGGTCTCTGGGCGAGGATAAAAAATCCATAGCGATCACCGTGCGCCTGCAGCCGGGTGACAAAACCCTGACGGAAAAAGACATTGAGGCGGTTTCAGAAAAGATCGTCGCCAAAGTGTCTAAGGCCACGGGCGGCACCCTGCGCGGCTGATCCCGGTTCTGAATTCAAACAAAGGCCTGCCCTTGCGGCGGGCCTTTTTTGTGGCGTATGGGGCGGAAACCCCTATGCTGCGGGCAAATGAACAGGAGGCATCTTATGACACTGAAGGTCTATCTTTCCGGCGAAATTCACACCGGCTGGCGCGAGGAAATCATTGACGGGGCGGCGGGGCTGGATGTCAGCTTTTCGGCACCTGTCACCGATCACGATGCGTCAGATGATTGCGGCGTTGCGATCCTGGGCGCGGAAGACAAGAAGTTCTGGCACGACAATCTGGGCGCTAAGATTAATGCGATCCGCACCCGCAAGGGCATTGAGGATGCGGATGTTGTCGTCGTGCGCTTTGGTGAGAAATACAAACAGTGGAACGCAGCTTTTGATGCGGGCTATGCGGCGGCGCTTGGCAAAAGCCTGATCGTGCTGCATGGCGATGATCATCAGCACGCGCTGAAAGAAGTCGACGCGGCGGCGCTGGCGGTCTGTCAGGAACCACGCAAGGTGGCGCAGATCCTGCAATATGTTCTGACGGGTAACCTGCCAGGCTGATCAGGCCAACAGGCGGGCGGTTTTGCCTTCGGCCACCGGGCGCGCAACGCGTGTTGCGGCCGCAATATCAGACAGGAGTTCCGGGAAGAGTTTCCGGAACTCTTCATGTCCTGCATCGGAAAGCCCGCGCAGGGATGTTTCGGTCGGCAGAAAACTTTCAGCCCAGCAACCATTGGCCATGACGACTTCGTGTACGTCACACATGAAGTGGTAATAGGTCACATCTTCGGCGGGTCGCAGGAAGATTGTGTCATTGTTCACAAGGTTTACGGCGGCGGTCAGAACTTCGTCTTCATGGAACAGCAGTTGCGCACGCCAGTCTGCCACCAGCATCCGATGCTGGCGTGAGACCAGCAGATCAGTGATTGGCATGTTTTCCCCAAGGCTTCCGGCGCGGAAAACCACAGGGCGCATCTTGTGATCTGCCTGCTGCTGACGGGCTGTGATCGTGCGGGACCCAATCCAGCGCACCGGGGAGAAACCATTGTCGCGTGTCAGGACAAGATCGCCTTCTTTCAGGTCTTCTACTGCGACTTCGCCGGTTTTGGTGACGATTTTTGTCCCTTGTACAAAACAGACCAGGGGCACGTCGACTTGCAGGGAAATATTGTCAACAATCGCACCAAGACTGTCATTGTCGCCCAGTTCTGTGAAGCGCAGATTGTAATTCCCGGCTGTCGGCAGTGTGACATTCATGGATGCCGGTGTCAGGCTTCTGCTGGTCGGGAAAAAATCCTGCGTGGCGATGACAACACCATTGTCGTCGCGGATCTCGACGCGAAATCCATCACCTGCGAAGGTGCTTTCTGCGTTGCGCAGGGCGGTATCAAACGTCAGGGTGGTCGATGCGGGCAGGGTGGTGCCGGCAGGCACAGTAAAATTCTGCTGCAGCACCGTGATCTGGGAGTCCGTCCCGTCAATTTCAGAAACAAGGTTTCCTGAGCCACCGCTGATATAGGAGGATTGCGGGTTGATTTCGAGATCAGTACCAGACCAGCCGGAACTACCGGAGCTGAAGCTGCCATTTGTAATCAGTTCAGTGAGAGGCATTGTGTTTTCTCAGTGCAGTTTTAAGTGAAAAACGGAGCACTGGAGAAGCGGAAAATTACTGTTGACGAATTACTAATGTACGGGGAACATTTCTGCTATACGCCTGAAAAACGCATATGCCGAGTCACAATTCACTGAATTCACCGTGACCCGGCGTCTTTTCTTAATATTTGGTTAACGACCTGGCTAAAGGTTAGTTAACGTTTGGAATTTTAAGACCGTTCTGAACCGCAGGGCGTGCCAGGAAGCGATCAAGCCAGGCATTTACATGGGTAAAGGAATCAAATTCCAATACGTCTTTCGCACCGTAGAAATCCAACGCACGCAACCAGGGTACAATTGCGATGTCAGCGATGGAATAATCTCCGGCAATCCATTCGCGCCCTTCCATCTGTTTATCCAGAACGGAAAGCAGGCGCTTTGCTTCATTGATATAGCGTTCGCGCGGGCGGGGATCTTCGATCTCGGCCCCTGCGAATTTATAGAAGAAACCAAGCTGCCCCAGCATCGGGCCCACGCCGCCCATCTGGAACATCAGCCATTTGATCACTTCGTATTTGCCTGCACCTTCAGGCATCAGCTTGCCGGTTTTTTCGGCCAGGTAGATCAGGATCGCACCGCTTTCAAACAGACCAATCGGATTTCCATCCGGGCCGTTTGGATCAATGATCGCAGGGATTTTATTGTTCGGGTTCAGGGACAGGAATGCGTCGCTTTTCACGTCACTGTCGGACAGGGTCACCAGATGTGGTTCATAGGCCAGCCCCAGTTCTTCCAGCGCGATGGAAACTTTCACACCATTTGGGGTCGGGTAAGAATAAAGCTGGATCAGATCCGGGTTTTCTGCGGGCCAGCGGGAGGTGATCTGGAATTGAGAAAGATCAGACATTGTGTTTCCTTTATTAGTACAGGGCGGGGCAGAAAAACCTGCCTGGATTATGTGGGGAAATGTAGGTACGATTTCCCCGGTGAACAGGTTTGGCTATGTGCGGTAGCTGCACTATACACCTGCGCAAGCGAACAGCCGCTGGGGCTTTTGAAAAGGAAACGTGAAATGTTACAGGAATTCAAGGATTTCATCGCAAAGGGCAACGTCATGGATATGGCGGTTGGTCTGATTATCGGTGCTGCATTTACAGCAATTGTGAAATCTATGGTCGCTGACCTGATCAATCCGATCATTGGTCTGTTCACCGGTGGTGTTGATTTCACCAACAAATTTATCATTCTGGGCGGTGACGGCACTGTCTATGAAACGCTGGAAGCTGCGCGTGAAGCAGGGGCGGCTGCCTTTGCCTGGGGTGCCTTCACAATGGCTGTTATCAACTTCCTGATCATCGCCTGGGTGGTCTTCATGATGGTGCGTTACCTGAACAAGGTGAAGGACGCAGCGGCGAAGAAAGAGGAAGAAGTTGCGGCGGAAACCCCCGCCGGACCAAGCGAATTGGATGTTTTGCTTGAGATCCGCGATTCTCTTGCTAATAAGTAAGACATATCGTGCAGACGGGGGGCGCAGGTAAATTACTCCGGTAACCCTCCGCATACAGGTTTGGGCTCGTCAGCAATGACGGGCCCGTTCTGTTTTCAGGGCTCACATCAGAAAGATTGTGATCTCCCCGCTGGCGCGACGCAATTCATGCACGGCGGCAAATTCCGGATCACTGTGCCAGGCCACAAAGGCATCACGGCTGTCAGCTGTAAGAAGCACAATCATCTGTGGCGCTTCCTGCGTGCCTTCCAGACGCGTTGGTTCTTTTGAAAGCTGTACGGCTGTGATCCCGTGTTTCTGCATCGCCTCCCCTGCGCGGGCGCGATAGTCGGCGAATGTGTCGGGGTTGCTTATGTTCAGTGTGACAATTGCATGGGTGGTCATCATGTATCCTTTCGTTGATACAAAACAGATCGGGATTGTCTGGCATGTGTGAAAGTAATCATTGATGCGCACCTGTTGATCATTAATAATCAGGCCATGCTGAACTGGAATGATCTGCGTTATGTTCTTGAAACCGCCCGTCGGGGTGGGATCAGCGGGGCAGCGCGTGTTCTGAAGGTGAACCATGGCACAGTGTCCCGCCGGATCACTGCCGCGGAAGAGGCGCTTGGCGCGCGGCTGTTTGATCGTCTGGCGTCAGGATATGTCCTGACAGAGGCCGGGCGGGAAGCGATCCTGATTGCCGAAAATATGGAAGCACAGGGGCATCAGCTGGAACGACAGATGGACGCCCGTGACACACGTATTGCCGGACCTCTGACGGTCACCGCACCGCAAATGATGGTGGATCGTGTTTTGGGGCCGGTGCTGAAATCCTTCATCACGACATACCCGGATGTGGATCTGAAGCTGCGGGCCGGGAATGACGCGTTGAATCTTGCGGCGCGCCAGGCCGATGTTGCCCTGCGGGTGTCGCCTGATCCGCCGGACAGCCTGATTGGCCGCCGGGTGGCGGAACAACGCTATGGCATCTATGCCGCGCCTGATCTGATTGCGGCTGATCGGGGTGGGCGGCTTGACTGGATCAGTTTCCAGAGCTGGCCTGGTCCGCCGAAGGAATTCCTGGCCCTGCGCCCGGATTTGACCACGCGTCTTGTAGTGGATGACATCCACGCGGCGCTGAGTGCTGCCCGCGCAGGCATCGGCGCAACCCGGCTGGCCTGTATTATTGGCGACGACGAACCTGGTCTTGAACGCCTGCCCGATGTGCCGCTGTTCCCCTATATGCCTGTGTGGCTTTTGACCCATGCGGATCTGCGCAACCAACCCCGCGTTCGCGCCATTATGGATCACGTTGGTGCCGCCATTAAAACCGCACGTCCGAGGTTTCTGGGAGAGACTTGACTTCACCCGGTTTGAGGCGTTTTCTGCGGGTATTCTGCGAAAGGCCCCTCCGATGTCATTTGAAACCTGGTTGCTCTTCCTTGCTGTCTCTGTCGCCCCGGTGATCAGCCCCGGTCCCGGGGTGCTGTTCGCGATCACCAATGCGTTGCGCTATGGGGTGAAGGTGACGATCCTGATTGGTTTGATCAACGGGGCGGGGATTGCGGCACTGGGCATCTTTGTCGGTCTGGGGCTGGGGGCGGTTATGAAAGCGTCGGCCCTGGCGTTTCTTATCCTGAAAGTTGTGGGGGCCACTTACCTGATCTGGCTGGGCGTGAAGATCTGGCGGGATCGCAGTGCGTTCCTGATTGAGGCCAACAGCCGGTCTGGCCCCGTGCCCTGGTCCAAACTGTCGGCCCAGGCTGTGGCGATTTCCCTGACTAATCCGAAAGCGATGGTGGCAATCGCAGCCCTCTTCCCACCCTTCCTGAACGCCAATGCCCCCGCCATGTCCCAGGTGGTGATCCTCGCGCTCAGCTATGGCGCGCTCTGTGCCCTGAACCACGCGATTATCGCCGTCTCCGGCAACTGGCTGCGCCGCTTTCTCAGCACGCCAAAGCGCGCCCAACAGGTCCGCCGCGTCACCGGCGGGGCTTTTGTAGGTTTCGGATCGCTTCTGGCGCTGAGCAGTAAGCAGTGAGGATAGAAATGTCTGCGCGTCCATTGTCTCGCGATAATCTGAATACTGTTGTGACCTTGCTGAAAGACGCGGGGGGGTACATTCCGCACAAACGATGCGTTGCTTATGTCTACCCAGATCAGTCGGCTGCGAATGTCGCGGCGTGCTTTGATCAGTTTCCTCAGGGCGCATTTGCGTCTGAAGAGCCAGGCCGCATGATCGGATATCTGAATGCCATCCGTCTCCCATCTCGTATTGCTTTGTCTGTACAGGGCTGGGATGCGGCCACCGGGAATGGAGCAGGTAGTGCACATGACCCTGCAGGGTCATGGCTTTACGTTTGTCGGATGCTTTTGACTGCGGACGCGGGCCACCAGTCTCTTTCGCCCGAGTTGTCTCCTTTACTCAGGGCGCTGAAGGCTCTGGCCATACAAGAAAATCTGGAGGGAGTCGCAATCGCCTTGCCATTTCCTGGAAAACGGGAACGCTCCGGGACGACAGAATTCCAGAAACAATGCCTGTTGGAAGGTCGCGGTGTGGATGGGCAGCCCTATTTGTCGGGAATAATGGGGCCAAGCGAAACAATCAATGTCGCATTGCGAGAAGGCTTTGAACATCTGATCGCTCTTCCTGATTTTCTAGAGAGAGCGAGCCATTTTGCCCTTTTGGTCTGGCATAACCCGGGGAACAAAAATGTTGTTGAGTAGTGTCTGCAGCTCCCCTGGGAATGTAATCTTCAGGCGCAACCAATAAAAAAGGCCGGAAGTTTCCTTCCGGCCCAGGTGTTGATCCTCAGGAGAGAGATCAGATTTCGAGCGCAGCTTCGGGCGTGATGTGATCCATGCCAAGGGCCTCGCCCACTGCGGCGTAGGTCAGCTTGCCTGCGTGCACGTTCAGGCCGTTCAGCAGGTGTGCGTTGTCTTTACAGGCCTGCTTCCAGCCTTTGTTCGCCAGCGCCAGCATGAACGGCATGGTCGCGTTGCCAAGGGCGATGGTGGATGTGCGGGCAACCGCGCCTGGCATGTTGGCCACGCAATAGTGCATTACACCGTCAACTTCGTAGATCGGATCCTGGTGGGTGGTGGCTTTGGAGGTTTCAAAGCAGCCGCCCTGGTCGATCGCAACGTCCACAAGAACTGCGCCTGGTTTCAGGGACTTCAGCTGTTCACGGGAAATCAGCTTAGGTGCTGCTGCGCCCGGGATCAGAACCGCGCCGATGATCATGTCAGCGTCTGCTGCCAGCTCTGCAGTCGCTTCTGCGGTGGAATACTGGTTCTTGAAGGTGCCGCCGAATACGTCATCCAGATACTTCAGACGTGTGAGCGAGCGATCCAGAACAGTTACGTCCGCGCCCATGCCTGCTGCGATTTTCGCAGCGTGGGTGCCAACAACACCGCCGCCGATGACCAGAACTTTCGCAGGGGCTACACCAGGAACGCCGCCCATCAGAACGCCGCGGCCACCGTTGGCTTTTTGCAGGGTGTAAGAACCCACCTGTGGCGCCAGACGACCAGCAACCTCAGACATTGGTGCCAGCAGAGGCAGGCCGCCGTTGTTGTCGGTTACGGTTTCGTAAGCAATTGCGGTACAGCCGCTGTCGATCAGGTCTTTGGTCTGTGCGGGATCGGGTGCCAAGTGCAGGTATGTGAACAGCAGCTGACCTTCGCGCAGCATCTTGCGCTCGCCCGGC
This sequence comes from Halocynthiibacter styelae, assembly GCF_016123485.1. Classification (GTDB taxonomy): domain Bacteria; phylum Pseudomonadota; class Alphaproteobacteria; order Rhodobacterales; family Rhodobacteraceae; genus Halocynthiibacter; species Halocynthiibacter styelae. The sequence goes on along the minus strand of NZ_JADCKQ010000005.1, from coordinate 65,314 downwards.
TGAGGTTCTTTTACTTTTACGATCATATCTGCTGTCGCAAAAATTTCCTCAGGGGTCGCGAGCATGGTCGCGCCAGCGGCTGTATAATCATCATCTGAAAATCCAGCGCCCAGACCGCCGCCAGCTTCGATAAAGACGTCATGGCCGGCGTTTACAGCTTCGCGCGCAGCAGCAGGTGTCATGCCGATGCGGAATTCCTGGGGTTTGATTTCCTTGGGGCAACCGATTTTCATTGGGATATCCTCTCTCAATTCTCCTGAGACAGACTGTCGCAAGGATGCCAAGCAATTGTCTGGGAATTTATGGGGTGTAATCTCACTTAATATGAAGTATCTTCGAAGTCTGATGAAAATATTAGAAGAATCCACGAAGATATGAGCATCGACAGCGTAGATCGACGAATACTGATTCAGCTTCAGAAGAGCGGCCGGATGTCCAATGCCGAACTGGCAGAGCGGATTAACCTGTCGGCCTCAGCCTGTCACCGACGGGTGCAGCGGCTTGAAGCTGAAGGTTATATCAAAGATTACGTGGCGCTTCTGAACCCGCGTAAACTGGGCCGTCCGACGACTGTGTTTGTGGAAATCACCCTTGCGGCCCAGGCGGATGAGGTTCTGGACGCGTTTGAACGTGCCGTCGCCAAAATCCCGGATGTGCTTGAATGTCACCTGATGGCGGGCAAGTCAGATTATGTGCTGAAAGTCGTGGCGCTTGATACCGAAGATTTCGCCCGGATCCACCGTCAACATCTGTCGCGCCTGCCCGGGGTGACGCAGATGCAAAGCTCCTTCGCCCTGCGCACGGTGTTTAAGACAACTGCCCTGCCGGTTTAACGCGGCAAGGCGGGACATGGTTTAACCCTGGTAATCACCACGGATCGGGTAGTTGTTTTCGCGGATATATTTCACGCCACCGGCAATCGCGCCCATATCGGGACGGGAAAACGGTGCGTTGGAAATATCGGCAAGATGCAGGATGCCTTCGTCATTCACAACAAACAGGCCTGGTTCCGCATAGGGGCGGTCGGTTTCTGCTGCGCTGCGGGGCTCTGAGATATAAAGACCCAGTTCCTTCATCTGCGCGATCGACAGGCCATAGGCAACTTCGGCATCCAGCTTGATGTCGGAATGGAAGTTGCGGGCTTTTTCTTCCGGATCACCGGACACAACAGTGATCTCAACACCGGCTTCGGTAAAGGCGGCCACATGTTTCTGCATGGCTTTCAGCTGCAGGCGGCACAGTGGGCAATGCGCGCCGCGATAGACCAGAACAAGCGCCCAGTTGTCGCCGGATGCTTTGCCAAGGGTGACGTCCTTGCCGGACAGGGTCGGCAGGGTGATGGCGGGGAAGGATTTTCCGGTTTGCGGTTTCATGGGGTGCCCTTTCATGCGTTTCAGCGGACAACCTGACCTTTCCCGCACTACAGTGCAAATCGCGATTTCGTGATGCGTCAGTTTTTCGGGCGCAGGGTCAGGGTGGCGAAACCGGATGTCAGAAGCAGTGCGATCCCGGCCAGTGCCCAGGCGTCAGGCCAGGTGTTGAACACAAGCACGCCAAAGACGGTGGCTGAGATCAGTTGCAGATAGATGAATGGGGCCAGGCGTGATGCTTCTGCCCGGCGGTAGGCCAGCACAAGGCAATAGTTGCCGATGGCGGATCCGAAAGCGCTGATCAGGACCGGGATCACCAGTGCGGGTGAATAGGCTGGCAGGGCTGTTATCCCCATGGGCGTCAGCAGTGTGGTTCCTATCATGAGTTGCGACAACAGCATTTCCAGCGGCCTTGCCCGCGTTGCAAGCCAACGGCTGGCGGTCAGATAGCTGCCGTAAAATATGCCTGCAATCAGGGCAAACAGCGCACCAATCCCCATATCCGGCCCGGGGCGTACGACAAGCAGAACCCCGGCAAAGCCAACCAGCAGTAATACCGTCCGCCGGTGATCCAGTTTTTCTTTCAACAGCAGCCCTGACGCAAAATAGCTGAGGATCGGGCCGACAAAGAAGATCGCAAAAACACTGGCGATGTCTTCTGTGCGCAGAGCCGTCAGGATGGAGGCAATGCCGCCGGTGATAAACGCCCCGCGCAGCCAGATCCGCCAGTCGAGATACAGGCGCAGATCAAAGCGACCGACAATCGGCAGAAACACCAGCATCCCGATCAGAAAGCGGCTCCAGGCGACGAAGAAGGGTGAAACACCGATCTCAGCCGTCAGGATTTTACCTGCCGCGTCCCCACCGGGGATAAGAACCATGGCACCGCAGATAAATGCGACGGCGAGTGTGAAATTCCTGTCCATGGACAAGCTGTCACAGGTTTTCCGGTTCCGTGCAAGCGGAAGCCGGGGCGTGCTTTGGGAAGCTGTTTTTCAAATGGGTTCTGAACGCAAAAAGAAAGCCCCGGTGAAGCAAATCACCGGGGCTTTTAATTTACAGAAATCCGTCAGGTCAGGCGGGTGCTTCCACATACTCGAGGGACAAAATCAGAGAAGCATCTGCACCGGGGACCAGCGCAACAACATCACCGTTAATTTCAAGTTGAGGGGTTCCGCCGCCAATGCTGCGCAGTGTGATAGTCGGAATGCCATCTGCGGGATCATACATGATCTGAATACGATCTTTACCGTTTTCAAAATCGTTGATGATTGCAGTATTGCCGTCTTCCAGCCAGGAACCCAGAACAAATGTATCTGTACCGTCACCACCGCTGGCTTCGTCATCATTGCCGACATAAAGCGTATCATCGCCGCTGTTGCCTGCCAGAACATCAGCAGCCGCATTGGTTTCGCTGCCGGTGAAGCCGCTCAGGGCAATCTGATTGCCATCGTTACCGACTGTATCAAAGACACCTTCCAGGCCGTAGATGGTATCCCCGCCAGAGCCGCCTTCAATTTTGTCTTCGCCTTCACCGCCTACAAGCACATCCTGACCAAGACCACCCTTCAGCGTGTCGTTACCGGCATCCCCGAAGAGGGCGTCAGCACCGCCACCGCCACTGAGAAGGTCATCACCTTCCCCGCCGTGCAGCGTGTCAACATGTTCACCGCCAAACAGATCATCGTTACCGGCGCCGCCCATCAGCGTATCAAGGCCATCGCCACCAAACAGATCGTCGTCACCAGCGCCACCGTTCAGTTCATCAGCACCCTTGCCGCCATCCAGAAGATCGTCACCGTCGTTACCGGACAGGGTATCCTTGCCGTCGCCACCGAAAAGACGGTCGTCGCCTTCACCACCATTCAGCGTGTCATTGCCACCGCCACCAAGCAGCGTGTCATTGCCGGCATCGCCGTTCAGCGTGTCAGATCCAACGCCTGCAAACAGGTCGTCATCGCCGTCCCCGCCGTTCAGGGTATCGGATCCGTTTTTCCCGTGCAGGGTATCATCGCCGTCCATACCATTCAGAATATCGCTGCCACTGGTTCCTTCCAGTGCGTCATTCCCGTCGGTACCGTCCTGAGTTTCGTTCGCGTTACCGCCAGAATTAGAATCTGAATCAAAAATTTCACTGATGGCCCAGCCGCCCAGCAGCAGGCCAATCACGCCCATCACACCCATCATAATAAACTATCCTTCCATACCCATCGCGCAGAAATTCTTCGCGTACTCATTACAACCGAAAACCGGCACTGATCTGGCCAAAGATAGCACCGCTGATTTCGTTATGCGATACTAATTCACCAGAATTCAGGCTGTGGTCGCATTTTAGACAAGATTTGTGCTTTCAATGCGCACCGGAGGCTTCACCTGCCTCACTGTTTCTCTCGGGATACACCTTTAAGGGGTTTGTTTTTATGGGTCTCGCCCATAGGGGGATTAAATGTTAACCGTCAGTGAACACGGCCGATTCCCGGCTGAATGGATGATGAGTGCGCCTGGATTTTCAGCGCGAAATTTTGTGAAAGGACAATTGGTATGATTGGAATTCTGGGACTTCTGCTTGGTGTAGGGGCGCTTGGTGCGCTTTTGGGATCCTCATCCGACGCGCCCTCTGGCGAAACGCTGGAAGGTACCAGTGGTGCCGATACGCTGGAAGGCACCGGCGGTGGCGATACTCTGAATGGTCTGGGGGGGGATGACCTTCTGCGCGGCTTAAATGGTTCCGATACGCTGAACGGTGGAGAAGGCAATGACCGTCTGAACGGTGGCGTTGGCTCTGACACGCTGAACGGCGATGATGGCAATGACGTGCTGATGGGCGGCGGTGGCAATGACACGCTGAACGGCAGCATTGGCGAAGACCGTCTGTTTGGCGGTGATGACGATGATACCCTGTCTGGCGGCGATGATGCCGATCTTCTGGATGGTGGTACAGGTTCCGATGAACTTGATGGCGGCGATGGCGACGACAAACTGTTCGGTGGCGATGGTCTTGATACGCTGATGGGCGGCGACGGGAATGATGAACTCTTCGGCAATGAAGGCGTTGACACCCTTGACGGCGGCGAAGGCGATGACCTTCTCAATGGCGGAACCGGCGCAGATGTTCTCTTTGGCGGGGCCGGTGGTGACACGCTGAAGGGCGATGTTGGTAAAGATGTGCTTGTGGGTGGCGAAGGTGAAGACACGCTTGAGGGCGGTTCTGGCAATGACACAATCTATGGTCTTGAAGGTGTCTTCAATTCAGTTGGCAACGATGGCAATCAGATTGCCCTGAGCGGCTTTACCGGCAGCGAAACCAATGCGGCTGCTGATGAGCTGTTTGGCAACGCCAACGATGACACGCTTTACATTGGCAATGACGATGTTGCCACAGGTGGTGCCGGCAGTGACACATTTGTCGTGGGGACCTGGCTGCAAGACGGCAATGACGCACGTATCGCTGATTTCAACGACACAGATGATTCCGTACAGATCATGTATGCCGCGGCGGATGGCGCACCGACTGTAACGTATAATGACCTTGGTTCCGGCGTTGAAATCCTCGTGAATGGTGACACGGTTGCGCTGGTGACTGGCGCAACAGCAGCGGCACTGGCGGCGAAGGTTTCTCTGGTCGAAGCACCCGCCTGATCCGATCAACAGTGACAAAACAAAAGCCCCGGTGAATTGCTTCACCGGGGCTTTCTATTTTTGCGTTCAGAACGATCTGAAAACGGTTGCTTAAAGCATACCCTCGCGCTGTGCTTTTTTACGAGCCAGCTTGCGGGAACGGCGAATTGCCTCAGCCTTACAACGCGCTTTCTTCTCAGACGGCTTCTCATAGGACTGACGAAGTTTCATCTCGCGGAAGACACCTTCACGCTGAAGTTTCTTCTTCAGAGCACGGAGCGCCTGATCGACGTTGTTATCACGAACACTAACCTGCATGTGGTTTACACCACCTTTCTAAGTTGGATTTGCAAAATTGCAGGAACACGGCCCTATACCAACGAATCTGTGCTTTGTCCAGTTTTGTGCATCTGCGGCATTGCGGGGCTTTCCATTTCGCCTGCACGCGCGATAAGGTGGCATCAGTTATGCAGGAGCACGCCATGACCGAACCTCTCAGAACCCGTCTGCTTCACGCGATTACACCCCATGTTATCTTTGACGGCTGGGGACCGGAAAGCTTTGCTATGGCGGCCTCCGACTGTGACGTGACCCTTGCCGATGCCCAGGCAACATGCCCGCGCGGGGCGCTCGATCTGGCGGTGGATTTCCACAAGGCGGGCGATGCACAGATGCTGGCGGCGGTAGATGAGATGCCTCTGTCCGATATGCGCATCCGCGATCGTGTGGCGGCACTTGTTATGGCCCGGCTTGAGGCTGCGGAAGATAAGGAACTCGTGCGTCGCGGGTCTTCGCTGTTTGCGCTGCCGGGGAATGCATCAGAAGGCGCGGCTCTGATCTGGGGCACGGCGGATGCGATCTGGACGGCGCTGGGCGATACATCAGAGGACGGCAACTGGTATTCCAAACGCGCGGTTTTGTCCGGTGTTTATGGATCCACTGTACTGTACTGGCTGGGTGATGACAGCCCGGATCACCAGGCCACGCTTGAGTTCCTCGACCGTCGCATTGAAAACGTCATGCAGTTTGAAAAGGCCAAAGCCCAGGCGCAGAAACTGCCCTTTGTCGGCGGGCTGATCAGTTCCGTCATGAGTAATATCAAAGCCCCGGGCACCACCACGCGTGATGATCTGCCGGGCACAATTAACAGGACTTAATATGACACTGCCAACAGACATGCGCGCCGTTGAAATCACTGAACCCGGCGCGCCAGAGGTGTTGAAACCCTGCACGCGCCCCGTGCCGCAGCCCCGCGCGGGTGAGATTCTGTTGCGCCTGGAATATGCCGGTGTGAACCGCCCCGACGCCCTGCAACGTGCAGGCAAATATGCCCCGCCCCCCACAGCATCCGACCTTCCGGGGCTGGAAGGCGCGGGCGAAGTTGTGGCCCTGGGCGATGGCGTCACAGGCCTGTCCATCGGCGATGAAGTCTGCGCCCTGCTGCCCGGTGGTGGTTATGCGGAATATGTTGCAACCCCCGCCGCCCACTGCCTGCCCGTGCCCGAAGGCATGTCCATGGCAGAGGCCGCCTGCATCCCGGAAAACTACTTCACCGTCTGGTCGAATGTCTTCATGCGTGGTGGGCTGAAAGCGGGCGAACGTTTCCTTGTGCATGGCGGATCTTCCGGCATTGGCACAACCGCGATCCAGCTGGCCCATGCTTTTGGCGCGCGGGTTTTCACCACTGCGGGCAATGACACGAAATGCGCGGTCTGTTCCGATCTGGGCGCGGAACGTGCGATCAACTACCGCGAGGAAGATTTTGTGTCCGTGCTGAAGGGCGAGGGCGGCGCTGATCTGATCCTTGATATGGTCGGTGGCAGCTATATCGCCCGCAATATCAAAACCCTCGTGCCGGAAGGCCGCATGGTGCATATCGCTTTTCTTGAAGGCCCGATGGCTGAGATCAACTTCGCCCAGATCATGGCGAAACGCCTGACCGTGACCGGTTCCACCCTGCGCCCGCAAAGCGACCTCGCCAAGGCCCGTATCGCGGATGAGCTGCGTGAACATGTCTGGCCGCTGCTGAGCGCAGGCAAACTGCAAGTGGTGATGGATTCCACCTTCGCGCTGGACGACGCCGCCAAAGCCCACGCCTGGATGGAGACCTCAAACCACATCGGAAAGATTGTGCTGAAGGTGTAATTCACAAACCATCCGGCCGTCAGGTCGGACAGCCCCCGACCCTCCCCACGGGAGGGGGCTTCACCCCCACCCAGGGTCAGGGGCTGTCCTTAGTGGCTTACTTCGGAGGCTCGTTCTTCTTAGCTTGAACTTCCATCCAGCTCAGACTTTCCGCCATAAAACGGACTTCCTCTGCTGTTGCTGGCCTGCCGCGAGCTACGTCGTTGTAGATACGGCGGAGATCATCACTCCAGGTGACGCAGGTAAAATTTGATCGGTTCATGTTATAAGTTTCCTATGGCCACTTTACAATGAGCGCGACCAAAGGGTAACCTCAACTCAGGCTTGAGAGGATGCGTCCCTTTGTGATTCAGTGAATTGCCGGGCCTGGACGCTCCACTTAATTAGATGCAAGGTTCTGTAGGAGGAACCTTGCATCGTCGCTAACAGCATTTTTTGATACCGCTGGCAGTAAAATACTGATGGTAACCTTCGGGCGTCAACGAATTTATCTTTGCGAAACGTAAAATATAGTGGTTGCACGACATTTGCCCACAAGATACGGGCGATCATGGTGAATATTCATGTGTCGAACCCATTGTTGGAATCGACTCACGTTCACCGCAATACCTCAAACAAAGCCCGTTCCGCCGGGCAATCGCGGATCACGTCTTCGCCGCAGATACGTGGCTCCATATCCGGGGTCAGGCAGATGCGAACCTCCTGAATGTGATCTCCCCGACAGGTGACGGTCAGCATATCAGGCTCTAACGCGGGGTTTTCTTTCAAAAACGCCTCTTCCACCACACGGGCGGGCAGGCGGACGGTGTCATCGAGGCGGCGAAAGACCGAAGGGCGCGTGACCTCACCATAAGCTTCGCGCGACAGGGCATAGTAATCATCCGACGACAGCCCCGTGCAGCGCCCATGTTTGTTCCACTGATGCCAGGCCAGCCCGGAGGTGCCCATAATATCCGCCATCTCTGCGGTATCCCCACGGGTTGGGTTGCGATGCGTGGTCGGGCAATAAGACGGCCAGCCCTGTTCATACTGCGGCCACAGCCCGTGCAGGATCCAGCCATGACCAGACCCGTTCTCACATTGCGGCGAATTGCGTGCATCGCCTTCAAGCGCGCACCAGTTCGGTGACCAGGACAGGGCCAGCACATAGTAATCAAATTCCCCCGCGCGTTCGCCATCCGCCTGCGCGGCCCCGGCCAAACCCGCAAATGCCAGCACGAAAAATCCCAAAACCTTACAAATCTGCATTTGCTCTTTCCTCTTTGACGCCTGGGTATTATATAGGGATCAAGTTCCCCGACAATGTGAACCCGCCTGGCTGGCAAAACTGCCACAGGCCGCCCTTTCCGGGGCATGGGAAAGCTTTGTCCTGATGCATTAAGGAGAGGGCCCATGGCCAAACCAATTATGGCGAAAGCTACAGCTGTATGGCTGGTTGATAACACCACGCTCAGCTTCAAACAGATCGCTGATTTCTGCCAGCTGCACGAGCTGGAAGTTCAGGGCATTGCGGATGGTGATGTTGCAACCGGCGTGAAAGGTTTTGACCCGATCGCAAACAATCAGCTGACCCAGGAAGAAATCACCGCTGCGGAGGAAAGCCCGCTGCACAAGCTGAAGCTGAAGTTCAACGCTGCCGCTGTTGGCGAAGAGAAACGCCGTGGCCCGCGTTATACGCCGCTGTCTAAGCGCCAGGACCGTCCGGCGTCTATCCTGTGGCTGGTGAAATTCCACCCGGAACTGTCTGACGCGCAGGTGTCTAAACTTGTTGGCACCACCAAGCCAACCATTCAGGCGATCCGCGAACGCACCCACTGGAACATCGCCAACATTCAGCCGATTGATCCGGTTGCTCTGGGCCTGTGTAAGCAGTCTGAGCTGGATAAAGCCGTTCAGAAAGCGAACGAAAAGAAAGCCCGTGAAGGCGCTGTGATGTCCGATGAGGAACGTCGCAAGCTTGTGTCCACAGAACAAAGTCTGGGTCTGGAAGAAGAGCCGAAAATGCCGGCGGCGATTGAAGGCCTTGAAGCCTTTAGCCTGGGTGGCGCAGACATCATCGAACAGGATGAAGATGATCGCAAAGACAGCGATTTCGCGGATGCGGACAGCTTCTTCAACCTGCCCGAAGGCGACGGCGAAGAGCAGCCATAAGCCTTACGACATTCCAAAGAAAAACCCGGGCAGGCCCCGGGTTTTTTTATTGCGCATGTTGGGTATTAAGCCAATTTTTATCTGGCCAGGCGGGTTCTTAAGACCGGGACAATGATCAGACCGGCTGCAATGATCAGCAAGCCAAGTGTCATGGGCCGTTCAAGGATGAACGACACGCCACCGTAAAGCTGCATCGAGCGCGAGAAATTGTCTTCCATCATGCCGCCCAGGATAAACCCAATCAACAGGGGGGGCAGCGGATAGTTGGCAAATTTCAACGCAATACCGCAGATACCGAACCCGACCAGCATAAGCAGTTCTGTCGCATTGTTCTGACCGATGTAGGCCCCCATCAAAGTGAAAAACAGGATGAACGGGATCAGGAAGTTGCGCGGAATGGCCAGCAGTTTCGCGATATAGGGGATCAACGGCAGGTTTAAGATCAGCAGCACCAGGTTGCCGATGAACATGGACATGATAACGGCCCAGAAAATCTGCGGATCGTCGATCATCAGGCGTGGGCCCGGTGTAACGTTCAAAGCGATCAATGCGCCAAGAAGAATAGCCGTGGTGCCAGACCCGGGTATGCCCAGCGTCAACAGTGGCACGAAGGACCCCGTGCAAGCCGCGTTGTTGGCGGATTCCGGGGCGGCAAGCCCTTTGATGGATCCTTTTCCGAACTCGTCCTGTTCATGTTTCGGGGCGATGTTGCGTTCCACCGCATAGCCAAGGAAGGATGCGATTGTTGCACCAGCCCCCGGCAAGACACCAATAAAGAAGCCCTGAATAGACTGGCGGCCAATGACGGGCGTGATTGCCCGTGCTTCGGCGCGTGTGATGCGCAGATCTTTGATTTCGCCGCCATCATCGCCAAGGTTCTTTGGCTTCAGGATAAGGAAGACTGCTTCGGGCAGGGCAAACATTGCCATGGCCAGTGTGATGAAGCCAAAGCCTGACTGCAGGTCCATGATGCCGCCTGTAAAGCGTGGCAGGTTGAACAATGCGCCTTCGCCCACGGTTGCCATGATCAGTCCAAGGGTCGTCATCAACAATGCTTTGCTCACCTGGCCGGGCCCCGCGAAAGCTGCGATGGCGGACAGGCCAACAACCATCAGTGCGAAATATTCCGGTGAATGGAACAGCAAGGCGACGGTCGACAGCATTGGTGCGAAGATCATCAACAGAATTGCGCCTATCGTGCCGCCTGCAAAACTGGCAATGGCAGCGATTGTCAGGGCCTTGCCGGCCTTCCCCTGGCGCGCCATGGGATAGCCATCAAATGATGAGGCAACGGTTCCGGCCACTCCGGGTGCATTAAGCAGGATTGAAGACGTCGACCCACCAAATATCGCGCCGTAGTAGACGCCCGCCAGCAGGATCAATGCGGCGGATGGATCACCCATGGTAATCGCGACAGGGATCATGATTGCGATAATCGACATCGGGCCAAGTCCGGGCAACATGCCGATGAATGTGCCGATCAGACAACCGCCGATAACGACCAGTAAGTTTTGCAGAGACAGGGCCGTTTGCAGGCCAATTAAGATACCTTCAAGCATATTAAACTCCCATAAACATTGGCAGGGGGCGCAGGAAAATGCCAAGCACTTCCTGGACCAGATACCAGACGGATCCGGTGGCGATGAAAGCAATAGGGATCATCAGATGCCATTTGCGTTCGCCCAGAATGAACGAGCCGAGTATCAGGAATGCTGATGTTGAAAACAGAAACCCAAGCGAACGCAGGCAAAGCGCATAGATGACCATCAGGGCCAGCAGAAACACAGCCTGCCCGATGAAATAGTCCCCCAAACGGCGGTGGTCGATCTCGCCTGTCTTTTCCTCGCCCTTCTCAAACCCAAGCAGAATGATAAAGGATGCACCGATGCCAAGGACGGAAAGAACTTTGGGAAATGTGCTGGGCCAGATGGGGTTTCGGCGCATGAATGGTGCTAAATCAGCGTCCATCGTGAACCAGGCGGTGTATCCATAGATGATACAGATTACCAATAGAACAAGTGCGATCCAACGATCCAAAGCCATGAAGCAATCTCCCAATTTTTCTGAATATTTCAGGTAGACGTGACGAAGCGCCTGAACGCTTCGCCATGTTTGTGTTGTGATGTTTGGGTTCAGAGGAAGCCAAGCTTCTTCATCAGATCGCCGATCACGGTTTCCTGTTCTTCAAGGAAGCTGCGGAATTCGTCACCAGAGTTGTGGATGTTAACCCAACCGTTGCGTGCGCGCACGGTTTCCCATTCGGGGGTGTCATACATGGCTGTGATCGCAGACTGGTATTGCGTCAGCTTTTCCTCAGACATGCCCGGTGCACCAAAAAAGCCGCGCCAGTTGACGAATGTGGTGTCGATACCCTGTTCCATCATCGTCATGGCGTCCGGGGCCGCGTCAACACGTTCGGAGGCTGTGACGCCGATGATTTTGACTTCGCCTGCGTTGGACAGGTCAACCGCCTCAGAGAAACCAGTTGAAAGAGCAGCGATTTCACCGGACAGCAATGCCGCCATTGCTGTGCCGCCTGCGTCATATGGAATGTAGTTCACGCCAAGCGCATCACGACCCGATGCTTCCATAACCATGGCAGCAACAAGGTGGTCCATACCGCCCGGAACTGAACCGCCACCAAAGGGCGTGCCAGAAGGGTCTGCGTCATAGGCTGCCAGCAGATCTTCCATGTTGTTGAGCGGGCTGTCTTTGCCCACAACGATTGCCGCATAGTCACCAATTGTGCCGGATACCAGTGTCAGATCACGGAAGTTATGCGGAAACACACCCGTCAGGGAACGGATCACGATCGGGGTTGAATTGACCATCAACGCGCCTTCAAGGCTTTCGGCGTTTTCGATCATGTAACCGATCGCAACACCGCCGCCACCGCCGGACATGTTTTCATAAGACGCGGTGCCAACAAGGCCCGATTCCGTCAGCGCTTCGCCCGTGCCGCGCGCGGTGCCATCCCAGCCACCACCGGCACCACCGGGGATGATGAAATGGATTTCGTCAAGGATCTTGTGGCCGTCTGCAAAAGCAGGTGCGCCAAAGGCAAATGTTGCCGCAGTTGCAGCGATCAGGGCACGACGGCCCATTTTAAAAGTTGTCATTTTACTCTCCCATTTGATAACCGTTCTCCTCACGGCCCTGAGCATTAAGACAATCACGGCAACCTGACATAAACCTGTCACGCGCCTAAATAGTGAGATGCCTGCGATGAAATATCTTCTTGTCGAAGACAATCTTGAGCTTGCTGAGGCGGTCGCCTCGCGTATCCGTCTGGATGGGCATACAGTTGATCACGCTGCAAAAATTGCGGATGCAATCGCTTTTGTGGACACAAGCGAATACGATCTGATCCTGCTGGATATCATGTTGCCGGATGGCGATGGACGTCACTTTCTGAAACAGCATCGCGCGCGTAAAAACTTCACGCCAGTGATTGTTCTGACAGCGCGCAGCCAGGTGTCAGACCGAATCGGATTGCTGGATTTGGGGGCAGACGATTACCTGACCAAGCCATTCGATCATGCCGAATTACAGGCGCGCTGCCGCGCTGTTTTGCGACGAAATGCAGGATCTGCACAATCGCTTCAGACCATCGGAGACGTCGAATTCGATGCCGTATCCGGCCATCTGCGTGTCAACGGAAACACCATCAATCTGCGCAATCGCGAACTGCGCCTGCTTGAACTGCTCATCGCCAACAAGGGGAAAATCTTTTCAAAACAGAAGCTGGTGGATCGGCTTTTTTCATATGATGACGACGTGTCCGAGAACGCGATTGAGGTCTACATCGGACGTTTGCGCAAGCACCTGGAAGGGTCAGAAGTGCGGATCGTGACGCTGCGCGGATTGGGTTACAGGTTGGATCATGACAGCTAATGTGATCGTCTCAGGATCGTTGCGAAACCGGTTGGCGATTATCCTGACTGGTGGCGCGGCCTTGCTGGCGCTGGTCTTATATCTGGTGGTTCGCGCGCTTGCCGCGCAAGTGGCGCAACAAGGCCAGGACAACATCCTGAGCGCGTCGATGTCATCCGTGCTGGATACTGCCGTGATCCGCGATGGGCGTGTGATGCTGGACTTCCCGTATTCGTCTTTTTCGATGCTCAACACGCAAGCGGATGACCGCGTTTTTTACGCCATTTACGAAGGCGAAACGCTGCTTTCGGGGTACGATTGGCTTGTTGTGCCGGATGATCTTGCGCCGGAAAATACGCTTTTTGAGACCACAACAATCAACGGTGACCACTTGCGCGTCGCCACAGGCAGCAGGGTTCTGATCGGGTCTGATGGTCCCCGGAACGTGTCGGTGTCCATCGCCCAGACCCAGGACGCTTTGTCCAACACGTTGAACGGGATTTCCCGGAATGTTGCGTTTCTTGGCCTGGGGTTCTTTCTGATGTCATCTGCGCTGGCGATCTGGGCCGCGTCCACCACCAGCGGCCAGATGCGCCGCCTGACAACATCCGTTACCCGAAGAGGCCCGCAGGATCTGAGCCCTGTGACCAAAGCTGTACCGTCTGAGATGGCACCGCTGGTCGGGTCGCTGAATACGTTCATGTCGCGGCTGGATCACACGCTGACCCAATCTGAGGACTTCATCGCAGAGGCGGCCCATCGTATCCGAACGCCCCTTGCAACGGTGCGCTCTCATGCTGAAGCGACGCTGCAACGCGTTGATCGCGAAGACAATCGCAAATCATTGCAGGCCATGGTGCGCGCGATTGACGAAAGCAGCCGCACAGCGGGGCAATTGCTGGATCATGCGATGGTGACGTTTCGCGCTGAAAACCTTGAAATGTCACAAGTCGATCTGGTCGAGCTGTTACAAGAACTGGTTCTTGGCATGACACCCGTTGCCGAGATGAAAGACATCACGATTACAATGAAGGTTGAAGGCCCTGCAACGTTGCTGGGCGATGCGATCCTGCTTCAGAACGCTTTGCGCAATTTAATTGATAATGCGCTTAAATATGCCCCGGCAGAAACCCGTCTTCTTGTGGAAGTATCCAGGTCGCCGACTTTGTCCGTCAGTGTTTATGACGAAGGCCAGGGCTTTGCACCGGATGAGATTGAAACGCTTTCCGGGCGTTTCGTACGTGGCAAAAATATGGGCAACAAAGTTGGGTCAGGGCTGGGGCTGACAATCGCACAGGAAGTTGCGGTCGCACATGGCGGCAAGCTGATCCTGAGCAACAGACCGGAGGGCGGCGCATGCGTTACCTTGTTCTTTTAATTCTGCTTCTGGCACCCTTTGGCATCCTCGCCCGGGAATGGGAGGATCTGCAGGTTTTTGGTTCATCTGACCGGCCTCCCCTGCGTATCCTTTCCAGCACGGACACGTCGTTTTTTGCACCAATCATTGAAGACTTCATTGCGATGTCGCCAAACACTTCGGTTGAATATTTTGTCACCGGCACTGTCGAGCTGGATCAGATGTTTCGCGCCGCACCCGATCAGTTTGATATCGTGATCTCCAGCGCAATGGACCTGCAGCTTAAGCTGGCAAACGATGGGTTTTCGTCGACCGTCATGAATGTTGATCATCCGGACTGGGCGCAGTGGCACAACAGCCTGTTTGCATTCACCTCTGAACCTGCGGCCATTGTCATCAACCGCAAAGCCTTTGACGGCCTTAACATCCCAGGCCGCAGGCAGGATCTGATCCAGCTGATGCGGGACCACCCGGACCGGTTTCAGGGACGGGTTGGGACTTATGATGTAAGGCAATCCGGTTTGGGCTATCTTTTCGCCACCCAGGATGCGCGCGCGACCGAAACCTATTGGCGTCTGACAGAAGTTATGGGGCGCGTTGGCGCAAAACTATACTGTTGCTCCGGCCAGATGATTGATGATCTGCGGTCGGGTGATCTGATCATGGCCTATAACGTCCTGGGAAGCTACGCACAGGCGCAGGCCGCAATATCTGATGATCTGATGGTCATCCTGCCGTCTGAGTTTCCAACAACGATGATGCGGACGATCTTAGCATCCGCCGCCGCCCCAGACCCGCAGCGCGCCGATCGCTTTGTGCGCCACCTCCTGAAACTTCAGTCGGTTGGCGACCCGGCCATTTTCCCCCTGCCACCGCTGGCAGTGTCGGAAGATTTTCAGACACAACGGACGATCAATCTGGATCCTGCCCTGATGACTTACCTGGATCAAATGAAACGCGAAGCATTCATCCGCGAATGGGAAGACGCAATTGTACAGGTGGATTAGGGCCAGCCTGCCATCCTGTTTTCAACACGGCCCACAAGCAATGGCTATTGGAAAGCAGATACTGGCCGCTCAGAGAGATTTCCGCGCCCGCAGTGCTGCTGAAATTGTGCCGTCATCCAGATAATCCAGCTCGCCGCCCACAGGTACGCCCTGGGCAAGGGATGTCACTTTGATGCCACGACCTTCCAATTCATCCGCGATGTAATGGGCGGTGGTCTGGCCGTCGATGGTGGCGTTCAGTGCAAGGATCACTTCTGTTACGCTTTCGTCTTTCAGGCGGTTGACCAGTTTCGGAATGCCCAGGTCTTCCGGCCCGATGGCATCCAGCGCCGAGAGCGTGCCGCCCAGCACATGGTAGCGCCCGCGAAACACCCGGGCACGTTCCATCGCCCAGAGATCGGCCACATCTTCGACCACGCAGATTTCACCGATGGCACGCTTTTCCGATGTGCAGATGTCACAGCGTTCGGTTGTGCCGATGTTGCCGCAGCTCACACATTCCCGCGCGGTTTCCGCGACCTTCTGCATGGCCCCGGATAAAGGCGTCAGCAACAGCGCGCGCTTTTTCACCAGATGCAACACCGCGCGCCGGGCCGACCGCGGCCCAAGCCCGGGCAGCTTCGCCATCAGGCTGATCAGTTCCTCAATCTCGCGCGGTGCTTCTGACATCAGGGGCGCTCTCCCGGCAATGTGATACGTTCAACGGTGAAACCTTCGCTGCGCAGCAATTCGATCATCCCGGTGTCTCCCGGCAAATGCAGAAAGCCCGCGTAGGCGAAAACATTGCCATCCTGCAGTTCCGGAATAAGTGTCTCTATAAACCTGTAGTTCCGATCTCTGACCAGATAGTCATTTGTCAGGGTCAGAATGCGGCTCGCATGTTCTGATCCATAAGTGTTCGCAAGAAAATCCTCCTCCCAAAGGGGAAACATGCCCCCTTCACCCGCCAGATAGAGAGCCGTCAGCGTCTGCGCTATAATGGGGCTGTCCTGCGGCTGCACTGCTGCGCCGTAAGTTTCGAGGATCGCGAGTGCAGTGGGCTCATTCAGTGGGTTGTTCAGATGATGTCGGACGGCATTACGTGTTTCAAGTCCACGGATTTGCGCACCGGCAAGTACGCCCCGCATTTCGATATGTGCATCCTGAACGGGAAGCACAGCGGAATAGAAATCCTGACAGGGATCGCTCAGCCCTGTGAAAATAAGAGTGTGATAATCGAAATAGTTCACAGAATCAGGTTCATAACCAAGTGCGGTCATCCGCGTACGCATGCGTGAAATTACATTCCGGTCCAAATTTGTGTGATAAATATTGAACAGCCCGACGTCCGGACGGGTGTAATTTTCGAAGCTGAAATCCTGGGTGATTTCCTGGCGTGTCAGATTAAACCAGCTGCGTTCAGGCATGACAATTCTGGCAGAACTGATTGCACTTGTGACAGGTTCTGGCAAATCCAGGATCAGCGGATGGGTCGAATGCATGCTGCCCCAGAGATGGGAAATCATACCCTCTGGCGATGTGACTTTCCAGAAACGGCCAAGATCATTTGGGATGGCCGCGGCTGCCTCGCGCAGTTCCGCTTCTGAACGTCCGACAAAAGCCGCTTCATGGATTTCGGCTGTGTCAAACGTGCAGACTTCGCGTGTGGCCCAGTCCTGCGCTGAGACGGTCAGGGGAGTGACGAAAGACAGCAGGATCAGGCACAGCCGAAACAACATCTGTTTACATGCCCGGCATGTTCATGCCCGCAGGCAGGCCAAGTTCGCTGGTCAGTTCCTGCATTTCACGTTCAGACCGGTCACTTGCTTTGGCCTGGGCGTCTTTGATGGCCGCGAGGATCAGGTCCTCAACCACTTCTTTTTCGTCCGGGTTAAAGATGGATGGGTCGATGTCCAGGTTGGTCAACTCACCCTTGGCGGTTGCGGTCGCCTTCACAAGGCCTGCGCCGCTTTCGCCAATCACAGTCAGGGTTGCCAGGCGTTCCTGCAATTCACCCATTTTGGTTTGCATTTCCTGGGCTTTTTTCATCATTCCGGCCATATCACCAAGACCGCCAAGACCTTTGAACATCGTATTTTCCTTTTGATTTCTGCCCGTCAGGGGCGTTGGCGCGGTGTTATCGCGCCGGGATCATATGGGCAAGGGATCAGTCGTTTTCAAACGGATCCCATTCGTCTTCCACCTCTGGCAGGGCTTCGGCGGCGACGGATTGTTCCAGCTCTTTTGCCGTGCGGATTTCTGTGATCTTCGCGCCGGGGAACGTGGCGATCACAGCCTGAAACAGCGGATGTTCCTTTGCTTCGGCTTCGCGCGCGTATTTTTCGGCGTTTTTGACTTCATCGATGGTTTCGCCGCCGCCCTCAGATACAATCGACACGGCCCAGCGGGCCCCGGTGAATTGCTGCAGTTTCTGGCCAAGACGTTGGGCAAGGTCACCTGGCGCATCATCTGTCGGCTGGAATTCGATCCGGCCGGGGGCATAGCTGACAAGGCGCACGTAACGTTCAATTTCCATCTTCAGCATGGCATCGCGGTTGGACCGGATCAATTCAATCACATGGCGAAATTCAGCAAAACGGGCGAGCGGGTTTTCCTGCTGCGGGGCAAAGGCTGTGACAGTGCTACCGCCGCCGCCCATCGGGGCTGCGCCGCCATAGGCCGTTGCGCCGCTCGCAGGCATGCCACCACCGCCGCCGCCACCTGTTGGCGCGGGGCCGGAGGGGGCCGGGGTGTTTTGCAGTTTCTTAATCAGATCATCTGGTGTTGGCAGATCGGCTACATGGGTCATGCGGATCACGGCCATTTCCGCTGCCATCATGGAATTCGGTGCCATGGCGACTTCTTCCAGGGATTTCAGCAGCATTTGCCACATGCGCGTCATCACCCGCATGGGCAGGGCTTCGGCCATGGTCTGGCCGCGCATACGTTCATCCGGGCCGACGGTGGGATCCTCGGCGGCTTCGGGGGTGATTTTAATCACAGAAACCCAATGGGTGATTTCCGCCAGATCGCGCAGGACAGCAATGGGATCCGCCCCATCGGCATATTGTGACGACAGTTCCGTCAGCGCACTGGCGGCATCGCCCTTCATGATCATATCAAACAGATCAAGCACTCGGCCCCGGTCCGCAAGACCCAGCATCGCGCGCACCTGATCAGCGGTGGTTTCACCGGCCCCATGCGACAGCGCCTGATCCAGCAGAGACATGGCGTCACGTGCCGATCCTTCTGCAGCACGTGTGATCAGCGCCAGCGCATCATCGTTGATCTGGCCGTTTTCCTTGCCCGCGATTTCGCGCAGGTGATCAATCATCACTTCGGGTTCAATGCGGCGCAGATCGAAACGCTGACAGCGCGATAGAACGGTGACAGGTACTTTGCGGATCTCAGTAGTCGCGAAGATGAATTTCACATGGGCAGGCGGTTCTTCCAGCGTCTTCAGCAGCGCGTTAAACGCACTGTTCGACAGCATGTGAACCTCATCGATGATGTAGATCTTATAGCGCGCTGAGGCGGGCGCATAATGCACGCTGTCCAGCACGTTGGACCGGATGTCATCAATCTTGGTCTGGCTCGCGCCATCCATCTCGATCACGTCAACATGGCGGCCTTCCATGATGGATGTGCAATGCTCACACTGCCCGCAGGGTTCCGTCGTAGGCCCGCCATTTCCATCGACACCAATGCAGTTCATGCCTTTGGCAATGATCCGCGCGGTGGTGGTTTTGCCTGTTCCGCGAATCCCTGTCATCATGAAGGCTTGCGCAATGCGATCGGCCTCAAAGGCGTTCTTCAGGGTGCGCACCATGGCATCCTGGCCTTTCAGGTCAGCAAAACTTGCCGGGCGGTACTTGCGCGCCAGCACCTGATAGCCGGTGTCTGTGGTCTCGGACATATGCATTCCCTGGGTCAAAATGATCAGCCTGCACAGACTACGGTGCCTCTTGCCTGGCGTCCAGTGATCTGGCATGTTTTTGTCAGGCGGATCAGAGACCGCCCCCCGGTCCGCGGAAAGCTTGTTGCGCATCTCTTTCAGACTGACATGACCATATTGGTTTGTCCTGACCCCGGGTAGCGGACCGGCGGGGATATGAAGGAGAACCTGATGACCTCTGAAACTTCTGTAAGTTCGGCAGATATGCTGGATCGTTTTCGCCGCCAGGCCAAACAGCTGGGCAAAGCCTTTGCTTTGGGCGATTCCCATGCACAGCTGCGTGTGTCTATGCACCCGCCCGGTCCCGCCGGGAAACTGTTGCGCCATGCGGATTTTCTGCATGTGGTGGCGCAGGAACAAAGCTTTCCGACATGGCCCTCGCTGAAACTGGCGGTGGAAACCGAAGGCATGGATCGTGCGGCGAAAGTGCAGCGCCTGAAGCTGGCCCTGGCGCACGGGCAAGTGCATGTGGTGAAGCACCTGATGTGGGACAGTCCCGATCTGGCGCGTGGGCAGTTCGGGTTGCAGGTGGCACTGTATGATCTGGCGGCGGTCGAACATGCTTTGAAACGTGAACCTGCGCTTGCAGTAAAACACGCCGGGCCGCGCTCCCCCATGGCGCATCTCTGTTTTTCACCCGCGTTACAGATCTGGCCGGAACGGGAAGGTGAGATGTTACAGATCGCCGCCCTGCTGAAAGCCCATGGTGCAGATGTGAATGACAGTATCGCCCAGCCCGGAACGGATCACCGCCTTTCGGTGCTTTATGGCGCGTCAGGGCATGCGGGTAACCTGCCGCTGACCGGCTGGCTGCTTGAGGCCGGCGCAGACCCGAATGATGGGGAATCGCTGTACCACTGCACAGAACCCGGCCGGGGGGAGGCATTGCGCCTGATTCTGAAACACGGGGCCAACCCCACTGGCACAAATGCGCTGCTGCGGGCGATGGATTTTAATGACCATACCGCTGTGCGCCTGTTGCTGGAACATGGCGCCGATCCGAATGAGTTTAACGATGACGAGGTGGGCGGGGAAACGCCCTGGGTGATCCCGGCCCTGCATCAGATCGCGCGGCGTGATTGCGATGGGGAAATGGCGCAGATCCTGGTGGATGCCGGGGCGGATCTGACGCGACGCTGGCAGGGCGTCACACCTTACGCCATGGCGCGGGTTTACGGAAATGTCGCGGTGGCAGAGGTCTTTGCAAGGGCCGGGGCAGAAGTCGCGCTGACACCGTTGGAGCAGGCTCTGGCAGATGCTAAAACAGAGTCTGATACAGGGAAAATCCTGCCTGAGGTCCCTGAGATTTATAAACATCTTCTGCATGAGCTCATCCCATTAGATCGGGTGACTGTTCCCTGGATGAAATCGCTTATTTCAGCCGGAATAGACACTGATATGCCCGGCGGCATGGGGCTGACGCCTGCGATGATTGCGGCCTGGGAAGGACAGGTAGATGTGCTGGAATATTTCCTGTCGCTGGGTGTGAACCTGAAACATGTGAACGCCTATGGCGGCGGTTACCTGGGCACCTGTATTCACGGGGCAGAAAATTGCCCGAACCGGGACAGGCGTGACCATCTGCGCTGTCTGGAACTGCTGCTGCAGGCGGGCGTGCCGCTGCCAAAACGGGCGGCGGATCTCTGTGGCGTGCCGGAGTTGTCGGAATTTATGCGGGCTTACGGGGAAGAACATCCAGAGCAGCTTGTGGAAGGCGCAGCGTAAGAGGGATTGCGCTGGCTTCGCCATCGCCGAGGGGCGCGCCGGACCTTGCGGTCCGGCGCGCCCGCATACTGAAAGGTCAGCGTTTCTTCTTATGTTTGCCTTTGCGCGAGGCCGCTTCTTCCTGGGTGCGACGCTGATAGCGTGTCGTGGCTTTGCCGCGTGAGCGGGCTTCGTGCACGGTTTCCGTGTTCAGCGCGTCTTCCTCGCTCAGCTTTTGCCAGCGGGACAGGCGATCTGCATCAAGTTCCCCCGAAGCAATCGCCGCACCAATTGCACAGCCCGGTTCCCCTGCATGAGAGCAGTTGCGGAATTTGCATTGGGTGGCCAGTTCTTCCAGATCGGAAAACACCGCACCTATCCCGTCCTGGGCATCCAGCAGCTGCAATTCCCGCATCCCCGGCGTGTCGATAATCCAGCGCCCGTGCAGGGCCGGATAGAGATTGCGCGTGGTGGTCGTGTGCCGGCCTTTGGCGTCGTCTTCCCGGATCGCAGCGGTCAGCGGGCCGCCATCATCCGCACCGGTCAGCGCGTTGGTCAGGGTGGATTTCCCGACACCGGAAGACCCCAGAAGCGCCGCCGTCTGGCCTTCCTGCCAGTGATCAAACAGCGCAGTTGCTGCGTCACTTTCATGCGCATTCAGGGCAATCACCGCAAGGCCGGGCTGCAGGGCCTGTGCTTGCGCGATATAGGGCGCGGGATCTTCCAGATCTGCTTTGGTCAAGACCAGCACCGGGGTACACCCCGCACTGGCGGCCATCACCAGATAACGTTCCAGACGGGCGGCGTTGAAATCGGCGTTGCAGGAGGTGGTGATAAACAGCACGTCCACATTCGCGGCAATCAGCTGAGACCGCGCATCATGGCCCGCAGCACGGCGGTTGATCCGCGAGCGTCGTTCCAACACCCGTTCCACCCGGTTTTCAGATCGTGCCAGCACCCAGTCGCCCACTGCCAGTTCGGCAACCGACATATCGGGCGGGGTGATCAGTTCAAGCGGGCCTTGTGCGGAAAGGGCCAGCACCACATCGCGGCGCACTTCGGATATGCGCGCGGGCACAAGGACTGCGTCATCGTCCGTCAGTTGGTCTGCAAAGAAATCGGTCCAGCCGTAGCGGGTCAGGTCATTTGTATTCAAAGACATTGTTCTGCCTGTTCATAGTAAAATACGCCGCAACATGCACCGCGATACGCAGGGGCAGGCGACAGATTTGCCGGCAGTGTTGTTATTTCTGAAAACTCAGACACACCCTGCCGGGAGCAAACGCAGTACAATCATCAGATGCCCTCCTGTGCGGGTGTTTCAGGGTGAGAGGCTGGACAACGACCCAAGCGGGACTCGTTACGGCTGCTTCCTTCCGGATCTGACCGGGTTGGCGAGGCACCTGCCCGCGCCAACCTCTCAGGACTTCATTTAGTGGGATTTTCGGGCCCTGACAAGAGGGACGGGGGCAGTATCTGTAAATCAGATATGTGGATGGCACCCACCATAGCGGAACTCTGCGTCCTCCAGTGGGTAATACCATGCAGGAGGTGTGACTTCGGGAAGTGAAATGAGGTGCAGCATGATTATCTCCATTACCAGTGTGCTTATGAATGGATTACCTTGGGGAGAGTAAGTTGATCTATGCTTTCTTTTGAAGAAGTTGAGATTGTTTTGGGTGCTATCTGGTGCCAATCAGATTGGAATGACGCAGTATAGAGTCACAAGTGCGCGAAACTGTGTTAATTTACCCATGATTGAGCCTCAAGGACTTGAGATTGAGTCAAAATCCGCACATATAATGTAAATAATTCCGGCTAACGACGGCCGGTTGCTGCAATGGCCTGTGTGTCTGGGCTGATGATCGTGAGTGCTGAGTATGAATAAAGTCCTGAATGCTGGCCGTCCTGCCAGCGCTATTCGTTCCGTTTTTTCTGAAAATCTTAAGCAGCTTTGTGACAGGGATGGTACTGTCACTGATATCGCCCGTCAGCTTGGAATCAATCGTGCGCAGTTCGTGCGTTACCTGAACGGGGAATCAAGCCCGCGGCCCGAAATTCTGGACACTATCTGCCGTTACTTCGGGTATGATGCCCGCATTCTGCTGGAGCCGCTCAGCAATCTCGGACAGGCGCAACCTTCTGTTTCTGAGGCATTCTCGGTCGCCGGGATGGATGAAGATGTGCTGATCCATGACACCACAGGCCTGCCGGACGGATTCTATAAATACTGGAAAGTGCCGTTCACGTTCAAAGGGTCTGTCTATGTTACCCTGTCACACGTCAAAACCATTGAAGGGGTGCGATATATCAAGACAATTGATCACCGCAGTTTCTATCGGGACAAAGTGGTCGGGCAATATGCATATCGTTTGCGGCGCTGTGATGGCTGGCTCTTTTCGCAGCGCCATGGTCACAGCTTCCTTCTGACCTATGGCAGGAATCGCACGACAATTTACGGCTACCTTGAACATGCACATGGGTTTAACAGCCATCTTTATGCAGGGTTTACCGCGATCAGTAACCCGCAGAAACACGGTGTGCGTCGGGTCAGCAATATCGTTTTCGAAAAGCTCGACATCACCTGGCAGCAGGCGCTGGCTTTTGCACGACAGGATCCGAACTGGAAGTTTGAGGATGTTCACCCAAGCATCCGGGAACATCTTGAGGCAGACTGACCCCAAAGGCCGGATCATCGGAATGTGATTTCCGGTGTGATCACATGACAGCTTATGCTGACGGGATACCAGAATATCCCGGAGGCCACGATGTTCAGTTTGATCCGCCCGTTTTTTGCGGCCCTGCTTCTTACAGGTGCCATGACCACAGCACAGGCCCAGGGGGTGAATTACCATGGGCAGGCATTTGGGGAACCGCCGGTGGTGCCGACGGGTGAACTTAGTGCTGAGATGTCTCAGGCCGTGGATGTGGTTTTTGTGCAGGCGATCACACAGGGGGGCTGGGGGCCTGTGCAAAGCGAAGCCCTGCGGCTGGTCGCGGCATCAGATGATCCGCGCCTGACCTGGCTGATCGCCGATCTTATGCGCTTTGTCTCAGGCGGCAATCTGAACCAGGAACTGGCAGATGCCGCGTCTGACCTGCTTGAAACACCCCTGCGCGGCCGGAACAACTGGGGTGAAATCACCGATTACCTGATCGCCTGGGATATTCCTGCGCCACCGGATTATCTGCAGGTAAAACGCGCGATCTTTATCGCTGTTGTGCCCGCCTGGGACCGGCTTTTTTCTGAGGGCACAATTGACTGGCGCATGGTGTCCTGGGGTGGGGTCTGGATTGATGACCGCGGCTTTGAAGACTCTATTCCAGCGGATTGTGGCTGTATTCCCGCCGCAGACAATCCCGATATCACCAGCGCGGGTGAGGCCACATGGCTTGACGATGATGACATCATCTTCGGCATCGGTGTGAATGGTGAATATCGTGCCTATCCGCGTCAGATCATGGAAGTGCGGGAAATGGTGAATGATACCCTGGGCGGGCGCGATCTGGGCATACCTTATTGCACGCTGTGCGGTGCGGCCCAGGCCTGGTTCACCGATGATGTGCCCACAGGCGTTGCCCGCCCGATCCTGCGCACATCCGGCCTGCTGATCCGGTCAAACAAAGTCATGTATGATCTGAACACCTATTCCGTCTTTGACACTTTCCTGGGCCATGCGGTCACAGGGCCGCTTGCCGAACGTGGCGTGCAGCTGAACCAGGCCACTGTTGTCACCAGCACCTGGGGCGCATGGAAAGCCGCGCACCCCGACACCACTGTTCTGGTCGAAAGCCTGGCCCTGGGCCGCGATCCCGATTTCCGCAACGGACGGGATGCCAACGGGCCGATCTTCCCTGTGGGCGATGTTGATCCGCGTCTGCCGGTGCATGAAGACGTGATCGGCGTGATCACCGCCGCAGGGCAGCCCGTTGCCTTTCAGCGCAGCCAGGCCGTGGCCGCCCTGCGGCGCGGCGAAGAGATCACCTATGGTGATATTCAGCTGCAACTGGACGGGGGCGGCGTGCGGGCCGTTGGTTTGGGTGGGGCGGATATGGGCAGTCACGAAGCCTTCTGGTTCGCCTGGTCACAGTTCCACCCCGACACCGTGCTATGGCCGCAATAACCCTGAAACAGAGTCTGTTTTACAGATCCCCGCGCAGGCTTTTGCCCAGATCTGCCAGGCGTGGCAGGTCGTCCAGATCTTTCACGATGCCCTGGCGACGCAGGGTGATGCCATCCTGATTGCGGATCACCACAGGCACATCCGCCGCATTGCGCCCCATGCGAAACCCCGCAAGATCCGTGTTGCGCCGGAAGGCATCCATCGCCTTTTCCTGCCCGGGCGTTGACATCACAACGCCGCTCGGATCCCCGGCGCTGGCTTCGTCGATTGTCAGGGTAAACCGGGTTTCTCCGATGGCGTAAAATGTGCCTTTCAGCGCGGCTTTCAGGATCTGTTTGCCCATATCCCCGCCCATCCGCATCATGTTGACGGATTTCTCAGGCAGGGGCATGCCCAGGGCGGCTTCGCCCTCGATCGCGCCGGTAGGGCAATGCCATTCCATCCGCCGTCGGGTGGAACCGCTGAAGCTGCCAACCGTGTTGGGCCCGCCGCCGATAAACACAAGATCCAGCCTCCAGTTATCCGCGGGATCACGGAACCGGTCGATCGTTGTCCGCGTGGTGTCACTGATCTGTTCGTACTGCCAGCCCTGCTTGTCTGCGAAAGCCTGGTAATCCTGTTTCTTATGCCCGCCCTTGCGCATGGCCAGATACATCAGCCCATAGCCAGCCGCGCTGGCGGCAATAAGGGCGGTAATGACTATTGCATTCATAATCTCTCTCCGAATGATGTCTTGAAAATAAAATGTGACCGGGGGAAATTCCGGCCTGAAAGTTATGGTTCTACTGTGCCGGAAATCTTACCCGTTCGTAAATCCCCGGCACGCCGGATATGCATAAAAAGTGCATAACATGTGCATAGATTGTGTATGCGATATTCAGCCCGGAAATCAGGCGGAAATTTCGGCGGTGGCTTCGATTTCAAGCAGGGCTTCGTCTTCAATAAGACCGGCCACAACAACCATAGTCATCGCCGGAAAATTGCGCCCCAGAACCTTGCGATAGGTTTCCCCCACCTCGCGTTGATGGGAAAGATAGTCTTGTTTATCAGTGACATACCAGGTCAATCGGGTGATATCTGCCGCTGTGCCACCTGCGGTTTCGACGACCGCCAGGATGTTTTCCAGCGCCTGTTGCATCTGCCCGATAAAGTCATGTTTTTCAAAGACCTGCTGGGCCGTCCAGCCAATTTGCCCGCCCACATAAAGCGTGCCCTTCTCATTCAGAATCCCATTGGCATATCCCTTCGCAGGCGCCCATCCATCTGGCTGTATCACTTTGTTTTTCATTGATTTTTCTCCATATCACTCAGGATGCGCGCACGCAGGGCGTCGGGCCAGGGTTCTGATTTTCCCTGTGCATCCACATAAACCAGGGTCAGCGATGTCATAAACCGTGCCTCCCCTTCACATTCGGCCTCAAGGTGCAGGCCCAGGCTGGCAGTGCCAATACGCTGAATTTCAAGGGAAATATTCAGAACATCCCCCAATCTGGAAGGCGCCGTAAACCGTGTCTGGATCTCACCCGTTGGCACGCCATGATCCGGGTGGATCGTGGCGAAAGAAAGTTCCAGGGCTTCGTCAAACCAGGCCTCCACCGTGTCATTGATCATCTCAAAATAACGCGGATAAAACACGATCCCTGCCGGGTCGCAGTGTTTGAATTTTATCTTTTGTTTCCGGGTGTATAGCACGTTACACCCCCAGATACTGATCAGTCAGATCATGGGTCAGATCGCCCATTTTCCCATCCCAGACCGTGCGCCCTTTTTCCAGGATCGCAGCGCGATCCGCCACCTGACGCAGTTCTTTCAAGGTCTTGTCTACCACGAGGATTGCCATGCCGGTTTCCGACTTAAGTTTATGAATCGCTTGCCAGATTTCCTGGCGTACAACAGGTGCCAGGCCCTCAGTCGCCTCATCCAGGATCAGAAGTTTCGGATTGGTCATCAGCGCCCGTCCGATCGCCAGCATCTGCTGTTCGCCGCCGGACAATGTGCTGGCCATCTGGCCGTGACGTTCCGCAAGGCGCGGGAAGAATTTTCCAACAGTTTCAAGGGTCCAATCGCCGGGGCGCGCGGTGGCGATCAGGTTTTCACCGACGGTCAGATTGGGAAAACAACGCCGCCCTTCCGGCACAAGCCCGATGCCCAGACGTGCGGCTTTGTGCGATGGCAGTTGGTCCAGGTTCTGGCCCGCAAATTCCAGCGTGCCTTCACGATGTTTCAGCATCCGGCAGATGGTCGCAATGGTGGTGGTTTTGCCCATGCCGTTACGGCCCATCAGGGCAACGACTTCGCCTTCCGAAATCGTCAGATCAACGCCGAACAAGGCCTGGGATGCGCCATAGAAAGTGGTCAGGTTTTTAGCTTGCAGGAGGGTCATGCGTGTTCCTCCTCATCGCCCAGATAAGCTTCGCGCACCAGTGGGTTAGTACGAATTTCATCGGCCGTACCTGTCGCGATAATACGCCCGTAGACCAGAACGGAAACCCGGTCGGCAAGGGCGAAAACCGCATCCATGTCATGTTCCACCAGCAGGATCGGGGCCTCTTGTTTCAGCTCGCGCAGGAAGCCTGTCAGACGTTCCGATCCGCCATGCCCAAGCCCTGCCATCGGTTCATCCATCAGGAAGGCTTTTGGTTTCTGCGTCAGGGCGACGGCGACCTCAAGCTGGCGGCGTTCGCCATGAGAAATCTCACTTACACGTTCGCCGGCACGGTGGTTCAGACCAACCCGCTCAAGGGCGGATCGGGCGACCTCCAGCAGGGATCTGTCCTTCATCACCGGACGCCAGAACCGGGACACGCGCCCGTCTGCGCCAAGTGCGCCAAAGACAGCATTCTGCAAAACGGTCATTTCCGGGGCGAGCTGTGAAATCTGGAACGTCCGCCCCAGACCGAGCCGCGCCCGCGCGGGAGCTGCGAGGGACGTGATGTCCTGACCAGAAAAATGCACAGATCCGCTGTCAGGCTTTAACCCGCCTGCAATCTGATTGATCAGCGTGGATTTCCCCGCCCCATTCGGCCCGATCAGCGCGTGGATTTCACCGGACTTCAACGTCAGGGAAATATCATCCGACGCCTTCAGCGCACCAAAGCTTTTCGAGATGCCGCGAATGTCGAGAATATCAGTCATGGGCGGCCTCCCGCTTTGTCAGAAGGCCAATCACACCGCCCGGTGCGAACAGCACAACCATCAGCAAAAGCAGGCCCAGGAAGATCTGCCAGTAATCAGAAACGCCGCCCAGGAAATGTTCCAGCATGATGTAAATCGCGGCCCCCACAAGCGGGGCAAACAGGCGTCCGGTGCCGCCGAGAATGACGAAGATCATGATTTCACCAGATGTGTGCCAGGACAGCATAACCGGGCTGACGAAACGGTTCAGATCCGCGGATAATGCCCCGGCCAGACCACAGATCATGCCAGAGATCACAAAGGCGATCAGGCGAATTTTATAGGGTGTCAGACCAACGGTGCGTGTGCGGGTTTCGTTCTGGCGGGTGGCCTGCAGGGCCAAGCCAAAACGGGAATTTTCCAGGCGGGACGACAGGAAGATCACGGCAGTCAGGATCAGAAAGCACAATGCGAAGAATTGGATCGGGACCAGCGTGTTCAGCCCAGGGAATTCATTGCGCACATAGATCGCAAGCCCGTCTTCGCCGCCATAAGCGGGCCAGGAAATTGCGAAGAAATACAGCATCTGACCAAAGGCGAGCGTGATCATAATGAAATACGCCCCGTTTGTGCGCAGGCTGAGCGCGCCGATTGCAAGGGCGGCAAGGCCCGACATGACAATCGCCAGAAGCCAGATCACCGGCATGTATTTTGTGCCTTCAATCAGGAAGGGGTGTTCCATGATCGGGATATAGCTTTGGGCGTGGTTGGCGAGGATACCCATGGCATAACCGCCGATCCCGAAAAACGCCGCATGGCCCAGGGAAATCATCCCGCCAAGGCCAAGGGCGATGTTCAGCCCGACACCGGCGAGGGCCAGGACGCAGATTTTGGTGGCAAGGGTGATTGTGTAAATCTCACCCATCTGCCAGGCAGCAAGGGGAATGATCAGCAGAAGCAGCCAGATCAAAGCGTTCAGATGTGTTTCGCGGATCATGATGTGCCTCCGAACAAACCCTGAGGTTTGAAGATCAGAACCCCGGCCATGAGGATGTAAATCAGCATGGAGGCAAGCGCCGATCCGATGGTGGTGGCGCTGGCGTTTTCCATGAAGGTTGCGAAGAACTGGGGCAGGAGGAAGCGACCCATCGTATCGGTCAGCCCAACCAAAAGAGCGCCGATCAGGGCCCCTTTGACGGAACCAATGCCGCCGATCACGATGACCACAAAGGCGAGGATCAGAACGGGTTCGCCCATGCCGATCTGCACAGACTGGATTGCGCCGACAAGCGCGCCAGCAAACCCGGCCAGAGCAGCGCCAAGGGCAAAGACCACAGTGTAAAGCCAGGCAATATCGACACCCAGGGCCGCGATCATTTCACGGTCGCTTTCTCCGGCGCGGATGCGGATGCCAAGGCGGGTGCGGGTGATCAGAAGATACAGGCCCAGGGCTACTGCGAGGCCCGCGACAATAATCATCAGGCGATAGGCCGGGTATTGAATGCCCAGCGGCAGTGAGACTGGGCCGGACAGGATTTCGGGCACATCGAGGAACAGCGGGAAGGATCCGAATATCCAGCGCGTTCCCTCGGAGAAGATCAGGATCAGTGCAAATGTTGCCAGGACCTGATCAAGGTGATCACGGTGATACAACCGCCGGATCACAAGCATTTCCACCAGCACCCCTGCCGCTGCCGCGCCTGTAAGTGCTGCCATCAGGCCCAGGACGAAAGAGCCCGTATAAGCCGCAACCGCCGCACAGAGAAACCCGCCCACCATATAGAGCGATCCATGGGCGAGATTGATCAGCCCCATGACCCCGAAGACCAGCGTGAGGCCCGCAGACATGAGAAAAAGCATCACCCCGAACTGCACACCATTCAGCAGCTGTTCGGCAAAAAGTGCCAGTGACATAGAGAAATCCTGTTCGCGTTTATTCGCATGGCCGGGCAACCTATGCCGCCCGGCCGGGTTTGCTTAGTTCAGGGAACAATCCGCTGCATAGGCATCGCCACGGTCTTCAAGGCCGGTGCCGATGATGCGGTTTGTGTAAATGTCACCTTCTTTGATGACTTCGCGCACATAGATGTCCTGGATCGGGTGGTGGTTTGATCCGAACTCAAAGTTGCCACGCACAGATGCGAAATCAGCGGCTTCAAGGGCTGCACGGAAGGCATCTTGATCATCCACATCGGCAACATCCATCGCAGAGAGGATCAGGTTTGCCGTGTCATAACCCTGGGACGCGTAAAGTGACGGCAGGCGGCCATATTCAGTCTCGAACGCCTCAACAAAAGCAGCATTTGCGGCGTTGTCGATGTCTTTGTTCCACTGGCTGGTGTTCACGACGCCAAGGGCTGCGTCCCCCACTGCCTGCAGAATGCCCTGATCAAAGGAAAACGCAGGGCCAACCACGGGCAGATCCACGCCAGAGGCCGCATATTGTTTCAGGAAAGCAATGCCCATGCCACCGGGCAGAAAGAAATAGACGCTATCCGCGCCAGACGCACGAATTTGTGCGATTTCGGCGGCGTAATCTGTCTGGCCAAGTTGTGTGTAAAGCTCACCCGCCAGTTCGCCTTCATACATGCGTTTGTAACCGGTCAGCGCATCCTGTCCCGCCGGATAGTTCGGCGCAAGAATGAAGGAATTCGCATATTCGGCAGAATTCGCATAAGCGCCCGCAGCTTCGTGCAGGTTGTCATTCTGCCAGGCCACATTGAAGTAGTTTTCATGACAGCCGCGACCGGCCAGCGCAGAAGGGCCAGCGTTTGGCGAGAGGTAGAATTTACCCTGCGCGGTGGCAGAAGGCACAACCGCCATGGCGAGGTTGGACCAGATGATGCCGGTCAGAATGTCCACACCTTCCGACTGGATCATTTTATCGGCCAGTTGCACAGCGATGTCAGGCTTGCGCTGATCGTCTTCAATCACGACCTCAAGGTCATCGCGTCCGGCCATCTCAACCGCCAGCATGAAACCATCGCGCACATCAATCCCCAGACCGGCCCCCCCGCCGGACAGCGTGGTGATCATGCCAACTTTGACTTCGGCGGTTGCCTGGGTCGCCAGCAGCATCGCAGCGGATGCCATCAGTGTTTTCATAATTTTCATGTATTCCTCCCTGAATTATGCCCGCAGTCTGGGCTTTCGCGTTCCTGTTGTCATCCGCTTTCTTTAAGCCTGAAGCGTTGTATTTTTCCGGTTTCTGTTTTTGGCAAGGCTTTGGTGAACACCACCGAACGCGGGTATTTAAACGGCGCGATGGTGGCTTTCACATGGTCCTGCAATGCTTTGATCAATGGATCCCCCGGCACTGCGCCCGCATTCAGAACCACATGGGCCTGCACGATGGATCCGCGTGCGTCATCCGGGGCGCCGATCACAGCGCATTCCGCAATATCGGGGTGGGACAGAAGCGCGGCTTCGACCTCTGGTCCGGCGATGTTGTAGCCGGATGAGATGATCATATCGTCGTTGCGCGCGGCAAAATGCAGATAGCCGTCCTGATCTTTCATGAAACTGTCGCCGGTGACGTTCCAGCCGTCCAGCACATAACCCGCCTGGCGGTCATCTGCCATGTAGCGGCAACCAGTGGGGCCACGTACAGCAAGGCGTCCGACCTCTCCGGCAGGCAATTCCTGGCCTGTGTCATCAATCACTTTCACCTCATAACCCGTGACAGGCTTACCGGTGCAGGCCGGGCGGTGGTCATCAAAGCGGTTGGAGATAAAGATATGCAGCATTTCAGTCGCGCCGATACCATCGAGCATCGGCTTACCGGTCTTGCGCATCCAGTCGTCATAGACAGGTTTGGGCAGGGTCTCACCCGCCGAAACAGCTGCGCGCAGGCTGGACAGATCCGCGCCTTCTGCCATCGCGGCCAGCATGGCGCGGTAAGCGGTGGGGGCGGTGAAGCAGACGGTGGCTTTGTATTTCTCAATGATCTCAATCATATTCGGCGGGCTGGCGTTTTCCAGCAATGTCGCCGCAGCACCAAACCGCAAAGGGAAAATCGCAAGGCCGCCAAGGCCGAAGGTGAAGGCAAGCGGGGGGGAACCAATGAAGACATCTTCCGGCGTGACGCCCAGAACTTCTTTTGCGTAACCATCCGCAATGATCAGCAGATCGCGGTGAAAATGCATGGTTGCTTTGGGGTCGCCCGTAGTGCCGGAGGTAAACCCAAGCAGCGCCACATCATCCCGGGACGTGGGGCAGGGGGTGAATTGCACGGGCTTTTCCAGCGCCAGGCGGTCGAGTTCCGCATCATGGTTTGAAGTGCCGTCAAAGCCGGTCACAACTTTCAGAAATGTGCTGTCTTTTGTGCAGGCCTCCATTTCATCCATCAACCGCGTGTCGCACAGCGCATGGGTGATTTCGGCTTTATCCACGATCTTTGTCAGCTCCGCCGCGCGCAGCATGGGCATGGTGTTCACAACCACGGCCCCGGCCTTGGTCGCGGCCAGCCAGCAGGCGACCATGGCGGGGTTGTTCGCGGACCGGATTAAGACTCTATTCCCGGGCTTTACGCCCAAATCATCGACAAGCGCATGGGCCAGGCGGTTGGTCCAGTCCACAAGTTCCTTATAAGTGCGTCGCCGCCCGTTGCCGATCAGGGCCGTATGATCCCCAAGGCCGCGTTCAACCATGGCATCGCATAATTCATAACCGGCATTCAGCTGGTTGGGGTAATCAAACCCGTCCAGCAGAAATTCAGGCCACTGATCAACGGGCGGCAGATTATCACGCGTGAATGTGTCGACATGCGCGCTTTTTCCTAAAGTGTTCATCGCGTTTCCTCCCTTTCTGATCTGTCTCCCCACAGATCGTTCAGTCTTTCAGCGCCTCCCGCGCGATGACGACCCGCTGCACGTCGCTTGCGCCTTCATAGATGCGCAAAGCCCTGATTTCGCGGTACAGCTTTTCAACCATCATGCCGGAACGCACACCGTCGCCACCAAACAATTGCACGGCTGTATCAATGACCTTCTGCGCCTCGTCCGTTGAAAACAACTTGGCCATGGCAGCTTCGCGGGTGACGCGTGGCGCGCCCATATCCTTGGCCCAGGCGGCGCGGTAAACCAGCAAGGCGGAGGCGTCGATCTTCAGCGCCATATCGGCGATATGCCCCTGCACCATCTGCAAATCCGCCAGCGGCGCGCCCTGCACGTGGCGTGCTTTGACGCGGGCGGTGGCCTCATCCAATGCGCGGCGTGCAAAGCCAAGAGCGGCGGCAGCGACTGTGGAACGGAAGACATCCAGCACCGACATGGCGATTTTAAAGCCCTGGCCAGGATCGCCGATCATGGCGCTGGCCGGAATACGGCAATTGGTGAACCGCAGGGTCGCCAGCGGGTGGGGTGCGATGGTTTCCTGGCGTTCCGCAATCTCAAACCCCGGCAGGCCTGCGGGCAGGATAAAGGCCGACAGACCACGGGCGCCGGGTGCTTCGCCGGTGCGGGCAAACAGGGTGTAAACATCTGCAATTCCACCATTGGAAATCCAGGTTTTCTCACCGTTCAGCACATATTCATCCCCGTCGCGCTGGGCAGTCATGGTGGAATTGGCCACGTCAGATCCGGATTGCGGTTCGGTCAGGGCAAAGGCGGAAATTGCTGTGCCACTGCGGGTTTTGGGCAGCCATTCGGCTTTTTGTGTGTCTGTACCAAACAGCGAAATCGCGCCCGTGCCCAAGCCCTGCATGGCAAAGGAAAAATCCGCCAGCCCGTCGTGATACGCAAGCGTTTCCCGGATCAGGCAAAGCGTGCGTACATCCAGTTTTGCGCCTGCATCCGCAGGGTCCACCCCGGAATGCACCGCCCAGCCATCCCGGCTCAGGCGTGCGACCAGATCCTGGCAGAGAGCGTCTGTATCGGAATGATCAAGGCCCGCAAGTTCCTGCGCGGCCCAAGCCTGCAATTCAACGGCCAGATCGCCATGCCGATCCTCAAAAAACGGCCAGGTGAGATATGATGTATCCGCCATCGTTTAGTCCCCCTCAAACACCGGTTTTTCTTTGGCAACAAACGCATCGTATGCGCGTTTGAAATCTTCGGTCTGCATGCAGATCGCCTGGGCCTGGGCTTCGGCTTCAATCGCCTGATCAATCGACATAGACCATTCCTGGTTCAACATGGTTTTGGTCATCATATGGGCGAAATTGGGACCGGCTTTGATGCGGTCTGCCATCGCCTGCGCTTGGGCCGTCAGACCTTCCGCAGCCACAAGTCTGGAATAAAACCCCCAGTTTTCGCCTTCCTGCGCAGACATAGACCGCCCGGTGTAAAGCAGCTCTGCCGCGCGCGATTGCCCGATGATCCGGGGCAGGATCGCGCAGGCACCCATGTCACAGCCAGCAAGCCCGACGCGTGTGAACAGGAAAGCAGTCTTTGCCTCGGGCGTTGCGATGCGCATGTCGGACGCCATGGCAATGATCGCGCCCGCGCCAACGCAAATGCCATCGACCGCCGCAATCACCGGCTTGCCGCAATGCATGATCGCTTTGACGAGATCACCGGTCATGCGGGTGAAGCGCATGAGGTCCTTCATATTCATCCGTGTCAGCGGCCCGATGATGTCATGTACGTCGCCGCCGGATGAAAAATTACCGCCGTTCGAGGCAAAGATCACCACATCCACATCGTCCGCGTAATGCAGATCGCGGAACCAGTCGCGCAACTCGGCATAGCTTTCAAAGGTCAGCGGGTTTTTACGATCTGGCCGGTCCAGACGCACGGTTGCCACGCGGTCAGTGATCTCAAGTTTAAAATGGGCCACTTCGGTACGCGCGTTAGTCATGTGTCTGATCCTCCACCGATTGCAATTGCGCGGACAGGTAATCTGCATCTTCGGGGGCAAAGGCGCTTAGCAATTCGTCAATCCAGGCTTCATGGGCTTCAGCAAGTTTTTCAAAGTGGACTTTGCCGCCGCGTGTCAGGCGCACTTTGGTTGCGCGGCGATCGCCTTTCACCGCAACCCGTTCCACCATATCGTCCTCCACCAGACGTTCAATGATGCCCGTGACATTGCCGTTGGATACTTTCAGCCCGCCCGCCAGTTCGCTCATCCGTAAGCCGTCTTCATGGCGCATCAGCGCGGCCATGACGTCAAAACGCGGCAGGGTGGAGTTAAATTCCACACGCAGGCGTTCGCGCAATGTGGCCTCAATCCCCCGGCTGGTTTTCAGCAGGCGCAGCCACAGACGCAGGCGGGATTTTGAATCGGGTTCCGGGTTTACCATGTCTTCACCTTTATATTTCACCGCCGGAGATCGGCAGGGCTGCGCCATTCACGCCACGTGCACTGTCGGAACACAGCCAAAGCACCATATCCGCGACCTCTTGTGGGGTGACAAAACGATCCTGCGGGTTGGGGGCACGCAGGGCGCGTTCCGCTTTGGCGCGCTCCATGCCGGTTTTTTCCATGATGTTTGTGATGGAACGCTCCAGCATCGGGGTGTCGATGAAGCCGGGGCAGATCGCATTTACGGTCACGCCGCTTTGCGCCAGTTCAAGCGCCAACGCACGGGTTAGACCCACAACGCCGTGTTTTGCCGCCACATAACCCGCGACATAGGGATAGCCTTTCAGCCCGGCGGTGGAGGCGATGGAAATCATGCGCCCTTCGCCCGCCAGTTCCATGTCGCTTAGTCCGGCCTGGAAACAGTTGAACACGCCTGACAAGTTCACATCCAACATGGCCTGGAATTCAGCCGCAGTGGTTTTCGCAAAAGGCTTGCTTTCCGCCGCGCCCGCATTGGCCACGATCATATCCACCGCGCCATTCACGCCGCGTGCCTCGCGGAAGGCGGATTTCACGGCCTGCGCGTCAGTCACATCACAACAGGTATAACCAATCGCCTTATGCTGTTTCGCCACTTGTTTCAGCGGCGCCTCAGAGCGACCCATCACCGTCACCCGCGCGCCTGCATGGGCCAGGGTTTCCGCAATCGCCGCGCCGACACCTGTGCCGCCGCCTGTCACTACCGCATGTTTGCCTGTCAGGTTGGTCATCACACTTTCCCCAGTATTTCTGCGTTGCGATCCGCCAGACGCCAGGCCTGTTCACGCCCCGCATCATAGGGCAGGGGCCAGATGGCGGAACGATCCCCGATTGCCGCGCCATTGTGCAGGGTCCAGTAGGGATCTGCCAGATGTGGGCGACCAATAGCCACCAGATCTGCGCGTCCGGCCATCAGGATGGAGTTGGCGTGATCGGGTTCAAAAATATTGCCCACCGCCATGGTTGCGATGCCTGTGTCATTGCGGATGCGATCCGAAAACGGTGTCTGGAACATGCGGCCATAGACAGGTTTGGCGTCGGTGGTGGTTTGCCCAGCGGATACGTCGATGATGTCGGCCCCCGCCGCATGGAACATATCCGCAATGTCAACAGCCTCTTCCGGGGTGACACCGGCCTCGCCCACCCAGTCATTCGCAGAAATACGTACTGACATAGGTTTATCTTCCGGCCAGACAGCGCGCATGGCCTGAAAAACTTCCAGTGGATAGCGCATGCGGTTTTCCAGACTGCCGCCGTAGCCATCGCTGCGCTGGTTGCTGACGGGGGAGATGAAGGAACTGATCAGATAGCCGTGGGCGGCGTGCAGTTCCACCATGTCAAACCCCGCGCGCTGGGCCATTTCTGTTGCCGCGACAAACTGATCCCGGACCTCATCCATATCCGCACGCGTCATTTCGCGTGGGGTTGCGTTGTTGTCAGACCATGGAATGGGTGAGGCCGAGATCAGGTCCCAGTTCCCGCGCTCAAGCGGTTGATCCATGCCTTCCCAGCCCACGCGCGTAGAGCCCTTGCGCCCGGAATGGCCGATCTGACAGCAGATTTTCGCGTCACTTTCCGCATGGACAAAATCCGTCAGGCGTTTCCAGCCCGTTTCATGTTCTGGCGCGTAAAGCCCTGGGCAACCAGGGGTGATACGCCCTGGGTCAGAGACGCATGTCATCTCTGTATAAACCAGCCCGGCCCCGCCTTTGGCGCGTTCGCCGTAATGCACCAGATGCCAGTCACCCGGCGTGCCATCCACGGCCTTATATTGCGCCATGGGGGACACCACGATGCGGTTCTTCAGATCCATATCGCGCAATTTATAGGGCGCAAACATCGGGGCGCGTACAGGTGCTTCCAGCCC
Organism: Halocynthiibacter styelae; assembly: GCF_016123485.1. GTDB lineage: Bacteria > Pseudomonadota > Alphaproteobacteria > Rhodobacterales > Rhodobacteraceae > Halocynthiibacter > Halocynthiibacter styelae. Next base: position 27,769 of record NZ_JADCKQ010000005.1, on the reverse strand, counting down.
GCCTGCCTGGGTCTGAAACCATTTTTCGGCGCTCTCTAACCATTTCGCATCCCGTTCCCGCAGGTTTTCGTGGCTGATACGCTGGCTGCGGGTCAGCAGGGAATAATTGAATTGGACGGGGTCGAGATCCAGGTAACGTTCCACCTGTTCAAACCATTCCAGTGAATTGCGCGCCGCGGATTGCAGGCGCAGCACATCCAGGCGGCGTTCCTCTTGATAACGGGTGAAAGCGCCTTCCAGCGTGTCTTCGGTGTGGATGAATTCGGCCAGGGCAATCGCACTGTCAAAGGCCAGGCGTGACCCTGATCCGATCGAAAAATGCGCAGTGGCAGAGGCATCGCCCAGCAAGACGACATTCTCATAATGCCATTTTTCGCACAGCACACGGGGGAAGTTCATCCAAACGGCGGAACCGCGCAGGTGATCAGCGTTGGACATCAACCTGTGCCCACCTAGGTGATCGGCAAAGATTTCTTCACATTTCGCGATGATTTCTTCTTTGCTCATCGCTTCAAAGCCGAACTTATCCCAGGTCTCCTGCTGGCATTCGACAATCACGGTCGCGGTCTCATCGTCAAACTGATAGGCATGCACCCAGACCCAGCCGTGTTCGGTTTTCTCAAAGATAAAGGTGAAGGCGTCGTCAAATTTCTGATGGGTGCCCAGCCAGATGAATTTGCATTCGCGCACATCAATTTCGGGTTTGAAATGTTCGGCATGGGTTTCGCGTACTTTGGACCCCAGGCCGTCACAGCCAACCACCACGTCATATTCGGCCTGATAGTCCTGCACGGGTTTTGCTTCGGTCTCGAACGCCAGGTTCACACCCAGCTCCCGCGCGCGTTTCTGCAGGATCAGCAGCATCCGCATCCGCCCAATGCCCGCAAAGCCGTGCCCGCCGGACACAGTACGGACGCCGTCATGCACAACGGCGATGTCATCCCACCAGGAAAAGCTATCGCGGATCATTTGCGCTGAAACAGGATCGTTTTCCGAAAGGTTGCCCATCGCATCATCAGACAGAACCACACCCCAGCCGAAGGTATCATCGGCTTTGTTGCGCTCGATCACGGTGATCTGTGCCTCGGGTTGGCGCAGTTTCATTGAGATGGCAAAGTAAAGCCCGGCAGGGCCGCCGCCCAGACATGCGATTTTCATATGTTCCTCCCAGTGGGTGGCGTTTTTGCGCCTTTCCCCTGAATGACTGTGCCACAGGTGAAATATATTTCAAGTATAAAATATATAAGTGCAAAATAAGCAAAGGCAGACCACAGGGTTTTCTTATGAAAACAACGGGGCATATTCACATTGACAGGCAGCGCCGCCCCCCATAAAAGCCCCCTGTTCCCGGGCAGAATTTGTCCTGGGGATTCTTTGGTGTTGGTGGCCCTCGCAAGAGGATGCCTGTCACCCGGGCTTCCGGGAGAAGGACAACGCCCTTCGAAACTTAGAAGGAGAACAGTCGTGACTAAACGTACGTCTGCCAAATACAAAATTGACCGCCGCATGGGCGAAAACATCTGGGGTCGTCCTAAATCTCCAGTAAATCGTCGTGAATATGGCCCAGGCCAGCACGGCCAGCGTCGTAAGGGCAAACTGTCTGACTTCGGTCTGCAGCTGCGCGCCAAGCAGAAGCTGAAAGGCTACTACGGCGACCTGACCGAGAAACAGTTCCGTCGCATCTATGGCGAAGCTGAGCGTGTTAAAGGCGATACTGGTGAAAACCTCATCGGTCTGCTGGAACGCCGTCTCGACGCTGTTGTTTACCGCGCGAAATTCGTTGCAACTGTTTTTGCTGCACGTCAGTTCGTGAACCACGGCCACGTGACCGTAAACGGCAAAAAAGTGAACATCCCTTCTTACCGTGTTAAAGAAGGTGACGTGATCGAAGTTCGTGAAAAGTCCCGCCAGCTGGCAGTTCTGATCGAAGCAACCCAACTGGCAGAGCGCGATGTGCCTGACTATGTTGATGCAGATCACTCCAAGATGTCCGCAACCTTTGTTCGCACCCCTGGTCTTGGCGATGTGCCATACCCGGTGATGATGGAACCAAACCTGGTTGTAGAATTCTACGCGAAGAACTGATCTTCGCCACAGTCCTATACGGAAGGCCAGCTGTTTCAGCTGGCCTTTTTGTTTGTCGGATCGCTTTTACCTGTGCCACAATCCTGAAAATGGAGGGTGAAATGAAAGTTTTATCAGTATTCGGGGGAGTTGCCGCTATGGCCATCAGTTCAATTGCACAAGCGGATGAAGCGCAGATCAATAGTGCGACGCTATCCTACACAGTCGTCGGCGAAGGACCGGCTGTGATGGTGATGCATGGCGGGCTTGGGCTGGATCACACCTACCTGCGCCCTTATTTCGACCAGCTCTCTGATACGCACAGCGTGATTTATTATGATCACTACGGAAATGGCCAGTCTGCCTATCCCGAAGATTTCTCTGATCTGACGATGGAACGTCTGGTGTCGGATGCAGATGCGTTGCGCGCACATCTTGGCCACGATGATATGACCCTGATCGGCCATTCCTATGGTGGCTTTATCGCTCAGGCCTATGCTGCTGCCCATCAGGACAGGTTGCGCGGTCTGGCATTGATCGACACAGCCCCTGCGCTGGACTATGAGCCCGCGCTGTCCGGGAATGAGGATCAGATGGGGGCGCTTGATGCATTGTTCAGCGGGCCGATGCCGGACAATGAGACCTTCCGTGCGACCTGGAATCTTGTCATTCAGATGTATTTTAAGGATTTCGATCCCGCGGTTGGTGTACGGCTGGATGAAGCAACCACCTATTCTTACCAGGCCTGGAATGCGGCTGCCGGTCTGCTTGGGACGTTCAATATGACGGGCATTCTGCCGGATGTGAAAACGCCGGTCTGGGCGGTCGCCGGGCGGGTTGATGGTATTACGCCGCCGGATCACGGGGCGGGTCGCATCGCTGATCTTGCGCCCAACGCAACACTGACAATCTATGAAAATTCGGCGCACTATCCGTTTATTGAGGAAGAAGAAGCCTTCTTCACTGATCTGCGCGCCTGGATGTCCGGGCTTTGAATGTCACCTCTTCGGGATAACTGTACGCCGCGTCGTTTTCCCCATGGCCTTGCCTGAAAGCTGCCGTTACAACCACCCTTGTATCTTTTAGCAAGGGTGGGCTTTCCCATGACCAACATCCGGCCAAAAAGCAGTATTCGCGCGATTTCACCGTATAAAGGTGGTGAAGCGAAGGTTGCCGGTGTGCGTGACGTGATCAAACTCTCGTCCAATGAGAACCCTTTTGGTCCGTCTGAAAAGGCGGAAGAGGCCTGGCGCAAGTCCGGTCACGAACTGCATCGCTATCCGCCCTCTGATCATAAAAGCCTGATCAAAGCCCTGGCTGGTCAGTTCGATCTGGAAGAAGAAGGCATCATCTGCGGCAATGGATCTGATGAAGTGATTTCGCTGCTCTGTCAGGCCTATGTCGGTGAAGGTGACGAAGTCATTCACACCGAACACGGGTTTTCCATGTACCGCATTTCCACCCTCGCCGCCGGGGGTACGCCGGTTGAGGTGAAGGAACGTGGTCGCCTGACCGATGTGGATGCCATCCTCGAAGCCTGCACAGAACGTACAAAACTGGTCTTTATCGCCAACCCGAACAATCCCACCGGCACTATGATTGGCGGCAATGAAGTGGGCCGTCTTGCGGCGGGCCTGCCACCGCAATGTCTGCTGGTTCTGGACGGGGCCTATGCGGATTACATCGAGAATTTCGACGGTGGCGCGGGCCTTGTGGAAAGTCGCGATAACGTCGTGATGACCCGCACATTTTCCAAGCTTTATGGTCTTGGTGGTTTGCGTGTGGGCTGGGGCTATGCGCCGAAACAGGTGGTGGATGTGCTGATGAAAATCCGCCCGCCGTTCAACCTGTCACGCCCACAGCTGGAAACCGCCGAAGCCGCCCTGAAAGATCAGGATCACATCACTAAATGTCGTAATGAAAACGCCCGGCTGCGTGCCTGGCTGGCCGAAGCTCTGGCCGAACATGGCGTTATGTCTGACACGTCCTGTGCGAACTTTATTCTTGCGCGTTTCGGTTCTGAAGCCGAGGCAAACGCCTGCGATCTTGAATTGCGCAAAGAAGGTCTGATCGTGCGCAAAGTCGCCAGCTATAACCTGCCGAACTGCTTGCGCATCACCATCGGGGATGAACCGTCCTGCCGCCGCGTTGCCCATGTCATCGGACGCTTTAAGGAAGGCAGCGCAGAAGATCCGACAGTGAAAGCGGATGTCACGCCATGACGCAGATCTATAACCGTGTTGCCCTGATCGGCCTTGGCCTGATCGCATCTTCCATGTTCTGGGGGATGAAGCGCGCGGGCCTTGCCGGGGAAGTCACCGGTTTCGCCCGCTCGGAAGACACCCGCAAACGTGCCCGTGAAATCGGCCTGTGTGATGTGGTCTGTGACAGCGCGACGGATGCCGTGAAAGACGCGGATCTTGTGGTGCTTTGTGTGCCCGTTGGTGTCATGGGTGCGGTTGCTGCGGAAATCGCCCCACATCTGAAACAGGGCGCAGTGATCACCGATGTGGGGTCTGTGAAAGCCGCTGTCATTCGTGATGTTATGCCACATCTGCCGGATCACGCCTGTTTCATCCCGGGCCACCCGCTGGCCGGCACAGAACATTCCGGCCCGGATGCGGGCTTTGCCGAACTATACGACAACCGCTGGTGTCTGTTGATTTCCGATTGCTGTGAAAACCCGGCAGAGATCGACCGTCTGACAAAGTTCTGGGAAGGTCTGGGCGCCAATGTTGAGCAGATGGATGCGGAACACCATGACCTTGTGTTGGGTGTGACAAGCCACGCACCGCACCTGATCGCCTATACGATGGTGGGTGTGGCGGATGATCTGCGTCGCGTCACCGACAGCGAAGTCATCAAGTATTCTGCTGCGGGTTTCCGGGATTTTACCCGGATTGCGGCGTCTGACCCGACCATGTGGCGCGATGTATTTCTGAACAACAAAGAAGCCACGCTGGAAATTCTTGGCCGCTTCACCGAAGAACTTTTTGCGCTGCAACGTGCCATCCGCACGGGGGATGGTGATATGCTACATGATTATTTCACCCGCACCCGTGCGATCCGTCGTGGTATTATTGAAGCGGGTCAGGACACGGATGCACCAGACTTTGGCCGAGGTGGGAAGCCGGTGGAAAAAGACTGATGTTGCGGGCAGGTACATATGCGTTTCTGGCGGTGATCACGCTGGTGCAGGGGGGGCAAGCGAATGCGCCTGCAACGTCGTTGATCCCACAGCTGCGTCCCGGGTCATCTTCCCTTGATGCGGTGCGTACAACCACTGTGCCGGTCTTTTACAATGCATCCATCCGCCCGCAACTGCGCCCGGGCACTGCCCCTGCTGCTGCCCCTGCCACACAGGCAGCTGCGCCTGCGCCGGTGGCTTCAACGGCAGGTTTTGTTTCGGCTTCTGTGCCTGGTGTCAGCCGGTCGCTGATCCCACAGTTGCGCCCCGCCAACCTGTCGACGCGTGTTGCGCAGGCCAGCCCTGCCGCCGCCCCGGAAGGCGAAACCCGGGCCGAGCGCCGTCGCCGTGAACGGGCAGAACGTCAGGCAGAGCGTGCGCGCAGCAATCAGCCGCGCCGGGGTTCCGTTTGTGGCGATCGCGCAATCCGGGGGGAACAGGTTGCATCCATTGCCGGAACGCAGCGTGGATGCGGCGTGTCTTCCCCGGTACGCATCACCGAAGTCGACGGTGTGACGCTGTCAAGTCCGGCGACGATCAATTGTGATACCGCCCAGGCCCTGAAAACCTGGATCAATGAAGGCGTGCGCCCTGCCGTCGGCCGGCTTGGCGGCGGTGTCGAAAGCCTGCGGGTTGTGGCCAGTTATTCCTGCCGGACCCGTAACAATCAACCGGGCGCCCGGATCAGTGAACACGGGAAGGGCAACGCAATTGATATTGCCGGGATCCGTTTGCAGAACGGGGTAGAGATTTCCGTTCTGAACGGCTGGCGTGAAAACCCGCAGCGCCAGATGCTGCGCAATATGCACCGTGCGGCCTGTGGTCCTTTTGGCACTGTGCTTGGCCCGGATTCCGACCGCTACCATCAGGATCATTTCCACTTTGATGTCGCACGTCACCGCAGCGGTGCTTATTGTCGCTAAGGGCTGCCGCCAGGCAGGCGGCTGTCTGCTGGGGGTATGAAATCTCTCATCCCGTTGCGGAATAAGTTTCCAGCAGCGTTCTCAGGTAGATGTCACGCAGCTGCGGATTCGCAAAAAGCCGCGTTGTCCGGATCGCGGCCGCAATCATTTCCCTGCACTCAGCGGGGTGGTCCCTGGCCCATTCCAGTTTCTCAGCCAGGTCAGAGCCACCCGGCGCAACCGGCACATAATGTTCCCAGGGGCGGAATGAGGCTGTGTAGAACAGCTCCCAGCCATCGGTTTCCTTAAACACCAGCGCACCAGACTGAATGGCATCAAAGAAGTTCGAACCCGTATCATAACCGGAAATCGAAAGCACATATTTGTAGCTTTGCAACCATCTCTCGGCACGTCTCTGGTCGCAAAACCCCTGCAATAGGGAAGTATTTGCAGCAGCTTCGTGCTTTGGGGTCAGGGAAAACCTGAAATCGCAGTCGGGATTGTTGATGTTCTCGGTCACAAAGCGATACCGGTTCACACCCAGCAGTTCATCTTTCAGCTTTGCCAGTGTGTCGGGATCCTTGGGGGTGGCGATCAGATCCGCCAGAATGCGGTGGGTCGCGCGGCCTGTCTCGCCGCGTTCCGGAAACAGAAAGTTTGAAACCCCGGTCAGATTGCCCCGCCAGACGATCTGATCGATCCGCGCGTCATAGTTTTCATCAGGTACGCAGTCGGGATACGCAAAATGTCCTGTGTTCAACCCGTGATACCCGGCAAGGGGCCACAGCATGATGTTTTTCCCCTGATCCCGTCTGTTATAGCAAATGCGCGATCTGTCCGGTTGTGGCCAGCCTCGGCTGCCGAATTTCCGGCAATCCGCCATATCCACACACAAAGGTGCATTAAACCCGAGCCGGAGGACTTCGTTCAGAAATCTGGCAAGCCGTCTGAGCTTGGGTTGTGTGTTTTGGTTCTTCGCCCGGAACGCCCCCGTGCTGTCATCAAAGTGCAGAGGCCAGGACGTGCCATCGCTTCGAAGTATTTCCAATCCACCATCCCAGGCCGCATATTGCCCGCTGAATGCCTTCGGGGAAAGCACGTCGTCAGGGCCTGTCTGTCGGGGCAGGCAATGATCAATGACTTCACTGACAAAAGCGGTTTCTTCCGGGTTCAGTTGCGCCATGTGCGTTCTTTCATAGTTTCCAGACAGGCCGGGAATAATACCCTGCATTCTGGCGCATCGCTTCCCGGCTGGAAAGGGGCGTTAAGACCGGGAAAAAACCAATGGTGCAGTCCCCAAAGGAAACGGCCCGAGGAAGATCTGACCATTCTGCAGATTAAGCGGGGCTTCCAGCGTGTCAGGATTGCCATCAGACAGGGTCAGCGCTGTCAGGGCGCCTTCCCAGCCGGGTTGAACAAGCCCTGTTGTGACAAAGACCTGAAACGCTTCGCGCCAGTTCTCAACTTTCAGGGCCAGTTGTCCCTGGGCCTGACCGGCGGAGTCCGGGGTCAGGCGTCCGTTCAGGGTGATGTTAATCGCGCCCCAGGTAAGCTTTGCTTCCCGGAGATCCAGTGCACGCAGGGGGGGGACGCCCTCACGATTGACAGGGCCAGCCAGTTCCAGATTTGAATCAATGCGGATCTCATTCAGGCGCACAGGCAGGGTCTGATCCGGGTTGATCTGATCGGTGATCTCCTGCGGCAGCAGGATCTGTTTCAGGCTGATCAGCAGGTCATGGGTGTTGTTTGCTTCCTCTGCCTGCCGTGTGGCGATGAACACCTCTGACGCCGCAAGCAACAGATCAGATGTGCCCGCAGGCGTCAGGCGCAGATCTTTCGCCACAAGCTGACTACGATCAAGGGGCAGGCTGACGTCTGGTTCAAACACCACGCTGGCCTGCATTTCCTCTGTCAGAATATCTGCACTGAAATCACCGATGCGCAGGCTTTGTTCCTGCGGCCAGGTGGCGATCAGATGCCAGGGTTTATAACTCAGCGCAGCGGTCACAAACAAAGGGGCCTGCCATTCAACACCTTCCGCCGGGATCTTCAGATCCACATCGCGCATGACGGTGTCAAAGCGGTTCGGAAATCCCTGCACACCAAATTCAGAATACTGCAGATCAATGCCCTGATCCCCGGCCTCTTCAAATGCGGCCTTCAGCTGGCTTTCAAGTGTCATGGAACCCACAACCCAATAACCACCCCAGCCAATGAAGACACATAGTATAAAGATAATCAGCGCGCGCATGGTTGCTCTTTCCCTTTGCTCTTTCCTGGTGTTTACAGGGGCGCAGAAAAAAGAACCAGCAATGATGGTGGTATGTATGGTCGACATTGATATTTCAGACGGGTTCTGGGTGTTTGGTTACGGATCCCTTCTGTGGAATCCCGGGTTCCCGGTGGCAGAACAAAAGCAGGCGCGCCTGACAGGCTGGCACCGGTCGTTCTGTATGCGGTCCATCCATCACCGCGGCACAGAGGAAAAGCCAGGCCTTGTTCTGGCGCTGGATCATCAGGAAGATGCGTTCTGTGATGGCGTGGCTTTCTTTGTCGCCCCGGAACATGCAGAGAAAACTCTGGCAGAGTTGCGGGAACGTGAACTTGTGTCCTCGGCCTATCTGGAAACGATACAGGCGCTGGAAACCCCCGAAGGGTCGCTGCAAGCGGTGACTTATGTGATTGATCCTGTGCATGAACAATATTGCGGCGAGCTTGCACTGGAAGAACAGGCACAGATTATGTCGACAGCCGTGGGCGGGCGCGGTCCGAACACAGAATACCTGTGGAACACGGCAGCGCATCTGGAAGAAACAGGCCTGCGCGATGCGGATTTGTCCTGGCTTGCGGAACGTGTAAAGGTGCTTGTAGCGGATCAGTAAGATCCTGTGTGAAATGTAATGATTTGCAGACCCCTTAAATTTTACTGGCCTTGGGGGCCTGAACGCTTATCCTGTGGTCAAAGAACAACAAAATCGGGATGAGGCCGCAATGGCGGAAACACAGCAGTATGACGCAGGCGTAAGCTTTTCCCATCCGGTGCGTCAGATATTGACGATGCTCGCGGTGATCGGGCTTGTGGGGTTTGGGCTTTGGGTGGCACTTCCCCGGATTGGGCCTGTCTTCCTGGCCAACCCCTGGCTGAACGGATTTATCGTTTTTGTCTTTATTATTGGTGTTCTGGCCTGTTTCTCGCAGGTCGTTCAGCTGTTTTATGCGGTGCGCTGGATCGAAGGATTTGTTGCTGATCCCGATGGCGACACCACGCAGGCGCCAAAACTGCTTGTGCCTCTGGCAACGCTTTTGCGCGGACGTGCCGGGCAACGACTGCAGCTGCAGATTTCATCGTCTTCCGCCAGTTCCATTCAGGATTCTGTGGCGACGCGGATTGATGAAGCCCGGGATATCACCCGTTACATCGTGAATCTTCTGATCTTCCTGGGCCTGCTGGGTACGTTTTATGGCCTTGCGACAACCATTCCGGCGCTTGTGGATACGATCAGTTCTCTGGCACCCAAAGATGGTGAGGAAGCCCTTGGGGTGGATGTGTTCACCCGTCTGATGGGCGGGCTTGAAGAACAGCTGGGCGGTATGGGCACAGCTTTTGCATCTTCTCTGCTTGGTCTTGCCGGATCGCTTGTTGTGGGCTTGCTGGAACTTTTCGCGGGCCATGGCCAGAACCGGTTCTACGGTGAGCTGGAAGAATGGCTGTCCACAATCACCCGTCTGGGCTTTGCTTCCGGCGATGGTGACAGCGAAGGTGGGGCTGACAGCGGTGCCCTTGCTTTTGCGCTGGACCGGATGGCGCAGCAGATGGAAAGCGTGCAGGAGATTTACACAAAAGCGGATGTGTCCCGCGCGATGCTTGAAGAAAAGATTGGGGCGCTGATCGACAATATGCCTGGTGGCGGTGTGTCGGCAGAAGCAGGTGATGCACAAACCGCCGCACTGACGCGGATCGCGGAAGGCCAGGACCGCCTGATCGAAGCGCTAAGCCGTCAAGGCGAAGCCGGTGGCCCCCATGCCGATGCGGAAAGCCGGATGCGCCTGCGGTCAATTGATGTGCAACTTCTGCGGATCCTGGAAGAAATGTCAGCGGGCCGTCAGGAAAGCATCGCTGATCTGCGGGCAGAACTTGCGCAGGTTGCCGAAGGTTTGCAGGCGCTTGCCGCCCCAATGGCACGTGTGGGCAACCGCCGGTCTGAGAGCTGATCATGGCGCTGTCGCGACGCACAGGACAGAAATTCCAGGCCTCCATCTGGCCGGGCTTTGTGGATGCAATGACCGCGCTTTTGCTGGTTCTGATGTTTGTGCTGACGATCTTTATGATCGTGCAGTTCGTGTTGAGGGAAACCATTTCCGGCCAGGACAAAGAACTCGACGAGCTGACCGGGCAGGTGATGGAACTGGCGTCTGCGCTGGGCCTTGAAGAAACCCGTTCGCGGGAACTGTCTGAAAACCTGTCCCAGGCGGAAATAGAAGCACGTGAACAGCAGGCCCTGATCGCCAGCCTGCGGGGGCAGAACAGCAGTCAGGCTGCGGCGCTGAATGCGGCAAACAACCGGCTCACCGGGTTCGAAGCCCAGGTTGCGGCACTTTTGTCTGAACGCAATGATGCGCTTGCCTTGGGCGATGCTTTGTCCGCCAGGATTGACGAGTTGGAAGATGCGCAGACGCAGCTGATTTCTGACACGGAGGCCGCGCAGCTGGCCCTTGCCCGGGCACGTGAAGAAACCGATGCAGCAGAAGAAGCGGCCCGTCTGGCTGCGGCACAACGCGAAGCGCTTGAAACACTGACGGCAGAACTTCAGGCGAAGGCTGACGCCGCGGCTGAAGAGCTGAGCGATGCCGAAGCCGCCCGTCTTGCCGAAGGCCTGGCGGCAGAGGCATTGCGCGAACGTCTGCAAAATGCGGATACGGAATTGACGGCTATGACGCTCGCGCTGGAAGAACAGCGCCGTGAGGCTGAGGAAACCCTGACCTTGCTGGCTGCCGCCCGTCTGGCAGAGCAGGAAGCTTCGGGTGTTGTGTCCGAAGCGGAACGCAAAGCGGCCCTTCTGGCCACGGCGCAACAGGAATTGCGTGAGGCCGAAGCGGCATCCGCTGAAAATCAACGCGAACTGGAACTTCTGAACCGCCAGGTTGCGGAACTTCGCGGGCAGCTGGGCGCGCTTCAGAACCTTCTGGATGAAGCCGCCGCACGCGACACGGCGAATAATGTGCAGCTTGAAGCGCTTGGATCGCAGTTGAATTCGGCCCTTGCACAGGTGGCCGCAGAAGAACGCCGCCGCCGTGCATTGGAAGAAGCAGAACGTCGCCGCCTTGAAGGCGAAAACGCGGATCTTGCACAATACCGGTCTGAATTTTTCGGACGTCTGCGCGATGTTCTGGGCAACCAGGACGGCGTGCGCATTGTCGGGGATCGCTTTGTGTTCAGTTCCGAGGTCCTCTTTCCAAGTGGTTCTGTCGATCTGTTGTCAGAAGGTCGCGGTGAGGTGGCAAAGATTGCCGAAATCCTGCGGGATGTTGCCGATGAAATCCCGCCGGAAATCGATTGGGTCATCCGGGTGGACGGGCATACAGATAATGTGCCCCAGGCCAGCAGTGGCCGTTACCGGGACAATTGGGAATTGTCCCAGGGACGCGCGTTATCGGTTGTTCGTTATATGATTAATGACCTTGGTATTCCTGCGGAACGCCTGATTGCAGCGGGCTTTGGGGAACACCACCCGATCAATCCGGAAAACACGTCAGAGGCCCGGGCGCAAAACCGCAGAATTGAATTGAAGTTTACTGAGAAATAGACGCCGGAAGCGGCGGAGGATTGCAGGATGCCACATAGTTTTGACTGGGTTGATGCCTTTACAAATCACGCATTTGGCGGGAACGGTTGTGTGGTCGTGCATGAAGCCGATGATATGTCAGAGGCCGATCGCATGGCGCTTGTGCGGGAAACATCCTTGTCGGAATGCGCATTTATTGTTGAATCCGATATCGCTGATTTCGGTGCGCGCTATTACCTGGCAGATAAAGAAATTCTGATGGCTGGCCATCCGACGATTGCTACTGTTGCTTCTCTGATTGATCGCGGCGTGATTGATCTGTCGGGGGGGGCTGCGGAATTCACCCTGGAAGTCGGGGCCGGTGTGCTGCCGATCAAAGTGACGGGGCGTGGGCCGGATGCGCTGATTTCCATGACTCAGCCCGCGCCAGAGTTTGGTGCGATACAGGATAAATCTGTGATTGCCGCGATGTATGGGCTGAATGAAGATGATATTATCGCGCCGCCGCAGATTGTCTCAACCGGCACGCCGTTCTGTATCACCCTGTTGCGAGATAAAGAGGCCCTGCGCCGCGCACGCCTTGATGTTGATGCCTGGGCCGCGCTGAATCCGCCCGTTACAGCGCGTGCTGATCTGGTGGAACCTTTCCTTGTGACCCTTGGGGGGGAGACCCAGGCCGGACATACTTTTTCACGCTTACTATTGCCGGCACCTATGCCGCCAGAAGACCCTTTTACAGGGTCTGCGACCGGGTGTATGGCGGCTTATCTCTGGCATCACAATCTTATCGAAACCTCTGACTTCCGGGCCGAACAGGGTCACTGGATGGGGCGTCCTGGTGCGGCGTATGTCAATGTGCTTGGCTCACGTGAAGCGCCGGCTGGTGTCGAAGTAGCCGGGCAGGGGAAGGTTCTGATGTGGGGAATTCTCGAAGTCTGATACCCGTTTTCTTTGAAAGAAAACGTTCCGGAAACTTTGGAAGTTTCCAGTTAGTGCAAATAGAAAGCCCCGGCTCATATCCGGGGCTTTCTTTGTTTCAGGGGGTCAGATCAGGCCCATGCTTTCCAGCTTTAGCAGAACCTGGTGGGCGCAGTTATCAACGTCCACATTCTCCGTTTCCACAGCCAGTTCCGGATCAACCGGTACATCATATGGGTCAGAGATGCCGGTGAACTCTTTGATCTTGCCTTCACGGGCCAGTTTATAGAGGCCCTTACGGTCGCGGCGTTCGCATTCTTCAATGCTGGTTGCCACGTGAACTTCAACAAAGGCACCAAAGCTTTCAATGTCTTCACGAACCGCGCGGCGGGTGGTGGCGTAAGGCGCGATGGGCGCACAGATTGCGATACCACCGTTTTTGGTGATCTCAGATGCCACATAACCGATACGACGGATGTTCAGATCGCGGTGCTCTTTGGAGAAACCCAGTTCTGAAGACAGGTTCTTCCGAACAATATCACCATCAAGCAGTGTTACCGGACGGCCGCCCATTTCCATCAGCTTGACCATCAGAGCATTCGCAATGGTGGATTTGCCTGAGCCAGAGAAACCGGTGAAGAAAACGGTGAAACCCTGCTGGGAACGTGGCGGTTTGGTGCGGCGTAGCTCGGTCACAACTTCGGGGAAAGAGAACCATTCCGGGATCTCAAGACCTTCGGCCAGGCGGCGACGCAGTTCTGTGCCAGAGATGTTGAGGATGGTCACGTCATCCGCATCTTTGATCTCATCCGCAGGTTCGTATTGGGCGCGTTCCTGCACATAAACCATGTGTTTGAAATCGACCATTTCGATGCCCATTTCTTCCTGATGCGCGCGGAACAGATCCTGTGCATCATAGGCGCCGTAGAAATCTTCGCCTGCGGAATTTTTGCCTGGGCCCGCGTGGTCGCGACCAACGATAAAGTGGGTGCAGCCGTGGTTTTTACGGATCAGACCGTGCCAGACAGCTTCGCGTGGGCCAGCCATACGCATCGCAAGGTTCAGCAGGCTCATGGATGTGGTTGCGGATGGATATTGATCCAGCACAGCTTCGTAACAACGCACGCGGGTAAAGTGATCAACGTCGCCAGGTTTGGTCATGCCAACAACCGGGTGGATCAGCAGGTTGGCCTGGGCTTCACGTGCCGCACGGAAGGTCAGTTCCTGGTGGGCGCGGTGCAGTGGGTTGCGGGTCTGGAAGGCCACAACTTTGCGCCAGCCCAGCTTACGGAAGTAAGCGCGCAGCTCGTTCGGTGTGTCACGGCGGCCGCGGAAATCATAGTGCACAGGCTGCTGGATGCCGACAACAGGGCCACCCAGATAGATTTTGCCAGCCTGGTTGTGCAGGTAGTTTACCGCAGGGTGCGCATCATCATCAGCACCGAAAACTTTTTCAGCTTCGCGGGCTTTGTTTGGCTCCCATTTGTCAGTCACGGTCATGGTCGCAAGGATCACGCCTTCCTGGTCACGCAGGGCGATGTCCTGGCCTGCTTCGATGCTGGCGGCAAAGTCTTCAGACACATCCAGGGTGATTGGCATCGGCCAAAGCGTACCGTCCGCCAGACGCATGTTTTCAACAACGCCGTTGTAATCTTCCTCGGACAGGAAGCCTTTCAGCGGGTTAAAGCCGCCGTTCATCAGCAGTTCCAGATCACAGATCTGACGTGGTGTCAGGTCATGGCTGGTCAGATCGCCAGCTTCCACTTTCAGTTTCTGCGCACTTTCGTAAGAAACATAAAGCTCCGGGATCGGGGCGAGGTTGTTTTCCATAATACTGTTCCTGTTTTTAAACGGTACACGCCCGCTGGTGGTACCGGTCAGCTCTGCATGCAGAGCCTCAAATTCGGCCAGCTTGCGGGCAAGAAAGCTGTCCGTGAGGTGTCGCATTTCTGCGCCACCCCGGGAGGTTAATGTATAAGCGAACCGCTGGCGTTTATCCGGGCCGGCGCGTTCACTGATGGTGATAAGACCCGCATCCGCCACGTCACGCAGAAGGGCGTTCAGGCGACCCAGTGAAATCCCAATCGCAGCCGCAGTCGCGCGCTGAGACGCACCCGGCACCGTGTCTAACTGGCGCAGGAGCAGGAAGATCTGGTCTTCCTCTGTCAGATTGGATTTCGTCACGGGGGTTGCCATAACATACGACTCAATAACTGTTCATGCGTGAACACATAGGGTGTGATCCCAATTCTGCAAAGGGTTTTTGTTCTGACAGGGTAAATTTTGTGTTCTTTTTGGTACAGCCAGCAAAGGGGCGTGAAGAACAAAAAAGGGCAGGCCGAAGCCCACCCTTTACGTGATTTTCCGATTGGTCGCCCGGAAGGATTATCCTTCTTCGCCATCCTGTTCAGCCAGAAAACGTTCCGCTTCCAGTGCGGCCATGCAACCCATGCCGGCGGATGTCACGGCCTGGCGATATTTATGGTCTGTCAGGTCACCAGCCGCAAAAATACCGGGCACAGAGGTTTCGGTGCTGTCGGGTTTCGTCACAACATAGCCGCCCATATGGGTTTCCAGCGTGTCTTTTACCAGTTCGTTCGCGGGCGCGTGGCCGATCGCAACGAACACACCCTTACATGGGATTTCGGTGATCTCGCCGGTTTTCACATGTTTCGCGCGCACGCCAGTGACGCCAAGCGGGTTTTCATCGCCAACAACTTCAACAAGTTCGTGGAACCAAAGTGGTTCGATTTTCGCGTTCTTCATCAGGCGATCTTCAAGGATCTTTTCGGAACGCAGTTCATCACGACGGTGGATCAGGGTTACCTTAGAGGCAAAGTTCGTCAGGAACAGGGCCTCTTCCACGGCGGTATTCCCGCCGCCGATCACCACAATTTCCTGGCCGCGATAGAAGAAGCCGTCACAGGTTGCACAGGCGGAAACGCCGAAGCCTTTGAACTTTTCTTCAGATTCCAGGCCCAGCCATTTCGCCCGTGCGCCGGTTGCCAGAATAACCGCGTCCGCTGTGTAAACGGTGCCGCTGTCGCTTTGGGCCGTAAACGGGTGTTTGGACATGTCGATGGATGTGATCAGGTCAGAGATAATCTCGGTCCCCATCGCGCGGGCGTGGGCTTCCATGTTGACCATCAGGTCAGGGCCCTGGATTTCGCTGTGACCTGGCCAGTTCTCGACCTCGGTGGTTGTGGTCAGCTGACCGCCGGGTTCCATGCCCTGAACAAGAATGGGTTCCAGCATGGCACGGCTTGCGTAAACGCCCGCAGTATAGCCCGCAGGGCCGGAACCGATGATAAGAACTTTGGTGTGCCGCGTATCCGCCATGGGAGACTCCGTTAATTTCTGTTTCAACGGATATAAGCCCGCGGGCCTCTGGGGGAAAGGGCGTCTGCGCGGTGGTCACGAAAAATCTATGGGCGCGGCAGGTCAATGGACGCGACGTAAAGTTTTCGACCTGATGTTGAAATATTATTGCGCAGATGGGTCGGGTCGCGTACGATCCGCGAAAACAGCAAGGGCGTTGCACCTGCTGTATTCTCCCGTTATGCGGGTCGCAAAAACAACCTAAACTTCAGGCGGATCTCATGGCTGGCTCTAAACTTGACGAAATCGACCGTAAGATTCTGGCTGAACTGCAGGCCGATGGTCGTATGACCAATGTTGAACTGGCCAAACGTGTTGGCATTTCTGCGCCGCCGTGCCTGCGTCGCGTGCGTACACTTGAGGAAGCCGGTTATATTCGTGGCTATCATGCCGATGTGGATTCCCGCGAACTTGGCTTTGAAGTGCAGGTGTTCGCCATGGTCGGGCTGGTCAGTCAGGCCGAAGCAGACCTGAGCGTGTTTGAAGGCAAATGCCGCGACTGGCCGCTTGTGCGTGAATGCCACATGCTGAATGGCGAAGTGGATTTCCTGTTGAAATGCGTCGCGCCGGACCTGTCTACTTTCCAGAGCTTCCTGACAGAAGAACTTACCTCTGCGGAAAATGTGGCCAGCGTGAAGACGTCACTTGTGATCCGCTGTGCGAAAGATGTGCCCGGCGTTCCGTTTGAAGTATTAGAAGAACGTGTGCGTCAGCTTGAACGTGGTCTCTGAAAACTCAGCGCTTCTTTTGTGCGTGTGTTTTGCAAGGCTGCCCATCAGGGCGGATAAGCTTCAGTTCGCGCGGCGTTCAATCATTTCCTGACGCCGTGCACCACGGGCCCAGGGCATTTCCACTTTGATTGTTTCGGCATCCCGCAGCAGGGCTTCGCGGCTTTCTTCCAGGCGACTGTCCGGCTTCTTTGCATTCTGATCCATCGGGGCACTCCTGTCTTTCACAGGCTTATCCATCGGGAAAGCGGCAGGGATTTGACCGGATCAGGGTTTTCCCTTGCCGGGCGTCACAGTTGCGCCATGTTTGTGATAGTCTAAATCAGGCCCGGATACAGGCAATCAATCGCCCATAATCGCCTTCGTTCCGGTGGCAGGCCCGGCGCCAGGAATAAAAACGTGCGGGATCACTATAGGTACAGTGCCGCACCCAGCGCGCTGATTTAACGCCGGCCGCTTCCAGGCGATGCTGTCCAAACCCTGGCAGGTTAAACCAGAACCGATCCCCTTCGCCGGCTTCAAAGAAACGGGCATACTTGTCATCCCGCGCAAGAAATTCATCGCGGAACTCGGGACCAACTTCATACGCCTCCTGGCTGATGGATGGGCCGATAACGGCGGCGATGTTTTCCCGTGTTGCACCAAGGTCCACCATCGCATCAATTGTGGCTTCCAGCACACCACCCAATGCGCCTTTTGATCCGGCGTGCGCGGCACCGACAATGCGCGCCTGATCGTCAGCAAAAAGCACCGGCTGGCAATCCGCCGACAGTGCCCCGATTGCAAGGCCCGGCGTATCCGTCACCATGGCATCCGCTTTTGGCAAAGGGCGGGGCAGCGGACCTGTTACATGTAGAACATCAGCCGAGTGATATTGATGCAAAGATAAAAGGTGATCTGCGTCTACCTCCATCGCGCCAGCCACGCGGGTACGATTGATCTCCACACAATCCGCCTGATCATCAGAGCCAAACCCGCAGTTCAGTCCTTCGTAAATGCCCGAAGAGGCCCCGCCCTTACGGGTAAAGAACCCATGGCGGAACGGGGCAAGGCTGTCGTCGGTCAGAATTTCAAGGCCCATGGAGGTACTCCGGCAGAGATCGTTATACAGAATTTGCGCCGGGCGGATTGAATCCGGGGGCCGGCGGCGTGCCGGACGCGGAAATCGCAATGGCTTTGAACAGCGTCCCCATTTCTTCCGGATGGGTCAAGCGCCGATGTGCGGCGATGTGGTTTTCAAGCGCGTCACCGGACATGTTCTGCGCCAGTGCCTGTGCGCGTCCGGTGATGCCAAGCCGTTCCATAAGAACGCCCTGTAAGGTCAGCCCGCTGACATTCAGGCCTGCTTGTGTTGCCACCTGGGTCAGGGGTTCAAAATCCACATGGGCTGTCAGGTCAGCATTGCCGGGATCCGCCAGGGGATTTGAAAACGCATGACCTTTCAGGGCCTGAAATGTATCACCTTTTGACTGCCAGCCGCCGTAATCCACCAGAAGGGCCAGCCCGCCTTTTGCCTTGATACGTCGGGCAATCTCGGCGGTGATGGCGCAGGCCGGGGCGTTCAGTTCAACCAGATCGCCGTCTTTTGTATCCGCCAGGCGATGGGCGAGCGCCGGGAAATCTGTGGCGGGGCCGATGCCAAAGCACAGCGCATCCTGTGTGGTGTTCAATGCGATGCATCTTTCGCGCCAGCCCTTTCCATCCCGGATAAATTGGCGGATGGGCAGGGCATCCAGAAATTCATTTGCCACCAGAAACAGCGGGCCTTCGGGCAGATCAGACAGGCTGTCATGCCCGGTGATCTGATGGCCGTTCAGCGCTTCTTTCTGGATCTCACGCAGAGTCGCAGAGGCCTCAATCAGATGCACCTTTGCGGCTGCATGAAACCCCGGCACGGAACCTGTTGCGCGCAGTATATCCGCCATCAGAGTGCCGCGCCCGGGACCAGGTTCCGCGAGGATAAAAGAAGAGGGTGCACCGCGATCAAGCCAGGCCTGGGCAAGACACAGTCCCAGAAGCTCACCGAACATCTGTGAAATCTCGGGTGCGGTCGTAAAATCACCGCCCGCACCAAACGGATCGCGGGTCGCGTAATAACCGTACTTTGGATGTAGCAGACATTCCTGCATATAGTCCGCCACAGTCAGCGGGCCATTGGCCTGAATACGTGAAATCAGCGCGTCCAGCAAAGACATCAGGCGGCGTTCCGTTTCAGTGCCATGATCAGCACCACTATGCCGAAAATGACCATCGGCAGGGACAAAAGCTGGCCCATGGACAGGCCTGTGTCTCCCAGACGGATTACAAGACCCAGCGGATTATCGGATGTGATAAACTGTTCATCCGCCTGACGGAAATATTCCACAAACATCCGTGCAAACCCGTAGCCAATGAAAAACACACCGGTCACAAGCCCTTTGCGTTTCAGCGCCCCAAAGCCAAAGGCCATGATCAGAACAAGCGTGCCAAGTAACAGCCCTTCAAGGCCGGCTTCATAAAGCTGGCTGGGGTAGCGGGCGCAGATGCCATCCGGATGATACATATCAATCGGGCAATCCTGCGCGGCGATGCCGGGGAAGGCCACGCCCCAGGGAGACAACGTCGCACGCCCCCAAAGCTCTGCATTGATGAAATTCGCAATCCGCCCCAGCAAAAGGCCCGGCGCTGTGGCAATCGCCAGCATGTCAGCGGTTTTCCAGAGGTCGAATTTGTATTTGCGGCAGTACAGAATAACCGCCACCAGAACCCCGGCCAGACCACCATGAAAGGCCATGCCGCCTTCCCAGATCTTCAGGGCAGAAATCGGATCTGCCAGATATACATCCGGTTTGTAAAACAGCACATAGCCAAGCCGCCCGCCCAGAACCACGCCCAGCACAATCCAGGTCACCAGATCTTCGATGTTTTCGCGCTGCATCGCGGGGCCGTCTTTATCCCAGAGCTGCACGCGTTTCACGGCCTGCGTCGCAATGAACCAGCCAATGATGATCCCTGTGATATAGGCCATGGCGTACCATTTCGGCGCGATGGTGAAACCAAAAAGCGTGACAGAGAAAATATCCGGGCTGACATTCGGGAAGGTGATGTAATGTTCCATGCGGGTTTCCTGCCTGCGAGGGCGGGGGCTGTCAACCGGGGGCGCCTGTGTTTGGCGCTTATCGGCGGGCCGGGGCCATCACAGTTACCTGCGACGCTTCCTCTCTTGTGCTTTTGCGTGCCGCGCCCCATATAGACAGGAACATAACGCCTTCAGACAATCCGGGGTCAGCCATGCAAAGCCGCAACAAAGTTCTTGATGATATTTCTCAGCTGATGACCAACGCAATGGGCGTGGCCCAAGGCGCAAAGACCGAAGCAGAGACCGCGATGAAAAGCCTGATGGACCGCTGGATGGCCGATCGCGATTTTGTCAGCCGCGAAGAATTCGACGCCGTGCGTGCCATGGCGCAGAAAGCCCGCGAAGAAAACGAAGCCCTGAAAGCCCGCATCGAGGCGCTTGAAGGGAAGTAAACTCTGTCCGGTTGGTTCATTCAGTTCATTGGTAAATGCTGATGACCTTCCCATCAGCGTAGATTTCGCCATCCCGGAGCGAGATGCGAGTACCCGGTTGGATGTGCGATTTCAAATGCTCAAAGGAAATGGGTTCGCAATCAAGTTCTATAGTTGTGTTCTTTTCTAAGATACAGTTTGGGGTCGCAACTAATCTGACTGTGTTCAGGTCTCCATGTAGCCCGTCAATCACCATGGGCACGTTGCGAATCCCACTTTCGGGAAATCCGAATTGTCTGGTTGCAGATCGGTCGTTTCTGTAATGGAAATCCCATTTGGCTCTGAATTGCGGCATAATCAAAATATGTTCTCCGCTGACTATGTTTGGCGTAAGTGTGCCAGAGGCAGATGAAAAATGAAATGGGGTTCACAGGCGCGAACCTCACCGGTTGAGATTACACAGCCCCCGCGTTAACCTTGTATTTGACAGCCGTGTTCGCTTCCGATCCGGCACCTGCAAATGAGGACAGATTTATGTATACGAATATCATCGTCGCTCTTTCCCTGGAACATGGCATCAGTGAGAAAGCTCTGGCGGCTGCGCGGGTTCTGCTGACGGATGGTGGTACGATCACCGCCGTTCACGTGTATGAACCCCCGAACAGTTCCGTGATGGCGTTTCTTGAAGATGATGCTGAAAAGAAAGCCCGTGAAAAAGCGATGGCAGAACTGTCAGAGCGTGTGCAGGGGCACGATGATGTGACGCCGGTTTTGCTGAAAAGCCCGTCCGCAGGGGGCGAAATTACAGAATATGCCCGCACACATGGTACGGATTGCATTGTTATGGCGTCCCATAAACCAGGGATGAAGGATTTCTTTCTGGGATCCACGGCGGCACGTGTTGTGCGCCATGCCGGTTGTGCGGTGCATGTGATGCGCGTCTGATCTGATCCGTAAGAATCTTACTGCTATGCTGCCGGGCAATGTCCCGGCAGTTTTTGTTTGTGATCTGAAAACCGGCTTGTTTTCCTAACAAAACCTTAAGAAATCCACGCTGCCCTGTGGAAAACTACCCTATCCTGGGGGTAATTGGTTCAGAAACACCATCTCCTGGGGATAAGAGCAAATTTATCCTTTACAGTTTTATATACCCGCGCCACCATATTTCGTAGGGTGCCACTGCTGGTCCCCATTTTATAGTGGTCCCGCCAAAAGGGGCTGAACGGAACTCACGTGGGGCGGCTGCCTTTCCCCGCGCAAGCGAAGAGGCCCGGGCATGTCATTCACAGAATCATATCTGGCGGAAGATCCGCATCCGATCGACATCGTTGAAACCCTGGCCGAACATCACCACTGGGATTTTGACCGCGTCGGTGAAGATCAGATTTCCATGGTGGTTGAAGGGCAATGGCGCAGCTATTCCATCACGCTTGCCTGGTCGCATCAGGATGAATGCCTGCGTCTGATTTCCAGCTTTGAAATGGAACCACCCCATGATCGCATGGGCGAACTCTTTGAGGTTCTGAACCATGTGAATGATATGATCTGGGCGGGCAGCTTCACCTGGTGGAGCGCGCAGCAACTGATGGTGTATCGCTATGGCCTGGTGCTGACCGGCGGGCAGGTGGCCTCAATTGAACAGATCAATGCGATGATTGATGCGGCTGTTCTGACAGCAGAACGTTTCTATCCGGCGTTCCAGCTTGTGGCCTGGGCAGATCACACACCGGAAGCTGCCGTAAAAACCGCCATTGCAGAGGCCTGGGGGCGGGCTTAAGCTTTCCCAAAGCGGGCGTGAATCGTCCGGATGAGGGGGCGATATGTTCGATACAATCAAATCACGTGGTCTGGTGCTGCTTGGATGCGGCAAGATGGGGTCTGCCATGCTGGAAGGCTGGCTGAAACAGGGGCTGCCAGCGGCTTCCGTCTGGGTCAAAGATCCGTTTCCGTCTGACTGGCTGAAGGCGCAGGGCGTGCATCTGAATGAAGCCCTGCCGGAAAGCCCCGCACTGGTTCTGGTCGCGGTCAAACCCCAGATGATGGAAGAAGCCCTGCCGGTTCTGAAAACCTATGGCAATGGTGACACGATCTTCCTGTCCGTCGCGGCGGGTACGACCATTGCACATTATGAAAATGTGCTTGGCGCGCAGACACCGGTGATCCGGTCGATCCCTAATACCCCTGCCGCGATTGGCCGGGGCATCACCGGGCTGATCGGAAACAGCCATATTGATGAGGCCGGATTGCAACTGGCGGAAAATCTGTTGTCTGCAATCGGTCAGACAGTTCGCCTGGACAATGAAGGGCAGATGGATGCGGTCACCGCCATGTCTGGGTCCGGCCCTGCTTATGTGTTCCACCTGATCGAGGCTATGGCCGCGGCAGGCGAGGCACAGGGGTTGTCACCTGAACTGTCCATGGCGCTGGCAAAAGCTACCGTCGGCGGGGCAGGGCAGCTGGCCGAGGATTCCGCTGAAACACCAACGCAACTGCGCATCAATGTGACATCACCCAATGGCACAACACAGGCCGCGCTTGAGGTTCTGATGGATGACACACGCGGTTTTCCAGTGCTGATGCGCGACGCGGTTGATGCGGCGACCAAACGATCAAAGGAGCTGGGCGCATGAGGGAGATCACCTATGATGATTTCCTGAAGGTTGATATCCGCGTTGGCACTGTGATCCGCGCCGAACCTTATCCCGAAGCCCGCAAACCTGCGATCAAGCTCTGGGTCGATTTCGGGCCTGAGATTGGCGAAAAGAAAAGCTCTGCCCAGATCACCGCGCATTATGATCCAGAAACGCTGGTGGGGAAACAGGTTATGGGTGTCGTGAACTTCCCACGCCGTCAGATTGGCCGGTTTATGTCGGAATGCCTGATTGTCGGTTTCACCGATGAGGAAGGCGGCGTTGTCCTGGCCGTGCCGGATCAGAATGTGCCCAATGGCGGAAAGCTGCACTGATGGAAAAACTCCTGATTTCCCGCCCGCTGCCCCTGGCAGTTGTTGCAGTCGCGCGTCAACATTTTGACGTGACCCTGCGTGAAAACACCCTGCCGATGGATGAGGCGGAGATGGTTGAGGCGCTGCAAAACTATGATGCTGTCCTGCCAACCCTGGGCGATCTCTTTAGCGCTGATATTTTTGCAAAAGCGGGTGCACCCCGGGCCAGGATCCTCGCGAATTTTGGTGTGGGCTATAACCATATTGATGTGGCGGCTGCGAAGGCAGCGGGCCTGACCGTCACGAATACGCCGGGTGCCGTAACTGATGCCACCGCTGATATTGCTCTGACCCTGATGCTGATGTCTGCACGTCGTGCTGCGGAAGGTGAACGTCTGGTGCGTTCCGGTAACTGGCAGGGCTGGCACCCGACCCAGATGCTGGGGCTTCATATGTCCGGTAAAATCCTGGGCGTCATCGGCATGGGCCGCATCGGCAAAGCGATTGCGAAACGGGCACATTACGGCTTTGGCATGGATGTTGTCTTTTATAACCGCTCACAGGTTGCAGATGCCGAAGTGCCCTCCGGCCAGCTTGTTTCCATCGCCGAAGTCATGGCGGCGGCGGATATCGTTGTTGTTGCGGTGCCCGGCAGCCCGGCCACCCATCACATGATTAATGCAGGGGCGCTGGGCGCAATGCAAAGCCACGCCCATCTGATCAATATCTCACGAGGGGATGTGGTTGATGAAGCGGCCCTGATCGCGGCGCTGCAAACCGGGCAAATCGGCGGCGCAGGGCTGGATGTCTATGAACATGAACCCGAGGTGCCCGAAGCTTTGCGTGCACTCGATAATGTCACTTTGCTCCCCCATCTGGGAACCGCCGCAGAGGAAGTGCGCACCGATATGGGGCTGATGGCGTTGGACAATCTTGCGGCGTTTTTCGATGGAAAAGCCCCGGGCAATATCGTGAGCTGATATGGAAAGGCCGGGCGTTCTCCCGGCCTTTCCCGTCCGTCGCGGTTAGAAAGTGTAAGC
The DNA here is from genome assembly GCF_016123485.1 of Halocynthiibacter styelae. Lineage (GTDB taxonomy): Bacteria > Pseudomonadota > Alphaproteobacteria > Rhodobacterales > Rhodobacteraceae > Halocynthiibacter > Halocynthiibacter styelae. The sequence goes on along the minus strand of NZ_JADCKQ010000005.1, from coordinate 3,336 downwards.
GACAAATGCGCCGACAGAGAACTGGTCGTCGTCTTTCACAATCGGGCTGTCGGCGGCATCTCCGATAATTTTTGTATAAGATGCCAGGCCATTCAGTGACCAGTGGTCGCCCAGGGGCACAATAACGCCAAGCTCAAGGTCAACAGTGTTCACACCTGCGCCCGCAGAATATTGCGACAAGCCCGAAGCGCTGGCTTGCGCTGCACTGACCCCAAAGTAGCCCTGGTTGTAATCATCATTCGCCCAGGTGGCAGAAAGGTCAGCCAGCAGTGCAACGCCCGGCCTGTCGTTCTCTTCCATATCGCCGGGTCGCGCGTTTCCTGTCAGAACGGCCAGCGGCAGCATGCCCTGGACACCAACCTGAACAGTGACACCTTCGGTCCCGGACTGGTATTTGTTGAGTTCAAGATAGGGTGCAATCGGCCCGACTTCATACTCCAGGCCAAACCCCAGAACTGCGCCGTTGTCGATATCGCCAAGCCCTGTCAGATAGGTGCTGTCACTTTCTTTGCGCCCGCCATCATAACCCAGAGAGGCGCTGAAGCTCAGATCGCCCCGATTCAGGAACTTGTATTCAAGCCCGCCCGGTCCAAAGAAGAAAGTGTCATTCCACTCAATTGCCAGCATGGGGACAGCCTGGGTTTCTGTTTCATCTGACCCGAGGTATTCCGGGGAAACAAAACCTCCTGCACCAATAGTGATGTCCCAGCCGCTGTTGTCTTCAGCGTTGGCGGAGGTGAATACCATGCCGGTAACGATTATAGCGGCTGCTGAACCGTTGCGTAGATTTTCTGTGATGCCCACGTTCGGAATTCCTTTTATTGCCTGTAAATAACGCCTGCCTGAGATCAGGCTGTCCGTGGCAGGGAGTGTTATCCGGCTATAAAAGGTCTGCGGGTTAACTTGTGTTAAAACAAAGTTAAGAAGAGTAAAGAAGTCTTAAGGTGTTTTTTCTGCCCCGGACAAAGCGGTCATTACCTCTCAACAGCCTCACGCCAGTGGCGGCGGCAGACAGACACATAGGTCTCATTGCCGCCGATTTGCACCTGGGCGCCGTCTTTCAGGGCTTTGCCATCCGGACCCATGCGCATCACCATGCTGGCCTTCTTACCGCAGTGACAGATCGTGCGCACTTCGCGCATCTCATCGGCCAGGGCAAGCAGCGCGGCAGATCCCGGAAACAGTTCCCCCCGGAAATCAACACGCAGCCCGTAACACATGACAGGCACTTTCAGATCATCCACGACTTGCGCCAGCTGCCAGACCTGATCTTTGGTCAGGAACTGGGCTTCATCAATAAACACACAGGCGCAGGGGGCATCTTTCAGGCGGGCTTCGATCTTTGCAAACATGTCATCGCCAGGGGCAAAGACATCGGCATCCGCACCAATCCCGATTCGGGATGCGATTCGCGCATCACCCGCGCGGTTGTCCAGTTGTGCGGTGATCAGATAGGTCTGCATCCCGCGTTCAATATAGTTGTGGGACGCCTGCAGAAGTACAGTCGACTTACCTGCATTCATGGTGGAGTATTGAAAGTAAAGCTTGGCCATGGCCGTTTTATCCGTTTCAACGACGGGGAATGCAACCCGCTTGCGTCAGATAGGGCGGTGAGGATCTGTTGCTGTGACAAACAGAAAAGAAAGTGAACGCTGCCCTGAAAATACAGGCAACGTTCACCGGAAAACAGGAACCCGAAAGACGTCTGAAAATTGACGTCTGGGGATGATCGACCTCCCTACACCTTCTTCCTTTTTGGATCCGTTGCACCGGAGCCGGCGAACCGGCTTCGCTCCCGCAGGCGAAAGCACATCAGATCCTCACCAAACCGGCGCTGGGGACACCGGATACTTGTTAACTTCAGGTATGCGCCTGAACGCTTTATGAATGACAAATGGCGGGCTATGAATTAATGGGAAAGAACACGGGCAATTCCCCTCTGTGATTTTCTGAGGGCGGATCGGTTATTGAAGGGTCATACAAATGGGCGGCATGGGCAGCTATCTTAAGAAACATACCGAAGCTCTGGTAAAGGACGTCGGGATCGAAGCCGCCTGCACGCTGACAGGTAAATCCAAAGCAACACTTGGCCGCTATTATTCTGACAGCGAAGAGCACGCAGATCGCTTTATGCCGATTGATGCAGTTGCCTCGCTTGAGGAAGCCTCCCGATACCCACATGTGACCGGCGCCCTCGCAGAGCTGCGTGGCATTACCATGTCTTATGATCAGGAACGCAAGAATTCCCGTGAAGGTGGGGTGAATGCAGATGTGGTTGCTCTGGCGCAGCGTTTTGCCATGCTGATGAGCGAATATAACCAGTCTATTGAAGACGGCATTATCACCGTGAACGAAGCCAAGCGCCTGTTGCGTGAAACCCTCGCGCTGCAACATGTGCTGATGGATATGAAACTGCACCTGGAAGAAGAAAGCCACAACAGCTGAGCCTTCCCCGGTTTATCAGATCAAAAAAACCCGCCAGTTAATCTGGCGGGTTTTTTGTTGAAAGATGCAAGTCTTGCGGGCGTTGAAGTAGAGCGCATGCATATAGGTGTCTTAGTGATGCTGCACAGATCAGAAGGCTCGTGCGAGTCTATATAATGACTGAATAGAGTGACGTCATTTGTGGCGGCAAGCTGTGCGGTGGTCAGTGAAGGGGCCAGTTTGCCTTGCAGGGTGTGGATGTGAACGTCTCTTATATAGAGCATCAAGCGTAATCCTCCTCCTCTCTTTCATCGCCTCCATCAGCATCGCCCCTGAAAGTGAAATCAGAAAGACTTCGCGGCGCTCTGTGTGGATGTGTAATCATTTGGCCGGCATGTCTGGCGTACTCTTCACAACCTTCACCATTGTTATGGTTGTTTGTGTATCTGGATTCGGGTTGATTCCGGGTTTTCTGGTGATGCCTCCATATCCTGCGGTATTATTCGGTGTTTTCATTTGATTTGAGAGTTTTTGCGATTCACCGGGTGATTCATTTTGTGAATCGGGAGGTTTTTTCGGGGGAATCTTTGCGGGGTGATTTGGATTCTGGTGTGACTCGGGTGATTTGCGGTGTGATGATGTGTGGGGCTTTGGGTGACTCGGATGAGCTGTAGTTTCTGTTAGGTATGAAAGTTGCGCTGCAATGCGGCGAAACATGTGTTTCGTTTCGTCTGGTGTATATAAATAAGGGGTTTTTGGGTTTTTCCAAAAAAGTTTGATGTTTTTGTAAAAAGGGGTTGCGGGTGTTGGCGTATAACCCTAGAACCCACTTCACCGGCAGGGCGACACGGAAACGAGACGCACTACTGGGGCAGCGGATGGGTCGCAAGGCACTGAAGTGAAGATAAGAAT
>NZ_JADCKQ010000040.1 GCF_016123485.1 Halocynthiibacter styelae | reverse complement strand
AACCCGCAAGAATAAAGTCACGACTGACAGCAATCACCGCTTCAATATTGCGCCTAATCTACTGGATCAGGATTTCTCAGCCACTGGACCCAATCAGAAATGGGCTGGAGACATATCCTACATCTGGACGAACGAGGGTTGGTTGTATCTGGCTGTTGTCATTGATCTTTACTCTCGCCGTGTCATTGGTTGGGCCGTCAGTAACCGTATGAAACGCGATCTGGCGATCCGCGCGCTTGATATGGCCGTGGCATTGCGCCGTCCCCCAAAGGGCTGCATCCACCATACCGATCGCGGGTCTCAATACTGTTCTGGCGACTATCAGAAACGTCTCAAGCGGCATGGCTTTCTGGTTTCAATGAGCGGCAAAGGCAATTGCTACGACAATTCCATGGTCGAAACCTTCTTCAAATCCCTGAAGGCCGAACTGATCTGGCGTCAGAAATGGGAAACCCGGAGGCAAACAGAAGGAGCAATATTCCAATACATCAATGGGTTCTACAATCCACGCAGGCGGCATTCATCCCTTGGCGGGAAAAGCCCCTTGGCATTCGAACGAAGGACTGCATAACATAAGCTGAGAGACCGGAACTTTTGCGCGGCAAGAC
>NZ_JADCKQ010000004.1 GCF_016123485.1 Halocynthiibacter styelae | reverse complement strand
CCGTGGTACTCCCTAGGGGAATCGAACCCCTCTTTTCAGGTTGAAAACCTGACGTCCTAACCGATAGACGAAGGGAGCACCGTTCGGTGAGCGGGTATTTAGCTTGTCCTCGGAGACTCGGCAAGAGGAAAAACAGCAGATTCAGGATGTTTTTCGAATTTCCTGCGCAGGAGGTATTCGGGTGTGGGATGCAGGGAAAGCCGCAGCAGAAAACAGAATTTCAGCGTTTGGTTTTAGCTGTATCTAATTTGAAGAGGGTAACCGTGGTACTCCCTAGGGGAATCGAACCCCTCTTTTCAGGTTGAAAACCTGACGTCCTAACCGATAGACGAAGGGAGCACCGTTCGGTGAGCGGGTATTTAGCTTGTCCTCGGAGACTCGGCAAGAGAAAAATGTGGTTTTTTCTGCAAAAAGTTAAGATTTCACAGCGGCGGGGTGCATGGGTATGCTTGGGCGTGTTTTAAGCCTCTGCCGCATCCTCAAGCCGCAGCTGCACGCTTTCGCGCCCCTGCCAGCGATTGATTTCAAGCCGCCCGGCCAGGTGGAACAAAGCCCCGTTATGATCCTGCAGGGCAGGGCCAAGCGGGCCGTCAAAAGCCCCGAAGCAAATCGCATCAATACGCGGGCCCATGCCGTCACCAAAGCTGATCTTCAGGTGTGATTCCCCGACGCGTTTGGCGAAAAAGATCTTCTGGCTGGCGAACGCAAACCGGGGGCCGGGGGCACCGGCGCCATAGGGGCCAGCAGATTCGATTTTTGTGACCAGATCGGTCTGGGCTGCCCCGGGCATAAGCATGGCGTCCAGTTTCAGCGCCGCCGGGCCGCCCAGGCCTGCGCCCTGTTTCGCCAGCAGTTCTTCAAGCCGTTCCATCGCGGGTTCCAGCTGATCCCGGGTCAGGGACAGGCCTGCCGCCATCTTATGCCCGCCGCCTTTTTCCAGCAGCCCTTCAGCAACAAGTTTCTGGATCGCATGGCCCAGATCAACACCAGAGACCGAGCGACCAGAGCCTTTGCCTGCATCACCATCAAAACCGATGACAATCGCGGGCAGGTTTGTCGCCTCTTTCATGCGAGACGCGACAATTCCGACAACGCCGGGATGCCAGCCATCGTCCGCAGCCCAGGCCAGCGCCGCCGGTCGGTTGCTTTCCGGTGTATGGGCTTCAAGGCGGTTTTGCGCCTGATCCATCGCGACTTCGCGGGTCAGATTTTCGATCTCGCGGCGTTCACGGTTCAGGATCTCAAGCTGCGCCGCCATGGCGTGGGCTTCCTGCGGATCAACGGAAGCAAGCAGGCGCGCACCCAGATCGGCTTTGCCAATCCGTCCGCCTGCGTTGATGCGCGGCCCCAGCAGGAAACCAAGGTGATATGACGTCGGCGGTCCGTCCATGCCTGCACTGTCAGCCAGCGCAACAAGGCCGGTATGGTGGCGCTGGGCCAGAACTTTCAGGCCCTGACGCACAAAGGCGCGGTTCACACCGATCAGGGGCGCAACATCGGCCACGGTGGCAAGGGCGACGAAATCCAGAAGGTTCAGAAGGTTTGGCCCGGTATTGCCCGCTTCGCGCATCTGGCGGCCGGTTTCGACCAGCATCAGGAAGACCACAGCAGCGGCACAAAGATGGGCCAGATCGCCGCTTTCATCCTGACGATTCGGGTTCACCACCGCATGCACATTGGGCAGGGTTTCGCCGCCAAGGTGGTGATCCAGCACGACAACATCGGTATCACCGGCAGCGGCCAGGGCGTCATGCGAAAGCGTGCCGCAGTCGACACAAACGATCAGGTCATGGTTTGCCGCAAGTTCCGCAATCGCCGGCGCATTGGGGCCGTAGCCTTCGTCAATCCGGTCGGGCACATAAAGCGTGGCGCGTTCATCAACCGGATAGCCCAGTTCACGCAGCCAGTGGATCAGCAGCGCACCGGATGTGCCGCCGTCCACGTCATAATCGGCAAACACGGCAATGCGCTGGCCGGATTGCGCCGCCTGCAGAAAACGCGTGGCAGCAGTTTCCATATCCAGCAGGGAACGCGGATCGGGCAGAAGATCCCGCAAAGATGGTTCAAGGTAGGAAGGCGCATCCATAGCGCTGACGCCCAGCCGGGCGAGCGTCCGGCATAATGCCGGAGCGAGACCGGTTTGCTGCGCCATGGCTTCTGCCTGGCGTTCGGTCTCTATGTCAGGCCCCAGCCAGCGCCGCCCGGTCAGCGACGCGTCCACATTCAGAAATGCCGGGGCCTCAGACACGTTAATTATACAGCATCCACAGGGGTGCGGTATTCCATGCGACGCACGGAACCGGTGCGCGAACGCATCAGAACGGTTTCTGTGGTCAACCAGCCTGGCTCGCGCTTGACGCCGGACAGGATGGAACCGTCTGTCACGCCGGTTGCTGCGAACAGAACGTCTTCGGTGACCATTTCGTCACGGGAATAGATCTTGTCGAAATCGGTGATGCCAGCTTTGGTCGCGCGGCCACGCTCATCATCGTTGCGGAACAACAGACGACCGTACATTTGACCGCCCATGCATTTCAAAGCAGCCGCAGCCAGAACACCTTCGGGTGCGCCGCCCGTGCCCATATACATGTCGATGCCGGTTGTTTCAGATTCTGCGCAATGCATAACACCTGCAACATCACCATCGGAAATCAGACGGATCGCAGCGCCGGTTTCACGGATACCCGCGATAACGTCTTCATGACGTGGACGTTCCAGAACACAAACGGTGATGTCTTCGCAGGCGCAGCCTTTGGCTTTGGCAAGCGCTTCAACACGTTCTTTTGGGGACATGTCCAGCGTTACAACGCCTTCAGGGAAGCCCGGGCCAACCGCCAGCTTGTCCATGTAAACGTCAGGGGCGTGCAGCATAGAGCCGCGCGGACCCATTGCGATCACAGTCAGGGCGTTTGGCATATCTTTTGCGGTCAGTGTGGTGCCTTCCAGCGGGTCCAGTGCGATATCAACGCCAGGGCCTGTGCCAGTACCAACTTCTTCACCGATGTACAGCATTGGCGCTTCGTCGCGTTCGCCTTCACCGATCACAACCACACCGGCAATGTCCAGCAGGTTCAGCTGTTCGCGCATGGCGTTTACAGCGGCCTGGTCAGCGGCTTTCTCATCGCCACGGCCAACAAGGCTTGCAGAGGCCAGGGCAGCAGCCTCAGACACACGGGCCAGGCCCAGAGACAGCATACGATCGTTAAAGTCAGAAGATGTGGGCATTGTTCGGTCTTCCCGGATAAAACATAGGTTGCGCCGGGTTTAATCTGACAGGGCCTTCGGGGCAAGGTGAATCCCTTAATCCGGATGTCTTGTGTTGCGAATTAGGGCCTGTAGCAGCAGGCCCAGCATGGTGCCGTTCAGAATATGCCACATCTGATGTGTGCCATGGGGCCAGACCGGACACAGAGACATGTCAACGGTGCGGAATGTCAAAGAAGTCAGGAACATCAGAGTCGCCCCGATAAACCACCATGCCAGCGGATGGCCGCGTTTCCAGGTCAGGAAGGAAATCACCAGCATGGCCAACAACGCAGGCGCATATTGTTCTGATCCGTTCAGGACGGATTGGGTGTGATGGGTTGCCTCTGTTGCCTCTTCTCCGGATGTCGCCAGGAAGACAATGACCAGAACTGCCAGAACCAACATCACGATGCGTAGAATTTTTCCGGGTGCGACGCCCCCGATGATCCGGACCGAGGCAACAATATAGACCGCCACAAACGTCCAGATCGGGATGATATCTGCCATTTCTGACCAAAGGTTCGCGAATGTATGAAACAGGAAAGACCCGGTCCCGATCAGGAAACAAAGCACGGTCAGCAGTTTGATAACCATCGGCTGACCCGGGCGTTTGCGGATCTCATAAGCGGCCCAGATAGCGGCCAGGACAAAGGAAGTATTAGAAAGCGCATTCAGCGGTTCATTCCAGAACCCGGGCGCTGTGCGTTCACAGTAAATATCAACCGCAGCAAACCAGTCCATTCTGACACTCCTGAATATTCAGGGGCACTAAACGAAGGGGCGGCGGGAAAGTAAAGCGCAAAGCCGGGGCAGGGCGGAACTGCCCCGGCTGTGTTTGGATCAGACGGTTTCGATACGGATCGCAACCGGGGCAGTTGCCACAACACCGGTGCCGCCCAGACCTTCAAGCGCCGCATCCAGAGACTGGCGGGTGCATTTATGGGTCACGATCAGCACAGGGGCATTGTCGCTTTCATGGCTGTACTGGCGCATACGATCAATGGACACACCGGCCTCACCCAGAACAGCGGCAACTTTGGCAAGCGCCCCTGGTTTGTCGGTCAGCTCCATACGCAGGTAATAAGGTGCCGGGGTCGCAGATTGCGCCGGGCGGGCCTCTTCCAGCGTGGCGGCAGGCTGACCAAAGGTCGTCAGACGTGTGCCGCGTGCGATTTCGATCACATCAGACATAACGGCACTTGCAGTCGGGCCTTCACCCGCGCCCGCGCCACGCAGAACGATCTGACCGACGTTGTCACCTTCCAGCACAACCATATTGGTTCCACCTTCCAGCTGACCCAGCGGGCTGTCTGCAGGCACAAGGCAAGGGGTCATGCGCTGTTCCAGGCCACGCCCGGTCATCTGGGCCACACCCAGCAGCTTGATACGGTAACCCATGTCGGCCGCCTGATGAATGTCTTCAATGGTGATGCGGCCAATGCCTTCAAGCTCTACCGCGTCAAAGGCAACCTTTGTGCCATAAGCGATGGAAGCCAGCAGGGACAGTTTGTGCCCCGCATCAATGCCGCCTACGTCAAGGTTCGGATCGGCTTCGAGGTAACCCAGCGCGTCCGCCTCGGCAAAGACCTCATCATAAGGCAGACCGGCGTTTTCCATGCGGGTCAGGATGTAGTTACAGGTGCCGTTCATCACGCCCATGACGCGGGTGATGTCATTGCCTGCCAGGCCTTCGGTCAGGGATTTGACCACTGGGATGCCACCGGCAACGGCAGCTTCAAAACGAATAACCTTGCCTGCGGTTTCAGCGGATTCAGCCAGGGCCTGACCGTGGATCGCAAGCATGGCTTTGTTCGCTGTGACAACGTCTTTACCAGCCGCAATCGCAGCCTCAGTCGCGGCTTTCGCCGGGCCGTCAGAACCGCCCATAAGCTCCACAAACACATCCACATCATCGCGGGTCGCCAGTGCAACCGGATCATCTTCCCAGGCGTAGTCAGACAGGTTCACGCCACGGTCTTTGTCTTTCGAGCGCGCGGAAACGGCGGTAATCACCACCGGGCGGCCTGTGCGCAGGGACAGAAGGTTGGCTTTCTGGCGGATGATCTTCACAACACCAACACCCACGGTGCCAAGTCCTGCAATGCCAAGTCGAAGAGGTGCGGTCATAAGGGGCTCCGTCTGTCAGAAGTATCTGTTCGCAGCCTGGTTAGCGCGAATGCAGGGCAGGTGCAATGTGCAGAGGCGACGGATCAGCGGAAATTTCAGCCGTTCTCACGGGAAAGTGCAGCCAGCAGACGCGCACGGCGGGCTTCATCAATCACCGGGCCCTGAAGGCGACGCGCACGCGATTTCAGCCCGTTCACACGGGACGTCAGACGTGCGCCCTGTTCCTGGGCGCTGATCTGTGTGCTTGCAGTATCGTTTCCGGCGTTCAGCAGATCCTGCAGTGGCAAAATCTCAGGCCAATCCCCCCGGCTGACAGAGGCTTCTTCCACCGCACGGATATGGGCAGGGGGCGCACAGGCGATCAGGGTTAATCCCGCAAGGCAGGTAAAAAGAAGGATTCGCAAATGACTGCTCCGGTTGGTCTTGTGGTGATTTTACTCTGTGACACCAGGGATTAACAGGGGGTGAATCACCGCCGCGTTCCCCGTCAGCGGGAATGCCCCTTGAAATGAACGCGCGTTCAGATAATCTGCCTTCATGGCAAGAAAAACAGGCTCCCATTCCGAAATAACAGGCCCGCGCGTGCGCGCCGCCGCTGAGCGGCTTTTTGCACGGCAGGGCTATGCTGCCGTGTCCATGCGCAAAATCGCGGCAGAAGTCGGGGTGCAGGCCGGCGCGCTTTACCTTTACACCAAGGATAAACAGGCGCTGCTTTTTGATATGATGGATGCCCATATGGTCGCGTTGCTGGATGCCTGGCAGGAACTTGATCCCGGCGGTGACCCGATGATGCGGCTTGAAGCCTTGGTGCGCTTCCACATCCGCTTTCATATGGAACGCCAGGACGCGGTCTTCATCGCCTATATGGAATTGCGCAACCTGACGCCCGATAACTACGTAGCCATCACAGCCCGCCGCAAAGCCTATGAACAGGTGGTCGAGGGTATTCTGTCCGACGGAAAAGCCAGCGGTGCATTTGCAGTGGAAGACGCCCATCTGTCTGCAATGGCTGTGATTGCTATGCTAACCGGCGTGAACACCTGGTACCGCGAAGGCGGCCGCCTGTCGCTGGAACGGGTGGAAGAAATATACTGGGATATGGTACGTAAATCGCTGGTGGGATGAGAGAATGGTGAAATTGTTTCAGGTGGATGCCGCAAACATCGGTCTTTACTTCTACAATCAGGACGATGAAACGTCAGAGCGTATCTGTGCATCCTGTGGGCGCCCCCGTAGTCTCGTAGGTTTTCCGGAGAGACACTTCAGATTGCGCAAGGAACGGGCAGACTGGGGCGCGACCTATGATGGTCAGATGATCATTACGGAACGCGTGGTGACATTCTTACAGGCCCATGCGTCCACGCCTTTTACCACCATCAAAGTTAATCGACGGCCTGCGATGTATGCGCTGAAACTGTCTGAGGTTTTAAGGTTCGACGCAAAGACTGTCGGCACACGCTTTGAAGATTTCTGTACGCGTTGCGGCGAATACGCGACGATTGTTGGTGCATCCCCTCCTGCGGTCTTTACGGATGAGAAGATTGACCCAATGGGGATTTACCGCAGTGACCTGATCTTTGCCTGTGGTCGCGAAATGCATCCGATTATTCTGGTGGGCGAGGGATTGCAGAAGATACTGATGGAATACTTCCGGGAACTGGATTTTGAGGTTGTCCGGATGAGTGATCCCGATTGATTACACTCACCTTCGGGATATTTGCCGAGACAAAATGAATGAGTTGTATTCAGATGCCGCGTACAAAGCTTGAACTGGCCAGAACTGAAAATGAACGCAAACGGCTGGAAAAGTTCCTCCATAAACTTGGTATGCATGAGAGTATCCCCGTGCGGGCCATTGAATATTTGCGACCAGGCCAAAGGGGTGTACTGAACGTTTTTCGAGGGGACATGCCCTTGATTGATGCCGAGAAGCATATCTATGATTTTACCTGGGAGCCCGCATCCTTCATTTTGCGTGGTGAATGGGGCAGGTATGAAGTCGTTTTGAAGGGTTGCACGGTCTGGAGAACTGCGATCGGACCTTGCATTCATCGGTACTCTAAGTGGTCAAAAGATCTGGGCATCCTAAGTCTGAATGGGGAACTGACTGAACTCTGTTTGCATACAGGCCCGGGTGACCACAGTTGTGAGTATAGCTGGAACGATCTGGGGTTGTCCTTTGACGAAACGTTGGTCGCTGTTTTGTATATTTATGCGGGTGTTTATGAAACTCAGACCATCGCAGCGAAAAGCACAGAGTCTTAATGCGCGGGCTTGATGAACCTGTCGTTGCGCAGGTCTGACATGGCCTGACGCAGTTCTTCCGCTGTGTTCATCACAATCGGGCCGTGCCAGGCGATGGGTTCCTGCAAAGGGGCACCGGCGATCAGCAGAAAACGCACGCCTTCCAGGCCGGATTCCAGGCGGATTTCATTGCCTGTGCCAAATTCCACAAGGGTACGGTTGCCGGACATATCCCGGATGTTGACCTCCTGACCCATGACTTCTTTTTCCAGCAGCACGCCGCGCGGGGCTGCACTGTCAGCAAACCGCCCGCTGCCTGCAAACACATACGCAAATGTGTTGCGATACGTATCCATGGGCAGGGTCTTGATCGTGTTGGGCGCAACAGAGATATCAAGGTAAACCGGGTCAGTTGCGATGCCTTTCACTGGCCCTTCAATTCCACGCCAGTCCCCGGCAATTACCCGGATGCGGGTGCCGTCATCATCAACCCGCTCGGCGATTTTGCCAGAAGGAATATCCTGGTAGCGCGGGGCGCACATTTTCTCACTGGCGGGCAGGTTTGACCAAAGCTGAAACCCGTGCATTTGTCCCTGAGTGTTCGCGATGGGCATTTCATGATGCATAATGCCGGAACCGGCAGTCATCCACTGAATATCGCCCGCGCCAATGACGCCTTTGTTTCCAAGGCTGTCCGCATGTTCAACGGTGCCATTCAGCACATAGCTGATGGTTTCAATGCCGCGATGGGGGTGCCATGGGAAACCCGCAATATCGCCTTTGACATCATCCTGCCGGAAATCGTCAAACAGCAGGAATGGGTCAAATTTCTTCGGGTTGTGAAAGCCAAAAGCGCGATGCAGGTGCACACCAGCACCTTCAACCGTCGGGGTGGCAAGGCTTGTCGTCAGAGCGGGGCGGATGGACATGGTGTTTCTCCTTTATGATGGAAATATATGTCATCACAGCTCATGTGCATATGGGCGCATATGTGGGTGATCGCGCGTGTGGTGTGCGATTTTTATGGGGTGGACCTGGTGGTGTGATACCAATTCCAGTTTCCCAGTTTCCCAGTTTCCCAGTTTCCCAGTTTCCCAGTTTCCCAGTTTCCCAGTTTCCCAGTTTTCCAGTTTTCTGGTTTGCGGACTGGTGACCTTTGCGCTTTCCCATTGTATTAAAAGCTGGAAATGAGGGAGACACAGATGACAGATCAGAACACAACGGCGGGCGAGGCCGAGGTCCTTATGGAATTGGAGGTCTCTCCCATACGGCGCATTTTCGCCCTGATGGTGCTGTTTCTGCTTGGTTTGCTCCTGATCTGGAATGGGATGATTCTGCCCGGTGCTGCTATCGGCCTGAAGTTGCTTCTCATGCTGATGGGTACAGCTGTCCTGTGGCTGGGCATCAAAATGTACGACCGTACACGAGGCGGTCTGATCCTGACGAAAGAGGCCCTCAGCGATTATCGCGGAACCTGCCTGATCCGTATGGAAGATGTGGTAGCGATGGAAAAAGGTGTTTTCGCCCTGAAACCATCAAACGGCTTTATGCTGCGTGGTACTGGCGCACCTGGTAACCTCTGGGCGCCCGGGATGTATTGGCGTGTCGGTACGCGCGTGGGTGTTGGTGGAATCACCAACGCGCGTGACGCAAAATCAATGATTGAGATCATTGTTGCACTGACAGAAACGCATTCTTAACAATCGGGCCGTTTGTTCAGTTGTTACAACGGGTTTCCCAGCAGACGCGGCCATTCTGCCGATTTGTTGTGAATATGAAATTCTGAAACGTCACCCTTTGCAGATCAATCCCGAAATACGGGGTGCTGAAGGCCGGGAAATAGTTCGATGACGTTTCAACAATGATGGCATAATCACCTTTTGCCATCACAGGAAGTTCATCTCGCTTGTTTGTATTCAGGGCATCGGTCGTCCAGGTGGTGTTTCCTTTTGTGGCTTCAGACCAGACAACATCATATTCATCATCATCATCGTCCCACTGGACTGATGTCAGGCGGATCCAGTTATTATATTCGTTGCCCACGATGAAATCGAACACATCCTGCATCCCATTCAGGTGTCTGTCGCTCAGCGGTTCTGTCTGTCGGGTGACGAAATCCGCAAGTGCGTAAGAGGCCCGCAAGTTCAGCCCCTCTGCCCGGAACGCATGAAAGAAAGCAAACATCCCGATGTAAGCCCAGATCAGCATGGGAAACAGATATACAAATTCCACAGACAGGCCTGCAGACGTGTCATCTCTGAATTTCCGCAATTCAAGACGCAGACCCGCCATGAATTCCTGCACGTAAAGCTTTGAAATGTTAAACTCCGTCATCTTGAGGCTCGTTTACAAAGGTTGAGGTGGACAAAAGACCATAGTGTTGATTGCCATCAAGGGGCAGACCCAGGGCCAGGCCCGTGGTTGGGAAGAACGGGCTGAATTTGACGCAGGCGCGCAGCACCATCAGTTCAGTGTCGCCGCCACGGTTCAGATCACTCGGAGGATTTATTTCTTCTTCCTTGTCATAGCAGATCGCCTGTTGGGATGGCAGAACCCATGTGTTCTCATCAATCGGGCGCAATTCCAGTCGGATAGATTCTTCGCAGCTCGGAAGCACCAGCGTGTCGCGGCAGATCCGGTCTTTAAGTTCGTCATGCGTGATATCCGCGATGTTCCCAAGGCGGAGATCCCTGACAGAAATTTCAACGGCCCGGTCAAGCATCACCTGACGTAACATGAGAATGCCGGTTTCAATAATGGCCAGAAACACCATGAAGAAAAGCGGGAACAATATCACGAACTCGATGGTGACGTTCCCAGATTCATCCTTTCGGAACCACTTGAAAATATTCAGAAATCTACGCATCAGAGTGTCAATCTCAGTTCGTTAATCTGGCTGGCAATTGTGTCAAAGGCTTTGTTGATTTCAGTGCCTTCCACACGGAAGAAATGTGCCGCGGTGGTCGCACAGTTCCGCATGATATTGGCGCTGGTGTTGTTAACCTCAAACCCGATTGTGAAAACGATAATATCGTTTTCTTTCGCCAGTGTGCAGATCTGATTTAGTCGTGAATTCGCCTGCGATGCGGTATAGTCCGTTTCAACATAGTTCCCCCAGTATCCACCGAAGGCGTTAGCATACCCGTAGAGGCCATATTGATCAAAGCGGTCAATTTCCAGTTCTGTATCATAGTATTGCCGGCGCAGGCGTTGTGAGCCGACATTCACGCCGTCTGTCATCAGGATAACGAATTTTTTCGTATCCACGTCAGATCGCGGGGCAGGGCGATCTGCAAAAGCGGAATCAATGTTCACACCACCAACAGGGTTGGCTGACAGATTGGCGATCATGGGCTGTGATGAAGGATCTAACAGAATAGTTGCCCACTTCATGCCTGTATGAATGGCCGTATTATGACGGGCCTGCAGGCGGGAAATGGCATCCTTCAGCTCATTGCGATCCTGACTGATCGGAATAATTCGTTCATAGGTTCGCTTCGGGCAGCTCGGGTTATCAATACCTGAACTATAGGGGCCATATCCATATTGGGTAAAATGCTGTCCCTGACGATATTGACCAGAGGGGCTTAACCCTAAGCGTCCAAAATCAGCAGCCGTGAATTCAAGACAGTGGGAATAGTTGTGTCGTGGTATATCTGTAAGATTTATCTGACTCAGTAGACCGGGACCAGCGTTAACCTGTGCCGTATAGGGAACCAGAGAAAGAGAAACGAGCCCCTCAACCTCATCACGCAGGACAGTATCAACAAAGTCCTGCGCTGCACCGCGCAGAGTGCGGATTTTTGAACCACGCATAGAACCTGAAATATCCAGAACCAGGGAAATCTCTACATTGGAAACGCGTTCTTCGGCCTGACCGACGGCGGCTGTCTCCAGGACATCAATCCCTTCCCAATCCGGCATATAGCGTGATTCAAGTCGCAGAAACCGTGTGCGCAAATCAACCGAAGCCCTTGCTGTCACAATCCGATATGTTCCTGCGGCATTTCCCTCCACGTGTACTTCATCAACAAAGGCCGCCATGCCTGCTTTTTCAAAGTAATCATTCACCACGGTGGCCGGATCAAGTGTCTGGTCAAGATCAGCCGCAGCAAGGATTGCCCGATCCAATGTGTTCTGAAGCCTGATGCGGGCTGTTTCCTGGCGGACAAAATCAACGCCCATGCCTGTCATTAGAAGAAGAACGATAAAGATCATCAGTGTCAGAATCAGAAGAGACCCGGATTCGTCCCTGTAAAAACTCTTCAGTTCCGATTCGAAACGCTTCTGAGGTCGGGCGAAAAAACCTGTTTTGCCCAATGCTTTCAGGCCAAATTTCTTGAACATGTGCAACCCTCTTGTGCAATAGCAGAAATAAGCAACAGAACACGGGCAAAATACTAAGATACTAAATCATACAGATATGGCTAAAATGGGGCACGCGCCCCTTTCCGGTCGTATTCGGGTCATTTCGCTAATCTGATCGACCATAAAATCTGACCACAGATTAATACGGTAAATGTGGCGGGGCAATACCTTCTTGGCGATGCCGCATTCGCGATATGCGCTCTCTGGTTGAAATTGACGTTTTTTTAAGAAATCTGGGCGTTTTTACGCGACGTCTTAAGTAATCCGTCATAGTCTGTCTGCACAAAAAACAGGCATTGATTCGAAGAAGTGTCTGAAAAATTATCTGTAAATGCGGCAAATTATGCCGCCGGAGGTTTAGAATGAACGCAAGCACTGGACATGCCCAGGAACCAAGTTTTCGCGAATCAGTTGATCTTATGTTTAACCGCGCGGTTGCCATGATGGACCTGCCTCCGGGGCTTGAGGAAAAAATCAGGGTCTGCAACGCGACTTATACTGTACGTTTCGGCGTGCGTCTGCGCGGTCAGATCCAGACCTTCACGGGCTATCGCTCTGTGCATTCCGAACATATGGAACCTGTAAAAGGGGGCATTCGTTACGCCTCTGCCGTGGACCAGGATGAAGTCGAAGCGCTGGCAGCGCTGATGACCTATAAATGTGCCTTGGTTGAAGCACCGTTTGGTGGTTCTAAAGGCGGGCTCTGCATCAATCCGCGTGATTATGAAGAACATGAACTGGAACTGATCACCCGTCGTTTTGCCTATGAACTTGCAAAGCGCGACCTGATCCACCCATCCCAGAACGTGCCTGCGCCTGACATGGGCACCGGCGAACGTGAAATGGCCTGGATGGCCGATCAATACGCGCGGATGAACACAACTGACATCAACGCTAAAGCCTGTGTGACGGGTAAACCTCTGAACGCCGGTGGTATTGCTGGCCGTGTTGAAGCAACCGGTCGTGGTGTTCAATATGCGCTGCAGGAATTTTTCCGTCACCCCGAAGACATCAAAATGGCGGGTCTGACCGGCAAACTTGATGGCAAACGCGTGATCGTTCAGGGTCTCGGCAACGTGGGTTATCACGCCGCGAAATTCCTGTCCGAAGAAGACGGGTCTATCATCACAGGTATTATTGAGCGCGATGGCGGCATCTTCAATGATGACGGTCTGGACGTTGATGCTGTGCACAAATGGCTGGGCGAAAACGGCGGCGTTAAGGGCTTCTCTGGCGGCACTTACGTTGAAAATGGTGCGGAACTTCTTGAAAAAGACTGTGACATCCTGATCCCGGCGGCACTTGAAGGCGTGATCAACCTCAGCAACGCTGAACGTGTGACAGCGCCCCTGATTATTGAGGCTGCGAACGGCCCTGTGACTGCGGGTGCGGATGAAGTTCTGCGCAACAAAGGCACCGTGATCATTCCGGATATGTACGCAAACGCCGGTGGTGTGACCGTGTCTTACTTTGAATGGGTGAAAAACCTGTCGCATATCCGTTTCGGCCGTATGCAGCGCCGTCAGGAAGAGTCGCGTCACCAGCTGGTGATTGACGAACTCGAACGTCTGGATGATGCCATGGGCGATCGCTGGTCCATGACCCCTGATTTCAAACAGAAATATCTGCGTGGCGCGGGCGAACTTGAACTGGTGCGCTCTGGTCTCGATGACACGATGCGCATCGCCTACCAGTCCATGCGCGAAGTCTGGCATTCCCGCGATGACGTGACCGACCTGCGTATGGCGGCTTACCTTGTGGCAATCGGTAAAGTTGCCGCAAGCTACCGCGCCAAGGGTCTCTGATCCCTTCTGTCACGGAAGAATACGAACGTTTCAAAGGCCTCGCGATTGCGGGGCCTTTTTATGTCAGCAGCTGTCGGGACACGGGTTGTAATCTGTTCCCGCCCAACGTCCTATGCGCATGCATTTCAGAGGAAGACATAGTATGATACAGGATCTGATCTACAGCTGCACCTGCGGCAAAACCACGGCACGGCTGCACAATGTATCCCCGCGCACCGGCAATCTCGCCCGCTGTCACTGCAAAGACTGCCAGGCCTTTGCAACCTGGCTGCATCAGCAGGGTGGGGCGGATATTATGGATGAAAACGGCGGCACAGAGCTTTGGCAAACATTGGCCTGGCACGTTGAATTCCTGACCGGTAAAGACGAAAATCTGAAAGCCCTGCGCCTGTCGCCCAAGGGTCTGATCCGCTGGTACGCGGGCTGCTGCCATGCGCCTTTTGGCAACACCATGGGATCACAATCCATGACATTTGTTGGCTTGCCGCTGTCGGGGTTTGATGCCAAAGCCACTGATAACATGGGTGGATTCAGCGCATCAATGTTTGCCAAAACCGCACGCGCAGGCAGCACTCCGCCGGATGATTTTGGGTTCGGCAAAACCATTGCGCGTATTCTCTGGCGACAGCTGAAAGGCAAACTGCGGGCCAAAACCCGGGCAACGCCATATTGGCAGGGGAACGCGCCGGTATCTGATCCACAGGTTCTGACGCTGCCGGAACGCCAGGCGGTCACACCTGATTAAGATACGCCACCCTAATATCATAAAACGACATTCTCCGTCGCCTGGGGGCGTTGCATCCCCGGGCGTCACCTGATTAGCTGTGCCTGAAATCAGGGAGAATATTCATGCGATTTTCTGCATGGCAGGTGTTGAAAGAGGGGCTGACCGGCAACAAAGGCTGGAAACCCCACTGGCGCAGCCCGGAGCCACAATCCGAGTATGACATCATTATCATCGGCGGCGGCGGGCATGGCCTGTCCACGGCCTATCATCTGGCGGCGAAATATACGGACAAACGTATCGCAGTGCTGGAAAAAGGCTATATCGGCGGCGGCAATGTCGGCCGGAACACCACAATTGTGCGGGCGAATTACTTCCTGAAGGGCAATTCAGAATTTTACAGCCACTCCCTGAAACTGTGGGAGCGCATGGAAAAAGACCTGAATTACAACGCGATGCATTCCCAGCGCGGCATTCTCAACCTGTTCCATTCCGACGGCCAGCGCGACGCAGCCGCCCGGCGCGGGAATATGATGGTCAATCAAGGTGACGATGCGATTTTGCTGGATCGCGAAGGCGTGCGGGACATCTTGCCATACCTTGATTACGACAATATCCGCTTCCCGGTTTATGGCGCGCTTTACCACAAACGCGGCGGCACGGCCCGCCATGATGCGGTGGCCTGGGGCTATGCCCGGGGTGCGGATCAACGCGGCGTGGATATCATTCAGAACTGCGAAGTCACTGGAATCGATATTGAAAATGGCGTGGTTAAAGGTGTTCAAACCTCAAAAGGCCCGATCAAAGCCAAGAAAGTCGGCATGGTTGTTGCGGGTCGTTCCAGCCAGGTTGCGGCCATGGCAGGCATGCAGGTGCCGATTGAAAGCACCGTTTTACAAGCCTTCGTAACCGAGGGGCTAAAGCCGGTTCTGGACAACGTCGTGACCTTCGGCATGGGGCATTTTTATATCAGCCAATCCGACAAAGGCGGTCTTGTGTTTGGGGGCGACATCGACATGTACGCAAGTTACGCCCAACGCGGCAACTTGCCGACGACCGAACATGTGATCGACGCGGCCATGACGCTTATGCCTATGATCGGAAAGGCAAAATTGCTGCGGTCTTGGGGGGGCATCATGGATATGTCGCCGGATGGATCACCCGTGATCGATAAAACCCATGTTGAGGGGCTCTATCTGAATTGTGGCTGGAACTATGGCGGGTTTAAAGCGGTGCCTGCTTCAGGTGACTGTTTTGCGCATCTCATTGCCAAAGATGAGCCCCATCCGGTGGCCGAAAAATTCCGCCTTGATCGCTTTCGTACCGGCCATGGGATCATGGACGAAGAAGGCACCGGCAGCCAGCATAACACCCACTGAGGAGACAGAAAATGCGTATCAAATGTCCCCTGTGTGGGGAACGCGACCGTCGCGAATTTTACTATAAAGGCGCGGCCATTGATCTGGCCCGTCCGGCCCCTGATGCGGGCGATGTTGCTTGGGATGACTATATTCACAACCGCGAAAACCCAGCAGGTCGCACAAAAGACCTATGGCAGCATGAAATGGGCTGTAGCGCCTGGCTTGTGGTGGAACGCAACACTGTAACCCATGAAATCTACGGCGTTGAACTTGCGGAAAACGTAAAGCGGGGGATGAAATAATGCGGATCAGTAATAAAGGTCTGATTGATCGCAGCACCGCAGTGTCTTTCACGTTTGACGGTAAGACAGTGGATGGTTTTGCGGGTGATACCGTGGCCTCAGCCGCACTTGCGCAGGGGCGCAAAGTCTTTGGCCGCAGCTTCAAATATCATCGTCCGCGTGGTGTGATGACCACAGGTTCCGAGGAACCAAATGCACTCGTCACCCTGCATTCCGGTGCGGCACAAGATCCCAATATCCGCGCCACCACCCAGGAAATCTATGAGGGGCTTCAGGTGCGCGGGCAAAATGCCTGGCCCTCTGTTGATCGTGACCTGATGGGTGTGAACGATCTGTTTGCGCCGTTCTTTGGCGCGGGGTTCTACTATAAAACCTTCATGTGGCCCGGTGCCCTGTGGGAAAAACTGTGGGAGCCGATGATCCGTCGCGCCGCCGGTCTTGGTGCGCTGTCTGGCGAAGATGACACATCACGCAATGAAAAGGCCTATGCCTTCTGTGATCTCCTGGTGATTGGGGCAGGGCCTGCAGGCCTGATGGCGGCTTTGACCGCAGCACGCGCCGGGGCTGATGTGATTTTGGCAGATGAAGATGCGCGTCCTGGCGGGCGGCTTTTGCTGGAAGATGAGGAAATCGACGGCAAGCCCGGCCATGTCTGGGCGGCAGATATCACCGCGGAGCTGATGGGCATGGACAACGTGCGCGTCATGACCCGGACAACCGTGACCGGCGCGTTTGATCAGGGCACTTACGGCGCGCTTGAACGTGTGACGCAGCATATCGCGGCCCCCTCCGACGACATGCCGCTTGAATGTTTCTGGCGTATCGTTGCGAAACGCGCCGTGCTGGCGGCGGGTGCGCTTGAGCGCTCTGTTGCCTTCGCCAATAACGACCGTCCCGGCATCATGATGGCGGGTGCTGTGCGTGGGTATCTTAACCGTTACGGCGTGGCCGCAGGTCAGAAAGTTGCGGTCTTTGGCAACAACGACAACGCCTGGAAAACTGCGCGTGATCTTCAGGCAGCAGGCGTGGAGATCGCCGCGCTGATCGACAGTCGCAGTGATGTCACACCGCAAGGCGACTTCCCGGTGATCACCGGCGGTCTGGTCAGTGACACCCGTGGTCGTGGTGCGCTTAAGGAAATCACCGTGCAATCGGCATCTGGCGAACAGAAAATCGCGGTGGACTGCCTGGGCGTCTCCGGCGGCTGGAACCCTTCTGTGCATATGCTTTGTCACATGAATGGTCGCCCCGCCTGGGATGAAGCCACGCAAAGCTTCCTGCCCGTGGATAACATGGTGCCTGGCCTTGCCCCTGCTGGGGCCGCTGCTGGGCATTTCAGCACCCAGGCGGCGCTTGAAAGTGGGATCAATGAGGCAAATCAAGCCCTTACAGATCTTGGCCTGAACACCACAGACACCAAAGCCCCGCAGGCCGAAGATGGTGCCTATAACATCACGGGCCTTTGGGAAGTACCCCATGAAAGTAAAGGCTATAAGCGTGCCTGGCTTGATTTCCAGAACGATGTCTCCACCAAGGATGTGCGTCTGGCTGCGAAGGAAAATTATGCCTCGGTCGAGCATATGAAACGTTACACCACTCAAGGCATGGCGCCGGATCAGGGCAAAAACTCCAACGTCAACGCACTGGCGATTTTGGCCGATGCCACCGGTCGTGACATCCCGACCACCGGCACCACAACCTTCCGTCCACCTTATGTTCCGGTCTCACTGGCGGCGCTGGGGGCTGGCGCGCGGGGCAAGGGCTTTGCGCCCGAACGCTTTGTGACATCTCACCAGGCCACCGTGGATCGCAACGCCCCGATGATTGAGGCAGGCCTTTGGTATCGCCCCAGTTACTATCCCCGCCCGGGTGAGAAAACCTGGCTGGAAAGCTGCAACCGCGAAGTCATCAGCATTCGCAACGCCGTTGGCGTCACCGATGTATCGACCCTTGGTAAAATCGACATTCAGGGTCCGGACGCAGGCGCATTCCTTGATTTCGTCTATACCAATATGTTCTCGACCCTGAAGGTCGGGCGCGTGCGCTATGGTCTGATGCTGCGCGAAGACGGCCATGTCATGGATGACGGCACGACAGCGCGCCTGGGCGAAAACCACTATGTGACCACCACCACCACGGCCGCGGCCGGGCAGGTGATGAAACATATGGAATTCGTGCATCAGGCGCTGTGCCCGGATATGGATGTGCGCTTTATCTCGGTCACGGAACAATGGGCGCAGTTTGCGGTCGCCGGGCCGAAATCGCGTGAACTTCTGAACACTGTGCTGGACGATAAAATAGACAACGACAGCTGGCCCTTCATGGCCTGCGGCGATGTCACCCTGTCTGGCGTCAAAGGGCGTTTGTTCCGTATCTCGTTCTCTGGCGAACATGCCTATGAAATCGCGGTGCCCTCCCGTTATGGCGACGCGCTGTTCCGGGATCTTGTGTCACGTGCCGAAGTCCTGGGCGGCGGTGCCTACGGGATGGAAGCCCTGAACGTGCTGCGCATCGAAAAGGGCTTTATCACCCACGCTGAAATTCACGGTCGGGTTACGGCCTTTGACATTGGCATGGGGCGTATGGTGTCGGGCAAGAAAGATTGCATCGGCAAAACCGCATCTGAACGTCCGGGCCTGCATGGGGATCACCGCGAACAAATGGTCGGGCTGAAACCGGTTGATGCCGGGCAAAACCTGTCCAATGGTGCGCATCTGTTCTTCGCAGATGATGACATCACCGCCGACAACAGCCGGGGCTATGTCACCTCGGTTGGCTATTCGCCGACGCTGGACACATATCTGGCGCTGGGCTTCCTTGAAAACGGACCAGCCCATTACGGCAAAAAGATCCGCTTTAAGGACCATCTGCGTGGCATCGACACAATGGTCGAAGTCTGCAATCCCGTGTTCCTGGACCCAGAAGGAGGGCGCTCTCGTGGCTGAACTCATTGCTAAAACACCCTGCGACGGGCTGTTGCCGATCACATCCGAAACGGTTTCTCTGACCGAACTGACGCCATCTGCGATCACATCTTTCATGCCGTACAAAGGTCGCGAAAAAGCGGCTTCAACGGCGCTGAAGAAAGCCTGCGGCATGGCATTGCCTGGCCCAAATGAAGCCAGCGGAACGGAAGGCGCACGCGCGATCTGGTCTGGTCGGGGGCAGTGTTTCATTCTGGATACCGGCGTGCCGGCGGATCTGGCGACTGAAGGCGCGATCACTGATCAATCTGATGCCTGGGCCGTGATGCAACTGGCAGGCGCTGGGGCACAAGATGTGCTTGCCCGCCTGGTGCCGGTTGATCTGCGCCTGGCTGCCTTTAAGCCGGGGCAGACCGTGCGGACCGAAATGCAGCATATGATGGCCTCCATCACCCGCAGTGGCGACACAAGCTTTGACATCATGGTCATGCGCAGTTTTGCCAAAACCGCCGTTCATGATCTGCATGAGGCGATGAAATCTGTCGCTGCACGGGGTTAACGGGCCTTAACAGGGTCTGAAACTGCCGCGCGCGTGATATGCATAAAGTGTGCATAGGATGTGCATGGATTGTGTATGCGATATTCACCCCATTTGCCCCTCTCGACAGCGGGGGGCAGATCGGGGATACTGACGTCCGATCAACGCCCGGATAGTGACCCGACATGAGCCTGCCCCACGGTTTTCTCGATGAATTGCGCACCCGCACCTCGCTCTCGCAGGTGGTCGGGCGTAAGGTCATGTGGGATCCGCGAAAGTCCAATCAGGGCAAGGGCGATATGTGGGCGCCGTGCCCCTTCCATCAGGAAAAAAGCGCGTCTTTTCATGTAGATGATCAGAAGGGCTTTTATTACTGCTTTGGGTGTCATGCCAAGGGTGACGCGATTTCCTTTGTCCAGGAAACCGAAAATGTCGGCTTTATGGAATCGGTCGAAATCCTCGCCCGTGAAGCCGGAATGACCATGCCCCAGCGCGATCCGCGCGCCCAGGAAAAGGCCGATCGGCGCACATTGCTTGCCGCTGTGATGGAACAGGCCGTGCAGTTTTTCCGTCTACAACTGCGTACAAACCAGGGTGCAGAGTCGCGAAAATATCTTGAAAAACGGGGGCTTAGCGAAGCTGCGCAGGATCGTTGGGAAATTGGTTATGCCCCCGATGTGCGTCAGGCGATGCTGCAACATCTGCGCGATAAAGGCGTGGATGATCAGTTGATTATTGATGCCGGACTTTGTGCCCGCCCTGATGGCGGCGGCGCGCCTTATGACCGTTTTCGGGGCCGCATTATCTTTCCGATCCGCGATCACCGGGGCCATGCCATTGCCTTTGGTGGCCGTTCCCTGGATCCGAATGCACGCGCTAAGTATCTGAATTCGCCTGAAACTGTTCTATTCGATAAAGGCCGCAGCCTGTTCAACGTCCGTGCCGCACGCGAAGCGGCTGGCAAAGGGCAACCCCTGCTGGTGGCCGAAGGTTACATGGATGTAATCGCCCTCGCTGAGGCCGGTTTCACCGCCTGCGTTGCCCCGCTTGGTACTGCGATCACCGAAAACCAGTTGCAGATGCTCTGGCGCATTTCACCGGAACCGATCATCACCCTTGACGGTGACACCGCCGGTCAACGCGCTGCAATGCGCCTGGTCGACCTCGCGCTGCCCCTGCTGGAAGCGGGCAAAAGCCTGCGCTTTGTCATCATGCCAGAAGGCCAGGATCCGGATGATCTGCTGAAGGCCAAAGGCGCGGCTGCCATGCAGCAACTTATTGATAATGCTCAGCCAATGGTCGAACTACTCTGGCAGCGTGAGATTGAAGGCAAGGTCTTTGACAGCCCCGAACGCAAGGCCGCGCTGGACAAAGCCTTTGCGGATGCCGTGGCAAAAATTCAGGATGAAAACCTGAAATTCCACTACAGCCAGGAATTGCGTGATCGCCGTTTTCAGCTGTTCCGTCCGCAACGCAAACAAAACGACTGGAAGCCGAATAACGTTTTCCGACCTGGTGGGAAATTCGGCAATAATATTGCCCCGCGTCCTTCCAAAAGCGCCAAAGACAGTTTCCTGGCGACGAAGAACGCCAGCCCTATCACCCGCAGCATGCGCGAGGCCATGCTGCTGGTTGTCGGGTTGAAACGCCCGGAACTTGTCCTTGCCGCACTGTCACAGCTTGAACGGATGCAGTTTTCATCTGATGCGCATGAAGTGTTAAAAAACAGCCTGTTACACCATGCACAGGATTACGCTGACAGGCCGGATGACCTGATGGAACGGGTGGAATCAGAGATTGACCCGATGATCCTTGAACAGGCCGGGTCGCACACCCATGTTAATCTGGCGCGGCGCATTCTTGAGAAAAGCACATCCTTTGATCTGCGCGATGCGTTTGGAATGGAACTTGCCAAGCTTGCTGCGAAAGAAGGGCAGGGGCTTGAGGTTGAGGAAGCTGAAGAAGATATCACCGCGGATATTGTGGATGAAGGTCTGACCTGGCGTCTGGCCCAGGCATCCGAGGCCATGAACCGTGCGCAGAGAGGCGAAACTGAGGATAAGGCAGAGTACCACACTGCTAACAACGGTATGGCACTCTCGCGTGATGAACTGAAACATCGGGACAAGCTTTTTGCAAATATTGTCTTCGAAAACCCAAAAAACCGTCGCTGACGCCCTCTGTGGTTAGGAAAGCGTAAATTAATCGCGGTAAACACCTTGCGAATCATCGCTTCACAGGATTGATTCGGAATAAGCGAATCATTTGATCGCACCGACGGCCTTTTCACCGGGCCGTTTTTGCGTTCGCAGCACTTTCAGGGAGCCCACATGGCCGCTAAAGACACCGACCAGAAGTCATCCGATAAGGAAAACGCCCATACGCTTGATATGAGCCAGGCTGCGGTCAAAAAGATGATCGCTGAAGCGCGTGAAAAAGGTTACATCACCTACGACCAGCTGAACCAGGTTCTGCCACCTGAACAGGTGTCTTCTGAGCAAATCGAAGATGTGATGTCGATGCTGTCCGAAATGGGTATCAACATCATTGAGGATGAGGAAGAAGAAGAAGACAAAGGCGCAACCGAACTGGTGACAACTGCCGGCAACCGCGAAGTTGCCCTGGCTGAAACCGGCACCGAAAAGCTGGATCGCACCGACGATCCTGTGCGGATGTATCTGCGTGAGATGGGCTCTGTTGAGCTGCTGTCCCGCGAAGGTGAGATCGCGATTGCGAAACGGATTGAAGCCGGCCGCAAAACAATGATCCTCGGGCTTTGTGAAAGCCCGCTGACATTTCAGGCGATCACCATCTGGCGTGACGAACTTCTGTCCGAAGACATTCTGCTGCGCGATGTGATCGATCTGGAAACCACCTTCGGCGATCAGATGGGTGATGACGAAGAAGATGAACCGGTGGTTCCCGCCGTCAACGTTGATGGCGCGGCCAAGCCCGAGAAAAAATCATCTGAACCAGAGGTCGATGCCGACGGCAATCCGATCCTGAACAATGATGACGACGATGACGACGATGATCAGGCCAACATGTCGCTTGCGGCCATGGAAGCGGCCCTGAAGCCGAAGGTTCTCGAAACGCTTGACCTGATCGCGCGTGACTTTGCGCTGCTTTCTGACATGCAGGATCTGCGGATCTCCGCGACCCTGAATGAAGATGAAAGCTTCTCTAAGAAAGAAGAAGATAAATATCAGAAGCTGCGCTCTGAGATCGTGGAACTGGTGAATGAACTGCACCTGCACAATGGCCGTATTGAAGCGCTGATTGACCAGCTTTACGGCATCAACCGTCGTATCATGTCTATCGACAGCAACATGGTAAAACTGGCGGATCAGGCGCGCATCAACCGTCGCGAATTCATCGAAGCTTATCGTGGTCGTGAACTTGATCCGACCTGGCTTGATGAGATGAAAGAAAAGCCGGGCCGTGGCTGGCAGGCGCTGATGGAACGTTCCGAAGGCAAAATCGAAGAACTGCGTTCCGATATGGCCCAGGTTGGTCAGTATGTTGGTCTTGATATTTCTGAATACCGTCGCATCGTGCAACAGGTTCAGAAGGGCGAAAAAGAAGCGCGTCAGGCCAAGAAAGAAATGGTCGAAGCCAACCTGCGTCTCGTGATTTCCATCGCCAAGAAATACACCAACCGTGGCCTGCAGTTCCTGGATCTCATTCAGGAAGGTAACATCGGCCTGATGAAGGCGGTGGATAAGTTCGAATATCGCCGTGGTTACAAATTCTCTACTTATGCGACCTGGTGGATCCGTCAGGCGATCACCCGTTCCATCGCGGATCAGGCGCGGACCATCCGTATTCCTGTGCATATGATTGAAACCATTAACAAACTTGTGCGCACCGGTCGTCAGATGCTGCATGAAATCGGCCGTGAACCGACACCTGAGGAATTGGCAGAAAAGCTGCAGATGCCTTTGGAAAAAGTGCGCAAAGTGATGAAGATCGCGAAAGAGCCGATCTCTCTGGAAACGCCAATTGGCGACGAGGAAGATTCACAGCTTGGCGATTTCATCGAAGACAAAAACGCAGTTCTGCCGCTGGATTCTGCCATTCAGGAAAACCTGAAAGAAACCACAACCCGCGTGTTGTCTTCCCTCACCCCGCGTGAGGAACGTGTGCTGCGGATGCGCTTTGGCATCGGCATGAACACCGACCACACCCTGGAAGAAGTCGGTCAGCAGTTCTCGGTAACCCGCGAACGGATCCGTCAGATTGAGGCGAAGGCGCTGCGAAAACTGAAGCATCCAAGCAGAAGCCGCAAACTGCGGTCATTCCTTGATCAGTAATTTTCAAAACGCCCCCGCAAGGGGGCGTTTTTGTTTTGAGTATTATTTTTCAATTTAATTGCAGGCACTTAAGTTGCGTTGTCGCTCTGTTGTCGCGTCAAAGGTGGCCCCAATTTGCGCGATTGCATCTCGCAGGCTGTTATCGGTCGGAAACAAATGCCCATAAACGTCATACGTGATCATGATCGAGCCATGGCCCATAATGGTTTTAAGATACATCGGTTGCACCGCGGCTTCGATGAACAAACTTGCAGCGGCATGGCGCAATGAGTGCGGTGGAAAATCCGGTTTACCTTCACCGGTCATGCCCAAAGCTTCCATCACAGGCATGTAAAGCCCCTGCCTAATTTTTTCAGCATGGAATAGGCCCTGCGCACCGCGCTTGAATATCAACCCTTTGCGTGGTGCGTCCAGGTCTGGCGTCATTCCATATTTCCACCGATAATTGATAAGCCAACTCTTATTATTCGGGCTGGTGGCATCTGCCATGGTTTTGGCTTGAAGTTGTTGATAGGCAAGCATCTCCAGCAAGGCAGCTTTGATCCGGCCCGACATAGGAACTTTGCGGTTGCCCGCTTTAGTTTTTGGCTTAGTTATCCCATCAATTTTTGAGCAACTTTGCCGCACGGTTATTGTGTCAGTGTCAAGGTCGACTGCATCCCATTCAAGCGTCCCAATTTCTCCAGAACGCAAGCCTGCAAAAATTGCCAAATTAAAATAAACGCGCCGAAGCAAAACCGCACAGGTCTTTTGGTTTAAGTGGTCATTGGAATTTACAAACTCAAGAATTTTTCCGATCTGGCCACGGTCTGGAAAAGCTTCCCGGCGTTCTTTTGGCGGCAAAGATATTCGATGGCCAGCCAATGGATCGACTTTGAGCCAGCCGCGTTTCAGTGCCAGATCCAAGACAACCCTTAACTTGCTGAACAAGCCACGCACGGTATTTCCAGAAAGACTTTCCGACAAATCGCTAAGAAAAGTCTGTACCATTTCGGCTGTAATTTCAGAGACACGTAACTGAGCAAACGCATCGTTGATGTAACCTATCCCGTCCATAGTCGAGCCATTGCATTTGTTTGAACTGGTGCTGTCTTCACTGCCCGCGCTGGGCAATGCCCTTTGTTCAACATGCCGGATTTAGGATTATTACTGGATTGTCGCGCTGTGCTTTTGTGTCCCGTACCTATGGAGACTCTTAGAGTGTCCTACCAGTCGGACAGGCTCAGGCCCGAAAATGGCCCAAACGTCCTACCTCGTAGGACAGGGTTTTGTTTTTTTTGGTGGCCTTTTGCCTCTTTTGACCGGGTATTCCTGCCCCGGTTGCCATTGCAGAAACTCGCAGGTTGCGGGCTTGCGATCTGGTGTCGCCGTGTCAGTCACACGCCATTCCGAGGCGTTGCCTAAACCTTGCGCCCCCAATGCCCCGACACGTACCGGGAACGCGAACCCTTTGGCCTGTAGCTCGTGCATGGCCCGTGTCGCCGTGTCCTTGCTACATCCGAGGTATTCCGCCGCCTCACGCACTGACAGGCTGAATTTGCCATTCTGTGAGCCGTGTGGCCCCGCCCGCTTCTTCATCATAGGGAACAGCGCCTTTGCATAGACATTCAGGGCAACCCATGCGGGCGCGTCCGTTGTGCGAAACAACAAGGGCACAAAGCCAGACAGCTTTTCGTTTCGCTTGTCGCGGCCCATTCAAATTATCCCGTGCTTGTTGCGTCGCCGCCTGCCTGCTTTTCCAGCCAAGTGTTGAGTTTTGCTTTATGTGCGCAGACCTTCGCGCCGATTTTGAAAGTCGGCAGGTTGCCGATCTTAGGCAGGTGATAAATCTGCGTTGCTGTCATTCCGAGGTGGGTAGCGATTGCCCCCGCCCCATAGAGCAGATTTGCCTCTGTCATGGCGTTCTCCTCTGGTGAAGTCCAGTCAGCCTGTTGTCGCGCTCTTGTCGCCGCCAACCGATATAACGATCTGATAAGTGATTGATTTTATTGCAACCTGTCTAATTGTCCTGCAAAAAGAAAAGGGACGCTCGGCACGCCCTTAAGTGATTGTTTTATATGCGATTATTTTCAAAAATCCACACTTGTCAGTTGTTCGTTTGCGGAACCATTGTGAAAAACATGAAGTATTATTTCCCCTTATTTTTTATGCCGTTGGCTACAACATTTGGCTACTTTCTGTTTTCGGGAGTTTATGTTCACGCGGTTCTTTGGGGAGATCAGGGACGGTTTAGTGTCTGTGACGCAGAGCGCCCCATCGAAATTACAGTTAGGAATATGACGTTCAATTCTTTGGAGAATGTTGAATTAGAACTAGAGCTTTGGCAGGGTAGTGATACTGCCAATCATTTTATAGTCTTAGGGCAGTATGGAAATATCCGGATTGATCGCTTAGTGCCTTCTTTTCAGTCTGAAACATTTTGTTTTGATGACAGGTTATTTGCTCAGTTCAGGGAGCGTTATCAAGACAATACCCAAGGTGCGGCAAGCCTTCTGGCTGCATCCGCAAGGCAGATGGAATTCTGGAGTTCGGAATATATCCCATATTTACTAAGATATACCGTAGTTGCAGATTTGAAGGATTGGGAATTTGTGAACGACTGAACCGGATCACTCGTGATCCGGTTTGCGCCCGACCCGCCCCATGGGCGGGTCGGGCGCAAACCTTTATTGTACTCCGCAACAAAACCCGCTTAACTCAGCCCTATGGACCTGCACCGAGCCTTTAGTCTGCCCGACAACCCTATCGTTGTTTTCGACGGGGAATGTGTGCTCTGTCCCGGGTTTTTCCGCTTCCTGATGAAACACGACACAGACCAGAAATTCCGTTTCATCATCGCGCAATCTGATCTCGGTACACA
This sequence comes from Halocynthiibacter styelae, assembly GCF_016123485.1. Lineage (GTDB taxonomy): Bacteria > Pseudomonadota > Alphaproteobacteria > Rhodobacterales > Rhodobacteraceae > Halocynthiibacter > Halocynthiibacter styelae. The sequence goes on along the minus strand of NZ_JADCKQ010000004.1, from coordinate 293,720 downwards.
GCTCTATCAGGCGCTGAACCTGCCAACGGATGATTATGAAACCAACCTCGTTCTGACGCGCGGGCAGGTCTTTACCCATGCAGATGCATTCGCGGCCGCCATGCGCGATCTGGGCTGGCCCTGGCGCATCGCGGCGGCCATTCTTTATGCCCCGCGCTGGCTTAAGACCCCGCTGTACCTGAGGGTTGCCCGCAATCGCTACCGCATTTGGGGGCGGCATGAACACTGCATGATCCCTGACGCCAACCTGCGCGCCCGGTTTATTGAGGGCGGTTTTGAAAGGATTTGAAATGAAAAAATTACTTGCTCTGACCTTTTCGCTCTGTGTGGGGCCAGCCCTTGCCTGCGGGCCGTCTGCGCCGCTTGCTGCCGATGTTCTGCTGTCCTGCAAAATTGAGGGGCGCGATCGTGTTCTCAGCGTGTGTGCGGCGAACGGGCAGGCGTATTATGTCTATGGCGCGCCGGATCAGCTGCCGGAACTTGAATTGATCACGCCCTTGCGCGACGTTGATGTCACCCCCTGGCCCGGTGTCGGCGGGTCCATCTGGGAAGAGATGATTTTCACTAATAATGACGTCGAATACGTCGTCTGGCAGAGCGTGCAGCGCGACCCCGAAAATACCGAACACTCTGGCGGGGTGAATGTACGTGAAAAAGGGGCTGAGACCGATCTTCTGGCCTCTCTGACCTGTGATCCCGCAATATTGTTTTCGGAGGCCGGGATTTTCGCCTTTTCTGATGCGAAGATCGCCAATGGTCAGAAATGGGATCTGAATCAACATATTTGGGTGGAAAGGCCGTGATGCAAAACCGTTTCACGGTGCATACCCATGGGCCGGGTCTTTATGAATTTACCGATGATATCCGGGGCTGGCTGTCGGGGCAGGGCGATGGGTTGCTGACGCTGTTTGTGCGCCATACTTCGGCCAGCCTGCTGATCCAGGAAAACGCTGACCCTGAGGTGCAGACAGATCTGCAGAACTTCTTTCACCGCCTTGTGCCGCCGACGTCTGATCCGTCCATGTCCTATCTCACGCATACCTATGAAGGGCCGGATGATATGCCCGCCCATATCAAAGCCGCCATGATGCCTGTCAGCCTGAATATTCCGGTCACTGCCGGACAGATGGTCCTGGGCACCTGGCAGGGTGTGTATCTGTTTGAACACCGTAACGCGCCCCACCGTCGTCAGGTGGTGGCGCATTTCACGGCGGGCTAGGGCAGCACTTTGCCAGGGTTCATGATGTTCTGCGGATCAAGTGCGGCTTTCACCGCGCGCATGGCGTCCAGGGCCACAGGGTCTTTCTGACGGGCCATGGACGGGCGTTTGGATGTGCCAATGCCATGTTCCGCGCTGAAGGATCCATTCAGTTCTGTGACCAGATCCTCGACCACTTCCATCACTTTGGTTTTCAGGGCGGGCGCGATGCCATTGCGGTTGTTTTCAGGCAGAACGCCATAGTGAATATTGCCATCCCCAAGGTGGCTTACAATCGTTTTCCGCATACCTGGCACAACAGAGGCAAGACGTTTTGCAGCCTGATCCAGGAAGGTTTCCACCTGATCAAGAGGAACTGAAACGTCGAAATCAATTGCGGGTCCGTCAGAAGTCGCCACTTCATAAGCGCTTTCGCGGATATGCCAGAAGGCGTCGCGCTGGCTGTCGTTCTGGGCGATGGCGGCATCCAGAATATCACCGTTTTCAAACCCGTCAGTCAGGACGTCTTCCAGCAGGTTTTCGATCAGGGGCCGGCCATCATCGCCGGGACGGGCCAGCAGTTGTGATGTAGCCCCCAGTTCGGTCAGGATGTTCACAGCCCCTGGCGTTTCCAGTGGCAGGGTGCGGTCCGGGTTCAGGTTCTGATATCCCTGCATGTGGTTTTCGGGCATGAATTCAAATGCTTCAACCGCGCCGCCGCTGGCATCCTGAAGCTTGCGCAGCAAGGTCAGGGCGGCCGGCAGTGACGCCACCGACAGCAAAGCCGTGGCGCGCGCTACAGGGGCAGGATGCAGTTGCAAGACAGCGCGGGTGATGATGCCCAGGGTACCTTCGGCACCGATTATCAGATCTTTCAGTGCATAGCCTGTGTTGTTTTTATAGAGCGCATTCATCAGGTTCATAACGCGGCCATCAGGCAAAACCACCTCAAGCCCCAACACCAGCGCACGGGTATTTCCATAGCGCAAAACATTTGATCCACCCGCGTTGGTGGAAATATTTCCGCCAATCATGCAGGACCCGCGCGCGCCGAAAATCAGCGGGAAGATCAGATCATGTTTCGCAACGGCGTCATGCAGGTTCTGTAGAATAACACCAGCCTGCACAGTGGCTGTGCGGGTCTCGGGGTTGATGTTTTCAATCGCATTCATCCGCGCAAGCGACAGAACGATCTGGGTGGTGTCGGCTGTCGGTGTTGCGCCACCGGCCAGCCCGGTGTTGCCGCCCTGAGGCACAACCGGCGTGCCTGTTTCATGGGCGAGTTTGAGGATGGCTGCGACTTCATCCGTGTTGGCTGGGCGCACCACCGCAAGCGAGCTGCCGATCTTGTCGCCAAAGACATCTGTGTCAAACGCTTTGCGGTCATCATTGCCCGACAATACATATGTGTCGCCGCTGATGTTGCGCAGATTTGTCAGAATATCGGTCATGTATAATCCTCGGATGCCTTGCCGGTGTATTTCGTACGTGCGTCCTGGGGCACGTCGTTTTCTTCATAATGGCCAATGAAAATGCCGACACCGCCACCGGGGACCTTGCCCTGACGCGGGATGATCTGCGCATCGGACATGGTGACGCGCTGGCTCATCCGGCGGCCCCACTGACCAAGGCGGTCATACATCAGGGTGATGATATCTGTGCGATCATCTGATCGCCCCAGGTCGTTGTATTCTTCAGGATCGTTTTCCATATCAAACAACATGGGGGCAAAGCCGCCTTCTGCATGCATGAATTTCCAGCGTTGATCCGTTACCATGAACAGGCGGGCATCGGTGGGCGAAAGTCCCAGTTCCGGGCACATAGGTGTGCAGGAGAAATCATATTCGCTGACCGCCCAGTCGCGCCAGTCCGGTGTCTCGCCACGTAGCCAGGGCAGAAGGGAGTGTCCTTCGCAGATGTGATGCGGCACGTCCCCGCCCGCGACCTCAATGAAGGTGGGTAGCAGATCAATTGCCTCAACCAATGCGTCACAGGTTGCACCGCGCAGGGCATCGGGTGAGGGGTCATAGATGATCAGCGGAACCTTCACGGATGGTTCGTGGAACAGGTCTTTTTCGCCCAGCCAGTGATCGCCCAGATAGTCGCCGTGGTCCGAAGTGACAACGACCATCGTATCTTCCATGCGGCCGGTTTCTTCCAGATATGCAAACAGCCGGCCCATCTGGTCATCCGCCTGTTTGATCAGGCCCATATAGGCCGGGATCACCTTTTCGCGCACTTCATCCCGGGCAAAGGTTTGGCCGATCTGATTGTTCATGAAGGCATTATAAACCGGATGCGGATCCTGGTGTTCGCGGGGGGATTTCTGTGCGGTTACAACATGTTCCGGCCCGTACATATCGTGATAGGGCGCGGGCACAATATAGGGCCAGTGAGGTTTGATATAGCTGAGATGGCACAGCCAGGGGGTATCGCCCTGGGCCTCAATGAACTTCATCGCTTCGCCCGTCAGCCAGGGCGTTTCGCTGTCTTCTTCGCGGATGTTTGCAGGTTTGTTGGCGTGTTCCATAAACCAGCCCGACGCAATATTTCCTTCGTGAATACCTGCGTTTGCAAATTCCGCCCAGGGGTTGTCACCGGGGTATCCTTTTGATTTCAGGTATTCATTATAGGGCGACCGGTTCTGGTCATAAAACCCTTTTGGCCCTTCGGCCCAAAGCCCGTCATCACGCGCCCAGATGTCAAAACCGCATTCTTCCTGACGCGCGCCAATCACACTGTCCGCCGACAGGCCCAGCCGTTTCATACCTTCTACATCGGCCTTCATATGGGTCTTGCCGATCAGGTGGCATGACATGTTATTTGCACGCAGATGATCGCCCATGGTCATTTCGCCCACGCGCAGGGGAAAGCCGTTCCATTGCGCGCCGTGGCTTGATGCGTAGCGCCCGGTATAGGTCGACATGCGCGAGGCACCACAGACCGGCGATTGCACATAAGCGCGGGTAAATCGCGTGCCTTTTGCGGCCAACGCATCAAGGTGTGGGGTGTGTAAATGGGGGTGCCCGGCACAGCTGAGATAATCAAACCGCAGCTGATCAAACATAATAAACAGGATGTTCTTTGCGGCTGATTTTGTCATGTGATCTCTCCCCTTGTCGCATTTGTGGCACAGGGAAAGAGGCGCGGAAAGAGCCTATACGCTGCGTCGTTCTGCGCAGGCCAGCATTTTTGCGGCGGCAACGCGAGCGGATGCAGCGGGGTTGTCAATTGCGGCCATGACGGCGGCGACAATCGCCCCCTGTGCCAGGAACCAGATGGTGCGGGCGATTTCATCCGGGTCGGCAAACCCTGCAGCGACCGCAAGGCTGTGGTAATAGGCGATCCCCTGTGCCTGATGGGCGCAGGATTGCTGGTGAACCGGATGGGCCGGATCCTGAAATTCGGCGCAGGCTTTTACAAACAGGCAACCGAAAAAACCTTTCTGCGCGAACCATTCTGCATGGGCGTCAAACACGGCCAGCAGGCGTTCTTCGGGTGTTTCCCCATAGGTTTCAATGCGTGACACCATCCAGGCGCGAAATTCCTCATCCCGCAGTTTAATCACAGCCAGGATCAGATCATCCTTGGTGCGGAAATGATTATAGATCGCCGTTTTGGACACCCCGGTTTCCTTTGCAACCAGATCCATGCCGCTGGCGTGAAAGCCATGGCGGTAAAACACATCAAGTGCTTTGCGGACGAGTTCATCTTTCTTGCTTGGGCGCATGGGGGCTCCTTTGGTCAGTGGGAAAGTACTGAAGTTCAGGGGCGCTGACAAGAAGCTGGGCGGCGGGGATTGACTTTCGTTACTGATCTGTACATTTATATTATAACTTTACAGATCGGTTATCTTTTGAAAGGGGTATCCTATGACACGACCGCCACTTCCGCCCTTCACCCGTGAAACTGCTGCAGAGAAAGTCCGTCTGGCCGAAGACGGCTGGAATTCCCGCGATGCAGCGAAGGTGACCCAGGCCTATTCGGATGATTCCCGTTGGCGAAACCGGAACGTCTTTGTGAAAGGCCATGCCGAGATCGAGGCACTTCTGTCCGGAAAATGGGAGAAAGAACTGGAATATCGCCTGATCAAAGAACTATGGGCGCATGACGCCAACCGGATTGCAGTGCGCTATGCGTATGAATGGCATGATGCGGATGGTCAGTGGTGGCGGTCATACGGCAATGAAAACTGGGAATTTGACGCGGACGGGCGGATGCGCGAACGTCACGCCAGTCTGAATGATCTGAAGATCACGCCGGCGGAACGTCTGTTCCACTGGCCGCTGGGACGCCGTCCGGATGATCATCCGTCACTGTCAGATCTGGGCCTGTAAGGAGTAGTTTCAATGGCTTACCCATATGGAGACATCTTATTCACCGAAGCCGTACAACAATTCCAGACTGCCGCAGGTTCACGTGAAGGCTATGCAAATATGGTGCGCAATCCCGAACGCAACCAGGGCGGTCGCGATATTGGCCCGGATGAAAAGGCCTTTATCGAAGCCCGCGACGGGTTCTATCAGGCATCCATTTCATCGTCCGGCTGGCCCTATGTGCAGTTTCGCGGCGGGCCACGGGGATTTGCCCAGGTGACGGGTGCCAGGACCATCGCCTGGGCGGATCTGCGCGGCAACAGGCAGTATATCTCAGCCGGGAATATTTCGCAGGAAGATCGGGTGGCCTTGTTCATGATGGACTATCCGAACAAAGCCCGCCTGAAAGTGCTGGGTCGCGCAAAGATCCTTTCCGCAGCAGAGGCGCCGGACCTGCTTGAACGCCTGATGTTGCCGGAAATCCGTGGCCATGCAGAGCGGATCATCGAAGTTACGGTTGAGGCGTTTGACTGGAACTGCCCGGCCCACATTCCGCAGCGTTTCACGGTGGAGGAGCTTCAGCCGCATCTGGGACCTTTGCAGGATCACATCGCAAAGCTGGAAGAAGAAAACGCTCGGCTGAAATCCCAACTGGCCCCGGAAAGCGAATGAGATCATGTACAAAGGGCTGAGGCACTATCTGAACTGGCGGGCGTTGCTGATTGCTTTGCTCTGGGCGGCGGTGCCGGTACTGGCCGCCCAGGTTCTGTTGGCAGATGAACTGCCCTCGGGGCGGCCAGGACTGGAGCGGTGCGGCTGCACACTCTGGATGGCGGCACCCACAGGTTTGCGTCAGGGCAATTCTGCAGTCTGAAACAGCTTCACTTTCAATCCGCCATTGGGGATGGGTTTGCCTTCTTTGGCGAATTGCAGCCCAGTGGCCTTTGCCAGCCCGGCGTCAGATGTCACAATCCCCACACGCCAGCCAGAAAACCGTTCCTTCAGGGTTTTGCCAAGGGCGCCATAAAGACCAAACAGAAGCTTTTTATTGCCAATGCGTGTCCCGTAAGGCGGGTTCACGATCACAATGCCAGACGCGCAATCGGGGCGTTGCAGGTCGCTGACCGCGCACATTTTAAACAGCGTACAGTCGCCAAGACCCGCGCGTTCAGCGTTTTTCTGCGACATCTGCACCGCGCCCTGATCGCGGTCAGACCCAAAGAAGCACGCGTCAGGCTGAACCGGGTTGTGGTCTTTCAGTTGCTTAAAAGCGGCCTGATCAAACGTGGTCAGATTTTCAAAGGCAAAACTGCGTGTGCGTCCCGGCAGCAGACCTGATGCCATTTCAGCTGCCTCCAGAATGAATGTACCCGACCCGCACATAGGATCAAGTACCGCCTGGCTGCCGTCATATCCCATGTCATGCAGAAAACCGGCTGCCAGGGTTTCGCGCATCGGGGCCTTGTTCACCGCAACCTTGTGGCCGCGTTTGTGCAGGCTTTCGCCGGTGGTATCGACGCTGAACATGCAGTTGTTATCGTCAATACGCAGTTTCAGGCAGATCCCGGCCTCGGCAGAAATTTCAGCGCCCAGGGTCTCTTTGATCGCAGTCTCAATCCGCTGTTTAGCAGCACCGGCATGGTAGATTTTGGATTTCTTATTGGTGTTGACTTCCACACGGATGGGCTGGTCTGCACGCAGCACGTCATCCCAGGGGAATTTGCGTGCCCGTTTGTCCAGCTGCGCCAGATGGAAGGCGCGAAACCCACCGATCCGGGCCAGAACACGGGTGGCAGTGCGCAAGGTCAGATTAGCACGCCAGACATCGTTCCAGTTGCCTGTGAAGGTTACGCCGCCAGGGGTTTGCTTCGCACCAGAGAAACCTGCCTGAAGCGTTTCGGCCAGCAGAACAGTTTCCAGTCCCGGCGCAATGGCCAGAAAGATTTCAAAATTTGTATCCATGCCCGTGCATAACGTAGGCGAACGAGGCTGGCGACCTCATTTTAACGCTTGTAGCGGGCACAAATACAGTTTTCTAGTTTTCCGAGTGCGAGGGACGGCTGCTATGCCACGCGCCGCCCTTCCACCCAGGTTTCATGCACCACAGGTGTCCCTTTGGCGACGCGGATCCGGATCAGGTCGGCCCGGGCACCAACCTCTATGCGTCCGCGATCAGACAGGCCTGCGGCATCTGCCGGGGCACGAGTGACGGTGGACATGGCACGGGGCAAGTTGCCCCAGATGTCGGCCAGTTTAAAGGCAGACAGCAGCAGGGCGGAGGGAATGTAATCTGAAGATAGAATATCCAGACATTCAGCGCGGGCGCAGTCTTCAGCCGCCACATTGCCGGAATGACTGCCTCCGCGCATAATATTTGGTGCGCCCATCATCACTTTGATGCCTGCGGCGTGGGTGGCTTTTGCTGCTTCCAGCGTTGTGGGGAATTCCGCGAATTTCACGCCCTGATCTACAGAGGCCTTCACATGGGTGAGGTCCGTATCATCATGGCTGGCGAGAACCGCGCCAAGGCGTTCGGCTTCCCTGACACCTTGCGAAATATGATGTTCGGCATGCTTTGCACTGATCATGTAGAGGTTCTCTACATGGGCATCAAACTCCGCCTCAGTCATAGAGTACTTCCCCATCTGATAGGTGCGCAGCTGGTCCAGGTTACGGAACTGGCGCTGGCCCGGAGTGTGATCCATCAGGGATACAATGCCAATCCGATCCTCAGGGGTGAAATCGGCGAATTCTTCCAGCAGGGTTTCGGAACAGATTTCGGCACGCAGGTGCAGAAAGTGACTGATCCGCAGGGCGTTCCGTTCCCGCATCGCCAGAATTTCCGTCGCGACCTCACGGGCATAACGCCCGTAATCGCTTTTTTTACCCGTGGTGATGGATCCAATGCGCAGGGCGTCAAAGACAGTGGTAATCCCGCAGGTCGCGATCTCGCCGTCATGGGCGGCGATGGCGGCGTAATGGGGCCAGTGAACCGACGGGCGTGGGCGCAGGTGGCGTTCAAGATTATCTGTGTGCAACTCGATCAGGCCCGGGGCCAGAATGTCGCCGTCCAGATCATAACCAGACGTTGATGACCCAGATGAGATATCTGCGATCCGCCCGTCCCGGACAAGCACGGATCCGGTCAGTTCACCATCAGGCAGGATGACACGGGCGTTGTTAAAAAGAATTTCAGTCATGGCAGAACCCTGAGGCTGGAGATTGTCGGCTGGCTGTCATATTTCCGTGTCAGAGCAAGTATATGGCACGGGTTATGACAGAATTTAAACGATATGGCATCTACTACGCGCCCGAAGCGGGCGTGCTGGCAGATTTCGGGGCGTCCTGGCTGGGCTGGGACGCGGAGCGCGGGCAGGATGTGGAACACCCCGATATTGGAGTTGCCCGGGAACAGGTGGCGCGGATCACAGCGACGCCGCGCAAATATGGGCTGCATGGCACAATCAAGCCTCCGTTTCGCCTGATGCATGGCCGTGACGAAGCTGAACTGCGCGCTGCATTGGCTGCGTATTGTGCCGGGCAAGCGCCAGTTGAACTGGCGGGACTGAAGCTTGCGACACTTGGTTCGTTCCTTGCGTTGAAATGCGAAGGCGATCAGGCGGGGCTTGCTGCACTTGCTTTTGATACGGTGCGCCAATTTGAACCCTTCCGCGCGCCTTTGAACGAAGCCGAACTTGCCCGCCGCCGTCAGGCAGATCTGTCCCCCCGTCAGGATGTACTGCTGCAGGCCTGGGGATATCCCTATGTTGACGATGAATTCCGCTTTCACGTCACCCTGTCCGGTGCATTGCGATTTGGCGAACTGGTGCGTCTGGAAAAGATTTTGGGCAAGGCGATTGATCCGCTTTTGCCGCGTCCCTTTGTGATGCGGGAACTTTGCCTGTTTGGAGAAGATATGCAGGGGCGTTTTCATCTGATTGAACGCTTTGCGCTGACGGGTTCCAGAGCCTGAAGCAAAGCTTCGGTGGCATGTTCCACGCTGTGGTTGTTACAGATCTCAATTGCCTGAAGTCCCGCAGCCAGCGGGGCTTCGCGTTTCAGGCGTTGGAGAATGTTGGCTTCGCTTTCGCGTCCCCGGCCGGCCAGGCGTTTTGCCCGGACTTCGGGATTGGCGGTCACCAACAGGATCTGAAGATCAGGATAGCGCATTCTGATGCCCGGCAGCGCGGCACGGGAGCCGTTGAAAATCACATCCTGCCCGGTTTCAAGCCCGGCAAGTTCTGATTTTGGGATGCCATAAAACAGCCCATGCGCCTGCCAGGAAAATGCGAACAGATTGTTGTGCATACGACGGAGAAATTCCAGTTCGCTCACGCCCTCAAAAGGTTCATCGTTTTGTCGTTCAGGTCGGGTGACAACCCGCCGGACAAAGTGGATATCCGGGCGTGCCGCCAGGGCACGGGCAAGGAGGGTATCCTTGCCAGCCCCTGATGGCCCAACCAATGAAAACAAACGCCCCGCCATTATGCCGCCCTTTGTGGGGTGAAACCTGTCACGTCCACTTCGCGATCACACACCCGGTCGCGGGCGGCCTCATCATGGAAGATTCCGATGATCGCTGCCCCTCGGGTTTTGGCGGCGTCAATCAGAGACAGCACCACTTCGCGGTTTTTCGCATCAAGGCTGGCGGTCGGTTCATCCAGCAGAAGCGCCGGGTAGTCATGGGCAAAGCCACGGGCGATATTGACCCGTTGCTGTTCCCCGCCGGAAAATGTCGTGGGTGACAGCGACCAGAGCCGTTCAGGAATGTTCAGCATCTGCAATAAGCTGCAAGCTTTGTCGCGGGCCTGATCCGCCGGGGTGCCGATCGCCAGCAAGGGTTCTGCCACCACATCCATTGTTGCGACACGGGGGACAACCCGCAGGAACTGGCTGACATAGCCCAGGGTTTCGCGCCGCAACGAAATGATTTCGCGCGGCTGGGCCGTGGCGATATCCACATCCCCGACCATGATACGCCCGGCATTGGCCAGATAGTTGCCGTAAATCATACGCATCAGCGTGGACTTGCCTGCGCCGGAAACGCCTGTCAGGGCGATGCATTCGCCCGGTGCCACGGACAGTTGCGCGTCTTTCATGACAGGAATGGTCGCGCTGCCCTGATTGTGCAAGACGAAGGATTTTGAAAGGTTTTCGATCCGGATCATAGGGTGTCTCCCGTGGAACGCGCGGAATTTGAGTATTTGGAGCAAGATGAAAAAGCCATGATCACACCTGCAGAACCGAGCTGACGAGCAACTGTGTATAAGCTGCCTGTGGGTCATCGAGAACCTGATCGGTCAGCCCCTGTTCAATCACATTGCCGTCTTTCATCACCATCAATCGGTCTGCCAACAGGCGCACAACTGCAAGATCATGGGTCACGATAATCGCAGACAATCCCATTTCACGCACGAGCCCCCGCAGAAGATCGAGCAAGCGGGCTTGTACGGAAACATCGAGGCCGCCGGTGGGTTCATCCATAAAGACCAGACGGGGGCCGGTGACCAGATTGCGGGCGATTTGCAAACGCTGCTGCATGCCGCCGGAAAAGGCAGAAGGGCGGTCATCAATGCGGCTGTCCGCAATTTCCACCCGGCCCAGCCAGTCAGTGGATGTTTCACGGATATTGCCATAGTGACGCGCGCCCACAGCCATCAGACGCTCGCCCACGTTCCCCCCCGCGGAAACCCCCATGCGCAACCCGTCCCGTGGGTTCTGATGCACAAAGGCCCATTCTGTGCGTGACAGCATCCGGCGTTCAGCCTCGGCCATGGTGACCGTGTCAACGGGGCCGGTCGAAGTGCGGTCATATGTGACGCTGCCTTGATCCGGCGCAAGGTGACCCGCCAGGCAATTCAGCAGGGTCGATTTACCAGAGCCGGATTCACCGACAATGCCCATGACTTCGCCTGGGAACAGATCAAAGTTCACGCCGGTACAGCCAATGCGCGCGCCATAGCGTTTTTCGATGTTTTTAACAGAAAGAAGCGGGGTCATGCGAAGACCTCCTCTGGTTGGGTGCCCTCGGTGCCGATATGGCCTGTGGCGCGGCGGCTTTCGCAGTAATCCGTGTCAGAACAGACATACATGCGTGTGCCCTGATCGTCGGTGATCACCTCATCAAGGTAGCTGTCTTCTGCGCCACACAGCGCGCAGGGGTGTTCGGCTTTGCTTGGGTCAAACGGGTGATCTTCGAAATCAAGGCTGACGACTTTCGTGTAGGGGGGCAGAGCATAAATGCGTTGTTCACGCCCTGCGCCAAACAGCTGAATTGCGGCCATTTCCATCTTTGGGTTGTCAAACTTCGGGATGGGGGACGGATCCATGACATAGCGATCCTGCACCATGACCGGGTAAGCATAAGCCGTGGCAATGGCCCCGTGACGCGCGATATCTTCATAAAGCTTCACATGCATCAACCCGTAGTCTTCCAGCGCATGCATGCGCCGGGTTTCAGTTTCGCGAGGTTCCAGGAAGCGCAGAGGTTCGGGAATGGGCACCTGATAAACGAGGATTTGACCCTCCTGCAGTTCCGTTTCCGGGATGCGGTGGCGGGTCTGAATGATCGTGGCTTCTTCCGTTTTTTCGGAGGTCCCCACATTTGCGGTTTTCTCGAAAAATTTGCGGATCGAGATGGCGTTTGTCGTGTCATCTGCACCCTGGTCGATGACTTTGAACGTGTCTTCCGGGGTTAGTGTGGCGGCAGAGACCTGCACCCCGCCAGTGCCCCAGCCGTAAGGCATAGGCATTTCGCGGCTGGCGAAAGGTACTTGGTAGCCAGGAATAGCCAGGGCTTTGAGCAAGGCACGGCGGATCATACGTTTGGTCTGCTCGTCGAGATAAGCGAAGTTGTAGTCAGACATTATTTCACCCCTGCGGAGAATGTTTTATCAGCGACAAAAAGGTTGATGATGGACATCATTCTGCCGCCTCCTGATGCATCGCGGCCTGTGCCTCAGCCCGCAATTTTCGGATGAGTTCCAGCTCAGACTGAAAGTCGACATAATGAGGCAGTTTGATGTGCTCAAGGAAGCCGGTGCCCTGGATATTGTCGGAATGGGACAGCACAAATTCTTCGTCCTGTGCCGGCACGCCTGCATTATCTTCGCCCAGTTCTTCCCAGCGCAGGGCACGGTCAACAAGTGCCATGGAAATCGCTTTGCGTTCCGTATGCCCGAAGGTGAGGCCATAGCCGCGCGTGAATTGTGGAGGCTCGGTTTTCGAACCGGTGAACTGGTTGACGGTTTCGCATTCTGTCAATTCGATGTCCCCGATTTCGATGGAGAACCCAAGTTCGGGGATCTCCGCTTCGACAGAGACAGTGCCAAAGCGCAACTCGCCCACAAAGGGGTGGTTACGGCCATACCCCCGTTGTGTGGAATAGGCCATCCCAAGGATGAAGCCTTCATCGCCACGTGTAATGGCTTGCAGGCGCAGGGCACGGTTCGCGGGAAACTCAAGTGGTTCGCGGGTCAGGTCTGGTGGGGTTTCTGCGTCAGGATGTTCTTCCTGGATCAACCCGTCCCTGTTCAGAAAGTCCGTAATGCGCGGCATTTCAGGGGGCGGGGCGCCGGGTGAAGTGACCCCTTCAGGGGCCCCTGAACCCGGCGCGGCAGCGGGCAGGCCCTCTGCCATCAGCGCGAAATCGAGAAGGCGGTGGGTATAGTCGAATGTCGGCCCCAGGATCTGGCCACCAGGGGCATCCTTAAAGGTTGCGGAGATCCGGCGCGTGCAGGCCATGTGATTGGTTTCCACCGGCAGGCTTGATCCGAAGCGTGGCAGAGTGGTGCGATATGCACGGATCAGGAAGATCGCCTCAATCAGGTCCCCACGCGCCTGTTTGATCGCGAGCGCTGCGAGGTCCGGATCATACAGCGAGCCTTCCGCCATGACGCGATTGACCGCAAGTGCCAGCTGTTCGCGGATCTGCGCAATCGACAGTTCAGCAATTTCAGGTGATCCGCGACGTTCTTCCGCCAGCCAGTCATGGGCGGCGTCAATGGCGCGCTCGCCTCCTTTTACGGCAACATACATCAGATCGCCTCCACTTTTGTGCTGCGGGGCAGGGCGCGCACTGTGCTGCCCTGACAGAAGTAAAAATCAAGGCCGAGGGGGAATTGGGCGGCATTGTCGCGGAATGGTGTAATTGCAGGCAGGGCGCAGTCCTGATGTGTCTGAATGCCGGGGCCGGACAGACGTGCGGTTTCCCCTTCGCCTGGATGTTCTATGATCAGCGTTGCTGAGCGATCAGGGTATTCTGCACTGCCGGCAGGCCATTGTCTCAGGGGGAGCAGAGCATCCCATGTTCCCAATGCAAAAGAGGCCTGATCAGGTGTGGTTGCCAGGGCTGTGCCTGTGTGAAAGGTGATCCAGCCCCGGATTAAGTCCGTGTCATGTTCACCAGTCAGAAATACAGGGGTGTTGGCATCTGCAAGCACCAGCAGCAAGCCAGCCGCCGCCTCAGAAAGGGGCGCAGGGGGCTTCGCGCCTGTCAGGTCAAATTTTCGCCCGGGATGGGCCATGGCATTCATGGCAGACCGGAAAGCGCGGGCAGAGTCCCGGCTGACATCAGAAAACCCGCCCTCAAAGATCATCGCATCGCGCATCAGTCTTCTCCCCGTACCATGGTGAAGAATTCAACCTTCGTTCCGGCAGCTTTGGCGGCACGCATGGCGGCCTTTGCTCCGGCCTCTGCTGCAAGGTGACCCAGAATTTCATCCTGAACATCCGCCGCCTGATCTGTTTGCATCAATGCGTCTGTCACGGCCGCAATTCGGGCGTGTTGCTTATCACGGCCCTGCACCATGGAATGCCCGGTTGTGCCACAAGGCAGTTTCAGCGTGCAGCGGGTGACGGTCATTTCGCCCAGATTGAAAGCCGCGCCTGTTCCGCCCATGCGGCCCTGAACCATCATCGCGCCGACTTCCGGTGCGCGCAGCAGTTCCGCTTTCAGCGCACTGAAGCGGCTGACTTCCCAAAGCTCTTTCAGACGCGTAGGGGGCGCTTTGGCCAGAAGGCTCATCCAGGCTTTGCGGGCCTTGTTTTCGATCGTCACCGTGGTCATCCGGGTTATCCTTTCCGGTGGAACAGACATATTGCGAAGTTGTCTATTTTGCTATACAACTAGACAAATCATGGTCGATTCACCCTGAGTCTGGCAAGAGGCTTCTGACTGGTTTTTGGTGAAACTTTCATGACAGTCCGGCCGCTATGTCAGGGAGGTGACACAGGCATGTCAGAAACAGATCAGACCGGGACAGTGAAACGGGTGCCGATGTGGAAAGTGATTTACCAGACGCTGTCGGATGAAATATCCGGGGGACGATATGCACCCGGGGATAAACTGCCAACAGAGGCTGCCCTCTCTGCGCGTTTCGGGGTGAACCGTCATACGGTCCGTCGGGCGATTTCGGAACTTTCAAACGCAGGTATCACCCATTCCCGGCGCGGGGCCGGTGTGTTTGTGACACATGCACCAACGGTCTATCCGATTGGCAAGCGTGTGCGTTACCATCAGAACCTTCTGGCGGCGGGACAGGCACCGGGCAAGCAGATCCTGTCGCTTGAAACCCGTCTGGCAGATTCACGGGAACTGGAGGCACTGAAGCTGCCGCCTGGCAGTTATGTGCAGGTGTTCGAAGCGGTCAGTACCGCAGATGGCACGCCGATTTCATGGTTTACCTCTGTGTTCCCGGCGGAACGCTTCCCGGATATTCTTAATGATATCGCACGCAATCCTTCCGTTACCTACGGGTTTCAGCAAGCCGGAATTGCGGATTACACACGCGCCTGGACACAGTTGACGGCCATTCGGGCCGATGCAATCCGGGCCGGGCATCTGCGCTTGCCCGAAGGCGCACCGATCCTGCGCAGCAGGGGGGTGAATGTGGATCCCTTGGGGGCGCCGATTGAATTTGGAACAACATGTTTTGCCGGGGATCGGGTGACCCTGAGCGTGGATAACCTGACTTAAAACCTGTCACGCAAGTGCAATAAACTTCGGTTACCTCCGGGGAAGAAGAGCGAATCCGGCGCTTTGACCGGCAATGTTCATTTTTTCTGAGGCGGGTTAAACTGATGACTGACTATCTTCCTTCTGTGCGCCTGACCGGCGCGAATGTTCTGCGTGATGGTGAGATGCAGAAACGGTCTGTGGCGATTGCGGATGGGGTGTTCACCCGTGGGCCGTTGCCCGAAGTGGACCTGACCGGTTATGTGATCCTTCCAGGTATCATTGATTTGCACGGGGATGCGTTTGAACGCCATATGGCACCACGTGCCTCTGCCCCGTTTCCTGCACGGCCAGCCCTGAAATCTGCTGCACGGGATGCCGCCGCAAACGGTGTCACGACGGCCTGGTTCGCCCAAAGCTGGTCCTGGGAAGGCGGCTGGCGCAGCCCGGAATTTGCATTGGAAATTCTTCAGGCGCACCGGGATGTAAAAGACAATCTGCCCGTGGATATCCGTGTACAGATCCGCTGTGAAACCCATACGGTGGATTATGCGGATCAGTTGCTGCAGGCGGTGCGGGATTTTGACATTGATTACGTGATTTTCAACAATCACCTGCCGGAAGCGGTCGAAATGACCCGCGAACGCCCTGTGGTTTTTGCGGATTGGGCTGCGCGGCACGGACGATCGCCGGAAGAACATCTGGCCTGTGTGAATAAAGCGCTGGAAGGGACATCACAGGTGCCACGTTACCTGTGTCGTCTGGCTGCTGCGTTTGATCAGGGGCATATCGCCTATGGCAGTCATGATGATCCGGATGGGGAAACCCGCGAACGGTTCCGTATGATTGGGGCGCAGATCTCTGAATTCCCGACGACGGTTGAAGCTGCACAGGCGGCCAGGGCCATGGGCGATCCTGTGATTATGGGCGCGCCGAATGTCGTACGTGGTGGTAGCCAGAGCGGCAACATCGCCGCAGAGAAACTTATTCGTCAGGGGCTGTGTGACGCGCTGGTATCAGATTACTACTATCCGGCTCTGGCGCAGGCGGCCTGGCGGCTTGTCGATCAGGGAACTATGCAACTGCCCGCTGCCTGGGGTTTGATTTCGCAGAACCCGGCGGAAATCCTGGGGCTGCATGATCGTGGCGTAATTGCGCCTGGTAAACGGGCTGATCTGCTGGTGATCCATGAGGAAAGCCGTGAGATTGAAGCCGTGATTTCAGGCGGGCGTTTTGCCAGTCTGACCGGAGAGGCCGGTCGTCGCTTTATGAATGGTTCCAGGACGATGTCACTGGCCGCCGAATAAACGCACAAAAAAGCCGGGGGCAATTCACATGCCCCCGGCTTTTTAAGTTGTAATGCTCAGTTGACGATGGTTGCTTCCGTTACTGCACGGATCTCTTCGTCAGTCACGCCATCGGCCAGCTCTATCAGTTCCAGACCGCCTTCAACCACGTTGAATACGCCCAGATTGGTGATGACCATATCCACAACGCCCTGACCGGTCAGCGGCAGCGTGCAGGATTTCAGCAGTTTGCTTTCGCCCTTTTTGTTGGTGTGATCCATGACCACAACCACGCGGCCAACGCCAGCCACCAGATCCATCGCGCCGCCCATGCCTTTGACCAACTTCTTTGGGATCATCCAGTTCGCCAGATCGCCGTTTTCAGCAACTTCCATCGCGCCCAGGATCGCCATAGCGATCTTGCCGCCACGGATCATGGCAAAGCTTTGCTCTGAGCCGAAGTAAGAGGTGCGGTCGAGTTCGGTGATAGTTTGCTTGCCTGCGTTGATCAGGTCAGCATCAATTGCGTCTTCGGTTGGGAAAGGGCCCATGCCCAGCATACCGTTTTCAGACTGCAGCGTCACATCAACGCCTTCCGGGATATAGTTTGAAACCAGCGTCGGAATACCGATACCCAGGTTCACATACCAGCCGTCCTGCAGTTCCTTTGCGGCGCGTGCCGCCATTTGATTGCGATCCCACATGTTCTGTCTCTTTCTGTAATTCTTCAGGTGCCTGACGGCTTAAGCGGCGGATACGGTGCGCTGTTCAATGCGCTTTTCGTGGTCGCCTTTGATCACGCGGTGCACATAGATGCCCGGGGTGTGGATCAGGTCAGGGTCAAGGGAGCCGGTCGGAACGATTTCTTCGACTTCCGCGATGCAGATCTTGCCACAGGTCGCAGCCGCCGGGTTAAAGTTACGGGCGGTTTTGCGGTAAATCAGGTTGCCCTGTTCATCGGCTTTCCAGGCTTTCACAATTGCCAGATCCGCAACAATGCCGCGTTCCAGAATGTAGGTTTCGCCGTCAAAGTCTTTGTGCTCTTTACCGTCGGCAATCACAGTGCCAACACCGGTTTTGGTGTAGAACCCCGGGATGCCGGCCCCACCAGCACGCATACGTTCGGCCAGTGTGCCCTGTGGGTTGAATTCCAGTTCCAGTTCACCGGACAGATACTGACGCATGAATTCCGCGTTCTCACCGACGTAGGATGAAATCATCTTACGGACCTGTTTGGTTTGCAGTAGAATGCCGATGCCGAAATCATCCACACCCGCGTTGTTAGACGCAAATGTCAGGTCTTTCACACCGCTTTCTTTGATGGCTTCCAGCAGCAGTTCAGGAATGCCACAAAGGCCAAAGCCACCAGCTGCGATGAACATGTCGTCTTTCAGAAGGCCGTCCAGCGCTTCTTTCGCAGAACCATAGATTTTGTTCATGAGTATCTCCCAGGAATGAGGCCACATCAGTGGGCCTCTCAGAATATCTGGACGCATTTCTGAACCTGACCCAACGGGAAGTCAATTCTTTGCTGCGCTGCGGCGGGAAATAAAATTTGTTATTTTTAGTGTCGTTTAAAATAAAAACACCCCGCGAATGGCGGGGTGTTCCAAAATTTACTGCATTGCAGCGGTTTATTCGACAACATCGCCGCTGTCAGTATCCGCTTTCTTCTTGGCGGTGGTCTTTTTCGCCGCCGGTTTTTTAGCAGTTGTTTTTTTTGCGGCAGATTTCTTTGCCGCCGTTTTCTTCGCAGCAGGCTTTTTCTTCGGCGCTGCCTTTTTGCGTGTACCTTTTTTCGCGGCTTTCGCTGCAATCAGTTCCAGCGCCTGTTCAATCGTCACATCCGCAGGCTCAGTTTCTTTGGGCAGGGTCGCATTGACCTTTTCCCACTTCACATAGGCACCGTATTTGCCTTCCACGATCTGGATTGCACCACCGTCATCCGGGTGATCGCCCATTTCGCGCAGTACTTTCGCAGGCGCACCGCGCCCACCACGTGAGGCCACTTTTTCGGCCAGAAGCTGCACCGCGCGGTTCATACCAACGGTGAAGACCTCATCCAGGCCTTCCAGGTTGGCGTTTGTGCCGCCGCGATTGGACGTGGTATCCGCATGTTTCAGGTAAGGCCCATAGCGCCCGATATTGGACCAGACATTCACCCCGTCTTCCGGGTGCGTGCCCAGAAGGCGCGGCAGGGACAGAAGTTTCACAGCAGTTTCAAGTTCAAGATCTTCCGGTGGCCATTCCTTTGGAATCGACTGGCGGTTTGGCTTCTTGTTCTCTTCCGTCACTTCACCACGTTGGGCGTAGGGGCCAAAGCGGCCTTTATGCACCCAGATGTTATCGCCTGCGTCCTGACCCAGAAGTTTGCCTTCTGGTGGGATCGCACCAGCGATTTCCATGCCGGGCGGGCCGAAGGGGCGGGTGTAGCGGCATTCCGGATAGTTGGAACAACCGATGAACGCCCCACCGGAACGTGCGGTGCGCATAGACAGACGTCCCACACCACAGTTTTTACAGCCGCGCGGGTCAGACCCGTCTTCAGTCGGCGGGAAGAGATGTGGTTCAAGCACCTCATTGATCTTTTCCAGCACTTCAGTGATCCGCAGTTCCATGGTTTCACCCACAGAAGCAGAGAAATCACGCCAGAAACGGTTCAGAACCTCTTTGTAATCCGCATCACCCGCGGACACTTCATCAAGCTCATTCTCAAGGTTTGCGGTGAATTCATAACCGACATATTTGCGGAAGTAACTCATCAGGAAGACGGTCACCAGGCGGCCTTTGTCTTCGGGGAAAAGACGGTTCTTTTCCTTGCGCACATAGTCGCGGTCCTGAATGGTTGTGACCACGGAAGCATAGGTGGACGGGCGGCCAATGCCCAGTTCTTCCATGCGTTTTACAAGCGTCGCCTCGGTATAGCGGGGCGGGGGTTGGGTGAAGTGCTGATCAGGTGTGACCTGTGATTTCTTTGCCGCTTCGCCGGTTGCGATCTGGGGCAGACGTTTGTCGTCCTCATCCACAACATCATCGCGGCCTTCTTCATAGACCTTCATGAAGCCATCAAACAACATCACCTGACCAGATGCGCGCAGTTCTACCTGTCCGTCACCACTGGAAACGGTCACAGTGGTGCGTTCCAGACGTGCGGCTTCCATCTGGCTGGCAAGGGTACGCTTCCAGATCAGATCGTAAAGCTTGCGCTGATCCGGGTCGGCGATTTTCAGATCTTCGGTCGCCTTCGCAAGGTCTGTCGGGCGGATACATTCGTGCGCTTCCTGGGCGTTTTTCGCTTTGTTTTTATAAACACGTGGCGAACCCGGCACATAATCTTTGCCATACCGCGCGCCAATGGCATCCCGTGCTGACGCGATGGCTTCCGGCGCCATGTCAATGCCGTCGGTTCGCATATAGGTGATCAGGCCGGCTTCATACAGGCGTTGCGCCACATTCATGGTCTGACGCGCGCCAAAACCGAACTTGCGGCTGGCTTCCTGTTGCAGGGTCGAGGTCATGAAGGGGGGGGAAGGGTTGCGGTTGGCGGGCTTCGCTTCGACATTGGCAATCGACAGATCACGCGTGTTGATCGCATGGACCGCCAGTTCGGCAGCCTCAGCTGACGCAATATCGAATTTATCCAGCTTTTTGCCGCCCAGAACTGTCAGCTTTGCCTCAAACTGCTGCCCGCGCGGGGTATCCAGTAGGGCTTTGACAGACCAGTATTCGCGGTTGTTGAAGGCTTCGATTTCCATCTCGCGTTCAACGATCAGGCGCAGACAGACCGATTGCACACGACCAGCCGAACGCGCGCCCGGAAGTTTACGCCACAGGACTGGGGACAGGTTAAAGCCCACAAGATAATCCAGTGCGCGGCGGGCAAGGTAAGCCTCGACCAGTTCCATGTCGACATCACGCGGGTTCTTCATCGCCTCGGTGACGGCGGACTTTGTGATCGCGTTGAACACCACCCGCTTAACCGGTGTGGTTTTCTTGATGGATTTACGTTTTGTCAGAGCTTCCTGCAGGTGCCAGGAAATTGCTTCACCTTCGCGATCGGGGTCGGTCGCGAGGATCAGTTCGTTGTCATCCGCCAGGGCATCTGCAATCGCTTTGACATGTTTTTTACTGTCGCTGGCGATTTCCCATTTCATGTCAAATTCATGTTCTGGATCCACGGATCCGTCTTTAGGCGGCAGGTCACGTACATGCCCGTAAGAGGCAAGAACCGTGTAGTCATCCCCAAGATATTTATTAATTGTCTTGGCTTTAGCCGGGGATTCTACAACGACAACGGGCATGAAATTCCTTTCGACTCAACATGAGTATATAGCGCGGCAAGATGTGGGGCGGAGACGGGGAAAGTCAATGGGGCAAAGTGAAATCACTGTGCGTGGTGGCTTGCTACTCCTGCAGCAGGCGCAGGATACCACCGGATTTACGTTCAATCCGCCCGTCAATCTCCAGGCGTGTCAGAAGCAAATCAAGATCCGGCAGTGTGATGTTGAAATCTTCAATCAGCTGCGATTCACTTTGCGGCGCGCTGGTCAGGCTTTGCAGTATCTCTGAATGCAAGGCGTTGATTTCAGATGGCGGCCGGCGTGGCGGATGGCGACGGGGGGCAGGGGCGGCGGTGACTGTTGATTTTTCATCCGCAGGAAGGGCCTGTAAAATGTCCCGGACATCCCGAACCAGCACAGCACCATCCCGGATCAACGCGTTACAACCGCCTGCACGCGTGTCAATTGGGTGACCAGGTACTGCCATAACCTCGCGGCCCTGATCCAATGCGTTTTTTGCGGTGATCATTGATCCGGACTTTAGTGCAGCTTCCACCACCACAACGCCACGGGACAGACCTGAAATGATCCGGTTGCGCATTGGGAAATACCGGGCTGTGGGTTGGGTGCCTGGTGGATGTTCTGACAGGATCAGACCGTTTGTTCTGATCGCTGAATATAGTTTGTCATTGTCCTTGGGGTAGATCACGTCGACCCCACCGGCGACAACCGCGATTGTACCGGATTCTAATGCGCCTTCATGTGCAGCTCCATCCGTTCCGCGGGCAAGGCCCGAGACAACCACCAACCCTTCCTGTCCAACTTCCTGCGACAGGCGTTTCGCCATGCGAAGCCCGATGGACGAAGCATTGCGCGCACCAACCAAAGCCACGGCAGAGGATTTTAGAAGATCGGTTTTGCCCAGGAGCCAAAGAACAACCGGCGGATCTGGAATGTCCTTCAGGGCGCTTGGGTAATCCGGATCGCCCCAGAGCATAAGTTCAGCGCCACATGATCTTCCGTTGTTCAGTTCGTGGTGGATGTCTTCGCGTGGGCTGGCGGCAAAGCCTGGACGATCCTGGGGCAGGCGGGACAATACCTCCAGGGCGGATCCGTATTCCGCAACCAGTCGGTGGAAACCCGTCACACCGATCCCTTTTGATCGGATCAGTTGCAGTCGCGCAAACCGTTCCTTCGGGTCAGGTCGCCCGGTGTCCACCGCTGTAAAGAGATCTGTCTGTCCCATAAGAAAGAGATGCCTCTGCCATAATACCGCAGTATTTTATGGCAGAGAGTGGTTAACGAAATCTGAAGGCTACTTATCAGGTTGCAGCGCCGCCAACCGTCAGGCCGGAGATCAGCAGGCTGGGCTGACCAACGCCCACGGGCACCCATTGGCCCTGTTTGCCGCAATTGCCCATGCCAGGATCCATTTCCATGTCATTGCCAATGGCGCGGATCTGTTTCAGGGCTGTGGCACCGTCTCCGATCAGAGTGGCGCCTTTCACAGGGGCGCCGATTTTTCCGCCTTCCACGCTGTAAGCTTCGGTGCAGGAAAACACGAACTTGCCATTTGTAATATCCACCTGACCACCACCAAATCCCACAGCATAGATCCCGTCCTTCAGACCTGACAGCACCTCTTCACGTGTAGCATCACCGCCTAACATATAGGTGTTGGTCATGCGGGGCATCGGGGCGTGGGCATAGCTTTGACGACGGCCATTCCCGGTGGGTTCAACGCCCATAAGGCGCGCGTTCTGGCGGTCCTGCATATAGCCGGTCAAAATACCGTCTTCGATCAGGACATTCTTTCCGCCCGGTGTGCCTTCGTCGTCAATGGTAACGGAGCCGCGACGATCCGGGATTGTTCCATCATCCAGTACAGTCACGCCTTTGGCCGCAATGCGTTCCCCCATGAGGCCCGCGAAGGCGGATGATCCCTTGCGGTTAAAATCGCCTTCCAGTCCGTGACCAATGGCTTCGTGCAGAAGGATACCTGGCCAGCCGGGGCCAAGCACCACATCCATAACACCGGCGGGTGCGGGGACAGCTTCCAGATTTACCGTCGCAATGCGCAGTGCCTCACGCGCCACAGCCTGCCAGTGATCCCGTTGCATAAGCCCTGAGATCCCGGCACGGCCACCGCCACCGGACCCACCGCTTTCGCGGCGACCGTTTTCTTCAACAATCACGGAGATATTTAGTCGTGCCATCGGACGCACATCTGTCAGGCTTTCGCCCTCTGCCCGCAAAATCTCAACTTCCTGGACAGAGGCTGCCAGTGTCGCTGAGACCTGCACCACACGTTTATCAAAGCTGCGCAGGAAGTCATCAATCTCACGCAGGACTTCCAGTTTTACCGCAAAAGGCGCTTCAGAGATCGGATCAAGCGGCTGGTAAAGCTGCGTATTTGTCTTGCGTGGCGCATCTGCCGCAGTACCACCGCCGGAACCAACCGCGAGTCGCGCAGTTTCCGCCGCGCGCATCATGGCCCGTTCGGTCATTTCCGTGGAATGGGCGTAACCGGTGGTTTCGCCTTTGACCGCGCGCAGGCCGAAGCCTTCACCGGCATCAAAGCTGGCGGTCTTCAGGCGGCCATCATCAAAAACCAGGGCTTCTGACCGCGCACGTTCCAGAAAAATTTCACCATCATCCGCACCGGAAAGCGTGTCACGCAGCAGGCTGCGAGCTGCGTCTTTGTCAAAACTGGTGTCAAAGGGGCGGAAACGATCGTCTTCTGATATCACGGGAGCACTCATCTGTGGGGTGTTTTCCGAGGTCATTACTTTCTGCTCCGTTGTTGTGATTGGGCGAGCTGCGACAAATGCGCCGACCCTTCCCTGAAATTTGGTGACAAAATCACATTTACAGCCTCGAAGGGCACATGATTTACTTGTTCCATACGCTTTAATATGGTTTCAAGCGTGCCAGACACAATTGGATTCCGTCGGTTTTCGCCAAAAGCGGCAGAATTTATCGTTCGCAACAATCACGCGGACGACCGGGGAAAAGTGAACAGGACGAACATATGCAACTTAAAAGCACAGTTTCAGGCTTCTTGGCAGCAGCAGGCGCGGCATTCTCAGCAGGTGCAGGTTTTGCACAGGACGCTGATGGAATCAGTGGCCTGGAAGTTAAAGGCGCGCCAGAGCAGGGCGGAATTGCACTGCAGGAAGCCGTAGGCAAGGTTGCCGTAGATACCCATTTTCTTGACAACATGGTGCTTTGGATTATCGGCATCATCGTTCTGTTTGTTGTGGGACTGCTTGCTGTTGTTATTCTGAAGTTTAACCAGCGTGCCAACAAAACACCTGCGACCTTTACACATAACTCTCCACTGGAGATCGCCTGGACCATCGGGCCAATCATTGTTCTGGTCTTTATCGGTGCATTCTCTCTGCCGGTTCTGTTTACCCAGCAAGAGATCCCTGAAGGTGACATTCATGTCAAAGTGACTGGCAGTCAGTGGTACTGGTCTTATGAGTATATCGGAACTGATATCGAGTTTGACAGCTACGGAATCGGTCACCCGGCAACCCTGACGGCTGAAGATACAGAAGCTGGTGCTGTCCCATTTGTACTGAACGAAGTTATGGAAGCGCGTCTGGAAGCTTACGGTTATACACGTGACGAATTCCTGCTGGCGACTGACACAGCTGTTGTTCTGCCTTCTGGTAAAGACATTGTTATGCGGATTACCGCTGCTGACGTGATCCACTCCTGGACCATCCCGGCGTTCGCTGTGAAGCAGGATGCTGTTCCTGGCCGTACTGCAGAACTGTGGTTCAATATACCAGCTGGTGATGAAGGCGTTTACTTTGGCCAATGTTCTGAGCTTTGCGGCAAAGACCATGCCTATATGCCGATCACAGTTAAGATCGTGACACAGGAAGAATATGACGCCTGGATTGCACGTCAGACTGCGTCTGCAGATCTGCCTGCCGAGATCCAGGTCGCTTCTGCTGACTGATCCTGAAGCCCGGGGCCTCGGCTTCCCGCCGGTGGCCTCCAGCAACACGGAACTGACATGAGCGATATGAGTGCAGATAAATCAATCACCTCCGGCTTCGAGAACGAAGCCGGCTTTAGTGACTATTACGCGCTGCTGAAGCCACGCGTAATGTCGCTGGTCGTGTTCACAGCCTTTGTCGGGCTGATGGTTGCGCCAGTACCCGTGCATCCTTTCCTTGCCTTTGTTTCCATCCTGTTCATTGCCCTTGGTGGTGGTGCGTCTGGTGCGCTGAATATGTGGTATGACCACGACATTGACGCAAAGATGAAACGCACAATGAACCGTCCGATTCCGGCTGGTAAAGTGACAAAGGAAGAAGCCTTTGGGCTGGGCTGTGCTCTGTCAGGGATTTCCTGCATTCTGCTGGCGCTGACCGCGAATATCTTTGCAGGTCTCTTCCTGGCCTTTACCATCTTCTTTTATGTGGTGATCTACACCATGTGGCTGAAGCGTCTGACACCACAGAATATCGTTATCGGTGGTGCGGCTGGTGCCTTTCCTCCGATGATCGGCTGGGCTGTGGCCACCGGTGGTGTGTCCATTGAAAGCGTGTTGATGTTCATGATCACCTTCATGTGGACACCACCGCATTTCTGGTCCCTGGCTTTGTTTACCAAGACAGATTATGCGGATGCAGATGTTCCGATGCTGACGGTGACACATGGGCGTGAAGCCACACGCAAACATATCTTTGCCTACACACTGCCTTTGGCTGTTGTGACCCTGGGCATTGCCGCCACATCAATCGGTGGCTGGTCTTATCTGATTGTCTCAATCATTCTGAACGCATTGTTCATTCGCGGTGGCTGGCAGATCCTGCGCCGGGATGATGCGGCGGCAGAAGCGGACGATTACAAGGCAGAACGCAGCTATTTCAAACTGTCGCTGCTGTACCTCTTCCTGCATTTTTCAGCCTTGCTGCTGGAAGCTGCATTGAAGTCATTTGGCTGGGGAGGTTTCTGATGGATCTCAAAGTTGAACACGAAATGCACAAGCGTCGTTTCAGCCGCAACGCAGGTCTTGGATTTGTGTTGGTTGGTCTCGTCGTGCTGGTGTTCGGTATCACGATCGTAAAGGTCAGGATGATTGGCAATGTGCCTGAGGCTTATAATGCGGCCGCTGGTTTGCCAACTGCGGAGGCCGGGGAATGAACGCTCAGGAACCTAATCACGCGAAAACGGCACTTAAGCTTGTGGGGGTCGCCGTTATGATGGGCGGCCTGGCCTGGGCTTCTGTCCCGTTTTATGACTGGTTCTGTCGCGTCACCGGATTTGGTGGCACAACGCAGGTCGCAACCGGAGGCGCCAGCAGGGTTCTGAATGAAACCATTGTTGTGCGTTTTGATGCGTCCCTTGATCGTGACATGCCCTGGGAATTCCGCCCGGCGCAGGATGATATGACAATTCGTATCGGTGAAACCGGTCTGGCCTTCTATGAGGCCTTCAACCCCACGGATCGCCCAGTGGCCGGCACAGCCAGCTACAATGTCGCCCCCTATTCAACAGGTGGCTACTTCACAAAGATCGATTGCTTCTGCTTTACCGAGCAGGTGCTGCAACCCGGTGAACGGGTGATGATGCCGGTGACATTTTATGTTGATCCGGAAATTGTAAACGATGGTGAAGCAAAGTTTGCACAACACATCACACTATCTTACACCTTTTATGAAACCGACCTGCCGGAAGATGTGGCGCAACTTGCGCCAGACACAGCGGCAACAGTAACTGAATAAGAAAAGCCTCCGGCAGAGGGAACGCACATGGCACACGAAAAAAATCACGACTTCCACATTCTGGCCCCAAGCTGGCTGCCTCTTATGGCAGCGGTTTCCGGCTTTATCATGCTCTTTGGGGCTGTCATCTGGATGAGCCCGAATATTGAGAACAACCACCCATGGATCTTCCTGGTTGGTCTGGCTGGCACACTTTATGTGATGTTCGCCTGGTGGGCTGAGATGGTCAAAGAAGGCCAGAACGGCGTTGACCACACACCGGTTGTCCGTATCGGTCTGCGTACGGGTTTCATCCTGTTTGTGATGTCCGAAGTTATGTTCTTCGTGGCATGGTTCTGGGCTTTCTTCAAAAACGCCATGTACCCAATGGGTCCTGACAGCCCTGCAATTGATGGTGTCTGGCCTCCGGTTGGTATCGAGACATTCGATCCATTTCACCTGCCGCTGATCAACACGCTGATCCTGCTGTGTTCCGGTGCGGCATGTACATGGGCACACCACGCGCTTGCACATGAAAACAACCGCAAAGACATGATCAACGGCCTGCTGATCGCGGTTCTGCTGGGTCTGATCTTTACCTTCTTCCAGGGCTACGAATACAGCCACGCAACCTTTGGTCTGGGCGGCAGCGTTTATGGCGGTGTCTTCTACATGGCGACCGGCTTCCACGGCTTCCACGTGATTGTTGGCACGATCTTCCTCTTTGTTTGCATGATGCGCGCAAAGGCAGGTCACTTTACCCAGGAACACCACGTCGGCTTTGAAGCTGCTGCATGGTACTGGCACTTTGTGGACGTTGTCTGGCTTTTCCTTTTTGCCGCAGTTTATATCTGGGGTGCGTAAGCTTGCACCTTCTGCAAATAACGGCTTTAAAGCGCAGGTGGAAACACCTGCGCTTTTTCTTTGCGCGGTGAATAAGGGGCATTCATGCGGGTGAAATTCATCCTTACACTGATATTTGGGATTGCTGGCCTGGCACTCCTGCTATGGCTGGGGTTCTGGCAGGTGTCGCGCCTGAACTGGAAGCTGGATCTTATT
The DNA here is from genome assembly GCF_016123485.1 of Halocynthiibacter styelae. Taxonomy (GTDB): domain Bacteria; phylum Pseudomonadota; class Alphaproteobacteria; order Rhodobacterales; family Rhodobacteraceae; genus Halocynthiibacter; species Halocynthiibacter styelae. Next base: position 265,900 of record NZ_JADCKQ010000004.1, on the reverse strand, counting down.
GCAGATGTCGAAGCGCGCATCCAGGGAGATCCCGTCGCCATTCCCGAAACCCCAACCTGGGACGAGCACCGCTATCTGCCTGTGACCGCAACTGGCATTGCTGATGATGGTGTGCAGGTTTTTGCCTCTGCCCGCGGGCAGGGCGCAGGCTATCGCATGATCTCTGTGTTTGAGACTAATGGGCGTCGACTGTTGTTGGACCGTGGCTTTCGTCGCCAGGACTCGCATACTGATTTCAACGGCCCGGCTGAGATCACCATTACCGGCAATATGCACTGGCCGGATGAGCTGAACGAATTTACCCCGCCCCCAGAGGGCAACACGTGGTACGCCCGCGACCTTGAAGCGATTTCCATGTCGCTTGGGACCGAGCCACTGCTGATTGTCGCGCGTACCGTGACACCAGATCTTTACACCGCCCGCCCGGTGCCTCTGACAACTGAAGGCATTCCCAATGACCATCTGGGATATGCGATTACCTGGTTTTCTCTGGCATTTTTCTGGGTGGTGATGACAAGCGCCGTTCTCTGGCGTATCAGGCAGAGAACACTGTAAACCAAATGCTGATCAGGCAAGGCAAAGCGATGAAATATATCTCGACCCGGGGCCAGGCGCCCGAACTGTCTTTTGAAGACGCCATGCTCACAGGTCTTGCCCGTGACGGTGGCCTTTATGTGCCGGAAGATGTGCCGACTCTGACCAAGGCGGAAATCGCTGATATGGCCGGTCTGTCTTATGAAGAGATCGCTTACCGCGTTATGCGCCCTTTTGTGGGCGACAGCTTTGGCGATGATGAATTCCGGGGCTTGATCCAAAAGGCTTATGCCGGTTTCGCCCATGACGCCCGAGCACCGCTGAAGCAGCTTGCGCCGAACCATTTCCTGCTGGAATTGTTCCATGGCCCGACGCTTGCGTTCAAAGATTTCGCCATGCAACTGATTGGTCAGATGTTCCAGGCGGCTCTGACAAAACGCGGCCAGCGTATCGTGATCGTTGGGGCAACATCCGGTGACACGGGTTCTGCGGCGATTGAGGCCTTCAAAGGTCTGGATAACGTCGACGTCTTCATCATGTTCCCGGAAGGCCGCGTGTCTGAGGTTCAGCGCCGTCAGATGACCACGCCTTCGGAAAACAACGTGCATGCGCTTGCGGTGAAGGGCGACTTTGATGACTGCCAGGCGCGTCTGAAAGATATGTTCAACGACCATGCCTTCCGTGACGAAGTTGGGCTTGCTGGTGTGAATTCTATCAACTGGGGCCGGGTGCTGGCGCAGGTTGTGTATTATTTCTCTTCTGCTGTGTCCCTTGGCGCACCGCATCGCGAAGTGTCCTTTACTGTGCCAACCGGCAACTTCGGTGACATTTTCGCGGGCTACATTGCCAAGAAGATGGGCCTGCCGATCAAAGAGCTGGTGATTGCCACCAACCAGAATGACATTCTGCACCGCACTATGGAAACCGGCGCTTACACCAAAGAAGGCGTAAGCCCGTCCATCAGCCCGTCAATGGATATTCAGGTTAGTTCCAACTTTGAACGCGCGCTGTTTGACGCTTACGGGCGCGATGGCGATGCGATCCGTTCCGTGATGAATGACCTGTCTGAAAGCGGTAGCTTCAGCATCAGCCAGGGCGCGATGGAAGCGCTGCGGGAACAGTTTACATCTGGCCGCGTGTCTGAAGAAGAAACCTCTGAGACCATCAAAGATATGTTGACCCGCACTGGTGAAGTCCTGTGTCCGCATTCCGCAATTGGTGCGCGTATTGGGGATGCCAACCTGTCTGAGGTGCCGATGATCACCCTCGCCACTGCCCATCCGGCGAAATTCCCGGCAGCTGTAAAAGATGCCTGTGGCGTTGACGTTGGCCTGCCTGCCCATATGGCGGATCTGTTTGAGCGCAGCGAACGTGTAACGCCTGTTGCAAACGACCTGACCGCACTGACCAGCCTGATCCGCGAGCGCCTTAAGAAGTGAGTACCAATTTGAGCACAAAGAACAACCTGCGCACACATACGCTGCCCAATGGGTTTCGTATTGTCACGGAATCCATGCCCGGCCTTGAAAGCACGACCCTTGGTATCTGGGTTAACGCCGGCGGTCGCAATGAATCTGAGGACCAGAATGGCATCGCCCATTTTCTGGAACATATGGCGTTTAAAGGCACGGCGACCCGGTCTGCTTTGGATATCGCAGAGCAGATTGAAGATGTGGGTGGGTATCTTAACGCTTATACATCCCGCGAAATGACAGCCTATTACGCCCGTGTTCTGGCGGCGGATGTGCCGCTGGCGCTGGATGTGATTTCCGATATCCTTCTGAACCCGACCTTTGATCAGGATGAGATCGAAACAGAACGCGGTGTGATCCTTCAGGAGATCGGGCAGGCGCTTGATACGCCGGATGACGTGATCTTTGACTGGCTGCAGGAACAGGCTTACCCGGATCAGCCACTTGGTCGCACGATCCTTGGCCCGGCTGAAAAAGTGTCGGCCTTCCAGAAATCGGACCTCGAACAGTTTATTGGTGCCCATTACGGCCCTGGCAATATGATCCTGGCGGCGGCGGGTGCTGTTGATCATGATCAACTGGTAAAACAGGCAAAGGCTCTGTTTGGTACGCACACCGCCCGCACAGCCCCTGCCATGTCCGGTGGCAGCTATCGCGGTGGTGAAGTCCGGGTTGAGAAGGATCTTGAACAGGCGCATTTTGCCCTGGCTTTTGAAGGCCCGGCCTACACAGATGACGGGATCTGGGCGGCTCAACTGTATTCTGGTGTTCTTGGCGGCGGCATGTCTTCGCGACTGTTTCAGGAACTGCGGGAAAAACGTGGCCTTTGCTATACGATCTACGCGCAGGCCGGGGCGTTTGCTGACAGTGGTATGACGACGATTTACGCAGGCACCAGCGGTGATCAGGTGGAAGAGCTGGCGCTTGTTACGATTGACGAAATGAAGCGCGCAAGTGATACAATCACCCAGGCTGAACTGGATCGCGCCCGTGCGCAGATGAAGGCCGGGATGCTGATGGGGCTGGAAAGCCCGTCAAACCGTGCAGAACGCCTGGCGCGTATGACCTCGATCTGGGGCCGCGTGCCACCGGTGAATGAGGTCGTTGAGAAGATCGACAGCGTTGATCTGAACGCGCTTCGGGCCTTTGGGGCTGATATGGCGGTCAACGCCCGTGCGACGCTTGCACAATACGGCCCTGTGGCCGGTGCTGCGGATCTTGCGGCCTTGAATGCACGTCGCATGGCGGGCTGATGCTGGGGCGTAAACGAAACATCCGGCTGGAGACGGACCGCCTGTATCTGCGCCCGCCTCAGCACGCGGATTTCCGCGAATGGGCTGCGTTGCGCCGCACCAGCCAGGCGTTTCTGACGCCATGGGAACCAGCATGGTCAAAAGATCACCTGTCCCGCAAGGGGTTTACCAACCGGGTCTATTGGGCCCGGAGGTCGATTTCGCAGGGCACTGCTGCGCCACTGTTCCTGTTTCGCCGTGCAGACAACTATCTGATCGGGGCAATTACGCTGGATAACATCCGGCGCGGTCCTGCTCAGGCCGGCACGCTTGGCTATTGGATCGGGCAGGGCTTTGCGCGGCAGGGCTATATGCTGGAAGCGCTTCTGGCGGTGGAACATTTCGCCTTCCGTGACCTGGACCTTTCCCGCCTCGAAGCCGCCTGTCTGCCGGAAAATCAACCCAGTCGTGGGTTGCTGGAACGGTCCGGTTTCAAATACGAAGGTGTAGCCCAGAGCTACTTGCAGATCAGCGGCCGCTGGCGCACCCATGTGCTATACGCCAACCTGCGCGGGGATCGCCGTGGCAAGACCGATGCAGGCTGAGGCCACGACCTGGCTTGAAATACACCGCATCACATGTTCATCTCCGGACGGAGGCCCAAATGCTGCAACCTGTTACACCTGAGTTTATCGCTACATTGACAGAAACCCTGGGCGAAGACATTCTGCGCCCGGCGGATGCACTGTATCTGGAAGAGCCACGTAAACGCATCGCCGGGCATGCCGGTGCTGTTGTCGCCCCGCGCAATACGCAAGAGGTCTCCGACGTTCTGAAGCTTTGCTCTGAATACCTTATTGGCGTCATTCCCTTCGGCGGTGGTACAGGCCTTGTGGGCGGGCAGATCATGGCAGCAGATCAGGGGCCTGCGCCGCTGATCTTGTCGCTTGAACGTATGAACACAATGCGCGCGATTTATCCGTCAGAGAACGTGCTGGTGGCTGAAGCAGGGATGACACTTGCCAGCATCCAGGAGGAAGCGGAAAAAGAAAGCCGTCTATTCCCCCTGTCGCTTGCTTCTGAAGGCAGCTGTCGGATCGGTGGGAACCTGGCCACCAATGCAGGCGGGGTGAATGTGCTGCGCTACGGCAATACACGTGATCTGTGCCTTGGGGTTGAGGCCGTCCTGGCCGATGGATCTGTACTGAACAACCTGTCACGCCTGCGCAAAGACAATACCGGTTATGATGTGAAAAACCTGTTGATTGGTTCAGAAGGCACGCTTGGGGTAATTACCGCCGCCAGCCTGCGCCTGTCCCCGCGTCCTGCGCGTGTGGGGACGGCTGTGCTTGTCGTGCGTGATCCTGCGGCGGCGCTTGAACTTCTGGGCATTGCCCGTGATTTGTCTGGTGACGGGGTATCGGCGTTTGAATTGCTTTCAGGCACCGGCGTCGGGTTTGTGCGTGATACTTTGCCCGAGATACATCAACCTTTTGCCGATGTTCCTGAATGGTCCGTGCTTGTCGAATTCGGCTTGCCTGCTGCGCTTGATCCAGAAGCCCTGCTGGAACAGCTATTTGTTCAGGGGGCTGAGGCGGGGCTGGTGTCGGACGGCGTGATTGCCCAGTCGCTTGCACAACGTAATCAGCTTTGGTCCCTGCGCGAACATATACCGGCGGCGAATAAGAAGGTGGGTGCGATTGTCAGCCATGATATTTCGTTGCCACTGTCAGCCCTTGCGGAATTCATCCCTCATGGCATGGCAAAAATTGCTGAAATAGCCCCCGTACGGGTGAATTGTTTTGGTCACCTTGGGGATGGTAATCTGCATTACAACGTCTTCCCGCCTGTAGGGGAAACGCGTGAGGCCTGGGCGCATGTAAGGGATGACATTGAACGCCTGGTGCATGATCTTGTGCATGACTATGGCGGATCCTTCAGCGCGGAACACGGGATCGGTCGGATGAAAGCGAATGAGCTGATCCGTTATGCCGACCCGACGCGGTATCGGGTGATGAAGCAGATGAAAGCGGCGCTTGATCCTCTTGGTATCCTGAACCCGGGTGCTGTTCTGACCTGAGCCACAGAAAACAACCGCCCTGCGCAGGGCAGGGCGGTTGGTACTTTTACGTGTGTTATACAAGCAGCGTCCGTGGGTAGCGGACAGGCTTAGTCTTAGGGGCTATTCCTTACCGAAAGGTTTACCAAATTGGTGAAATTCAGAATTTCGGTAAAAGTTAACCTTACATCCCGTCAAACTCACATAGGGCGTAAACATCCATGCCAAGCGCTTCCAGTTTCTTCCGACCACCCAGTTCCGGCAGGTCGATTACGAAGGCACAACCAATGATCTCAGCGCCCAGACGTTCCAGCAGTTTGATCCCGGCTTCTGCGGTGCCACCGGTGGCCAGCAGGTCATCGACAACCAGCACGCGTTCACCCGGTTTCAGGGCGTCGTCATGGATTTCCACAATCGCTTCGCCATATTCCAGGTTATAGTCCTGGCTGATCGTTGTGCCAGGCAGTTTGCCCTTTTTGCGCACAGGCACAAAACCAACGGACAGCTGATGCGCAATCGCGCCACCCAGAATAAAGCCGCGGGCTTCAAGGCCTACCACCTTATCAATCGGTTGCCCGGCATAGGGGTGCAGAAGCTGATCAATCGCCATGCGAAACCCGCGTGGGTCGGAAAACAATGTGGTCACATCGCGAAACATGATGCCTTCATGCGGGAAATCAACAATCGTCCGGATGTAATCTTTGACGTCTTTTTTCATCTCACTTTGCCTTCCGTGGTGAGCCTCATCAGACCCTCAAGCGGGCCGCGTCTGAACTTAATGAACCAAAGACGTGCAAACAATGCGGCAATCACGCAAAAACCCAGAGAAATTGCGAAAATATCATAGGCGGACAGGCTGCCATCCAGTTTCCCGATCCCTTCAAGTATTCCCATACCCAGATAAATATGGGCCATGTATAATGTCAGGCTCATTTTGCCAGGTGCTGCCAAAAGGTTTGTAAAGTGCAAGCGGGTTAAGATCGGGGTGATCAGCAGGATGAGTCCCAGCATCGCGATGGCAGTTCCCGACCCTGCAAGGATATAGAACGGTGTTGGCGGGATAGGGGCGGTTGAAACGATTTCGATCAACTCGGGGTCCAGGCTGCCCAAGGTCTTACTGACCAAAGATGTCGTGGTCGCAAGGATGCCACCCCAGATCAATAGGCGCAGCTGCGTGCCCCGTGCCGCCAGATCCAACCGTCCGACCCACATGCCAATCAGAAACAGTGCAGCCCAGGGAAAGACCGGATGCCAGCCATTGTAGAATGAATGCCGCAGAAAGCCCGAAATACTCCAGAAATCCGCATACTTAAAGGTTTCAAAGTTCCAACCGTTTTCAAAATCAAAGGCAAACAAGGCGATATATCCAATCAGGGTAATCGCACCGGCCCCCAGCAAAAGCATCCGACCAGACGCCTGTGTGAACAGCATGCCAACAAGGAAATACAAGGCATAAAAATGTAGGATATCCGCATCAAACATCACCATGTCGAGCATACCGATGATAAACAGAAACACCGCCCGCCGCAGGGTCAGATGCCAGGGTTGTCGCCCGCTTGCGTGGCCCATGGTAAAGCCAACACCTGCCAGAATAACAAACAGGGCAGCGGCGCGTCCTTCAAGGCTGTTGGTCACAAGGGTGGGGAAATCAGCATCCGTCGTCACCTGTGCCGCAATACGAAAGTTCACCAGAACCATGCCCAGAAAGGCGATGAACCGCGCGACATCTATACCTTGCAACCGCATGAAGACCTCCTAAAATAAAACCGGTTTTGTCACCATCAGCCAGAACACACCCATCAGCGCAATAAATGCCGGCCAGCCCAGGGCAAACCAAATGTGATACAGGCGCCAGGCGTGACCCGGCAAGGGGGTGCCATTTTGCAGGGCATCACGCGCAAGCTCACGAATACGGATCTGCAGGTGCACGACGGGCAGCCAGCAGATCAGGGCGATGATGTAGAGCAGGTAAGTCACAATCAGCCAGCTTTCCCATAGGGACCATCCCTGCAACCAGATCAGCCAGAGGCCTGTTGCGGGCTGAAGAAAACCAGCGGGCGTGGTGAAGATCCAGTCTGCAATCACAACACCGGATGCGACGGAATGCACTGTCTCCACGCGGTCTTTGCGCGCCAGATGCATGGCCCAGACCATCTGGAAAGCCGTACCAATGCCTGTGCCAAAAAGAACGGTAGAACACAGGATATGCGCGTATTTGGCTATGAAATACCAGTCCATCAGCGTTCTTCTTCAAGGATTAGAAAAATGACCAGCAGCAGAAGGATGGGCAGATTTTTCAGGAGCCCACCGATGGGTAGAAACCAAAGTGTAGGGGCAAGAATGGTCAGACCCAGGGTATAACTTCCAACGAAGGTGATCTGCACCCAACCCATAAGTTTCAGCAGCCAGCCCCGCAACAGGGCAAGGGCAATCGCCAGATCGGCCAACCCGCCAATCCGGGCAATGGCGATCAGGGCGATATCGGGCAGGGGAGCACCGGCCAGCAGTGGCAGGAAGTGGGAGGACGGCAGGAACAATCCAATAAGCCCGGACAGCACCCACATAAAAATCAGCATCAGGCGCAACAATGGGCGCAAAAGAAATAACCGCGACTGCCAGAGATCCTGCGTGCCTGCAGGGCGCGCGTTAAGAAACGCCGTGAAACCACGCGGTCTGGTTTGCAGTGGCGGGGTTCCCCGGGCCAGAACACCGGCATCAAGTTGCGCCAGGGCAGTGGTGGAAATCGGTCCCATCTTCATGAAGTCGCCAAGTTTCCCGGCAAGACGCGCAAATCTTGCGGGAAGGGCAAAACTCTTACAGGGGGCAAGGCCCATCCAGGCACGATAGGCGGCAATCATCTGCTTTTGTGTGATGTCCTCTGGACCGCCAATGTCGTGGGGGCCGTGTGCTGTGCCATGCTCCAGCATTTCATGCACTGCTTTTGCAAGATCCTGTGCATGGATTGGGTTCATCTCCTGGATGCCGTCCCCAAGCAGCGGCGTAACAGGCAGGCTGGCCAGAGCGCGGAGCAGGGATGATCCGCCATAAGAGGTATCCCCTAACACAAGTCCGGGGCGCAGGCAGATCACATCATTCACACGCGCCAGGACTTCGCCTTTGCGTCGCCAGATCGCAAAGGGCGTGTTGGCTTTCTCAATACCCACAGCAGAGATCAGCAGTTTTCGTGCTGCTGGAAATGCACGGTACACTGCCTGGGGCGCAAACACATGAACCGCTTCAAAAGCGTCTTCTGACCCTGTCAGAAGTCCGGCGGCATTTACGACGTAGTCACATCGGCCCGCATTGTTCTGCCAGAAAGTGGGTTCGTGGCAGGCGGGTGCCGTCAGATCGACCTGCAGAACCTCAAATCCCATATACTTCAGGGCTTTGACCCGGCGCGCGGAGGCGAGAACGTCCCAGCCTGCCGCGCGACATTCAAAGGCGATATGGCGGCCGATAAATCCATCGGCCCCCAGGATTAGGACGCGTGGTTTCACATCAACACACGCCCGGCCACCGCATCAAGTTTGGCCATCAACGCCGGGTCGCGTTTGTCCGGTGCGGTCAGGATGGCGAATTCCAATGCCCGGTCACACCCGTGTTCACAAGGGGCGCGGTCTGCACCCAGAAGATCTGGCAGCCGGGTCACCAAATCGCGGCCCTTGTCGGCATTACCCATCAAGGTTTTGATGATCTCGGTCACGTCAACTTCGCCATGTTCCGGATGCCAGCTGTCATAATCGGTGATCATCGCGATGGAGGCATAACAAAGCTCGGCCTCACGGGCCAGTTTCGCTTCGGGCATGTTGGTCATGCCAATCACATCACAGCCCCAGCTTTCGCGGTACATTTTGCTTTCGGCAAGAGTCGAAAACTGCGGCCCCTCCATCGCCAGATAGGTGCCTCCGTTGTGCATGTTGATCCCAGCCGCTTCGCCCGCCTGATAGCAGGTGGCAGACAGACGTGGACAGGTGGGATAGGCTACAGAGACATGGGCAACACAGCCGGTGCCGAAGAAGGATTTTTCCCGTGCGAAGGTGCGGTCAATGAACTGATCCACCACGACAAAATCACCTGGTGCCATTTCCTCGCGGAAGGATCCGCAGGCAGAAACAGAGATCACATCCGTCACACCCAGACGTTTCAGGGCATCAATATTGGCGCGGTATGGAACGGTTGTCGGGGAATGCACATGGCCACGTCCATGTCGTGGCAGGAAGGCCATTTTTACGCCATTGAGTGTGCCGGTCAGGATCTCATCTGAGGGTGTGCCCCAGGGGCTTTCCACCGCCTGCCAGGTCGCATTTTCCAGTCCGTCAATTTCATAGAGGCCAGAGCCCCCGATCACGCCAATCATGGTTTCTGTGGTCATCGGGGCAGCTCCTTCATGTGCTTAAATTCAGGCAGATTTAATCATCGGGACGCGCAAGGGTAAAGACCTCATCCACCTTCGCGTAATCACGATATCCCATACGGGCCAGGGGTTGATATTTTGTCGCATCAAACATGCCGTCTGTCATGCAATCATCGCGCATGTGTACGCCTATCACTTCGCCAAAAACCACCCGGTTGGCTTCGCCAGGCAGTTGCACGATTCTTGTCAGTTTGCATTCCAGTGCTGCAGGGGCGTCGGCCACGCGGGGGCAGTTGATCTCTGAACATTCTGCTTTGGGCAGGCCTGCGTGCAGGAATTCATCATCCCCGGCGGGCAAGGCGGCCGAGCTTGCGTTCATGGCGTCGCGCATCTGAAATCCAACGATATTCACACAGAAGACCCCGGTTTCTTCAATTCCTGCCGCGCTGTCCTTGGTTTCACCCCGGTCTGCTTTGGCAGACGTCGTGGCGAACATCACTTGCGGCGGCTCATAGGCGACGCCGTTGAAAAATGAATAGGGGGCCAGGTTATCGCGGCCCTGACCATCACGTGTTGAGATCCAGCCAATTGGGCGTGGGGTAATGAGGGCATTAAAGGGATTATGAGGCAGGCCGTGGCCATCCTGAGGGCGATAGAACATCTGCTTTCCTTCGGGGGAATTGCGGTTTACTCAGAGGTAATGATGCATCGTGCGAAGGTCCAGATGCTGAGGGTGGAAAACTGTGTGAGGGACGCAGATGATTGAGCTGCGACAGGAATGTTCAGAGGACTGGTGGGAAGTCGAAGCCCTCTATGACCTTTGTTTTGCTCCAGGGCGTGAAGCCCTGTCGTCTTATCGTCTGCGTAACAATATTCCGCCTGTCGAACAACTTTCCATCATTGCCCGGGATGAAGAAAACATACTGGCTGGCGCGATCCGGTACTGGCCGGTGGATGTCGGTGGCAAACAGGTGTTGCTGCTGGGGCCTGTGGCTGTTCACCCGACCCATCAGGGCGAAGGACTGGGCGGATCTCTTATGCGTCACAGCCTTGAAGTTGCCCGGGAAACCGGTTGGGGCCGGGTGATGCTTGTGGGGGATGAACCTTACTATCGCCGCTTTGGGTTTGTGAAGCTTGATGATGTCACAATGCCACCGCCTACCAACCCCGAACGTGTGCTGGGGCTGGAATTGCAGACAGGTGCCTGGGAGGGTATCACGGGGACGGTGGATAAAGCACGGCAGTGATCCGCAGTTATCCCTTACGCAGATATTCCAGCACAGCCGGGCGCACGGTTTCAACGCCTTCTGCGCGGGCCTGGTCAATCACTGCGCGCAGTTCCTGAAGGTTCGTACGGCGCAGGCGATGCTTCACAGGGCCGATAGAAGCCGGACGCATGGACAGCGCCCGCAAGCCCATGGCGGCAAAGCACAGAGCTTCGACCGGCCGGCCGGCATCCTCACCACAGAACGACAAAGGCGTGTCGCCTTCTTTACAGCGTGCAACGATGGTTTCGAGGAAGTTCAGGAAACTGACGCTGAGCGTGTCATAACGTTTGCGCACCCGTTCATTTTCACGGTCGGCGGCAAAGAAGAATTGCTTGAGGTCATTGCCGCCGATGGAAATGAAATCCGCCATCTTAAAGAACTGTGGTGGGGCGAAGGCCAGGCTTGGCGTTTCTAGCATCGTGCCGATTTCAAAGCTTTCCGGCAGGGCGTGCCCAAGTGCACGTTCCCGTTCAACTTCGCGCAGGAAGATGTCACGCGCCTGTTTGAATTCTTCAAACTGCGCGACCATCGGGAACATCACGGACAATGGGCGCCCTTTGGCGGCCCGCAAAAGCGCCTGCACCTGCATCCGCATCACACCAGGCTTATCAAGACCCACACGGATCGCACGCCAGCCAAGCGCCGGGTTCGGTTCGTCCAGGGGGTTCATATAGGGCAGGACTTTGTCTGACCCGATATCAAGCGTGCGGAACACCACCGGCTTACCTTCAGCGGCATTCAGCACGGTTTCATAGGTTGCGGCCAGTTCTGCGCGTTTGGGCATTTTATTGCGGACGAGGAACTGAAGTTCGGTTCTGAACAGGCCAACACCTTCTGCACCAGAGGTTGGCAGGCTGGGCAGATCGGCCATAAGCCCTGCGTTCATGGTCAGCTTCACCACTTCACCACACAGGGTTTCTGCTGGTTTGTCACGGATGGATGTATAGCGTTCCTGGGCCTCCGCCTGCATCAAAATCTTGTCGCGGAAGGCAGAGACCACACTTTCATCCGGGCGCAGATGCACGGTGCCATGTTCACCATCCACTAAAATCTGATCGCCGTTCAAGGCCTCATTCGTGATCCGGTCGGTGTGGATCAGCAGGGGAATTGCAAGAGCACGTGCAACGATGGTGGCGTGAGAACCGACAGAACCTTCTTCAAGCACGATGCCTTTCAGATTGCGGCCATAATCCAGCAGTTCTGCGGGGCCGATATTGCGCGCAATCAGGATCGGGTTCTCAGGCATTTCCGCGCCGGTATTTGATCCCTGACCCGTCAGGATACGCAACAGACGGTTGGACAGATCATCGAGATCATGCAGGCGATCACGCAGGTAAGCGTCCGAGGCCTGAGACATACGGGCGCGTGCTGTGGATTGCTCCTTTTCAACCGCAGCTTCCGCAGAGAGCCCGCGTTTGATGTCTTCCGACATGCGCCGCATCCAGCCTTTGGAATTGGCAAACATCCGGTAGGCTTCCAGCACCTGCACCTGATCTTTGTCACCACCAATAGCGTTATCAAGCATCTCATCAACAGAAACGCGCAGCTGATCGACAGCCTCTTCCAGACGGATCTGTTCGGCTTCCGGATCATCAGCGATCGGGTTGGTGACAACGACGCGGGCTTCATGCAGCCAGACATTGCCTTCTGCCACGCCTTCTTGGGCGACAGAACCGCGTAGCATCACCGCCTGACTGTGCAGAGGCGACAGTGCGGCGCCTTCACCGACAAAGGCGCCAAGTTCGGTCATCTCAGCCAGAACCATGGCGACGACTTCCAGCGCGTAAACTTCGTCATCGGTGTAGACGCGGGCATCTTTGGATTGCACCACAACCACGCCCAGACGTTCACCCAGGCGCTGCAACGGGATTCCCAGGAAAGAGGAAAACACTTCTTCCCCGGTTTCCGGCATAAAGCGGAAGCCTTTTTCAGACGGTGCATCCGGCGTGTTGACCACACGGGAATATTTCGCAACGCGCCCGACCAGACCTTCGCCGATTTTCATGCGGGTCTGATGTACCGCATCCTGGTTCAGGCCATGGGTTGCACATAGTTCCAGGGTATCGTCATCGCGGAACAGATAAATAGAACACACATCGGCTTCCATAGAATCCGCCACAAGTGCAGTGATCTGATCCAGACGGGCCTGGCCCGCGCTGTCTTCCGCCATAATCTCGCGTAACCGCCCGAGAAGCTTTCGGCTCTCACTTTCTGTGCTGTGTGCCATGTTTGTTCTTGCTCCCTTGCGTTCTTTGTACGGCAGATTACGTGACAAGGGAAAGAGCAGAGTTCCGCAAATGCGATGGACAGGCAGGAGAGTGGAAAAAATATAGACGCAATGGGCATAATGCCATTGTCGGGTTCGATCCCTGGAGCAGAAAATGCGGCGAAATGAACCTTGTTTTTCCCTGTTTAACTGATAACTACCCTTGGAAATCAGGATGCTCCGGAAATGCTGGCGTATGCACGCCGAAAGTTTTTTCCGGAGAAAGAACAGGCAGGATGTCCGGCGGATATCCTTTGTATTGAAGAGAGCCCGGAAATGGCAAATACGTCGGAAGCTTCTGCAGAAGATCGCGGAAAGTCGAAACAAATCAGTGCGCTGCGCGGGTTGTCGCCTTTTATAAAACCTTATCGGCTTCAGGTGCTTCTGACGCTGCTGGCTTTGACGGCGACAGCGGCTCTTTCGCTGATCCTGCCAATCGCGGTGCGCCGTGTCGTAGATGGATTCACGAATGGGGAAACACATCTTCTGGATCAGTATTTTGGTGCTGCGATCCTTGTGGCTGCCCTTTTGGCTGTTGGCACCGGGCTGCGTTATTTTCTGGTCACACGCCTGGGTGAACGTATCGTCGCTGATATGCGCAAGGCCGTATTTGCGCGTGTGATTTCCCTTTCCCCCGAATTCTATGAAAAGACCCTGACCGGCGAAGTTCTGTCGCGTATCACCACAGACACCACGATTATCCAATCGGTGATTGGGTCATCGCTGTCCGTGGCATTGCGTAATGTCCTGATGTTCATGGGCGGAATGGTTCTGATGCTTTTTACCAGTGCTAAACTGACCGGGCTTGTGTTGCTGATTGTTCCCGGGGTTCTGATCCCGATCATCGTGCTGGGGCGGCGATTGCGCAAGCTCAGCCGTGAAAACCAGGACTGGATCGCTGCAAGTTCCGGTGCTGCGTCTGAGGCGCTTCTGGCAGTGGGCACAGTGCAGGCCTACACCCATGAAACCCGCACAACCGCGCAGTTTGACGATGTCACAGAAAAGGCGTTTGGTGCGGCGGCAAAACGGATTTTTACACGCGCGATTATGACCGTGATTGTGATTTTCCTGATCTTTTCAGGTGTCGTCGGTGTGCTCTGGATCGGGACGCGCGACGTGCAGGCCGAACTGATGAGCACCGGGGAACTCGTACAATTTGTGATCTATGCGATCATGGTTGCCGGTGCCGTTGGTGCATTGTCCGAGATCTGGAGCGAATTGCAGCGCGCTGCAGGGGCGACAGAACGCCTGATCGAACTGCTGGAAACCGAAGATCAGGTGAATGACCCGATTGCGCCAAAGACATTTGGTGCGCGCGCCCGGGGTGATATCCGTTTTAATGATGTTACGTTCCACTACCCATCCCGTCCCGATACAGCGGCGTTGAAGGATCTGCAACTGGACGTGAAATCGGGGGAAACCGTAGCGCTTGTTGGCCCTTCAGGCGCGGGTAAATCGACCATCCTTCAGTTGTTGTTGCGTTTTTATGATCCGGACCAGGGGCAGGTGATGCTTGATGGTTTTGATCTGACAGAGATGACACGCGCCGACTTCCGCCAACATATTGCACTTGTGGCGCAGGACCCGGTGATTTTTGCAGGCTCTGCCATGGATAACATCCGTTTCGGGCGTCCGGGCGCCAGTGATCAGGATGTAGTTGACGCCGCAAAAGCCGCTGCAGCGCATGATTTTCTGATGGCGCTGCCAGAGCAATATAATTCGGAACTTGGTGAACGTGGCGTGATGCTGTCCGGCGGTCAGAAACAACGCATTGCAATTGCTCGTGCCATTTTGCGGGATGCGCCGGTTCTGCTGCTGGATGAGGCAACTTCTGCCCTGGACGCCGAAAGCGAACGTGCCGTGCAGGGGGCGATTGATGATCTGGCGAAGGACCGTACGACACTGATCGTGGCGCACCGTCTGGCGACCGTGAAAAAAGCTGACCGGATTGTGGTGTTCGAAGAGGGCGGGATCGTAGCCCAGGGCACCCATGAAGAACTGGTCAAAGAAGGCGGGCTTTATGCGCGTCTGGCAAAGCTTCAGTTCACCGCAGAGGTTTAATTTCGTCTAAATTCCCCCCTGATTAAGGGCAGGGGGCGCAGCGTCAGGCTTGCGTCACCGCCTTTATGCGACCATTGTGTGACAAAAGGTCCATAAAAAACGGACATAAGGGAGGGAAATAACAGATGGGTAAATTTGCCAGTCTGGAAGATCTGCTGAAGATCGAACAGGAAGCCGAAAGTTTTGAAGCGCGGGATTTGCCGCGAACAATGCATGATTTTCTGGCTTCAGCCAAAGACAAGAACCCCAATGGGAATGCGATCAGTTATCAGATCACATCCGGGCCAAAGGACAAGGCAGAAACCCAGACCTGGACTGGCGTTTATGAAAAATCCGTGCAGGCTGCGAATCTTTTTCGTTCGCTTGGTGTCGGTGAAAATGACGTTGTAGCTTTTCTTCTGCCGAATGCGATGGAAACTGCATATACGCTGCTGGGTGGGATGATTTCGGGGATTGTGAACCCGATCAATCCGCTGCTTGATCCAGAACAGATTTCCGCCATTCTGCGTGAAACCAATGCGACGGTTCTGGTGACACTGAAGGCTTTCCCGAAAACCGATGTGCCGCAGAAAGCAGCTGAGGCGCTGAAAGATGCACCCAATGTCAAAACAGTGCTTGAAATTGATCTGCTGCGTTACCTGACACCGCCGAAATCCTGGATTGTGCCTCTGATTCGACCGAAGAATCCTTCGGGTCATTCTGCGCGCGTCCTCAACTTCAACGCGGAAATGGCAAAACAGAACAAGACACTGGACTTTGAGGATAAGAAAGAGGATCGCGTCGCGGCCTATTTCCACACCGGCGGCACAACTGGCATGCCGAAGGTGGCCCAGCACAAATATTCCGGCATGATTTACAACGGCTGGCTGGGTTCAACCCTGCTGTTCCGGCCTGAAGATAACGTCATGTGTCCGTTGCCGCTGTTCCATGTCTTCGCGGTCTATCCGATTATGATGTCGATGATCGGCGCAGCGTCACATGTGATTTTCCCGACGCCGGCCGGCTACCGCGGGGACGGTGTGTTTGATAACTTCTGGAAGCTCTGTGAACGCTATAAGGTGACCTTCCTTGTCACCGTACCCACAGCGCTTTCTGCTCTGATGCAGCGTCCAATTGATGCGGATATTTCCACATTATCTGGGGCATTTTCTGGGTCTTCGCCACTGCCATTGGAACTATATCGCCGTTTTGAAGAGGCCACCGGCGTGCAGATCATCGAAGGGTACGGTCTGACAGAAGCAACCTGTCTGGTTTCCTGTAACCCTCCGGGTGGGAACAAGAAAACCGGTTCCGTTGGGATGACCTTTCCCCATTGTGATGTGAAAATTCTGAAAAATGGGCCGGATGGACCTGTTGAATGTGGGACCGATGAAATCGGGGAAATCTGCATCGATAATCCGGGCGTATTTGAAGGTTCAACTTACACAGAAGTCGACAAGAACCATGATCTCTTCCATCATGATGTATACCTGCGCACGGGTGATCTGGGCCGGATTGATGCGGAAGGCTATCTGTTCATCACTGGACGTGCAAAAGATCTGATTATTCGTGGCGGTCACAATATTGACCCCGCAGAGATCGAAGAAGCGTTAGCAGGTCACCCTGCGGTTGGTTTCGTTGGTGCCATTGGTCAACCCGATGGGCATGCCGGTGAGATCCCCTGTGCCTATGTTGAGCTGGTGGAAGGCGCGTCCGTGACGTCAGAGGAACTGATGGCTTATGCGAAAGAGCATATCCACGAACGGGCCGCGAATCCGAAGTATATCGAAATCATGGCTGAATTGCCGAAAACAGCGGTGGGTAAGGTGTTTAAACCGGACCTGCGTAAAAGCGCGATTACCCGGATTTACAATGCGGCCCTGACAGAGTCAGGGGTTGCGGCGCAGGTGACTGTGGTGATTGACGATAAAAAACGCGGGCTTGTTGCGCAGCTTGTGAAGACAGGTGATGTTGCGGATCAAGCTGTTGTTGATTGTTTGGGTAAATTTACGCGGCCCTGGGAATGGGCCAACTAATAGTATTCTCAGATCTTATAGAAAAGGCGCCCGGGACAGCGGGCGCCTTTTTTTGTTATTCCGCGCAATCCACTTCAACCTCAGTTTTATTTGCGCCAAATCCCTGGGAAATGTAGCATTTCCCGCCATCCAGGAAGTCCCGGGTTGTGGTGATAACCTCTTCCTCAATCACATCCCCGGCTTCGGTAACAATACGCAGTGAAAGCAGTAGACGTCCGCTGGCCTGGGCCTGAGTGAGATCGGCGACCTGCTGAGGGGTTCCTTCGACAGTGATGGTTCGGGCGACGGAGGCTTCGATTTGATCTTCGTTCGTGCTTTGATCCACCGCGATGACCCGCACGGCCTGCTGAATAAGCTGAGAAAGCTCTTCGCCACGTGCGTCCTGTCCGGTCCAGTAAATGTCAACAAGATCACCAGGACGCAGGAAGCCGGATACACCTGTGACGGCATCCACACGAATTGTAAACGCCCGCTTACCAGGGGACAGTTGGGATTGGATGCCCACGCCTTTTCCGGGTTCGGATACTTTTACAGCCAGGATTGGCTCATTTACTTCCATGATCCGTGCAACGCTGCGAAACGCCAGTGAGTCATCAGGGAAAAGCTGGCCGATTTCAGAGAATGTACCTTCAGGCAGTGATGCTGCTGGCCAATCCACAAGACGTACATGTTCTTCAGTCATCTGTTGTCCGTAAACCAGACGTTCAGACACAACGAATACGGGAGTAGTCGGGATGCTGCCCTGGTTGGCGTTGTTCAGCGCGTGCTGATATGCATCCACGCGTTCTTTTACTTTGAATACGGCAAGCCCGGCCAGACCGACGCCGGCAACAAGTACGAGGCCAAATACAGCGCGCATTTTTATTCCTTCCAGAATTTCATTTTCCGCCATCAAATACGGATCATCTGGACATTTTCTGACTGCATTTTCGGCTGAATCAATGCGTCAAAAGTGCCCAGGTTATATTTAGAACCTGATAACTGAATACGCGCAATAAGTTAATATAACAAGTTGTGAAACGCTTGTTTTAAGAGGGTTTCAGTAAGTCGCTACGCTCATGGAACCAATAGCCGTTCCCGTTTCGCGTGAAAGTTCAGAAACATCATTTCCGATCGGAATAGCGAAAACAGCCCCCATCATGACAATGCCAGCGGTGAGAACAACCCAATCGACGGTTACGGCACCGGATTCGTTGTCTAGAAAGTTTCTGAACAGATGTAGCATAGGCCCGCCCCGCTGATGTGTGATACTGGTAAATGTACTGAACAAATTCATCTTATAGGTGAATTGTGGCAGCAAGTTGATCACGATCTGGCGTGAATGGGATGTCTCTCTCCAGAGGGGAAAGCTGGACTACCCTCAAAGCAAACAAGCCACGCGCGAGGCGTGGCTTGTAAATTCTGTCCGGTATCCGGGCAGAGCGTATAGAATTAGTATGTCTGTACGCTTTGTGCTTTTACGGAAGAACCGATTTCACGTGCCAGCTCAGCAGTGTTGGTACCTACGGAGTTGATGATCACGATGCCCAGACCAACGATAGCTGCGGTCAGAACGACCCAGTCAACAGTCACAGCACCGGATTCGTCATTTGCGAAGTTTTTGATGAGATTCAGCATTTTTATATCCTAACTTAGTTTAATCAGCCGCGAAAAGCGGAGTTTGAGGTGGCCCGTGGAGGCCTTGCACAACATTTCACTTTTGATCATACGCCCATACGAGCTTGTTATGGGGCTATATAACCCCCGGAATGGGGCAAGACCTGGGCAGATATCAGGTATTTTTGGCTTGATGCTGAGAAAAGTGGAAAAACATGTAAGTTATTGATTTATTATAATATATTTTAATATATCTTTGCGGTTTTGTTGTTATTAAGACTCAGGGGGCAGTTTTGTGCCTGAAATGCCTGCTCAAAGACAGAAAACTCTGGCCATAGATTTCGAGATTTGTGAGAATCGTGATCAAAACAGAGGCAGCAGTTTACCATGCGTGAAACCTTTTTCTCTTCCCCTGGTCGATTTAGAGGAATGGGGTATATGTCCTGTGTGGGGGGATGTGTGTACCTTCTTTTGCTGGCCCAGCCTTGCCTGTCGCAGGGTTTTCCAAATTCGGGTGATTTTTCTGCGCGCTGGATTTCAGTGCCAGAGAGCTTTGAAGGACGTCGCCGGATTGATGTGCAGATTGATCCGGAGGAACAGGCGCGGGCGCTGGCTTTGCCGACGGGTTCGAATGGTTCGGTTGTGGATGAAACGGAAACAGTTGCAACTGTTGCGCCGACAGACACAGCAGAGAGTTTACCCTTCGCATGGTTCTGGAAAGAGGTGTCTCCGGCGCTGTCAGATTCCGCACCGAACTCTCTCGAGCTGGCAGAGCAGGTTCTGTCAAACTCGACCAGTGAGGAAAGTAGTTTTCCGAGAATGCAGAACCTGCAAAGTATCGCTGAAAAATATGGTGGTGAAATTCTGGGTGCAACCGTTGGTACTAAGGTTTCCCCAGCGCTGGTATTGGCCGTTATTGGGGTTGAATCTGCCGGACGTGAGGACGCCGTAAGTTCTGCGGGGGCTGGCGGGCTGATGCAACTTATGCCGGCAACTGCAGAACGGTTTGGCGTAACTGATCGAATGGACCCGGTGCAGAATCTCAGAGGCGGTGTTGCATATCTTGACTGGCTGATGGGGGAGTTTAACTATGATCCCATTATGGTGCTGGCTGCGTATAATGCCGGCGAGAATGCCGTAAAGCGAAACAATGGTGTGCCGGAATACGCTGAAACCCGTGGTTATGTGCCAAAGGTTGTCGCCGCCTGGACCATCGCGCGGGGGTTGTGTACAACGCCTCCGGAACTGGCCACAGATGGCTGTGTGTTTTACGTGAACCTGGCAGGCAATGATGGCTGACGACAAACCCCTTGTACTGGATATCGACGGAACATTTCTGAAGACGGATATGTTATTTGAATGCTTTTGGGGCGCACTTGGGAAAGATCCTTTGTCGGCATGCCGGTGCGCTGTTGCGAACCTTACTGACCGTGCGCGGCTGAAACGTGAACTTGCCGGGATAGCTGACCTGAATGTCGCGCTTTTACCGGTGCATCCGGAACTGAAAGATTATGCGGATCAACAGCGCAACGCAGGGCGAGAGGTTCTCCTGGTATCGGCCTCTGATCAGAAACTGGTATCTGAGCTTGCACAACATCATGGGTATAGCGAACACAGCAGGGGTTCCGATGGGATAGCGAACCTGAAGGGGGAAGCAAAAGCAGAATATCTCAGTCAGACATATGGCGAACAGGGTTTTGACTATGCAGGCGATCATGCCGCAGACCGCGCGGTTTGGGCGCAAGCTGATAAGGCGCTGGTTGTCGGAGACATCGAACCAACGGCCCGACCGGGTCAGGAAGTTATCCGGTTTGCAGGGGGCTGGTCTGGCCGGGCCTTACTGAAAGCCATACGCCCGCATCAATGGGTAAAGAATGTTCTGCTGTTTTTGCCGATCCTGGCATCACATGAATTTACGCTCACCAACCTGTTGTTGCTGCTTCTGGGGATAATGGCGTTTTCAGCGGCGGCGTCTTCTATATATATAGTAAACGATCTTTTGGATCTCGAAGCTGACCGGCAGCATGTCAAAAAACGCTTTCGCCCCTTTGCTGCGGGAACCGTGCCAATACCTGTTGGAATGCTGGCATTCGTTTTTCTTTCCTGTGCCGCATTGGGCATCGCGGCTTTGCTTGGGACAGGGTTTCTGTTCACTATTCTTATTTATATGGGACTGTCTCTGGCTTATTCCCTGCAATTGAAACGGATGCGTTGGGTGGATATTGCGGCGTTGGCCAGCCTCTATACACTACGGGTGGTTGCCGGGGCGGCGGCAACCGGCGTTGAGGCATCTCTTTATATGATGGTTTTCATCTTCCCGGTGTTCATCACGTTGGGATGTGTGAAACGGATGACCGAACTGGCCCTGGCGACAAGTGATGCGCGCCTTCCGGGCAGAGGCTACGGGCGTGCGGATATGGGCGACCTTGTGAATGTGTCCGGCCTTGGGATGGTTTTCTCCCTGCTGATTTTCTTCCTCTACACACGTTCTGATCAGGCGCAGATGCTATATCCGACGCAATGGCTGCTCTGGCTGGCGATGGTGCCGATGTCCGCCTGGCTTTTGCGCATGATCCGTCTGGGGTATCACGGAAAGCAGGATCACGATCCCATTGTCTTCGCACTGAAAGACAAACGCGGGATCGGGTTCCTGCTGATTACCGTTTCACTGATCTTCTATGCCGCCGGGTTGTGGCAACAATGGTTTGGCCTGTAGCACGTCAGACGGAAAGTTTTTTGAAGATGAACTCAGGAATGGACCGGATGATCGACATAATCCCCCACCAGAAAAACGGTGTGTAGATCACATTGCGTTTTTTGCGCAGGGCTTTGCGAATGTCGCGGGCTACATTTTCAGGCGAAGCGACCAGGAACATTCCGTCCACAGTCCAGGTCATGGCGGTGTCGACAAAGCCGGGCTTTACGGTCAAAACATGGGCACCAGACCGGTTCAGACGATTGCGAAAACCTGACAGATATGTATGAAAGCCGGCTTTGGCTGCGCCATAGACATAATTCCCGATGCGTCCGCGGTCCCCGGCAACAGAGCCGACACCAACAACCTGGCCACCACCGCGTGTTTCCATTTCCGGTGCGATCATCTGCAGGAACTCTGCCGGTCCGGTAAAGCTGTCGCGAATGACCCCGTGGATCAGTTCGGGATTGTCGTCAATTTCGGACTGCGGCGGCATGGAGCCTGTGAACACAGCGACCGAAATCTGTCCCTCTTCTTGCTGAGCCCGCTCAATCAGTGGCGCAAAGCCCGTGTTGTCGCGCATATCAATCGCGTGTGCTTCAGCCAAAATAGCTCCGCGGAGTGCGAGATCTAAAGCGAATACCTGCATATCTTCCATATCGCGCCCGGCCAGAAGAACCGCAGCCCCGTCCTGTGCAACAGAACGGGCAAAGGCACGGGCCATGGATGAGGTCGCGCCCAGAATGATCCAGGTTTCTTGTGTATTCGGGGTCATTGGGCAGTCCTCAGATCAAGGCGGCGGATCAGATCTGTTTTCAGATCGCCCTCCGGATCGGCTTTGTTGACGATGTCACACCAGGTCGCGTGTTCAGGGTACATGGATTTGATGCGGGTTTCTCTGGCCAGGGAATCTTTGGCCAGGTAAACGCGCCCGCCCGCATCTGCGGTCATTTCCTCAAGGCGGTGGATGAGGATTTCTGCGCCTGGTCGGTTCCGGAAATCTACGGCCAGCGTATAGCCTTCCTGCGGGAAAGACATCATACCTGCAGGTTGATCGCCGACATCTGGCCCCATGCGCTTGAGAACCGCAAGCGGGGATGCCAGACCAGAACGTGCGATCAGATCCAGCACCTCGCGCAGGTCGTCTTTCCTGTCCACAGGCAGAACACATTGAAACTGATGAAACCCCAGTTTGCCATACAGTCGGTTCCAGTTGTGAATGGCATCCAATGGGAAGAAAAAATCACCGATGGGTTTAACCAGGGTTCGGCCAGTTTTGGGAACACGTCTGTAATAGAGCGCGTTAAACAACTTTACGATGGGGGATGCCAGGGCCCAGCCTGGGGCATTAAACGGTACAGATTTCGCGCGTTTCGGGGCAGGGACCAGACCAGCACCCGTTTCGGCCTCTTCCAGAATGCCACGCCCAAGGGCGTTGCCCTGTGCCGTCGCATCAATCCAGCCAACCGAATAGGTCGCACGCGAGTTGTCCAACAGAGAAATGAAAGCGTCAAAGTCAGCCGCCCTCTGTTCAGTCACCATGATTACGTCACCAACGCAGGGTTTCAGGCGCAGTTTGGCCGACAGGATCACGCCAGTCTGACCCAGGCCGCCGATTGTTGCGCGGAACAGATCCTTGTTGCGACCTGGCGTCAGTATTTTGCGCTGACCGCCCGCCAGCAGAATTGTGATGCTTTCCACATGATCGCCAAAGCTTCCGTCAATGTGGTGGTTTTTGCCATGCACATCATTTGCAATGCAGCCGCCGAGTGTTGCAAAGCCTGTTCCGGGCATCACTGCTGGCAACCAGCCTTGTGGTGCAAGAACATCGGCAAGCACGCCTATCTGAACACCAGCTTCGGCTTCCAGCAGGCCGGCTTCAGGATCAAAGCTGATGATCCGGTCCAGACGGGTCATATCAATTGCACGCCCGTCGCTGTTCAGGGGCGCGTCGCCGTAGGACCGGCGCATTCCGATTGCGGGTGCTGTGATGGTCTCAGTCAGACGCAGCAGTGCAGACTGACGTTCAGGTCGGGCAAGTTCGCCCGTGGTGCTGTGGACCCGGCCCCAGCCCGTATGTGTATCTGTTTTCCAGGTCATATAAGCTGTTTTCCGTTCATGAGTTCAACTGGGTCTTTCTGGATTTCTTTTCCGCCAGGGGAAAGATCAGAAGTCCGATTATAATTGCAAACCAAAGGGTTGTGACGCGGATGATGATTGTTGCCGGTACAGAAAGCCCGGGGCCGAACCCTTCGAGAGATAACAGCGCGATCATGGCGGCTTCGGCACCACCAACGCCGCCGGGCGCACCGGTCAGACCACCGGCCAGCGTCGCCAGTGTGAAGATCCCTACGGCTTTCCAGAAAGGAACATTTGCTCCAAACCAATCCAGAAGCAGCCAGAATGCGTAGCCTTCAGCAATCCACCCGAGCAGCCCCAGGGACAATGTCGGAAGCAGTACTGCAGCACTGGTGAACAGGCTGAGAGACCGGGCCATGCTGCGCAGTCTTGCGAAGAACCTGGGTTTGCGGCCAATGAGCTTCCAGGTGGCTTTAATCAATCCGGTCAATAGCTTAGGGCGGGTGACAACAATAGCCAACAGCAATGCGATTGCGGCGACCGGTGCCGCAATTGTATGGCCGCCCATGGACTGGCTGAGGCTGAGAGCAAGGATAATCGCCATTGCTGCAAGATCAGAGGCGCGATCGATCAGGACAAGTGGGGCGCTGCGTTCGGGGCGGCCGCCGCATTCACGCGCAATCCAGCGCAAACGGATCAATTCGCCAAGACGGCCCGGGGTAACCGACATGGCAAAGCCCCCAAGGAAGTGGCGCAGGCTTTGTAGAATGCTCACGCGCAGGTTCATACGGCGCGCAAAGATATGCCAGCGCAAGCCACGTAACAGATAGTTCACCAGGGAAAGCGCAAACAGAACAAGGATTTGCAGCCAGCCGAGCTTTGCGATCTGTGTCAGCGTTTCTTCCCATCCCGTCGCCATTGCAAGGCTGATCAAGCCAAAGGCCACCGCCAGGAAAAGGGCAGGTGCAAGCAAAACCTCACGCCAGCGCCGACGGGGGGGCAGGGCTGTCAGAACAGGGGATGTATCAGGGGTGCTTGGTGTCATTTCTGCAAGGTAACCTGTGAATGCGGCTTTTTTATTTCAGGGTATAAAACGAAAATGAAGGAACTGGGTACAAAACACAGGGCGAAACTTTCAAATCTTTAAAGGCTCCACAAGGGGAAGTTTAAAGTTTTTAAAGCTCATACAGACGACATTTGAAGCGTGTTCGGTGCCTTCTAGCCTTTGCCGGTCATTCGGGTTTGAAGTTTTGCCACGCTGACGTTCGAAAGCAGCAATGCGAGTATGATAGCCAGAGTAGCTGTCAGTACACTGAAGGCGACGCCGCTGTATCCCCGGGTATCGATGGTCCAGAACAGTAAAACCGGGAACCCATGCAAAAGATAGACTGGCATTGTTCTTCGTCCGAGATGGGTCAGTTTGTCAGATTGTACGGGAACAATAGCGAAGAAAAATACTGACATGGCGATCCCGGTAAAGATGATCAGGGCGCGGGACGCTATGGGCAGTGCTTCGTCCGGGAAAGTTGAATAAGGATGTGCCCCCCAGAGTAAAGCGGTGTCTATATGAGCTGATATCCCAACCGCCAGGGAAAAAAGAACCACGAAAGCGGTACCGAAAGTCAGGCGATATCGGGCCGCGAGTGAAGTGATCATGGTGCTGTAATAGTGACCAAATAAAAATGCTGGAAAGAAAACGAAAGTTCTGGAAAGGCTGAACTCCAGTTCGATCCAGTCGACATAGCCCACAAGCAGCGCCGCGATAATGCTCAAAGGGATTGCGTAAGGAATCCGTTTGACCAGAGGCAAAAGGAGTTTCCAGGTGAGCAGGCTGAATAGAAACCAGATAATCAACGCTGGTGTCGTTATGGAGATCGCCCGATCTGGCATGAAGTAGGTAAGAGCCAGAGAATAGAGGATCTGGAAGGCGAGCAATGGCAATAGAATTCTGTGACACAGCCGGCGCAGACCCTGAATGCCTATCTGTGGGCTTGCGACCATGCCGCTGATCATCGCAAAGGCCGAAATGTGGAAGGTATAGATAGCGAAATACAAGCTCTGCTCGATTCCGCGATTTTCAAGCAGATGTCCCCAGACAACCAAAAGGATCAGTGCGCCGCGCCTGGCGTCCAACTGGTTATTTCTAGGTTTCAATTGCTCTGACCTTTATGTGTTTTTGTTGAATACACCTCAGGGTCGAGTCTGGTTTGCGAGACGCGACAGGTCAACCGATTTGCGAACAAAAAACCATGCGTCAGGCAGGCGAAGTTGGCAGGGACATTTGTATCGGGGAACTGGCCTCTGGGCAAAAGGCAGGATGTTTTACGGTTTGCGCATAAAGATTGCCCCCGAAGATGATACTTCGGGGGCAGAGGACTTATTTCTTGTTGTGGAAGATAAAGCCGATGAAGTTCAGCAGAAGCTGTGCTGCCAGAATCTGGGTGCTTTCTGCTGGGTCATAGGCCGGGGCAACCTCAACCAGGTCAATACCAACCACGTCGCCGCGTTTGGTCAGGCCCTGGACGATTTCCAGCACGTCGTAATATTGGAAACCACCGTGGCTTGGGGTCCCCGTACCTGGCGCGATGGAGGGGCAGAAGGCGTCGATGTCGATGGTGACATAGTAGCGTGATCCTGCCGGGATGCGATCCAGAACCGCCTGGGTGCCAAGTTTGCGCACCTGACGCACAGACAGAATATCAGAGCCACGTTCGCGCGCGTCCTCATAGCCTTCCTTCGCGGTGGAAGACACGTTGCGGATTCCCAGCTGGGTCATGCCGGACACGTAATCTTTCTCAATCGCGCGGCGCATTGGGTTGCCGTGACCATCCGTAACACCGTGACGTTCATCGACGAAATCAAGATGCGCGTCGATCTGGATCACGTGGATCGGACCTTTTTCCGCGCAGTCTTCCTTATAGGCGTTGATGCAGGGGATGTTGATCGAATGATCGCCGCCGATGGTCACAGGGATTGCGCCTGCATCCAGGATCTTCTTCACGCCATATTTGATATTCGCGTGCGATTCCTCAGTCTTGGTGTGGATGATGTCCGCATCGCCAATATCGACGATGCGCACGCTTTCATCGAGGTACGTCGCATCGTCTTCGTGATCATAGGCGCCGGCGTGACCGAAGCTGAACAAGGTAGAGGCTTCGCGCACGGCGCGCGGACCAAAGCGCGCACCAGAGCGGAACTGACAGCCGAAATCAAACGGCGCGCCCAGGATCGCCACATCCGCGTCGATCTTGTCCCAGTTTTCCACGTAAGGCTTTTTGCCGAAGGTCGCAATGCCGACGAATGGCAGGTTCAGGCGACCCGCTTCATAACCATGTGATGACATAATTGTTTCCGTTTCTTCTTATAGTTAACGATAGGCCAGTTCCGGCAGGAACAGGGCGATTTGAGGGAAGATCACCAGCAGACCGGTGACGACCAGAAGGATGAACAGGAAGGGGGGAACCCCTTTGACAACCTCGACAAAGGGACGTCGGAACACAGCGATTGCTGTGAAGAGGTTGCAGCCAAACGGCGGGGTCGCCGCACCAATGGCCACCTGCAGCGTTATCAGAACACCAACCAGCACCGGATCAAGGCCAGCGGCTTTGATCATGGGCGCAAAGATTGGCACAAGGATCAGGATCACGACGATGCTATCCACAAACATACAGCCCACAAAGAAGGCGATGTTAATGGCCAGCAGCACCATCAGCGGGCTTGCGTCATTCAGACCAAGAGATGCGATGATCTGCTGTGGCACCTGGGCAAAGCTGAGGGTCCAGCTGAAGGCCGCACCAGCCGCGATCAGGATGAAGACCACCGATGTGATTGCGCCAGTGGACAGCGCGATATCAAAGAGATCGCGGAGCCTGATGGAGCGGAAGATCACGACCTCTAAGATCGCCGCATAAAGTACGCAGATCGCAGCTGCTTCGGTCGGAGAGAAGACCCCGCCATAGATCCCGCCGACGATGATCGCCGGGAAACCCATGGGCCAGAGCGCACGGCGCATGGCTGTGAAACGCTCGCTCCAGCCTTCGCGCGGCAGAACCGGGATGTCGTGACGGTATGCGTAATACATGCAGTACATGGAAAACAGCACAACGATCAGCAGGCCGGGCACGATCCCCGCGATGAACAGCTGGGAAATCGAGGTGCCAGACACCACGCCATAGATGATCATGCCGATCGACGGCGGGATCAGATAAGCAAGGTCTGCGGCGTTCACGATCAGGCCGATGGTGAAACTGTCGCTATAGCCGGATTTCAGCATGCGCGGACGCATGGCACCGCCCACGGCAACCACAGTGGCCTGGGTTGATCCGCAGACCGCACCAAACAGCGCACAGGCGGAGGTCACGGAAATCGCAAGGCCACCTTTGATGTGGCCCATGAAGCTCATGACCACGTCAATCAGGCGGTTTGCGGAATGCCCCCGAGTGATGATGTCAGCCGCCAGGATAAACATCGGCACAGCGATAAGTGCTGCGGGTTTTACCCCCCCGATCATCTGCTGGATCAGGATCTGCAGGCTCAGGTCTGGGAAGTAGACCAGAAAACCCAGAACCGCCGCAGAGATCAGCGGCATTTTCATGGGGAAGCCACACAGAAGCAGCACGACCATGACAATCAGCATAAATTCGGTCATTTTGCGGTCTCCTCGCTTGAATTTTCTTCATGGCGGCGGATCGCAGCAGCTGTTTCTGGGTCCTCATAACTGTCGACTTCGAGGTATGAGACATAGATCTCTTCCTCGGAGAAGTTCAGGTTGCGAAGGGCGGTCAGCAGGTACTGGAAGGATGCCAGGACAAGCCCGACCACGACCCAGACATAAGTGAGATAAAGCGGCAGTTGCAGGGCAGGGGTGATCCGGCCACGGCTTGCGACTTTCTGAACATATTCAAATGCATACCAGGCAAGTGTTGCCATCATCACGGATGTCACGGCAGCGATCACAACCATCAGACCCTTACGGATTTTCGGCGGAAGCGCGTCATAGATTGCAGACATACGGATGTGAATGCCTTTGCGGGTGGCATAGCCAAGGCCCATGAAAGTCACCAGGATAATCAGAAACTCGTTCAGTTCTTCGGAAAAATAGATGGACTGGTTGAACACATAGCGGCCAAAGACATTGGCGATTGTGTTCACAGCCATCAGGATAACGCCCCAGCTCAGGATCCAGATTTCAACACGGCCGATGGCGGCGTCAATCTTACCCAGGAAGCCAAAGGGCACGGCTTCAGGCTTTTGCATTGGTTTTTACCTTTTGGCATGTCCCGCGCGCAGGAGGGAGAGAGAAGTGCGCGCGGGACTGTTTCGGGATCAGTTGGTTGCGAGTTCGGCGTTGAGCGCGTCAAGCAGTTGCTGACCACGGTCACCTGCGGTGTCCACATAGGCTGCCGCAGTGTCGCCAGAACGGGCGCGGAAGACGTCACGCTCTTCTTCTGTCAGAACTACAAGGCTGATGTCCGGTTTGGCCTCGCGGATGGTGTCCAGACGTGCCTGGTTGAAGTCGGTCACAACGCCGTCAATGAAAGCAGTCATATCCGCCATGGTGGAACGCACAAGTTCCTGACGATCCGCAGACAGAGTTTCAAACCAGTCGGAACCGGCCACAACTGTTGTCACAAGCTCTTGCTCGCCAGCCCAGATCAGGTGAGAGGTTACTTCGTAGAACTTCATTTCCTCGATGGTCGGGATCGGGTTGACCTGACCGTCAATCGCACCCAGCTGCAGCGCGCCGAAGACTTCGCCAAATGGCAGTGGCGTGGGGCTTGCACCCATGTTGTTATAAGTTTCCACCAGGATCGGGGATACCATCACGCGCATTTTGAAGTTCTCAAAATCTTCCGGGGAACGGATTTCGCGGTTTGTTGTCCAGACCTGTGGGCCCTCAGAATACATGGTCATAACTTCCAGGCCACGCTGGCGGAAGTCGTTGTTCAGCTCACCATAAATGGTTTCAGAACCGGACAGAATATCGGAGATCGCAGCAGGATCCGACGGCAGCAGGTATGGCAGCAGGAAAACCTGGCTTTCCGGAACAATCGTGCCGAGGTTGCCGATAGATACGTTGGTGAAGTTGATGATGCCGTCAGCGGCTTGTTCAACGGTTTCGGTAGGTGTGCCAAGTGTGCCCATCGGGTAAACCGTCACGGTGACGTCGCCATTGGTGGCGGCTTCGATACGGGACTTAAATTCCTGCGCATAGGCATCCATGATGGAACCCGGGATCTCTTCGATCGCGAATTTCCAGTCTTCGGCAAATGCAGAAGCCGGTGCCAGCGCAAGCAGGGCTGCCGCAGCGGTGGATTTGAGGTGTTTCAGATTGAATGTCATTTGGTTTCCTCCCCATTTCATTCAGATTCGTTCCTGAACAGGACAGCAGAGGGCGTTACATTAAAAAATATGAATATGTTTACATTCACATAAAAATTTTTCATGTAATGAAGCGAGAATACTGAAGCAGGAGGTGCCCCTTTGAAACTGTTGAGAAATACTCTGCTGGAGACGTTTGTATCAGTTGTTGAATGCGGCGGGTTTTCTGACGCGCAATTTGCCCTTGGGATCACACAATCTGCAATCAGTATCCGGATCCGTGATCTGGAAACAGCGCTGGGCTATCGGGTGTGCGAACGGGGCCGCGGAGGATTTCGCCTGACAGAACGCGGTGAAGTTGCCTATGAAAAAGCCCGCGATATTCTGCGATCTGCACGAGATTTTGATGCAGAACTGCTGGAGCTTCGCAACGCGGTCACGGGCGTTTTGCGTATTGGTGTTGTGGATGCTGTCAGCAGTCTGCCGAACCTGCCGATTGTGAAAACCCTGAAGAAGTTTCTGTCGCGCCCCAATGAAGTGCAGCTTGAAATTGTCGTGGCCTCACCGACCCAGCTGACGCAGGATTTGATTTCCGGTGATTTAAGCGTGGCGATTGCCCCGTTTCGCAATCAGGTGGCGGACCTGAGTTACACAACACTTTGTGAGGAAGATCACCGTCTTTACTGCGGTGTGGCGCATCCATTGTTTGAGGTGGCGAACCAGGGTGTGGGGTTGGATCGCATCGCGCGCTATCCGCTGTGCCAGCGGTCCTACGATATAATGGTGCCGGCGGATCTGGGTGCACCGGAACCCCGCGCGACGGTTGCCAATATGGAAGCCATGGCGATGCTGATTGAAAGCGGTCACTACCTGGGGGCTTTGCCGGTTCACTTTGCCCAGCGATGGCTGGCGCAGGATCAGTTCCGGGAACTGGATCATCCGGGCTTGCGCTGGTGTTCCACGTTCAGCCTTGCGACCCGGCGGTCACAGGTGCAGCGCAGGGCGGTTGAGCTGTTTGTTGAGGATATTCTGGAGCTGACGCAGGGCAGGAGGCAATGATGCTGTCTGCTTCATATTTTATATCTTGAAGAAGTTTTGGAGCGGGTGAAGAGATTCGAACTCTCGACATTTACCTTGGCAAGGTAACGCTCTACCCCTGAGCTACACCCGCATCCGTTATCAAAAGTCAGCCATCATACACCGGGTAAGTGAACGATGGAGCGGGTGAAGAGATTCGAACTCTCGACATTTACCTTGGCAAGGTAACGCTCTACCCCTGAGCTACACCCGCATCCTTTCGATGGGCCTGATCTAGTGAACCTGCCCCGGGCCTGCAAGTGGAAAATGCAGGAAAAGGGCAGATTTTTTGCAAAACGCTGTCTGAATACCGTGCAATCAGAAGATCGCGTGGGCAATATTGGCAATTGCAGCGAAGGTCAGCATTGCGAAGGTCAGGATCATGCCGTTTTTGCGCAGCGGGACGATTTGGGGATCGGCGGCCAGGCCCTTTGCGTGCATGACCCGCCCGGCAAGCAGCATGATTCCCAGGATGTGACAGACCCAGAGCGGCGCGCCCTGCAGTTCCGCCATCAGAAGCAGGATCAGTCCGATCGGTGCGTATTCGACGAAGTTCGCATGCACGCGGATGCGTTTGCTCAGCAGGCTGTCATCGCCATCGCCCAGGGAAACTTTCGCGCTCTGACGGCGGAAAATGACCTGAAAGCTGAGGTAGACAAGAAACAGGGCGAGAATGCCTGCATAAAGCGGGGTGACGGTTGGGATGATCATGGTCTGTCCTGTTGCATTACATATAATAAGAAAGGGACCACAGCAGAGACATATACGCAAGGTATATGCTGCCGGGGTCCCGGGATTTGAAAGCCTGATGAGGACTACGTCAGGTCAGGATCCCTGTGCGCCCCCATCAGACAACTTTTGTGGGCTA
Organism: Halocynthiibacter styelae; assembly: GCF_016123485.1. Lineage (GTDB taxonomy): Bacteria > Pseudomonadota > Alphaproteobacteria > Rhodobacterales > Rhodobacteraceae > Halocynthiibacter > Halocynthiibacter styelae. The sequence continues at coordinate 234,003 of NZ_JADCKQ010000004.1, read as the reverse complement.
TTGGTCGATCTGACGTGCAGTGCCACTGACCCGAACGCTGTCACCCGGTTTTCCTGTCACTTCTATATGCAGCAGAGAGGGCTGGCCCATGTCTTCGCCCTGACGGATGGTGAAACTGCCGCCACCCTCAAGCCCGGGCCAGTTCAGATCCACAAGCGCCCCGGCCAGGGCCGCAGCGGCGGCACCGGTTGCCGGGTCTTCCACCACGCCGCCAATGGCAAATGCGTTGCGGGCGTGGATCAGATCCGGGGTTTCCACATAAAGCAGGCTAATGGTGATCAGGTTCTCACGTTCCATCAGTGCCTTGCCCGCATCAAAATCATAGGCCATCTGTGCCAGCTTCGCGCGTGAGTTCAGCGTAAGGATCGCGTGCCGGTTTCCGGCAAACCCAAGACGTGGGGGCAGTTGAGGATCAAGATCTGCTGTGCTCAGACCAAAGAGCGCAAGCAAATCCGTCAACAGGGTATCCGCCAGGGGTTCAGACCAGGTGCCCGGGGATTGCAGCGTGGCTTGCCAGCCGTTTTCTGACGGTTGCGCCATGACTGAAATCTGCGTCTGTGCAAGGTCCAGCTGATATTCCCCGGCACCGCAGTTTTCCCCCAGCACCGCACCAAGGGCAACGGTTGCATGCCCACAGAAGGGCACTTCATCTTCGGGTGAATAGTAGCGCACAGTCCAGCGCGCGCCCTGAGGTGCGGCAAATGCTGTTTCGGAATAGCCAAGCTCTGCGGCGATCCGCTGCATTTCTGACGGGGTGGGCAAAGCATCCCCCAGGGCCACCCCGGCAGGATTTCCCCCCTGATCTTCATGCGCAAAGGCGGCAATCCGGCCCGGGTTTGTTGCGGTCGCAGTAAAGTCAGTCATTTGTTTTCCCCTTTGGTGAAATGGTGTATCAAGCATATGGTGATCGCATTTAATAACGGAAATGAATATTTTAACTCAATTACATCAATATTCGTGATATTATCTGAGTGCTTCTATCTGCGGATCACATCAGATTGGCAGATTTATTCACCGGTTCAGAAAGCGCTTTCCTATTCACAGGAATCCGTCTATACGCGCGACTTCACGTGGGGCTACAGCCTTGGAGGAGTCCCACCCTTATATATATTGGAGAATATCAAATGGCTGGACAGATTCCTGATCTTATCGCCACGGAACGTACGGGGACAGGCAAGGGCGCCGCTCGTCAGGCACGTCGCGATGGCCTGGTACCTGGTGTTGTATACGGCGGCGGTTCCGACCCTGTTGCGATCAACGTACCGTTCAACGACCTGCTGAAGCGCCTGAAGCAAGGTCGCTTCCTTTCCACGCTTTTCAACCTGAAAGTTGAAGGCCAGGAAGACGTTCGTGTGATCTGCCGTAACGTACAGCGTGACGTTGTAAAAGATCTGCCAACACACCTTGACCTGATGCGCCTGCGCCGGACTTCCAAAGTTAAACTGTATATCCCAGTTGAATTTGTGAACGAAGAAGAAGCACCTGGCATCAAAAAAGGCGGCGTTCTGACTGTTGTTCGTAACGAAGTTGAGCTGCTGGTAACTGCTGGTGATATCCCTGAGAAACTGGTTGTCGACATGACCGGTCTGGATGTTGGCGACACCATCAACATTTCTTCTGTTGATCTGCCTGCTGGCGCCAAGCCAACCATCGATCGTGACTTTGTTGTTGCAAACATCTCAGCACCTTCCGGCCTGCGTTCTTCCGAGAACGAAGCTGACGAAGAAGCGGGTGAAGAAGCAGCTGCAGAAGAGTAATCTTCGCACATCCCTGAATAAGAAAACGCGGTACCAATGGGTGCCGCGTTTTTTGTTGTCTGTGGACCATGGGCGGTTATGCTGGCGCCGAATTGGTTATTTTATATATGTAGTTGGTAAAGTGATCTGCGGGTGGCATCTGAAGATCGCGCATTCTGTGGATAGGGAGATTCTGGAAAAATAGGGCCCGTGCCCTTGAGCGAGAAAGACCAAAATTATGGCTGTTAACTTGAGCACCACGCATGACCCGAAATTTGTGCATAAGGTGCTGCTGCAGATCTGTGATCCGGCGGATGATGCGCGGATCGATGCGGGCAGGGATTGGCTGCATTCGCAGAAGATTGCGGCACTCGAAGAAACCAGAGATGGTTGTCTGGTGGCCTTTCGCAGTGCTGAACGCCCCTGGAGGGCAGAATTTCTGCCGCAAAAACTGCGCCTGTATGATGTGGATGAACTGCCGGATTTTGTTCCTTGATTTCCCGGGGGGCGCAATGATTATTGCAAAGCGCAAATGGTCAGCCCGCGTCTGAAATCGCTGATTGAAGCGCATCAAAGCGACAAGGACGGCTGGCAGTTTTTCCCGGTTGAGATCCTGAACAAAGACGACACGCCTTATGGCACATATTACATCTGGGGCGTGCATCGGCTTGTGGATGCGATTGACGAAACATCTGAGGGGATGAAAACCGTTGCCGGGCCGGTGGATGGGCAGCATAGGTGGACCTTTACTGGCGCAAAAGGGCCTGAGCGCCTGAAACTGAAGAAATCTGTGATTGACGGGCTGAATGCCTGGATCGATTTCCGGTTTCAGCCGGGCGCACAGATTTTTGTGTCAGACGTACTGATGCAGGCCATGCAGGATGCCGGGATTAGTTTTGTCAATTTTGATACGAGATGGTCGGAAATCTGACTGTGGCCTGGCATCTGACGTTTACAGCAGATGCCAGACTTATCTGGTGTTCTATCAGCTCTCGCTCAGAACCGTTTCAAAACCTTCAAACTGCGGATGCCCCATGATCGGGGAGACACCTTCGCGTTTGCCTGCGTTTTTATGGGCGTCGCGGAATTGTTGGGACTTCGTCCAGGCTTCAAAGTCTTCTTTGCTGTCCCAGATGACGTGGCTGGAATAGAGCGTGTGATCCTCGCCCTCAGGGCCTTTAAGCAGACGGAATTCACGGAAGCCCTGCATTTCCTTCAGGCGGCCTTCGCGGCTTTTCCAGATATTTTCAAACTCAGCTTCCGCACCTTCGCGGATTTTAAAGCGGTTCATTGCGATATAGCTCATGTCGCGTCCTTTCGTATGTTTCACGAAATTCGCTGGCATATCGCTGGCTGTTTCGGGCGCAATCTGCACTGCAGTCGGGGGAATGTCACGCGCTAAAGCCTGTCTGCGACGAATATTCAGGCCCCTGTTCAGGCCCCGGGAAGGCGACCGTTCAGGCGCTTATATTCAAACACCTCCTGCCGGTCGATCCACTCGTAACGTGTGTCTTCCAATAGGGGCGCCCAAAACAGCGTGCCGCCATAGCGCCAGGGATCCAGGATGATACCTTCCTGCAGAGTTTCACCTTGGGCACCCAGGATGACGGTGCTGTGCTCCAGGCGGATATTATCCGCATTGGCAATCGCACGATGCATGATCAGAGTCTGGAAGTTCTCTTGCGCCAGGCGGGCCTGAAGCGCGTCTGCCCATTGATAACACAACCCCATGTCACGCAGGCCTGCATTTACCTTTGTGTTGTGGATGATGGCGGGATCCGTCACATTCCAGTCGCGACGCAACTGAAGCGGATATTCCACAGAGATACGTGCTGCCCGCGCGGCTTCCTGTGGATCAACCGAAGCATCCATTGCCAGGATTTCCTGCGTCAGAGCTGTGATCTCTGCCTCAAAATCAGCAGGGTCCTTGCTGCCTGGTTGCACGCCACAGGCGGTGACAAGCATCAGCAGTGACAGTTTGATCAACAGGATAAGATGTTTCACGGCAATCTCCTTTCCGGCCTGATACCCTGTCGCGGCGGAAAGGTAAATTCACACAAATGCGACCTTTTACTGGCGCAAACGGAAGGGCGGGATTTTGCCCATGCGCGAGCGTGAGGGAAAGAGGAGGAACCCCCATGGATTAGGTCCCAATAATTGATATTGCCCCGCTGTTTTCTGGTGACGGGCGCGCGGAATGTGTTGCCGACATCGGTCGCGCCTGCCGTGAGATCGGCTTTTTGTCGATCAGCGGCACGGGCGTGGATCCCGATCTTGCGCCTGCGCTGCGTGAAGAAATCCGAGCGTTGTTTGACCTGCCGGAGGAGCGTAAATTCACGGGTGCCATCACGCGGGATAACTACCGCGGGTTTATCCCCTTTGGACTGTTCACTGCGAATGATGGTACGGGCAAGGCCGATAACTATGAGGGGTTTAAACTGCATTGGGAATGTGCCCCGGATGATCCTGTGGTTGCGGACTGCCCGCTGTATGGCCCGAACCTTTGGCCGGAGGAGCTGCCGCGCCTGCGCGAGCTGACGTTGCAATACTGGGCTGAACTTGACCGAGTCAGCGGAGCGCTGCTGGGGGCGATTGAGGAAAGCCTGGGGTTGGCTTCTGGTGCAATCACTACCCTGTTTGAAAAGCCCATGACCAATATGACAATGCTGCACTACCCGCCCCAGGCCCCGGATGAAAAGGGTTTTGGTATTCACCCCCATAAAGACACAGACGCGCTGACGATCATTTCACCTGACCCTGTGGGTGGACTTGAGGTGATCAGCAAAGGCGGCGGCTGGCACGAAGTTTCCTGCCCTGGGGGAGGTTTCGTAGTCAATATCGGTGATATGCTGGAGCTTTGGTCCGGTGGGCAGCTGGTGTCGACCCCGCATCGGGTGATCAACCGGTCTGGCAAAGATCGCATTTCCTTCCCCTTCTTCATGGTGCCGCGTCATGATGTGGTGGTGAAGCCACTTGTTGAGGCACGTGAAGGGTTCAGTCGTCCGGAGGTTCATACGGGCCATTGGTCCGCAGAAACATGGCGCACGAACTGGCCTGATGAGACAGCGGATGAAGATACGCCGGAGCTGGGGACGATACATATGTGATCTGTTTATATTGTGGGATGGGGCTTGACTGATCGCGTTCTGCTGACAGGTTTCACCGGAAAACCGGAAAACCGGAAAACCGGAAAACCGGAAAACCGGAAAACCGGAAAACCGGAAAACCGGAAAACCGGAAAACCGGAAAACCGGAATATTGGTTTTTTCCTTATGAGCCGCAGTTTCCCCAGGGCTCAGCCAGATCGTGCCTGTGCCACGTGACAAATCTGCGTGAACCGCATAGAACCAGGGCCAACACAGGAGAATGCAATGCAGCTGTTTGTTGGCCTTGGTAACCCCGGCATGAAATACGCCCGCAATCGTCATAATATCGGGTTTATGGCGCTGGATGAGATCGCGTCAGATCACGGGTTTGCCCCCTGGCGCAGTAAGTTTCAGGGGCAGGTGTCCGAAGGGCGTCTGGGCCGTGAAAAGGTGATTCTGCTGAAGCCTGAAACCTTTATGAACCTGTCGGGGCAGTCCGTGGGGGAAGCCATGCGCTTTTACAAGCTGACGGCTGAGGATGTGACGGTGTTTCACGATGAACTGGATCTTGCACCGGGCAAGCTGAAGGTCAAACAGGGTGGCGGACATGCGGGGCACAATGGGCTGCGCTCCATGCATCAGCATATTACTGAAGCCTATCGTCGTGTTCGTATGGGCATCGGGCATCCTGGACATAAAGACCGTGTCTCTGGGTATGTACTGCATGATTTTGCCAAAGCGGATGAGGTCTGGTTGGATGATCTGCTGCGCGGCTGCTCAGACGGCGCGGCGCATCTGGCTGAGGGCGACAATGCGAAATTCATGAACGCCGTGGGTCTTCGTATGAAGCCGCCGATGAAGAAAGAACCCAAAGCCAAACCACCACAGGGTGCTACGGCGCAGCCCGGGTCCGTTGAGGAAGACACACGCAATCCGTTGCAAAAGCTTATGGATAAATTTTCATGAAGCTGTGCGAGGCTTTCCTGGCCCAGAGCAAGAGCAACCGGTCACTGGGGTCACCCTTTACGGCGCGGGTGCTGGAGGTTCTGGCGGAAAGCTTCACGCCGGGTACATCACTTGCGGACCGTCTCTTGTCCTGGGAGGCTGATGATATCGGCCCCGGCGGCGCGTCATTGCCTTTGCGGGTACTCGGGGGGCTGCACGCGCTTGTTCTGCTGGGGAAGGATAGGGGATTGACATCGGTTTACCCACCGGCAGCAGCCCTGTCAGATGAGCAATTACAAAGCGCGATCCAGGTGGCATTGCAGGCCCATGAAGATTTCCTGAATGAGTGGATCAATACCGCGCCGCAAACCAATGAAGTGCGCCGTTCAGCCGTGATGATCGCCGCCGGACATTATCTGCAGGCGCGTTTTGGGTTGCCGGTTGAAACCTACGAGTTGGGCGCAAGCGGCGGGCTGAACCTGCATTGGGATCAATATGCGCTGCAGCATCCGGGCGGGCAGGTGGGGGCTGCGGACCCCGCTCTGACGCTGATGCCGGATTGGGACGGTGATGCTCTTCCCCGTAAAGCACCGACAGTGATCGCACGTCAGGGTGTTGACCTGAACCCGCTGGACCCTTCTGATCCGGATGATGCCCTGCGCCTGATGGCGTTCCTCTGGGCGGATCAGCCTGACCGGATGGAGCGCACCCGTGCGGCCATGTCGGCGGCTGAAACCCGGGTGGATGCCGGGGATGCAAGCGCCTGGCTGGAAGGGAAACTGACCGATCTCACGCCGGGCCGGTTGCATCTGGTTTATCACACCGTCGCCTGGCAATATTTCCCGCAGGATACAAAAGACCGCTGCCTGACGGCGATGCGCAACGCGGGTGCGACGGCGGACACCCCACTTGCACGTCTGTCCATGGAGGCGGATGATCTGTCAGGTCCGGCCGGGCAGGGGGCGGCGCTGACTCTGACGTTCTGGCCGGGGGAGGTTGAAGTGCCTCTGGGACGGATTGATTTCCACGGTCGCTGGATCCGCTGGGCGCCTGAACAAAGCTGACCCCGCGTCAGAATTGCCAGCGTCTCTCTGACATGTTCTCATCCCTTGAGGGGAGAGACACTATGAAACGTATTCTGAAAATGATCCTGAAGATTATCCTTGTTCTGGCTGTCATTACGGTGGTTCTGGGCATCTGGAAACGCGAGGAACTGGTGCGGCTGAACGCAGTGCTGACCTTGTTTAGCGAGGACCGGATCGTACAGAATTTTAGCCATATGGATGCGGCTTTTCTGGCGCGTGATGTTGCGCGTGGTGATGGGTCGGTGTCAGACCTGCCTGTCGGGGCTGATATGGTTCTTCCGCCTTCTGTCGCACCATGGATTGAGGAACGCAGTGTCACAGCCCTTCTGGTGATGAAGGGCGGGGAAATCCGGTCAGAAGCCTATTTCCTGGGCACAAGTTCCGATGATATGCGCGTTTCCTGGTCCGTGGCGAAAAGCTTTCTTTCTGCGTTGATTGGCATCCTGCATCATGATGGCACAATTCCGGATCTTGATGTGCCGGTGACGCAATATGTGCCAACGCTGGCTGGCACAGCCTATGAAGGGGCGACGATCCGCAATGTCCTGAACATGGCGTCGGGTGTGCAGTTTGATGAAGACTACCTTGCGTTTTTCTCTGATATTAACAAAATGGGCCGCGAGATCGCGCTGGGCGGGTCGCTTGATGATTTTGCGGCTGGTCTGGAAGTTCAGGAACATTCACCGGGCGAGATCTGGCAATATGTTTCGATTGATACCCATGTGATCGGCATGGTCATCCGTGGGGCGAGCGGGCGTGAGATCCCGGATCTGTTAAGCGAGAAGATCATCGCGCCGCTGGGCTTCCAAAGCACGCCGTATTATCTAACGGATGGGGATGGGACGAGCTTCGTTCTGGGTGGTCTCAACATGCCAACGCGGGATTATGCGCGCTTTGGTCTGATGTTTGCGAATGGCGGTAGCTGGAAGGGTGAACAGATTGTGCCTGCGGAATGGATTGCGGCATCGACCGCACCTTCGGCCCCGACTGCGCCGGGTGAAATCGGTTATGGTTTCCAGTGGTGGGTGCCCGTGGGGGCACAGCCAGGTGAATACATGGCGCGGGGCGTCTATGGGCAGTACATCTATATCAACACTGCAAAAGACGTTGTGATCGCCACGAATGCCGCGGATCGGAAGTTCCGGCAGGACGGCGTGGCGGAACAGAACGTTGCGATTTTCCGTGAAATTACGGCTTCTCTGGACTGAGGCACAGATCATGAAACGACAAGGCCCGCTAACCCACCTGAAAATCGTTGAATTCGCAGGGATCGGCCCCGCGCCTTATGGGGCGATGCTGCTGGCGGACCTGGGTGCGCAGATCATCCGTATTGACCGCCCGGGTGGGTATCCGGCACTTGCGGATGGGCTGGATCTGTCTGCTATGGATGCGGCATCGGTCTGTAACCGGTCCCGTGATCTGATCCGGCTGGATCTGAAATCAGAAGAGGGCCGCTCCACGGTTCTGCGTCTGATATCTGAGGCCGATGCTGTGATCGAAGCTTATCGCCCCGGCACGATGGAAAAGCTGGGCCTTGGGCCTGATGTCTGTCTGCAAGCCAACCCGAAACTCGCCTATGTCCGTATGACAGGCTGGGGACAGAGTGGCCCTATGGCGCAAATGGCGGGGCACGATATGAACTATCTGGGTCTGTCTGGTGCCTTGTCGCTGTTCAATCGCGATGGTGCCGCCACACAGGGCATCCCGCCGCTGGTGGGCGACATGGGCGGTGGGGCGATGTTCATGGTTCTGGGCCTTTTGGCGGCTGTGATGCAGGCCCGTGCAGGCGGGGCAGGGCAGGTTGTGGATGCGGCGATTGTTGATGGATCTGCCAGCCTTTTTGCGCTTCTTTCCGGCCTGAATGCCATGGGGCAGCATGATTACAGCGCCGGGAATAATCCGCTGGATGGCGGGCGGCACTTTTACCGGACCTATATTTGCGCCGATGGAGAATATGTGGTTGTCGGCGCGATTGAAGGCGCGTTTCGCAAGGTTCTGCTGGAACGGCTTGATCTGCTGACGGATCCCGACCTGACCCGCCCGACGGCGGAGAATGAAGCGATCTGTGTCGCGAAGCTGTCCGGCATCTTTGCAGGCCAGCCGCGTCAGCATTGGGTTGATCTGTTTCAGGACACAGATGGTTGCGTGACGCCAGTGCTTTCTGTGCCGGAAGCGGCCTGTGCCCCACACAACCAGGCCCGCAACTTGTTTGAAACACTTGATGATGTCATCCAGCCTGCCCCCGCCCCAAGGTTCAGTGAAACGCCGGGTGTGATCTCATCCCCACCGGTGACGGCGAATAAAAACGCCCCGCATGCACTGGGGGACTGGGGGTTTTCTACTGCTGAGATTGAAACACTGATCACCGGGAAGGTGCTTGAAGCTGCCCCCTGATCAACGGTATGACGCTGGGGAAACAATTTTACCGAGGGGTTCCCATGTCAGAGGCAAATCAACACGCAGGCAAACCCTGCATTCTGTGCTGCGCGATTACGGGGTCTGTCCCGACCCAGGCTGACAACCCCGCTGTGCCGATCACCGTGACGGAACAGGTTGAAAGCAGCCAGGCGGCGGTTGAAGCGGGCGCATCTATCATTCACGCCCATGTGCGCAATGAAGATGGCACCCCAAGTTCTGATCCGGAACGTTTTGCGCGCCTGAAAGAGGGCCTTGAAAAACACTGCCCGGGTGTTGTGATCCAATTCTCAACCGGTGGCCGTTCTGGTGCGGGCAAAGACCGTGGCGGCATGTTGCCTTTGCGCCCTGATATGGCGTCTTTGTCTGTTGGGTCCAACAACTTTCCGACCCGTGTTTATGAAAACGCCCCGGATCTGATCACCTGGCTGTCGTCCGAGATGCAGAAATATGAGATCACGCCAGAAATTGAGGCCTTCGATCTGTCCCACATCCTACAGGCCATCCGTCACCACGAGGCAGGCAATCTGTTTGGCACGCTTTATGTGCAGTTCGTGATGGGCGTAAAAAACGCCATGCCGGTCGATAAGGAAGTGTTTGATTTCTATCGCCACACTATGGAAACCCGCGCTCCTGGCGCACCCTGGTGTGCAGCTGGTGTCGGCCCGGGTCAGGTCCTTGTGAATGAATGGGCGATTGCCGCAGGTGGCCATACCCGTGCAGGCCTTGAGGATAACATTCGTCTTGATAAGCAGACACTTGCCCCAAGCAACGCTGCGCTGATCAAACGTGCAGCAGATCTCTGTGAGAAATATGAGCGCCCTGTGGCAACCCCCGCCCAGACCCGCGAAATCCTGGGCCTGCGCCCGGCGGGCTGATGGACAGGTGAACCTTACGCAGGGCCGGGGCATTCCCGGCCTTGTGCGTTCAGAACATGAATGAAAGAGCAAGCAGAACGGCAAGACTACCGAGTATCATAAATCCGGGACGTTTGATGTGGGGCGGTTCAAAGGCCAGGCAGATCGCGGCTGATATGACAAAGGTCACCAGCCAGAACAGAGATGCGACCAGGAAGTACCCCTGTCTCACCACAGATGAAGTCAGTGCCCCGAAATAATACCCGGCATCGCCAGGTTGGATTGTCTCGGTTCCCGAAAGATGGATGAGCCGATTTACAAATATCAGAAAATTACGGCTACAAACGCGCGTCGAAAAATAGTCACCAATAAGAACCTTTTATACGATAGAGAAATCGTAGCAGTTTCAGGCATCTCGTCAAGGTGGGGGATCTGTGTGAAATTTCGGCTTGAAGCAGTTTCATGCTTTGCGTCATAAGGTCTTTGCAGGCCCCGTGGCTCAACTGGATAGAGCAGCCCCCTCCTAAGGGGCAGGTTGCAGGTTCGAACCCTGCCGGGGTCGCCATAAAATCAATAACTTACAGGTCACTTAAGGGTTTTCCCTCTGGTTCGTTGAACCAAAACAGGTGCGTTCAGTTCCAGTGAACCCGCCGCCGTGCGCAGGTAAGTGGGGCTGAACTGCGCGTAAGTGGATCGCGTGATTGCTGGATTGCTGTGTCCCAGATACTGCGCGACCTCCTCAATTGGTACACCATCCTCAACCATTAACCGCCCTGCGGTCCTTCTGAGGTCATGCGGGGTGCAATGGTCAATCTCGGCCCGGTCAACTGCCGCATTAAAGCCCTTCTTGATTGAGCCAACCTTGCGGCCTCCCCATTCCACAACATAGTTTGACAACGCACCTTTGCGGGCAACCGACAGGGCTGCAAACAGGGTGTTGTTGATCGGGACTGTGGCGCGGCCTTTGCGCGGCCCAATATCATTCGTCGCCAGCTTGAGAATGCGCCGGTCCAGATCGACACGATCCCATGTCAGTTCCAGAATGGCGCCGATGCGCCCTGCCGTGGTTATCATCAGCAGGATCGCAAGCCGAATATGTGGATCATTGGCAGCGTTCAGAAGATCTGAAACCTCATTGCGTGAAAGGTATCTGTCCCGTGGGGCTGGCACGGGTGGCAGTTCGATAACCGGGGCCTTTGAAATCAGGTTGTTTTTAGCCGCCCAAAGCAGGCTGGCGCGAAGGCAGCCAAGTTCAGTTCTGATCGTGGCGTCCTTGCGGCCCGCTGTCCGGCGGCTTTCAATATAGTGCAGGCAATCCGCTTTGGTGATTTGGTCAGCTGCAAAATGCCCAAGGACAGGCAAAACATTCTTTCCAGTCTGGGCCAGCTTTGCCGCCTGGCGTCGTTCTCCCATTTCGATCTGATACGCATTCCAAATCTGGGCAACCGTCATTCCCTTGGACGGGGCTGAAACCTTCAGGGCTATGTCGCGGGCTTCGCGCTCTGCCTCCTTGGCGTTGTGTGCCGCAAGACGATAGCGGCGACGTTTTCCGTCGCTGTCGTTCCACATGACGACAAAGCGTCCTTTGAGGCGTCCGATCCTGAAGTCGTGCATTCGAATTGCTCCACTGTTGCCTGAGCGATGCGCATCATGCGTCCTACCCGAAAGGCATTTAGTTTGCCATCTCTTATCATGGCGCGAATTGTTTCTGCTGAACAGTCCCACCTTGCGGCAAGAGTTTCAGGCGTAAATGGTCGATTATCTAGCATTTTCTCAACCTCCTACAGCAGCGGCATCTGCGCTGGTTTCGTTTGTGGGACGTGGTGGCATGTCATTCATGCGAACTCCGGGGCGGGCAGGGACCGCAGGAAGTTGTTGCACTCTGCTGCAGTGATATTGTTCGGCTGGGCCTTACTGTGGGCACGTTGAGCAGCAGTGCGATTTTTCGCTTGCCGTTCATCCCAGTACTTTGCCCGTTGTTCCTTGATGAACTCGATAAGCTCTGTTTTTGTTCGCGGCGAATTGTGGTCGCGACAGTACTTTGAGGGCATGCTGTGAATGCAGGCAACAATCTGTGCCTTCGCAGTTTTCGACGTGAGCGGCATTGTCAGCCATAGTGTATCTTCAGTCATTGTCATTGCGCTTTCACTATCGGGGGAAGGGGGCCGGTCACACCGGCAGCCCGGTTTCTCTGTCGATCACGGTTCCGCAGGGCTTCTTCTTCCATCTGCTGCCCTTGGACCCGGGGATCGGGTTGTAGGCTTTTGGTTTCAATCCCATGTGCTTTGCGCGTACCCGGCGATCCTTCTTTTTCTGAGCAACGTCCTTTGCGGTCTTTTCCTTGTGGGCAAAAGAACTGAGTGCCTGAATGTTGCTTTCCCGGTTCTCGCCGCCGTTCACCAGGGCGGTGATGTGGTCAAACTCAGGGCGGCAGGCCGGGCCGAACAGCATACTGGTGACAGGACACTTGTTGCCCTGACGTTCTAGAATGCGCAGCTTTACCCGTTGGGGGATTGCGCTCTCGTCGGTCTTACCGACCCATTCAGGCACGTTGCGGGTCATGAAGCTTCTCCATGACGTTTTGAGAAACCAAGCGCCTTTTGAGCGCTCTGACGGGCAATTTGCGCATGCTTGATGTCTTTAAAGTAGCCTAGACTGATTTGATCGCCATTGACTGTAATCGAAGCGGTCCAGCAACTGCGTGGTTTGAACCAATAGACACCGGTGGTTCCGCTGGTGTTGCTGCGACTTCTCGCGCAGTTTCGAGCGTTCTCAGCATCGTCTACCTCTCGGAGGTTTCGGATTGAGTTGTTGGTCGGATCCCCGTCAAGATGGTCAACAAATTTGGCCGGCCAGGAATTGTTATAGGCAGCATAGATTACGCGATGTAGTTGCAGCCGCCAGCGCTGGCCAGCAAAGGTGAAGACTGTTGTGCGATACCCTTTGCCATTGTCGCTCGTGAAGGCAGGTTTGTGCGCCCAACGAGCATTCCAGTTTTTGCAGATATCGCAGTTTTTGAAGTGGGATGTAGGTCTGATCCGCCACCAAGCATTGCCCGCATCAAAGTCAAAGGTAAATGCTTCGCGCAATGTGCTGATCGAGAGATTGATATCTTTCGCTTCGGTCATGCTGCGTTCCTTTGCAGTTCTTTAGAGGTGGTGCCGATCAAGTTGGAAACAAAATCCAGAACGGCGGTTTTGCTGGCGGCGAAGTTCTCCGCGCCCATGGCTTTTGTTGATTGGCTCTGCGCGGTGAAGCGGTAGACAGTATCGCCACGGGCAACCACGACGCTGTATTCATCCATCGGACGCATGTTTCCGGCCCATCGGGCGGCCTCTGCTTTGGATGAACAGGCAAACGTCTGTGTGTCGCAGTAACCCGTTTTGATAAGCGCATACGCCCGGAGGTGGTCTGCGGACTGTGCCCAGGGTTCCATGCCGAAACTCTCCGGCAGGTTCTTCCAGGCTTCCGCGACGGATGCGAAATAATGGCGATGTGAACGCATGCTGCGCTGCTTCACTTCCTCCAGGTGGTAGGTTTCGCCAATGACGAACAGTTCGTCACAGCGCTTGCGGTGGACCGGCACGGGCACCATGGCCTCACCGTCCCAATGGAAGGCGGCGTTGCTCATGCTGCCACCTGCTGCGGGAACGCGGTTTGCAGGGCAGTCATTTCCTTGCGCACCAGGGCGAGAAAAGAAGTCACGGCGGCGGTCATTTCCTGCGCCATTTCGGCGTCCAGTTCTACGCGCTTGATGTGGATCTGCATTTCGGCCGGCAAACGCGGATCGAATGAAACGAAGTCACACCATGAGCGACCTGTGCAGAGCATCTGCCAGTGCATTTGCTTGATGTATTTGCTGTCGATCTTGCCCGTGAGCAGGGTTTTCATGTGGGTTGTGCTGTTCGGACATTTGATTTCGACCAGGCCGCGTTTGCCGACAAGCCCGTCAGGGCTGGCCCCGGCCATTTCAAGGGTAGGGTGGTTGATGAACCCGACCTCCTGAACCTCGTTCCCGGTGGACAGTTCATAGAACGCGCGGGCCTGCGGTTCTGTTACTGTGCCCCATTCCATTGCTGCACTGGTGAACCCCTCTGTGGGGTTCCCGGTCAGGCGTTCAAGGATCAGATCGGTTTTGTAGTTCTGAAACCCGGCAGTTGTGGGTTTCATCATCACGTCAGAAACTTTTGAAGCGGTGACTTTGCCCAGGCGGGCAGTGTGCCATTCGTCTGTGCGTTGCTCAGTCATTGGTTTCGCCCTCCATTACTGCAGCTTCTTCGGCTTCGCGGGCTTCACGCGCTTTCTTGAATTTGCTCAGGCGATCCATGGCTTCGTCAAAGCGGGAGGCGGGGAACTGATGCAATGTTGCGTTTTCCGGATCTGCGCAGTTGAACGCCGTGTGAAATTTCACCTCCGGCATGCCCGAGGCTTCAAGAGCATCCCGCAGATGCCGGAACTGATCTTCATTGATGGCTGTCGCCATGGCCTTCTGATTGTTCCCGTCGTTGTCGTCAGCGGTAGCAATGTTGAAGATCATGCAGAGCAGGTAACGGCGGCCATAGGACATGGTGGAGCCGAAAGCATGGGTGGCGGTCTTGTTGTCGTTGCCACGCAGTCCTTTGCCATCGGCAGGCACGTCCGCATGATATTCTTCGTTGTGGCCTTGTGCGTGTGACACAACGCAATCAACGCCCATGTGGCCTTCAATATCAGAGCGGGTGGGGTAGAAACGGACAGACAGGCCGTGACTGGTGATTACCGGGGTGATTGCGGCCTCAATGGCGGCAAGGTCAGCATACCGCGAATGGGTCTGATTGTTCGACCTGTTGCGCAGAACCTGGGGAATTTGCGCCTGGCAGTCGGAAAACGCTGCATTGAACGCCTTGCGGGCAGTTTCCTTGTCCAGACGCTCTTTCATGACCAGCATGCGTTCCAGTTTGTCCAGGTCAGCGTCCGGATCAACGGCGATGCGTTCGATCATGGAGACCATAGGATCGGCGGGCAGGGCGCTGTGCATGCCTGTCGGGGCCGGGGTGGTTTCCGTGGTGATGATTTCAACCTGGGCGTTCATTGGGCCAACTCCGTAATCTTGAATTTTGTCAGCCCGGCATCGCGGGCCATGTTGTTTGCAAACTCTTCGCTCTGGCACATCCACCATTGGCCTGTTTCTGAGCAGGTGAGGATGTGAGAGGGGAAAGCCCCGGCGATTGGGTCAGGTGATGTCATGGCATTCTCCATTCGGCTGTTTCAAAGTTCACGGCGTCATAGGCAGCCTGAGCGGTTGCCTTGCTCACGCAGGAGCCGACCATGAGGGCCAGAGCGAATGAAGCGGTGAGAGCCAGCAGGATGTCCCGTGTTTCCCGGCGCTTCAGTTTCACCATCTCTTTTTCGTGCTGGGTCCAGTCAAAGCCGCCCAGGTCGTATGGGTTTGGGTGGCCTGCATTGCGGGTGAGCCGGTTGATTTCGGTCTGATTGCTCATGCGGTTTCCTCCATGCAGCGGGGCTTCTCTGGCTGGTGGTGGTATTCGTGGAATGCCGAAGGGCGGTAGGATTTAGCGGCGTAGTGTTCCGGCTTGCGCAAGTCAGCGATCCCGACATTAACGGCCTTGGCGTGAAGGCTGTCCGTCAGGCGATCAATCTCCATGGCTGACCAGTTCATATCGGTGTTGATGGACTGGCGGCGCTTGGCTGAGTTCATTACGTGGCCGTGTCTTGCACTGGCTGCGTCTGCGTTTGGGCTGGATGCGATTGCAAAACAGTTTGGTGGCCGCTGATGTTTCAGAACATCCCCACCAAAGCGTCGATCTGGGCCGCTCTCGGTGCGGCTGTGGCCTTCCTGCTTACATGGTTGCGTCTTGACGCCAAGCGCGACCAGAGACAGGCCACAGAGCGCGAAACACTCGAAGCCCGCCATGAGGCAATCCAACACAAGCAGGAGATTGACCGTGAAGCTGAAAAGCAAACTGACGCTGACCTTGTTGACCGCCTTAGCCGTTAGCGGGTGCGTGAAACCGGAAGGTGATTTCTGCGATATTGCGAAACCTATCTGGTTTGAACGTACGGTGGCCGTTTTCATCGTGCGCGAAGATCGTAAGGCGGCAGAGGTGATTGACAGCCAGAACCGTTATGGCGAACAGGCCTGCGGGTGGCCTAGGTAATCACTTTCAGTTTTCGGTCATTTTTCACCCATTGTTTTCAGTCGATCTGCGGCATCAATTGGGGTGGGACATGCCTGAATAAACTCTTCGGACTTCGTTAAATCGGTTCCCGCAGTGTGAGCATATAAGCTTGCTGTGCAGATCGCCCGGAGTCGCGCGTGCTTCGAAAATCGCAAGGATTTTTTCATGACAGAATCCACGACGCTTCCCGCAACTATGATGGCCCCAAACATACATTGTATGTTTGGGGCCAATGGAGGTGGGGAAGTCGATGGTGTTGGCTGAGATTCCAGACGTAAGGAGTAATCTGGATCCTCGCTACGCTTCCATTGCCTTAGCATCCCGTTCTTTCACAAAATCAAGCACCTCTTGGCTGCCTTGAAAGCCGCAATTGAGCATAAATTTGTGGTAATTAACACCTATATCGGATTTGATCGGTGCGGCTGCTCGCTTTACGGTGTCAGAATTTGCTTCGGCATAGGAAGATACGAAAAATGCCCTCGGTCCTGTCAAATATTCTCCGCAGTGTAGCATAGCTGAGTTAGTGACCATAACGTCGCCCGGATCAGCATAAGCCCAGGAGATGTGTCTTTCTATGTTGTCAGCAGCAAAAAAGTCTTTTGTGGTACGAGCTTGACGAACGGTTTCACGATGTTCATCAAACCAAGCTGTGTCATGCTTTACGCCAACTCTTTTCGTGGCTTCGGTGAATTTCTGTTGATCGTGCGAAAATGGAATGTACCCAAAAGCTCCGCCGCCATCAGCACAGTAATGCAAAACCCTGACAATACGCTTTTTGGGTTTCATGAATGAGTAGTCTGACTTCGCGTCTTCAACGAGAGGCCTATAGTCACGATGCAGGCCGCGTGCCGAATAGTGTACTGCGACAGCAGAACCGAATTCAAAACATTTCTCACCTAGAATCCCATGTAAAACTTTCATTAGATTTTTGTCAGCCGCATATGGCCAGAAGCGATCATCATGCAGAACTGGCGCGCCACCTTTTGCCCACTTTTTCTCGCCCTTGACGACCTTGTTGAAATCCAATGTCGTCAATCCCGAGAAGTTTTCGCAATTCGTGGCCAGCTCCTGTGATTGCTCTTGTGAGTACAGTCTGCGAATTTTCACAATGCCATACTTATTGTACAAGCTGACGATTTTCTCAATTGGGTCAGTAACATCTGCTATGCCACAAGTCTGAATCAAGCTGAAAGGATTGGTGCCCCGTGAAAATTCATCGTAGACATGTCCAATTGGTCTTTTAGCTCTTGATGACGGATAAAAATTTTCGTTCACATCCGACCTGATCTTCGTTTGAACTTTGGAGTTAATTTTCCGGGCGATCTTCTCAGCTAAAAGTTCATCAGACCTTATCGAGGATTCATGTAAAGCTTTTTTAACGGCTCTATCGAATAGCCTTTGGATACTTGCTTTGACCTTACGCATTAAACTGATCTTTCACTATTTGAGTTGCGACCTTTTAGGAAGAAACAATGCTTTCCACAATGCAACATTTTATTTCGGAGCAAATTGGGTCAGAACCCATAGACTTTTTTGGTGCTGCATTGACCTAGATCGTGGCTCACTCATTTATTACAGGGGTTTGCGGTTGTGGTTTTCATATTCTTCGTATTGGGCAAGCGCTCATGCGTGAAGCTCGCTGAGCGGCAGAGGTGATTGACAGCCAGAACCGTTATGGCGAACAGGTTTGTCCCGGTTGGTGAGTTAGGGGTATGCTCTTTGGTTCACTGAACCTGCGAACAGGCGTTTTCTCTGCACAAACCGAGAACGTCGGCATATATAAATATGCTCTTTTGCCCAAATTCCCTTAATTTGTTGGCGGGGATACCCCCTCCTAAGGGGCAGGTTGCAGGTTCGAACCCTGCCGGGGTCGCAAATAAAAACATATACTTACACAATGTGGTGGCGTTCCATTGCTCCCATCCGGAATGATTTCTGGAACGAAACGCCCGTTTTAGTCTGAACGCTCGCTGTCAAACGCAAACGCGGAGGCCAGTGGCCTCCGCGCGCAATGATGACTGTGGGGTTACCCCACGGGGAAGAATTGCGGTTTATTCAAGCTCCACCAGCAGATCTTTGGCGTCGATCTGGCCGCCAGCGGCGATATGCAGGGTTTTCACCACCGCGTCGCGTTCTGCGTGAATGCCGGTTTCCATCTTCATGGCTTCAATCGTCAGCAGAAGATCACCTTCTTTCACTTCTTGACCCTGAGTCACAGCAACAGAGGCCACGACACCCGGCATTGGCGCGCCGATGTGGTTGGCATTGCCTTCCTCTGCCTTCGGACGGCTCACAGTGGTTGCTTTTACCATGCGGTTAGGGACACGGATCACGCGGGGCTGACCGTTGAGTTCAAAGAAGACTTTCACTTCGCCGTTCTCATCGGTCTCACCCACAGCTTGCAGACGAATTTCCAGAACTTTACCAGGGTCGATTTCTGCCGCGATTTCCTCGCCCGGCTCCATCCCGTAGAAGAACGTGCGGGTCGGCAGGGTGCGCACAGGGCCATAGGTCCGGTGACGGCCCATGTAATCCAGGAAGACTTTCGGGTACATCAGGTAGCCCATCAGATCCTCGCCGTCACATTTGTAGCCTTCCAGCGTGCCACACAGCTCAAGACGGGTGGCTTCCAGATCAACTGGTTCCATGTCCGCACCAGGCCGCGCTGTTGAAGAAGCTTCGCCCTTCAGAACTTTGTTCACGATGCCCGCAGGGAAGCCACCAGGAGGCTGACCCAGGTTGCCGCGCATCATATCGACGACGGAATCTGGGAAGGCCACGTCAGTGTCTGCGCTTTCGACTTCATCACGGGTCAGGTTCTGGCTGACCATCATCAGAGCCATGTCGCCGACCACTTTGGAAGATGGCGTCACCTTCACAATGTCACCGAACATCTGGTTCACATCCGCATAGGTGTTTGCGACCTCGGGCCAGCGTTCCTCAAGGCCAAGGCTGCGCGCCTGGGCTTTCAGGTTGGTGAACTGACCACCAGGCATTTCATGCAGGTAAACCTCGGAAGCAGGTGCGGCAAGACCGCTTTCAAACGCCACGTATTGCGCCCGCACATGTTCCCAGTAGGTGGACAGATCGCGCACAACCTCGATGTCGATGCCTGTGTCGCGATCTGTGTGACGCAGGCCTTCGACGATGGAGCCAAGGCAAGGCTGTGACGTGCCACCAGAAAACGCATCCATTGCGGCGTCGACAGCGTCAACACCCGCATCAGCCGCCGCCAGGATGGTCGCGCCAGCAATGCCAGATGTATCATGGGTGTGGAAGTGGATCGGCAGACCGACTTCTTCTTTCAGGGCTTTCACAAGCACGCGTGCAGCGGCAGGTTTCAGCAGACCGGCCATGTCTTTCAGACCCAGAACATGGGCGCCAGCGGCTTCCAGTTCCTTCGCCATGTTGACGTAATATTGCAGGTCATATTTGGAACGGTTCGGGTCCAGAATATCGCCTGTGTAACAGATCGTGCCTTCGCAGATCTTGTTGTTTTCAACAACGGCATCCATCGCGACACGCATGTTTTCAACCCAGTTCAGGCTGTCAAACACGCGGAAGACATCAACGCCGGTTTCGGCGGCTTGTTTCACGAAAGCCTGCACGACGTTGTCAGGGTAGTTCGTGTAACCCACACCGTTTGACGCGCGCAAAAGCATCTGTGTCATGAGGTTTGGCATTTTGACGCGCAGATCACGCAGACGCTGCCATGGGCATTCCTGCAAGAAACGATAAGCCACGTCAAAGGTCGCGCCACCCCAGCATTCGACAGAGAACAACTGCGGCATACGCGATGCATAGGCCGGTGCGGCTTTGATCATGTCAATCGAACGCATACGTGTCGCCAGCAGGGATTGGTGGCCGTCACGCATGGTTGTGTCGGTCAGCAACAGCTGCTTTTGCGCCTTCATCCAGTCGGCAACGGCCTGCGGGCCTTTGTCTTCCAGCAGGTTGCGTGTTCCTGGCTGAATATCCAGTGTTGCCATTGGCGCTTTTGGCGCGGAAATTGCTGCATCCGGTTCCGGGCGACCTTCGGTTTCCGGGTGGCCGTTCACGGTGATATCCGCGATGTAGTTCAGAACCTTGGTGCCTCGGTCGCGACGTTTCTTAAAGCTGAATAGGCCCGGTGTTTCGTCAATGAACTTGGTGGTGTAGCTGTCATCCAAAAACGTCGGATGCTTCAGCAGGTTTTCCACAAAAGCGATGTTGGTGGATACACCACGAATACGGAATTCACGCAGGGCGCGGTCCATTCGGGCAATTGCCGCCGCAGGTGTCTGTGCATGTGCCGTCACTTTGGTCAGAAGGCTATCATAGTAACGTGTGATCACGCCGCCCGCATAAGCAGTGCCACCGTCCAGACGAATGCCCATACCGGTTGCGGAACGATAGGCGGTGATGCGGCCATAATCCGGGATGAAGTTGTTTTGCGGATCTTCTGTGGTGATCCGGGTCTGCAGCGCGTGACCGTTCAGACGCACATCATCCTGGCTGGCTTTGCCTGTGGCGTCTGCAATTGTCGCGCCTTCGGCAATGCGGATCTGGGATTGCACGATGTCGATGCCGGTGACTTCTTCGGTCACGGTGTGTTCCACCTGGACGCGCGGGTTCACCTCAATGAAGTAGAACTTGCCGCTTTCCATATCCATCAGGAATTCGACCGTCCCCGCACATTCATAGTTCACGTGCTTACAGATCTTATAGCCCAGCTCACAGATTTCCTGGCGCTGTTCTTCGGTCAGATAGGGGGCAGGGGCGCGTTCCACGACTTTTTGGTTGCGGCGCTGAACGGAACAGTCGCGTTCAAACAGATGATACATGCCGCCGTGTTTGTCGCCAAGGATCTGAACTTCGACGTGACGGGCACGGATGATCATCTTTTCAAGATAACCTTCGCCGTTGCCAAAGGCAGATTCGGCTTCGCGGCGACCCTCAAGAACCTTTTCCTCAACCTCATCCTCAGAGAAAATCGGGCGCATACCGCGCCCACCGCCGCCCCAGGAGGCTTTCAGCATCAGAGGATAGCCAACTTCGGCAGCTTCCTTGCGGATCGCATCCATGTCGTCGCCCAGAACCTCAGTCGCTGGGATCACAGGAACGCCGGCTTCGACAGCAACACGGCGGGCAGAGGCCTTATCACCAAGCGCACGCATTGTGGCGGCTTTCGGGCCGATGAAGGTGATACCGGCTTCAACGCAAGCATCAACAAATTCAGGGTTTTCCGACAGCAGGCCATAGCCCGGGTGGATCGCATCTGCGCCGGACATTTTGGCGACGCGGATGATTTCTTCAATCGACAGGTAAGCGGCAACCGGGCCCATACCTTCACCGATACGATACGCTTCATCCGCTTTAAACCGGTGCAGGCCAAGTTTGTCTTCTTCGGCAAAGACGGCAACGGTCTTTTTGCCCATTTCATTGGCGGCCCGCATAATACGGATGGCGATTTCACCACGGTTCGCGATGAGAATTTTGTTGAATTCGGGCATGAGGCTGGTCTCCCTGAGATCTGCTGACGAGGGGAGCTTTGCAAATGCTGCACCGCAGCACAAGAGACTCACCCCGCTTTGTGAGGTTTCTGTAACATTTTGTTCGTGATCCGGCCTCGCATTGCGACAGGATGACATAAAAAAGCGAACCCGTGCATTTTCTTGCGGAACAATCTGCGAACACTTCTTTCCAAAGCGTAAAGATCCGTCTAGTTTCGCCTGCATGAATGATTTTGACGAATTCGACGCCTTTGAGGCCGCTGCAGCCCCATCAAGTGTACCACTGAGCCAGCGGGCGATGGCCGCGCGCCCGACGCCTTATCTGGATGAACTGAACCCGGCGCAACGCGAGGCTGTGGAGCGTCTGGACGGGCCTGTGTTGATGCTTGCGGGGGCGGGCACGGGCAAAACCAAGGCGCTGACGGCGCGGATCGCACATCTTATCAACACGGGTCGCGCGCGCCCTGATGAAATCCTTGCGGTGACATTCACCAATAAAGCTGCCCGGGAAATGAAGAACCGCGTCGGCGGCTATCTGGGCCATGGCGGTGATTCCATGCGCTGGATGGGGACGTTTCATGCGATCTGTGTGAAACTGCTGCGACGCTATGCGGAACTGGTTGGTTTGAAATCGAATTTCTCAATCCTGGACACAGACGATGTAAAACGTTTGCTGCGTCAGTTGATTGAAGCGGCGGGTCTTGACCGCAAACGCTGGCCGGAACGTGAGCTGGCGAATGTGATTGATGCCTGGAAAAACCGCGCCTGGACGCCGGAAACTCTGCCATCTGGCGAGGCTTCGGCATTTAATGGCATGGGCGCTGCGATTTATAAGCAATATCAACAGCGCCTGCGCGAGTTAAACGCCTGTGATTTCGGCGACCTACTGATGCATATGGTGACGATTTTTCAGAAGCACGACGATGTGCTGGCGCAATATCACCGCTGGTTCCGCTATGTGCTGGTGGACGAATATCAGGATACAAACGTCGCGCAATATCTCTGGCTGCGCTTGCTGGCCCAGGGGCATAAGAATATCTGCTGTGTCGGGGATGATGATCAGTCGATCTATGGCTGGCGGGGAGCTGAGGTTGGCAACATCCTGAAGTTTGAAAAGGATTTCCCCGGGGCCCATGTGGTGCGGCTGGAACAGAATTACCGCTCCACCCCGCATATTCTTGCGGCGGCCTCTGCGGTGATTGCCGGCAATGAGAACCGCCTTGGCAAGGAATTGTGGACGGAACGCAAAGATGGCGAGAAAGTTCGCCTGATGGGCCATTGGGATGGCGATGAAGAAGCGCGCTGGATCGGCGAAGAAATTGAAGCGAACCAGCGTGGCACCCGGGGGGCAGGTCCGCGCAGTCTGGAAGATATGGCGATCCTTGTGCGGGCGTCGCATCAGATGCGCGCTTTCGAAGATCGCTTCCTGTCCATTGGCTTGCCGTACCGTGTTATCGGTGGGCCACGTTTCTATGAGCGCATGGAAATCCGCGATGCCATGGCCTATTTTCGCGTTGTCACCCAGCCCGACGATGATCTGGCGTTTGAACGCATTGTGAATACGCCAAAGCGCGGTGTCGGGGATAAAGCGCTGCAGAATATTCAGGTCTGTGCGCGTCAGAATTCGGTTTCGCTGCTGGAAGCCACGCGTCTTTTATTGGGCGCGGGGGAAATCAAGGGCAAGGGGAAGGGCGAATTGACAAAGCTGATGGACAGCTTTGATCGCTGGCGTGGGCTTGCACAGCCCGGGCGCGTGTCCCAGGTGGTTGAGGATCAGGATGATGATCTGTTTGAAGATTTCTCTGAACCTGAAACCACGACGCAAGTCAGCCATATCGAACTGGCCGAAGCGATCCTGGATGAATCTGGCTACACCGCCATGTGGCAGAAGGATAAAACGCCGGAAGCCCCGGGGCGACTTGAAAACCTGAAAGAACTTGTGAAGGCGCTTGAGAGTTTTGAGAACCTGCAGGGGTTCCTGGAACATGTGGCGCTGATCATGGAAAACGATTCCGCGGAATCTGAAGAAAAGTTGACGATCATGACCCTGCACGCCGCAAAAGGTCTGGAATATCCCGTGGTTTTCCTGCCCGGCTGGGAAGAAGGTTTGTTCCCAAGCCAGCGCTCTATGGATGAAAGCGGCGTGAAGGGGCTGGAAGAAGAACGGCGTCTGGCCTACGTCGGCATCACCCGCGCAGAAGAATTGTGCTATATCACTTTCGCAGGCAATCGCCGGGTTTATGGCCAGTGGCAAAGCCAGCTGCCAGGACGTTTCATTGATGAGCTGCCCGAACTGCATGTGGAAGTTCTGTCCTCTGCAGAAGCAGGTATGGGGCGGTCTGCCGGGTTTGGCGGGTTTGACGATTTTGGTGGCAGGTCCACTGTCAGCGCCATGCAAAAACGTGCGATGGATGCGGATGGCTGGGACACGCCAGGTTATAAACGCATGCAGGCACGTCAGGCCGCTGGCCCGCGTACGGCTGTTACGCCGAAACGAAAGCGCGCCAATATGATGGTGGATGGTGACGCGCAGGAGCTGTTTCGCCCGGGCGATCGTATCTTTCAGACGAAATTCGGTTACGGCACCGTGATGGATGCCACCGGCGATACGCTGGATGTGGAATTCGACAAAGCCGGTGCCAAAAAGGTGAAGGCGGGTTTTGTTGTGGCGGCAGACCGCGCAGGCGACGTACCGTTTTAAGAGGTAAGGGGCGGTTCCTTCTCCGCCCCGTCTATCCGGTAAGGATTAAAGCAGCCCTTTGATCACCGGCACCAGCGTCAGGATCAGCAGCGCAGCCATTGTCAGATTAAACGCACGCAGACGGGCGGGGCTTTGCAGCCAGCGACGGATCTGTGTTCCCATCCAGGCCCAGGTACTGACAGATGGCAGGTTGGTGCAGCTGAAAGCGACGGCGACCAGAAGGGATGTCATCCAGAGAGGGGCGGTGCTGGCTTCGGGGCCGTAGTTGGTCTGCGCGGTGATACCCATGTAAATGGCCTTGGGATTAACCCACTGAAAAGCAGCCGCTTGCAGGAATGTGAAAGGCCTGGCGCCATCCTTTGGTTTGCCCGGTGCGCTCGCGGTGGCGATTTTATACGAGAGATACACAAGGTAGACAGAACAGATCACCGTCAGGATCAATTTCAGCATTGGGAAAGTTTTGAAGATCTGTAGCAATCCGAGCCCAAGGATAAAAACCATAAACCCGTGCCCAAGCGAAATCCCCGCCATATGTGGCAGGGATCGGCGGAAGCCGTAATTTGCACCGGACGCCATCAGCATCAGATTGTTCGGGCCGGGGGTGATGGAACTGACAAAAGCGAAGGTGATCAGGGCGGGAAGAAAGTCGAAAGTCATGGTCTTATCCTTATTGCCTACTGATCATTGCGCTATACCCTCGCAATCGCAGGTCTTTCTTGTTTGTAATTTGGTAAATTTTGCAATTATTATCAGTCATGGATCATAAATCAGATGAAATATTGCGCATTCTGTCGCGTGAAGGGCGGATCGCAAACACTGAACTGGCGGAACGTGTGGCGCTTTCTCCTTCCGCCTGTCTGCGACGTGTGCAGGAAATGGAACGCCAGGGCGTGATCAAAGGTTACCGCGCGGTGATGGATCGCGAAAAGACCGGGGCAGGGTTTGCCTGTTACGTGTTGGTCGGACTGGCCGATCATTCGAAACAGGCCCAGGCCGGATTTGAACAGGCCATTGCTGCGGCGCGCGAAGTGCGGGAATGCCATAACATCGCCGGTGCACATGAATATTTATTACGGGTCGAGACAGCAGATTTGCAAAGCTACAAGCATTTCCATACGGAAATTCTGGGCACGATCAAAGGTGTGGCGTCCATCAGCAGCCTGGTTGTGATGGGAAGTTCAAAAGATGAACGGGCATAACGCTTGTAAATCGTTTCAATGGCCTGTGGCTTGGTCAGAACGTATATTTGTCTGTGTCCAGGAAACTGCGGAACGGCACGCCCTGTTGCGCGTAGAATTGCTTTACTTTGCCTGAGAAATGATGAAGCCGGATTTGCGATACGGTCATCGGCACAAGGCAAAGTGTAAAGGCCATCATGCTGCCCCCCAGTTTGACCAGCGAGAGTTCTGGGTAAGACACCAGCGCATAAATGATGCAAAGAAAAAGCCCGGAACCGCCTGAACCTGCCATCCACATATACCCGTTCCGTTTGGAAGAACTGTAGTTTAGGGGACATAGGCCCGCAGTCATTTCAGTGTGCATGCTGAAGTTGCCGATGGACAGCAGGACGTATTCAGCATCCTGCAGATGTGTCGCGTTTCTATGTATTTTGCGCCAGAATGCACCGGTGTTGTAGGCTCTGATTTGTGGTGCGAAAACCGCGACATTTCCGCTGCCCGCGACGGGAAGTACGCGCATGGGAATACAAGCCAGATCGGTATCGTACATTTGGTCGGCCAGATGCCTGGGAAGCTGCAGGGGGATGTTCTCAGCGTCATGATCGTCGCAGATATCCATCCGGCAATCGGGTTCAGGGCTGGGACGCAGGGTGTAGCTTGCGTTCAGGACAATTGCCTTGCCCGTCAGAGGATCGTCGGTGTCAGATGTTCGATGTAAACAAGCCCAGGCGATTTTACGCGCTTGCCTGTTGCGCCGTATCACCTGCCGGATTGTCCAGGCAGCGAGCGACGTAAGGAAAGCAATGAATAAGCCAGTGCCGACAATTGCAAGCAGACGTTGTTGATCCACATAAATCAAAAAAGCGATGTAGATGAAAAAGGCGATCGCTCCGGCAAACCCGACAATATAGAGAAAGATGAATGTGTAATCTGAGATCAAACCCCAGGCCATATTCCGACGGCGCTGTGTAAGTGCGCTTTGTACCCATATGCATTCAGCATCTGTTAGTGTCAGACTTTGATCGTAGAGGTCTGTGTTGAACAGGGGGTGTGGGTGCACTGTGGGGCTGTTATAACGTTTGATACTCATGACGCAGGTTTATTAAAAAGGGCGGGAACATGTCCCGCCCTCTATTGTTTATCCTGCGAAGGTAATCAATCCGAAGAAGATCACCGCAGATAGGATCGCAGCGGCAGGGACGGTGATGACCCAGGCGGCGATGATTGTCATGAAATGGGAACGGCGAACCAGTTTGCGACGTGCGCGTTCCTCGCGTGTCAGGGCAGGGCGGTCCGGCATTTCGCGGCGGGCCTTTTTCAGGCGACGCTCTGCATCCCATTCACGGAAGAATCCCACACCAAACACACCGCCAACGGCGATATGCGTGGAACTGACGGGAAGGCCAAGCCAGCTTGCGACAATCACTGTGATCGCAGCGGACAGGGCCACACAATAGGCGCGCATCGGGTTCAGCTTGGTGATCTGACCGCCAACCATGCGGATCAGTTTCGGGCCAAACAGGAACAGACCAAAGGAAATCCCCAGCGCCCCAATCACCATCACCCAAATAGGGATGCTGACAGCGGCGGTGAAATCACCGGATTGTGATGCCTGAACGATTGCAGCCAGCGGACCAACCGCGTTTGCAACATCGTTTGCGCCATGGGCAAAGCTGAGCATCGCAGCGGATACGATCAGTGGGATGGCAAACAGAACCTTCAGGGATTTGTTGCGATTCTCAAGGCCTTCAGATTGCTTTTTGATCACAGGGATCATGATTGCCCATGTGGCGGCACCCAGTGCCAGGCCGATCAGGAGTGAGGTCTGCAGATCAATCTTGATGATCTTTTTTAGACCTTTCACAGACAGATAGGCCGCAAACGCACCGGCCATAATCGCGACCAATACAGGCACCCATTTGCGTGCTGCTGCGATTTTGTCGTCCTGATAGATGATGCGGGATTTGATTAAGGCCAGGAAGCCTGCAGCAACTAATCCACCCAACACGGGTGAGATCACCCAGCTGGCTGCGATTTTTCCCATGGTCGGCCAGTTGACGGCGGCAAAACCTGCGGCGGCAATCCCTGCGCCCATCACACCACCAACCACGGAATGTGTGGTGGATACCGGTGCGCCAACCCAGGTGGCAAGGTTCACCCAAAGCGCCGCAGCCAAAAGCGCTGCCATCATCGCCCAGATGAAGGTGGACGCATCGCCCATGCTTTCCGGTGCGATAATGCCTTTTGCGATGGTGGAAACTACATCACCACCTGCGATCAAAGCGCCGGCACTTTCAAACACTACAGCGATCAGAATCGCGCCGCCCATGGTCAGCGCGTTTGCGCCCACGGCAGGGCCCATATTATTTGCCACATCATTGGCACCGATGTTCAGGGCCATGTAGGCCCCAAAACAAGCTGCAATCACAACAATGGCAGTATTGCCCCCGTCCGTTCCGAAGAACAGTACGGCAAACAGGCCAGCCAGCATGATGAAGACAAAGGCCAGGCCGGGACCAACCAGGGGGCGGGTCATATAGCCGGTGGCGCTTTCAAGATTGGAATAACGGGCCAGATCGCGATCCAGCGTTTCAAGATGACGGGCGTCATCACTCTTTTGGTCACCCATGAGAAAATCCTCGCAAAACTCAGGGCCGTTATTCACGTCTGAGCGCATGGCGCAAGGATTCTGTCATGAATCTGTTACAAATTGTCGTGGATGTTACAGAATAAAAAAACGGCGGCGCCCGGGAGGAGGAGTGGGCACCGCCGTTATTATAAACCCGGACTAAAGGGAGGAGGCGTCCGGGTTATGAGACCATCCGCGCAAAGGGAGGAGAAGCGCATCTGGTCTTTTAGATCAGGCCAAGGGAGGAAGGCCTTCACTTTACGTTGCACCGGTTGGTGCGAAAAATTGCGACCGCTTTGGGGAGGAAATCAAAGAAGTCGCGCAGTCAGGGTTAAGGGAGGAGAAAACCCTGACCGTATCTCTTAGTGGCCGTAAACAGATTCACGTGCGATGGCAGGGATGCCGGCGCGGGAAAGGCCCAGGTCTGCCAGCTCACGGCTGGACAGTTTGTTCAGTTCGCGTACAGTTTGTTTGTACAGGCGACGGTTCGCAAAGCCCTCAGCGATACGGGCAGCAAAGCCCTGGATGCCAGAGGTCGCGTTTGCGGAGAATACTGTTGTGTTAGCGTATGCCATGATCTTTTCCTTCGTGGTTGGGCGGCACCGGATTGTGTCCGCCGCTTGATGTTGATGGGAAAATAGGGTTTCGCTGCGAATGCACAACTGGCCAAATCATCAATGCCGCTATGCAGCAAATGCATGGCTAATGACCTGAACGTAAAGGGGATGTAACAAAGCCGCGCAGTGGCGGTATCAAACGGTGGTAAAGCGCTGTTTTCCAGGGCAAAAGGTTACAAAGAAGACATATCCCTGAGGAGGGCCTCACCCGATGAG
This sequence comes from Halocynthiibacter styelae, assembly GCF_016123485.1. Taxonomy (GTDB): domain Bacteria; phylum Pseudomonadota; class Alphaproteobacteria; order Rhodobacterales; family Rhodobacteraceae; genus Halocynthiibacter; species Halocynthiibacter styelae. Next base: position 204,867 of record NZ_JADCKQ010000004.1, on the reverse strand, counting down.
TGATCAAAAAACGATTCTTGCTGAACTTGCACGCGTTCAACTGCCCGATGGTGGCAATCTGGTGAGTCGCGATCTTATTCGTGCCCTGTCCGTTGATGCCGGGCAGGTACGCTTTGTGATTGAGGCGGATGATGCCGATATGGCCGCAAAGATGGAACCGATCCGCAAAGCGGCGGAAGATCTGGTGAAGGCACTGCCTGGTGTGGATGCGGCATCTGTGGTGCTGACGGCCCATGGCCCGGCTGCACCTGCAAAATCTCAGACACCACCAGATCTGAAGATCGGCCGCCATCCGACAAAACAGGATGGCCCGGTGGGAGTGCCCGGCGTCGATCACATTATTGTCGTGGCCTCTGGTAAAGGCGGCGTGGGGAAATCCACTGTCTCTTCTAACCTTGCGGTGGCTCTGGCAAAGCAGGGGCGTAAAGTTGGCCTGCTTGATGCCGATATCTACGGCCCGTCGCAGCCGCGCATGATGGGGGTGAATAAGCGTCCCGCCAGCCCGGACGGTAAAACCATCATCCCGCTGCAGGCCCATGGGGTAACAGTGATGTCCATCGGTCTGATGGTCGAAGAGGATAAAGCCATTGTCTGGCGTGGTCCGATGTTGATGGGCGCGCTGCAACAGATGCTGGGGCAGGTGGAGTGGGGCAAGCTTGATGTGCTGATCCTTGATTTGCCACCAGGCACCGGTGATGTGCAGCTGACCTTGTGCCAGAAAACCAAACTGGATGGTGCGGTTGTGGTGTCTACCCCGCAGGATGTAGCGTTGCTGGATGCGCGTCGGGCGCTGGATATGTTTGACACATTGAACACACCGGTGATTGGTCTTGTTGAAAACATGTCGGCCTTCCATTGTCCGAATTGTGGTCATGAAAGCCATATCTTCGGTCATGGGGGTGTGAAGGATGAGGCTGCGAAAATCGGTGTGCCCTTCCTTGGGGCGCTGCCGATTGATCTGGATACGCGTCTGGCTGGTGACAGCGGTACGCCGGTTGCAGCAGGCGATGGCCCTGCGGCGCAGGCCTATGCCGAGTTGGCAGCAAAGCTGATCGCGGCAGATAAAGCCTGAATCGACCCGACCTTGTAAGGCTGGCAGGCATTGGGCAATAGTTGTGGGAATTCATGGGCGCGCCGGTTTCTGACCGGCGCGTTTGCTTTGGGAATGCATGGGAAGCCTGTCGAAAATCACGAAAATCCACGTATTTTGCGGTTAGCTGGGAAGATTTGGGGGAATTTTGGGCAAACATGGGAAAAAACTTAGCCACTACATCTGGTGTGTGCTGATTGACTGTTTCGCCACAATCTGTGTTTTTCGGGTGCTTTTCTACTGATTTAGGCGATTTTTTGTATTGTGCCTTACCAGTAGGGCCGTAAAAAACTATTGATTTCCATAAATTCCCATGGCATCCCTAATGACAGATGAACGGGAATTAAGGGGCATCAAGACCCCATGAACACCAAGAGCAGGTTTCATACAGGCGCTCGTTTCATCGAAAAACAAGAGATCCGGCGCGTGAGCGAGCAGACATCCCCCGATGGCACGCGTAGCTGGGCTTCCCCACAAAGTGGGAATCAGAGCGGCAGGTTGAGCAGTGGCAGCAGCTCAACCTGCCGTTTTACTTCAGGGGGCAGATTTTTGACCGATTGCGGTCAGGGGACATTTAAACAGGAGCCGCAACAGTGGTCCGCAGGTTCAGAGGCGAAAGCCACCACAAGGTGGATACGAAGGGCAGGGTGTCTATCCCGGCCTCTTTTCGCCGTGTGCTTGAATCAGGGGATCCGAACTGGACTGAAGGCCTGAACCCTGAACTTGTAATCGTTTATGGTTCTGACAAGCGTCAGTACCTGGAATGTTTCACCATGGAAGCGATTGATGATGTGGAACGCCGCATCGAAAAGCTGCCCCGTGGTGATAAGCGCCGCAAAGCCTTGCAGCGTCTTTATAACACACAATCGATCCTGACTTCTGTGGATGAAACCGGCCGTCTCGTGCTGTCTGCAAAGCTGCGCGACAAGCTTGATCTGGCTGGCATGGCATTTTTTGCAGGGAACGGTGACACGTTCGAGATCTGGAAGCCTGAGACATATGATGTCGAGATGGATGCGGATCTGGAAGCAGATGATGATTTTGATCCGGAGGCCGATGCCTCGGTCTATCTGGATGGTGAAGAGGGGCTGTAAACCATGAGTGACACCCCGGAAAAGAAACCACATATTCCCGTATTACTGAGACCGCTTTTAAAGGCGGTTTCTCCTGTTTCAGGTATCTGGCTGGATGGAACTTTCGGGGCTGGCGGCTATACGCGTGGCCTGCTTGAGGATGGTGCGGATTGTGTGATCGGTGTCGATCGCGATCCGCTGGCCTTTGAAATGGCGGCACCCTGGGCCGGAGAATACGGTGATCGCCTGCGCATGGTGCCGGGCAACTTTGCGGATATGGATGCGCTTGCCGGCGAATTGCTGGACGGTGTTGTGCTGGATCTTGGCGTGTCGTCCATGCAGCTGGATCTGGCGGAGCGCGGCTTTTCCTTCATGAAAGACGGCCCGCTTGATATGCGCATGAGCCAGGATGGTGTGTCTGCGGCAGATGTGGTGAATTCCGCATCCGAGGCGGTGCTTGCGGATATTCTGTTCCAATATGGCGAAGAACGCCAGTCGCGTAAGATTGCCAAAGCGATCATCGCGGCACGGGCTGAGGCACCTTTTGAAAGCACGCTGCAGCTGGCAGATCTGATTGAAAACACTCTGCCACGCACAAAGCCCGGGCAAAGCCATGCGGCCACGCGCAGCTTTCAGGCCCTGCGCATTGCGGTGAATGATGAATTTGGCGCGTTGATTGCAGGTCTTGAAGCCGCAGAACGCGCCCTGAAACCTGGCGGCCAGCTGGCGGTTGTGACCTTCCATTCTCTGGAAGACCGCGTGGTGAAACGTTTCCTTGCGGCACGTTGTTCCGCAGGTGGTGGTGGCAGTCGCCATGCGCCGCAGACGGCGGATCGTAACCCGGAATTTACCCAGAAAATGCGCCGTGCGATTGGCCCGGATGACCAGGAATTGGAAGAAAACCCCCGTTCTCGTTCCGCCCGTCTGAGGGTTGCGGAACGCACAGATGCAGTGCCTTCGCCTTTTGATCGCAAAGGCATGGGCCTGCCGAAACTCACGCTGGACGGAGGTGTGGTCTGATGCGCAGTATTATGTTTCTGCTGACAGGTCTTGTGGTGATTGGTCTGGCCTTCTGGGCCTACCGCGAAAACTATCGCACCCAGGAAGTTGCCCGCGAAATCCGTACTTTGCAACTTGAGATCGCGGAAACCCGGGGCGCTCTGGCTATTCTGAATGCGGAATGGGCTTATCTGAACCGCCCGGACCGCCTGCGTAATCTGGCCGAGCTGAACTTTGACAGCCTGGGGCTTTTGCCAATGAATGGCGGCCACTTTGTGCAAGTTGATCAGGTCGCATGGCCTGCACCGGTGAGTGTGTTTGCGCAAATCGAAAACCCTGTGGAAGTGCGGGGCATTCTGGATGATGCACAAGGGGTAAGCGAATGATCCGCACGCCTCTGCGTCCGCTGGCGCGTATTCTATCCGCCCGAGAACAAGGCGAAAATCCGGACCGGATTGAACGCGACAATATTCGTGCGCGCCATGACGACATGCAGGGAAAAGCCCGTCAGCGTGCTGAAGGGCGGCTTCTTGTCTTGTCTGTTCTGTTTCTGGCGGCTTTTTCCGCTGTCGGCCTGCGTATGGGATCGATTTCGGTTTCTGCGCCGCAGGAACCCAGGTCCGGCGGTGGTGGCGACAATATCCTGGCACAGCGGGCTGATATCACAGACCGAAACGGTCATATCCTTGCGACAAATATTGCGACCTACGCACTTTATGCCCACCCGCAGCAGATGATTGACCCTGTCGGAGCAGCTGCGCGTCTGGTCGAAATCTTCCCGGAACTCGATCATGAACAGATCCTGCGGCAGTTCACCGGCGAGCGGAAGTTCGTCTGGGTGCGTCAGAAGCTCAGCCCGGAACAGCGTCAGGCTGTGCATGATATCGGCGAACCCGGCCTGCTGTTTGGTCCACGCGAAATGCGACTTTATCCGAATGGTGCGCTTGCAGCCCATGTGATGGGCGGAGCGTCTTTCGGGCGCGAAGGGGTGAATTCTGCCGAGGTGATCGGTGTCGCGGGTGTTGAACAGGTCTTTGACGAAACCCTGCGTGATCCGGCCAACAATGGCGAACCTCTGGTTTTGTCTCTGGACATGACCGTGCAGGCGGTCGCAGAAGAAGTGCTGGATGGCGGCATGCAACTGATGAGCGCAAAGGGTGCGGCGTCTGTTCTGATGGACATCCACACAGGCGAGGTCATCTCTGTTGTATCGCTGCCGGATTTTGACCCCAATGAACGCCCGCGTCCTCTGACCGAAGGGGATCAGTCTGACAGCCCGCTGTTTAACCGTGCGGTGCAAGGCGTGTATGAGCTGGGTTCGACCTATAAGCTGTTTGCGTTGGCCCAGGCGATGGATGAAGGTCTGATCAACGCAAATACGATGATCGATACCCAGGGCCCGATGCAATGGGGGCGGTTTAAGATCCGTGATTTCCATGATTACGGCCCGCAGCTGACGGCAACCGATGTTCTGGTTAAGTCTTCCAACATTGGTACAGCACGTGTGGCTCTGATGTTTGGCGGGGAACGCCAGCGTGCCTTTCTTGCCAGCATGGGGCTGACAGAACCTTCGCCACTTGAGATTGTTGAGGCATCCGGGAGCCAGCCGCTGTTGCCGCCGAACTGGTCCGAACTGTCGACCATGACGATTTCCTATGGTCACGGGATCAGTGCCAGCCCAATGCATCTGGCTGCGGCCTATGCAGCGATGGTCAATGGTGGCACCCGTGTGACACCAACGCTTTTGCGACAGGACAGCGCGCAAACAGGACCGCGGGTGATTTCAGAGCAAACCTCACGTATCGCTGTAGATATGCTGCGCCAAGTGGTGACACGGGGTACGGCAAGCTTTGGCGATGTCGAAGGTTATGAAGTGGGTGGTAAGACCGGTTCTGCCGATAAGCCACGCCCGAATGGCGGATATTATGATGACAAGGTGATTTCCACCTTTGCATCCGTCTTTCCGGCATCTGATCCGCAATATGTGCTGATCGTGACCCTGGATGAACCCTCCATTGAGGGTCTTGGCGAAATGCGCCGTACCGCAGGCTGGACAGCTGTGCCGGTTGCGGCAGAGATGACACGCCGCATTGCGCCGCTTCTTGGTCTGCGTCCTCAGATTGAAACTCCTGCCCTGACTGCGGTAACACTCAGCAGTAACTAAGTGGTGACAGAATCAATAGCGCAGGGGTGCAGAGGCCATGGGACAAACATCAGGAAATTTGGGCCCGGTGCCCGCGCCAAGGCCGCTTTCTGAATTCGGGCTGCATGCACGTGGGGACTGGGATGTTCAGATCACTGGCGTGTCTGTGGATTCCCGTGACGTCAAAACCGGTCATCTCTTTGCAGCCCTTCCTGGTGTGAAAGCCCACGGTGCAGAATTCATTCAATATGCGTTGCGTATGGGTGCGGCTGCAATCCTGACGGACCCTCAGGGTGCTGAAATTGCAGCGAAAGATCTGGCGAGCTACCCGGAAGTTGCAGTTGTTGTCGTCGAAGAACCCCGCGCGGCCCTGGCATATACATCGGCGCTTTGGTTCGGCGGACAGCCGGAAATCATGGTGGCGGCCACCGGTACAAACGGAAAAACATCTGTCGCGACCTTCACCCGTCAGATTTGGGAAGAGCTGGGCCTGGCAGCAGTGAACTTTGGCACGACCGGTGTGGAGGGAGCGGTAAGCGCCCCCCTGAACCACACAACCCCGGAACCCATCACGCTGCATCGCCTGCTGGCCAAACTGAAGGCTGAAGGCATCACCCACGCCGCGATGGAGGCATCCTCCCATGGCCTGGCACAAAATCGCCTGGACGGGGTGCGCCTGATGGCGGCGGCTTTTACGAACTTCAGTCAGGATCATCTGGATTACCACAAAGATTTTGACGACTATTTCAACGCCAAAGCCGGGTTGTTTAACCGGGTTCTGGCGGATGAAGGCACGGCAGTGATCAACACGGACGATCCTCGTGGCAAAGATATGCAGGAAATTGCGCTGGATCGTGGGCATCGTGTTCTGACCATTGGTCATGGTGATTGCGATATGAGGATCATGGGGCAGCGGTATGATGCGACCGGGCAGGACTTGCTGTTTGAATTCATGGGGGAAAACCACCATGCGCGTCTGAACCTGATCGGGGGTTTTCAGGCGGAAAATATCCTTGCGGCGACGGGCCTTGTGATTGGTACAGGGATTGAACCGCAAGAGGTTTTCCAAACCTTGCCACATCTGACAACCGTACGTGGCCGGATGCAATTGGCAGCAACCCGCGCCAATGGTGCGCCTGTGTTTGTCGATTATTCCCACACGCCTGAGGCCGTCGCGACAGCGCTGAAAGCACTGCGCCCGCATGTGATGGGCAAGATTGTGGTGCTGGTGGGGGCTGGCGGTGATCGTGACACGTCCAAGCGCCCGTTGATGGGGCGTGCAGCCTGTGAAAATGCCGACGTGGTCTTTGTGACCGATGACAACCCGCGCTCTGAGGATCCTGCGGTGATCCGTGCCGCTGTCATGGCTGGCTGTGCAGAGGTTGAAGGCATCACCGCCGTTGAAGTTGGTGACCGGGCCGAAGCCATCCTGCGCGGCGTTGATGCGCTGGGACCGGGCGATGCTTTGCTGATCTGCGGAAAGGGCCATGAAACCGGCCAGGTCGTGGGCGATCAGGTGTTGCCATTTGATGATTGCGAACAGGCAAGCGTGGCCGTGGCGGCGCTGGAAGGACGTCTGACATGACTTTATGGACGGCGAAAGACGCTGCGCGTGCGACTGGCGGCCAGGCGATTGGTGACTGGTCCGTGTCCGGGATTTCGATTGATACCCGCAGCATTCAGAAGGGGGATCTCTTTGTTGCCCTGAAAGCCGCGCGCGACGGACATGATTTTGTCGCACAGGCGCTTGAAAAAGGCGCAGGTGCCGCCCTTGTCAGCCGGATACCAGAAGGTGTTTCTGCGGATGCGCCCTTGCTTTTGGTTGATGATGTTCTGGCGGGCCTCGAAGAGCTTGGCCGCGCGGGGCGTGCGCGTTTTCAGGGGCGTGTGGTTGCGATCACCGGTTCGGTCGGGAAGACGTCCACCAAAGAAATGCTGCGCGAAGTTCTGGGGCGCCAGGGCCAGGTCCATGCGGCAGAGGCCTCTTTCAACAATCACTGGGGCGTGCCGATCACACTGGCGCGTATGCCTGTGGATGCAGATTACGCGGTGATTGAAATCGGGATGAACCATCCGGGCGAAATCGCCCCGCTTGCAAAAATGGCGCGTCCGCATGTGGCGATGATCACGACAATTGCGCCCGCACATCTGGAAGCTTTTGAGAATATCGAAGGTATTGCGCGGGAAAAGGCTGCTATCTTTGAGGGGCTTGAACCTGGCGGTGTCGCTGTATTGCCCGGAGATCTGGAAACCAGTGACATTCTGAAAGCCGGGCAGAGCGATCCCGTATTATTTGGCGAAGGCGATCAGCCCTGGCAGGTGAAGACAGTGCAGCTGAGTGCGGGACAAACCGTGATCACGGCTGTGATCCCGGCGGGCGATCTGGTGTTTAAGCTGGATTGCGCAGGGCGGCATTTCGCCCGCAATGCAATCGGTGCGCTTGGCGCGGTGGATGCACTTGGCGCAGATGCAAGTATCGCAGCCCAGGATATGATGCGCTGGCAGCCTCCGGGGGGGCGTGGTCAGCGTGAAATTATCCGCCTTGATCCGGTTCAGGACGCGGAAATCGTGTTGCTGGATGACGCCTTTAATGCCAACCCCGCATCTATGGCGGCAGCGCTTGAGGTACTGGCTTCTGAGACAGCTGCAAAACGCCGGATCGCTGTACTGGGTGACATGCTGGAACTTGGTCCGACTGAGATTGAAGATCACCGTGCTGTTGCCGATCTGGCCGCGTTGGAAGAGATCGATCTTGTGCATTGCGTCGGGCCACGGATGAAGGCGCTTTGGGATGTGTTGCCTGCGCGCCAGCGTGGCGAATATGACGAAGCTGCAGAGGATCTTACCTCTCGCGTGCATAATCTGTTGCGCCCGGGTGACGCTGTACTGGTAAAAGGCTCCAAAGGTATAAAAGTCAGCCTTGTGGTTGACGCTTTGCGCCGGCTGGGCGATGTCCGCCCCGGATCAGAAATCGCATCAGATGCTGCGCAACAGGAAGGACAGGGTTAAATGCTGTATTGGTTAACAGGGCTTTCAGACGGGGGGGATTTCTTCAACCTCTTCCGTTATATCACCTTCCGGGCAGGCGGTGCGTTCTTCACGGCGCTGATCTTTGGCTTTCTCTTTGGTCGTCCCCTGATCAATCTGCTGCGTCGTAAGCAATCCAACGGTCAGCCCATTCGCGAAGATGGCCCGCAAAGCCACCTGGAAACCAAAAAAGGCACGCCAACCATGGGCGGTGTTCTGATCCTTGGCGCGCTTTTGCTTGCGACGATCCTTTGGGCGCGACTTGATAATGGCTTTGTCTGGATGGTGATGTTTGTCACCGCTGGCTTTGGTCTGATTGGCTTCGCAGATGATTATGCGAAGGTCAGCAAAAATAATGTGGCCGGTGTGTCGGGTAAGATCCGCCTGGGGCTTGGCTTTGCCATTGCTGCGACTGCAGGTTTCTGGGCGCAATATCTGCATCCCGATCCCCTGGCAGGTCAATTGGCCCTGCCGGTGTTTAAAGACACGCTGATCAACCTGGGTTGGTTCTTTGTGCCCTTCGCGATGATCGTAATCGTGGGTTCCGCCAATGCTGTGAACCTGACCGATGGTCTGGATGGCCTGGCGATTATGCCGGTGATGATTGCCGCCGGTGCGCTGGGAGTGATTGCCTATGCGGTGGGGCGCGTGGATTTCACTGAATATCTGGATGTGCATTATGTACCGGGCACGGGCGAGCTGCTGATCTTTGTTGCCGCACTTTTTGGCGGTGGTCTTGGGTTCCTCTGGTACAACGCCCCGCCTGCTGCGGTATTTATGGGCGATACGGGTTCCCTGGCTCTGGGCGGCGCGCTTGGTTCCGCTGCGGTTGCGACCAAGCACGAACTTGTCTGGGCGGTGATTGGCGGGTTGTTTGTGGTCGAGGCACTTTCTGTGATCATTCAGGTGCTTTATTATAAACGCACTGGTAAACGTGTTTTCCTGATGGCACCGATCCACCACCATTTTGAGAAAAAAGGTTGGGCAGAGCCACAGATTGTGATCCGTTTCTGGATCATCGCGCTGATACTGGCGCTGATTGGTCTGGCAACGCTGAAAGTGCGTTAGATCTGCGATCGGGGCAGGGGGCTCTGCCCCCGTCCTTTCAGGACTCCCCCGGGGTATTTTGGAAAGATGAAGAGGGCTGAGGCCCTGACAGGAGAGCGCGATGATACCAGTTCAGGGATATGAGGGCCGCAAGGTTGGTGTTCTGGGGCTGGGCCGTTCGGGCCTGGCTGCGGCTGCGGCGCTTGAAGCAGGTGGCGCAGAGGCGCTTTTGTGGGATGACAGCCAGGAAGCGCGCGATGCGGCGGAAGGCAGGGGGTTTACGGTTACGAAACTGACCCGGGATATGGATGAGCTGGCGGCATTGATTGTGTCTCCGGGCATCCCGCATCTTTATCCTGCACCCAATCCGGTGATTGAAGCGGCCCTGCGCGCCGGTGTGCCTGTGGACAATGATATCGGGCTGTTCTTCCGTTCCTTCGCAACACCGGAATGGTCTGAACTGGATGTGACACCAAAGGTCATTGCGGTGACCGGCTCCAACGGGAAATCTACAACATCCGCCCTGATCCACCACTGTCTTGAAGTCGCTGGAAAGCCCTGTCAGCTGGCGGGCAATATCGGGCGTGGCGTGTTGGATATTGATCCGGCGCATGATGGCGAAGTTGTTGTGCTGGAGCTGTCGTCTTACCAGACCGATCTGGCGCGCAGCCTGACGCCTGACGTGGCGGTCTTTACCAACCTTTCTGAGGATCACCTGGACCGCCATGCGGGTATGGGGGGCTATTTCGCCGCCAAGCGCCGGTTGTTTGCCGAAGGTGGGCCGGATCGCGCGGTGATTGGTGTGGATGAGGCAGAGGGGCTTTATCTGGCTAATCAGCTGTCTGAGGGCATGGTGGATGACCAGGTGATCCGGGTTTCTGTCACGGGAAAAGTCGGTGGCATGGGCTGGAATGTCACGGCGAAGAAAGGGTTCCTGGCGGAACGTCGCAAGGGCAAACAGATCGGTTCCATTGATTTGCGCGAAATGCGCGGATTGCCGGGACGCCACAATCATCAGAATGCCTGTGCAGCCTATGCGGCTTTGCGATCCCTGGGGATTGCGCCCCGGGTGATTGAGAAGGGCTTTGAAAGCTTTGGCGGGTTACCGCATCGCTCGCAACATCTGGGCGAAAAAGATGGCGTGACTTTTGTGAATGACAGCAAGGCCACCAATGTAGACAGTGCGGCCCAGGCTCTGCAGGCTTTCCAGAATATCCGCTGGATTGCCGGGGGGCTTGGTAAGGAAGGCGGTATTTCATCGCTGGTGCCCCATCTGGACAGCGTGAAGAAAGCCTATCTGATCGGCCATTCCGCCCGTGATTTTGCGCTGGAGATTAGCGATACAGATTATGCGATCTGTGAAGTGATGGAACGCGCGGTGGAACAGGCGTTTGAAGAAGCAGAGCCAGGTGACACCATCCTTCTGGCCCCGGCTGCAGCCAGTTTCGATCAATACCCGAATTTCGAGCTGCGCGGTGATGCGTTTGCGGCTGAAGTAAAGAAAATCCTGGCGCGCTGATATCAGCGCGCGGCGGCCTTAATCATATCCGCCGCCTTTTCCGCGATCATGATCACCGGGGATGCTGTGTTGCCGGAGACGATCTTTGGCATGACAGAGGCATCAATCACCCGCAATCCGTCTATCCCATGCACACGCAGCTGATCATCGACCACGGCCATACTGTCCGATCCCATTTTACAGGTGCCTGTCGGGTGGAAGATGGTGGTGGCGAGGTTGCCTGCTTCGCGTAGCAGATCATCATATGAGGCGATCTGCGGGCCGGGCAGGTATTCTTCCGGGGTGTAGGGCTGCAGGGCCTCGGCCTGCATAATCTCACGCGCCTGTTGCACGGCTTTCACCGCGACGTGTTTATCGCGCTCGGCGGACAGGTAGTTTAGCTTGATCTCAGGTTGCTGCGCGTGATCCTGGCTGGTGGCATGGGTGGAACCCATGCTTTCCGGGCGCAGATTGCAGACGGAAACTGTGATGGCCGGGAAGGGATGCAGCGGATCGCCCAGTTTGTCGCAGGAAAGCGGCTGTACGTGATATTCCAGATCCGGGGTCGCGACTGTTTCGTCTGATTTTGTGAACATGCCGAACTGGCTTGGCGCCATGGAAAGCGGGCCGGACCGTTTCAGGGCATATTGCGCACCCATAGCGATTTTACCCAGAATGCTGTTTGATTTCTCATTCAGGGTTTTGGTGTCGTGGACTTTAAACACGGTGCGGATTTGCAGATGATCCTGCAGGTTTTCACCGACGCCGGGGCTTTCATGTTGGATGGTGACGCCAAGGTCCGACAGTACATCTGCGCGGCCAATGCCAGAGAGTTCAAGGATTTTGGGCGAGTTGATCGCCCCGGCGGCAAGAAGAACCTCACCTCCGGCCGTTGCGGTTTTCAGGATGCCATTCTCGCGCCAGGTCACACCGGTTGCGCGTTTGCCGTCCAGCACCACTGTTTCCGTATGCGCGCCGGTGATCACCCGCAGGTTTTCGCGCCCCTCTGCCGGGTGCAGGAAGGCGCGCGCGGTGGACCAGCGCTGACCGTTATTCTGGTTCACTTCAAAGAAACCCGAACCTTCATTGTTGCCGTCATTAAAATCAGCACGGGGCAGAACGCCGAACTCTGCTGCGCCTTTCTGAAAGGCTCTCAGAATGTCCCATTCAAGGCGTTGGGTTGTGACTTTCCATTCGCCGCCTGCGCCATGCTGATCACTGTCACCGGCATGATGATCTTCAGAGCGTTTGAAATAGGGCAGGACATCATCCCAGCCCCAGCCGGAGTTGCCCATCTGTGCCCAGGTGTCGTAATCCGCCGCCTGACCGCGCATATAGATCATACCGTTGATCGAGGTACATCCGCCCAGAACCTTACCACGCGGGTAATTCAGGGTACGGCCGTTCAGCCCGGCTTCGGGTGCGGTTTTCATCATCCAGTCGGTGCGGGGATTTCCCATACAATAGAGATAGCCCACGGGAATATGGATCCAGTGCCAGTTGTCACGCCCGCCGGCTTCCAGCAACAGCACACGGGTCTTCGGATTCTCAGACAGACGGTTTGCCAGAACACAGCCAGCGGTACCTGCGCCCGCGATGATGTAATCATATGTGCCTTCATGCTGCGCCATCTGCATCCCTTCGGTTTTTCTTTCTCATAGCAACGCATGCACATAATTGACCAGCGTGCCGTCACGTTTTTTCAGTGCGCAATGCCTGGGCCGGATCCGGGCTTGGACTTACATACGGCGTATCTTTTGAGAATGGTAAAAGACGGGTCAGCAAAGCAATCATCCAGCAGGCTGCCTGCTGGCAGCATTTTGGGATTGGGGGGAGGTGTTCAAAACAATCCGGCTCCCTGTTTTTCAGAACCTTTGTTTCAACGGGTGGCAGCGCTACTTCATTCAGTGAGGCGCGGCGGCAGAAAATCTCTTCTTCGCTCATTTCAGGTAACGAAGATTAATACAATGTAACAGTTTGCGTGAAACCAGAGCGTGATTTCACATTTCTTTAGTGAATCTGAAACGTGAAAGATTCCTGCGGCAGTGAAAACCCCCATGAACACGGGGGCACTGCAATATGCTGCACATCAATGCACTTACAAAACGTTTTGGCGATAAAGCCGCGGTGGATGCCGCAAGTTTTCAGGTCGATAAACCGATGATGATCGGGATTATAGGCGCATCCGGCGCGGGGAAATCCACGCTGTTACGGATGCTGAACCGGCTGACGCCTGCCTCCGAGGGCAGTGTCGAATTTGAGGGCCGCGATGTGCTTGGCCTGAAGGGGCGCGACAAGCGCAACTGGCAAAGCCAATGCGCGATGATTTTTCAGCAGTTTAACCTTGTGCCACGTATGGATGTGGTAGCGAATGTGCTGCACGGCACGCTGAACCGTCATTCCACCGTCCGCACATTGTTTAACCTCTATCCAGAGGCCGACATTCACCGCGCCATTGATATTCTGGAACGCCTGGGCATTGCGGAAAATGCCGCGAAACGGGCTGAGGCCCTGTCTGGCGGTCAGCAACAGCGCGTGGCGATTGCCCGTGCGCTTATGCAGGATCCGAAGATCATTCTGGCGGATGAACCGATCGCCAGCCTTGATCCGATGAATGCTGTCATTGTGATGGATGCCCTACGCCGCATTCATGAAGAAGATGGTCGCATGGTCATCGCCAACCTGCACACACTGGATACCGCGCGCCGCTACTGTGACCGTGTGATCGGTATGCGTCAGGGGAGGATCGTTTTTGACGGCACCCCTGATCAGCTGACCACGGGTGTTGCACGGGACATCTACGGCGCCGGGGCGGACTTCTCAGAAGAAGCCACCTCCACCGCCATTGAACAACCTCAGAAGCCACTGCCTGAAAGCCTGCAACTGGCCTGACGCAGCCCGCTTAACCCGCCCCATAACCGAACATCCGGGGCACCTACAGAGAGAGACGTACCATGAAAAAACTGATTGCTGCCGTTCTGGCAACATCCGCGCTGACCGCACCGGTTATGGCGCAGGAAATTACCGAGTTTAACATTGGCCTGCTGGGTGGTGAAAACGCACAGGACCGTCTGAACAACAATGAATGTCTGCGGGCCCAGGCAGAAGAACTGCTGGGCGTGCCTGTGAAGCTGTTCGCCCCTGCCGATTACAACGGCGTTATTCAGGGCCTGCTGGGCGGCACCATTGATATGGCATGGCTGGGTGCTTCGGGTTACGCGAAAACCTATCTGTCCGACCCTGAAGCGGTTGAGCCGATCCTTGTGAAAGTGAACAACGATGGTGGTTATGGCTACTATTCCATCGGTTTCGCACGTGCAGACAGCGGCATCACCAACCTGGACGACATGGCTGGCAAGACCTTTGCCTTTGGTGATCCGAACTCCACGTCCGGCTATCTGATCCCATCCATTGAGATTCCTGCCGCGGGGTACCCAATGGAAGACGGCGCGGAGTACTTCGGTGACATCGCGTTTTCTGGTGGTCACGAACAGACCATCGTTGGCGTATATAACGGTGACTTTGATGGCGGCGTAACCTGGGCGGACGGTCTTGGCGAATGGGAAGATGGTTTCAACTCTGGCGCGCTGCGTCGTGCAGTGGATGCCGGTCTGGTTGACATGAATGAACTGGTTCAGATCTGGCAGTCCGCGCCGATCCCTGAAGGTCCGATTGTTCTGCGCTCTGCCCTGCCAGAGGATGTGAAAGTTCAGATGACCGCCCTGATGGCAGCTATGCCTGCGATGGACCCGGAATGCGCATATGGCGTTCTGTCCGGTGAGGCAAAAGGCCTGATGCCAATCGGTCACGAGGCTTATGAAGTGATCATCGAAGCACGTCGTCTGAAGTCTAACTAAGACGCAAAACGCCCCCGGTCTGGTTCTCAGATCGGGGGTTTGCACGACAAGAGGGAATGACATGCCTTATCCCATGTATCTTCCCGCTGAAAATTCCGGGGACAATAAAATGGTTGATCAGAGCGCAGGTGGCATCATGCCCACGGCGGCGATCCGGGGTGCCTATCTGGCGCAAAACCGGCGCAAACGTCTATATGGTGGTGTACTACTGGTATTCTTTGTGGCGCTGATGGCCGGTGGCTTTGACCTTGCCGATGCACGCAATGCCGGTGGGTTCTGGAACGGGATCACCCATGTTTTTGATTTCCCCGCTGAGGTTCTGGGCGAAGCTGCCGGTAAGCTGCATGAGTTGCCCGCACATTTCGTAACCTTCCTGCCAGCCCTGATTGAAACCGTGAATATTGCCGGGGCCTCAACCCTTGTGGGGGCGATGATGGCTTTGGTGTTTTCCTTACTGGCAACCCGTGGTCTTGCGCTTTGGCCCCGTGCGATCCCGCTGTTTCGCCGGTTGATGGATGTCATGCGCGCCGTGCCTGAAATCGTGATTGCGCTGGTTCTGATCTTTATCCTCGGCGGCGGGCCCGTGCCCGCAATGATCGCGATTGCGTTCCACACCGCTGGCGCATTGGGAAAACTGTTTTCCGAGGTCAACGAGAACGTCGATCTGAAACCTGTTGACGGGTTGGCTTCTGTTGGCGGCAACTGGTCACAACGCATGCTGTTTGGCGTCGTGCCGCAGGTGGCCCCGAATTATCTGTCCTATATGCTGCTGCGCTTTGAAATCAACATCCGGGCCTCTGCCATTCTGGGTTTCGTTGGTGCGGGTGGCATTGGCTATGAACTGAAAAATGCCATGTCCTGGGGGCAGGGCAAATATGACGAAGCCGCCGCAATCTTCCTTCTGCTTTTCGCAACCATCGTCGTGGTCGATCAGGCCTCTGGCGTGATCCGCAACCGCCTTTCAGCAACAGAGGTGCACTGATGACTGCTCTGACCATGGATCACCGCATTGCCGCTTCTGCGCGGATGCAGAAAAAACGCCTGTTCGCCTTTGGGATCCCCGCGCTCATATTCGTATATTTGGCCTATATCTTCATCAGCTTTGATGTCGCCGGACTGTATCACCGTGCGGATATCGACAACGCCCGCACGCTTGTTGCCGACAGCTACAGCTATAAAACCCATGTGGCGCGCGACAATCGTTCCGGCGAGGTCAGTGTCGCTATTGAAGGGGAACGCAAGGGCACATATCCCGAAGGTTCCAGCCCGGATTGGGTGACCCTGGGTGATGAAACAGTTGTAGATCTGGGCGCAGGCCATATCGTGACCTATGCGGGAACGCAGGTCAGCTATGACATCCCCGGCTATGGTCTTGTGACAGCAGATCCTGGTCGCAATGGTGTACAGGCCGAATTTCCTGCAGGTGAACTGCCGGAATGGATCAATGCTTCAAAGAACCGTGTGACCATCACAACTGAGGCCGGGCGTCTGACCATCACCCGTAACCGCACTGAAGTGCTGCGCTATTTTACCGGGTGGGAGCTGTTCTTTTTCACGCTCGACAGCCCGTTTCACGGCAAAGGCCTGGGTGAGATGATTGGCCTGGCGTTTTCTTCCGATCGTGTGGTGGAAGGTAAAAGCAATATCGCAGCAATGGTCGATCAGTTCCTGAACAATAAGATGTGGCAGCATGCCTCGGTCTTTTGGGCGATCTTTGAAACCATCCTGATGGCCTTCCTTGGCACATTTGGTGCAGCGATTATTTCCCTGCCACTGGCCTTCATGGCGGCCAAAAACTTCACACCGCTCAGATCTGTCCGCTTTGGTTTCCGCCGTGTGTTTGATTTCCTGCGTGGGGTGGATGGGCTGATCTGGACGATCATTCTGTCACGGGCCTTTGGTCCTGGCCCGCTGACCGGTGCCCTTGCGATCCTGCTGACGGATACTGGCAGCTTTGGCAAGATGTTCTCTGAGGCGCTGGAAAACGTCGATAAGAAGCAGATCGAGGGCGTGGCCTCTACCGGTGCGAAACCTTTGCAACGTTATCGTTTTGGTGTGATCCCACAATTGACCCCGGTGCTGCTGTCGCAGGTGCTGTATTACCTCGAAAGCAATACCCGTTCCGCAACAATCATTGGTGCGATCACAGGCGGCGGTATTGGTCTTTTGCTGACCCAGGCCATGGTAACGCAGAAGGATTGGGAAGAGGTCAGCTATTACATCATCCTGATCCTCTTGATGGTGATGATGATGGACTGGCTGTCCGGCATCCTGCGCCGCAAGCTGATCAAAGGCGATGGTGGGGGGCACTGATGCTATCTGATGAGAAACCCCTGCTGCATGGCGACGTGCAGCAGGCGAACAGCAGCTTCGGGCGATACACCGAAGTCGGACACAATAGCGTCGTTCTGAATTCTGAGTTGGGTGATTACAGTTACTGTGGCCCCAATTGTGATATCGCCAACACAAGCATTGGCAAGTTCAGCAATATCGCAAGCAACGTACGCATCGGCCCAACAGACCACCCAATGCATACGGCGTCTTTACATCATTTTATGTATCGTTCGTCCTGGTATTGGGACGATGCGGAGGATGACACGGCGTTCTTTGCAGGTCGTAGCGCGCGTCGTGCCTTTATTGGCCATGACACCTGGATCGGCCACGGCGCGATCATAAAACCTGATGTGACAATAGGTCATGGCGCCGTGATTGCAGCTGGCGCAATCGTCACCAAAGATGTTGCACCCTATACAATCGTTGGCGGAGTAACCGCACGGCTGATCCGCGAGCGTCTGCCAAGCGATATTGCAGAACGCCTGATGGATTTGGCCTGGTGGGACTGGCCGCATGACGAAATCAGATCAGCTCTGAATGACTTTCGGGTGCTTTCTGCTGGCAGTTTTTTGGACAAATACCAATCCTGACGCCAGGCTTGCGGCGTTCTTTCGGGTGAAACTGAAAAATCTGAATTCACCTGCTTTCCTGCTAATCGTATAAATTCAGTCGGTTATATTGGTTCACTAAATTTGTAACAAAATATTGTCTGAGAAAATCGAGGATTTCTCAGGTGCATAAAGGCTTGTTTAAGAGATCGGCCAAAGAATGCACCTGTAATCAGTACCCCGGCCGAACTGCATTTCGCGGGCCTTTCCGAACCACGGGCAGCCGGGATTCTGAATGATTTCATTACTTATAGACGGATTGTCTGGCGAGGCTGAGCATGAGCAACAGTATCAAAATGTTTCTGACGGGTGTTGGCGGGAAAATAGCGATTGTTATGGTGGTGTTGACCGCATTGACAGCAGCATCAATTGGGATCGGCTATTTTGCCTCTGATCGGGTTAGTCAACGCCTTGAATTGATGAGCCAGCAGGATCTGCCGGAATTGGAACACTCGATAAGCCTGATTGCGACGAACAGCGCGATGCAGGAAACGCTCAACGGTCTGCTGGTTGCTGAAAATGCGGATACCCTGCGAGTAGCAGCTGCTGGTCTGAGCCAGATCCGGAATGAGATTCAGGCTTTGGAAGAGGTAAGTGGTGTCGATATCCACGGATCGACGGGGGAGCTTTCGGAAGCTGAACTGGTCTCGCAGAAATTCACGCAAGCGCTTAGTCGATTTGAAAGCCTGATAACAATTCGTGAACAGGAATTTGCAAATCTTACGGAGATTGAACAAGCCGTCACGCAGTTGCGTGAGCTGAGTAAATCTGCCTCGGTGATGCTTAGTCAGCGGTCTGATGTTGTCTATTTCGAAGTGGTTGTCGCTGGACGTCGGACGGCATTGGCTGTAAATGAAACGCTGCACCGTATTGTTGGACAGGATTTTCGGGACATTCGTCTGAGCCTGGAAATTGATGGTGAAATTAACCTGATTGCCGGGGTTGTATTGGCCCTTCCCGGAATCGAAACGGACAGTATGACATCCGTGCTGAAAGAGATGGGGCGCGGTGCACTGGCCAATCTTGAAAAACACCTTGAAGAGGCCGGCGAAGTTGAAATTCTGGCTGACATTCTGCCCGACCTCAACCGGCTCGCAGCGCTTTTCGGAACTCAGTTAAATTCTGTTGCGGGGTTTGGTCTGGATGTCAGTGACCTGATTTATGACACCCGTGAAGAAATAGATGCTGTTTTGAGAATGACAATTGGCGTTCTTCTTGCGGGGCTTGAAGAACGGGTGGAACAGGCGGCCACTGAAAATCAGGATGCAGTGCAGGCGCTTATGTCTGATCAGGTTAGTGCGATCCGGGAACTGGCGACGCTGGATGCGCTGGTGAACAGATTGGTCGGGATTGCATTTGAAGTTGCCGTGGCCGGAACCGCAGAAGATCTTGTTGAAACCACGTCCCGTCTCACAGCAGAAACGGCAACTTTGCGTCGGCTTTCACGTGCTCTGCCTGAGGGAATGAACCAGGTGATGCAGGATATCCTGGTGATTTCTGGTACAGAACAAGGATTGCCAAAACTGCGTGACAACGTTCTTGTCTGGCGCAGTGATGCCGAGTTTGCAGCTCAGCAGGTTGCTATGGATGTTCGGGAAATTACGCGCCTGACGCAAGCAGAAGGAAGTGCTGCACTTGATCAGATCGTAGCTGCGCAAAGTGAATTGGGCAGTCTTCAGGACGAAGTACGCCATGATTTGATTATGATCGCAATCGCAGCAATAATCGTGATTGTTCCGGTACAGTTCCTGACATGGTTTACAATTATACGCCCGATGCGAACTGTCAGCAGGGCAACGCTCTCCCTGGCGGGAGGAGATTTGTCTGCCACAGATCATTTGGCATTTCGCAGAGGTGAGGTTGGCGAAATGACACGTGCTTTGCAGGTTTTTAGAGACAATATAGTTGAAAACAACAGCCTCAAAGAAGAAGATATGAAAGAGCATGCACGCCGTGTTGAAGCCGAGAAAGCTGCTCAGGCCGAGAAACTTGCGCGAGAAGATGAGCAGCGCCAACGTCAGCAGAAACGAGAAGAGCAGGAGCGCGAGCGTCGGGAATCCGAACTGAAACGTGAAAATGAGTTGCGTGAGGAGGCAGCGGCTGTGGAGCAACGTCAACGCGAAGAGCAGGATCTTCTGGTGTCAACGCTGGCGGATGGGCTTACCAAACTGGCCAGTGGTGATTTAAGCGCCAAAATCACACAAAAATTCCCAGCGGCTTACGAACAGCTACGGGAGGATTTTAACCGTACAGCTGAGGCCCTGGAGGAGATTATTGGCACAATCGCGAATTCGGTCGGCACTATATCCGGAGACAGTACAGAAATCGCAAATTCAGCCAGCGAACTATCCACCCGGACAGAGCAATCGGTAGAAATGTTGCTGCAGACTTCTGCCGCGATTGAGCAGATGACAATTTCAGTGCAGTCAGCATCCAAAGGCGCGGAACAGGCCGATGCCAAAGTGCTTGACGCGAGGGCCGAAGCTGAAAAAAGCGGCGAAATTGTAAGTGAAGCATCTATCGCAATGGGCGAAATCGAAAGCTCTTCCGATGCGATTTCACAGATCATTTCCGTAATTGAAGGCATCGCTTTCCAGACCAACTTGCTGGCTTTGAATGCTGGCGTTGAAGCTGCTCGTGCCGGCGATGCTGGCCGCGGTTTTGCTGTCGTGGCATCAGAAGTGCGTGCGCTGGCGCAAAGGTCATCAGAAGCCGCGCATGAAATTGAGGAACTGATTACCAAAAGCAGTGAGCAGGTGAAAAAAGGTGTTCAGCTTGTTGCCAGAGCCGGGCGTGCCCTCGAAGGGATTTCTTATTCTGTCGTGGAAGTGTCTTCCCATGTAACGGATATTGCCACGTCAGCAAAAGAGCAGGCGCAGGGAATTGGGGAGGTAAATGTTGCGGTCACCAAACTGGAAGGTTTTGCGCAGCAAAATGCCGCAATGTTTGAGGAAACAACGGCGGCCAGTCACTCTCTCAAACAGGAAGCCAGCACACTTTCACATATTGTTGCCAAATTTGAAGGTGGGGACACAGCGCAAGTTGCCAGTTCTGGCAATGAGGGCGATGACACAACTACTCCGTCCCTGGTTGAGGGGGATGAAAGTGTCGAACATATCAGTGTCGGGGACAGAGATGTGGAAGGCATCATTGATCCAATGCCAGGCGGTACTTCTGAAGCAGATGGCTGGTTCGAAGTCGGAGAGGCAAACAGTGTTTCTGAAGATGTTTTTTCTGCAAATAGAAACGGGCTGGCAGGACAATCGCTGATCAGCGACCGGTGATGTAATTTCAGAAGTTGTTCCCTTGCGTCGCCTGCATCAAAGCTTGCTTTCAACCGGCAAAGGAGTTTCAATCCCTGAAAGGCAGGAAAATGCCTGAACAAGGGAGAAACAGATGAAAAGTATTTTGGGAAAAACTGCGATTGTTGCGCTGACTGTTGCATTCGCCTCGGAGGCTGCTGCAACAGAATGGAACGTGTCAGTCTGGGGCAAGCGCCGCGCCTTTACCGAACACGTTGAACGCCTTGCCGAGCTCGTTTCTGAGAAAACCAACGGCGAATTCACTATGAACATCAGTTATGGTGGCCTGTCAAAGAACCGCGAAAACCTGGACGGAATTTCCATCGGGGCCTTTGAAATGGCGCAGTTCTGTGCTGGTTATCACCGCGATAAAAACCCGACCATCACCGTACTGGAACTGCCTTTCCTGGGCGTGAATACACTGGCAGAAGAAGTGGCGGTTTCACATGCTGTATATGGGCACCCTGCCGTGCAGGCGGATCTGGCGCGCTGGAACGCACGTCTTTTGATGACATCACCAATGCCGCAATATAATATCGTTGGCACCGGTGAGGCGCGTGATGAACTGGGCGAATTTGACGGCATGCGCGTGCGTGCCACCGGTGGCATCGGTAAAGCTTTTGAAGCAGTTGGCGGTGTACCGACCTCTGTAACTGCGACCGAAGCCTATAATGCAATGGAAAGCGGTGTTGTCGATACCGTCGCCTTTGCGCAGCATGCGCACCTGGCTTTCCGCACCATTGATATCGCTGACTGGTGGACTGAAAACCTGAACCCCGGCACCGTGAACTGCCCGGTGGTTGTGAACACAGATGCCTACGATGCACTGTCTGACAGCGAACGCGAAGCCCTGGATAGTTCCGTAGATGAAGCCATCACGCATTATCTTGAAAACTACGGCGAACTTTTGGCGCGCTGGGATGGAATCCTTGAAGAAAAGGGTGTCGAACGCGTGACCCTGTCTGAGGGCGAACTGGCACAGTTCCGTGCAACCGCGGCGGATCCGATCCGCGAGCAGTGGATTACAGATATGTCTGCACAGGGTATTCCTGCGCAGGAACTTTATGATCTTGTGCAATCTACACTGGCTGCACAGCGCAACTAAACCCTGAAAATCAGCCCTCCGGCCACACACCGGGGGGCTTTCTCTGAATAGGGAGGGTGCCATGGCGGGCAACAGTGCCGTGCGCGAAGATGACTCATTGCTTAGTCGTCTGGATCGTAAACTTCTGAAACTTGAAACTATTCTGGCGTTGATCAGTGGGCTAGCGGTGTTTTCACTGATGATCTTTGCGGTTGTCTCTGTCACCGGACGCAATGCGATCAATCAGCCACTGCCGGGATATGTCGACTGGATTGAACAGGTTTTACCTGTGATTGCCTTTATGGGCGTCGCCTATACACAGCGCCATGGTGGCCATATTCGCATGGATATTGTCATTGGCCTGCTGAAAGGGCGCGCGCTGTGGCTGGCTGAGATTATCACGGTTCTGGCCATGTTGATCCTGATGATCTTTCTGGTCTGGGGCAGCTGGGCCCATTTTGACCGCAGCTTTGATTTCGCCGCCCCACTGTGGAGCCGCGACAGCTCTATTGATATTGGCATTCCGCTATGGCCTGCCAAACTGCTTGCGCCAGTGGCGTTTTCGGTGTTGTGCCTGCGTCTGGTCCTGCAGCTCTGGGGATATACACGGGCGTTTATCACCAATGATCCGGCACCTGTTGCTGTGCCACTGATCCAGAGCGCAGCTGAGCAGGCACAGGAAGAAGCGCTGCATGTCAGCGATCTGAACACAGGCAAAGGGCAATAAATATGGAACCTATTACCATTGGCCTGATTGTTTCGGCTGTGATGCTTTTGATGGTCATTCTGGGGATGCGCGTTGCGTTCGCGGCGGGGCTTGCGGGCTTTCTCGGGCTGATCTGGATCTTCTGGGCAAAGAAAAATTACGGTATTGATGATTTCGGCTGGGCGCTGACAGTGGCTGCGAAAACCGCCGGGCAGGTGCCGCATTCCAAGGTGACGACACAGGCGCTTTCCCTGATCCCGACCTTTATCCTGATCGGCTATCTTGCCTATTACGCCGGGCTGACGCAGGCCTTGTTTGAGGCGGCGAAACGCTGGATCGCCTGGGTGCCGGGCGGGTTAGCCGTGTCGACTATCTTTGCGACAGCGGGATTTGCTGCGGTGTCCGGGGCTTCTGTTGCGACGGCGGCTGTATTCGCGCGGATCGCCATCCCGGAAATGCTGAAAATCGGGTATGACAAGAAATTCGCAGCGGGTGTGGTTGCTGCGGGCGGTACGCTTGCCAGTCTGATCCCGCCCTCTGCTATCCTTGTGATTTATGCGATTATTGTGGAACAGGATGTGGGGAAACTGTTGCTGGCGGGTTTCCTGCCAGGGGTATTTTCCGCAATTGTTTACGGTGCACTGATCATCGGCATGGCCATGATGATCAAAGGGTTTGGTCCGCCAGTGAAGGGCTTCACCTGGAAGGAACGGTTTGAATCCCTGCCCCCGGCATTGCCAATCCTGGTCGTCGTCGCGACGATAATTCTTTTCGTTTACAATCCTTTCGGGGGTGACGCCTGGGGCACACCAACAGAGGGCGGGGCGATTGGCGCTTTTGTGGTTTTCTGTATGGCGCTCTGGCGCGGAATGCGCTGGCCGCAGCTGAAAGATGCTTTGCTTGAAACGGCAAAACTGTCGGTCATGATCTTCACCATCATCTGGGGTGTGCTGATCTATGTGCGCTTCCTGGGGTTTGCAGATCTGCCGGGGGCATTCTCTGACTGGATCACCGGACTTGAACAATCCCCAATGCTGACATTGGTCTTCATCCTGCTCGCCTATGCTGTGCTGGGAATGTTCATGGATGCGATCGGCATGCTGCTTTTGACATTGCCGGTGGTTTATCCCGCGGTCATGGCGCTGAATGGCGGTGAGTTCGTATCCGCCGCAGACAGCACCTTCGGCATGTCCGGCCCAATGTGTGCGATCTGGTTCGGGATCCTTGTGGTGAAGATGGCTGAATTCTGCCTGATTACGCCGCCGATTGGGTTGAACTGCTTTGTCGTGGCCGGTGTGCGCGATGATCTGAGCGTCCAGGATGTTTTCAAAGGCGTGACCCCGTTTTTCATCGCGGATGCGGTGACAATCGCGCTTTTGGTTGCGTTTCCGATGATCGTGCTCTGGTTGCCAATGCAGGCTGTGGGCTGACGCACAAAATTGCGGCTTGCGCCAGGTGGGGCAGGCCGCGTATTGGGGGCGCAGGAAACGGACGAGCGACCATGACTGCATTTACCCCCACGCCTGAGAATACACGTCAGCTGCGCGATGCCTATGGCCGCTTTGCGACCGGCGTCTGCATCGTGACCACCCGCACAGATAGTGGGCCGGTCGGGATGACTGTGAACAGCTTCTCTTCGGTGTCTCTTGATCCGGCTCTGGTGCTTTGGTGTCCGATGAAAGGATCCGAACGCACGGCGTCTTTCACAAGCGCCAGCCATTTTGCCATTCACGTATTGCGCGAAGATCAAGGCGATCTGGCCATGGCATTTGCCAAAAATGGTGATGCGTTCGCCGGGCTGGATATCGTTGAGGGAATGGGTGATGTACCACTTCTGCCCAACTGCTGCGCACGGTTTGAATGTGAGGCAGCGGGTCAGCATGAAGCCGGAGATCACCTGATCCAGGTCGGGCAGGTTCTGCGGGCAGAGTTTAATAATGAATTTGCGCCACTGATTTTCGCCGGTGGTGCTTTCGGCGGTTTCAACGCAGTCTGAGGGGCGCATTTGACTTTGCCCTGAATCGGCAAAGGATATGGGGGCAGTGCCCCCATATGGTTAGCTTTCTGATCGTTTTGGCAGCACCCAATCCGGACGCGCAAAATGGCAGGTATAGCCGTTTGGGTTCTTTTCCAGGTAATCCTGGTGATAGTCTTCCGCCGCCCAGAAGTCACGGACTGGCACAACCTCAGTCACGACTTTCCCGGGCCAGAGGCCTGAGGCATCCACATCGGCAATCGTATCAATTGCACAGGCCTTCTGATCTTCGTCGACATAAAAAATGGCAGAGCGATAGCTTGTGCCCAGATCATTCCCCTGGCGGTTTATCGTGGTCGGATCATGGATCTGGAAGAAGAATTCCAGCAGCTTACGAAAGCTGGTTTTTGCAGGATCAAAGGTGATTTCAATCCCCTCGGCGTGGGTGCCGTGATCTTTATAGGTCGCATTGGGCACATCGCCGCCCGTATAACCGACGCGGGTGGTAACAACCCCATCCATGCGGCGGACAAGGTCTTCCATGCCCCAGAAACAGCCCCCGGCCAGTACTGCGCGCTCTAAGCTCATGATGTTTCTCCCTCAAACAGATGTGCGTATTCGCCATAGCCCTCTGCTTCCAGATCTGCCAGCGCAATAAAACGCATGGAGGCAGAATTGATGCAATAGCGCAGCCCGCCCTGGTCAGCTGGACCATCCGGGAAGACATGGCCCAGGTGGGTGTCACCATGGGTGGACCGTACTTCCGTCCGGATCATGCCGTGGGTTGTGTCATGCAGTTCCTGCACGTGGGTATCTTCCACAGGTTTTGTGAAGCTTGGCCAGCCACAGCCGCTGTCGAACTTATCCATGGAGGTAAACAAAGGCTCACCAGAGACAATATCGACATAAAGCCCTGTCGCTTTGTTTTTGTCCAATACGCCTGTGAAGGGGCGTTCGGTGCCGTTTTCCTGTGTCACACGGAACTCTTCCGCGCTGAGGCGGGCGATGGCGTCGGGGTCTTTGTGGTAACGTGTCATGGCGCTCCTTTCGATGTTGAATGGAATATGGGCAGCGCGTCAGGCTTTGTCCATGAAAGTTACAGAGGATGATTTTCTTGTGAAAACAGCGCGAGGTCGGTGACAAGCGGGATTGGCGGGCGTAGATAGAGAATATGGATAAGAAACAAGCTATAATCGCCTTTGGCGCGCTGAGTCAGGAAAGCCGGCTGGATGTTTTTCGCCGTCTGGTGCAGGCAGGAAATCAGGGCATGTTGTCCGGGGAAATCGCCACAGCGCTCGGACAGAAACAGAACACGGCCTCTGTGAATTTGTCGATCCTGCTGCGCGCCGGACTGATCCGCAATGAACGGGACGGGCGAACTGTCCGGTATTTTGCAGATTTTCAGGGTGTTGGTGGGTTGCTTGGCTATCTGATGGAAGATTGCTGTGGTGGGCAGGCAGACCAATGTCGCCCGCTGATTGATCAGGTGATGACCGGGCGCGGCTGTTAAGCCTTCGGGCGCGCGGATTTTTCTGCAATGCCGGAGGTGCCTTCGCGCCGGTCAAGTTCCGCCAGGACGCTTTCAAATTTCACGCCTGACGCCTGCAGCATCACCAGCAGATGGTAAAGAACATCGGCTGCTTCTGCAGTCAGGTTTGTTGTATCGCCTTTGACAGAAGCGATGATGGCTTCCACGGCTTCTTCACCGAATTTCTCGGCACATTTTTCAGGGCCTTTCGCCAGAAGCTTTGCCGTCCACGAACTGTCCGGATCCGCATTCGCACGGCTGGCGATGGTTTCTGCAAGGCGGGAAAGCGTGTGCATGGGTTACTCCAGTCGCATCGGGATACCCGCATTGGCCATATGTTCCTTGGCCTCACGGATGGTGTAATCACCAAAGTGGAAGATAGACGCCGCAAGCACCGCAGATGCGCCGCCTTCTGTCACGCCTTCTACCAGGTGATCCAGGGTGCCAACGCCGCCGGAAGCGATCACAGGTACATTGACAGAATCTGAAATGGCACGGGTCAGGGGCAGGTTAAAGCCGGCACGGGTTCCGTCACGATCCATTGAGGTCAGCAGGATTTCACCTGCACCTTTCACCACCATGGTTTTTGCGAAATCAACCGCATCAATGCCAGTTTCTTTACGTCCGCCATGGGTGAAGATTTCCCATTTGCCAGGTGCAACGGTTTTGGCGTCAATGGCCACAACAATGCACTGGCTGCCGAATTGATTGGCCGCCTGTGAGACAACATCAGGGTTCGCGACTGCGGCGGAGTTAAAAGAGACCTTATCCGCACCCGCCAGCAGCAGATCGCGCACATCCTGTGCGGTGCGCACACCGCCACCGATTGTCAGGGGCACATAGCATTGCTCTGCGGTGCGTCGTGCCACATCAAACATCGTGCCACGGTTTTCATGGGTGGCTTTGATGTCGAGAAAGCAGATTTCATCCGCACCGGCCGCATCATAGGCACGCGCGCTTTCGACAGGGTCGCCTGCATCAATCAGGTCAACGAAGTTCACACCTTTCACGACACGACCTTCAGCCACATCAAGACATGGGATAATCCGGGTTTTCAGCACAGCACGCCCCTCATTGTTCGCGCATGGTTTTAGAGGCAGGCGGGGGCAATGAAAAGCTTAAACAAGCAACCGCGATGTATTGACCGTCGGGGTGAGGCGGGCTGTCGGGCCATAGCTGCCATTATGGGTGCGCAGTTCCGGGAAAATACCCAGCAGTTCATCACGCTGTGCCCCGGGCAAAAGCCCTTTGGCAAGCTGCCCGGCGTGTAGGCTTTCAGTTGGGGCATTTTCGGCCGTGACGATTTCGTGCTGATCAAAGAGAAGGTGGATATATGTGACCTGATCTGCACCCTGATCAACGTAAATCGTGTCATGATTGATCAGCGCCTTTGCCGGAACCAGGATTTCGACCTCACCAAACAAGAGTTGCGCTTTCCAGCCGGTAATCAGCATGCGATGCTGCGGAGAGACACGCATATCACGGGCGGGAATTCCTGGCGCGATACTGTCTTTCTGAATGTAGATTGGGCTGTGCTGTGGGCTAGCTGTCAGAAAAGAGGTGCCCAAGGTACGTCTGCAAACCCAGCGCAGTGGTTGTGGTCCGTGGTCCTGTGTCAGCACCATATCCCCTGTCACCAATGCCTCAACTGCCCTGTCGCCATAGGGTGTGGCAATCAGACACCCGGGCTTTGAAGCAGGGGATCAGACCTTCTTCAAAGCCAATAACGCCAACAGTTTCATCGATGTGATTGGTTTCATTGTCATCCGAACGTTCTTCCTGAATATGGACGCCAGTGGAAGAGTTTGTCAGATTACTGAGGGCAACCCGGGCGGTATCGCCACCATTGATGGTTTGCGTGTCGGCAATATAAACGCCATTTGTGAACGTCGTGCCCATGTTCACGGTATCTGTGTTGTGGTTCACTCCGCCCTGGGTGAGGGAAACCCCTGAGTTGCCTGTGTTGTTTCCCCCGGTTTCGATTGCGATCCAGCCTATGGTTTCTGAACCGTGGTCGTCGTTTTCTGCTTCTTCTTCCTGGAGGCTGAGATTAAAGCCTGTGGTCGTTACCCCACTGGGATCACTATCAACTGCAGTTATGTCATTGTTTGACATAACCGATGTCAGAACGGTCGGCGTGGAAGAGAAGGTTGAACCAAATGAAACCGGTGTGCTGCCAGTTCCATCTGCTGTTGTGGTGCCTGCGGTGACAGTTCTGCCATCCGGCAGCGTGTGTGTGCCCGCAGAAATGGCGACCCAGTTGATGGTTTCTACAGCGGGGTGCGCGCCATCAAGATATTCCCATTCTTCAATGATAAAGCTGAAACCGGTTTCGTCGCTGTCCGTGATCCGGATGGTATAGGGATCGCCACCGTTTTGGGTCCCGCTGATGACAATTACCGGGTCAGTAATATTCTCTGTGAAATCGACACGAATAGGAACTGGCACCAGAGGAGGGGTGCCAGGGACTGCATCCTGGGCCGTGTCGAGGCTGCCTGCTTCGCCAATTGCCATGTTGTTCTGCGCGTATTTGTTTTTGTTTTGATAAATCTACAACAAATACGCAGCAGAGGGAATCCCCTGAGATTATAAATGGTAAACAGGGATAGCTGAGCCCCGAATTAGCCCTTCAGGACATCCAGTGCCGCTTTCAGGTCAATGGCACCATCATAAAGTGCGCGCCCGGAAATGGCGCCGTTCAGATTTGCACCGCAGGATTTCAGCGCGCGCAGGTCTTCCAGGGAACTGACACCGCCAGACGCGATCACCGGGATTGAAACGGCGCGGGCCAGATCAGCGGTGGCTTCGACATTCACGCCTTTCATCGCGCCATCGCGCAGGATGTCTGTGTAAATAATCGCGCAAACGCCGGCGTCTTCAAAGGATTTTGCAAGGTCGGTGACCATGACGTCGGTTTCCTCAGCCCAGCCTTTGGTGGCAACTTTGCCGTTGCGCGCATCAATACCCACGGCGACTTTGCCTGGAAATTCTTTTGCGGCTTCACGCACCAGATCCGGATTTTCGACGGCAACTGTGCCCAGGATTACACGCGCCAGGCCCTTGTCGATCCAGCGTTCAATTGTCGCCATATCCCGGATGCCGCCACCCAGCTGGGCAGGGGTTTTGGTTTGTTTCAGGATCTCTTCCACGGGGGCGGCGTTCACAGGTTCACCGGCAAAAGCCCCATTAAGATCAACAAGATGCAGCCATTCACAGCCTGCGTTCACGAATTCCATCGCTTGCGCTGCGGGGTTGTCGTTGAACACGGTTTCCTGTTCCATATCCCCATGCACAAGGCGCACGGCGCGGCCGTCTTTGAGGTCGATAGCGGGGTAAAGGATCATGGGGAACTCCTGACTGATTCAGCGTGCTTTTGCCATGATGTGCGCCCGTTTGCAAAGAGCCTGTGGTCGCAGCTTCACCTGAGGTAAGTCTGGACAGAACATAGGATTGCCCGCCATCATGGCGAAAACTTAAAAGGGAGAGATGTTATGAAGAAGATTGCACTGGCTGCGCTGGGCGTTGTTGCTATGGCGGGAGCTGCGATGGCGGACCCGATCTACGGCACCTGGCAGACCATTCCGGATGACAATGGTCACTATGGGCATATTGAAATTTCTGCTTGCGGATCAGCAGTTTGCGGAACGCTTGTGCGGGCATATGACAGTGCGGGTACGCAGCTTGAGACTGACAATGTCGGCAAGCGTCTTGTCTGGGATATGGAAAATATCGGTGACGGCAATTACGACAATGGCAAGGTGTACAGCCCGGATCGCGACAAGACTTATAACGGTGATATGCAGTTGTCTGGCAACAGTCTGACTGTGCGTGGCTGTGTCTTTGGGATCTGTCGTTCCGGTGGCACCTGGAGCCGCGTGAATTGATTTAAATCTGGCCTTCGTGGGGGCGCTGCCCCCACATCCCCGGAGTATTTCAGGCAAGATGAAAAGGGCCTGAATACCCTATGCACAATGCATGCACATCATATGCATATGTTATGCATATCAGGCGGGCGGCGGATTAAGCCGCCCTTCATTTTTTGTTAAGGCTTCCAGGTCAGGAAATTGCCGATCAGGCGCAGGCCTGTGTGCTGGCTTTTTTCCGGGTGGAACTGCATGCCGATCATATTGTCGCGTGCGATGATTGCGGTGACATTGCCGCCGTAATCCACATGGGCCAGCTGGTCTGCCGGATTTGTCACGTCAAAACGGAAGCTGTGCACGAAATAGGCATGATCGCCGGATGTGATGCCATCCAGCACAGCATGTTCCTGATGCAGCACCAGATCATTCCAGCCCATATGCGGGACTTTCATCGCGGGGTCAGACGGGGTGATGTCCACAACTTCGCCTTTGATCCAGTCAAGGCCTGGCGTGTCTTCATATTCACGACCGATGCTGGCCATCAGCTGCATGCCGACGCAGATGCCAAGGAAGGGGCGGCCTTCTTTGACAACAGCCTGTTCCATCGCTTCGCAGATCGCGGTGTGATCCACCAGTTCCTGGCGGCAGGCCGGGAAGGCACCGTCACCTGGCAGAACCAGACGGTC
Source organism: Halocynthiibacter styelae (assembly GCF_016123485.1). Taxonomy (GTDB): domain Bacteria; phylum Pseudomonadota; class Alphaproteobacteria; order Rhodobacterales; family Rhodobacteraceae; genus Halocynthiibacter; species Halocynthiibacter styelae. The sequence goes on along the minus strand of NZ_JADCKQ010000004.1, from coordinate 174,047 downwards.
GGCGCGGGCGATTGTATCGGCGTCAGATGTCACGATGACCTCACCGGCGTTTACTTCACCAGCCATGCGTTGAAAGGCCTTTTCTGCGGAGTGCAGATTGCCGGACCCGTAGTCAATAATTGCAGTCAGCACTTAGAGAGCCCCTTTGGTAGAGGGGATCGCATCCGCTTTGCGCGGGTCGGTTTCCACGGCGATGCGCAGAGCGCGGGCCACGGCTTTGAATGCTGCTTCGACGATGTGGTGGCTGTTGAACCCGTGGATCTGGTCGATATGCAGGGTGATGCCGCCCTGAGTCGCGAAGGCTGTGAAGAATTCGCGCACAAGTTCGGTGTCAAATGTACCGATCTTCTGGGTCGGCACTTCGACATTCCACACAAGGAAAGGCCGTGCAGAGAGATCCAGCGCACAACGCACCTGGGCATCATCCATCGGCAGGTGGCATTCACCGTAGCGACGGATGCCTTTTTTATCGCCAAGCGCCTGCGTGAGGGCCTGACCCAGGGCAATGCCCACGTCTTCCACGGTGTGGTGATCATCAATGTGCAGATCGCCCGTGGCGCGCACGGTGATGTCGATCAGGGAGTGGCGCGCCAGCTGATCCAGCATATGGTCAAAGAAACCCACGCCGGTCTGCATGTCATAGATGCCGGCGCCGTCGAGGTTCACCTCAACAGAAATATCGGTTTCATTGGTTTTACGGGTCACGGTTGCTGTGCGCATGGCGGGCCTCATCAGATAAACTCTCTCGCTTATAGGGGGCAGGGGCGGAATTTCCAATATGCTCAATTGCCCATTGTGTGGGTGCGGCGATCTGTGCGAGATTTCGGGCGACTTATAACGGGAGAGATCCATGACTAATCTGGTTTTTGTGCAGCTGCGCTGTCGTCCGGGCACGACCTATAAAGTGGCGGAACAGATCCTGCTGAAGGAAGTGCATTCTGAGCTTTATTCAACCTCAGGCGATTATGATCTGATCATGAAGCTTTATGTGCCTGAGGGCGAGGACACCGGGAAGTTTATCAACGGCATCCTCGCAGATGTGACGGAACTTGAACGTTCCCTGACCACGATGACGTTTAAAGCGTTTTAAGCCGCGTCAGGTTGCGGGTGAGCAGGGTGATCATGAAGATCCCTGCCGCCACACAGATGATTGTCGGGCCAGCCGGTGTGTTGGCCTGGGCAGAAATGTAGATCCCCCCGACACCAGACAGCGCGCCAATACCAGCGGCCATGGCGGCCATGGTTTCGGGCGTGCGGACCCATGGGCGGGCGGCGGATGCCGGGATGATCAGCAGCGCGCCGATCAGCAATGCGCCGACGACTTTGATTGCCACAGCGACCACAAGGGCAAGCGCGAGGGTCAGGATCAGTTCTTCGCGTTTTGGATTGATGTTGCTGGCATAGGCCAGATCCGGGGACAGGGTTGCTGTCAGAAGCTTTTGCCAGCGCCAGATCAGCAAGACCGCTATCAGCACGGTGCCGGACCAGATCAGGGCGAGGTCTGATTTACCAACAGCGAGGATCTCACCGAAAAGCCAGGCAGAGAGATCAATGCGGATGCCTTGTAGCAGGGAAACAATCACAAGGCCAAGCGCCAGCGCCGTATGGGCCAGCACGCCGAGGATGCTGTCATGGCCCAGCTGACGGCCCGCGAGCGTAGACAGTAGAAGCGCCATGATCAGGGAAATGCCAAGTACACCGGTCAGCGCTGAAGTACCAAAGGCAAGGGCAAGGGCGACGCCAAGGATGGCGGCATGTGCGGTTGCATCGCCGAAATAGGCCAGCCTGCGCCAGACGACAAAGCAGCCAAGAAACCCTGCCGCGATGCCGGTTCCAAGCGCTGCAAGGGCTGCACGGATTATAAAGTCATCAAGCATTGTCAGTCTCTTCCAGCGGGTGGTTGCAGTCCGGTCCATGGGGGTGGCTGTGGTCGTGCTGGTGGCGATAAAGCGCCAGCGCGCCCTGCGTGCCGGAACCAAAAAGCGCGCGATATTCCGGGGCAGAGGCGACGATATCCGGCGTGCCGTGGCAGCAGACGTGACCGTTCAAGCAAATCACCCGGTCAGAGCTGGCCATCACCACATGCAGTTCATGGCTGACCATGAGAATGGCGCAGTTTGTTTCTTCACGCAGAGACTCAATACGGCGATAAAAGGCAGCGGATCCCGGCTGATCCAGGCCAGTTGTGGGTTCATCCAGCATCAGAAGATCGGGTTTTTCCAGCAAAGCGCGCGCCAGAACCACGCGCTGAAACTGCCCGCCGGAGAGATCGGCGATCTGGCGTTTTTCCAGTTTCTCGGCACCCGCCGACGCAAGCGCTGTGCGAATATCCGTCAGGCTGCGCCGTTTGGGCAGGGACAGAAACCGCGCCGCCGTCATGGGCAGGCTGGGATCAATGCGCAGGTTTTGCGGCACATACCCAATGCGCAGACCGTCACGGCGTTTCAGACTGCCAGAGGTGATGTCAGCGGCACCGGTAATCGCGCGCAAAAGTGATGTTTTTCCCGACCCGTTTGGCCCGACCACGGTTACGATTTCACCGGGTGCGATATAGAAGTCCACATTGCGCAGGGCCGGGGTCGTGCCGGCGCGCACGGTGATGTCGCGCGCCTCGATCAGATTGCTCATGTAGTTTTGTCTTCCTGACAGCTGGGGCAGGTGCCTTCGACTTCAATCACTGCGGTGTTGATGGAAAAGCCCATTTTATCCGCCGCGCGGCCAAGGTCGCCGGTCACAGGGGATGCTGGAATTTCAGCAACCATATCGCAATCGGAGCAAATCATAAATGCAGGGTTATGGTCTTCGCCCGGGTGCATACAGGCCGTCCAGGCGTTGAGCTTTTCAACCTTATGCGCAAAGCCATGGGTCTGCAGAAAGTCGAGTGCGCGATAAACCACGGGGGGCTGGCTGCCCAGACCTTCCGCCGCAAGGGTTGGCAGAATATCGTAAGCACCCAGGGCTTTATGCCCTTCCAGCAGCAGTTCCAGAACTCTGCGGCGCACAGGGGTGAGTTGCAGTTTGTGTGTTGCACAGTGATCCTCTGCCACTCTGATAGAGGTGGCAACACAGGTGCCATGATCGTGTTTTTCGAATCCGCTGTTCATTGGAGGCTTTCGCATGTTTTGGCTTGTGATGTTATAATGTATCATATAGTGGGTGGCGTCAAATGTAATATTATAACATGAGATCCCCATGCTGAGATATCTTCCTGTTGCTGCGATGATTGCCTGTGCCGCCCCTGTTTTTGCCGAGGTCCCGCAGGTTGTGACCGATATTGCACCGCTGCATTCGATCACCGCGCGCGTGATGCAGGGCGCGGGCGAACCTGCGGTTCTGCTGCCGCCGGGTGCGGATCCGCATCACTATGCAATGCGCCCGTCAGAAGCGCAGTTGCTGCAGGATGCGGATGTGGTTCTGAGTGTCGGCGCCGGGCTGACCCCCTGGCTGGAAGGTGTGACTGAAGATCTGTCACCGGATGCGGTGGAAATGATCTGGGCGGAATTGCCCGGCGTGACCCTGATTGAAATCACCGGCGCGCATGGCGAAGGCGAAGCGCATGAACATGAGGATGCACATGATGCGCATGCGGATGATCATGATGACCATCACGACGATCATGCAGATGATACCCACGATGAGGAAACCCATGATGAGCACGGGCATGACGATCATGATGACGAAGAAGGTCACGATGATCATGCAGGGCATGGGGATCACAGCGATGACCCACATGTCTGGCTGAATCCGGACAATGCCTCTGTTGTGGCCCGTGCGATTGCTGTGCAGCTTGGGGAAATGGATGCAGAGAATGCGGCGCTTTATATGCAGAATGCCGAAGCGTTCGCCGCAGATATGGATGCTTTAAGCGCAGAATTCGAAGGCCAGTTGTCCGGTGCGACGGGCGCACACATCGTCACCCATGATGCCTACGCCTATTTCGAAACCCGCTTTGGTCAGCGTTCGGTTGGTGCCGTGACCGATTCCCATGCGGCAGAGCCAGGTGCGGCCCATATCCGTGAGATCCAGGAGCTGGTGGCGGAACATGATGTGGCCTGCGTTATCGTAGAACCAGCCTATAACCCGGGTCTGCTGGCCGCGGTGTTTGAAGGACGTGCCTATGAAATCGTGGTTGCGGATCCTCTGGGGGCAGAACATGAACCAGGTGCCGGATTGTATCCTGCCCTGCTGAAGGATCTGGGCGCAGCACTGGCGCGCTGTACAAAGTAAACTTGCATACTGTTCCTGATATGTTCATGTTGTAGGTATGTCGGAACATCTGCCCAATCAACCGGGACAGAGGCTTGCGCGCGGCATTTGCCGTGCGTTTGCGTCTCTGGGCTGGGAAACGCTGCTGGAATATGTGCCAACGCGTGGATTGCGGGTGGATGTGATCGCCCTTGGCCCAAAGGGCGAGATTGCGATTGTGGAGTGTAAATCCGGGATTGAGGATTTCCGCGCGGATCAGAAATGGCAGGGCTATCTGCCCTGGTGTGACCGGTTCTACTGGGCTGTGGATGCGGATTTTCCGGTGGATGTTCTGCCGGATGGCATGGGGCTGATCATTGCAGATGCCTATGGCGGTGAAATCATCCGCGAAGCCCCGGAGGTAAAACTGCCCGCCGCAAGACGGAGGGCAGTGACCTTAGATTTCGCACGTGTTGCCGCGCGCAGGGATCGCAGATATCGCGATCCGGATGTCAGACATCTGGAAGGTTAAAGCTTATTTGCCGGTCTGTTGTTCAACACCGGCGGCAGCGGCCAGAATCTCTTCCGCAATCTCACGCGCTTCTTCGGGATCAAAATCCATTGGCAGTTCAATCCCGTCGCCTTCAATATAGATCCGTACCATGCCTTCATCGGTCGGGCCGATCTGAAGATTTGCGGTAATTTCACTTGGTGTATTGATGCCCATGGCGCGATTGCTCCTTAATTTGTTGTGTTGGGACTATCCTGTGTGGCAGCGGATGACAAGGGAATGCGGGATTTGGGGTAGAGGAAGACCTGGGCGGGATGTCGGGCAAAAGAGATGCATTTTTCCGCATTCCGGCCCTTGCAATCCCCAGACTGCTCGGCTAAATCAGCGCCAGTGCCGCCTTAGCTCAGTAGGTTAGAGCGCCTGATTGTGGATCAGGAGGTCCCCCGTTCGAGCCGGGGAGGTGGTACCACTTCCATATACCAAGGTTATTTGGCTTTCTTATCGAATGTCTCAATTCGTAGGGCAGATTTACTCTGTGAGTTTACTGTGTTTGGCTGCACATGTTCCTGATCAGCTGGCCGATTGGCGTAACGCTGTTCTGCAAGCTGTCAAAACAGTTTGATTGTTTCTTTCTGCCGGGCAATTTGGGCAGTTTAGGTAAAGGTGGTGACAAGCGATGACATCAGAGTCCATTCAAACTTGGGTAAAGTCGGCTTTCATGGCTGTAATCGTCCTGCTGTTTTCTGTTTGGCCGGCTGTATCTGATGGGCTGAGTTTTCACGAGGTGACGGGCCGGACAATCGACATGACAGAAGAGGTGCCGGATGGACAGATGCTTGTGCCGGGAAGGGACGACGCCCACGACATTTATATTGTGCGGGTTGAAACTATTTTGCCGCAGGGCGCTTTTGCAGATGCTTATGCCAGCCTGGATCAAAATGGCGCCCCGGGTATAACCGTGGAATTTACGCCGGGAGCTTCCGCTGTATTTGCCCTGTATACGGCTGATAATGTCGGGAAAACTGTCGCCATTATTTTTGACGGTGAGGTTTTTACAGCGCCCCGGATTATGTCCGAAATTATCAGCAGTGTGGCTTTGATCACCGGCAGCTTTACCAGGGAAGAGGCTGCATTTATTGCTGCGGAAATTAAATCCGGTGCAGATTTGCAGGACTGAAATTCTGTTTTCAGAATATCAGCGAGGCGCCCCATTGGATCAGCCGTCCGAGGTTAGCGCTGGTTTCTTCGGGGAAATAGTAAAAGCTTGTGCCAAGCAGCAGAAGCACCACCCATTTGTTGATCAGCAGGCGCAGAAGCAGGAAAAACATGATACCTCTCACAGGGTGTTTTGACGGGGGGCGTAATACGATGGATCTATTGCCCCGGCGTGGCTTCTGTGGCAAGAGGATCATAACGAAACCAGACGAATGAGTTTAGTTATGTCAGATTATGCCACCCGCCGTACAATGATGGTCGACACGCAGGTGCGCCCGTCTGATGTCACCAAATTTCCAATCATTGATGCGATGCTGAAGGTTGAACGTGAAAACTACGTTCCCGAAGGGCAGCGTGATGCCGCTTATGCCGACCGTGAAGTGGTTTTGGCACCGGGCCGTGTTGTGACGGAACCGCGCACTTTTGCCAAAATGCTGGACGCGCTGAACATTCAGCCGGATGAACTGGTGCTGAACCTGGGCTGTGGTCTTGGGTATTCCGCAGCAATTCTGGCACGTCTTTCTGATGCGGTTGTGGCCGTGGAAGATCTGGATGGTATGGCGGATGAAGCGCAGAGCATGCTGAGTGCAGCGGGCGCAGACAATGCGGCGATCATGGAAGGTCCGCTGGCGGAAGGCGCAGCAAAGCACGGGCCATATGACGTGATCCTGATCGAAGGCGGCGTGGCGCAGATCCCTGCGACAATCGCGGATCAGCTGGCTGAAGGTGGCCGTATCGGCGCGATCTTTATGGACGGCGTGCTGGGCACCATGCGGATCGGTCAGAAAATTGACGGAACCATTGACTGGCGCGATATGTTCAACGCGACCGCCCCGGTTCTGCCGGGCTTTGAAGCGAACGTTGGCTTTACGCTGTAAAAACGCAAAACGGGATGTGCATCAGCGCAGCTTTACCCGGACGACAGAAAATCCCAGATCTGCGTATCACTACATATGCAGATCATTGGTGTAACAGGAGACAGGGCATGGGCATCGCATTTCGCAGGCTGAGCATTTCAGCATTGGCAGCAGTTTCGGTTCTTGCCGCATTGCCGGCAAAGGCAGAAACCCTCGCGGATGCGCTTGTATCTGCTTATGAAAGTTCAGGCCTGCTGGAGCAGCAACGCGCAACTTTGCGTGCAGCCGATGAAGGTGTGGCACAGGCTGTTGCGCGTCTGCGTCCGGTTGTAAGTTATACCATTGCAAGCCAGCGGAATTACAGCAACGGTGACATCTCTGGCCGTTTCACAGAAAGCGCGACCATTGATTTCAGTCTGCCCATCTATCAGTTTGGTCGGGGAAATCTTGCTGTTGAGGTGCAGAAAGAAACCGTTCTGGCAACCCGTGATGCGCTGACAGGCGTAGAACAGCAGGTGCTGCTGCGTGCGGTGTCAGCCTATATGAATGTGCGTCGTGATTTGCAGTCTGTGGATCTTAGCAACAATCAGGTCCGTCTGATTTCAGAAGAACTGCGCGCTGCGCGAGATCGATTTGATGTTGGTGAAATTACGCGTACAGATGTGTCTCAGGCGGAAGCCAGTCTTGCGCTGGCGCGGGCAAACCTGGCCGCACGTGAAGGCAGTCTCGCGGTTTCTCGCGAAGAATATCGGGCCGTTGTTGGCCGGTATCCGTCTTCTCTGGCACGTGCACCGCGCGCGCCTTCTGCGGCTGCGGATATGCGTGCCGCGGTTAACATCGCGCGGCAGAACCATCCCGATCTTAAGGGGGCGCAGCGTCAGGTCACAATCAGTGAATTGTCCCTGATGTCAACGGAACGCCAGATGCTGCCAAGCGTTAATCTGACTGCGCGAACCGGTGTGGTTGAAAATGATCGCGATCTGACCGGGAATATCGGTGTCAGCGTTACAGGGCCGATCTATCAGGGTGGGCAGCTGAAATCACTGCAGCGCCAGTCTATGGCTCAACGGGATGCATCCCGCGCCAATCTTTTGGTCACCGGTCAGCGCATTGAACAGAATGTTGCAAACGCATGGTCACAGCTCCGCGTCTCTCAGGCGCAGATTACGGCGAGCAACCGGGCGATTACCGCGTCCCGGGCAGCCTGGGAGGGGGTGCGTGAAGAGGCCCGTCTTGGTGCACGAACAACACTGGATGTCCTTGATGCTGAACAAAACCTGCTTGATGCGCGCACCAATCTTGCCTCTGCGCAGGCGGATGCGCAGATTGCAGCCTATACGCTTTTGTCAAGCATGGGGCTTTTGACGGCTGAACATCTGAACCTTGGTGTACAGACTTACGATCCGACGGATTATTATGATGCCGTTTCCGGTGCGCCAATCCGTCCTGTGACCAGCGAACAGGGCGAACGTCTGGACAATCTGTTGCGTTCGATTGCCGGGGGTGGGAACAACTGATCTGGTGATCGTGAAAAAGATATAAACAGATGATCCCGCTTTCGCGGTTAGAATTTTACCTGTCTGTTGTGTGAAGATGGTGCAGGGCGTATATTACCCCTCACCATCTTTTGTTTTCCGGATGTCGTAACCATAGGATCAGTCAATGTCAGAACCCGTTTCCAAGGCCGAAGTTGAAGATGTTTTATCGTCTATCCGTAAACTTGTTTCTGATGACAGCACTTCGGTTGAAGTGGTTGCCCCGGCGCCTGTGACGCCCGTGCTGATTACGCCCGAAGTTTCTGTAAATCATGAGGAAAATGCGTCTGTGGGCCAGGGTGTTCTGGTTCCCGATGTGGCGGAAAGCACAGCGGATGTGTCCTGGAACAGCGGATTTGTGGTTGCTGAGGATCAGGTTGTTGAAGAAAGTCAGGCTGCTGATATGCACGCAGGGATTGCATCTGTGGCTGAGGTAGAATCAGTTCAGGTTGAAGAGCTGGAGTCGACCGGGTTTGAGACGGATTTGACCGAAGGCGCTGCCATCTCTGCCGGAGATGACGCATTGGATGAAGGTCCTGCTGTCGATTTTGAGGCCCTTGCCGAAGCCCCATTGGCGGAATTTGCGACCACAGATGCGACAGCTGTTGTGGCTGCTTTCAAGCGCCTGGAAGACAAAGCTGCGCATATGGAAACCGCGATTTCCGACCAGGATGATGATTGGGAAACCGATGGGACAGAGCTTGCGGATCTGGCTGTTGAGAAGTTTTCTGATTTCAACGTTACCCCGAAGGCTGAGACCGCAGATATTTATGTCTTGGGACAACACGAAGCGGTTACTGTTGCGCCGCTTCTTTTGCAGGAAGAGGTCACGGCAACTGAGGAAGTCGTTCCGGCACCATTTCTGCTGACGACAGCTGCCCTTGTCGCGCGGGAAGATATTGTACTGGGGGCCGGCTCCATCACCCCGGCAGAGCTGTCTGCTGATACAAACACCGCACCCGCAGTTGTGCAAAGCCCTGAAACCCAGGATGAATTTAATCCGAAAGACGTCGGGACTGAAGAACAGGTTGCTGCCGATATCGCCGCTTTCGTGGATCGTGAGATCCCCGATGTGCAAGACGTGGACAATCAAGAACACGCTGCGGATGTTGATGAGACGCAGGTGGTTGATCTGCCTTCTGCCGAAGAGGTTGAGGACGAACTTTCGGAAGCATTGCTGGCGGCTATGCCATCAGATTCGCCTGAAGTCGCAATTTCCGAGGTGACGGAGATCGCGGATCTGGCTGAAGGTTCTGACGAACTGTCCGTTCCTGACGACATTGAGGTGTCTCCGGTTGCGGAGGAACAGCCTGTGTCGGAAAGCAGTGCGACTGAGGAATTTGTTGTAACACACACAGAAGCCCAGGTGGAACAGCAGGAAAATGCGGAATCCGCCCCGGAATTCACAGCACCGGCGCATGAGGACCGTGTTGAAGACCTGTCTGTCACTGAGGACGTAACAGAAACCAGTGCGGGGCCTATCGCCGCTGATGAGGAAACTGATCGGGGTGAGGCGATCATTTCGGCAATGGATGAAGATAAGCTGCGTGATCTGGTTGCGGATGTGGTGCGCCAGGAATTGCGCGGGGCACTTGGGGAACGGATCACGCGGAATATGCGCAAGATGGTTCGTCGCGAGATCTACCGCACAGTGTCTTCACGCGATTTCGAAAGCTGATGACTGTCGCGTAAAATCGTTTACATTTCAGAGAGCCCCGATCAGGATATCCTGACGGGGTTTTTTCTTTTGTACAGAGAAGGGCGGGGATGAACACACCCACACATCTGCTGATCGGTCTTGCGGTCTGCGGCAAAGCCCATGCCCCGCGTGTAAACCTTGCGGCGGTCGTCGGGGGGCTGATGCCAGATCTGTCCCTGTATCTGCTGTCCATTCATGCCATCTGGTGGCGCGGGATTTCGCCACAGATTGTGTTTGATGAATATTATTTCTCAGATGCCTGGCAGGCTGTGTTTCAGGTGGATAACAGTTTTATCCTCTGGGGCGGGCTTCTGATCCTGGCATTCTGGCGCGGGCCGCTTTGGTTGCGGGCTTTTGCCGGGGCAGGGTTTCTGCACCTTTGTTTTGATTTCCCCTTCCACAATGATGATGCCCGGGCGCAGTTCTGGCCGCTGACGGATTGGGTGTTTCACAGCCCTCTCAGCTATTGGGATGTGGATCATCACGGGGGATGGGTGGCCCTGGCTGAGCTTGCGCTTGTCGTGGTGCTGCTGGGGATCCTCTGGCGGCGTCATCATGGGATGCTTGCCCGTATCGGCCTGGGGCTGACCGCGGCCAGTGTCATCCTGCCAGCCGTGATCTTCAGCGCGTTGTAGGCACAGGATTGGCCAAAAGAAAAACGCGCCCGGATCAGGCGCGTTTCACAAAACGTTCAATCTCAGCAGTTAAACAGCGCTTAAGCTGCTTCGGCCTGCTGGTTGCGGCGTTCACTTTCCTCACGGGACAGAGCCACGGAGGTCCGGACACCTTTGCCCACGAATTCCATCAGGCCGCCCACAACGCGTTCGTTCGGATCAATGCCGGCGCAGGACAGAACTTCGCGTCCATCGCGGGAGCGTGCCCAGCGCGCGATTTGCTCAGGGCCGTTACCGTATTTTTTGTCGTCAGCAATGGCGTCGTCCAGCGCGGCCAGAACCACAGCGGCAAACAGCTTTTTAGCGCGGTTGCCCTGTTCATTGTTAAACGCTGAACCATCAACGAAATCAAGCATCTCGCCGTCCTTTATATTTTTGCTCTTGTGCTTAGAAGCGTGACGTCCAATATGGCGTAATTCTTACTGATTCGGTGTTGCTATCTCGGAATGGTAGCTATGCACGTTGCGCATGGCTTATTGAGGCATTTACACCGCAGGAATATTCGCACCGGACACCGGCTTGTCAGCTTCGGGTCATCTATATATAGGTTCCGGTCAGATCCGATCAAGATTTATCAGGAATTTACCCATGCCCAAGATCAACGGAAACGAAATTCGCCCCGGCAATGTGCTGGAACATAACGATGGTCTCTGGGCCGCTGTTAAGGTCGATCACGTGAAACCTGGTAAGGGCGGCGCCTTTGCTCAGGTGGAAATGAAGAACCTGCGCAACGGATCCAAGCTGAACGAACGGTTCCGCTCTGCTGACAAAGTGGAACGTGTGCGCCTGGAACAGAAAGACCAGCAGTTCCTGTACGAAGACGACGGTATGCTGATCTTTATGGATACCGAAACCTATGAGCAGAACCAGATCCCATCTGACCTGCTGGGCGAACGCCGCCCCTTCCTGCAGGACGGTATGACCATCGTGGTGGAATTCTATGATACCGAAGCACTGAACGCGACTGTGCCGCAGAAAGTGACCTGTAAGGTTGTTGAGACAGAGCCCGTTGTGAAAGGCCAGACTGCTGCGAACAGCTTTAAGCCAGCGATCCTGGACAATGGCGTGAAAGTCATGGTGCCGCCGTTTGTGGGCCAGGATGAAGACATCGTGGTGAACACAGAATCCATGGAATATTCCGAGCGCGCATAAGCCCTTGCGAATATGAGAAAATGAAGCGCCCTCCGGGGCGCTTTTTTGTTGGAATACACCTGTGGTTGTGGTGGTCTGTGTTTTAATTCATGCAAAGGTAATTTCATGGCAGGCGAGACCTATCGTATTCAATACAAATCACTGGACGATCTGGAGTTCAAAAGCAGAGCGTCGGTCGAGAAATATCTGAAAGAAGAAGAGGCGGTTTGGCGGGAATTTCTGCTTTGGTTTATCAACGATGAAAAACTGGCCTCTGTTGGTTTGCAGGTGAGAAATTTCGGACGGAGTTTCGGGAACGTGCTGTCGAACCTGGAAAATGCGACTGGTTTCAACAGGCAGTTTCCATTCTCGAGAAGCAATGTACTTTTGCCGCCTCCCTCCCGAACACTGGTAGGCCAGCTTACGCTGGGGCTCTTCAATAATGGCAATCAGAAAGATGCGGTTTCGGTGTATCTCTGCTTTATCTCTTTAGAGGCGCACACTTTGCCAGGAAACCTAAAGGGTAGGAAAGAACAGGGGGCTGCGCTGGTCGCGGGGGCAAAAGCAGCTGAAGCGCTGCCGTTTCACCAGATATCGTCACAGAAACGTGCAGGTGCCGCGAGAATGGCTGAAGCGCATGCTGCTGCGATGGCCGAGGAAGTTGAAGGTGCTGAGCGTGAGCGTGAAACGCTGACTGAAACGATGTCACATATGGCTGAAAGTTGGAGCCGAACCTTTGAAACAAATCAGAAGTTGGTTGAAGTGCGTGAAGAGAGGCAATCTGTAGAGTTCGATCTAAGCCTGAAAGAATTCAAGAGTACATTCGATGGCGAGATGATCCAGATTGAAGAGAGTTTCCGGGCGAGAATGTCTGAGCATGCTTTAGAGCAAGAAGCTCATGGCGCCAGATATGAAGAGTTGTTGGATAAGTTTCTGGTTCAGATGCAATATCGGGCACCGGTCAAATTGTGGGGAGATCGACAAGAGGGGCACATCGAGGCATCTGGTAAAGCATTCAAACGATTTATTGGTTTTGCATGCGTTGCCGTTCTTATTGCTCTCCTGGTTCCTTTCTTCGCAGGGGATTATATCGCAGCCAGCTTCTATCAGACCCAGGGCACAGAGCAGGTGTTTTCTGTCAAGGACCCCTGACCATTGCGGGGCTATTGCTGGTGATGTCTCTGATCCTCTGGGGGATCAGGCTGCAATATCGGGTGTATCTGAGTGAGCGTCATCTGGCCCTGGATGCCGGAGAAAAGAAAGCTTTTGCCCAGGCTTTCCTTGCTTTCCGTGAAGATAAATCCGTTGGGGCAGACAATGAGGCGATTGTTCTGGCTTCGCTGTTTCGCCCGACGCAGGATGGTATTATCCGGGATGATGGAGCTTCTCTGGATATTTCCGCGGCGGCGCTGCTTGCAAAGCAACTGGGCAGCCGGAACTGACGAAAGCGCCGCTTCGGGCCTGGGTTTACTTGGCCAGTGTTACGCTTGCGGCGCCTGCAAGCATACCGTCTTTGGCACGGTCGAAACGCAGATATGCAATCGCCTGATCCCCCGCGCGGCTGTGCAGGGTGCCGACGGGTTTTCCATCAAGGGTGATTTCTGTGCCGGGTTCTGCAACGCCTGTGACCGTCACGCGTGCGAGGCCTTTGCGCAATTCGGTTTTATATTTCATCCGGGCGACGATTTCCTGACCGATGAAACAGCCTTTCTTGAAGTCCACCCCGTTGAGGCGTTCAAAGCCTGCCTCAAGAATATAGGTGTCGGGGGTCAGTTCGATCCCGGTTTCGGGGATCAGATGTTCTACGCGCAGGGCAGTCTGATCCGGGGCAGGGGAAAGGCCAGTTGCATCACCAAAGCTGCGCCAGCCAAGGGATGTGTGGCGGGGGTCCGTGTTCGCGCCGTCCGGGTATTCGCCTGTGCCGCATAGCACGGCCAGATCTGTTTCCTCAAACTGCACATCAGCGCGCAGGCGATACATGGTCAGGCGTTGCACAAGGCCGGCGGCCAAGCTTTCGGCCACATCAATCAGCAAGTGATCCGTTTCGGATTTCACAAAGAAATCTGCCAGATATTTGCCTTGTGGGGTCAGAAGGGCCGTATAGATCAGCCCGTGGTCCGCGATAGTGTTGGTCACAAGCCCCTGAAGGAAGCTGAGCCGTTCCGCCCCGGTCACACGGATCACGCGGCGCTCTGGCAGATAATATGTGGTCATGGTCGGATCCCCGGGCTGTCATTCTCTGGTTCTGAGGATATAAGTCATCTGATGGGAAAGAAAACAACCTCTCTTGAACTCTCTGTGATTATTCCGGTGCTGAATGGGGCGGAGGATCTGGCGCGTTGTCTGGCGCAGCTGGACGGCGTGTCCCAGGTGATTGTGTCAGATGGGGGATCTGCGGATGAAAGTCAGGAGATTGCGGGGGCGTCCGGGGCGCATCTTGTGACAGGGCTGCCGGGACGTGGTGGGCAGCTTAAACGCGGGGCGGACATTGCAGAGATGTCCTGGGTTTTGTTCCTGCACGTGGATTCGCAGCTGCCTGCGGACTGGTGTGATCAGGTCGCGGGACATATCGCCACCAGTTCTGCGCCCGCAGCCTTTCATCTGCGTTTTGATGCTCCGGGCTGGCAGGCGCGTTTTGTGGCGGGCTGGGCCAATCTGCGCAGTCGTGTGTTTAGCCTGCCTTATGGCGATCAGGCATTGCTGATTTCGCGGGACGCCTATGATCAGGCAGGCGGATTTGAAGATATTCCTTTGATGGAGGATGTGGCGCTGGTACGGCGCTTGCCGCGGGTGACTTTGCTGCCGGGGGCGATCACAACCAGTGCGCAACGATATACCCGGCAGGGGTGGTTTACCCGGGGGCGACGCAATTTCTGGCTGTTGTTGCGTTATATCTGTGGGGCGCGTCCAGAGGATCTGGCGCGGGCATACCGGCAGAAGTGAAGGGGGGGCAGCCCCCGCATCCCCGGAGTATTTCCAGAAGGTGAAAGGAAGCGAGGAGCACCCGTCAGGGAGCGATGAGCAGCGGTTAATTTTCAGGCGATTTTGACTGCAATGCCCAGAGACCGGCGTAAATGCCGTTTTGTGCCAGGAGGTCCTCATGCGTGCCTTCTTCCGCCACGCGGCCCTGATCCATGACCACGATTTTATCGGCGTTGCGGATGGTGGACAGGCGGTGGGCGATCACAAGCGTTGTGCGGCCTTCGGACAGGGTTTCAATTGCGGCCTGTACCAGGGCTTCGGATTTTGTATCAAGGGCAGAAGTTGCCTCATCCAGCAGCAGCACCGGGGCATTGCGCAAGAGTGCGCGTGCGATGGCGATGCGCTGGCGCTGACCGCCAGACAGGTTTGCACCACGTGGCCCGGCCGGGCTGTTCAGGCCTTCAGGAAGGCTGTTCACAAAATCAGACACATTGGCGGCATCCAGTGCACGCGAGAGGGTGGTTTCATCCACATTCTCAAATCCGGGCATGATGTTTTCAAGCAGGGTTTCATCAAACAGAAGCGCATCCTGGGCCACAGAGGAAAACTGCGCGCGCAAATCTGGCAGTGACAATGCGCGAATATCGGTGCCGCCCAGAGTGACCTGGCCTGCATCCGGATCTGACATGCGGGTGAGCACATTAAAGACGGTGCTTTTGCCCGCCCCGGAGGAGCCGACAAAGGCGGTGGTTTTGCCGGCCTCTGCCACGCAGCTCAACCCACGCAGGGCGGGCAGGGCGCCGTAGGACAATTCGACATTCTCAAAGCGGATTTCTGTGCCTGCATCGGTGGTCTGCGTGACCGGGGATGCAGGTGACGTGATCGAGGGTTTTGTGTCAAACAGACGGTAAAGACGTTCAAGGCTGGCAGCCGCAACCTGCCACTGGCCTGTGGCCCCGCCCAGACGACGCAAAGGCTGGAAGGTCAGGGACATGGCGGTGAAGAACGTCATGAACTGGCCGACGGTTTTTTCACCGGCGATGATTTCGTGGCCACCTACTATGAGGACCGCGAAAAAACCAATACCTGTTACGATATCAATCATCGATGGGATGGTGGCCTGGCTTGCAGCGGTTTTCACCTCGGCTTTTACAATCCGGTCAATGATCCCGCGGAACCGGCTGACCTGATAGGTTTCCATCTGGTTCAGCTTAATCGCCTGAATACCGTGAAAGACCTCATCCAGCCGGGTGGATCGTTTGCCCGCTTCTTCACGCAGATGGCGGGTCTTGCGACGGATGTAGCGTTGCAGAGCAGCGGTGGGCAGGATCAGCAGGGGTACTGCGACCACGGCAACCAGCGTCCAGACCGGATCTGTGGTGATTGCGACAAAGAACAGACCGAAGAGTGAAAAGAAATCACGGCCAACGCCCTGAATGACCACACGCCAGACGCTTTGCACTTGCACGGTGTCGCCCTGAATGCGTTCCATCAGGGAACCGGGCGGGTTTTTGTGGAAGAACTGGCTGTCAAGTTTCAGGATATGATCCAGAAGATCCACCTGCATATCGGTTGAGGAACGCATGGAAATTTTTGCAAGCAGGGTTTTGCTGAGAATTTCCGATATGCCGCGCATACAGAACAGCCCCATGATCACGCCGCCAATCCACCAGATTGCATCTGCATCCCCGCCGACAAAAACATTGTCAAACATCGGTTCCAACATCTTCGCAAGGATCGCCAGAGACGCGCCATTGATCAGCATAAACACCGCAACAACCGCCAGAGACAGACGATGCGGGCGCAGGTAATCGCGCCAGAGACGGGCAAAGAGAGTGCGGGAAGAATAGTCATCCGCAGTATCCGGGGTGTTGTTTACTGAGGACTGGGGGGAGGTATCGGTCACGGTTTTTCCTGTCTCGTGCATTCCCTCTGATGTAGCCCGTCCAGCAGGCGCGCGCAAGAACACCGCAGTTTTACGGTGATTGACCTGCGGGTTTCTTCTCCATAACCATATGGCAAAAGAAACAGGGAAACGCAGGCGCAACATGTCCGATCAGGAAATATCACTGGCCGCTGGCCGTCATTATCTGGCCATTCCGGGACCATCGGTCATGCCGGACCGGGTGCTGAATGCGATGCATGTGGCTGCGCCCAATATCTACACCGGGCCGCTGCTTGATATGATGGATGGTCTTGTGGCCGATCTGAAAGCGGTTGCGCGGACAAAGCACCACGTGGCGATCTATGTGTCGAACGGCCATGGCGGTTGGGAAGCGTCACTGGTGAACACAGTGGCGCCCGGTGAAAAAGTGCTGGTGCTGGTGAACGGCATGTTTGGCCAGGGCTGGGCGAACCATGCCATGGGGCTGGGTCTTGATGTGGAGATCATGGATTTTGGCAAACGCGCGGCCTGGGATTTTGATAAGATTTCGGCACGGCTTAGCGTGGATCAGGGGCAGATCAAAGCGATACTATGTGCGCATGTGGACACCTCAACATCTTACAAAAATGACCTGCAGCGCCTCCGTGAGGTGATGGATGGTGTCGGGCATGATGCGCTGTTGTTGGCGGATTGCATTGCCTCTATGGGCTGTGATCGGTTTGAAATGGATGCCTGGGGGGTCGATGTGGCGATTTCCTCCAGCCAGAAAGGGTTGATGACACCGCCGGGGCTGGGGCTTGTCTGGTTCAATGACAAAGCGGCGGAACGGCAGAAAAGCCTGAAGCAGGTCTCGCCTTACTGGAACTGGGTCCCGCGCGCGAACCCGGAAGGGTTTTATCAGTATTTCAACGGCACTGCGCCGACCCATCACCTTTTGGGCCTGCGCGAAGCGCTGACCATGCTTGTGCATGAGGAAGGGATGGAAAACGCCTGGGCCCGTCATGAGACCCTTGCCCGTGCGGTCTGGGCTGCTTGTGGCGTCTGGGGGCAGGGAGGGCCTGTGGAAATGCAGGTGCCGGATGCGGTGGACCGCGGTCATGCGGTGACAGGTGTCAGCATTGGTGCGCCCAGTGGCACGACGCTGCGCGATTGGCTAAGCGAAAACATGGGCGTGACCCTGGGCATTGGTCTTGGCATTGTACCGCCGAATGATCCGGAATGGCACGGGCATTTCCGCATCGGCCATATGGGGCATGTGAATGCGCATATGGTGCTGGGCACGCTGGGGGCAATTGATACCGGTCTGAAAGCGCTGGGCATTCCTCATGGCGATGGCGCGCTGACGGCCGCAAGTCGCATCTGTGCGGGACAGGCGTAGGTTTACTTTCTGCTGGTTGTGATGAGGGCCTATGTAAAATTCCGGGCGGAAATTTCAGATCCGGTAAAACACGCCAGCTCTGCTTCCTCTGCATAAGGATCGGCGGCGTATTTTGTGATGCACCATTGCCAGTCAACGACGTGGGTGTCGGATCTGATTGTGATTGTCACCCCATGTTCGAAGTGCAACGTCAGACTGGCATCGTTTTCAATGGAGGCTTTGAGAACTGTCTGGCGTGTGACAGAAGCAAGGAGCGTCGCCCAGCTGACCTCTTCCGGGTCGGTACATTCAAGCATTTCTTGATCTACATTTCGCAGAGCCTGATTGATGAGGTCTTCTTTCGTAGAAGACATTGTATGGAAGGCGATGCGATAGGTATTGCCCAACTTCAAGGTCCACATATCACCGGTTTCAAACCCGGTGATATGTGCACCTGTTATCATCTCAGTAAGACGCTGAGTGGCTTCAGAAACCCCGATCAGGATATGGCTCATGTGTTTCTCTTTGTCCTTGCGTTGTTGAGGGACAGATTTTTTGTCGACTTTTAAGAGAACATACTTTGTTTACATTCTGTAGTGAGTAAAATATCTGATTATTAAAGTCAGATATTTGAGGTCGCGATGAAACATTTTTTGCTTTCTACTGCTCTCGCCTTCGCGGCCACGGCAACATGGGC
Organism: Halocynthiibacter styelae; assembly: GCF_016123485.1. GTDB lineage: Bacteria > Pseudomonadota > Alphaproteobacteria > Rhodobacterales > Rhodobacteraceae > Halocynthiibacter > Halocynthiibacter styelae. Next base: position 155,379 of record NZ_JADCKQ010000004.1, on the reverse strand, counting down.
TGAAGACCTGCCGCAGGGTATGGCAGGGGCGGATGTGGTTTTTCTGGGGGAAATTCACGACAATCCGCATCACCACGCCCGTCAGGTGGTTCTGATGGCGGTATTGCAGCCTGCAGCGATTGTCTTTGAAATGCTGACACCTGAGCAGGCCGCGCTTGCGTCGGATGCTTCGCGTCTGGATCTGACGGCGCTTGAGTCTGCGCTGGATTGGGAAAACACAGGCTGGCCGGATTTTGCCATGTATGGTCTGTTGTTTCAGGTTGCGCCAGAGGCCCGGATTTATGGGGCTGCCGTTCTGCGTGAAGAAGCCTCGCGCGTGATGTCAGAAGGTGCAGCGGTGGTCTTTGGGCCAGATGCTAGGGAATATGGCCTGGATCAGCCTTTGCCGGAAACGCAACAACAGGCCCGGGAAGAGGCGCAGTTTGCGGTCCATTGTGATGCGATGCCGATGGAAATGATGGGCATGATGGTTGATTTTCAGCGTCTGCGGGATGCAAGCCTGGCCCGTGCGGCCCATCAGGCCTTCACCGAAACTGGTGGGCCGGTTGTGGTGATCACCGGCAATGGTCATGCCCGGATGGATCACGGCGCGCCTTATGTTCTGACGCAGGCCGACTCCGCAGTGACACAGTATAGTTTTGGTCAGTACGAACTTGAGGCAGGTGAAGGGGTCGAAGCGCAGTTTGATAGCTGGGAGATCACAGAGGCTGTCGCCCGTCCTGATCCCTGTGAGGCTTTTGCAGGTAATTAAGATTGCGAATCTGCCCGTGCATTCTATCCTCCTGACAAAACGCAGGAGGATAACATGCGCGCCATCACTTATGATCGTTTCGGACCGGCATCTGAGGTTCTGACCCTGACTGATCTGCCTGTGCCGACTGTGGCTCCGGGCGAGGTTCTGGTGCGTCTGAAAACCTCTGGCGTGAACCCATCAGACATTCGTGCCCGTGCCGGTGGACGCCCCGGTGTGACAAAGCCGCCGTTTCCACAGATTATCCCGCACAGCGACGGGGCAGGCGTGGTTGAGGCTGTGGGCGAAGGTGTGGATGCGGCGCGTATCGGTCAGCGTGTCTGGGTCTGGAATGGTCAGTGGCAGCGCGCTTTTGGCACGGCGGCGGATTATATCACCCTGCCCGCAGAACAGGCGGTGGAACTGCCGGACCATGTCAGCTTTGAGGAAGGCGCAATTCTGGGCATCCCGGGCCTGACAGCGGTGCATGCGGTACTGGGCGGAGGATCAGTTGCGGGCAAGACCGTGTTGATCAGCGGTGGCGCGGGCACAGTCGGGCGGATTGCGGTGCAGGCGGCAAAAGCATCCGGTGCGCGGGTGCTGACCACGGCCCGCCCGGCGGCCCATGCAGATCTGAAAGCCCTTGGGGCAGAGGTGTTTGATTACAGCGTGCCTGATCTGGCAGAACAGATTCTGGCTGCGACAAATGGTGCGCTGATTGACCGGATTGTTGAGGTCGAGTTCGGCAAAAACGCGGATACCAATGCACAGATCATCGCGGAACGCGGTACAATCGCGGCCTTTGGGTCGGCCCTTGATATGGCCCCGGTGATGCCCTTTTATCCCTTAATGTTCAAGGCGGTGAACATTGATCTGGTGCTGGTCTATCTGCTGGCCGCGACGGAACGTCAGGCGGCGATTGCGAACCTGACGGATCTGCTTGATCGCAAGGTGCTGGATCTGCGGATTGCAGAGGTCATGCCGCTGGAAGACTGTGCCCGCGCCCATGATCTGATTACAAGTGGCGCGCGCGCGGGATCCGTGGTTCTGACGATTTAAACCCTGGCGGCTTTCAGGGCTGCGGGCAGAGCTTTGGCAAATAGATCCAGTTCGGTTTCAGGCCCGGCAGAAACCCGGATGCAGCGGTTCTGAGGATCGGAAAAGGGCATGCGAATGAAGATGCCTGCTTTGCCAAGTTCGGACACAATACGGGCGGCAAAAGCCCCGTCACGCCCACAATCAATCGCGACGAAATTTGTGGCAGAAGGCAGGGCGGTCAGCCCGTTCTCTGCCGCGATTTCACCGATACGGGTGCGGGCCTCTGCAACCTGTTTCAGGGTCTGCGCCAGGTGGGGCTGGTCGTTTAGAGCTGCCAGCGCCCCGGCCTGAGCAGCGCGGTTCATACCGAAATGATTGCGGATTTTGTTGAAGGCGGAAATGACTTCCGGGGTGGAAATCCCATAGCCCACGCGCGCGCCTGCCATACCGTAAGCTTTTGAAAAGGTGCGGAAGCGGATGACACGCGCATCTGTAGTGTCAATGGCAGGGGCTGTGCCTTCCGGTGCAAACTCCACATAGGCTTCGTCCAGTACAAGCAGCGCGCCTTCGGGCACATTGCCGATCATCTGCTGAATGGTCGCGGCGGAATGCCATGTGCCCATCGGGTTGTCCGGGTTGGCGATGTAAATCAGCTTGGCGCCGACTTCACGGGCCTTTTCGATCAGCGCCAGCGGGTCTTCATTATCACCCTTATAGGGCACTTTGTGCAACACACCGCCAAAGCCTGCGACATGATAGTTGAAGGTGGGATATGCGCCCTCTGACGTCACGACCGCATCACCTGCATTTATGAACAGCCGGACCAGATAGCCCAAAAGCCCGTCAATGCCTTCACCGATCATGATGTTGTCCGGGGAGATCCCGTGATGTGTGGCTAGGGCCTGGCGCAGATCGTGGCTTTCGGGATCAGCGTATTTCCAGATCTCTGCGGTCTCAGCCTGCATCGCGGCAATCGCTTTGGGCGAGGGGCCAAAGCCCAGCTCATTCGCACCCAGCCGGGCGTCAAAGGCTACGCCTCGTATGCGTTCCTGCGCTTCGGGGCCGACAAAAGGCACAGAGGCGGGCAGGGTGGCGGCAAGCGGGGTGAGGCGGGGATCGGTTGTGTCAGTCATATCGTCAGATAACCCTGTGGGCGCATTTGGGGCAAGGGTTGAAAATGTGCAAATCGTGATTAGATGAGAATCATTCTCAACAACGCAATGGGTGAGGCATGAAATTAACGAGACGTGGATTTTTGGTGACCGCAGCGGCGGCAGGTACCGCGCGAGTCGTGCCTCAGATCGCCGCGCGCACAGGTGGTAAACGCATTCTGACGCTGGTCTATGACAAAGCCATGGGATCTATGCGCGCGGTTGAACGTCTTGTGTATTGATGCAGAAATGAAAACGCCCGGCGGTGAGGTCGGGCGTTTTTAAGGGTGTTAACCGATTTCTCTGAGGCGGGTGAGGGCGGCGTTGATGGTCGCTTCTTCTTCTTCCCGCAGGGCCAGGTTTTCGCGGGTTTCGGCCACAACTTCGGCAGGGGCGCTGTCCGCGAATTTCGGGTTCTTCAGGCGGCCACGCAGACCGCCCAGTTCCTTCGCAAGTTTCTGCATACCTTTTTCAAGGCGCGCAATTTCTGCGTCCACATCAATGACATCCGCCAGCGGCAGGGCAAATGTGCCGCCTTCTACAGGCACAGGGCTTGCGCCTTTCGGCAGATCAGCCATTTCAGTGATGCTGTCGATGCGCGCGAGCTTTTTGATCATCACCTCATTGTTCGCCAGCGCCGTGCGGCCTTTATCGTCAAGGCTTTGCAGGATCACAGGGATCTTCAGGCCCGCCGGCACACGCATCTGCGCACGGGCAGAACGGATACCGTCGATCAGGGCAATCACCCAGTTCATTTCGCGGTCAGCGTCCGCATCCACGAGGTCTGCGGAAAGTTCCGGCCAGTCGGCGTGGATCACGGGTTTCGCGCGTTCCGCAGTCAGCCCCCACAGCTCTTCCGTGATGAACGGCATGATCGGGTGCAGCATGATCAGCGCCTGATCAATGGTCCAGGCCAGTGTTGCTTTGGTTTCCGCGATCAGGGCTGCGTCATCGCCGCCAAGCAGGGGCTTTGAGAATTCGATATACCAGTCGCACAGTTTCCCGCGTGTGAAAGCATACAGCGCCTGGGCGGCGTCGTTGAAGCGGAAGCTGTCAAAGGCTTCATTCACCTCGGCCTGGACTTTCGCGACTTCACCGATGATCCATTTGTTCAGGGCAGCGGTGGCTTTGGGCGGGGTCGCAGATGGGGTGTAATCGGCGTAGGCTTCCACGTGGGTCAGCGCGAATGAGACCGAGTTCCACAGTTTCGTGCCGAAGTTGCGATAGCCCTGGATGCGGGCGGTATCCAGCTTCAACGTGCCGCCAAGGGAGGCCATCGCAGCGGAGGCAAAGCGCAAGGCATCCGCGCCGTATTCATCGATCAGTTCCAGCGGATCAATGACATTGCCGACAGATTTCGACATCTTCTTGCCTTTGGAATCGCGGACAAGCCCGTGCAGATAGACCGTATCAAACGGGTTCTGGCCGACAACAGCCTGCTGCATCATCATCATGCGCGCCACCCAAAAGAACAGGATATCCTGCCCGGTGATCAGCGTGGAGGTCGGGAAATATGTGTTATATTCCGGGGTGTCTTCGGGCCAGCCAAGGGTGCCAATGGGCCAGAGGCCAGAGGAGAACCAGGTGTCGAGCACGTCGGGGTCGCGTACGATATCGACGTCGAGTATGGTTCCGTCATCTCCAAAGCCCCATGAAGAGCCTGAAGCCGCTGGGTTCCGGCCTGCTTTTGCCTGCAGGCGCGAAATCGCGTCATCGGGATCTGCAGCTGCAAAAATCTTTACCTGCTCTCCAAAGTGACCGCGATAGTATTCTTGGGCAAGAGCAATTGCTTCATTTTCGTTAGAAGCACAGAATTCTTTGCGATCTTGTGGCGAAAGTTTGCCATGATCATCCACTTTGGGGCCGAACCAAACCGGGATTTGGTGGCCCCACCAGAGTTGGCGGGAGATGCACCATGGCTCGATATTGTCCAGCCAGTGGTAGAAGACTTTTTCACCGCTTTCGGGGATGATCTTCACGTCACCATTGCGCACGGAATCCAGCGCCGGGCCAACGATTTCTTTTGCGTCCACAAACCACTGATCGGTGAACATCGGTTCAATCACCACTTTCGAACGATCGCCAAAGGGTTGCATGATGGGTTTGTTTTCGACATAGGCGACGGTTTCAGTGATCTGAACCTTTTCACCGTCTTCATTCTTTTCTTCACGGGTGACCTCATGCATCACGGCAAGGCCCTCAGACGTGATCTGATCAACCACAGCCTTACGCGCGTCAAAACGATCCATGCCGCGCAGCTCTTCCGGCACAAGGTTGATGGCGTCCACGGAATTTTCGGTGAATTCGGCACCCTTTGCGAAAGCCTGGGCCTTTGCGCTTTCTTCTCCGTAAGGGGCACCATCCGCGCGCATCGCACCTTTGGTGTCCATCAGGCGATACATCGGAATACCGCCGCGTTTGGCAACCTGAAAATCGTTAAAGTCATGCGCGCCGGTGATTTTCACCGCACCTGATCCAAAATCCTTATCCGGGTATTCATCGGTGATGATCGGGATCAGGCGGCGGTGTTCTTTCGGGCCAACTGGAATTTCGCAAAGTTTGCCGATCAGCGGCGCGTAACGTTCATCGCTTGGATGCACCGCAACCGCGCCGTCACCCAGCATGGTTTCCGGGCGGGTGGTGGCGATGGAGATGTAATCGCGCTCTTCTTGCAGCGTGATATTCCCGTCTTCGTCTTTCTCGATGTAGGTATAAGTGACACCGTCAGCCAGCGGGTACTTAAAGTGCCACATGTGACCGGGGGTCTCGATGTTCTCGACCTCAAGGTCAGAAATCGCGGTCTCAAAGTGCGGGTCCCAGTTGACCAGACGTTTGCCACGATAGATCAGACCCTTGTTATACATCTCAACAAAGACTTTGATCACGGCGTCATGGAAATTCGGCGCGCCCTTGCCAAGGTCGGGATCGCCTTTAGCGCCGCCCATGGTGAAGGCTTCGCGGGACCAGTCGGCGGATGCACCAAGGCGTTTCAGCTGACCAATGATATTTCCGCGGGATTTGACTTTCTGCTGCCAGACGCGATCAAGGAACTTCTCGCGGCCCATTTCGCGGCGGGAAGGTTCGCCGTTCTCGGCCATTTCACGTTCTGTCACCATCTGGGTTGCGATACCCGCGTGGTCGGTGCCGGGTTGCCAGAGAACATCAAAGCCCTGCATACGTTTCCAGCGGATCAGGATATCCTGCAAGGTGTTGTTGAAAGCGTGACCCATGTGCAGCGCACCGGTCACATTGGGTGGCGGGATCATGATGGTGTAAGGATCGGCACCGTCGCGTTTGTTTGCGCCCGCTTTGAAAGCGCCGTCCGCTTCCCATTTCGCGTAGATTTCTGCTTCGCGTTTGCCCGCGTCAAAGTTCTTTTCCATCGCCATATCAGGCCATCCCGCTGTCACTGAATTCCGTTTTGCCCGGTCTAAAGCAGGGGCGCGCAAAGGGCAATGGGGTGCGGTGGCCTTGCCGGGCCTGTAGCGCGCCTGTCGGCGCGTCAGACGAGAGTGGCTTTTGTTAACTCTGTTGTGGCAGGCTGCCAGAGATCGGGGCAGGCGTGATCACGGGATCGTTTATGGATTATGACCTGTGCAATACTGATATAATAAAGGTATGCTGGCCTGAGATGAAAAGGATGATTGGATCGCAGATGCGCCTGTTGCGCCACATATCAGATTGGTTCCGCCCTTCCGCCTGGCGCAGTGAAGCGCCTGCGGTTGCAAGGCGGGGCGCGGTCAATCACGTGGTGATCCTTGATGGCACGATGTCATCGCTGCACCCTGAATGTCATACCAATGCTGCGATCACTTATAAACTGATGCAGGAACGGGCACCTGCCAGTGACATGACCCTGTTTTACGGCGCGGGTGTGCAGTGGAAATCCTGGCGTGATACGCCGGATGTGATCCGGGGCCGGGGGATTAACCGACAGATCCGGGCGGCTTACGGGCATCTTGCATCAAAATACCGGCCTGGCGACAAGATCTTTCTGTTTGGCTATTCGCGCGGGGCTTTTGCTGTGCGTTCGCTTGCGGGCGTGATTGACCGGATTGGTCTTTTGCGTGCGTCAGAAGCGACAGAGCGTAATATCCGCCAGGCCTATCGCCACTACGAATGTTCGCCCGGGTCTGAGATGGCAAAGACATTTGCCCGGCTGCATTGCCATGAGAAGCCCGCTGAAATTGAGATGATTGGTGTCTGGGATACAGTGAAAGCGCTGGGCTTTCGGGCGCCGCTGATCTGGCGTTTTGTGCCGGATGCTTATGAGTTCCACAACCACACGCTGGGGGCATCGGTGCGGCATGGCTATCAGGCGCTGGCGCTGGATGAAACGCGGCAGGCCTTTGCGCCGGTGCTTTGGGATACGCCGGGGGACTGGCAGGGCAATGTGGAACAGATGTGGTTTAAGGGCGCGCATGGCGATATTGGCGGGCAGCTTGGCGGGCGTGAAGACAGCCGGGGCTTGTCCAATATTCCGCTGATCTGGGTGCTGGACCGGGCAGAGGCGCTGGGCCTGCAGTTTCCTGAGGGCTGGCGTAGTCGATTTCCGCGTGACGCAGATGCGCCTGCGGTGGGGTCTTGCCGGGGCTGGGGGATGCTGTTTCTGAACCGTCGTCGCCGTCTGGTCGGGCGGGATGTGTCAGAGGTTCTGCATGACACAGTTGTAGGCCATAAGCCTGCCGCACGCATTCTGAGGGCGGATCTGGCGGAGCAGATTCTGGGGGAAACATCAGAGGTGCGCACCTCTGACGGGCCACGCATCCGGGATGTCTTGCCGCCGGAGCATGGCAAGACCCTGACCCCGGGCGAATAAATTCAGGCTTTCATGATGATGCAGGTGGTGGAGCCCGTGGCATAGAGTTTGCCGTCTTTAACACCGCGCAATTCTCCACGTGAAATTCCGGTGGAACGGCCGGCGTGCTGGACTTCGCCAATGGCTTCGACTTCGGTGCCCGGCGGGATGCCCCGGTTGATATTTATCTTATATTCCAGGGTGGTGTAGATGGACCCTTTCGGAACCTTCGTCATCACCGCACAAGCCATGCAGCTGTCAAGGATCGTCCCATACCAGCCGCCATGCACTGTGGACATCGGATTGGTGACGTTGAATTCCGGAGTGCCACGGAAGACCACTCGCCCGTTTTCCACCGCATGCAGATGAAACCCCATGGTCTGCCCGATGGGTGGGCCAGAGAGTTTCCCTGCGAGAATATCCTGCATGAACGCCAGCCCGGATCGCGTCATCAGATCGTCAGGTGTTGGCATTTCAGCGGGGGATGGGGCGATGAATGGGGGCATGGTCTGTCCTGTCTGTTTGTCTGGAAGAGGCCATGCGCGAACATAGCAAGCAAGTGTGACGCTGCGGCGCAAGGGGTGGTTCCCAACGCTTTGACAACAGCAAAGCTGTCATAAAAGCGTTGGGGGTGGCGCGCTGCGCGCGCGGCTGGCATGGTGTGGCCGAGGTCACAGGAAAGTTGAGATGACAGATCAGGGCAGGGCAGAGTTTGATCGCAGGGGCTGGCTTATGCTGCGTGGCATGGTTGCGCCAGATGATGTGGCGCGGCTGTGCAAAGCTGCGAAGCTTGCGGGGAAGCCCGGTGCGCGTGAGGTGCTGGATGGCGATCTGGCACGGGCTGTGCAGGCCTGCGGGGTCATGGAAAACCTGCAGCAGATCTGGCCCGGGATGCAACTGGTGCGGCTTGTGTCTTTTGACAAATCACCCGCCGCCAACTGGGGTGTGCCCTGGCATCAGGACCGGGTGATTTCTGTTGCGGGGCGCGCGGATATGGCGGGATATACGAACTGGTCGCGCAAGGGCGGCACCTGGCATGTGGAGCCGCCGGAGGATCTTTTGCAGCAGATGTTATTCGTGCGTCTGCATCTGGATGACAATCTGGCGGAAAATGGTGCGATGCAGATTGCACCGGGCACACATCACCTTGGGAAAATTCCGGCGGGGGAGGCAGAGGCTGTTGCACCGCAACATAAACCGCAGGTGATGGAGGCGCGGGCCGGGGATGTGTTGGTTCTGAAGATGTTGACCCTGCATGGATCATCCCCCGCAGAGATTCCGGCGCGGCGCCGGGTGTTGCGCCTGGATTTCGCACCTTTTGATCTGCCGGAACCGCTTGCCTGGGCGTGAATTGAAACGTCGCAGAATTTTTGCGCGCGCGGTCAGGTCAGGCGACTTTTTCCAGCTTCAGTTCCGGTTCAATCCCCAGGGCGCGGCAGCAATCGCGGGTCAGATCCGGGGTGTTGAGCGTGTAGAAATGCAGATCATTCACGCCACCATCCAGCAGGTCGGAACACAGTTCGCTACACTGTGCGAGCGCCAGAAGATCGTGGCAATCGTCGCGTGCGGCATTGTCATAAGCCTGGGCTATATCCGCGGGGATTGAGGTGCCGCACCGCTCTGCAAATTTCCGTGTGCCTTTCCAGTTTTCAATCGGCAGAACGCCGGGGATGATACGATCTCCGTCGATCCCTGCGGCCTGACAGGCATCGCGGAAGCGGAAGAATGTTTCAGGCTCAAAGAAAAACTGTGTGATCGCGCTTGTCGCACCAGCTTCAAATTTGCGTTTCAGCCAGGCGATGTTCTGCGCCATGTCTGTGCTTTCCGGGTGGGCTTCGGGATAGGCCCCGACGCGGATGTTGAAATCACCGGCCTGTGTCAGGCCTTCAATCAGCTCAACGGAACTGCCAAACCCGTCCGGGCGCGCTTCAAAGACACCAGCACCGGGCGTATCCCCGCGCAGTGCGACGATTTCTTTCACTCCGGCTGCAGCATAGGTCTGCGCAATCTCCAGGGTCTCGTCCCGGCTGGCATCAACGCAGGTCAGATGTGCCGCCACATTCAACCCTGTTGATTTGCCGATGGTTGTCACCGCTTCATGGGTCAGCTGGCGTGTGGTGCCGCCGGCGCCGTAAGTGACAGACACAAAACCCGGGGCGAGGGGGGCCAGTGCCTGCACCGTGTCCCAGAGCCGGAAAGAGGCTGCGAGGGATTTGGGTGGAAAGAATTCAAAAGAAATATTCGGGCGTGTCATCACATCTGTCCTTGTTGCGGCTTGTTCCCTGCATCGCAGCCGGGTTACGGTGAATCAATTTCATAATTCTAAAGATCAATATGAGGATCACTTGAATTGCATATCGAGCTTCGCCATCTGCGCACGATCAAAGCCATCCATGAGGCCGGGGGCCTAGCCCGTGCGGCTGGCGTGATGAACATCACCCAAAGCGCGCTGTCGCATCAGATCAAAGGGCTTGAAGATCAGGTCGGGGTGGAGCTTTTCGTTCGCCGCACGAAACCGTTACGCCTGTCTTCTGCCGGGTTCCGGCTGTTGCGTCTGGCGGAAAAGATCCTGCCCGAAATTGCCGCAACGGAAGAGGAATTCATGGGGCTGCACGCGGGGCGTCACGGGCGGCTGCATATCGCGATTGAATGCCACGCCTGTTTTGAATGGCTGCTGCCGGTGCTGGAAGAATTCCGCAAAGCCTGGCCTGATGTGGATGTGGATATCCGCCCAGGGTTGGCTTTTGACGCGCTGCCCGCGCTGGGCCGCGAGGATGTGGATCTGGTGATTTCATCTGATCCAGAGAACCTGCCCGGTGTCGAATTCAAACCGCTTTTTGATTATGAACCTCTGATGGTGGCCTCGGCCACACACACGCTGGCTGCAAAGGAATTTGTCGAGGCTGAGGATTTCCGTTCTGAAACACTGCTGACCTATCCGGTTGATCGCACGCGGCTGGACGTCTTCACCGGGCTTTTGACGCCCGCGAAGGTCGAACCTCGAAGTGTGCGTCAGGTGGAACTGACTGCGATGATGCTTCTGCTGGTGGCGTCTGGGCGCGGTGTTGCGGTGCTGCCTGACTGGGTCCTGCGTGAAGTGCGCTATAATCCTGATTACATCACCCGTTCCCTGACGCAGGACGGCGTGACAAAGCGACTGTATGCGGCTGTGAGATCCGAGGACGCCAGCCAGCCCTTCATGGCCCACCTCATCCGCCTTGCCCGTCAGGAACCGGTGAAACTGCAACGAGGAATGGAGGGGTGAGATAGTTTCAATCTATTTGAACTGGCACACCGATCCGGTTGGAAATACCGACAATGCAGGATTTTTGGCCTGGCGCTCGGACAAGATCGGTCATTGACACATCAAGATCGGAAGGCGTTTGATTTGCCGTGCATTCATTGATCAATGCAAATCTATATCCTTTTTGTATCATGCATTGCTGATAGTATTCGTGTCGAAGGCCTGCATTCGCGTCGTAACTGTAGACTTGTCCCCCGTAGATCTGACCTCCCGTAGTTTGTCCTCCGGTCGATGTGCATGTATAGCCGGAGCAGGTAGTAGTGACCGGAGAAGTGTAGACTGGTGCACGATACACAGGTGTGGTTCCGATTTGTTGATTGCTGGGAACTGCGCGTGTCGCCTCTGTTTCACACATAAGACTGTCTCGCGACTTTTGAGTATTTGTTGTTTCTGGGCGGTAGGCATAGTGAATAGGCTCAGAAATAATACATGCGGATGTTGTGAAGAGCAAAATGATGGATAATAGCTTTTGTTTCATTGGTGACTCAATAGTTGGAATACATAGTGGTTTATAAACTCTCTTAGCTGGGATACTCAACTCTTGAGTGTGTTTGCGAATTTGCGGAGGTTTGCAAAACCTCCAAGCGCCGACCGCCCCGTTTTGCCGGAGGCAAACCTGCGGTTTGACGTGCGGCGCGTTCCGCACCACCCGCGGTCGTCACGTCTGCCGATGTTGTGAAAAATGACGGAGGGATTGGCTCGTCTTCCCCCGAACCCATCATATCCGACACCACAGCGTCGCATTTGCGCGATATCGGGTCGCGCGGCTCTTTCCCTGATCTTTCGTTTCGGGGCAGATTAAGCCTAACATTCTGACAGAGAGAGTCGTACCCATGAAAACACAGGTCAAAGCCCTTGTTGTCGGTGGCGGTGCCATCGGGACTTCCATTGCCTATCACCTTGCCAAAGCGGGCTGGGATGATGTGATGCTGATTGAACGCGATGAGCTGACTTCCGGCTCGACCTGGCACGCCGCTGGCCTGCTGCCGCTGTTCAACATGTCCTATGCGACAACACACATCCACAAATATTCCGTGGATTTCTACAAGCAGCTGGAAGAAGAAACCGGCCTGAATGCGGGTTTTGCTGTGGTAGGCAACCTGCGTATGGCGCAGACCCAGGAGCGTATGGATGAATATATGCTCTATGCCTCCACCGCGGAAACCTGCGATGTGGATTATGAATGGCTGACACCTGATCAGATCAAAGAACGCTGGCCGCTGATCGAAACCGAAGACCTGAAAGGTGCGATTTATCACACCGAGGATGGTTACATTAACCCGGCTGACGTGACCCAGGCGATGGCCAAAGGTGCCCGTCAGCGCGGTGTTGATATCGTGCGTAAGATGCAGGCGGATGAGTTCCACTGGAACGGCACCCACTGGGAAGTGACCTGCACCAAGATGGTGGAACAGGGCGGTAACCTTGTGCCAAGCGACGAGAAGGTCGTGATCACTGCAGAACATGTTGTGACGGCGTCCGGAAACCATGCACAGCGCACCGCGAAACAGTTGGGCATCAAAATGCCGGCGATCCCTGTGGAACACACATTCATCGTGATGGACAAAGATCCAGAGCTGGTGAAATGGCGTGAGGCCGGCAACCCTGAACACCCTGTTGTGCGTGACGCGGATAAAGAATCCTATGCCCGTGAAGAACGCGGCGGCTGGATCCTGGGGATTTACGAGCACGGCGCACCGGCGCGTTTTGAATATGGCGTGCCTGACAGCTTCCGCGCGGATCTGTTCCCGCTGGATCTGGACCGTATCGCAGAACAATATATGGCGATGACGGAACGCGTGCCATCCTGTGCGGAAAGCGGCCTGAAAGACGATTTCAACGGCCCAATCTGCTACACCCCTGATGGCAACCCGCTGGTGGGTCCGGCGCCTGGTCTGCGCAACATGTGGCTGGCGGAAGGTTTCTCCTTCGGTATTACCGCTGCTGGCGGCACGGGTTATTACCTGGCCCAGATGATGGTCGATGGCGAAGCTGAAATCGACATGGCAAGCCTTGATCCGAAGCGGTATTCCTCCAACTGGATGACCACCGAATTTGCGGCGCGTAAGAACGAAGAATGCTACGAGCATGTTTACATTCTGCACCACCCCGATGAAGAACGCCCGGCCTGTCGCCCGCTGCGGACCTCCCCTGCGTTTGATCGCCAGGCGGCAAAAGGTGCGCAATTTGGTTGGGTCAACGGCTGGGAACGTCCGAACTATTACGGCCCACTTGATGCACCTTCCAACTTTGATGAAGAAGCACGTTCTTTCCGCCGTGGCGGCTGGTGGCAGCATGCTGTAGATGAAGCCAAAGCGATCCGTGAAGGCGTTGGCCTGATCGACGCAACGGCCTTCACCAAGCATGTTGTAAAGGGCCCGGGTGCGACCCAATTCCTTGACTGGTTCACCTGTAACAAACTGCCAAAAATCGGCCGCATCAACCTGACGTATGCGCTGACATCCGCAGGCACCACACGCACCGAATACACCATCGTGCGCAATGGCGAGGATAACTATTACCTCGTATCTGCCGGTGCCTGGACGGAATATGACGCCGACTTCCTGCGCAAAGCTGCGGAAGATAAGATGGAAGAATTCGGATACATCGAAATTCAGGACGTCACCACACAATGGGGTGTTCTGGCGATTGCCGGGCCAAAATCCCGCGATGTGCTGAAGGAAGTCATCAAAGATGCCGATCCGGAAACTGCACTGTCCAACAAGCGTTTCCCATGGCTGTCTGCCCGTCAGATCGAACTGGGCATGTGTCCGGTGAATGCGATCCGTGTGGCATATACCGGTGAACTTGGCTGGGAACTGCACCACCCGATCGAGATGCAGAACTATCTCTGGGATCTGCTGGTGGAAGCGGGTGAGAAACACGGCATGAAACTGGTTGGTTCCCGCGCCCAGAACTGGCTGCGTCAGGAGAAATCTTACCGCGCGTTCGGGACCGAACTTGGCCGGGATGCAACCCCTGCAGAAGCAGATCTGCCGCGCTTTATTGATCTGGAAAAAGACTTCCACGGGAAAGATAAGATGGTGGAAACCGGTGTGCGTTTCAAATGCTGCACCCTGCTGATTGATGGCCCGTCTGATGCGGATCCATGGGGCCGTGAGGTTCTGTATACACCTGATGGCGAACGTGTGGGTCGCCTGACATCCGGCGGGTATTCCGTGGCCTTTGAAAAGAGCATCGGCATGGGCTACGTGAAACCGGAACAGGCCGTGCCTGGTACAAAGCTGAAGGTGAAAATGTTCGATCAGCTCTGGGATGCAGAGGTGACTGTGGACAGCCCATATGATCCGAAGAATGAAACCATCCGTGTGACCGGCTAAGCTGGCGTGGGGGGCAGCCCCCACACCACCGGGATATTTCGGAAGACAAAATAACAAAGCCCCTGCAGAAATGCGGGGGCTTTATTTGTGTCACAGCATGAGAGATTGCATCGGTTATTCAGGCTGCTTCGTTACAGTATTCTGTGCAGAACAGGCTTTTCTGAGATTTCTTATGACAGAATATTTTTCAAACCTTTCCCGCAACTGCATTGTTGCTATTTGTTTTTCAGTGGTGGTTCTGCCCACAGCGGTGCATGCGCAGCAGTCTCTTTATCATCAGCCTGGCTTTACCTCTCTCAGTGGCAATATTCTGTGTTACCCGCAAAGCTGGCACCAGGACGACGAGACGGATGGCGTGACCTGCCTGATTTTTGAAGCAAAATGGTAGGCCCCGGAAGCTCTGCCTGATTGCGGGGGGGATGAAACCGGCAAGTGACGCGCGGGCAGTGGTCAGATATCCTGCGCCCGGGCGGCGGCGGTGATGGCGTCCTGGAAACCACTTTCACGCACACGTTGTTCCGTCAGGGCATTCATGCCGCAATCTTCCGAAATCTGATATTGCATCTTCGCAGGCAGGGTCAGTTCTGCGATGCGGCGTTGGGCATGCATCAGATCAGTACGGCTGGTGAACCCGGCCTTTGCGACTGCTGCGGTTTCCAGCAACATCACATCCACAAGTTCCGGCCCGCCAATGTTTTGCCATTGATCCAGAATACAGGCACCTGCCAGGCGAAAATCGTCATCCCAGGACAGATCGGGCAGGGGCAGGTCAGCGCGCATCTGATCGGAAATGGATTGAAGGATCATTGTGCCTAAAGCTTCGGAAATGGCTTCGAACTGCTCAAGCCGCGTATCGGCCTGCGCGGAAACCGGTGACATTATCATCGCGATGATGACGCCAGCTGTAGGGATACTAAATTTCATAACGGTCACCTTTTTACACCACTCAAAACAACCTTAGGTAGTGTTGAGTGGTTTGGCAAATGGAGAATTGTAAGGAATGAATGACATCGGTTAAACGTCGGTTCGGAAAGCAAAAAACGGAGACCCACCATGGCCATCTGGCGACCACATCAGAACATCAGGGTGAAGGCGCTTGGGCTGCATTGGCGCGCAGGCGGGCTTTTGGCAGCAGAAGTGCATGATGATTCAGGTGCTTTGAAAGGCGTGCGGCCCCTGGGTGGCACAGTTGAATTCGGCGAAACCTGGCAAGAGACATTGCACCGCGAGTTCCGCGAAGAGCTTGACGTGGATGTTGTGATCCAAAGCGGGCCTTTGGTTCTGGAAAACATCTATGAACACGAAGGGCAAACCGGGCATGAAATCCTTTTCATTTCAGATGTAAAGTTCCCCTCTGGCGCTTTTGTGGATCAGGACGTGATCGAATTTTCCGAAGATAATGGTCAGATCTGCACCGCGCGCTGGTTTGCGCCGGAAGATCTGAAAAGCCGGGGAATTGCGTTATTCCCTGACGGGCTGTCTGGCTATCTCAGAAGCGGGTGGGGGCAATCCGGGTGATGACGGTGTTGTCGATTTCAGGTGCCCGTCCGGTGATCAGATCGGCCACCAGCTGCCCTGTCGCGGGTGAGCTTTGCATGCCATAGCCGCCCTGGCCAGCGCACCAGAAGAAACCGGGCGCCTGCCGGTCAAACCCAAGAACCAGATTGCGATCCGGGGCAAAGCTGCGCAGGCCTGCCCAGTTTGAAATCACACGGGTGACGTCTTCGGTGACGACTTCCTGATAGCTGGCGATGCCTTCCGCAAGTGTCATGTCATCGGCCCAGGCGTCATGGGGATCAACCGGGTCTTCATCCGCGGGCGAGATAATCAGCGCGCCTGCATCGGGTTTCGCATACCAGGTTTCACCAGGACCAAAGAGCATGGGCCAGGATGACACATCCAGGCCACCCGGCGCGGGAATGCGGGCGACAGAGCGGCGGTAGGGCTGTATCAGAATATCCTGCGCCCCGGCCATTTGCGCGATCTGGCTGGCCCAGGCCCCGGCGGCATTCACCACCACATCGGCAGCGTAACTTTTGCCACCGGCAATCACCTGCCAGCGGCCATCCACGTGCGACATGCTTTCCACCCGCGCATTGGTGACGATCTGCCCGCCATGATCGCGCATCAACCTTGTGTAACTCTGCATCAGCAGATCGGTGTCGATATCTTGTGCGTCATCCGCATGGGCGAAGCGTGTCAGGTGATCTGTGTTCAGGATGGGAACACGGGCGAGGGCGTCTTCAGCGCTGATTTCAGACAACTGCATGGTCTTAAGGTCGTTTTCAAAAGCCACATTATCATCGCGTGACCCAAGCAACATAAACCCGCGCGGCGACAGAAAGCCGCCGTCGTGATTTTCCAGGAACGCCTTGCTGGCCTTGTTCAGGGCGATGGTGGTTTCCTGCCCGTATTTCTCTTCAAACAGTGCCGCAGACCGGCCAGAGGTGTGATAGCCTGTGGCGCTTTCGGCCTCGAGTACAGTGACTGAAGCATAGGGCGCGAGGTGGGCCGCGGCAGACAGTCCGGCGACCCCGCCACCAACGATGAGAATATCCTGTTTCATGAGTGTCAGAGTGACATGCAAGGATAAGATTTCAAGTGGAATTCCTGACTGTGGCTATCTTCCGTACGGGCAGAGAATTGCAAATTCAGGTGCCGTGGTTTTCTCCGGCGCAAAATACACAAAAAACGCACCCGGTATGTTCCGGATGCGGTGTGATCTGCTGTCTTCTGACAGGTTTACAGTTTCTCTACGGTTACTTTTTCGCTGCTGAAAAAGGCGATATGTCCTGCAATCTCCGCCACATTTTCATGCGGGGTTTCATAGCTCCAGGCTGCATCTTCAATCACAGTGCTTTTGGTCTGGATTGAATAGTAACGCGCATCGCCCTTATGTGGGCAGTGGCTGGTGGTGTCACTGTCATCAAGGAATGCTGTGGCGATGTCGGCGGCCGGGAAATAGATCACCGGGTCCATATTACCTTCCTGCAGGATCAGAGCCGCGCGGCTTTCCCCGAGAATTGCCCCGCCAGCCCGCACAGTGCAGAGGCTGCCTGCGGGAGAGATCGTAATTTCTGTGGTCATAAGTGTCTCCATCCTGCGGCGTATATAGGTGGCGCTTGTAACAGAAATGTTTCTGCTCACGCCAGTGTGACGTTACAGCGGCGCGCAAGCCTGACGTAGCCAGTTTTGCGTCGCTTCAGAGACTGCATCCGCCAGAAGTTCGAATGTTTTCGCATGGTAGGCGTCCAGCCATGCCTTTTCCTCCCCTGACAGCATCTCTGTGACAATCAGATTGCGATCAATTGGTGTGTAAGCCAGAGTTTCGAAATCGAGCATATCACGCGCGTCTGCACCAGGCAGATCACCTGCGGTCTGAACCGCGACGAGGTTTTCAATGCGAATGCCAAACGCACCTTCGCGGTAATAGCCCGGTTCATTTGACAGGATCATACCGGGTTCAAGCGGGATGTCGGAAACCTTTGAGATCCGTGCAGGCCCTTCATGGACCGACAGAAACGCGCCAACACCATGCCCGGTGCCATGATCAAAATCATGCCCGGCCAGCCAGATCGGATAACGCGCAATCGGGTCAAGGTCGCGGCCAGACAGACCACGCGGCCAGCGGGCACGCGACAGGGCAATCATCCCCTGAAGGACACGGGTGAAACATTGTTTTTCATCCATGCCAACTTCACCCACGGCAATTGTACGGGTGATGTCGGTGGTGCCATCTTTATATTGCCCGCCACTGTCGATCAGGAAAAGCTGGCCCTGCTCAATCGGCAGGTTCGTATCCTCGGTCACCCGGTAATGACAAATCGGCGCATGGGGGCCGGTTGCGGAAATCGTTTCAAAGCTGATGTCAAACAGCGCATTGGTCGCCCGGCGGAAACCTTCAAGTTTCTGGGCGGCGGCAACTTCGCTCAACCCACCCTTCGGGGCCGCTTCGTGCAGCCAACACAGGAACTCTGCCATGGCAGCGCCATCCCGCAGATGGGCGGCGCGCATGCCTGCAAGTTCCGTGTCATTCTTGATAGCTTTGGGCAGGATGCAGGGATCTGGATTGCGGGAGATCTCACAGCCTGCGGCCTGAAGGATGGAGGCCACTGCAAAAGGTGCCGTCACAGGATCTACGCGCACAGTGCCTGTAAGTTGTGTCAGGGCCCGGGCAAAGTCATCTTGCGGATGGCAGGTGATGTCTGCACCCAGATGGTCAGAAATGTCTGCGGTTTTTGCCGGGTCAATGAACAGATCAACACGCCCATCCGCATGCAGGATCAACAGGCTTTGGACCACAGGGTTATGGGCGACATCATGCCCCCGGATGTTCAGCAGCCAGCAGATTGAATCCGGCAGAGTAATCACAGCATGATCTTCACCCGCATCCCGCAGGACCTGTGCCATGCGCGCGCGTTTCTCGGCATGGCTTTCACCTGCAAATTCAACTGGATGGACGAAGGCAGGCACGCGCGGCGCTTCTGGCTGATCCTCCCAGATCGCATCCACAAGGTTCTGACAGGGGCGCAGAGACCGCCCGGTTTTCGAAAGCAGGGCATCGGTTCTTTCAACATCCGCAACCGTGTGCAGCCAGGGATCAAATCCGATCACAGCGCCTGAGGGCGCATGTTCATTCAACCAGTCCCCGGCCTGGTTTTTCGGCCAGGCAACGGGGGTGAAATGCGCAAGATCAACCTGGCTTTTCACCTGAACTGTGTAGCGACCGTCAATAAAAACGCCTGCGCTGTTTTCCAAAGCCACACAGAACCCGGCAGAGCCCTGAAACCCGGTTAACCAGCCCAATCGCGCATCACGCTCTGCCACATACTCGCCCTGGTGGACGTCCGCCCGCGGCACCATGAACCCCTGCAAATCTTCCGCCACCATCTGCGCACGCAACGCCTTAAGACGGGCCGGGCCTTTTTGTGGTTCTGAACGGGTTTCGTAGCTCTGGAACATGCGCGCCTCATTTAGGTTAATCTGGTGCGGAGGTTCATATAGTTGAAGGGGTTTGTCTATGGGGAAATGTTGCGCCTGCGACTAAACAGAATGCCCAGATGTCTGTTTCCGGTTTTCTGATTTCTGGTGACACTTCCCCTAAGGCAGCACGCTGCAAGTCCAAAAACCTATACGGTTTGTTTTTCCAGCTCAATCAGCAGGCCATTCTCAAGCTTCACCACCCGATCCATTTTTGCTGCAAGCTCATGGTTGTGGGTCGCAATCAGCGCCGCCATACCGGTATCGCGTGTGATGCCCAGCAACGTGTCAAACATTTGATCCGCAGTCACAGGGTCCAGGCTGCCTGTCGGTTCATCTGCCAGCAGAAGCTGCGGTGCATTGGCCATGGCCCGGCAAAATGCCACGCGCTGTTGCTGACCGCCAGACAATTCCGCCGGGCGGTGGTGCATGCGTTCACCGATGCCAACCTGTGTCAGCAGATCCTCAGCACGTTGTTTTGCAGCTTTCTCAGAAGCGCCATTCGCCAGTTGTGGCAAAACCACATTTTCCAGCGCGGAAAATTCCGGCAGCAGATGGTGTGACTGATAGATAAACCCGATCTGGTTGCGACGTGCGCGGGTGCGTTTGTTGTCAGAAGCGGCAGAGAGGGACTGACCGTTCAGGCAGACTTCGCCCGTTGTGGCCTGATCCAACAGCCCCGCCACATGTAAAAGCGTCGATTTCCCCGCACCCGAAGGTGCAATCAGGGCAACAATTTCACCACGTTCAATCGTAAGATCCGCGCCTTTCAGCACAGAAACCTCAATCGCTTTGCCCGGGTTATAGGTTTTCTCAACCCCGCGCAGTTCCAGTACCGGATCAGTCATTGTTCAGAGCCTCCACCGGGTTCATACGCGCCGCACGGCGGGCCGGGAAAATAGTGATGCCAAAGGACAGGAACAGCGACAGACCAACCGCTTTCAGCACATCCTGCCATTCCAGTTCCGCAGGGAGGCGATAGATCCCACGCACAGATGCGTCCCAGGTCTGACCGCCGGATGCGCCGTTGATAAAGGCAAGGATACTGTCGAAATATGTCGCAAAGAGACAGCCCAGGATCACCCCAAACGCCGTGCCAATCACGCCAACCAGCGATCCGCAGATAAAGAACACCCGCATGACGGATCCTTCCGACAGGCCCATGGTGCGCAGAATACCAATGTCGCGGGTCTTGTTTTTCACCAGCATCACAAGACCTGAAATAATGTTGAGCGAGGCAATCAGAACAAGAACGCTCATCAGGACAAACATCACCGTGTCTTCAATCGCCAGCGCATTGAGGAAGCCGGAAGATGAATCCCGCCAGGTCCAGAGCAACGTACCCTCGCCACCCGCCGCCAGCAAAGGCAGGGTCAGCGCGTCAATGCCTTCGGGGTCTTCCACGAAAACCTCAATCTCATCGGCCACGCCTTCGCTGTTAAAGAAGCTCTGTGCTTCTGCGAAGGGCATATAAATTCGTGTTTTATCAATCAGATAGCGGCCTGACTGAAAGATATGCACGACCTCATAAGTGTTGATGCGCGGGCTTGTACCGCCAAAAGGGCTTTTAACGCCATTGGGGGAAATCAGCTTGATACGATCCCCCACCAGAAGCCCCAACTCGCGGGCTACCTGAATGCCAACCGACACACCTTCATCAAAACGTGCCAGATCCCCGCGCGAGGTTTCCGTATTCGCAATGCGTGGGATCGTCAGGATGTCTTCTGCACGGATGCCGTACACTTCAACACCTGCGTTATTGTCGCCGTTGTTCGCCATAACCTGATTGCGCACCAGAGGGGCTACGCGGGTGACGCCAGGCACCTGACGAATGTCTTCTGCGCGGGTCTCATAATCCGGCATAGCATTGGTCAGCAGTCCGTTTTCATTGACCTCGCTTTGTTTATACACGGTCACATGGGCATTTGCGCCAAGGATTGTATCGACAAATTCGTTGCGAAAACCCGTGCGTACAGCCAGCGTGATAATCAGCGCAGCCACCGCCAGCATAATGCCAATGAGGGAAATCCAGGTCATGGTGCTGACCCCGCCTTCCGCCTTGCGCGCCCGCAGGTAACGCCATGCGATCATCCATTCAAAACGTGAAAACGGGCGGGTTGATCCGGCCATGACTGCTCCTGTCTTTGTTGGGTGGAACATGGGCCGCAACCCCTGAAAGATCAAGCGCTATGTCCTCCCATGGCGGATAGGCGCGTACCGCTTGTATCAGCTTTCTCTGGACGCATGAGGCATGACGCTTTATTGATTTTTCCACCTCACAACCTTAAGGTGCAAAAAGCCAAATGAAACACCTTGTTATTATCTTACCCATTCTCCTTGCCGCCTGCACATCAACAAGCACAACACGCCTGAACCAGAACGAACTCCTAATCACAACAAGTGCTGATTCCGATTGCATGACAGCGGGCGCATTTGCAGTCGCTTCAAAAATGGCTGCCGTTGAAACAATCCGCCATGGTTTTGAAAGATATGAAATTCTGGGCAGTTCTCGGAACAGTGATCCCAACATGATTTATATTCCCAGTAACGATGATAGTATTTTCGCAGGAGATGTCCTGGATTTCGGCAGCTACGATGCGTCCTTGCGTGTCCGGATGTTTAATGCCGGAGATGCGGGATATCACCAGGCTCTGGATGCGCGGCAACAACTTGGCCCGGAATGGGAAAAGCTTGTAGAAAACGGGATCAACAGCTGCCTGAGCTGACGCAGAAGAGCAGACCGTTCAGCGGCGTCGGAACGGCCAGCGGATCAAAGCGAATAGTGAGAGCAGCAAAGCCCAGCCCGTAAGGAAGCCAGCCCCGGCAAATCCTGCCCCTTCCATGGTCAGGGGTAAACCCGGGCGAAAGGCCTTAGATGTGGCGGTGATCAGTTCCACATCGCCAAAACGCCAGCCGGCTGCGGCGCGGCCCCAGGAGGATTGTGTTTCCAGGGCTTCCAGGTCGCCACGCAGGCCGGTGAAGCGTGTGATGGTCGCCTGCATGTCTTCGCGGCGGCGTTCCAGAAACGCTGTACCTTGCATTTGATCCAGGGCTGCCTCACGGCTTAACCCTTCGGCCACGGCAGAGGCATCAAAATCCGCAACCACTTGTTCCAGTGCCTCAACAGCGCCCCCCAGGCGCTGCAGATATTGTTGGGAAAACTCGGGAAACTGCGAAAATCCCGCCGCGCCTGTCAGCCCACCTGCAAATGCAATGACACGTAAGAACATCTTAAACCCCAAAGAAAAATGCGGCGCCAAAGCACCGCATTTCAGAATTTACAGGTTGGCGTAGATCGCGATGATCTTGTTGATCGCGGCTTCCGGCGTCATTTCTTCGCTTTCGCCAGTTTTGCGGCTGGTTACTTCGACCACACCGTTTTTCAACCCGCGCGGGCCAACCGTGATGCGCCATGGCAGACCGATCAGATCCATGGTCGCGAATTTGCCACCGGCGCGTTCCTTGCGATCATCATAAAGCGGCTCAAGACCGGCTTTGGTCAATGCCGCATACAGATCTTCACAGGCCGCGTCTGCTTCGTCATCGCCTTGCTTCAGGTTGACGATGCCACAGTGGAATGGGGTCACACCTTCGGGCCAGATGATGCCTTTATCGTCATGGGACGCTTCGATGATCGCGCCCAGCAGGCGGGACACACCGATGCCGTGGGAACCCATATGCACAGGCACCTGGTTCTGGTTCTCGTCGACCACTTTCGCGCCCATGCTTTCAGAATATTTGGTGCCGAAATAGAAGATCTGGCCAACCTCGATACCACGCGCGGACCGACGACGTTCCTCAGGCACCTCGTTAAAGATCGCCTCATCATGGGTTTCGTCGGTGCGGGCATAACGGGTGGTGAATTCTTCCAAAATCGCCTGGCACTGCGCTTTGTCGTCAAAATCAACGTCGCGCTGACCCAGTTTGATGTCGGTCACTTCAGAATCGTAAAACACTTCGGATTCGCCGGTTTCGGCCAGCACCAGGAATTCATGGGTGTAATCGCCACCAATCGGGCCACCGTCCGCACGCATCGGGATCGCCTGGAGGCCCATACGTTCATAGGTGCGCAGATATGTCACCAGATGGCGGTTATAAGCGTGCAGCGCATCTTCTTTGGTCAGGTCGAAGTTATAGCCGTCCTTCATCAGGAATTCACGACCCCGCATCACACCAAAGCGCGGACGACGTTCATCGCGGAACTTCCATTGGATCTGATACATGGTCAGCGGCAGATCTTTATAGCTGTTCACATGGGACCGGAATGTATCTGTGATCTGCTCTTCATTGGTCGGGCCATACAGCATATCGCGGCCATGACGATCGGTCAGACGCAGCATTTCATCGCCGTAATCATCATAACGACCGGATTCACGCCAGAGGTCAGCGGACTGAACGGTTGGCATCAGCATCGGCATGTGACCTGCCTTCTGCTGTTCCTCATGCACAATGTTTTCAAGCTTGCGCAGAATCTTAAAGCCCAGCGGCAGCCAGGAATAGATTCCGGCGCTTGCCTGTTTGATCATGCCGGCACGCAGCATATAGCGGTGGCTGACAATCGCGGCTTCAGCCGGGTTTTCTTTGAGAACGGGCAGGAAATAACGGCTGAGGCGCATGGTCTCTCTCTGTCTTGTAAGGTTTCCCCTGCTTTATGGCATTGCGGTGATGCGGGCAAGAGAGAGGACTGACACGCGCAGGATTTCCTTCATCCGGCGTTTCACCGCCCTTCGGGATAATCCACCGCTGGTTTTGACGAAAAGATCACAACCCCCTGTAGGGATGGGCGGGGGGAAGCGCCTTTTTCTTCGGCAGCAAGCTGGTCAAAGATTTCCTGGGCGCGGGGGCTGTGGCCGGGAACATTGAGGGGGGCGGATGGCATGTCTTCATGCACATCAGTGCGAACAGGGGGGAATGCCCGCTGCCCGTCGACAGAAGGATCAGCCGACGCATTCGCCCCGGATACGCCCAGGGTCAGGACCGCCATCATCGCAACTTTTCGCATAACCATCTTCATCTGCACACCTCATTCACCTGAAGGGACAATTTACCCGATCCCTTTGAGTCGTCTCAATTCTGTTACATTCTATCTGGGCTTCATCATCACAGTTTCCACCCTGCGGGAATGCACAAACACGTGTGCCTGCGTTGACTGCATAACCGCCATGCATCAGGTGCAAGGGCCAGTTGAGGAACCCGGACCAGAAAGCCCGGGTATATTATCAGCCATATCCTGATGGCTGACGATGTCAGCTATGCTCTTCCGCTGCGGTTTCTGCCAGGGCATCGTTGAAGGCATGCAGGGCGTCGACCTCAAAGAGCGCACCCCAAAGTTCCGGGGGCTGATCTTCGCCACCAAGGGTCACAACCGGGATGAAATCCGCGCCGGAATTGTCAAAGATCGGCATGGCAGCTTCAAGGGTTGCATTGCCGTCGACATAAATGCCTTGTTCCACAAGCTCCCAGCAGGCTTCCTCGCGTGCGGCATGTGGATGTTTATCTGTGCGCATCACATCGGCCACTGAAAAGGTCGCAAGCAGCCAGGCCTGGGGACCTGCGGCCAGGTGGATATTGCGGTGTTCCAGCTGTGTGAGGAAGAAGCTGCGATCAACCAGGCGGCTGGCAAGTGCTGTGGACAGGGACACAGCCACCATCACGGCAAGGCCGGTCTGCCAGTCACCGGTCAGTTCAAACACGATCAGCGTGGTGGAAATCGGTGCGCCCAGAACGGCGGCGGCAACAGCGCCCATCCCCGCAAGCGCATAAAGGGTTTCTTCACCGGACACGGAAGGAAAGATGCTGGTCGCAACCATGCCGAACGCAAGGCCCGTCATTGCGCCGATCATCAGCGAAGGTGAGAAAATCCCGCCGCCCATGCGCCCGCCAAAGGTAATCGCAACCGCAATACATTTCAGGACGACAAAGAGGATCGCCTGCAGAAACAGCAGCTGTCCCGTCAGTGCGGCGGATGTGGTTTCATAGCCAACCCCGATGATATGCGGGAACCAGACAGCGAGAATGCCCAGCAGCAACCCGGAAATACCTGGGCGCAACCAGCCGGGTATGTTCCAGCGGGCCTGCAGCTGATTGCCTGCTTTCTCGGCGAAGAAAACCGAACGCATGAAGATCGCGGCGACAAGGCCGGAGATGATCCCAAGGATCAGGAATGCGGGCAGCTCAATATAAAACTGCATCTCATTGTTCTGTTTCAGAACGAATTCGGTCACATTGCCAAATTGGAGGCGGCTGACCACCGTGCCTGCGACAGAGGCAATTACAATCGGCGCAAAAGCATGCACGGCGAAATGGCGCAGCACGACTTCAAGCGCGAACAGCGCGCCGGCAATCGGGGCGTTGAAACTGGCAGAAACGGCCCCAGCCACGGCACAGCCCAACAGATCGCGCCCGGTGATGCCAGAGGCATTGATGCGGTTTGAAACCCAGGTTGAAATCACACCGGCAAGATGCACAACAGGGCCTTCGCGCCCGGAGGATCCACCTGTAGAAAGCGTCACGATGGATGCCAGCGCCGATCCGATCCCGGCGCGTTGTTCCACACGGCCTTTGTGAAGCGCAGAGCCTTCGATCACATCGGCAACAGACCGTGCCCGTCCGTCTGGCGTCAACCAATGCAGGATACAACCGGTGATCAGACCTCCGACCACCGGAATTGTGACGATCCAATACCAGGCCAATGCGCTGAGGTAGGAATGCAGGGTCCGGCTGTCATCCGCGCCGTAAACAGCGGTTTGCAGCCATTCAATTGCGTTGCGAAAGCCAAGGGCGGCAAAACCGGCCCCGATCCCGACGGCCAGCGCGATAAACCAGAACTGGACTTCGCCCGGGCCCTTTTCCTTCAGAACATTCCAGGCCTTGTCCAGATCCTGCATATTTTTGCGGATCAGTGATTTCACATAAGCTGACATCATCTGCCGTATTGCGCCCTTTTGCCTCTGGGGTTCTCGCGCCCATGGGCGTAAAACCATAGCGCAGAGGTCTTAACCATTTCTTCCTGTCCTTCCCTGCCTGCCATGTCTGAGGTGTAAAATGAAAGCCAAAACCGCCATTTCCGCGTTGAAATCCGTGTTATCTGAACGCATCAGCACATCTGAAGCGGATCGCAGCAACCACGGCGGCAGTGAAACCTGGTTTGCGCCTGCGCCGCCTGACGCGGTGGTTTATCCGGAAACAACGGATGAAGTGGCTGAGATTGTGAAAATCTGTGCCGCCCATGGTCTGCCGGTGATTGGTTACGGCGCAGGGACATCGCTTGAGGGGCATACATCTGCGGTGAAGGGTGGGGTCTGTGTGGATTTCTCACGCATGAACAACGTGTTGCAGGTGAGTGATCAGGATCTCTCTGTGCGCGTACAGCCGGGCATTACACGCGAAGACCTGAACCGGGAACTACGCGCAACCGGGCTGATGTTTCCTGTTGATCCGGGGGCAAATGCGTCACTCGGGGGGATGGCTTCGACGCGTGCCAGTGGCACAACAGCGGTGCGCTATGGCACCATGCGGGACAATGTTCTGGCGATGGAGGTTGTCCTGGCCGACGGGCGTGTCATCCGCACGGGCACAGGCGCGCGTAAATCCGCGTCTGGCTATGATCTGACGGCCCTGTTTTGCGGGGCTGAAGGGACGCTGGGCCTGATCACTGAGCTGACCCTACGCCTGCATGGTCAGCCAGAGGCAACAGCCGCTGCCGTATGCGCTTTCCCCGATATGGACGCGGCGGTGAATGCGGTGATCATGACGGTGCAATGCGCAATCCCCATGGCGCGGATCGAATTTCTCGACAGCCTCGCCGTGGAAGCCGTGAACAAAGATGCTGACATGGGGCTGCCGGTGCAGCCGCATCTGCTGGTGGAATTTCACGGATCAGAGGCGGGGGTTGCGGAACAGGCAGAACGCTTTGGTGAGGTGATCGAAGATTTCGGGGCCAGCGGGTTTGACTGGTCGGCAAAACCTGAAGATCGCTCGCGTCTCTGGGCGATGCGTCACCGGGCCTATTACGCCTGTCTGGGGTTGCGTCCGGGGAAGACGGCGGTGGTCACAGATGTCTGTGTACCCGTGTCGCGGCTGGCCGAAGCCGTGACTTATACGCGCGAAGCAATTGACGCGGCCGGCCTGACCGCCCCGATCCTGGGGCATGTGGGGGATGGGAATTTCCACGCGATCCTGTTGATTGATCCGGAGAATGCGGAAGAACTGACCCGTGCCAAAGCTGTGTCGCATCAGATGGTGGAACAGGCCCTGTCTATGGGCGGCACGGCGACCGGCGAACATGGGATTGGCATGGGGAAGATGGATCTTCTGGTGCAGGAACATGGCGCAGGCGTTGATGTGATGCGGGCAATGAAACAAGCGCTGGACCCAAAAAGGATCATGAACCCGGGCAAAATGTTCAGCTAATCCTTCGTGTTGCTGCAATGACCTGGTTTAAGCTGACAGAGCATTAGATTGTTTTTACGGGTAAACGGTTAATTATGGGACCAGTTTTTATGTCTCTTCTGATCGGTGTCGGTTTTGCCGGGCTGATGGATCTATTTTCAAATGACAATGATAAGCTGCCGGAAGGTGAATGACTGCAATATGATGGCAGTGATACGCTGACTGGGACAGAAGGGGCTGACACTCTCACGACTGACGGTCAGGACCCGGATGTTTCTGTACCGACAACTTCAATCTGCTTGGCGGGGATGATGTAGCTGACTTCGACACATTTGGCGGCGCCATCCATGGTGGTGATGGAGATGATGTGATTGGCGGCACCGGATCCTGGGACGTATATGGTAATGCGGGTGATGATGTGTTGTCTACAAAAATGCCTGGCAGCTTATATGGCGGGACGGGTGACGATCAGCTCACACTCGATAATCTTCAACCCTATGACGGCGGCCTCAGCGTTGTTGATGGGGGCGACGGCGACGACCGCATTGTTCTGAACCAGTTACTGGCGGATTATTCGACAGATATGCCTGACCCCACATTGACGGGCGGCGAGGGCAAGGATGAGTGCAATATGAATCTCTACGCCTATGCAGGAGAAGACGACAGCGATGAGGGTGTCTTTGCAATTATTTCAGAATTCGTGCCTGGAGAAGACACTCTGAATGTAAAACTGGCAGGAGGCGAAGGAAATGGGTGCCGCATGTACCTTGATGACGTTTCTGTGACAGAGCATGATTATGAGCGTGACGGAGAGACGATGTATTATTTCAAAGTGAACTTTTCCTTTCTCAACGTGGAGACAAACGCGATTGTAAGTGGGGCACTGGCAATTGAGGGCCAGACCGGGATCACTGTAGATGATGTTGTTCTTCTGTAGCGGTAATCAACAATCATGTAGTTGGCTTCCACACAGGCAAAACGCGGCAGTTCTGCGGCGTTTTCCATTTCAGCAGACCAGATTGCCTTTGTGCGTCAAAAGCATTTGTTAAAGCTTCGACACTATTGTTATAAATACGCATCATGAAACTTACGCAGGTCTGCCTGCGCATTCTATGTCTTCCAAAAATCACCGTAAGCCCCGTAAGCGCGCAGATTTTCCGCGCGTCTGGGATCTGTCCCGCCCATCTGTCTGGTCCACGCTGCGCTATGCGCGGGGACCGCTTGAAAACCTGCCTTTGCCGGATATTGATGAGGAGGCTGGTAACGCCCTTGATTGCTCAGGGCAGCCTGATCCGGGGATGATATCTTATGCCGCCCTTACCCGTGCCATTGCAAACGTGCTCAGAACGCCGGCACGACCGCAGATGTATCGCCTATACGAGCTCCTGTTGCAGCCTGGGTTCATGTATGAAAAAGAAATCGCCGCTTTTGAAATTAGCGACCACCCCGGGATCGCGCCGGGACCTTTGACGGCACTCGCAAAGTTCCTTGTTTTCAATGCCCCTGACAGATATCCGGTGAAATGGGCTCTTTCCTGGCTAAGTCTTTGTCGTGATCCGGAGATCGAAGAAATCGCCGGTTTTCTGGGGCAGCATGAGATTTTTGCAAAAGCGGCGGGGTCACTTCTGAAAGAACACGCGAATGATCCCGACATGGCGTTGTGGATCCTGGCTCAGAAACATCAGGGGCAGGGGCGTGTTGCGATTGTGCGCAAGATCAGATGGCCTGATAATCCCGAGATAAAAGCATGGTTGTTGCGGGAGGGGTTCCGAAACACTGTCGGTAACGAGCTATTGGCGTTGCAGGCCGCACGAATGGGGGATTTGTTGTCGGAACTACGGAATCCTGAGCCGGACCAGGCGCTGATTGACGGGGCGACGGAGATCTTTCGGGCTTTTGTGGAACCTGCGCTGAATGATGGCTGGTATGAATATGCCGACGGGCAGGAGGCTTTTGCGCGCTGGCTGGATCACGTAAGAACGGCGCCGAATGACAATCAGCGCAGATTGATCCGGTGTATGGTACGCCTGTTTGTTCGAAATCCACAATTTTACAGAGAATTGCCCTGGAGCGAACCGGCCATTGCTGAGGCGTTGAAACGCTGCCGGGATATTCTGACGTGAGACCTGAAAAAGCAGTCAGGGGCCGTATGGCCCCTGAGATCACCTTGCTTTTTTGATGCCCATGATACGCGCGCGGGCGCGTGGATCGGCGTCAAACAGGGCGGCAAGCTGTTCGGTCATGGCCCCGGCCAGCTGTTCCACATCGGTGATTGTTACCGCGCGGTCATAATAGCGGGTCACATCATGGCCGATACCAATCGCCAGAAGTTCGACAGCACGGCGTTTCTCAACCATGGCGATCACATCGCGCAGGTGTTTTTCCAGATAGTTCGCCGGGTTCACGGACAGGGTACTGTCATCCACCGGTGCGCCATCAGAAATCACCATCAGGATCTTGCGCGCCTCAGGACGGGCCACCATACGGCGGTGGGCCCATTCCAGTGCCTCACCGTCGATGTTCTCTTTCAGCAGGCCTTCTTTCATCATCAGGCCCAGGTTCGGGCGGGACCGGCGCATCGGCGCGTCGGCTGATTTATAGATGATATGGCGCAGATCATTCAGACGGCCGGGCTGTTCCGGGCGGCCCTCTGCCAGCCATTTTTCGCGCGATTGCCCGCCTTTCCAGGCGCGGGTGGTGAAACCAAGGATTTCCACCTTCACCTGGCAACGTTCCAGCGTACGAGCAAGCACATCTGCACAGATCGCCGCAATGGAAATCGGACGCCCGCGCATAGAGCCGGAGTTATCGAGCAGAAGGGTCACAACCGTGTCTTTAAATTCGGTGTCCTGTTCCATCTTAAACGACAGGGGCGTGGTTGGCGAAACCACCACACGGGCCAGACGACCAGCATCGAGAACACCTTCTTCCAGGTCAAATTCCCAGGACCGGTTCTGTTGCGCCTGCAGGCGGCGCAGCAATTTGTTGGCCAGCCGGGAGACAGCCCCTTTCAGCGGTTCAAGCTGCTGATCCAGATAGGCGCGCAGACGTTCAAGTTCCTGTTGTTCGGCCAGATCTTCGGCGCGGACTTCTTCGTCAAACTCTGTCTCAAAAACATTGTAATCCGGATCAGCTTCAGAGGCCGGGGCAGGGGCTGGCGGTTCCATCGGGGCGTCGCCTTCGGGCAGCTCAGCTTCATCGCCTTCTTCCTGATCGGCCATGTCATCAATCGAGACCTGGGCCTCAGTTGCGTCCATGCTATCGTCCTGGCTTTGTTCCGGCTGGGCTTCGGCTTCTTCCTGGTTCTCCTGGTCGCCCTGACTGTCCTGCTCCTGTTCTTCTTCGCCGTCTTCCTGGGCTTCGTCATCAGACTCGTCATCTTCCGAATCCGGGTCATCGCCCAACTGATCACCATAGCCCAGGTCTTCGATCATCTGGCGGGCGAATTTGGCAAAGCTGGCCTGATCTTTCAGCGCGTCCTGCAGGCTTTCCAGCGTGCCGCCGGTCATACCTTCAATGTAATCCTGCCAGAGAGTTTTCACATTTGCCGCCGATTCAGGCAGGTCCCGCCCGGTGGCAAGTTCACGCACCAGATACCCCGCAGCCGTGGCCAGAGGCGCCTGGGCGCGGTCGGTGATTTCGCCGTAGCCTTTTGATTTGGCCTCTGCTTCCAGCTTTACGTCGATGTTGGAGAGAGCACCGGGCATTTCGCGTGCGCCCATGGCTTCGCAGCGGGCGTCTTCCATGGCGGTGTACAGATCACGCGCCATCTGGCCCTGGGGCAGATAGCGGTTGTGGGTTGTGGCATTATGGTGACGGTGGCGCATGGCCAGGGCATCAGCCGTGCCCCGCGCCATCAGAACCTCATCCCGTGTCATACGGCGGGTGACCTGGGGCAGGCGGATGGTATCTGCCGTCTTACCCGCCGGATCAACCGTGTAGGTCACGTTCAGGTCCGTGTCATTGGCCATAGTTTTGGTGGCCTCAGCCAGGGCCTTTTTGAACGGATCAGCGGGGTTGTTGTTCGGTTTGCTCATAGTGCCAGCCTAACGGTTTTCAAAGTGCCCCTGCAATAGGGCGGCGCCTGACCCCGGGTGGGTGCGAAGCGCTCTCCCGTCAAACTGAAAGTTTGCTTATCGCAAAACGGGAGGGTCGGGCACTGCCCGGGCAAGCCGGGCAGGACAAATCACCTGGGCGCTTAGCCCATCGCAGCGGAAGCTGCGCTTTCGGGCAGTTCCTCGTCAAAGCAACGCTGATAGAATTCAGCCACAGTCTGACGTTCCAGTTCATCACATTTGTTGAGGAAGGACAGGCGGAACGCATAGCCGACGTTGCGGAAAATCTGAGCGTTCTGGGCCCAGTTGATCACGGTACGCGGGCTCATCACGGTGGACAGATCGCCGTTCATGAAGGCCGTGCGGGTCAGGTCAGCCACAGTCACCATTTGTGACACGGTCTTGCGACCGCTTTCGGTGTTGTAGACTGGGTTCTTCGCTACAACGATATTGGCTTCGGCGTCGTGTGACAGATAGTTCAGGGTCGCAACAAGGGACCAGCGGTCCATCTGCGCCTGGTTGATCTGCTGTGTGCCGTGGTAAAGACCAGTTGTGTCACCCAGACCCACAGTGTTCGCAGTCGCAAACAGGCGGAAATTCGGGTTTGGTGTGATGATTTCGTTCTGATCCAGGAGGGTCAGCTTGCCATCAGTTTCCAGAACTCGCTGAATCACGAACATCACATCTGCACGGCCCGCATCATATTCATCAAAGATGATCGCGACATTGTTGCGCAGCGCCCATGGCAGGATGCCTTCGTGGAATTCAGTGACCTGCTTGCCATCCACCAGTTTGATCGCGTCTTTACCGATCAGATCAATCCGGGAAATGTGGCTGTCAAGGTTCACACGCACAGCGGGCCAGTTCAGGCGGGCTGCAACCTGTTCGATGTGGGTGGATTTACCGGTGCCGTGGTAGCCCTGGATCATAACGCGGCGGTTATAAGCAAAACCGGCAAGAATCGCGAGGGTGGTGTCCGGATCAAACTTATAAGTCGGGTCGATTTCAGGCACACGATCGGAACGCTCAGCAAAGCCTTTAACGACCATATCCGTGTCGATGCCAAAAACGTCGCGTACGGAAATTTCTTCGGTTGGTTTTACATCAGTCGTCATAATCGTATCCGTCTCCAGAAGGGTCTGGTCTGTGGCTGTCTCCGTGCGGCCAGATTGACGCGCCCGGGGGTGAATTCTGGCCATAAGGGCCTGTTTTGTTGGCTTGCACACCTGTAACAGGGGCGCTTTCCCGCTTTGGTGCCCGAATTTCCGGGCTTTCGCAAGGGGAGCAGAGCAGCTTATTTCTCATAGCCGTATTTTCACGGTGCGCGCGTCTGAATGCGTCTTTGCGCCGGGTCGTTTACGTCAGGTTAGTGCGGGTCAGTTCCCAGGCAGTTCCATCGTGGTGTTCCGGCTGCCTTTGACATATTGCAGACTGTTCTGTCCGATGGCCTGAATACGTCCGCCATCAATGCGATCCCCCACTTCCACACGGCGATAGCGGCCATTGCGGGTGCGCATCAATGCACGTCTTGTACCGCCGGTGTTGTAGATGCCGACAAGGGAAAGACGGTTCAGCCGGATCGCGTTGCGGATCGTGGCCTGGCGGGCGACGGATGCGCTGCTTGGGATGCTGGGGCTGGAAGAACGCGCACCGGAAGAGGAACTGCTGGCAGAGGCGGTGGACGTGCTGCCGCCGCTGTTACTGCTTTGGGTTTGGGCCGCATCGCGGGCCGCTTGTGCCGCTGCAACGACAGCGGCAAAATCATTCGGGCGTGTGGAAGGGATGATGGACGTCGCCACAGCAAATTCAGTTGGGGCCAGATCCACATCCGGTGCACTCTGGGCGGATTCGGGGCGCAGTTCAGGTTTGCGCTGCGCCAGTTCCGCGCGGGTCAGCCCGCCGTAGATGTTGCGTTCATGGTTCTGGATCAGATCAGTTGGACGCAGACGTGGCTTAAAGCCAGCAAAGTCGGGCTGTTCTTCGGCTTCTTCCGTTGCAGCTTCTGCATCGGTTTCCGTTGTCGTTGGCTCATCCGTTGGACGTGGGGGGATCAGATAATCCGGCCGTCCGGCAAAGATCCGGATACCTTCGGCGTTTTCTGTCCCTTCCGGGGTTGGAACGACCAGCCCCAGTTCATTTACAGCAAAAACCGTGCCGGGGGTGGCAGGGTTGTTAATCTGTGGCATCGGCCCGCCGGCGGTGCCCGTATTCAGGATGGGCAGAGCCAGAGCATCAAAGGACGGCGTGGCCGGGTCATGGGAGGGGATGTAAAGATTTCCAACCCCTCGGGTGCCTGCTGCTGCGGTTGAAACATCCACGCGGCCTCTGGCGTTTTCAGTTTGCCCTACATCCGGCGGCAGAATCCAGATTTCATTCTCTGCGTAGAAATCTTCTGCATCTTCCTGTGTCGGGATAACCGGGGCAGGTTGTTCTGTTTCAGCGGCCTGAACCGGCGTTTCCGTTGCCGTTTCGGTCTCTGCGTCAGTTGTGGCGACTTCTACAGCTACAGGTGTGGGCGTTGGTGGCACAGATTGACTGAGCCACAGGGCCGCCAATACACCGGCTGCGATGGCACCACCGCCCAGCAGGGCAATTTTACCCATGCCTGGCCTGGATTTTTCTGGTTCTGGCTGCAAAGATTGCACACCGGCAAGCGCGATGGCCTCTTGTTTTTCCTCATGCGCATGATCTGGTTTCTCAGTCTCAGTCTCAGTCTCAGTCTCAGTCTCAGTCTCAGTCTCAGTCTCAGTCTCAGTCTCAGTGGCGGGGGGGGCGTCCGATACGATTACTTCTGCCGGAATGGGGGCAGGTGTTTTCACAGGCGTTGATGCCGCGTCCATTTCTGGTGTGACAATAACAAGGGGCTGGTCTTCACGCTCAATATAATCTTCATCCAGCATAAAGCCCGCAGCACAGGAGGTTTCGCCAAAGAAAAGTTCGCGTGTAAAGCCGGATCCGTTTTCTGGCACAGCAGCAAAAGACACCGGGTTAAAACGGTGTTCCGTGGCGAAAGATTCGGCTTCTGTCAGGGTTTCCCGGGCAATCGCGGCAATATGCAGCGTGTCGCCATCCCGCTGCCAGTCCAGCGCGAGATCCTGAATGTCATAAGGCGTCAGACCTTCAAGGGAGGTTTCAACAAATCTGCGTTCTTCGCTGCGGCTGTTCAGCGGGTCCGGGCTGGTCGCAGAGGTATAGAGTATCTGTGTGTCAGGAATGATCAGCTTGCAGATCACGGCCCCGGGTTCAAGTGCGGCGGCTTTGTCACGCATGTCTGAAAGCTGCTGCGCGAACTCAGAGCTTTCTGGTTGTGCTTCCGCGATGACCTGCCAGCCCCCGGAAACGCGGTGCAGCATAAGAATGCCGCTATGGGTCAGGTTCAGCGCAAATCCGGGTTTCATGGAACGTCCCGTCCTGTGGTCGTCTATAATGTTGCGACTGTCCTACCGCAGAAAACCGCCAGGTAAAAGACAGCCGGAAAAAAATGCCAGGAAACTGCCCCCGGCATGCGTCATAAGAACATGAAAGCTATGACGAAAGGAATTAAGATGCGTTTTCTGACGATGATGACGGCGGCAATTTGCCTGGCGGGCAGCACAGTAATGGCGGTGGCCGAAAATGCCGCACCCCGGGTGATCACTGTGCAGGGGCAGGGGCAGGTTTCTGTTGTACCGGACATGGCGCAGGTGAGCATCGGGGTTGAAACCCGCGCCGCCAATGCGGCAGAGGCTATGGCAGGCACATCAGACAAAATGGCAGCGCTGATGGCCGTGGCCACAGAAGCTGGGGTCGAGGCGCGCGATCAACAGACCAGCAACCTGAACCTGCGCACCGATCTGCGCCATACGAACAATGGTCAGCCGCCACAGGTGATGGGCTATATCGCAACCAATATGCTGACCATCCGCCTGCGGGATCTGGACAGCGCGCCGCAGATCCTGGATCAGCTTGTCTCTGCCGGGGCGAACCAGCTGCATGGGGTGCAGTTCACTGTGCAGGATCCAAAACCTCATCTGGATGAGGCGCGCCAGCTGGCGGTAGCAGATGCCCTGGCCAAGGCCGCGCTGTATGCCCAGGCGGCCGGTGCGGAAACTGGGAATGTGCTGCGCATTGAAGAACCACAAAGTGGTGGCGGCGGTGTCTACCCGATGGCTCGCATGGAAATGGCGGCGTCTGCCGGGGTTCCGATGGCTGCGGGTGAACAGAATATCGCAGCCAGTATCAACCTTGTGATTGAAATCGCTGACTGACAAAAGAAAAGGGCGCCTCTGGGGCGCCCTTTCATTTATGCTTTGTCTTTGAAATTCCGGCTGGCCTTGATTGTATCCCAGGCCCAGACAACTTCCTGCAGGCGTTCTTCATCAGAACGATCGCCGCCGTTCAGATCCGGGTGCAGAATCTTGATCAGTTTCTTATAAGCCTTGCGGATCTCAGCTTTGGCCCAGTGATCTTTTGCTTCCAGAACCTCAATCGCTTTGCGTTCCGATGGTGGCAATTTACGGGTGCTGCCGGTTATGGATTTGCCCGGGTTGCGGGTCGCGTTTTCACCCAGAACCTGATGCGGGTCATCAACGCCAAGCCGTTCCCAGGCGCGCTGTTCATCGGATTTGCGAATAGGTTTGGTCGGACGGCCGCCGACGCGATCAGATTGAATCTGTTCGTCGATTTCTTCTTCAGTGGCCCCGTCAAAGAAGTTCCACTTCAGGTTAAATTCTTTCACATGGTCCTTACAGAACCAGAGGTATTCATCCAGATGATCTGGCGAGCGGGGCGCGCGATACTGGCCTGCTTCTTCACAACCCGGATGTTCACATACCCGTTTGGAGGTTTCGAACGCGCCGGACATGCCGCGCTTGCCGCGCGGGTTTTTCTTTTTTGCCGAGCTCACCGACATATCGAACCCGAATGGGTCATCTTTCTTCATGATCCGTATTCCTTCTTGCGCCATCGGTCCTGTTGCAGACGGCACCTTTCCGACTCAGACGCAAGAGTTTAGACCAAACTCAGCCGGATAGAAGGGGGCGCGCGAAAAAAATGACTGTTGCCAGTGAAATTCATCAACGTCTTTCAGAGACGTTTACACCTGAAAAGCTTGAGGTTGTGAACGAAAGCCATTTGCATGCAGGACATGCGGGGGATGACGGATCGGGCGAAAGCCACTTCCGCGTGGTGATCGTTGCAGCCGATTTTGCCGGGAAGACACGTATCGCGCGTCACCGGGCTGTTCATGCTGCGATGGGGCCAGACCTGATCGGGCGTATTCATGCATTGGCGTTGGATATTTCTGCGCCATAAACAAAAAGCCACCTGGCGATGTCAGGTGGCTTTCGAATGTGATCTGCGCAGTGACTATTCTGCGTCTGTCTTCTTATTCTCAACAGGGCTTTCGTCGCTTTTGGCCAATTCCATGGCTTCGTCAGCCAGGGCTTCTGCTGAGGGCGCGTCCTCTTTTGTCGTGGTTTCCGCCGGAACCGGGGCCTGAACACGGCGCAGGACCGGTGTGTCTGGCAGGTCGGCTTCGCTTTCCGCAGCGGCGGGTGCAGATTCGTCCGCGATCTCGCGGGCAAAGACCAGCATATTCATATATTGGGTGGATTTCTTACCCATCGCACTGCGGCTGTCGCAGGGCAGGGTATCGCTGCGCTGATATTGCCAGCCTTCAGCACCCAGTTCGTTCATCACGTCCATCAGGGCAGAGGCGAATCGCGCATCGGTGCCGCGGACACCTTTGGCCTTGATTCCTTTGGTTGGGGCTGGGACGACTTTATATTCAAAAGCAGACATTGATTTCTCCGGCAGTGTGCAGCTTCGCCGGGCTATCACATGACAAAGGGAACTGTCTAAGGAAACGACAGCAAAATGTTTGCGAAATCTGATTTGTTGCGGTGAGAACGCATCCTGAGGCAGGGAAAGGGAAACAATCCGGGAGCGCTGACGCAACTTCAGAATCAAGATGTGTGGGAAATCCGGATTTCTGAAGTTGCTTCGGCCAGGACAGGGCCTTCAGCGTCAAACCATACGAATGTGGTTGCGCCCAAACAAAAAGGCGCAACCACGAATGTGATGACTTAACTCGTAAACACAGTACTGATAACACTCACCGCTACTGTAGAATCTTTATGCCATAGCGCTATGTGCCGGCGCATACCCCAGATTGGGTAAAAGGTTTATAATTCGCTAATTATGGTCGCCATCCGGAAGGGGCGTTTGTCCGACGACAGAGAACAGGTCTGTTTTGATCCCGGACTGTTCCAGCCTGAGCAGCATGCCAAAGTAATTGTGGCCGTGCCCGAAAAACGGGCACGGCCACAGAAAAGACGATATTACTCATAAACACAGCACTGTTAACACTCACCGCTACTGCCCCTTGATATTGCCATGACTCGGCTTTCCGGCGCGTACCCCATATGGGGTAAAGGTGCGGGTTTTATCTGAACTGGCCA
The DNA here is from genome assembly GCF_016123485.1 of Halocynthiibacter styelae. GTDB lineage: Bacteria > Pseudomonadota > Alphaproteobacteria > Rhodobacterales > Rhodobacteraceae > Halocynthiibacter > Halocynthiibacter styelae. Next base: position 117,151 of record NZ_JADCKQ010000004.1, on the reverse strand, counting down.
ATCTTTTTCAGCACTTTGTCCCAGTGGCTGTAAATCAGCAGCTGTCCAGCACCTTCAATAAGTTCATAGCTGACCCAGGGATGATCCCGGAAGAAGGGTTCAATGATCTCCATCGTGGCCTGGCCGTCCAGTGTGCCATTGATGAAATGTACGGGTAGCTTACCTTCCAGGGCGCAGAATTCGGCATGCCAGCCCTTTATTTCCTCGGAAATTGTCCGTGTGAAAGCCTTGTGGGCGGAATGTGTGTCCGACAGGCAGATCTGAATGCCTGTTGTCACAGCTTCCCAGATTTCCGGATCGTTGAACTGTTCCTTATCCGCCGGTGAACGATGGTAGACATGTTCCAGGAATTTACGTTGCCCGTATTTGCGCGCCATGAGAAAGCCGGTTTTGACTGTGAAGGTCAGCAGATGTGGTGTGTAGCGTGCGCAAACCAGAAGGAAACGCTGCCAGAGATCCATGTGGTCATATTCGCCTGGGGAATCAGGGGGCGGCGTACCTGCAACCGCAATCAGGCTTTGCATGACGCCCGGGTAATACTTTTCGATATGGGCGGCGAAACGCACATCAGCGCACAGCGAGACCACATGGCATTTTTCGATGCTTTCGGCCTTCAGAACATGCACGATGTCATCCACAACGCCGCGGGTGAAATCGGTTTTGTCAGGCAGCGGGCTGCTGTTGCCATAACCCGCCCGAATGGGGGTGATGATGCGAATCCCGGCCTTCCGGGCGGCCTGTTCACCGGATTTGGGCCAGCGGGACATGCCAATTTCAACATGAAGGTGAATGACAGGGGTGCCACTTGGGTCGCCCCAGGTCAGATAATCCAGCCGTCTCCCGTCCGGGGTGTTGATTGTATGCAGTTTTGCGGCACCGGAAGCGTCCGGATTACCCGTGTAACCCCGGCTCCAGGCCTCTGTTGTCTGCTGGCCCGTCACAGCAAAGCCGGTCATATCCATCATGGAAAGAATAAGGCGGATCAGTTCCACCTGAGATCGCGTTTCTGTTTTTGCCAGGATGGATTTGATCTGGGCGCGAATGGTATCGACAGATCGCCCGCGCTGTTCCGCAATATCTTTGATTGAACAGCATTCAATCAGCATACGTACGATTTCAACTTCGGTTTGGGTGAAGTTGAATGCTTCTGTCAGGATGCCATCAAACGCAGGGGGCCATGCCAGTTCTGAGGTCGCAACAACAAGGCACTGGGCGCCATCCTGTAGTGTGCGACGCCGGATGTGGAACACGATGAAATGCCCGAGATCTGAAGATCGCACGCGGAAGAGTGATATGTTTGAACCGCGTCCGGCCAGCATATTCCGCATTTGTTTCAGAAGGTTGGGCAGGTCATCCTGATCTACTGGTAAAGCGGCAGCCGGTGCACCTTCAGTGACGCCAAGTGACGCTTGTGCCCCGGAATTTGCGGTGCTGACCGTCAGATCGCTTTCGATCAGGAAAGCCGCTGCCATGTCGAAATATTCGATCAGGGTCTGGCGTTCATTCGGAGGTTCCAGAGTATTGGCATAGCGTTCGAGAAACCGGTCAGCACGGGCAATATGTTCTTCCATCGCACTGTCATTCAACAGCACGATTTTCTGCTGATCTGCAGTCGCACGCAATGGATTGACCAATGTATTCCATTGCTCAAGCATTTCAGAAGCGCGCCCGGGGTCCATGGCCACTTCATACAATCGATCGATCAGCACATCGCGACCGCCTTCAGGCGGAGCGGCTGTGCCGTTTTTTGTCTTACTCACTATGTCCACACTTCCGATAAGCATCGAAATTTGCTGCGGGCCTGTCCTGCCACGCTGCATTTTTTGTGTTTATCAGGGAAATAATTTTGCCGAAAGTTAAACTCTGAACAATGCGGTTCACTGTTGTCAGAGAACCATAAGAGTCTGTGCAAAAAAGAAGAGCTGGCAACCTGTGATTGCCAGCTCTTGGTGTTGATACTCTTTGGAAGGCTTACAGCGCCAGTTTTTTGCTGACCAGTTGGTTCACCACCGCCGGATTCGCTTTGCCACCGGTTGCTTTCATCACCTGACCGACAAACCAGCCCGCGAGTTTTGGGTTCGCCTGTGCTTTTTCAACCTGGGCGGGGTTGGCCGCGATGATTTCATCCACAGCAGCTTCAATCGCGCCAGTGTCTGTCACCTGCTTCATGCCGCGGGCTTCAACGATCTCTGCCGGATCGCCACCTTCGGTATAGACGATTTCAAACAGATCCTTTGCGATTTTGCCTGAAATATCGCCCTTTTTGATCAGCGCGATGATGCCGCCAAGCTGCCCCGGGTTGACCGGGCTGTCCTGGATGGTTTTGTCGTCTTTCTTCAGGCGGCCAAACAGTTCGTTGATCACCCAGTTCGCCGCCAGTTTGCCGTCGCCGGCTTTGGCGACTTCTTCAAAGAAGTCCGCGTTTTCAACTTCAGCGGTCAGAACGGATGCGTCATAGTCAGACAGGCCAAAATCACCCATGAAACGGGTTTTTTTAGCGTCTGGCAGCTCAGGCAAAGTCGCCGCGATATCGTCAACCCAGCCCTGTTCAATTTCCAAAGGCAGAAGGTCTGGACAAGGAAAATACCGGTAGTCATGCGCTTCTTCTTTGGAGCGCATGGAACGGGTTTCGTTCTTGTCCGGATCATACAGGCGGGTTTCCTGATCGATCTTGCCACCGTCTTCGATAATCGCAATCTGACGGTTGGCTTCGACCATGATCGCCGCCTGAATGAACCGCATAGAGTTCATGTTCTTGATTTCACAGCGGGTGCCGAGATGGCCAAAATCACCGGTTTCTGCGAACTTCTCGTACTGCCCGGGTTTGCAGACGGACACGTTCACGTCTGCGCGCATGTTGCCGTTCTGCATGTTGCCATCACAGGTGTCAAGGTAACGCAGGATCTGGCGCAGTTTGCCAACAAATGCAGCGGCTTCTTCAGGGCTGCGGATATCCGGGCGGGACACGATTTCCATCAGGGCAACGCCTGTGCGGTTCAAATCCACAAATGACATGGTGGGATCCATGTCGTGGATGGATTTACCGGCATCCTGTTCCATGTGGATACGTTCAATGCGGACATTGCGCGCGACACCTTCTTCCAGTTCCACCAGGACTTCGCCTTCACCGACAATCGGGTGATACAGCTGAGAAATCTGATAGCCCTGCGGCAGATCCGGGTAAAAATAGTTTTTGCGATCAAAAGCGGAAAACAGATTGATTTCAGCTTTCAGACCAAGGCCCGTGCGCACGGCTTGTTCAATGCAGTATTCGTTGATCACAGGCAGCATGCCCGGCATGGCCGCGTCAACAAAAGCCACGTTGGAATTGGGTTCATTGCCGAATTTGGTGGACGCGCCGGAAAACAGCTTTGCTTCGCTGCTGATCTGCGCGTGGATTTCCATCCCGATTACAAGTTCCCAATCGTCGCGCATACCAGCGATCACTTTGGGTTTCGGGGCTTTGTAGGTAAGATCAAGCATTCGGTCCGGGCCTCTTAATACGTTACGCTTCTTCTATGTCAGCCAGGCTCCGGGGGCAAGAGCCCGCGCAGAGTGGGACAGACTGTAATCGGGGGTTGCCCCATTCCGTGTGGGCGTAAAAGATGTCACCCTGTGTGGAACGTGGATCATGGGGTGAATATGCGTAAATCAATGACTTTTGCAGCTTGTCTGTTTCTGGCGGCCTGCGGCGGTGGGGATGAACCTGTGTCACGCGAGACACCAACAGGTTTACCAGACCTGCGCTGGAGCCACCTGGCACAGGGGGATACCTGGACCCGGGCCTCTCTGGCGGCAATTGAAAACCATGGTCAGGCACTGGTTCAGATGGTGCCTGGTGATGCCGCAGTATGGTGTCCGGATTATGAAAATCAGGCCTCTGAGGGACGCGCGGCCTTTTGGGCCGGTTTGCTATCAACGCTTGCCAAACACGAAAGCACCTGGAACCCGCAGGCTGTCGGTGGCGGAGGGCGCTGGTTTGGTCTGGTGCAGATCACGCCTGCGACGGCACGGGGCTATGGATGTGAAGCCCGTACAGGTGAAGCCCTGAAAGACGGCGGAGCCAACCTATCCTGCGCGGTTCGTATCATTGCGCATACCGCTGTGCGGGACGGGGTGGTGTCTGAGGGCTGGCGCGGTGTCGCTGCCGACTGGGGACCGTTTCATTCACAACGCAAGCGCGAAGATATGATCGCCTGGAGCCGGGCGCAGCCTTATTGCAGCTGAGGCGTGGGATCAGCGAATGTGGAAGGCGCGTTTGACATCTTCAAGCGCGTCTTTCTGATTGTCGCTTAATCCGTTTCCAGCGGCGGCAATGGCCCCCAGGATATCCATCAGCGGTTCAAAGCTATCGCCGCCATTAAGCTTGAATAATTTGCGTGAAATCCGCGCAACGGCTTGTCCGGGCGTGCCACATTCTCCGACAAACCAATGGCCCAGAACAGTCAGTTCAGCCGCATCTTTTTGCGGCAGGGTCAGACTGCGGGAAAGCCCGCCTTCCAGTGCCATACGCTGCTCAGAGGTCGGCAGTTCATCCAGTTCAAGGAAAGCGGCGGCCAGGGCTGCAACCGCAACATCCGGGTCTTCAATCGATTCCACCGGATGAATGTTTGCGCGGCGTCTGAACCCAAATCGCCGTGCCGCCAGACGTACATCATTGGCCGCATTGGCCAGATCTCCTGCGATATCGACGGTATTCCTTGCGCGGTTGAACCAGAAGTAAGCGACCATGGCAGCACTGATAAGGGCAAGAAGAATGGGCATAATATATCCTGATTTCAAGAAAGATATCAGAAAACTGCCCGATCAGCCCAACCGGTGCAAGGCCATAATATCGAGGTCCGTTACTCATACCCTGCCGGTAGCCTGAGGCGATTTGCGCAAATCGACTGGCAGACTCAGACCTAGCCTACTTGATAACCATACGGACACTCTCTTTTAAACAAAACAATTTCACTCTTATGCGATCAACCTATGCGAAACCAATTGCACGCCTAAGGGGAAATGTGCTGCATTTTTCCCGCTTTGATTTTCAGGCCTTCAGGATCCGCGTCACCATTTCCCCAAGGTTCCGGCTAAGATCCGGCGCGCCGTTGATACGCTTCAGTGCCGCGCGGGCCTTTGCCTGACGATCGGCGTCATAGCGTTTCCAGGTTTCATAACCCGTGGACATGCGGGCAGAAATCTGGCCGTTGACCGGATCAAGTTTAATCAGCCAGTCCGCCAGAAGGTTGTAACCACTGCCATCCGCCTGATGGAAACCGGCGTGATGCATCATCATGGCGCCAAAGACCGCACGGAAACGGTTCGGGTTCTTCCAGTTGAAGTCTGCATCTTCGGACAGGCGTTTCGCGGTGGCGACACAGTTTTCCGGGCTGGCATAGCCGACCTGCAGGCCAAACCATTTGTCCATGACCAGGCGATCATGCTGCCATTGTTCGCGGAAGGTTGCCAGTTCATCGGTGCCTTTTTCCACTGACAACAGACAGGCAAGCGCAGACAGTTGTTCTGTCATATTGCCCGCCGTCGTATAGGCCGCCTTGGCTGCCGTGCCGCCGTCGATCTGTGACAGATAGGCCAGGGCCACGCCATGCAATGCGCGCTTACCAGCGTGTTCCGCATCCGGCGAATAGGGGCCAGGGGTTGCCATTTCCGCCAGCAAGCGTGGCCAGACGTCCTGCAGATGCTGGGCGATTGCCTGTTTCAGGGCTTGATGGGCACGCCAGATTTTATCCGGGTCCGGCGTGATACCGCGGGCGGCCAGGGTTGCGGCAATATCATCCTGGGCTGGCAGGCCAAGGGCCAGGGCGCGGAAAGCGGGATCAAGGCTGTGATCACGGGCAACAGTGGTCATGCCATCAAGCAACCCCTGATCCGGCGTGCCGCCCTGTGTCATAGCAATCAGGCAGTCTTTTGCCAGCGCCTGGCCCGCTTCCCATTTGTTGAACGGGTCGGTGTCATGGGCCAGCAGGAAGGCCTGTTCTTCTGCCGAAGTTTCGCGTTCCAGTACCACAGGGGCCGAGAACCCGCGCAGGATGGACGGTACGGGTTTCGCGCTAAGGCCTTCAAATGAAAAGCTTTGTGTCGTTTCTGCCATCTCCAGGATCTGGGTTGGAAGGACCTCATTCCCATTGGGGTCCAGGAGACCTACGGCGATCGGAATCACACGCGCAGGCTTGTCATCCTGCCCCGGTGTCGGGGCGGTTTCCTGGGTGAAGGTCAGCGTATAGATGCCATTGTCAAAGCTGTCCGCCACTTTCACATGCGGCGTGCCTGCGTCTGTGTACCAACGCTTAAACTGAGTCAGATCACGGCCTGTTGCATCTTCAAACACCTGCAGCCAGTCTTCAATCGTCGCAGCGTCGCCGTCATGGCGGTCAAAGTAAAGATCCAGCGCTTTTTTATATCCATCGTCGCCCACCAGATGCTTCAGTATATTAATCACTTCGGCGCCTTTTTCATAGACGGTGACGGTGTAAAAGTTATTGATTTCAACAAACTGATCCGGACGCGGTGGGTGCGCCAGCGGGCCGGAATCTTCGCGGAACTGGCGGCTGCGCAGGGTGACAACATCGTTAATACGTTTCACCGCATGACCACGCATATCGCCGGTGAACTGCTGGTCGCGGAAGACGGTCAGACCTTCCTTCAGGCACAGCTGAAACCAGTCACGACAGGTGATGCGGTTGCCGGTCCAGTTGTGGAAATATTCATGGGCGATGATGGCTTCGATGCGTTCGAAATTCGCGTCGGTTGAGGTTTCCGGGCTGGCAAGAACTACGGCAGAGTTAAAGATGTTCAGTCCTTTATTTTCCATCGCCCCCATGTTGAAGTCATCCACCGCAACAATGTTAAAGATATCAAGGTCATACTCGCGCCCGTAGACTTCTTCATCCCAGATCATGGACTTCTTCAGGGCTTCCATGCCGAAGGCGCATTTCCCTTCATCCCCGGGACGTACCCAGAGGTTCAGCTCAACATCACGCCCGGACATGGTTTTAAAGCTGCCCGGATAGTTGCGCAAATCACCGGCGACGAGGGCGAAGAGGTATGCAGGTTTGGGCCATGGATCGTGCCATTCGGCCCAACCTTCGCCGCTGTCCGCAGGGTTGCCGTTTGACAGAAGAGCGGGGTTATCCCCTTCAATTCTAACGGTAAATACAGACATCACATCCGGGCGATCCGGATAGAAGGTGATGTTACGGAACCCTTCGGCCTCGCACTGTGTGCAATACATGCCGTTTGACATATAAAGCCCTTCCAGCGCTGTGTTGCCCTGTGGATCAATCTCGACCTCACATTCCCAGGTGAAAGCGGTATCCGGCACGTCACAACGCAACCCGCCTTTGACCAGATCAGGCGCCACATCCGCACCGTCGACCTTCGCCCAGTGCAGGTTAAGCCCTTCACCATGCAGGAAAAAATCACGGGATGAGCTGTCAGGGTTTGGCGCAAAACGAATGCGGGAGATCACGCGGGTTGTCGTCGGGGCCAACTTAAATGTCAGATGCACATCTTCCACGATAAAGCCAAAAGGCGTGTAATCTGAAAGGTAAATGGTTTCCTGAATGGTCATGATGTGCTCCTGCAATGCTAACGAATTTGTAGCGCATCCATGGGGCAGGGCAAGGGGCGAATATCATATGCACAAAGCATGCACATGTTATGCACAACTTATGCATATCGGGCGTGCGGTGGGGGGAAGGCGGTGTTAACGTCGAGAAGTCTGGTGTAAGAGGTTCTCTACTTCGGAGTTTCAGATGTTTTAGCTGTAGAAACTCCCAAGGCAATTGTGAGTTCTGAGTGGCATCCATTGCACTGCCAATGCTCGTTCAGTTTGAGGTCCTTTTCCCATATCAAGGAGATTTCGTCGCAATCCTCTATGGGACATTCGATCTGGTGTTGACGTGGTTCAAAAGTCACTTTCTTTGCGTCTACTCTCGCCATCGTGTAGCTCGCAGAGCAGTTCCAGCAATACACAATTCGTTTTTGCATTTCGGTGGGTAAAGATCTTTTGATTTTATTTCCACACTCAGCGCACTCATAGTTGCCCTGCAAAGAAAACCGGGCATTCCACACCGGGGAGCTTAGAGCGTCTTCGAGAGCAGAGACTATCTCATTGCATCGTTTGCGCAGTTTTTTATAGTCGTGCTCTTTGCCGGCCTCCAGTTGATGAATTGTTGGGGTGTGTAAGTAGGAACCAAGTGCATCATAGTGTTTTTTTAGTGTTTTTAAATTCAGGACCCGATCTGTTCCCAGCATTCGCATAACTTCTGGTGTGCCTCCAGGGTAAGGTTCTTCACCACAAGATAAAGTGGTGTCTTGGTCCACATGTGGATTTACTTCCAGCATGCGTTCCATCAGTTTTTTGGGTTGCCAGGTTTTCATGACCTCTGGTCCCAGTTCGTCAGAATATTTTTTTGAACGATCGTAGGTGATGCTTTCAAGAGCCATACGAAGTTTGAGCGCAGCAAATAGCAGGTTATCATCTTCTTCACTGGAAATAAGGCACTTTGCTGAATTGCACAAACTGCGTGCGGTGTTTCGATAATCCATTGAGGTTTCCTGAGTAGAGGTTTCTTTAAGCGAAAATTTCTTGTTTCTTACTATCAGCCGGAGGAACAAATTTAGTGTGCCAACGATACTCAAAGTGCAGAGAAAGTAAAACACCGGTTCCGGGAATTCTATTGAACTGCTTGTTGCCGAATAATTCTCCAGATTATCAAATCCGCCAGGAAAGCTTTTCGCTGCGTCATTGGTAAAATGATCTGACCATTGGATTGTCTCGCAGAGGAAACTTTCGTATCAACTCGGGGAATTGTGAAATCCTGAGGAAATCTCCCATGCCCGCATCTTCCAAGTCCACATATATCGAGAAATCCGGCCTGAAGGTCGACAGCCAGGTTGTTGAATTTATCGAAGGCAATGCGCTGCCGGGCACGGGTGTGACGGCGGATGATTTCTGGGCGGGCATGTCAGATCTGATCAACGGCTTTGGGGATGAAAACCGCGTGCTTCTGGCGAAACGGGCAGAGATCCAGGGGCAGATTGATGCCTGGTATAAAGAACAGGGCGATGCGGCGCTGGACCCTGCCGCACAGGAAGCCTTCCTGCGTGAGATCGGTTATCTGGTGCCTGAGGGTGAAGATTTCGCGATTGAAACCGCGAATACCGATCCTGAAATTGCAAAAGTTGCGGGGGCACAGCTTGTGGTGCCGGTGATGAATGCGCGCTATGCGCTGAACGCGGCGAATGCCCGTTGGGGCAGTCTTTATGATGCGCTGTATGGCACGGATGCGCTGGGCGATCTGCCAACAGGCAAGGGCTATGATGCGGAACGCGGCGGGCGTGTGATTGCCTGGGGCAAGGCGTTTCTGGATGATGCTGTGCCTCTGGCAAGCGGATCCTGGGCGGATGTCACTGCGATCAAAGCGGGTGCTGATTTGACCCCGGCGTTGAAAGATGGCGCAGGCTATGCCGGCTACATCGGGGCGGCGGAAGCGCCTTCTGCAATTGTTCTGAAAAACAACGGCTTGCACATCATCCTTGATATTGATGCAAGCACGCCCGTGGGCGGTGCTGACCCGGCGGGCATTTCTGACATCCGCATGGAAAGCGCCATGTCCGCAATCATGGATTGCGAAGATTCCGTGGCTGCGGTGGATGCCGAGGATAAGGTTCTGGCCTGGGGCAACTGGCTGGGCCTGATGCGCGGCGATCTGACCGAAGAAATCAGCAAAGGTGACAAGACCTTCACCCGCGCCCTGAGCCCGGATCTTGAGGTCACAACACCTGCGGGCACTACAGAGACCCTGAAAGGCCGCGCGCTGTTGCTGGTGCGCAATGTGGGCCATCTGATGACCAACCCGGCGGTTCTTGATGTTGAGGGCCGTGAAGCGGGCGAGGGCTTCCTTGACGCGATGGTGACGGTTCTGGGTTCCATGCATGATCTGGCGCGTGACGGCGGGAATTCGGTTCATGGATCCGTATACGTCGTGAAGCCAAAGATGCACGGGCCGGAAGAGGTTGCTTTCACCGACCGCATCTTTACCCATGTGGAAAAGGTCCTGGGCCTGCCACAAAACACCGTGAAGATCGGTATCATGGATGAGGAACGCCGCACATCCGCCAACCTGAAAGAATGTATCCGTGCTGCGAAATCCCGGGTTGCCTTCATCAACACAGGCTTCCTTGATCGCACCGGCGATGAAATCCACACCGCCATGGAAGCGGGCCCGATGATCCGCAAAGGTGATATGAAAGCCAGCCCATGGATCGCGTCTTATGAAGATCGCAACGTTGATATTGGTCTGGCCTGTGGTCTGTCCGGTAAGGCGCAGATCGGCAAGGGCATGTGGGCGATGCCGGATCGCATGAAAGAGATGCTGGACGTGAAGATCGGTCACCCGAAATCCGGCGCGAACTGTGCCTGGGTGCCATCGCCAACCGCCGCAACTTTGCATGCCACGCATTATCACAAAGTGGATGTTTTCGCGCTTCAGGCTGATCTGATCAAAGGCGGAGCACGTGGCACATTGTCAGATCTTCTCAGCGTGCCTGTGGCGCGTGGCCAGAACTGGTCACCTGAAGACATCCGCGAGGAAATTGAAAACAACGCTCAGGGTATTCTTGGTTATGTTGTGCGCTGGGTGGATGCCGGTGTTGGCTGTTCCAAAGTGCCGGATATTCACGACGTTGGCCTGATGGAAGACCGCGCGACCTGCCGGATTTCATCACAAGCTATGGCGAACTGGCTGCACCACGGTGTGATCACGGAAGATGAAGCCATGGCGGCAATGCGCAAGATGGCGGCGATTGTCGACGGGCAGAACGCGGATGACCCAAGCTATAAGCCAATGGCACCCGGTTATGATACGGTCGCCTTTAAGGCGGCCTGTGATCTGGTGTTTAAGGGGCGCGTGCAGCCATCCGGCTATACGGAACCTGTGTTGCATGCCCGCCGTCTTGAGGCGAAAGCAGAAGGATAAGACATGACTGAAATTACAATGGATCAGGCGCAGACCATGATGAAAGTCGCGCTGGAAAAAGGCCGCGAGATGGGGCTGAAGCCGCTCTCGGTGGTGGTGTTGGATGCGGGCGGGCACGTGAAAGCGTTCCTGCGTGAAGACGGTGCGGCCCCTGGTCGTTTCCCCATCGCCCATGGCAAAGCTTACGGTGCCGTGATGCTGGGCATGGCGGGCACAGCCCAAATGGCGCGTGCCGAACAGCAGGCCTATTTCATGGCAGCGGTGAATGGCGTTTACGGCGGTCAGGTTGTGCCTGTGCCGGGTGGTGTGCTGGTGCGTGATGCGGATGGTGCCGTGATTGGCGCAGTTGGCCTGACCGGCGACACATCAGACAATGACGCGATTGCGGCGAAGGCCGGAATTGAGGCTGCTGGTCTGACTGCGGAAATCTGATCCGCACTTCATAATACCTTTAAAACGCACAGGTCACGTAGCGGACTTGTGCGTTTTTGCGTTGTGAAACCTCTCGACCCACTCAGGCGCACAGGTTAGATTGGCAGGCAATTCATTTACCTCAGGAGAGAGATCTTGCGCCCGGTCATCGGTATCATTTCCAATTTTTACGAGCTGAACGATCAATATCCGGTCTACGCCGCCGGAACCATGAACACAGAGGCCATCGCCCGTGTGTCAGGCTGTATTCCCCTGATCGTTCCTGCAATCCCCGATTACGGCAGTATTGATGATCTGATGGCGCATTTTGATGGGTTTGTTCTGACCGGCGGGCGCCCGAATGTGCATCCGGAAGAATACGGCCATGAAGAAACCGAAGCCCACGGTGAATTTGACCGCAACCGCGATCGCCTGGTACTGCCGCTGGTGCGCGCCTGTGTTGAGGCGGGGCAGCCGGTAATGGGCATTTGCCGGGGTTTTCAGGAAGTGAACGTCGCCATGGGCGGCACGCTGCACCCGGAAATTCGCGAACTTGAAGGTCGCCAGAACCACCGTATGCCGCCTGATGGCACTTTAGAAGAAAAGTTCGAACTGCGCCATGAAGTGGAAGTGTCCGAAAACGGCCCGTTCCATAACATGTTCGGCGCAAAACGCGTGCTGACCAACACACTGCACGGCCAGGGCATCTGCCAACCCGGCCCGCGCATTGTGATTGACGGGCGCGCCGATGACGGCACTCCGGAAGCGATCTATGTGGAAAACGCCCCGGGCTTCACCATGTCTGTGCAGTGGCATCCCGAATGGAACACGGAAAATGATCCGGTGTCGAAACCACTGTTTGAAGCCTTCGGTGATGCCGCACGGGCGTTTAAGGCGGGGCGGGCAGGCTGAAGTGAATGAAAACCGCGCAGTTATCATACCACAGGACGTTCCCGGCAACGCCTGTAAGTTCCTGGGCCGGGGCACGGTTTTTCGCGTGGCATGTCCGGTTTACTGACAGCGGGCAACCGCAACGCCCTTTTCAGAGTGGACACCCATTCCTGGATCAGCGTCGCTTGTGGTGTTTGCTGGATGTGCATTTTAACGGGGTCGACCTTCGGTTTGCGATGCCGGAAGAACTTGACCACTTCCTCTCCGTGATGAAGCAGAACCCGCTCCCATCTGGTTCTCGCCTGCCCAATGGTACACGTATTGGACGCCCCACGCGCCACTGGCTGGCAAAGCTGCCTGCGCGGGCGAAACCCTCCCGTTTCAGGAAACCGCTCTGTCAATATCTTCGCAAGGAACAACAGGTGCTTAAGTTTCGGGAGTTTTATAAGGCAACACCTGTCAGGTTCGATTTCCCTGATGTGTTCGACAGCTTTCAGGAAGCATAGGCCTTCGCGTTTTCGTCCTGATTTCCTCTTGCCTGAAATATCCCGGGGGAGACAGCGCAGCTGACGGGGGCTGGCTCCCTCCGATATTGTCTCGCGAAAAATCAGGCACGCGAAGCGTGCCCGGCCCAACAGGTTGCATTCGTAAGAATGATAACCTGGCGGGAGCATTCCCCCGCCAGGCACAATATCAGTATTTGAAATCAAATGTCTTGTTCAGCGGCAGCTCACGGGCGCGGGTGCCGGTGAGGTCATACAAAGCATTGGCAAGCGCGGGGGCAATCGGTGGTGTGCCCGGCTCGCCTGCGCCACCAAGATGTTTCTGACCTTCAAGGATCGCAACTTCCACCTCGGGCATTGTATGCATGCGGGTAGCGTCGAAATCCGGGAAATTGAACTGCTCAACCTCGCCGCCAGAGAAGGTGATCTCCTCATAGATCGCAGCCGACAGGCCATAAACCATGCCGCCAGACATCTGGGCTTTCACAATTGACGGATCAAGTGCTGTGCCCATGTCACAGGCAATCCAGACCTTCTTCACGTGAATGCCACTGTCCTGCTGCACGACCTCAACCACCTGGGCGACAGGGGTGCCAAAGCTATAGGCAAAGCCCACGCCCCGCCCGACACCCTCGGGTGTTTCGCCGGTCCAGCCGGACATGTCGCGCACTTTCTCAAGGCAGGCGGCGCCTTCGGGGAATTCTTCGCGCATATGTTGCAGGCGGAATTCCAGCGGATCGACACCGGCGGCATGGGCCATTTCATCCATGAAACTGTCCTGGAAGAACGCGTTGAAAGAGGCCGCAACAGAGCGCCAGGCCCCCACCGGCACATCCACATCCGCGTGGTAGCCACGCACCCGGTGGTTCTCAATCGCGTAGGGCGCGTTAAACAGCGCATCCACATGGCCTTTGTCAGGGCCGCCTGCTTCGAAATCCATCCAGCGTTTCATGATCTGAACCGTGGTGGATTGGGCAGAGACCTGACCATCCAACAGCACCGCGCGCCCATCCTGCACAGCACCCTTCATGCGGGCCAGGGCACCGGGACGGTAGAAGTCATGGCGCATGTCTTCTTCGCGTGACCAGGTCAGCATGACCGGCGTGTCGGGCATCAGTTTCGCCAGGCGTGCGGCATAAACGGTGTAGTCAAAATCCCCCCGTCGCCCAAAGCCACCGCCCAGGTAAGGCGTGTGCAGAGTGACGTTTTCTTCCGCCAGACCCACTTCGGTTGCCGCGTGCTGACGGTGCAGCATCGGCCCCTGGTTGCCGGACCAGATTTCCAGGTGATCGCCTGTGTAAAGCGCGGTTGTGTTCAGAGGTTCCATCGCCGCGTGGGCGAGATAGGGCACCTTATAGCTGGCCTCAACCGGGGTGCTGCCTTCGGGCGCACCAGTCCCTGCATCGCCATCGTCGCGCATGGTGGAATTGGCTTCCGTATCAAACCCCTGTTCAATGCGCGCAAAGATCTGATCGGTTTTATTCGGGTAGTTTGCCGCACCCCAGGTGATATCAACCGCCTCTGCCGCCTGCATAGCGATCCAGGTGTTGTTGGCGACCACAGCAATTGCGTCGCCCAGGCCATAGACGCCTTCGACACCGGGCATGGTCAGGGCGGCGGCCGCATCAAAGCTGGTCATGCCGCTGCGGCGTGGGTTGGCGCGCAGGGCTGCGAATTTCAGACCCTCAGGGCGTACATCCATGCCGTATTCTGCGGTGCCCGTGGCTTTGGCAGCCATGTCGACACGGGGCATGTTTTTACCGATGTATTTCCATTCACTGGCCGGGCGCAGTTCGGGTTCAGACAGATCCATCTGGCCTGCTTCTGCTGCCAGTTCAGTATAGGCAAGCGCCGTGCCATCCGGTGCAATGACCTGGCCGTTTTCGGTTTTCAGATCGGCTTTTGCAACGCCCAGGCGCGCGCTTGCTGCGTCTTTCAGGGCTTCCCGGGCCGAGGCACCAGCCAGGCGCATCTCGGTAAACCCGTCTTTCATGGCAGAAGACCCACCGGTCACCTGCATGTTCAGAACCTTGCCAAGCACCCCCAGAGTTTCCCCCAGAGCATGGGCGAAATCGCCACGATCATAGCCTTTGCCGGGCAGGACTTCCCCCAGAAGCGCGCTGTTGTAATAGGCCTGCGCGGGCTGGCCTTGCAGCACCTTTACGTCTTCAAGCCGTACATCCAGTTCTTCGGCAATCAGTGCGGCAAGGGTTGTGCGCGATCCCTGACCCATTTCCACGTGTTTCGCGATCAGCGTGACGCCGTTCTGATCGATCATCACGAATGGGTTAAAGGCCGCGCCACCTTCCGGTGATTTCAGGGGGTTTTCGGCGGGGCGGCTGACATACCAGGCGCCAAAGGCAGCACCACCAACAATAGCGGCGGAACCGATCAGGAACGTCCGGCGGGCGATTTTCTTGAAATTGGCCATGGATCAGCCTCCGATCTTGCTGGCGGCGTCATGGATGGCGGCGCGAATACGGGGGTAGGTGCCACAACGGCAGAGATTGCCCTGCATGGCGTCATCAATATCCTGGTCCGTCGGCTTTGGATTTTGTTGCAAAAGGCTTGCGGCCTGCATGATCTGGCCGGACTGACACCAGCCACATTGTGCCACCTGATGATCAACCCAGGCCTGCTGCAGCACGGCCATGTTATCGGGTGTGCCGAGGCCTTCAATGGTGGTGACTTCACCCCAGATATCGCCCAGACGCACCTGACAGCTGCGTTGCGATTCGCCGTCAATATGCACGGTGCAGGCCCCACAGGCAGAAACGCCGCAGCCAAACTTTGTGCCGGTCATGTTGAATTCATCCCGCAACACCCAGAGCAGGGGCACATCTTCGGGCAGATCGGTTTCAAGTGTCTTGCCGTTTACAGTCAGTCGGGTGGCCATTGCTTCCTCCGGTTCAGCTTTCTGACATTATTGCCGTAAAGTGTCAGTGTGTCAATTGACATTTTTTGTTAAAACTGTCAGAGGTGGAGCATGACGACTGACACCCCGAATATTCCCCGTGCCCAAAGCCTTGATCCAAAGGTGAAATCCATTCTTGAGGCCGCGTTCACCTGTTTCATGAATTACGGGGTGCAGCGCACATCTATGGCGGATATTGCGAAGGCTGCGGGCATGTCCCGTCCAGCGTTATACCTGCATTTTCCGAATAAAGATGCGATCCTTGAGGCCTTGATTTCCGGTTATTTCACTCAGGCTGCGGCCGACATGGCTGATGCGTTGCGTCAGGCCGGGAGTGCTGCGGATTGCCTGTTGGCTGCGATGCTGGCCAAGGATGGTGAGGTTATCGAAAAGATGATGCTGACCCCCCATGGGCCGGAACTTCTGGATCTGAAACAGACCGTTGCCCGCGAGGTGGTGGCTGCGGGTGAGGATCAGATGCGGGCGGTGTTTGCTATCTGGGTGAAGGAAGGTGTTGCAGCCGGAAGCCTTACGCTTGCGCGCACATCCGGAACGGCGGAAGGCTTTGCCAATACGTTGTTGCTGGCGCTTCTGGGGCTGAAGGCCGGGTTTACAACCATTGAAACTTACCGCGAAGGGCAGCGTGTGCTGGCCGAAAGCTTTGGTGCAATGATTGAAGCCTGAGGACGTGGGGGCCAGCCCCCACACCCCCGGAGTATTTGTGGAAGGTGAAATGGGTTAACGTTTTTTTAACCCATTTTTGTTCATCAAATATCCCGCAGGGACGGGGGTTGGCCGCTGACCTTTACAGATCTGTGCGCAGGTGCCAGAGTTCCGGGAAGATTTCCACATCCAGCATTTTGCGCAGGTAAGACGTGCCGGAGGTGCCGCCAGTGCCGCGTTTGAAGCCGATGATACGTTCCACAGTTGTCACATGGTTGAAACGCCAGCGGCGGAAGTAATCTTCAAAATCCACAAGCTTTTCTGCCAGCTCGTAAAGCTCCCAGTATTTCTGGGGATCTTTATAGACAATGGCCCAGGCCTGTTTGACCGCATCGGATGGCTGATACATTTGCGTCAGATCACGCGACAGGACGACATCTGGCACGGCAATGCCGGAACCGGCGAGGGCGCGCAGGGCCACATCGTAAAGCGAGGGCTGTGTCAGCTCTGCACGCAGGGGCGTGACATATTCTTCGCGGTGTTCATGGGGTTTCAGCATGGCGGGGTTGCGGTTTCCGACCATGAATTCGATCAGGCGATATTGCCAGGATTGAAAGCCCGAACTTTGCCCCAGGGTTTCGCGGAAGGTCGTGTAATCTGACGGGGTCATTGTGCGCAGCACATCCCATGCGGAATTCAGCTGTTCAAAGATCCGCGCCACGCGGGACAGCATCTTAAACGCCGGGCGAGTGTCGCCTGCCAGCAGCAATTTTCGCGCCGCCTGAAGTTCATGGATCGCAAGGCGCATCCACAGCTCGGACGTCTGATGCTGGATAATGAACAGCATTTCGTCATGGGCGTCAGATATCGGGTTCTGGGCGTTCAGGATCGGATCCAGCGACAGGTAGTCAGAATAAGACATCCGCCCGTCAAAGCGCATCTCGGCACCGTCATCTTCCGGGTTAAAAGGGCATTTTGCGTCAGTCATTTGGGGCCTCACAAGGCAAGCGACATGCGGAACCTTTCGATTTCCACACCATCGCGGGTAATGATTTCCGGGGCCACAACCTGCCAGCCGTTCTTCGCAAAGAAGGGGCGGGCAAGGTGGCTGGCCTCGGTGGTGAGCTGGGTTAAGCCAGCCCCACGCGCCCATTCAAGCAAGAGGTCATAGAGATTTTGCGCCAGACCGCGACCCATCCAGCCGGGCCGCACAAAGGCACGATCCAGGTGGCCGTTTCGTTCCATCGCCATGAAGCCTTCAATCCGTCCCGCGCAGTCAGGATGTTCAGCCACGAAGGCAACCATATCAAGCATCTGATCCGGGGTCTCAGGGCGGAAAGCATCCGCTGGCGCCCAGGCCGCACGTTGTTCTGATGTATAGGCACGCGCAGCACCGTTGCGTACGGCGTCATAATAGACGTCGAACCCCGCGCGGCGGTCACTGCTGCGATATGGGCGCAGGATGAGATCACTCAGGTCACACGGCTTTTGATCTTGTATTCCGGCTTGTCCCACAGGTCGTTCTCCATCACGTCTTTCAGGATTGACACTGCGCCGTCTACATCGCCTTCGTCAATGTAAAGCGGGGTGAATCCAAAACGGATAATATCCGGGGCGCGGAAGTCACCGATCACGTTGCGGGCAATCATGGCCTGCATGATGGCGTAACCTTCCGGATGCGCGAAGGACACCTGACTGCCGCGATCATCGGCATTGCGGGGTGAGGCGAGTTTCAGCGTCGGGCAGCTTTCTTCAACGCCCGCGATGAATTGTTCACACAGCGCGATGGATGCCTTGCGAATATCGTGAATGTCGACCTGGTCCCAGATGTCCATCGAGGCTTCCAGCGCCGCCAGTTGCAGGATGGGCGGAGTGCCGACGCGCATACGTTCGATCCCGGCACCGGGGCGGTAATCCAGATCAAAGGCGAAAGGCGCATCATGGCCCAGCCAGCCGGACAGGGCCGGGCGTGCCACATCCTGGTGACGCGGGGCGACATAGATAAATGCCGGGCCACCGGGGCCGGAGTTCAGGTATTTATAGGTACAGCCCACCGCGAAATCCGCGTTGCAGCCGGCCAGATCGACGGGCAGGGCACCGGCGGAATGGGCAAGATCCCAGATGGTGATAATGCCAAGGGCCTGGGCCTTTTCCGTCAGGGCTTTCATATCATGTTTACGGCCGGTGCGGTAATCAATCTCGGTCAGCATGAGAACGGCGATGTCCTCAGACAGGGCGGCCTCAACAGCTTCCGGGTCCACAGTGCGCACCTCATAATCTGCGCCCATGGTTTTGCACAGGCCATCCGCCATATAGAGATCGGTTGGGAAGTTGCCATTGTCAGACAGCACAACCTTGCGTCCCGGGTTCATTTCCAGGGCAGATGCCACCGCCTGATAGACTTTGATCGACAGGGTGTCGCCCATGACAACGGACCCTTTCTCTGCCCCGATCAGCCGCCCGATACGATCGCCAATATCGGTGGGTTTTGCCATCCAGCCCGCTTTGTTCCAGCCGGTGATCAGCATATCGCCCCATTCATCGGTAATGGTGCGTTCGACTTTCACTGCGGTCGCCCAGGGCATAGCCCCCAGGGAATTGCCGTCCAGATAAATCATGTCCTCAGGAATGTGGAACATGGCTTTGGTTTTTGCAAAATCAGACATCAGACTTCCCCTGGCCGGGCGATGGCCCGTGCACGCAATTGTTTTATGTATAAAACATATTTACGCGCCAGATAGCAAGCCTCTGCTGATTTTCCGGGCTTTGCCCTGGAGGGGTATAAAAGTAAATCTGGATCGCCCCGGGAGGAAGCGTAATCCCAGTGGGGAAAATGCGACAATTTTCCCCGCAGAAACGCGACGCGTAACATCCTCACAGTTGTGTCAGGCTGTTGTGAAATATTGTTACCCACGTTAAGCATGCCGGGACTGAAAAATGTCGCTGTGAGGGACTATCTTGTCGCAGAGATGATTTTTCCGGAAAGTTGCAGGAATAGGGGAACAGGTTTGAAAATCGGAGCACCAAAGGAAACATTTGCCGGGGAAGCGCGCGTTGCCATGACGCCGGATTCGGCAAAACAATTGCAGAAGCTGGGCTATGACTGCGCCATTGAAAGTGGCGCGGGCGAGGCAGCGGGCTTTTCCAACGCTATGTATAAAGAAGCGGGCGTTGAGGTTCTGAAAACCGGCGCGGCGCTGTTTAAGGCCTGCGATATCGTCGCCAAAGTGCGCCAGCCGGACGCGACCGAGCTGAAACGCCTGGATAAAGGTCAGACGCTGATTTCCTTCTTTAACCCTGCGGCCAACGACGAGGGTATGGAAGCGGCGAAAGCCAAAGGCGCAAACGTGATTGCCATGGAAATGGTGCCACGTATTTCACGTGCTCAGAAGATGGATGCGCTGTCGTCCATGGCGAATATCGCGGGTTATCGCGCGGTGATTGAGGCGGGCAACAACTTTGGCCGCTTCTTCACAGGCCAAATCACCGCGGCGGGCAAAGTGCCCCCAGCGAAGGTTCTGGTTGTGGGTGCGGGTGTTGCAGGTCTGGCTGCAATCGGCACCTCTACAAGCCTTGGCGCGATTACATTGGCGTTTGACGTGCGGCCCGAAGTGGCTGAGCAAGTTGAATCCATGGGTGCTGAATTTGTTTACCTCGATTTTGAGGAAGAACAGGCAGATGGCGCGTCATCTGGTGGATATGCGTCAGTGTCCAGCCCTGAGTTCCGCGAAGCACAGCTTGCAAAGTTCCGCGAACTCGCACCAGAAGTTGACATCGTCATCACCACGGCCCTGATCCCGAACCGCGAAGCGCCAGAGCTTTGGACCGAAGATATGGTCAAAGCGATGAAGCCAGGTTCCGTGATCGTCGATTTGGCAGCAGAAAAAGGCGGCAACTGTAAGTTGACCGTGATGGATGAAAAAATCGTTACCGACAATGGCGTGACTATTGTCGGTTACACCGATTTCCCATCGCGCATGGCGGCCCAGGCCTCGACCCTTTATGCGACCAATATTCGCCACATGATGACTGACCTGACCCCTGAAAAAGACGGTCAGATCAATCACGACATGGAAGACGACGTGATCCGCGGCGCGACTGTGACGTTTGAAGGTGAAATCACCTTCCCGCCGCCCCCACCAAAGGTGCAGGCGATTGCAGCGCAGCCGAAGGTCGAAGTCAAAGAACTGACGCCGGAAGAAAAGCGTGCGGAAGAAGTTGCGGCGTTTAAGAAAGAGACCCGCAATCAGGTGACTTTGATCGGGGTAGGTGCGGCGTTCCTGCTGGCGGTTGGCCTTGTCGCCCCGGCAAGCTTCATGCAGCATTTCATCGTGTTCGTGCTGTCGGTCTTTATCGGCTTCCAGGTGATCTGGGGCGTGGCGCACAGCCTGCATACACCTCTGATGGCGGTGACAAATGCGATTTCCTCCATCGTGATCCTGGGCGCTTTGATGCAGATCGGATCGGGGTCTTTCCTTGTGATCCTTCTGTCCGCGCTTGCGGTCTTCATGTGCGGGATCAACATTTTCGGTGGCTTTATGGTGACACGGCGCATGCTCGCCATGTTCCAGAAATCTTAAGGGGGCCGGATAGATGGATTACGGTTTTACAACAGCGGCTTATGTTGTCGCGGCGGTTCTTTTCATTCTCTCCCTTGGGGGACTCTCCGGCCAGGAAAGCGCAAAGCGCGCGGTCTGGTACGGGATTGCGGGCATGGCGCTGGCGGTGTTTGCAACGCTGGTTGGTCCCGGTTCCGGCCTGTGGCTTTTGACGATCATTCTGATCGCAGGCGGTGCGGTGATCGGCTGGCAACTGGCGAATAAAGTGCAGATGACCCAGATGCCGGAGCTTGTGGCGGCGATGCACTCACTCGTTGGTCTGGCGGCGGTGTTTATCGGCTATAATGCGCATATTGAGCTGGCGCGTGTTGCGTCAATTTTCGCTCAGGCAGAAATCCCTTACCTGGAGTATCCGTGGGCTTACTCTCTCTATCCACCGCTTGAAGGCGAAGCTGCTGCACTTATGAAAAGTCGTGAAGCTTTAGTGGGTATTTTTGACGGGTTCTCTGCCCTTCTTGCAAAAAAGACTCCTGTTGAGATTGCCATCCTGCGGGTGGAGCTTTTCCTCGGTGTCTTCATCGGTGCGGTGACCTTCACCGGTTCCGTCATTGCCTATGGCAAACTGGCGGGCAAAGTGAATTCCAAGGCGGAAAAACTGCCCGGTGGTCACATGTTGAATGCGGGCGCGGCTGGCGTGTCTGTGCTGGCGCTGATCTGGTATTTCAACACGGGCGGTTTCTTCCCGCTGTTCCTGATGACGCTTGCGGCACTGTTTATCGGCTATCACCTGATCATGGGCATTGGCGGCGCGGATATGCCAGTTGTTGTGTCTATGTTGAACAGCTATTCCGGCTGGGCAGCTGCGGCGATTGGTTTCTCGCTTGGCAACGACCTGTTGATCGTTGTGGGCGCGCTTGTGGGCTCCTCCGGTGCGATCTTGTCTTACATCATGTGTAAGGCGATGAACCGGTCTTTCATCTCTGTGATACTGGGCGGCTTTGGCGGCACCACGGGCCCTGCGATGGAAGTGGAAGGTGAACAGATCGCGATTGAAGCGGATGGTGTTGCATCCGCGCTGGAAGACGCTGACAGTGTGATCATCATCCCGGGGTACGGTATGGCGGTTGCCCAGGCACAGCAGAATGTGGCGGAACTGACCCGTCGTCTGCGGGCCAAAGGCAAGAACGTGCGCTTTGCGATCCACCCGGTTGCGGGGCGCCTGCCAGGCCATATGAACGTGCTGCTGGCGGAAGCCAAAGTGCCTTATGACATCGTGATGGAGATGGATGAAATCAACGATGATTTCCCGGAAACCGACGTGGCGATTGTGATTGGGTCTAATGACATCGTGAACCCGGCGGCCCAGGAAGATCCGAACTCCCCAATCGCGGGTATGCCGGTTCTGGAATGCTGGAAAGCCAAGCAGGTGTTTGTGTCTAAGCGTGGCCAGGGCACCGGGTATTCCGGCATCGAGAACCCGCTGTTCTTCAAGGAAAACACCCGGATGTTCTATGGGGATGCAAAGGCAAGCCTTGATCAGCTGTTGACCATGATCAGCTGACGCATCAGAAATGCTGACAAAAGAAAAGGCCCGCGATTTCGCGGGCCTTTTTGTGTTTTTTCTGGGCGGTTTATTGCGCCGGGGCTTCTGTGGCGGTTTCGGCCGCGGGCGTTGGTGCTTCCTGCGTTGCGTCCGCTTCCGGTGCGACATCCAGCACATCATTGGCTGCACCTGCCACGCCGTTTTCAAGGCTCAGGCCCAGTTCCTTGCCAAGCGCCTGCATCGCGGGCATCTGAAGCGCCATGCCAAGGACAGAGTCCAGCGCCTGGTTCACCGGGGTGCCGCCTGATGCAGCGCCGCCATTGCCGGTTGCCGCATTGCCCATACCGGTCACCTGATGGATCTTGATGCTGTCGATCTTCTCAGCCGGCTTCACCATTTCAGCGATGATCGCAGGCATGGCTTCCAGTTGTGCCAGGCGGATCTTCATGGCGATGATTTCCTGGCTTAGCTCATTTTCAGAGTTGGCAATCGCGGTCTGACCTTCCGCAGTTGCCAGCAGGTCGGTTTTCTTGGCTTCTGCGCGCACGGTGATCGCATTCGCGTCCGCCTGGGCCTCTTCCAGTTTCGCCGCCGCACGGTCACTTGCTGCTTCTTTCTCGGCCTCAGCAGCCAGTCGAACAGCGGTTGCCTGACGTTCCGCATCTTCCTGCGCCTGGATCAATGTGATCTGCTTGCGACGTTCAGCTTCGGCAACGGCACGCGCGGTTTCAATCGCTTCTGAAGCTTTCTTGGCCTCTGCGCGGGCGTTGTCCGCTGACGCACGTGCCTGGCTTTCTTCTTCGGATTTACGCGCGATGATGATCTGGCGTTCCTGATCGGCAACTTCCAGTTCACGTTCTTTGGCGATTTCGGCTTCCCGAATGGTGCGTTCACGTTCAATTTCAGAAGCACGAACAGCGCGTTCACGTTCAATCCGGGCCTGTTCTTTGGCCTGATCAGAGGCCTCCTGGTTGCGGGCGATTTCCGCTTCCTGGCTGGCCTGCAGGGACTGAATTTCTTCAATCTGTGCGATATGCGCCTGCTGTTGTTCGCGATCAATCTGGTATTTGCGCTTTTCAGCTTCCATTTCTGACTGGGCCACAGCAACATCTGCTTCTGCCGTGATTTCAGCGCGTTGTTTGCGGGATGTCGCAATCACAGCTGCCAACTTCTGCATACCAACCGCGTTAAAGGCGTTGTTTTCATCCAGCGATTCAAACGGTGTCTGGTCTAGGGCCGTCAGAGACACGGCTTCCAGTTCCAGACCGTTTTTCAGCAGATCTTCAGAGATCGCGTTTTGCACTTCCTGCACAAAGCTTGCGCGGTTTTCATGCAGCTCGTCCATGGACATCTGGGCGGCAACCGCACGCAGGCCATCTACAAGTTTACCTTCGATCATTTCACGCAGCTGATCGACGTGGAATGTACGATCGCCCAGGGTTTGCGCCGCACGGGAAATGCCGTCCTCGGTCGCATTCACAGACACATAAAATTCTACACCCACATCGACACGCATCCGGTCTTTGGTGATCAGGGATTGTTCATTCACCCGGGCCACTTCCAGACGCAGTGTTTTCATGTTCACTTTGGAAATCTCATGCAGGAAAGGCACAACAATTGTGCCGCCATCCATGATGACTTTGCGGCCACCGGAGCCGGTTTTCACAAGGCTGGTTTCACGGGTTGCACGTTTGTAAAGCCGCGCCATGATCATGCCTATAAACAGCAAGAGGCCAACGATACTGCCTGCAATGATTGCAATAGAGGTCAGGTCCATAAAGAACTCCTTCAGAAATGTAAGTTTTTAACAGGGGCGCGACGCGTTCAGATCACATAGAACCTGTCGCCGCGCTTCCGGATCAGTGTGACATCGCTGCCCTGTGGGAAAACACCATCGTCTTCCAGGGGCTCCACCCGCAGATAATGCAGGTTGCCATGCCGGTCTTTGATTTTGGCTTCCGCCGATCTGCCACGTGTGGCGGTGCCCTGGGTGATCACACCGCGATGCCCGCCGAGAAACCTTGTGCGCATCGCAGTGGTTTCTGTTTTCGGCATGATCAGGGCGACCTGATTGGCGATGATACGTGTAACCGCCAGAGCAGGCAGCAGTGCCGCAAACACAGCAAGAGATGTGAACAGGGAAACCCCCAGCACAGCCATTGCGATGCTTTGGATGATCAGGCCGGACAGGCCGAACATCGTCAGAAAGGACACAAGCCAGATCAGGAAGGGCACATCCTGAATGCCAAGCCAGCCCAGGAAACCAGAAGGTGCAGCGGACATTTCAGCCATATCCGCATCCACATCCGGGGCGTCCAGATCAATATCCATGTCCATATCAGTGGACAAATCAAAATCTGTATCTACATCAATGTCAGGCCCTTCGCCGCCCATGCCCAGAAAACTGCCGCCGATGAGCGACATGAGAATTTCCAGAATGAACAGGCCGGCAGTCACAGCCAGCGCAATGGCAAACGGCCAGGAGTTCGGAGCGAGAAATGTTTCGATCATTGGTGTCCTTTCGGATTATATATAGGTATGATTTTCAATTTGTTTAGGTATATATATGCAAAAACATGCCAAAACTATAAAGTAAGTTGCAATTTGTGGCCTTTTTGTTAGTTTTATATGGTGAAACAACGAATGAGCCCTGCATGCCAGATTTTATCCAGCGCCGGCGTCTGGCCCGTATCCTTGACCGGGCTGCTGCCAGGCTGACAGATGTTGAAATGCCCGAAAAGGGTTGGATCGCGACGATGCGGTTGGCGCTTGGCATGTCTGCGGAACAGGTGGCGCTGCGCAAAGGTGTCAGCCGGAATGCGGTCTATCAGGCAGAACGCAGCGAAAAAGACGGCGCGGTGTCGCTGAAGCAGATGGAAAATCTGGCCAAAGCCATGGGCGGTCGTTTCGTCTATGCGATTGTGCCGGATGAACCGGTGGAACAGCTGAAATACAAACAGGCCAGGCGCAATGCAAAACGTGCTGCGGGGGAAGATCCGGGGTTTGCAACGCTGCCCAAAGAGGATCAGCAGGACTGGATTGACGATATGGCAGCGCAGCAATTGCATGACATGCCATCAGATTTCTGGGCTGACTGACGGTCGCTTGTCCTGACGTCGCATTTGACTTTCCGCGGGTCACGCGGGAAGCTGGCCTATGACCGATATTCTGAAAATGGGCCAGACGATCCTGGCATTGCAGCCGTTCAGCAAATCTTTGGGTGCGGAACTGACGGAACTTGGTGACGGAAAGGCTGTGATCGAGCTGCCTTTGCAGGAGGATCACAAACAACAACATGGATTCGCCCATGGCGGTGTTGTCAGCTATCTTGCCGACAATGCGCTGACCTTTGCGGCGGGATCCTTGTTGGGGGATGTGCTGACGCTTGAAATGAAGATCAACTACATCCGTCCCGCCAAAGGTGCGCTTTTGATCAGTCGTGCACAGGTTTTAAGCCATGGGAAACGGCAGGCGGTTTGCGAGGCAAAAGTCTATGCCGTTGAAAACGGAGAAGAAAAGATCTGTGGGATTGCCCAGGGCACGGTGATGCCGGTTTCCTGAGGCCGCTATATGATCTGCCTCGAAATTAATCGGTATACTGCGGTATTCTGTAACGTGCTGAAAAATAACAAAAAAACTCTTTACCTGTTTTGATTTTGCGGTTTAGCGTCCGCCTGAAGGGCCCCGGAGAGCGTGGGGCACAAGGGGACAGGACATGACTGCAATCACCGATCACCAGGACCGATATGCGTTGACCAATGAGCTGCACGCGCGGCCTTTTCCGACATTGGGGACGGGGGCGACGGCGCTTTACCTTGCGGTGAAACGCCCGGCGGATGCGGCGCGGCGGGATCGTCAGGCGGATCTGGATCATCTGCTGGCGCTGCTGAATCATTTCGGCGCAGATCATCCGCGCCCGGGGGCCACCCATTATTCTGGCCGCATCGGGGGCCATGGCATCAAATGGGAAAGCCACACCGAATTTGTGAGCTACACGTTGTTTGTCGAAGGCAAGGTGCCTGATGGCGATGGGTTTGACCTGTTTCCCGAAAAATGGCTGGCAGAAATGCCGGGGGTACGCCTGACGTCGGCGATGATCCGTGTCGTCGAAAAGCCGCAGGATAAAGCCAGGCTCGCGCGTATCCTGAAGGAAGATTTTGTGCCGGAAAGTCTGGCGGTCAGCAATGTTCTGGACGGGGCGGCGATCATTGCCGGTGATTTCCGCATAGACGCGCGCGGTCAGATGAACTTCCAGGTGATCAGTGCTGCGCAGACCGGATCGCAGCGCATTGGCCGGATTGTGCAGCGGCTATGTGAGATTGAAACCTACAAGGCGATGTCGATGCTTGGGTATCGGCGTGCGAAAGAGGTGCAGCGTCAGCTGGGCAATATTGATATGCGCCTGAACCGGTTGATTGACCGGATGAGCGGGGCGGAACCCGAGGCTGTTCTTGCGGCATTGCTGCCTCTGACGGCCGAACTTGAAGCCTTGTCTGCCCAGTCGGCATTCCGCTTTTCCGGCACGCGGGCCTATAGTTCGCTTGTGGCGGATCGGATCATGGTGCTGCGGGAACGCCGTGTGGGCGGGCGACAAACCTTTGAGGAATTCATGGCGCGTCGGTTCGAACCCACGATGCGGACCTCGGAAGCGGTTGAGGCGCAATTGCAGAATATCTCTGCCCGGGCGTTTCGCGCTGCTGAACTTTTGCGCACACGGGTGGAAGTCGAACGTTCGGCGCAGAACCAGCAGTTGCTGGAAAGCATGGATCGCCGTGCAGATCAGCAGTTGCATCTGCAAAAGACGGTGGAAGGTTTGTCCGTGGTGGCGATCAGCTATTATGCCGTGAACCTTGCGACTTATGCGGTTTATCCATTGGCGAAATTTGGGGGGCTGTCGAAGGCCACGCTGACCGCGCTTCTGATCCCGCCGGTGATTGGTGCCGTGTGGTTGACCGTACGGCGGATCAGAAACGCGTTTCACTGAGATCAGAACTGCGCCAGGGCCATTGCGCTTAACCAGAGCCCAACCCCAAAGACCAGATGGGTCATCAGGCTTTTGACGCGGGCTTTGCCAGGGCAGGGCGTACGGGCGGCTGCGATCCCCGCCCCAAAGGCGGGCTGCATGATTAGGAAGGGAAATCCGACCGTCAGAAGCCCAAAGATGATGACGGGTGCAGGCGTGGGCTGCGTGATCCAGGTGGTTCCGGCGTATATGCCGAATGTGATAGCAAAGATCACGCCAATCGCATAGTGCAGAAGCCATCCAAGCGGCCGTTCACCTTGTTGATACGGCGCGCCAGTGATGGGCCTGTGGAACCAGATCCCGTGACGCATTTGCAGAAGCCAACGCCCGACCAGCGCGAAATCGAGCGAGGGAACCCCAAACGCACGGCGCAGGGTCAAGGCCCAGAGATCCATGATCAGTGTCGCACCAATTCCGATGAGGGCGTATTGGAAAAAAGAAATATAACTTTCCATCAGGGGGGCCTTTCTGTTGCCTCTTTATCTGAGAACATGCAGTCTGCCACTTGAAGTCAGCTTGAGGTCAAGGATGAAAGATCTGGATATTGGAGAGGTGTCAGAACAGACGGGTCTGTCTGCGGCGACACTGCGTTATTATGAAACGAAACAGCTGATCAGCCCATCCGGGCGCAAAGGGTTGCGGCGGCTTTATGATCCTTCCGTTCTGCAAGTGCTGTCGCTGATATTGCTTGGGAAAAAGGCGGGGTTTTCGCTGGATGAGATCCGTGCCTTTGTCTGCCCGGGGGGAGAAAGCGATATTCCCGCCGAGGCTCTTTTGTCGAAAGCTGATGAAATTGAACAGCGGATCACAGAGCTGACCGCATTGCGGGACGGGTTGCGCCATGTTGCGCAATGCAGCGCGCCAACACACGCCAGTTGTCCGAAGTTTCAGAGAATAACCAAGATCGCTTTGGCGCGTCTGGGGCAGGGGGCGTCACAGGATATGCAGAAAAAGCGCCGCACTAAGTAAAATGGCCCGTGCATTTCTGCCGGGCCATTTTACTTAGTGGTAGCCGGAATTTTTCAAAAATTCCGGGACGGTTTCTTTGAAAGAAACCGGGGTTTAGCGCCCGCGGATCCGTGGATCCAGAGCATCGCGCAGACCATCACCGATATAGTTCACAGACAGAACCGTCAGAGAGATTGCAAGGCCCGGATAGATCACGCGTTCCGGGTAGCTCACGAGGAAGTCGGTGCTATCATAGAGCAGACGCCCCCAGGTCGGGAAATCCGGTGGGAAGCCCAGGCCCAGGAAGGACAGCGCAGATTCCGTGATGATCGCATTCGCAATGCCAAGGGTTGCAGACACCATGATCGGTGACATGACATTTGGCAGCACATGGCGCATGATCATCTTGCTGTTGGTGGTCCCGATGGAACGCGCCGCCAATACGAATTCACGCTCTTTGATCGCAAGAACATCACCACGTACAATACGGGCTGTTGGCATCCAGCTTGTGATCCCGATGGCGGAGACCATCAGAATGAACGCCCCCATTTCCGGACCGAAGCTGGAGTTCAGAGCGTCGCGGAACAGCATGAACATCACCAGCAGCAGTGGCAGCAGAGGCAAGGCCAGGAAAAGATCTGTCAGGCGCATCAGAATGCCGTCGAGCTTTTTGAAAAAGCCCGCCATCACGCCGACAAGTGTGCCGACAAACAGCGCCAGAAGCATCGCAGTCACGCCAACAGCCAGGGAAACCTGACCGCCTTTGATCACACGTGCCAGGTTATCCCGGCCTAGCTGGTCGGTGCCCAGAGGGTGGGACCAGTAGACTTTCAGCCCGGTTTCCGCCTTCATCGAGGTCGGATCAGACAGACATGTCCAGATCATGCCCCAGTCCTGTGAGAAACAGGATGTGATGGCACGGGCGTTCTTTGCACGGATGTCGATATAGGTCGCATCTGTCGACCACAGCCATGGCCCAAGCACAATGCCGAATACGATCAGCAAGAAGACGAAAGCCCCGATCATCGCGCCTCGGTGGGTGCGGAACTGTCCCCAGACATCCCACCACTGGCTGCGCGATGCGCTTGCGGCGATATCCTGTTCGGTTACGGTTTTATCAGTCATAACGGATCCTCGGATCAAGCACGCCGTAGAGAACATCGGCAATCAGGTTAAAGAGAATGATCAGGACCGCGAAGATCACAGTCAGGGTTTGTACCATCGGGATGTCATTGGCCTGAATGGCTGTGATCAGAAGCTGACCAAGGCCGTTCACCTTAAACACCTGTTCGGTGATGATCGCGCCACCAAACACCTGAGGCACACCCAGGGCAATCACGGTTACAACCGGGATCATGGAGTTGCGCAACACATGGACCAGCACAACGGCTTTTTCACCAAGGCCCTTGGCCCGGGCGGTGCGCACATAGTCCTGGTTCAGGTTGTCCAGCATAGACGCCCGCATAAACCGGCTGATCTGGGCTGCGTTATACAGCGCCAGCACGGATACCGGCAGAACCATTTGCTTGGCTTGTTTGACAAAGTTTGCCCAGCTGTCGACCACCAGGGTCGTGTCATAGATCGACGGGAACCAACCAAGGTTCACAGAGAAGATCACAATCAGCAGAACACCGGTAAAGAAGGTCGGAACAGAGAAACCTACCATAGAGATGAATGTTCCGAGCTGATCAAACCAACTGTATTGGCGATAGGCTGAGATAATCCCGATCGGGAGCGCGATCAGCGTGCCGACCACATAACCCAGACCAACCACCCAGAGGGTCTGAGGAATACGCTGCCAGACGATATCCATCACGGGAGAGCGGCTCTGGAAAGAGATAATCCGTTGTTGATCGCCATAGGTGTTCAGACCTGTGAGCTGTTCGATGGTGTACATCGGTTCAACCCAGAAGAAGGCATAGAACCACTTTACAAAGCGAACCAGCGGGTTCTGCCCGAGACCAAGGGATTCACGGATTTGTGCTTTCACTTCGGCAGGGATCGACAAAGGCAGGCTTGCCGTCGGATCACCTGGTGCAAGTGCAAGCAACATGAAGATAACGAAGGAGATGAAGAACAACGTCAGCACGGATATGCCCGAGCGACGAATGATAAAGTTGAGCATTGAGCAAGCCTCAGGATGCGCGTTCCAGGTAAGATTTGCCCCGCGCGGGGCGGGGCAAATCCGTTCTGTCGTGTCAGGCAGCGCAGCTACCTGTAACGGGATCAGCCGTCAACACGATGCCAGTCAGCGGCATTCCAGAGTTCAGAGTCCCAGGTGTTCAGGATAACGCCACCCAGGGTGTTTGCATGTGCAGATACACGACCACGGTCCACCAGTGGGATGATCACATATTCCTGCATCAGCATGTCGTTCATGGCTTTCGCCAGACGCGCACGTTCGTTCAGATCACCGGTTGTTGCCATTTCAGCAACCAGCGCATCATATTCCTCGGAACAGAAGCGTGGCATGTTGTTGCCCTGCCACTGTGTCTCAGGACGTGGTGCCTGTGAACATTCCCAGTTCGCCATGTATGACTCAGGGTCTGTACCGTCGAAGTTGTTCGCGTACATTTCAACGTCAGCAAAGAACTTCTGGAAGGTGTCGTTAGACGCAGGGTCGCCGCCGAAGAATACAGATGCGTCGATGTTGCGCAGTTCGGTTTCAACACCGATTTCAGCCCACCACTGTTTGATCAGCGCCTGGAAATCCTGGCGAACAGCGTTTGTGGATGTCTGGTACAGCATGGAAAGACGAACGCCGTCTTTTGCACGTACGCCGTCAGAACCCATTTCCCAGCCAGCTTCGTCCAGCAGAGCGTTTGCCGCAGCGATGTCTTGAACAAGGCATGCGTCGTTTGCTGTGGATTTGTAGATGGCAGGTGCCGGCAGAACGTTACAGGTCGGGCGACCCGCAGTGCCGTAACCGATTTCAACCAGCAGGTCACGGTCGATTGCCATGGACAGGGCCTGACGCACGTTGATGTCGGACAGGAACGGGTGTGCATTGTCAGCAGTACCGCGACGTTCGCCCAGATCAGCAGAAACGTCAGTCATGTTCACCATGATGCGTTCTACCAGGGTGCCGAAGGAAGACACTACAGTGCCTTTGCCCGCAGAAGCCATTTCAGCAAGTACATCTGGTGCCAGCTGCAGGTTCCAGGCGTAGTCGAATTCGCCGGTCGCCAGAACAGCACGGCCAGCGTCAGTTGCGGATCCGCCACCCTTCAGGGTCACAGTCGCAAATGCCGGCTTAGATGCATCGCGGTAGTTTTCGTTTGCAGCCAGGGACACAACGTCATTGGAACGGAATTCAGTCACTGTGAAAGGACCGGTGCCGATTGGCTGGAAGTTTGCGTCTGTACACTCAGGCGCTTTCGCACCGAGACAGTCAGCAAACTGAGCGGCCTGAATGATCGGCGCCTGTGCACCAACAAACGGACCATATGGGAAAGGCTTGGATACGCCGAAGTGCACGGTCACGGTGCGATCGTCGATGATTTCAACATCGGTCACATCGTTGTATTTTTCACCCTGCGCACAGCCGCCACCTTCAGCAGTACAATACTGCCAGGAGAAACGAACATCCTCAGATGTCACAGGCGTGCCGTCAGACCACAGCAGGCCCTCTTTCAGGGTCCATGTGATGGAAGTCAGGTCTTCAGAAACGCCACCGTTTTCAACGGTTGGTACAGATTCTGCGAGCCACGGCACCATGGTGCCTTCTTCGTTGTAACGTGCGAGCGGTTCAATCACGAGGCTTGCAGCCTCAAGTTCTTTTGTGCCGCCGGACAGATACGGGTTCATGCCGGATGGGGCCTGCCAATAGATAATATTGACGTGGCCGTCTGCACCACGTTCCGCCATGGCCGCAGGGGCCATTGCAAAAGCAGCTGCAGCGCCCAGAAGGGTTGCCTTGAAGTTCATTCTTCTCTCCTTGTTGGTGATCCCCGTTTTTCCGGTGATCAAAGTCCCTTTTGTCATCAGTCGTTATTATCAGTCCGACCGTTCACCGGCCTGTTCACTGCTGAGACAAGTGCGCTCAGTTCAGACAATCCGGCGGCGAAATGCAAGCGTATTGCCAAAAATTACCGATATTTGCGGCAAACCCCATAGCAAACGCAATAAATTAACGGGGCAGGCGGCGGTAGCGATATAAACTGTCGTGGGCGCAAAATCCGTTACGTAGCGTCAGATTGTTAGCGCTCGCGTTTCGCTCCCTGGAATCGATTCTGTTTTTCCCGGCTTCCCAGGGGATTTCGCGACAAATGAAGTTTCTGTGAATGTGTTACTTGTTTGACAGGGGCGCAATCCGGCGCGTAGCTTCGCTGTCAAAACCTGATAATAAGACAATCCCGGGGGGGAATAATTCATGCTGGATAAGCCGCTTGTCGACATTCAGAATCTGCGTGTGGAATTTGAAACATCCAACGGGATCGTTGTGGGCGTTGAAGATGTATCCTTTAACGTAAAACCCGGCGAAACCCTTTGTATCGTTGGTGAATCCGGATCCGGTAAATCGGTTTCCTCTCTGTCTCTGATGCGACTTGTGGAATTCGGTGGTGGTGAGATTGCCGGCGGTTCCCTGAAGTTTGATCGCGGTGACAAAGGTGAGGTTGCGGTTGAGGATGCTGATTCTGAACTGATGCGTCAGATCCGCGGCAATGAGATCGCGATGATCTTCCAGGAACCAATGACAGCCCTGAACCCGGTGTTCACAATCGGCCGTCAGCTGACCGAAGGCCTGCGCATTCACAAAGGCATGACCAAAGCCGAAGCCAAAGAACGCGCGATTGAACTGTTGAAACAGGTGCGCATTCCGGAACCGGAACGCCGCTTTGACCAATACCCACATGAGCTGTCCGGCGGTATGCGCCAGCGTGTCGTGATCGCGATCGCCATGGCCTGTGAGCCAAAGCTTCTGATCGCCGATGAACCGACCACCGCACTTGATGTGACCATTCAGGCTGAAATTTTGGCCCTGATTGACCGTCTGAAACGTGAAAACGATATGGCGGTGATCTTCATCACCCACGATATGGCGGTTGTGGCCCAGATGGCCGACCGCGTGCTGGTGATGTTCCGTGGAAATATGGTGGAAGAAGGCACCGCTGCGGAAATCTTTGAGAATCCGAAAGAAGATTACACCAAAGCCTTGCTGGCCGCTGTGCCACGTCTTGGTGAAATGAAGGGCAAGGATCGCCCGGAACCCATGCGTCTGATTGGTCAGCCTGCACCCGAAGTGCCGGATGCGCCGGTTGTTGAGCCAAAGCCACTGCTTGAGGTGAAGAACCTGATCACCCGTTTCCCGGTGAAGAAAGGTATCATCCAGAAAGTCGTGGCCAATGTGCATGCGGTGGAAGATGTCAGCTTTACCATCAAAGCCGGTCAGACTGTTTCACTTGTGGGCGAATCCGGTTGTGGTAAATCCACGGTGGGGCGTTCCATCCTGCGTCTGGTGGAACCAACATCCGGTTCGGTGACCATGGAAGGCAAGGATATCCTCAGCCTGTCCCCGGAAGAAATGCGTTTGGAACGCCGCGATATGCAGATGATCTTTCAGGATCCTTTTGCATCCCTGAACCCGCAGGTGCGCCTGTTTGATCAGGTGGCGGAACCGCTGCGTAATTATAACATCTGTTCCGGATCTGAACTGGAAGACCGTGTTGCAAACCTGTTTGACCGCGTGCAGCTGCCACGTACCTTCATGCGCCGCTATCCGCATGAAATGTCAGGTGGTCAGCGTCAGCGTGTGGCGATTGCCCGTGCCCTTGCCCTGAATCCGAAGCTGATCATCGCGGATGAAGCGGTGTCTGCGCTGGATGTATCTGTGCAGGCCGAGGTTCTGAACCTGATGATGGAACTGCAGGCCGAACTGGGCCTGGCTTTCCTGTTTATCAGCCACGACATGGCGGTTGTGGAACGGGTCAGCCATATCACAGCTGTGATGTATCTGGGCCGGATCGTGGAAATTGGCCCGCGTGCGCAGGTGTTTGAAAACCCGCAGCACGCTTATACCAAATCCCTGATGTCTGCGGTGCCTGTGGCAGATCCGAACAATAAGATGATCGGGAAAGAGCTGAACTTTAAGCCGATCCCAAGCCCGATCTTCCCGGTCACTCATACAGCTGGCCCGTCTGAATACGATCAGATCGGCCCGGATCACTTCATCCTGAAGGGTGACTGGTACTGATACCTGCGTCGGGGAAGTTCGCGATGACTACGTTATTTCCCCGGTATAGCAGCCCTGCTGTAAACACTGTAAGCCAGATGCAACCACTGCCGGAATATGTCCGGCAGATGGAAGCACTGCGCCTTCAACCTGCAAAGAAAACGGAACGACGATGAGTATGGACCTTTCCGCCCTTGAGATCATGACAAAGCTGATCTCATTCCCGACCGTCAGCCGCGACAGCAATCTGGATCTGATCGACTGGGTGGAAAGTTACCTGACTTCCCATGGCATTTCCTCCACACGCGTGCCCAACCCTGAGGGCAAT
The DNA here is from genome assembly GCF_016123485.1 of Halocynthiibacter styelae. Classification (GTDB taxonomy): domain Bacteria; phylum Pseudomonadota; class Alphaproteobacteria; order Rhodobacterales; family Rhodobacteraceae; genus Halocynthiibacter; species Halocynthiibacter styelae. The sequence goes on along the minus strand of NZ_JADCKQ010000004.1, from coordinate 82,208 downwards.
AAATCAGCGATCTATGCTTCGGTCGGTCCCGATGCGCCCGGCGGCGTTGTTCTGTCCGGTCACACCGATGTTGTGCCGGTGGATGGTCAGGACTGGAACAGCGATCCCTGGACTGTGACCGAACGCGATGGCCGCTATTACGGGCGCGGCACCTGTGACATGAAGGGCTTTGACGCCATTGCGCTTTGGGCCATGGGGCAGGCGGCGAAATTGCATGCGGACGGCAAGCTGAAGAAACCGCTGCAGGTGGCCCTGTCTTATGACGAAGAAATCGGCTGTACCGGCGCCCCGCCCATGATCGCGCATATGGTGGCGAACACGGATATACCCCGCGCGGAAGCGGCGATCATTGGCGAACCGTCCACCATGCAGGCGGTGACCGGCCATAAGGGTGGTTTTGGCTGGGATGTGCATGTAAAGGGTTTTGAGGTGCATTCATCCCTGATGCACACCGGTGTCTCTGCGATCCTGGAAAGCGCAAAGATCCTGACCTGGATCAATGAGACCAACGCAGAACTTGCCGCCAAAGAACCCACAGCGATTGCCGCAATGTTTGAACCACCCTTCACCACCGTGCATTCCGGCACGATTGAGGGCGGCACAGCGGGCAATATCACTGCTGCGGATTGCCGTTTTGATCTGGATTTCCGCATTGTCGCGGATGAGGACCGGGCCCAATGGGAAGCGCGCCTGCTGCCGTTTATTGCGGAACTGGATGCAGAACTGAAAGCCCGTCACCCGGAAGCAGGAGTGATCATGAATGAAGATTTCGCGCTGCCACCTCTGCGCCCGGAAGAAGATGGCGTGGCGGAAACACTGGTGCGGTCCATCACGGGTGATAACGCCAGCCATGTTGTGTCTTACGGCACAGAGGCCGGGCAATTCCAGGAAGGCGGATATTCAAGCGTGGTTTGTGGCCCGGGCGACATTGCGCAAGCGCATCAACCGGATGAATTCATTGAGATTTCTGAATTTAACGCGGGCGTTCGGTTCCAGGAACGTCTGCTTGAACGTCTGTGTGAAGGATAAACCCCATGCCGGTTAAAAACCGTTTTGCTGAAATGCACGAAGAAATCACCGGCTGGCGACGCCACCTGCACGCCAATCCGGAACTGATGTATGATGTGCATGAAACCGCAGCTTTTGTGGTAGAACGCCTGAAGGAATTCGGCGTTGATGAAATCACGCCAGGGGTTGGCAAAACCGGTGTTGTTGCCCTGATAAAAGGCAAGAGCGATACAAAAGGCCGGGTGATCGGCATGCGCGCCGACATGGATGCCTTGCCGATTGAAGAAGCGACCGGGCTTGATTATGCCTCTACCGTTCCTGGTAAAATGCATGCCTGTGGGCATGATGGCCATACCTCGATCCTGCTTGGCGCTGCGAAATATCTGGCCGAGACCCGCAATTTTGACGGTACCGTCGCCCTGATTTTCCAGCCCGCAGAAGAAGGTGGGGCAGGCGGGCTTGCCATGTGCCAGGACGGGATGATGGACCGCTGGAACATTCAGGAAGTTTACGGTCTGCACAACGCACCAGGCATTCCTGTGGGCGAATTTGCCATGCGCCCCGGTGCGCTTCTGGCCGCATCCGATGAGTTCAAAATCACCGTCACCGGCAAAGGTGGCCATGCGGCCGAACCCGCATTGGCGATTGATACAACCCTTGTGGCCGCGCAGATTGTTGTGACTTTGCAAAGTGTTGTTGCACGTAATGTTGATCCGCTGAAACGCGTGGTTCTGACCGTGGGGACGTTCAACACCGATAGTGCTGCCAGCAATGTCATTGCACATGAGGTGGTGATGGAAGGCACCGTGCGCACGCTCGACAGCGAATATCGCACGATCTGTGAAGAACGTGTAAAACGCGTGGCCATGGATACGGCTTCGGCCTTTGGCGCGGTGGCAGAGGTCGAATGGACCCCCGGCTATCCGGTGACGTTCAACACCGAAGCTGAAACCGCCTATGCCGCAGAAGCCGCCCGCGCTGTATCTGCGCAGGTGGACGATAAGGCAGATCCGATCATGCCCTCTGAAGATTTCGCCTATATGTTAGAAGAACGTCCCGGCGCTTATATCTTCCTTGGCAATGGTGACACGCAGATGTGCCATCACCCGGAATATCAGTTCGACGACGAAGCGATCCCCTTTGGCAGCGCCTGGTTTGTGGAACTTGCAGAACGACGAATGCCGCTTGGCTGACCCATGAATTGCGGGTCAGTCGGGGAGGCTGACCCTTTTGAAAGAGAAGGAAAAGAAATATGCCTCCTAAGAACCGATTTGCTGAACTGCAAAGTGAAATCACCGGCTGGCGCCGCCACATTCACGAAAACCCGGAACTGCTGTTTGATTGCCATGAAACCGCTGCTTTTGTTGAGGCCCGCCTGAAAGAATTCGGCGTCGACAGCATTGAAACCGGTGTGGCACAGACCGGCGTTGTTGCTGTGATCAAAGGCAAGACCAACACCACCGGCAAGACCATTGCTCTGCGTGCGGATATGGATGCGCTGCCGATCTTTGAAGATACGGGTCTGGAATATGCGTCCAAAACCCCTGGCAAGATGCATGCCTGTGGCCATGACGGGCACACGGCTATGCTGCTGGGGGCTGCGAAATATCTGTCAGAAACCCGCAATTTTGACGGCACCTGTGTACTGTTGTTCCAGCCTGCCGAAGAAGGTGGCGGCGGTGGCGGTGTCATGGTGGATGAAGGTGTCTTTGACAAATATAAGATCGACGAAGTTTACGGTATGCACAACTGGCCGGGCAAACCTGTGGGTGAATTTGCGATCCGTCCGGGCGCGTTCTTTGCCGCTGCGGATCAGTTCCAGATCACTGTTAAAGGTCTGGGCGGCCATGCGGCGAAACCGCATGAGTGTATCGATACCACTGTGATGGCGTCGCATATGGTGATCGCGCTGCAATCCATTGCATCGCGCACCGTGGATCCGGTGAAACAGGTTGTGGTATCTGTCACCAGCTTTGAAACGGAAAGCAAAGCGCACAACGTGATCCCTGAAACTGTGACCCTGCGCGGCACTGTGCGTACGCTGGACAGTGATGTGCAGGACAAAGTTGAGGCCCGCTTTAAGGCGATCTGTGAAGGCACTGCGGCGACCTATGGTGGCTCTGTCGATGTGAATTATATGCGCGGCTATCCGGTCATGGTGAACGCGGAAGAGCAGACAAAATTCGCCGCTGATGTGGCGCGCTCTGTTTCTGGTTCTGTGGATGACAATGCCGATCTGATCATGGGCGGTGAAGATTTCGCCTTCATGTCACAGGCCCGCCCTGGCGCCTATATTCTGGTTGGCAACGGGGAAGACGGCGCCATGGTGCATCACCCGAAATACAACTTTAACGACGAAACCCTGCCGGCCGGTTGTTCCTGGTATGCAGAGATCGTTGAAAAAGGCATGCCTGCGGCTTAATTGCTGGCGCAAATCAGACAGAGATGTCGCGGGGAAACAATTTCCGCTTCATCTTTCTGAAAATACTCATTTCTACGGCAGCGCCTGGTCGCTGCCGTATTCTCGTTACCTGACCCGGTTAAAAGCGCGCTAAAACAGGAGCCCGCATCATGATCCCATCCGCTTTCGCAAAACCCGGCCGTTTCTTTCGCGGCAATCTGCACACCCATTCCAACCTGTCTGACGGGGCGATTTCGCCGGAAGAGGTTTGCCGTCGTTACAAGGCAGAGGGCTATGACTTTATCTCGCTGACGGATCACTTTGTTGGTCTGTTCAACTTCCCGATCGCGGATACAGTGCCCTTCCGGGATGATGAATTCACAACGATTTTAGGGGCAGAGCTGCACTCTGGCGCGCAGGAAAACGGTGATCTCTGGCATATTGTGGCCGTTGGTTTGCCTGCGGATTTTGCACCGACAAAGACAAAGTTCTTTGTGGCGGAAGACGATCAGGAAACCGGCCCGGAAATTGCGCAGCGTGCGGTGGATGCTGGGGCCTTTGTGGCAATCGCCCACCCGGAATGGTCCGGTCTGACGAATGATGACGCCATGTCCGTGACTGCCGCCCATGCGGTGGAAGGCTATAACCACAGCTGTATGGTGGATGCGGCCCGCCCGGACGGGTTCCACACGCTGGATGTCATGTTGATGAAGGGGCGGCGGGTCAATGTGATTGCCACGGATGATGCGCATTTCGCAGACCCTGATGCCTTTGGTGGCTGGGTCATGGTGAAGGCTGAGAAAAACGATCCGGATCAACTGCTTGAGGCGCTGAAGGCCGGTGATTTCTATTCCTCACAGGGGCCGGAAATTCATCATATAGAGGTGAAGGATAAGAAGATCCATGTGGAATGTTCTGCCGCGTATCGGGTGGTCGTGCAGGGACGTGGTTGCAAAGCGCATGCGATCTGGGGGGAAAGCATGACGAAGGCAGAAATGCCGGTGAATAAGATGGGGAAATCCCCCTGGTTCCGCGTGACGATTGTGGATCGCGCCGGAAAAATGGCCTGGTCTAACCCGATCTGGCTGGATTAAGGGTTTTCTTCGAAAACCCTTGCCTCCGGCGGGAGTATTTTCAGCAAGATGAAAGGGCGCGACTGAGCGCCCTTTTATGTTTGATCAGCCGCCGGTATGGCTCATGTGGCGGGTCATTCTGCCAGCCACATCCTGGCGGGAATAATCAAAATCATGGCCTTTGGGTTTCAGCCCGATGGCGGCGCGGATGGCGGCGTTCAGAGGCTCATTGCTGTTGGTATCCGCACGCAGAGCGTTGCGCAGGTCACTTTTGCCTTCCTGGCCAAGGCATGTGTAAATCTCACCGGTGCAGGTCACGCGGACGCGATTGCAGCTTTCACAGAAGTTATGAGACAGAGGCGTGATGAACCCGATTTTCTGGCCGGTTTCCTCAACCCGCACGTAACGGGCAGGACCGCCGGACCGTTCCGACAAATCGGTCAGCGTGAAGCGTTCTGCCAGATCATTGCGCAGATCTTTCAGGGACCAGAATTGACCAAGACGCGCCGCGTTTTCAATGTCTTCGCCCATTGGCATGACCTCGATAAAGGTCAGATCCATGTCACGTTCTGCGCAGAATTGGGTGAGATCAAAGAGTTCGCCATCGTTGAACCCTTTCACAGCAACCGCATTCAGTTTCACCCGCAACCCAGCGTTTTGTGCGGCTTCGATGCCTTTCAGCACCTGGGGCAGGCGGCCCCAGCGGGTGATATCTGCGAATTTATCGTTGTCCAGCGTATCCAGAGAGACATTCACTCGCCGCACGCCAGCATCATACAAAGGCTGCGCAAAGCGGGCGAGTTGCGATCCGTTTGTCGTCAGGGTCAGTTCTTTCAGTGCACCGCTGTCCAGATGGCGTGACATGCCTTCAAAGAAGGTCATGATCCCTTTGCGCACAAGGGGTTCACCGCCTGTGATGCGCAGTTTTTCGACACCCATATGGATGAAGGCAGTACAAAGACGATCCAGTTCCTCAAGGGTCAGAAGTTCCACCTTGGGCAGGAATGTCATATGTTCCGACATGCAGTAAACACAGCGGAAATCGCAGCGGTCTGTTACGGACAGGCGCAGGTAATTCACCCGGCGCTGGAAGGGATCGATCAGGAGGTCGCTGGCTGTATCTGGCTGTGTCATGGGTCTTATGTAAGCACGCAGGGCAGGGGCGGCAAGTTCAACCACGACGCGGAAACCGCAATAACAGACAATTGACAGTTTTTGTCGCAGAGGGCAGAGTAAATGAACGCTTGTTCAATTCAGGTGAGGGGAGAGGAACACATGACATATATGCAGGCTGACCGACGGTTGAAATATCCGGGGGACTGGGCGAAATCCCTGGCTGAGTTTTCCTGGGATGTACCGGAGAATTTTAATATCGCAGAAGCCTGCGTTTCACGTCATGCAGTGGCCACCCCGAATGCAACTGCGCTGATCCACATTCATGAGGACGGCAGTCAGGAAATCTGGAGTTATGCGCAGTTGGAAGAGGCCAGCAATCGCATGGCCAATGTTTTTCGCGCGCAGGGCGTTCAGCAGGGGGATCGTGTTGCGATCATTCTGTCGCAATGCCCCGAAGCCCTGATCAGCCATTTTGCGGCCTACAAACTGGGCGCCGTGGCTTTGCCTCTGTTTGCTTTGTTTGGTCCGGATGCGTTGGAATATCGCCTGTCGGACAGTGGGGCGCGGGTCGCTGTGACCTCGGCGGAGACGCTGGAGCATCTGGAGGCGATTGAGGGGGAGCTGCCGGAACTTCAGGCGGTGCTTTGTGTTGATGAAACCGATTTTGATGTGCTGGATTTTCAGGAAGAGCTGGAGGCGGCTGAAGTGGCGTTCAGCCCGGTTGTGACCTCTGCGGAGGATCCGGCCTGTCTGATCTATACCTCAGGCACGACGGGGTCGCCCAAGGGGGCATTGCATGCCCATCGCTTCCTGATCGGTCATTTGCCATCGGTTGAGATGTATTATGATTTCTTCCCGCATGAGGGTGACATCTGTTGGACGCCGGCCGATTGGGCCTGGATCGGGGCCTTGATGGATCTGGCGATGCCGGCGCTGTATTTCGGCCTGCCTCTGGTCAGTCATCGTATGCGGAAGTTCACCCCTGCCAGGACATATGATCTGATCCGGGCGACCGGGGCCAATGTGATGTTCTTGCCGCCGACTGCGCTGAAGATGATGCGTAAGGAAGATGTGCCTGCAGGCCTTGGTGTGCGGGTGATTTCTTCGGGTGGTGAAAGTCTGGGTGCGGATCTGATTTCCTGGGCGAAAGACGTGTTCGGTGCAGATGTGAATGAAATGTACGGCCAGACGGAATGTAACCTGGTGGCGGGATCCATCCGCAGTGCCGGCATCACGCGCGAGGGTTGGATCGGCACGGCGGTGCCCGGGCACGAGCTGGCGATTATCAGCGAGGATGGCGCGCCCGTGGCGGATGGTGAGATCGGCGAAATCTGCGTGAAAGCCCCCGATCCGGTGATGATGCTGCGTTATTGGAATAAGCCGGAAGAAACAGCTGAGAAATTCCGGGATGGCTGGCTGCGGACGGGGGATCTTGGCGTGATGGACGGCGAATGGATCCGCTTTGCGTCCCGTTCAGATGATGTGATTTCCTCGGCAGGGTATCGGATTGGTCCATCAGAGATTGAAGACTGTCTGACAGGGCATGCGGATGTGATTATGGCTGCGGTGATTGGCGTCCCGGATGAAATCCGTGGTCAGGCGGTGAAGGCTTTTGTTGTATTGCGCGATGGCGCGGAGTGGGACGGGCTGGATCGTGTATTGATTGACCGTGTGAAATCCCACGTCAGCCCGCATGTGGCGCCGAAGGTGATTGAGCTGCGTGAAAGCCTGCCGATGACAGCGACGGGGAAGATCCTGCGCCGGGCGTTGCGCGAGGATTGAGAACGCAGGCCGGGGGCCAGCCCCCGGACCCCCGGGATATTTAGGCTGAAAAGAAAGCAGAAGTATTGCCGGTGCAGAGATGTCTCTGCCCGGTTGTCATACGTTGTTTAAGTATGGAAGTGATGCCGGTTGGTAATGTGGCAGCGCCGCCCATACGGAGGGTGAGACCGGAGGTGTTAACCCCGGTGAGGAAGCTTATATCCGCCCTGCTTTAAGGGGCCTCTGTTCCGTTGTGGTTCCCCGGCTGTGTCTGGCCGGGGATAATCGCGATTGGGGGAATGATGCGGGAAATCTGTTAAGGAAGTGAAGGGGCTGCGCGCGCAGCCTTACTTCAGGCGTTTTTCCACGTCTTTGCGCAGGGAGGGGCGCAGGGTCTCGCCATACGCTGCCAGTGTGGTTTTTACGCGCTCTGCGTCATGCTTTGCCAGCGCGATCAGCCAGTTGGTGGCGGCTTTTTGTGTGGCCCAGGTGGTGTTGGCCATATAGGCCGCGGCCCATGTCAGGGCCTCGGTGCGGATGGCTTCGTCGACCTCTTTGAGGTTGTTCAGCTTGGCCCAGGGCAGGGTCGCGTCAAGGGCTGCGCATTTGGTCCAGAGATCTTCGGATTCAGCCCAGGCGCGCACGGCTTCAATGCGGGACGGATCCGCGACAAGGCGTTTCTGCACGGCGGTCGCGACAAGATCGGCGATGGCCTGACAATCGATCTGCGTGACCCAGGATTGCAGCAGGGACCAGGCCTGATCATCCGGGCGCAGGCGGGCTTGTGTCAGCAGTTTTGCGGCGGCCACGCGGCCTTCAAACACGTCACTTTCCCAAAGGGCGCGGGCCAGGTCTACGCGGTCTTCCACAGACATCTGATCACGCCAGGATTTTTGTGCCGCGTCAATCGCTGCATTGGGTACGCCAAGATACACGCGTTCCGCTTTGTGAAACGCCTGCATCTGGGCATCTTTGCCTGCAACCACATGGGGCACAAGTTCTTTCAGGGCGTCATCTGCAGTCATCATTCTACGGTCACCGATTTTGCGAGGTTGCGGGGTTGGTCCACGTCAGTGCCTTTGGCAATCGCGGTGTGATAGGCCAGAAGCTGTGCAGGCACGGCATAAAGGATGGGCGCGATAAACGGATCGCATGGCGGCATGGTGATGAGGTTTTCAACGCCATCCCCGCCGACACGTGCGCCCTGTGCATCCGTGATCAGGGTGATACGGCCACCACGGGCCATGACTTCCTGGACATTGGAAATTGTCTTATCAAACAGCGGATCCGTCGGGGCCATAACAACCACCGGCACGCTTTCGTCAATCAGGGCAATCGGGCCGTGTTTGAGTTCACCGGAGGCATAGCCTTCCGCATGGATATAGCTGAGTTCTTTCAGTTTCAGTGCGCCTTCCAGTGCCAGCGGATACAGCGGACCACGGCCAAGGAACAGCACGTCACGGGCAAGGGAGGCTTTGTGGGCCGCATCTTTGACGCTGTCCTCAATCGCCAGAGACTGGTTGATCAACCCGGGCAGGCTGCGCAGATGGGCCAGCTTTTCGGCAAGACCCGCATCGTCCAGCTCACCGCGATCATGGGCGGCTTTCAGGGCAAGCGTGGCCAGAACCACCAGCTTGCAGGTGAAGGCTTTGGTGGAGGCTACAGAGATTTCAACGCCGGCCAGGATCGGCAGGATCAGGTCACTTTCCCGCGCGATTGAACTTTCCGGCACATTGACCACGGCGATGGTTTTATCGGCTTTGCCCTGGGTGTATTTCAGGGCTGCCAATGTGTCAGCGGTTTCGCCGGACTGGCTGGCAAAAATTGCAAGCGTACCTTCAGGCAGAGGTGGTTCGCGGTAGCGGAATTCAGATGCGATATCGACCTCGACCGGCAGGCGGGCGATCTGTTCGAACCAGTATTTCGCGGTCAGACAGGCCAGATAGGCGGTGCCACAGGCAACCATGGTGACGCGGGAGATGTCTTTGAAATCCGGGGTTTCTGCGGGCAGGTTCAGCCCGCTTTCCGGTGCGTAATGGGACAGAGCTTCGCCCAGCACGGTTGGCTGTTCAAAGATCTCTTTCGCCATGAAATGCTTGTGCCCGCCTTTTTCAACGCGGGTGGCATCAAGGTTGATCCGTTGTTTCTTGCGGTTGGCGAGCGTGCCGTTTACGTCCCGGATCTCAAGGCTGGTGCGGGTCAGAACGGCGAAGTCGCCTTCTTCCAGATAGGTCACATCTGCGGTCATTGGCGCGAGCGCAAAAGCGTCTGATCCGACAAACATCTCGCCGTCGCCATGACCGATTGCCAGGGGGGAACCCATACGGGTCGCGATCATCAGATCCTGTTCGCCTTCAAAGAGGAAACACAGTGCAAATGCGCCTTCCAGGCGGGCGGTGACAGAACGCGCGGCATCCACCGGGGTAAGGCCGGATTTCATCGCCTGTTCGGTCAGGAGGGCGACGGTTTCCGTGTCGGTTTCGGTGACGAAATCAACGCCAGCCGCCGCCAGTTCTTCGCGCAGCTCACGGAAGTTTTCGATAATGCCATTGTGCACGACAGCCACAGGACCGGCGCGGTGCGGGTGGGCGTTGTCGACGGTTGGCGCGCCATGGGTCGCCCAGCGGGTGTGGCCAATGCCGGATTTACCAGCCAGCGGGTTGTGCACCAGTTCATCTGACAGATTCACAAGTTTGCCAACAGCCCGGCGGCGATCCAGAACGCCATTGTTAACAGTCGCAATCCCTGCGCTGTCATAACCGCGATATTCCAGGCGCTTCAGGGCCTCAACCAGCATAGGGGCGACTTCATGGGTGCCCAGGACCCCGACAATTCCACACATACTCTTAACCCTTTTTCGCTTTAATCGCTTTTAGTTTGTCCATCAGGCGGCGCGCAAGGCCAGGTTTCACGTCCTGCCGGGCACGGGCCACGGCAAGTGCGCCGGCTTCGACGTCTGATGTGATCACGGAACCGGATGCCGTCATGGCTTCATCCCCCACGGTGACGGGCGCGACTAACATGGTGTTTGAGCCAATGAAAGCCCGTTCGCCAATGGTGGTTTTATGTTTCATCACGCCGTCATAGTTGCAGGTGATGGTGCCTGCACCGATGTTGGATCCCGCACCGATTTCAGCGTCACCGATGTAGGACAGGTGGTTCACCTTGGCGCCTTCATGGATCTGCGCATTTTTCACTTCGACAAAATTACCAATGCGGGTGAATTCTGACAGTTCTGCACCTGGGCGCAGGCGGGCATAAGGGCCAACCTGTGCGCCGCGGGACACATGGCAGCCTTCCAGATGGGAAAACGCGCGGATCTGTGCATCGCTTTCCACGGTCACACCAGGGCCGAAGATCACATTGGGTTCAATCACACTGTCGCGGCCAATCACTGTATCATAGCTGAAAAATACGGTTTCAGGTGCGGCGAGTGTCACGCCGTTTTCCATGATTTCTGCGCGCTTCATATCCTGAAACAGCTTTTCCGCAATCGCGAGGTCGGAACGGGTGTTGATGCCCTGGGTTTCTTCTTCTGCGCAGATGACATATCCTGCGGACAATCCGCGCTGACGAGCGAGGAACACCACATCCGGCAGGTAGTACTCGCCGCTTGCGTTGTCATTTGACACCTGATCCAGCAGCTCAAACAGCAGGCTGGCGTCTGCCGCAACAATGCCACCGTTACACAGGGTGATGCGTTTTTCATGAGGGGCGGCGTCTTTATATTCGACCACACGTTCCAGGCTTTCGCCATCGGTGACAAGACGCCCGTAACGTTTCGGATCGGCGCAATCCATGCCCAGCAACACAACATCGTGGTTTTCACGCGCCGTCAGCAGTTTGTCGATGGTTTCTTTGCTGATGAAAGGCGTGTCACCAAACAGAACCAGCGCATTGCCGTCGAACCCGGACAGGGCTGCGCGGGCCTGCATAACGGCGTGGCCGGTGCCCAGCTGTTCTTCCTGCAAAACGATATCGGCATCTTCATTATATTCGCGCACAGACTTGCTGACCGCCTCCGCGCCGTGGCCAGCCACAATCACGGTGCGTTCCGGCTCGGCCCGGGCGGCACTGTCCATTGCATGCACGACCAGAGGCACGCCGCCCAGGGGGTGCAGAACCTTGGGCAGTTCTGAATTCATCCGGGTGCCACGGCCTGCGGCAAGAATGATCAGCGCGGTGTTTTTGTCAGCGGACATAGATGTGCCTCTTTCTTTCTGTTGTCCGGGGTTTTAAGCCTTGCAGTGACATAAGCAAGGGGCGGGGTGGTCAAAAACCTTTACGCTTCGTTACAATTCACGTGCGGAATGTCGCCGGGCGGATAAAAGCAGGGAAAAATGATGCGTACAGTTGTGTTTGATCTGGATGGGACGCTTGCAGATACCGGGGCGGATCTGATCCATGCGGCGAACGCCTGTTTCGGGGCGCGGGGTCTGGGTGATCTGTTGGATCCAGAGGCCGACAAAGGCATTGGGATGAAAGGTGGGCGGGCGATGCTGACCGCCGGCTTTACACGGCAATATGGTGCAGCGGATGAGGCGATGGTGCTGGAAGATTATCCGCGTCTTCTGGAATATTACGCTGAAAACATTGATGTTTATACGCGAATGTTTCCCGGTGCAGTTGATGCCATCACGCGGCTGCGTAACGCAGGTTATGCGGTGGGGATCTGCACCAATAAGCCCGAAGGTCTGGCAGAAACTCTGTTGTCGCGGCTGGGTGTACGGGATCTGTTTGACGCACTGATCGGGGCGGATACGCTGAGTGAACGCAAGCCGCACCCGATGCCCCTGATCGAAACAGTGAAACGCCTTGGTGGCGATATTTCGCGCACGGTGCAGGTGGGGGATACGATCACCGATCATAAAACCGCGCGGGCCTGCAATGTGGCGTCATTGCTTGTCACCTTTGGCCCTGACGGGGAAAAGGTCAATGAATTACAACCAGACGCGCTGCTGACCGATTATGAGGAATTACAGGACGTGGTTGCGGACCTGATCGGCTGAGAGGACAAAGAAATGAATGAGATTTTCACAGGCAATTTCACCCAACAGGAACCGATTTCTGACGAGGCGATTGAGGCCGCGGTTAATGTGATGCGTTCCGGCCGGTTGCATCGCTACAACGTGGGCGAAGGCGAAGATGGCGAAGTTGCCCTGCTGGAACAGGAATTCGCGGCCTATATGGGCAGCAAATATTGCCTGGCGGTTTCTTCCGGCGGTTATGCGATCGCAACGGCCCTGCGCGCCCTTGGCATCGCACCGGGCGAGCCTGTGCTGACCAATGCCTTTACCCTGGCCCCGGTGCCCGGTGCAATTGCATCCACGGGCGGCGTGCCGGTGTTTGTCGGTGTGACAGAAGATCTGGTGATTGACCTGCCCGATCTGGAAGCAAAGATCAAAGCCACCGGTTCGCGCATCCTGCTGCTGTCACATATGCGCGGTCATATCTGTGACATGGATGACCTGATGATGCTGTGTAACGCATTGGAAGTGCAGGTCATTGAAGATTGCGCCCACACCATGGGGGCGCGCTGGAACGGGATTTTGTCCGGGCGGCATGGGGTGATGGCGGCCTACTCAACCCAGACTTATAAGCATCTGAACTCCGGTGAAGGTGGATTGCTGATTTCTGATGATCCAGACCTCATGGCGAAGGCAACGATGCTGTCGGGCAGCTATATGCTGTTTGAACGTCATCTGGCCGCGCCCGGGCCGGAATATTTCACGGAAACCAAATACCAAACCCCTAATATTTCTGGCCGAATGGACCACCTGCGTGCAGCCATTCTGCGGGTGCAGTTGCGCGATCTGGATCAGCAGTGCGCGCGCTGGAATGAGCGCTATAAAGTGGTAGAAGACGGGCTTGCTGACACCACTGGCCTGGCCCTGATCAACCGACCTGAAGCCGAGGCCTATGTCGCCTCCAGCTTTCAGTTTTTGCTGCTCGACTGGTCAGAAGAAGCAATTGATGATGTGGTCGCCCGTTGCATGAAACGCGGGGTCGAGCTGAAATGGTTCGGTGGCGCGGAACCTGCGGGCTTTACCTCGCGCTATGACAGCTGGCGCTATGCCCCTAGCGAAGCGATGCCAGGCAGCGATCGCGTGCTGAAAGGCATCCTTGATCTGCGCCTGCCGCTGACCTTCAGCCCTGCAGATTGCGCCCAGATCGCCCGGATTATCAGGGCTGAGGTTGCGGCGGTGTATCAGGGGCCGCAGGGATAACCCCGCTGGAAGGGACGCCTGATGGTGCCGCCAAATTTTCTCCCGGATCTGAGAACCGCAGGTCTGCACCTGCGCGGGCCGGAAACGCGCGATATTCCCGGCTGGTATCAACGGGCGACAGATCGCGAGGCTGCGGCTCTGGCAGGGGACCGGGTGCCGGAAAGCATTTCTGAAGGCGCGATCTGGCTGGCAGGTTCAATGGAACGCACGCGCGCTGGGGAACGGTTGCAGTGGGTCATTGACTGCCCGGGCGCCGCAGAAAATGTCGGTACGGTGTCCCTGTCTTTACGCACCGCCGAAATCAGTTTTGTCATCGGCAGGGCGTTCTGGGGGCGGGGGATTGCCACACAGGCGGTGCGCCGGGTTCTGGCCTACGGGTTTGACGAACTTGGGCTGAATGTGGTGCGGGCAGAGCTTGTTGAGGGCAATATCGCCTCGCAACGCCTGCTGACAGGATGTGGCTTCAGGATCACCCGGCGGTTTGTTGATGAAAGCGACGGTGCGCATTGCCTGAAGATGCAGCTGTCAGAGACAGAGCGCCTGTTCTGAAATCCGATCCTGCTGTCATCCTCCTGACAGTATGCTGTCAGGAGGGGCATGTTACATCCGGCGTGAAGGGTGCTATGCCGACATGGTAACCCGTAATTTCTGAGAACAGGACATAACCCGTGATACAAGCCCAACGCAGCGCAGACATCAAAGCCACCCCCGAAGCCGTCTGGGGGGAACTCAGCCGCTTTATGGATCTTGCGGACATCGCGCCCCTGGTCGCGTCCGTGGACGCATTAAGCGAAGCATCCACCGGGCTGGGCGCGAAGCGGCGCTGTCATTTTGACAATGGTACATCCCTGGTGGAAGAAGCGATCACCTGGGAAGACGGCCGCATGATGGAAGTGCGCATGTCCGAAATGGACGCCATGCCTCTGCATGAAGGTGTCGCCAAAATCATGGTTGAACCTTCTGGCATCAACCATTGCCGCGTGATCTGGGGCCTGAACTACCGCGTGAAATACGGCCCGCTCGGCTGGATCCTGGGCCGGACCCTGATGAAAATGATGATGGGCAAAGTGATTGACGGCAACCTGAAAGGGCTGGCCGATAAGGTTGCTGCGGGCTGAAGGGCCTGTTTGAAAAATGAAATCCCGTCCCGTTTCGGCGGCAGGTTGGTGCCGCCATAGTGGCGTTTGCAGGGCTTTTATCCAGGCCCTGTCGCGGATTTTCAGTCTGGAAGATTGCGTCCCGATTGTGCGTATTATTAAGGCCGAGGTCACAACTGTATATCAAGCGAGTCAGGTTTGGGTTTCAGTTTATTGCCCCAAATATGGGTAGGCGCGATCAAGTAACTTCTGACGACGGGATTCTGGGTGCCTGTCGCGAACGCTTTGATATGCAGCCTGCACATAATCCAAAGGGTGGTCAAAATGGCGCCCTTCACTGCAACTTATCAGGCGATCAAATGCCACAAGGTAGTGGGCGCTGGTCTCACTCGGGTTTCTTTTAAAGCCATAGGCCGCAGAGATATACCGACTGTATATGAGTTCCCAGTTATTTTCTGGGTCAGGTATCAGCCAATCTTTATGGGTGTCGGGGATAATGTCCGGGATACTGCGAACAGTACGTGCACCTGGATTGTGATCCGTCATTTCGTGCCATACAGCTTCACAGTCCTGATTGGTTGATGCCGAGAGAACACTGGGTTTTAACGCCTGGTAAAAAGTAAAGCCCACCAGCAGGGTAAAGCTGGCAACTGTAATACACGCGACAGAGGACGTGTTTTGCATGATAATCCAATTTTCTTTAAGTGATTTTGGGGTTTTATATCTGTTCAGCCATCTTTGTAAATAATCACGACGTAAGGGCACTTTTCCCGGCCATTGACCCGAATCGCGGGTTTGACGTATTAAATGAACAAGTGTTCAATAAATCAGGTCACGGGCGTCAGATCGCCGGACCAGCCTCAACGGGAGCCAGCCATGTTTAATGCCGTGATGAATTTCGACCTTGGTGAAGACGTCAACGCCCTGCGTGATATGGTGCACCGTTGGGCGCAGGACCGCATCAAACCCATGGCGGCTGAGATTGACCTGAAAAACGACTTCCCGGCAGAGCTGTGGCAAGAGATGGGGGAATTGGGCCTGTTGGGCGTCACCACGCCTGAGGAATACGGCGGGGCGGGCATGTCCTATCTGGCGCATGTGATTATTGTGGAAGAAATCGCGCGGGCCTCGGCTTCTGTGTCGCTGTCATACGGCGCGCATTCCAACCTTTGCGTGAACCAGATCCGCCGCAATGCGACTGAGGAACAGAAGCAGAAATACCTGCCAAAACTGATTTCCGGTGAACATGTGGGTGCTTTGGCCATGAGTGAGGCCGGCTCAGGTTCTGACGTGGTGTCCATGAAGCTGAAGGCGGAAAAGCGCAACGGGTATTATGTGCTCAATGGCACGAAATACTGGATTACCAACGGCCCCGACGCTGACACTTTGGTGGTTTACGCGAAAACTGACCCGGACGCGGGGCCCAAGGGCATCACGACCTTCATCGTTGAAAAAGATATGGTTGGGTTCAGCACATCGGCGCATTTCGACAAGATGGGGATGCGTGGGTCCAACACGGCCGAACTGGTATTCGACAATGTTGAAGTGCCGTTTGAAAACGTGCTGGGCGAGGAAGGCAAAGGCGTGAACGTCCTGATGTCTGGCCTTGATTACGAACGCGTGGTTCTGTCGGGCATCGGCACGGGCATCATCGCGGGTTGCATGGATGAAGTCATGCCCTACATGGCGGAGCGCAAACAATTCGGCAAACGCATCGGGGATTTCCAGCTGATGCAGGGTAAAATCGCAGATATGTATACGGCGATGAATTCTGCCCGCGCTTATGTGTATGAGGTTGCAAAAGCCTGTGATCGTGGGGAAGTCACCCGTCAGGATGCGGCGGCCTGTGTGCTGTACGCTTCTGAAGAAGCGATGAAGCAAGCGCACCAGGCCGTGCAGGCCATGGGTGGTTCCGGGTTCATGAATGACAGCGCTGTCAGCCGGATGTTCCGCGACGCAAAACTGATGGAAATCGGTGCAGGCACGTCAGAAATCCGCCGGATGCTGATTGGTCGCGAACTTATGGCATCCATGAGCTGATCACAAAAAAGGCGGCCCGGACGGGGCCGCCAGTTGAGCGCAACATCCTGAACAGGTCAGAAACGGTGCACGTAGCTTACACCCGCAACAATCGGATCGATTTCGGCAGTGCCGATGGGGGCGCCGTTCAGGGTCACGTCGCTGTCGATGTCGATGTAGCGGATGTTGAAGCGCATGGCGCCGCGATCCGAGATCTGCCAGTCCGCACCCAGGTTCAGCGCCAGACCAAAGCTGTCGTCCAGTTTCAGCGTGCCAAGAGTGGATCTTTCTTCAAAGAACGTGGTGTAGTTGATGCCAACGCCGACAAAGGGTGTGATCTTACCATTGGTCGGAATATGATAGTTCACAGAAAGGGTCGGCGGCAGTTGTTTGGCTTCCCCGACATAGCCAACGCCATCGACGTTGATCCCATGAGTGAACGGGGTGGCTGCCAGCAGTTCAATCCCGATGTTGTCACGGATGAAATATTCGCCGGTGAATTGAAGCTGAGTTTCGTTGCCGACCCGGGCAACGCCAGGTGCAAGGGTGCCGTTGTTGGACTTCGGGGCGACATGGGCAACGCCCACACCAAAGGTCCAGTCCCCCTGGGATTGCGCCACAGCAGGGGCGGCAAGGGCAAGCGCAGCGGCGCTCAGGCTCAGGGCGGAGATAAGTTTTCTCATAACGGTCGTGCCTTTCGTTCTCGTTATGCGGCCAGGCTCTGCCTGAGCAGGCTGAGTCGCCTTGACCCATATCAACCCACGGGCGCGCAAAGGAAAATCGACGCTGTTAAAACGTCGCACCTTGCGGCTAAGCTGGATGTATCTTTTTCAGACCAGGGATATTTTCATGCTTAGATCACAGATTACCGTTATTGCCGGGCTACTTGCCTTTGCCCTGCCGGTTCAGGCGCAAGAGCCTGTGTTTGATCCCGAGCTTTCGCTCAGCTGTTATTACGAAAGCGGATCTGGCCCGGGCCATGCGCCGGCGCTGGAATGTGTCGGTCTGTCTGCAAATGCCTGTATGGACTCCACCCCTGAGGGCAGTTCAACTGTTGGCATGGGGCATTGTCTGAACCAGGAATACGCGCTGTGGGATGACCATCTGAACAACGCCTACCGCGTGCTGCGCGACAAGCTGGAGGCAGATGATGCCGAGATGGAACGTATCGGTGCCCTGACCACATCCCAGGCCGGGGCACTGCGTGAGATGCAGGTGGCCTGGATCGCCTATCGCGATGCAAGCTGTGAGTTCGAGCGCGCCCGCTGGGGCGGCGGCACCGGCGGAGGCCCGGCACAACTGGCCTGCCTGATGCATGAAACTGCACGTCAGTATTTTATTCTGGCAACGGAAGCGGAGGGGGATTGATGTGGGGATATCGTCAGATGCTTGCAGGTATGGCTGTCTTCAGTGGCTTTTTGGTTGCAAACACTGTTCCGGCTCTCGCCCAAATGTCTCCGGTTGAGCATGCTGTTTCCTATCTGGATGCCTGCCTGGAAACGACAGATTATGCAGCGGATCAACGGGATGAAGCTGAGCGGAGCAGTTCGCGCTATATTGCAATGTCGGTACTGACTTCGCGCCTGGATACTGAATGCCTCTCAACGCCATTGGGATATTGTGAAGAGGGTGGCCAGGCTGATCCTGAGTGTCTGAGTGCTGTCATGACTGAGATCAATGATCGTGCGGCTAAGATTCTAAGTAGGTTACCCGAAGAAATTCAAGGCACTGGCTTCGCCCCACGAAGTTATAAGCGGAGGCTCGAATCCGCACGTCAGGGACCAGACAGGACTGATAACTGCGAGGTTCCTGATGCATATTCTGAAAACTATTGTGAGGCGCTGGAAAGTGCCATGCATCTGCATTCTGTTCGAGTACTGAACCGAATGGTCCAGAGCAATTCATCCGAAAACGGAGACAACTAAATGAAACTCACCACCAAAGCCCTCCCAACCTCTGACGCATTCAAAGCCAATGTGGCGGCGCATGAGGGGATGATTGAAACCATCAGTGAAGCTGCTGCCGCAGCCGCTGCGGGTGGGGGCGAGAAATCGCGGGCGCGGCATTTGTCACGCGGGAAGATGTTGCCACGCGAACGGGTGATGAACCTGCTGGATCCGGGCTCTCCTTTCTTGGAAATCGGCGCAACTGCCGCCCACGGCATGTATGATGGTGCAGCCCCGGCAGCGGGTGTGATCGCCGGGATTGGGCGCGTGCATGGGCAGGACGTGATGGTGGTCTGCAATGACGCGACCGTCAAAGGTGGCACTTATTATCCGATGAGCGTGAAGAAACACCTGCGCGCCCAGGAAATTGCCCAGGAATGTCGTCTGCCCTGTATTTACCTCGTGGACAGCGGCGGGGCGAACCTGCCGAACCAGGATGAGGTCTTCCCGGATCGTGATCACTTTGGTCGGATTTTCTACAATCAGGCCAATATGTCCGCAATGGGCATCGCGCAAATCGCGGTTGTGATGGGGTCTTGTACGGCGGGCGGGGCCTATGTACCTGCCATGTCTGATGTGTCAATTATTGTGAAAGAACAAGGGACTATCTTCCTTGCTGGCCCGCCTTTGGTGAAGGCCGCGACGGGCGAGGTTGTGTCTGCCGAGGATCTTGGTGGCGGGGACGTGCACACGCGTCTGTCTGGTGTTGCGGATTACCTTGCGGAAGATGACACACATGCGCTGGCGCTGGCGCGCCGGGCTGTGGAAAGCCTGAACCTGACCAAACCCACAACCGTGAAATGGCAGGAGTCGGAAGAACCGCTGTATGATGCAGAGGAACTGCTGGGCGTTGTACCGGGCGATCTGAAGACGCCTTATGACATCCGCGAAGTGATTACCCGCGTTGTGGATGGCTCAAAATTTGATGAATTCAAGCCGCGCTATGGTGAAACGCTTGTCACAGGGTTTGCCCATCTGAAAGGCTGCCCGATCGGGATTGTAGCCAACAATGGCGTGCTGTTTTCCGAGGCCGCACAGAAGGGTGCGCATTTTGTGGAACTGTGCTCGCAACGCAATATCCCGCTGGTATTCCTGCAAAACATCACCGGTTTCATGGTAGGCCGGAAATATGAGAATGAGGGTATTGCCCGTCATGGTGCCAAGATGGTGACAGCTGTTGCCACAACCAAAGTGCCAAAAGTCACCATGGTTGTTGGTGGATCCTTTGGCGCGGGTAACTATGG
Source organism: Halocynthiibacter styelae (assembly GCF_016123485.1). Classification (GTDB taxonomy): domain Bacteria; phylum Pseudomonadota; class Alphaproteobacteria; order Rhodobacterales; family Rhodobacteraceae; genus Halocynthiibacter; species Halocynthiibacter styelae. The sequence continues at coordinate 62,316 of NZ_JADCKQ010000004.1, read as the reverse complement.
TATGTCCGGCCGCGCTTATCAGCCGCGTTTCATGTGGTCCTGGCCGAATTCGCGGATTTCCGTGATGGGTGGCGAACAGGCGGCAGGCGTGTTGGCCACCGTAAAACGCGATGCGATTGAACGTCAGGGTGGCGAGTGGTCTGCTGAAGAAGAGGCGCAGTTCAAACAGCCAACCATTGATATGTTTGAGGAACAAAGCCACCCGCTGTATGCGTCTGCGCGTCTGTGGGATGACGGGATCATTGATCCGCGTGACACCCGTGAGGTTCTGTATCTGTCGCTGATCGCTGCCCTGAACGCGCCGATTGAGGAAACCAAATTCGGCGTTTTCCGGATGTAATCGGGCGATACACAACACATGCACATCCTATGCACATATTATGCATATAAATTGTATACAGCTGCCCTCTTGCAGGGGGGCGCTGCCCCCGTCCTGGGGACTCCCCCGGAGTATTTGTGGCAAGATGAAGGGGCGTGGGCATGATGGCGATTGGCAAGGCAATCCTGGATTATCTGCCGGAGTTTAAGCTGCCGGAGATGACCCGCGAGGCGGAGATCGCGGTGTATATGGTGCATAATTCTGCCGGGGCGGAGGATTACGTTTTCCTCTTTGATTTTGAGGAATTCAAAGCGCGGTCCGAAGCCGGGATGTTTGTGCGCCCTGTGATCCGGATTTTTGCCGGGCGCGATGATTTCAGCCGCTTGCGCTTTGCGCGTCAGTTCCGTGAGGTGTTTGCGGCAGAGTTTGACCGGATGCGGGCGGAGGCTGGCGAAACATCAGGTGGCTGGTTGAACTGGGGGATCCCGGGGACAAACCTGGCTGAAAAACTGGGTGGGTTCATTGCGAACCTTTTGCTGGCGATTGCGCTGGGCACGGGGAAGCAGATTTTGAACCTGACCGGGCTTGCGGGGCTTCTGCGCGGAAAAAGTGACGAAGCGAAGCTGGTGGATGAGTTTGAGAAAACCCGCTGCCAGGTGGAAGAGGCCCTGAGCCGGGTTGAGATCACGATCCACCCCGAGCTTTACGATTATGCGTATCGCGACGGGCTGAAGGGAAAGATCAGCAGGATGGATAGGGATGCCTGGCCTTTGCCTGCTTATGTACGGGAACATCTGAGAGACGCAAAAAGCGGATCATGGTGGTGAGGGATATGATAGAGAAGAACGAAATCACATTTGAACGTGGTGATCTGGACCCCTCAACCGGGGCGCAGTGGGTTTATGTGCCGCGCCATGTTGCCCATGGGCACAGGCTGGGCCGTGTTGGCGGGCTGATGTGGGGAGCGATCCTGTATTACCTTTCTGTGGCGCTGTTCAGCATTGCTGCGTTGACAGGCTATTACCCGATTGAGAACTTCTTTGGTGTGCTGATCCACGGGGTGCTGTTGATCCTGACCGTGTTGATCCTGCTGGGGTTTGCCATACGGGGGCAGGCGACCGTCATGTTTGCCGCCGTGCATTTTGCTGCCTCTGTTGCGCTTGCACTGACGGGGCCTTTCACGGGCGTTGTGGCGGGCGGCATGTCATTTCTTGTGATGTTTTATCTGCTCGACAGTGATCGGGCGAACCTGACCTTCCGGCACCGCTATCGCAGCTGGCCGGGTGAAAATTCTGCGGGCAGAGCCCCCGCACAAACGCATAACGCGGGAGAAAACTGATGTTTAAGAAAATCCTGATCGCCAACCGGGGTGAGATTGCCTGCCGGGTGATGGAAACAGCGCGCCGCATGGGCGTGAAAACCGTGGCTGTCTATTCCGATGCGGATGCAAAGGCGAAACATGTCGCCATGGCGGATGAGGCCGTGCATATCGGGGCGAATGCGCCTGCGGACAGTTACCTTGTGCAGGAACGTATTCTGCAGGCCGCAAAAGACACGGGCGCTGAGGGTATTCATCCGGGCTATGGCTTTCTGTCCGAGAATCCGGATTTCGTAGAGGCCTGTGATGCGGCGGGTATCGCTTTCATCGGCCCGTCTGCGAAAGCGATCCGGGCGATGGGTCTGAAAGACGCGGCCAAGGCCCTGATGATTGAAGCAGGCGTGCCGGTTGTCCCGGGCTATCACGGTGAGGACCAGGATCCTGCGCTTTTGAAGGCGGAAGCTGGCAAGATCGGCTATCCGGTGTTGATCAAAGCGGTTGCCGGCGGCGGCGGTAAAGGCATGCGGTTGGTTGAGGCGGAAGCTGAATTTGACGCGGCTTTGGCCAGCGCGATGGGCGAGGCGAAAACCGCCTTTGGCAATGATGCGGTGCTGATTGAGAAATTTGTGACATCCCCGCGTCACATTGAGGTGCAGGTTTTTGGCGACGGCACAGATGCGGTGCATCTGTTTGAACGGGACTGTTCCCTGCAGCGCCGTCACCAGAAGGTGATTGAGGAAGCCCCGGCGCCGGGCATGACTGCGGAAGTGCGCAAAGCCATGGGGGACGCGGCCACGCGCGCGGCCGAGGCAATCGGCTACGCCGGCGCAGGCACGGTGGAATTTATCGTTGATGGGTCGGATGGCCTGCGCGCTGATGGGTTTTGGTTCATGGAAATGAACACGCGTTTGCAGGTGGAACACCCTGTGACCGAGGCCATTACCGGCGTTGATCTGGTGGAATGGCAGCTGCGTGTGGCCAGTGGTGAAAGCCTGCCAGCGTGTCAGGAAGATCTGACGATCAATGGCCATAGTTTTGAGGTGCGTTTGTACGCAGAAGATGTGCCTGCGGGGTTCTTGCCTGCCACGGGCACGCTGACGCATTTGCAATTCCCTGAAGGCGCGCGGTCTGACAGTGGGGTGCGCAAGGGCGATGAAATTTCGCCTTGGTATGATCCGATGATTGCGAAAATCATCACCCATGGCGGATCACGTGACATTGCGCTGGGCAAGATGGCCCAGGCCCTGGCGGAAACCCAGGTGGCGGGATCGGTGACAAACCTTGCGTTTTTGCGGGCCCTCGTGCGCCATGATGATTTTGCGGCGGGCCGTGTGGATACCGGCTTGATTGATCGTGATATTGACACGCTGACGCCGGATCCTGTGCCTTGCATTAAGGCGCGTAGCCTGGCGGCTCTGGGCTTTGCGGGGCTTGCGGGGGACAATACGCCGGAAACCGGTTTTGGCCTTTGGGCGCGTGTGCCTGTGACAGTGAAATTTTCCCATAAGGGTGAGGAGATCGAAGCACGGATCACCACGATGACTGATCGTAATTTCCACATTGAGCTGGGTGGCGGTTTTGTCACGGTGACACGCACGGATGGTATTTGGTGGGTTGGCGGTGACAAAACGCCTGCGCAGATTGCTGTTCTGGGTGATAATGTCACGGTGTTCTGGGGCAACAATTACCACTTTGAAGCTGTGGACGTGCTGGACGTGGCCCATGGGGCTGGCGGTGATCCGAGCCTGATCGAAGCCCCCATGCCGGGGCTGGTGAAGGCCGTTATGGTTGAAGCGGGGGCCGTCGTAAAAGAAGGCGACGCCCTGGCGGTGCTGGAAGCCATGAAAATGGAACACACATTGGCGGCAGCCCGCGATGGCGTGGTGGCAGAGGTTCTGTGCGCAGCAGGCGGGCAGGTTGAGGCTGGTGCGGCATTGATCCGTCTGGCTGATGAAGGCGAGGTCGCAGCATGAAGATCGGGTGGGGAACGCTGCTGGAATGGCTGCTTCTCCCGGCCTTCTGTGTAGGCTCTTATTTTGTCGGGTTGCACCCTTGGTTGTTGCTTATTGTCACGGCCTGGCTAGTGCTGGATCTTGTGATCTATCTAACGATTGGGAAGATGTTCGGCTGGACCATCGGGATCATAGTGGATGTCTTCCGGAAGGATGCGCTGCGTACTGAGGCGCAACCTGAAAATGAAAAAAACGTCGGTGTTTTACTGGCTGCTGCTCTTGGTGGCGTTTCTTGTTGGCTATGCGCAGCATGTGATCGAAACGGGGCATTGGCTCTGGTGAGGGGAAGACTATGATACGTTTACATCATGCACCACAGGCGCGCTCTATGCGGGTGATCTGGATGTTGGAGGAATTGGGGCTGGAGTATGAACTGGTCAGTTACAACTTCTTTGATAAAAGTCTGCGCAGTGCGGAATATAAGGCGTTGAACCCGGCGGGGCGTGTGCCTGCGCTTGAGATCGGGAATGGCCAGGTGATTTGTGAAAGTGGCGCGGCGGTTGAATACCTGGCGGAGCTGGGCGAGGGGGCGTTGTCGCGTGCGCCGGGAACACCGGATCGGGCCGAATATCTGGATCTGCTGCATTATGCAGAAACCACGGGGCAGCATTGTGCGAACCTGACCCAGGCGCATATTGTTTTGTACCAGGATTGGATGAAATCCCCGACGCAGATGGGGCTTGAAGCCAAACGCCTGGCGGTGACTTTGAGGCGGCTTGAGGCGCAGCTGGAGGACGGGCGCGACTGGATGCTGGCGGGCGGATTTTCTGCGGTGGATTGTGCCTTGGCCTATGGCGTGTTTGTCGGTGAGAAATTCACAAGCCTTGATGATATGCCGAACTTAAGCGCATGGTGGGACAGATTTAAAGCGCGCCCGGGCTTTGCGAAAGCATTGCCCAAGGAAGGGGAGGCGCTGATTTACCGCAAAGACTTTTACCCGCCGCCTGAGGTGGGGAAACCGGAGGAAACATCATGACAGAAGCGATTGAGATTTTTGAATGTGGGCCGCGGGATGGTTTGCAGAACGAGAAACGCCAGATCCCAACGGCTGAAAAGATTGCTTTGGTGGACTGCCTGTCGCGTGCTGGTTTTCGCCGGATTGAATGCGCCAGTTTCGTGTCACCGAAATGGGTGCCACAGATGGCCGATAGTGCGGATGTTCTGGCGGGTATCACCCGGGGTGAAGGTATCAGTTATGCGGCTTTGACGCCGAATATGCGTGGTTATGAAGGGGCGATCGCAGCGAAAGCGGATGAGATTTCGATCTTTGGATCGGCGTCTGAAGGCTTCTCAAAGGCTAATATTAACGCGACGATTGAAGAAAGCTTAGAGCGGTTTAAGCCGATCATGGAAGCGGCGCGTCATGTGGATCTGCCGGTGCGGGGCTATGTGTCTTGCGTGACGGATTGCCCCTATGACGGCAAGGTTGATCCGGGTGAAGTCGCGCGTGTGGCTGAAGCGTTGTTTGCCATGGGCTGCTATGAGATTTCCCTGGGTGACACGATTGGCCAGGCCACACCTGATAGCATTGCGAAGATGCTGTTGGCTGTGCGTGACGTTGTGCCGGTGCACCGTCTGGCGGGGCATTATCACGACACAAGCGGGCGGGCGATTGATAACATTGATGCCTCGATTTCGCTTGGGGTGAAGGTCTTTGATGCAGCCGTGGGCGGTCTTGGCGGCTGTCCTTATGCGCCGGGGGCTGCGGGGAATGTGGCCACGGAACGAGTGATGGAGCATTGCGAACGGATCGGGATTGATACCGGGCTTGATGCGAACATCGTGCAGGAAGCGGCTGTAATGGCACGTAAAATGCGGGAAAGCTGAGGCGCGCAGATTTTTTGAAAAAATCTGTGTCGGAATTTTTCAAAAATTCCGGATGCGAGTGGAGAGATATGATGACTTATTCTTATGAAACGCTGGATATTGGCGTTGATGATCGCGGTATTGCCAGGCTGACGCTTGATCGTCCTGAGAAACACAACGCCATGAGCGCACAGATGCTGGCAGAACTGACGGATGTGGCAGGGCAGCTGGGCGCGGATGAGGCAGTGCGTGTTGTCGTGCTGACAGGCGCGGGCAAAAGCTTTTGTGCCGGGGGTGACTTGCGCTGGATGCAGGATCAGATGGCCGCAGATCCTGTGACACGCATGAAAGAAGCACGTAAACTGGCAGAGATGCTGCAGGCGCTGAACACCATGCCAAAACCGCTGATCGGGCGGGTGCAGGGCAATGCCTTTGGCGGCGGCATCGGGATGCTGTCTGTCTGTGACATTGCCATCGGTGTGGACGGTGCGAAATTCGGGCTGACGGAAACACGCCTGGGTCTGATCCCGGCGACCATCGGACCATATGTTCTGGCCCGCATGGGCGAAGGCAAGGCGCGGCGTGTCTTTATGAACGCCCGCCTTTTCACCGCAGATGAAGCCCATGACATGGATCTGCTGGCGAAGGTTGTTACCTCTGAGGAACTGGATGCCGCCGTTGAGGCCGAGGTCGTACCTTATCTGTCCTGTGCGCCACGCGCGGTTGCGGACGCCAAGGCGCTGGCGCGCGCCCTTGGCCCGCGCATTGATGACGACGTCATTGATATGTCGATTGCCGCGCTTGCCGGGCGCTGGGAAGACAGCGAGAGTTCCGAGGGCATCGGTGCGTTCTTTGACAAACGCAAAGCCGCCTGGATCGCTTAAACCTGTTCTGCCGGGTCAGCCAAGGCCCGGCAGCAGCACCTTCAGACCCGCAACAACCATACCAACCGCTATGGCGACAAGGATCATGCCCATTATACGGGTCATGATGTTGCGCATGGTCTGGGTCAGAAAACGCCCGATATCCCCGGCGAAGAACAGAACCACCAGCAGGATCAGGAGAACCGCGCCGGTAACGGCACCATAGGTGATCCATTTTGTGAGCGTATCCGCCTTATGTGAGAACAGGATCAGCGTGGTCATCGTGCCCGGGCCCACCAGCATCGGGAAGGTCATGGGGTAAAAGGCGATGTTGTCCTGCTGATTGTGTTCTTCTTTCTCACTGTCTGTGCCGTGGTGAGCGCTGCTTTCACTGCCATTGAGCATATGAAACCCGATCTGCGCCAGCACAAGACCGCCGGCCACGCGGAAGGCATCGACGGAAATATCAAAGAAATTCAGGATCGCAGACCCCGCCCCGGCGACAACAGCACATGTGATCAACGTGAAAAACACCACCTGCAGTGCGGTTTTGCGCTGGGCAGGGCGGTCAAGTGCAGAAGTCAGACTGAGGAAAACTGGCAGGTTTACAAAGGGGTTCATTACTGCAAAAAGTGCCCCGAACATGGACACTGCGAAGGGATCGGACATTTTGTCTTCCTTATGTCAGGCTGAATAAAGGCTCTGTGCCATGCGCGGGGCGGGCTGGCAATCGTAACTTGTACCAAAGACGGAGACCGGACCAATGGGAAAATTTCTTGCAGGGAGCATTCTTGTGTGTGCAATCGCCGCAGGCATCCTGATGTATTACCTTCAGGTTTACGCCTTTTATGACGAAATCCCCGCAGGTGCTGACGGACGTGTGGAAGTTGTTTCTCTGGCCACGGATCTGCCGGAAGAAATCATCTTTGAAGATTTTGAGGGCATTGATTCAGACAGCTCGCCCCTGCGCTACCGTGCCTGTTTCACAACGCCACAAAGCCAGGCGATGATGACCGAAACCTATGTGACCTTTGAAGATGCAACGCCTCTGACCGCGCCTGCCTGGTTTGACTGCTATGATGCGGTTGAGGTGGGTGAAGCGCTGGAACGCGGTGAAGCCATTGCCTTCCTCGGTCAGAAAGACATCCACTGGGGCTTTGACCGCGTGATTGCCATTATGCCAGACGGGCGCGGTTTTGTCTGGCATCAGATGAACGCCTGCGGCAAAGAAGTCTTTGAAGACGGCCGCCCTGTGCCCGATCACTGTCCGTCCCGCCCGTAACACGCCGCAAATCCGAACCCGAATAAGATAAGCCCGAAAGCCACGACCATGCCTGATCTTCTGATTGAACTTTTTTCTGAGGAAATCCCCGCCCGTATGCAGGGGAAAGCCGCGGATGACCTGAAGAAACTTGTCACCAATGGTCTGGTAGATGCCGGTCTGACCTATGCCTCTGCCGGGACGTTCTCGACCCCGCGTCGTCTGGTTCTGGCCGTAGAAGGCCTGCTGGGCGAAAGCCCGGAAGTGCGCGAAGAACGCCGCGGCCCGAAGGTGGGCGCGCCTGAAAAAGCGCTGGAAGGGTTTCTGCGCGGGGCAGGGGTTGCCCGTGAAGATCTGGTCGAGCGTGACGAAAAGAAGGGCGCGTTTTACTTTGCAACCATCGTAAAGCCTGGTCGCCCGGCCGCAGATATTATCGCTGAAGTTCTGGAAGGCGCGATCCGCAACTTCCCGTGGCAGAAATCCATGCGCTGGGGCACCGGCAGCCTGCGTTGGGTGCGTCCGTTGCATTCCATCATCGCGCTTTTGTCTGATGAAACCGGCGCAACCGTTGTGCCGATGGACATCGACGGCATCACATCCGGTGACTTCACCGAAGGCCACCGTTTCATGGCCCCGGGCCGCATTTCTGTGACGTCTTTTGACGATTACGCCGCGAAACTGAAATCCGCCCATGTCATTCTGGACGCCTCGGAACGTCAGGACATGATCTGGCAGGATGCCACAAATCAGGCCTTCGCTCAGGGCCTTGAGATCGTCGAAGATCCCGGCCTTCTGCGTGAGGTTGCAGGTCTTGTGGAATGGCCTGTCGTGCTGATGGGTGATATTGCCGATGACTTCCTTGATCTGCCGCCTGAGGTGCTTCAGACCTCTATGAAAGAACATCAGAAGTTCTTCTCTGTGCGCGATCCGAAATCCGGCAAAATCGTGAAATTCATCACCGTTGCCAACCGTGAAACCAAAGACAATGGCGCGACCATTCTGGCGGGGAACCAGAAGGTGTTGTTTGCGCGTCTGTCAGACGCGAAATTCTTCTGGGAAAACGACCTGCGCGTTGCGACCGGTGAAAAAATGGAACCCTGGCTGGCAAGCCTCGCGAACGTGACGTTCCACAACAAGCTGGGTTCCCAGAAAGAACGGATCGAACGTATCGTCGCGCTCGCCCGTGAATTGGCGCCCGTTGTGGGCGCAGATGCGGATCTGGCGGAACAGGCGGCGCGTGTGGCCAAGGCGGATCTGTCCTCAGAAATGGTTTATGAATTCCCGGAACTTCAGGGGCTTATGGGGCGGTATTACGCCGCCGCCGCTGGTCTGCCTGCGAAAGTGGCGGAGGCCTGCGAGGCCCATTACTCCCCGCTTGGCCCGTCTGATGACGTGCCCACCTCTGATGTCTCCGTTGCCGTGGCGCTGGCCGATAAGCTTGACCTTTTGTGCGGCTTCTGGGCGATTGATGAGAAACCCACAGGTTCCAAAGACCCATTCGCCCTGCGCCGCGCCGCCCTTGGCGTGATCCGCCTTGTGCTGGAGAATGGGGTGCGGATGGAATTGGCGGACGTTGTGTTTAAGCATAATGCCCGTTTGACTGGGTTTATTTCTGGCGTTGAAGTTTCTCGGAAGATGGAAACACTCAAGGCCGCTGTCGATAGCCTGCCTAATGAAGCATCGAATGTAGCCTCTCAAGCTGTTGAGGATGCTAAGTCTAAGGTTGATGGAGCAGAGTTTGTTAACAAGCTTGCTGATGTTGCAATTGAAAATGCAGCAGTCGCAATTTCTCACCTCCTCTCCTTCTTCCACGACCGCCTGAAAGTCTTCCTGAAGGATCAGGGCATTCGTCATGATGTGATCGATGCCTGTCTTGCGATGGACGGCAATGATGATCTGGTGCTGCTGGTCAACCGGGCCAAAGCGCTCTCAGCCCTGCTGGCGACTGACGATGGTGAAAACCTGCTGCAGGGCTTTAAGCGCGCGAATAACCTGCTGACCCAGGCCGAAGAAAAAGACGGTGTCGAATATTCCTACGGCGCGGATGTGAAATTCGCCGAAGATGACAGCGAAAAGGCGCTTTTTGCCGCGCTGGATCTGGCGGAAGAAAAAATCGCCCCTGCTATGAAAGCGGAAGATTTCGCCGCCGCCATGGGCGAAATGGCCGCCCTGCGCGCGCCGGTAGATGCGTTTTTTGAAGCCGTACAGGTGAATTCAGACAACCAGGTCGTGCGCCGCAACCGCCTGAACCTTCTGTCCCGCATCCGCACTATCTGCCTTTCCGTGGCGGACCTGACCAAAGTCGAAGGCTGACACAGCTTGTCATAATGGACCGTCGCCTCAATCTGGCGGCGGTCCCTTTTTCTTTTCAGTCTAAATATCCCGGGGGAATCCATCGCAGATGGATGGGGGCTGGCCCCCTTCCGGTTTTTCGCCAGAAAAACCGCCACGGATGATGCATTGCTTGTCAGATGCCATAAACGCGCTATGCTGCAATGAAGCAGAAAAGGTGCCGCAGTGCAGAATACTCCTGACCAGCCCGTTACATCCTATACCCTGATCACCGAAGGGGCCCCGATTGCCGTGAATTCCCACGGCGGGCGGGCGAAATGTCTGCAACGGCTGACCCGCCTGAATATGCCCGTGCCGCGTACGGTCGCGCTGAGTTTCGATTGCGTTCGCGGCATTGCGCAGGGGCAGGTTCCGGATGCGAAGGATATGCTGGCAAGCTTTGGCGACAGGCCTGTGGTCTCTGTGCGGCCCTCCTCTGAGGATCCCGACTGGGGTGGTCCGGGGGCGATCCTGAACATCGGCATGAATGCCGCACGGCATAAGGTGATGGCGGAAGAACTGGGCCAGGAAGCGGCAGACCGGCTGTATACCCGGTTTGTGCAATCCTATGCGGTGCATGTGGCGCGGCTGGACCCGGATGAATTTGAGGTCGATGACAGCGACAGCGCGGATGCGCTGAAACGCGTTCTGGAAGCCTATGAATTTGAATGCGAAGAAGAATTCCCCCAGGACCCGGCCCATCAGCTGGAAGAGGTCCTGCGATCCATGGCGCGGGCCTGGGAAGGCACAACCGCGCGCCTCTTGCGTCAGGCCAAAGGCGCGCCTGCGGATGCGGGGCTGGGTCTTGTGGTGCAGGAAATGATCTTTGGTCTGGGCAGTGGTGAATGTGGATCAGGTGTCATTCGGTTCATCAACCCTCAGACCGGCCACCGCCAGATCGAAGGCCGCTATAAACGTCAGAGCCAGGGGCGCGACGCGCTGGATGGGGATGCGGTGTTCCTGCAGAAGGATGCACGCGGCACATCCATGGAAGAACTCTGCCCGAAGTGCTACGCAACGCTGACCGGTTATGGCGCGTCCTTGCGTGAAAAGCTGCGCGAGGAAATGGAAGTGGAATTTGTCGTGGATAACGGCGAATTGCGCATTCTGGATGCTATCCGGGTGCAGCGCACATCGCCTGCTGCCGTGCGTGTGGCGGTGGATCTGGCGAATGATAAGATTATTCCGCGGGAAGAGGCATTGTTGCGGATTGAACCGCGCGCGCTGACCGAACTTCTGCACCGGCAGGTCAACCCGGATGCCCCCCGTGATGTGCTGCTGAAAGGCATTGCTGCCAGCCCGGGCGCTGCCACCGGCAAGATCGTATTTTCTGCGACAGCGGCCCAGGCCAGCCAGGCCCGTGATGAAGCCTGTATTCTGGTGCGTCGCGAAACCGCGCCAGAGGATATTCGCGGCATGCATGCGGCCTCTGCCGTGCTGACCGAACGCGGTGGCATGTCCAGCCACGCGGCGGTGATTGCCCGTGGTCTGGGTCTGCCCTGTATTGTGGGCGCCTCTGATCTGAAGCTGAAACGCAAGGAAAAACGCCTGATCCTGCCGGATGGCCGTGAGCTGGGCGAAGGCGATCTGATCACAGTGGACGGGTCTTCCGGTGACGTGCTGGATGGGGCTGCTGAACTGCTGGAACCCACCCTTGAAGACGGGTTCCGAACGCTCTTAACCTGGGCTGAGGATGTGAGCGACATTAAGGTGCGCGCCAATGCCGACACGCCTGCAGATGCGGAAATCGCCCGGCGTTTCCGGGCGCGGGGCATCGGGTTGTGCCGCACGGAACATATGTTCTTTGAACATGACCGCCTGACCCTGATGCGCGAGATGATCTTCGCGAACTCCCCCGATGATCGCGCTGCGGCGCTGGATCGTTTACTGCCGATGCAGCGGGCGGATTTCAAGAAGCTGTTTGAAATTATGCGGGGGGAACGGGTCTGTATTCGCCTGTTTGACCCGCCCCTGCATGAATTCCTGCCCCATACTCGTGAAGGCATGCGGGAGTTGGCCGGGGCGCTGGACCTGCCGCTGTCTGATGTGGAACGGCGGGTGAAAGCCCTGTCTGAATTCAACCCGATGCTGGGTATGCGCGGCGTGCGTCTGGGGATCACCGTGCCGGAAATCTACGATATGCAGGCGCGGGCGATCTTTGAAGCCGCGGCCGAGGTTTCTGCAGAAGGGCAGGCGATTATACCAGAAGTCATGATCCCGCTGGTTTCGGCCATGCGCGAGGTTGAGATCGTCAAGGCCCGCATTGATCTGGTGGCGGCCCAGGTGCGTGCGGCATCCGGCGTTGAATTTGATTTCCGTCTGGGGGTGATGGTGGAAACGCCACGCGCGGCCCTGCGGGCAGAGGAAATCGCACCACATGTTTCCTTCCTCAGCTTCGGGACCAACGACCTGACCCAGATGACTTACGGTTTGTCGCGCGATGATGCGGGGCGGTTTATGTCGGAATATGTACGCCAGGAAGTCTATGCAGAGGATCCGTTCCACACGCTTGATACCGATGGCGTAGGCGAATTGCTTGAGATCGGGGCAGAACGCGCGCGGCGATCCCAGCCGGATGTCACCCTGTCGATCTGTGGGGAACACGGCGGTAATCCCGAGTCGATTGCCTTCTGTCGGCAGGCCGGATTTGATTATGTATCCTGTTCGCCCTTCCGGGTGCCTGTGGCCTGGCTTGCGGGGGCGCATCTGGCGCTGAAGGATCAGATTGAGAGTTAGAATCACCAAGCCTAAGCTGATGAATGTGGCGCAATGAAGGCGGGTGCGACCCGTCTTTGACAATCGGCAGGGTTGAGTAGTGATGTTTTTGCCGCATTTTTCCCTCTGAATGGGGCGAAAAGGTGCTGATCTACCGATCACCGCCCTTGGCTGGGTTGAAATGTTAACTCTCTTCTCATACTTCACCGCGACAACGGGACGACGGAAATTACGGATACCTGTTCTGGGGAACAGCTGTCTTTAACGATGGATGGATGACATGAGTTTTTACCGTATGACCGCTGCCGCGGGCTTTATCCTTGCGCTCACCGGTTTTGGTGCAGTTGCAGATACAACCAACCCGGCAGAAGGTGACTTCGCTGAACAACTGACCATGATGATTGGTGCGGAACGTGCGGCCCTTGGGGAAGTACGGACAAGCCGTCTGCGCCAACTGACTTTGCCACCCGTGGAAACCCGCGATGCGGCACGCACTGCAACGCCTGCGGGTGATGTGGAATATACACGTGACTGGGTGAACGCCCAGCCAACACCTGCCGCAAGCGCAGATCTGACCTGCCTGTCAGAAGCCCTGTATTTCGAAGCACGTGGCGAAAGCGTGGAAGGCCAGTTTGCCGTGGCTGAGGTGATCCTCAACCGTGTGGACAGCGCGCGTTTTCCAAACAGTGTTTGCGGTGTGATCAATCAGGGCACCGGCCGTAAATACCAGTGCCAGTTCACCTATACCTGTGATGGGCGCGCTGAAATTGTGAATGAGCCCCGCGCGTATGACCAGGTGCAGAAAGTGGCTGCGACCATGCTGAACGGCGGCGAACGCAGCCTGACAAGCGGCGCAACCTATTACCACACCCGCGCGGTGAACCCACGCTGGGCACGCCAGTTCAACCGCACAGCCGCAATTGGGGTGCATTTGTTCTACAAACCACCCCAGCGTCTGTCGCAATATAACTGATTTCTGAAACGTCGCCTGTAGGGCGGCGTTTTTGTTTGTCAGGGCGGCAGTGAGCACCATACCGCTAACGACAGCTTCAATCCCAAGACAACGCAATCAATATCGTGACACTCCGCGCCACGTTTTCCGGTTGTTTTATATTCAGCTGTTCTTGCGATGATGTTGGCAACGTCCAACAGTGAGGTCCTGAATGCCAATCAATGTTTTCTCTAATTGTGTGGATACCTCAGCGGCTGAGGAGAAATCTAAATCCCTGGCGTGGCTTTGCGACGAGACCTGGGATCTGTCTGCACAACTCTTTGAATTTGAACGTTGGCTGGAAAAAGACGGGCAGAACCTTCCGAAAGGCAGTTACATCGCGGATATCGGCTTTAGCGCACGACAGGATGCAAGCGGCGGTGGCGGCATCTTGTCGGTCTCGGCTATGCAAACACTCGTGACGATCGGGATGGAAATGTGGTTTTCTGAGTACTGTAAAGAGCAGGAAACCACATGAGGTTCATCGCCACCTGACAGATTGCGGGATACCGAAGCATTTTTACACTTTGTAATGCGGCTCTACGTTTCTTTTGCCTGGGGTGGCGTTTTCTTGGGTTCATCCTATGCGTGGCTTTAGGTATGAAGGCGTAAAGCTGTGAGCGCGATGAGGAAAACCATGTCGGAAGAAACAATAGCTGTGTTTGGCCATCCTGTGATGCGGGCAGAGGCGCTGGCGCTGGAGGGTGTGGCGGATCGTCTGTCCCTGCGCGACTATGAGGTTGCGGTTGAAGTCGGGGCGTTTCAGCTGGAACGCGATGTTCTGCAGCGCCTGCGTTTCAATGTGGCGGTTGAGATTGCATCGCCGGGCGAAGCTGCGGGCGATGATGTGGATGCGATCCTGTCTTATGACAAAATCACGGAAGCGATTGATTATGAACTGGCGGCGGAACGGCTGAATCTGCTGGAAACGCTCGCAGAACGGATTGCGGCGCGGGTCCTGCTGGAACCACAGGCGAAGCGGGTCTTTCTGCGCATCGAAAAGCCAGATCGCGGGCCTTTCGTCTTGGGGCTTGAGATCGTGCGCGAGACTGGTCTGGTTGAGGTTGAGGCTGCAACCGGGCCTGTGCCTAAGATTGTCGTCGTGCCTGCGGGGCAGGGTGTGGATATCTTGCCCGATGGTCCTGTGGTGATTGTGCCGGAAGCTGCGGCGCAAGCAGGATTTGATGTGGTGACCGATGCCCGGATGACCCTGCTGGAAGCAGAGAAAAACGCATGGCGCATTGCGGCGGCGCATGATCTGATGGATGTGATTGCGACGCGCACAGAACTGGACTGGGCCCTGAAGAACGGACGTGTGCCGGTCTGGGCCCCGTCGCGGATGCTGTTTGACACAATGGGCGCACCTGTGTCGGGCAGCGCGATGGAACAGGCGCAATGGCTGGCGGATGAGCTGGGTGGCGGTGGTGTGGAAATGCTGGAGGATCAGGCATGAGTGCAGAGAAAAGCTATTACCGCCCGCTGGCGCAAATAGGGGCTGCACGCCCTGAGGATGCGTTGTTTATCGCGGGCGGCTGGTCCTGGTTCACCCATGCGGAACATCTGACGCGGAACGGATCGCAGGGTTTTGTGCATGTTGCGGATCTGCCGGAAGATGCGCGCGCGCGCCTGACGGCACCACGGGCTGATATTGCGGGCCTGAATTTTGATGCGCCAAAGATCATGGGCATTCTGAACGTGACGCCGGATAGTTTTTCGGATGGTGGCAGGTTTAACGCGCCAGAGGCGGCCCTCGCACGGACCCAGGCCCTGGCGGCCGAGGGTGCGGATATCATCGACATTGGCGGGGAATCCACGCGCCCCGGCGCAACCTATGTGCCAGTTGTCGAGGAATGCGCACGCACGGTGCCGGTGATTGAAGCGGTGCGGTCGGGGTCTGACGTGCCGATCTCAATTGACACACGCAAGGCGCAGGTCGGGGCTGCAGCCCTGAAAGCCGGTGCTGATGTGATCAATGATGTGGCGGCGTTCACCTTTGAGCCGGAACTTGCACAGGTCACAGCCGCAGCAGGCGCGCCGGTCTGTTTGATGCATGCTCAGGGTGACCCGACCACCATGCAGGACAATCCGCAATATGAAAACGTGCTGCTGGATGTCTATGATTTCCTTGAAGAACGTATCGCATTTGCAGAAAGCCTTGGGATCAGCCGCGATCAGATCATCGCGGACCCGGGCATTGGCTTTGGCAAGACGCTGGATCACAATCTGGCGCTTTTGCAGAACATCAGCCTGTTCCACGGGCTGGGCGTGCCTGTTCTGTTGGGGGCGTCGCGGAAGAAATTCATTGGCACGTTGGGCAATGCACCACAGGCGGAAGATCGCGCAGTGGGTTCTGTTGCCGTTGCGCTTGCTGCAATTGCGCAGGGCATTCAGATAATAAGGGCCCATGACGTGGCTGAAACGCGCCAGGCCATGGTGTTGTTTGCAGCGACGAGCTGAGGCGGAAGAACAAAAGGCAGTGATATGAGTAAGAAACTTTTCGGAACCGATGGTGTACGCGGGCTGGCCAATACCTGGCCAATGACGGCTGAAATGGCGCTGAAGCTGGGCGCTGCTGCCGGGCGTCATTTTCGCACAGATGGCACAAACGGCCACCGGGTTGTGATTGGAAAAGATACACGTCTGTCTGGCTATATGTTTGAAAACGCCCTGACCGCCGGTCTGACCAGTACGGGTATGAATGTTCTGCTGCTTGGGCCAACCCCGACGCCTGCCGTGGGCTATCTGACGCAATCCATGCGTGCGGATCTGGGCATCATGATTTCTGCCTCACACAACCCGCATCATGACAATGGCATCAAGTTCTTTGGCCCGGATGGGTTTAAACTGTCTGACGAGGACGAAGCCGCGATTGAAGCGCTTCTTCAGGAAGACATCCAACCGGCCCAACCGATGAACATTGGCCGCGCGAAACGTGTGGATGATGAAACCGGGCGCTATGTTGAAAATGTTAAAACAACCTTCCCGCAGGATCTGTCCCTGAGCGGGCTGAAGATTGTCCTGGATTGCGCCAATGGTGCAGCCTGGCGCGCGGCACCGCTGGTGCTTTGGGAACTGGGCGCAGAGGTGATCCCCCTGGGTGTTGCGCCAAATGGTTTTAATATCAACGAAAACTGTGGCTCAACCCATCCTGAAACGGCTGCAGAAGCTGTGATCGCCCATGGGGCAGATGTGGCCCTGTGCCTGGATGGGGACGCGGACCGGATCATTGTGATTGATGAAAAGGGTCAGGTTGCGGATGGCGATCAGATCATGGCGCTTCTGGCGACCCGCTGGTCTGAGGAAGGCCGGTTGAATAAGAACACGCTGGTGGCGACAGTTATGTCGAACCTGGGGCTTGAAAACTACCTGTCTGGCAAGGGCATTGCCCTGCATCGGTCCGCAGTGGGCGATCGTCATGTTGTCGCGGCGATGCGCGCGGAAGGTTATAACCTTGGTGGCGAGCAATCCGGCCATATTGTGATGACGGATTACGGCACAACCGGCGATGGACTGGCCGCAGGTCTGCAGTTTGTGGCCGAGATGGTGCGCACAGGCAAACCTGCCAGCGCGCTTGCCAAAACCTTTGAAACCGTGCCGCAGCTTCTGCAGAACGTGCGCTACGAAGCCGGGCAGGACCCGCTGGAAAAAGACGTGGTGAAAGCGGCGATTGCAGATGCTGAATCTGAGCTTGCGGGCAAAGGTCGTCTGCTGATCCGCAAATCCGGTACAGAACCGCTGATCCGGGTCATGGCAGAATGCACGGATGCTGTGATGCTGGAACGCGTGGTGAAAGGGCTTTGCGCCCTGATTGAAGACAACCTGTAAGTCTCAGGATTTTGGCGCGCTGCGGGTGAACAGACGTTTCAGCGCGCCATATTGTGCCAGTGCCACACCTGCCAGGATCAGGGCCAGAGCCTGAAACAGGGCCGGGGGCAGATCTTCTGACAGGATCCAGGCGCCAAAGACCACAGACCAGACCGGAACCTGGTAGTTGACCAGGGACATGAAAACCGGGCCTGCGGTGCGGATGACCACGACGCGCAACAGATTGGCCGCTGCGGTGGGAACAAGGCCCAGCAGAGACACCCAGAAGAATGTCATGCCACTGATCGCGGGGGGCAGGCCTTCGGTAATCAGCGCTGCGGGAAACACCAGCAGGCAACCGATCAGCAACAGAACCGCCGCGAGACCCATGGAATCAATCGGGGGCAACCGGCGCACAGAGATTGAGCTGACAGCATAGCACAGGGTTGCCAGGAGCACGGCAATGCGTCCGGCCCATTCAAAGGCGTTGCCGGAACTGTCCAGCGCCGTGCCACCAATCAGCAGGTAGACACCGACAAAGCCGATACACATGCCAAGCGCCCGTCGCCAGGTCATCCGTTCGCCGGGCACAAAGAAATGCGCAAGCGGCAGGACCATCAGCGCAATGGCCGCCATGGATACGCCGGTGAAGCCGGATGTCACATATTGTTGTCCCCAGGACAAAAGCATGAAGGGAACGGCGGTGGAAAACAGACCAACAAAGATCAGGGCTGCAATGGCACGGGCATCCGGGCGCTGTTCAAAAAGTTTAAACCCCTGTGCCCCCCAGATCGCCGTCAGCAGAAGTGCGGCAAAACCGATTCGTCCTGCAGCAAGCCAGAACGGGGTGATCCCCCGCAGGGCCAGTTCCATCACCATGAATGTGCCACCCCAGGTGACGCCCAGCAGGGCGATCATGATCCAGGAGGATGGGGTGATTTGAGGTTGCTGTGACATGGGGCCTCCCGGCGGGAACAAACCCGCTGAGAGAACCCTGAATTATTGTCAGCGTCAACTATTATTCTGTGGCGCAGTCATCCGCGACCTGGCTTTGAAAGCTGCGGATGGGATCTTCTGCGCCTGCACCTTTGGCAAGTGCTGCAACGGACCAGTGGGGGGAGGCCATGGAACGTTGCATTTTCTCGCAAACCCAGACGTCTTCGGTCTGGAAATCCCCGGTTTCAAGCGGGTGATCTGTCCAGTTTTTGCTTTCGATTAGCCCGGTTTCCGGATCATAGCCCGGGGTGCCGTCCAGCGGTTCTTTGTAGCTCCACCATGATTTGGGAGACCATGTTCGCGACCGCAGGATCGTGGTTGTTGCATCCACAGGTTCGAGCGTTGAAATCGTCAGAGACCAGGGCGAAGGCACGATCATGGTCAGCGGATAGAGCATATAAACGCCGCCATAGCCCGGATCATCCGCGCCCTTGATTTTCTTCATCCCGGTGCCTGCGGCCTGTTGTTCGACAAACATCGGAATACGGTTGCGAATGCCGTCGCGTTCTGTCGAATACCAGATCAGGTGATCGCCGTGCTGTTCCCATTCATTCAGCCCGGGTTTTGGCCCGCCCAGGGTTTTTTCATGCAGATAGGCCAGGTGATAGCCATCAATCGCGTTTTCATAAAAGACCTTCCAGTTGCATTGGATGCGGTAGGTGAAAGTCTCGCTGTGCTCTAAGGCCGGATCGTTGATGTCATGAGGGAAGGGGGCGGTGTTCAACGGGCTGATCCATGCGGTGAAGTCTGCGCTTGCATCGGAATTTACAAAGATCATCCCTTTCCAGCGGCCAATGGCGGCGCCGTGCAGATTGTTGGCTTTGCGATCCAGATCCGGGAAGCATTCCGCACGATCCGGGATGCCGCGCAACTGGCCATCAAGGCCGAAAGTCCAGCGGTGATAGGGGCAGACCAGGGTTTTACCCGCATTGCCGCGCCCTTCCAGAAGTTCCGTGCCGCGATGACGGCAAAGGTTCTTAAATGCGCGCAGTTCGCCGTCATTGCCCTGCACCACGCAAAGCGGGGTCAGCCCGGCGCGCAGGGTGATGTAATCACCGGTCTCGGAAAAGTCACCGTCAAACCCGGCCAGTTGCCAGTGGCCGTCAAAAAGCGTTTCCTGTTCGCGTTGAAACCAGGTCTGGCTGGTATAGGCTTCGCGGGGAAGGATCTGATGCGGCATGATAATCTCCGTGCTGGCTGTTTCGCTGGCATTGGAAGTATGGCCGCAAATGCGATCTGAGAACAGAGGGAGGTCCGGTTGCGCAAGATCGGTATCGGGATGCGCAAGATTGGTCACAAAAAAGCCCCCGCGATTGCAGGGGCTTTGATATCTGGTAATGCGTGAAGCTTAGTTCTTCGCTTTGTCGACCATTTTGCCAGCAGAGATCCATGGCATCATGTCGCGCAGTTTCTGACCAACA
This sequence comes from Halocynthiibacter styelae, assembly GCF_016123485.1. Taxonomy (GTDB): domain Bacteria; phylum Pseudomonadota; class Alphaproteobacteria; order Rhodobacterales; family Rhodobacteraceae; genus Halocynthiibacter; species Halocynthiibacter styelae. The sequence goes on along the minus strand of NZ_JADCKQ010000004.1, from coordinate 42,479 downwards.
ACTTCGATCTGGTGCTCGTCGTTTGCACGGCGGGATGCTTTGATGGTTGGTTGACCAACAGCGTTTTCCAGCATGAAGTCACGTACGAATTTACCGGACTGGATGTCCTGCAGGGATTCTTTCATGGCTTTCTTGGTTGCTTCGTATGGCAGGATACGTGGGCCGGTGACGTACTGGCCGTATTCCGCGGTGTTGGAGATGGAGTAATCCATGTTCGCGATGCCGCCTTCATAGATCAGGTCAACAATGAGCTTTGTCTCGTGCAGACACTCAAAGTAAGCCATTTCAGGGGCGTAGCCAGCTTCAACGAGGGTTTCGAAACCACAACGGATCAGCTCAACGATACCGCCACAGAGAACAGCTTGCTCACCGAACAGGTCAGTTTCGCATTCTTCACGGAAGTTGGTCTCAATAATGCCGGAACGACCGCCACCGATTGCGGAACAGTAGGACAGACCGATTTCCAGCGCTTTGCCGGTCGCGTCTGTGTTCACAGCAACAAGGCAAGGCACGCCGCCGCCTTTGGTGTATTCGCCGCGTACGGTGTGACCCGGGCCTTTTGGCGCCATCATGATCACGTCAACGCCTTCTTTAGGCTCGATCAGGCCGAAGTGTACGTTCAGGCCGTGTGCGAATGCGATTGCTGCACCTGGCTTGATGTTGTCGTGTACGTATTTCTTGTATGTTTCAGCCTGAAGTTCATCGGGCATTGTGAACATGATGACGTCACACCAAGCCGCAGCTTCTGCGATGCCCATAACTTTCAGGCCTTCAGCTTCGGCTTTCGCAGCAGAGGCAGAACCTTCACGCAGAGCAACAACAACGTTTTTCGCGCCGGAGTCACGCAGGTTCAGCGCGTGGGCGTGGCCCTGGGAACCATAGCCCAGGATTGCAACTTTGGCTTCTTTGATCAGGTTAACATCGCAATCGCGATCGTAGTAAACGCGCATATCGGCGGTCCTTCTTTTGAGTTCGAGAGAAGGGATAGCGGGTTTTGCGGCGGATATGAATTGTTGTTTGTTGTAATTTTCACGCCAAAGTGAGAAAATCATTCTCACATTTGGAAAATGAGATAAAATCAATGCAAATCACGGATGCGGATCGCAGGATATTGCGCCAGTTGCAGGCAGAACCGACTTTGACAAACGCGGAACTGGCTGAACGGGCCGGAACCAACACCGCCACTTGTGCCCGTCGTCTGGAACGGATGCGGGAAGGGGGGATTTATCTGGGACAGCGCGCGGTGATTGACTGGGCGAAGCTTGGGTATGAGGTGGAAGTGTCTCTGCGCGTGTCGCTGGATAAGACCGTGCCGCGGGCTTTTGATGAATTCATGGAGCAGGCTCGTAAAATCCCCGAAGTTGTTGAATTACAAACATTCTTAGGCCAGGTCGATGTACGTCTTTCGGTGTTAGCAAGGGATATGAAACATTACCAACAGCTGTATCGCAGTAAAATCCTGACTCTGCCGCATATCGCCGATATCGAAGCCCTGATGCAGGTGGCTGAGATCAAATCAAGCCGGGGGCTGCCGTTATGAGTTTCCAACCGGATGAGATTGATTTCGCGATCCTGCGCGCCCTGTCAAAAGATGCCACGATCAGTGCAGGCGCGCTGGGGCGGCGCCTGGATCTGTCACAACCTGCCACCTGGCGGCGGATCAGGCGGCTGGAACAGGAAGGCATTATCGCCGGGCGTCGTGTGGCACTGGATGCCGAGGCGCTGGGGTTTGGGGTGACCGTGTTTCTGGGGATTAAGCTGGCGACCAAAGGGCGGGTCAGTCTGGATGACTTTGAACGCGCGATCGCGGCAATCCCCGAGGTGCAGTCCGTGCAGCATGTGTTGGGTCTGTATGATTACCGCGTGCGGGTTGTTGCCCGCGATATTGCGGATTTTGAACGGGTCCTGCGCCGTCGCATGATGAGCCTGCCGGGGGTGGGGAATATTGAGGCAAACGTGCTGCTCAGCGAAGAACAACTGCCAGGGCCTCTGCAATAAGCCATCGATATTTTGTGGCATTTCGTGAAAATCTTTTGTGCCATGCGGGGTTCTCAGAGGGGCTGTTTCAGGTCATGACTTGTGAAACATCTGACAGGAGGCTTTGATGCCCGCACTTCTTAATGACATTGACCCGGACGGAATGCTGGAATTTTCCGTGGTTTTCACGGATCGCTCGCTGAACCATATGTCCGCAAGCTTTCAGGGCGTTATGCGTGATATCTCATCCATCCTGAAGGATGTGTATAATGCGGATCACGTGGCGCTTGTGCCTGGTGGTGGCACCTATGCGATGGAAGCGGTGGCGCGTCAGCTGGCGACTGGCAAAAACGCGATGGTGATCCGCAACGGGTTTTTCAGTTTCCGCTGGAGCCAGATTTTTGAGATGGGCGCGATCCCGGCGGAAGAAATCGTGATGATGGCACGGCGTCAGGGCAATGGTGTGGATGCGCCGTTTGCGCCTTGTCCGGTGGATGAAGTTGTCGCGAAGATCCGGGAAGAAAAGCCCGAGGTTCTGTTTGCACCGCATGTGGAAACCGCATCAGGGATGATCCTGCCAAAGGATTATCTGAAGGCTGTGTCAGATGCGATGCATGAACATGGCGGGTTGTTTGTTCTGGATTGTATCGCTTCGGGCTGTGCCTGGGTGGATATGAAGGAATGTGGCGTGGATGTGCTGATTTCTGCGCCGCAAAAGGGCTGGTCTGCGTCCCCTTCCGCCGGTCTTGTGATGATGAATGAACGGGCCCGCGATGTGGTGAAAGCCACGCAAAGCACAAGCTTTGCTGTGGATCTGGGGAAATGGCTGACGATTATGGAAGCCTATGAGAATGGCGGTCATGCCTATCACGCGACCCTGCCGACTGATGCGCTGAAGGCGTTCCGGGATACAATGGTCGAAACCCGCGAATATGGATTTGAGAAGCTTGAGGCCGCACAATGGGAGCAGGGCACGCGTGTACGCGAAGCACTGGCAAACCGTGGCATCAAATCTGTCGCGGCTGATGGGTTCGGCGCACCAGGCGTTGTGGTCAGCTATACTGACAATGCGGAGGTGCAGACGGGCAAAGCCTTTGGTGCATTGGGCATGCAAATCGCTGCCGGTGTGCCGCTGATGGTGGAAGAGGGCGCAGATTACAAAAGCTTCCGCCTTGGTCTGTTCGGCCTTGATAAGCTTTATGATGTCGATGCGTCTGTTGCGCGGCTTGAAACTGCACTTGATCAGGTGTTTGGCTGAAACAATAAAGGCGGCCCTTAACTATCGGCCGCCTTTCATCTTTCCCCAAATACTCCGGGGGAGTCCCGCAGGGGCGGGGGCTGGCCCCCGTTACCTGATCCCCAATCCGGCTTTCATCAGCGTTTTACGCACCGGCCCAACTGCGTAGAAAGCATTCAGCATACCCGCGCGCATATCCCGCAGGCCCTGTGCGCCGGCCATGCTTGCGCGGTTGAGCATATCAATCCCGGTCACACGCAGGCGCACTTCCGGGTGGCGGGCTTTTTCATAAGCATCCAGCATTGCGCGACTGCCGAGGTCATGTTTTTCTGTCGCTTCCAGCAATACGCGCAGATCACCCAGGCTCATGTTCAGGCCCTGGGCCCCGATGGGCGGCACAACATGGGCGGCTTCGGCAATCAGGGCGGTGCGCTCAGACGTCAGGCGTGGGGCAATCTGGCTGATGATGGGCCAGACCGCGCGAGGGCCTTCAACGGTCAGTGTGCCGTTGATCCCGGCGGAACGTTCCGTGGCGGCGGCGGACAGTTCATCATCAGATAATTCCATACGCGCCACACAATCCGGCCCGTGATCCATCCAGACGATGGCCGACCTATGTTTCCCGTTTTGATCCGGCAGGGGCACAAGCGTGAAAGGGCCGCCTGAGCGATGCACTTCGGTTGAGACATTGCCGTGTGGTTCATCATGGCTGACACAAAAGACCACGGCTTTCTGGCCATATCGGGTGGTTTTGACATCAATGCCAACAGCATCGCGTGTGGGGGAGTGACGGCCATCCGCGCCGATCAGAAGTTTTGCGGAAATCCGGCTGCCATCAGACAGAGTGACCAGGGCCTCGCTTTCACGTGTCATGATGCGGGTGGTTGAGGTGCCTGCGCGAAATTCTACATTCGGCAGGGCTTTAAGGCGGGCAAGCGCGACCTTGCGGATTGCCATATTGGTGAAATTCCAGCCAAAGGGGGCGTCCGACAGATCTGCTGCGTCAAAATCCTTCACCACGCGGGGTTCCGGGTTTTCCCCGCCGGCATCAACGATGCGCATGACCTGAAGAGGTGCTGCAATCGGGCCTAGGCCCTCCCAAAGGCCAGCGGCTTCCAGCAAAGCCTGGGATGGCTGCAGAAAAGCTGTTGTGCGCAGATCGGGCTTTGAGGCGGCATTGTCCGGCATCGGATCGACGCAGATGACAGAATATCCCTTACTGCCAAAGGCAGCGGCGGCGCACATTCCGGCGATCCCGCCGCCAGAAATGAGAATATCGCAGTGTGTCCGTTCCATGGGCTGACCCTATGCCTGAGCTTGCGCGGGGGAAAGGGCTAAGCTGTGAGCTGCGACAGAAAAGCCGTCAGATCATCGGTGTGGTGATGGATGTGATCCGCCGGTTCATGTTCCGGCGCCACATGCACGCATTGCATTCCCAGCGCATGGGGCACCGCCAGATTGCGGGCGTCATCCTCAAACATCGCACCAATCGTGCCGTCGACCCCATCCAGGCCAAAGACCTTATCAAAGGCCTGACGTTCGGGTTTTGGGTGAAAATCCGCGTGTTCAACCCCATAAACCGCATCAAAGCAATCGCTTAGCCCGCGCGCGGCAAGCACATTGCGCGCATAGGGTTCGGATCCGTTGGTATAGACGATGCGGCGGCCGGGCAGGGCTTTGATATGGCTGACCAGATCATGATCAATTGTCATATGATCAAAGGAAATGTCATGCACATCAATGAGGTAGCGTTCAGGATCGACATTATGTTCGCGCATCAGACCGGCCAGTGTGGTGCCGTATTTTTCCCAGTAATGGCGGCGCAGACGATCAGCTTCCGCAGCAGGTACTTTCAGCACATCCTGGACCCAGGCGCTCATGCGGGTTTCGATCTGATCAAACAGGGCCATTTCCGGTGGATACAACGTGTGATCAAGGTCAAAGACCCAGTGGCTGACATGGCTGAAATCATCGCGAAGGCGGTTGGTGTCTGGCATAAGTGTAATCCTGTTGCGTGAGTTGGGTTTAGCTGGTTCTGTCCCGATGCCGCAATGCTGTTTTTCTGACATGCACAGCCCTTGTCCCTGACCGGGCGCGGGGCTAATGTCACGTAGATTGCAATGAGAGAGATCATGACAGACACGCTCAGCCCGAACAAAGATGCTTATGCCCGGCTTCTGGAAGCAATTGATCATGGGGTTTATCGCCCGGGAGATCGCCTGGTGGAAAGTGAGCTGGCGAAACGCTTTGACATGTCGCGCACACCGATCCGCGAAGCTTTGCAGCGGCTGGAAACGCAGTCTCTGCTGACACGTGACGGGCGCAGTCTGATTGTGGCCTCATTGGATCACAACCAGCTGGCGGAACTGTACGTGGTGCGTGCAGAACTGGAAGGTCTGGCCGCAGGGCTTGCGGCGCGTCAGGCGGCGGATGAGGAAATTCGCGTTTTGCGTCAGATGGTTGAGGAAGACCGGGCGCATCTGGGCGATCCCGAGGCCCTGTCACGGGCGAACCGGCGGTTTCACCACCAGATCCATAAAGCGTCGCGCAACCGGTATCTTGTGCAACAGCTGGATCTTGTGCATCGCTCTATGGCGCTTCTGGCGACGACGTCGCTTGCGGCGGAGGGGCGTGATCAGGCGGCTCTGGATGAACATGATGCGGTTGTGCGTGCGATTGAAGCGCGCGATCCTGAAACCGCAGCTGCGGCGTTGAAAGCGCATATTTCCAAAGCCTTTGAGACCCGCCTGCGTCTGAATGCGGAAAGTGAAAGCACGGATTAATCTGCGTTGTCAGCGGGCTGAAAATGGCCGTGGCTGGTTTTATCCCAATAGAAAGGGGACAGGATCAACTCCCACAGCCCTTTGTAGGACGCCAACGCCCCCAGCGGGAAATAGAAGTGCAGGGTGGGGACCCAGAGGCTTAGAAAACGGTGTTCTTTTCCGGACACGGCATAGATACCGACAGCGATTGTGATGGCTTCCGTCAGAATGAACAGCCCGGCGACAGACAGAAAAACCCAGTTCGGCAGAATAGCATGCAATGGGTGGCCGATCCCCAGTGGAACCAGCCAGAGAGACCAGAGCAGCGGCGCAAGGACAAACTGGCTGAGGGTGCAGAGGAACATGATCTGAAACCCCAGGAATTTCCAGGCCCCCAGTTGCTGCCATAACAACCGGGGCGCACGCATATGCACAGCCCAGGTGGCAGCAAAACCTTTGATCCAGCGCGAACGCTGTTTGATCCAGGGGATAACCCGGCAGTTTGCTTCTTCATGGGTGACGGTTTCGATGATCTCGGCGCGATAGCCGTAACGGGCCAGGCGTATCCCAAGATCAGCATCCTCTGTCACATTATAGGCATCCCACCGTCCAAGTTTTTCAAGCGCTGCGCGTCGGAAAAACAGGGTCGTTCCGCCCAGGGGGATCGCAAAACCAAGGCGCATGATCCCCGGCAGAACCACACGAAACCAGGTGGCATATTCAATAGTGAAGCAGCGGGATAACCAGTTGGTGCGGGCGTTGTAATAATCCAGAACCCCTTGCAGACAAACGACTTCGGGTCCACGTTCGCTGAAGCGCCGAACAATTTTATGGATTTGATCCGGGTCGGGTGCGTCTTCTGCGTCATAGACCCCAATGATGGACCCGCTACAGAAATCCAGCGCAAAATTCAGGGCCCGTGGTTTGGTGCGCAGCTTGCCAGCGGGTACGACAACCGGGCGCATCCAGTCGGGCAGTTCGGTTTCGGAAATGGCGTGCAGTGTGACCAGGTCGTCTTCTTCCGCGACCAGGCAAATTTCAAGCAACTCACGCGGATATTCCAGCAAAGAAAGACGCTTGATAAGCTGTTCTGCGATTTGGTTTTCTCGAAACAGGGGGACAAGAACCGAAACCCTGGGCAGGCGGATAGGGGGAGCCAGGCGGGGGTGGGGCGCTTCCTGCTTTGCCTGTTCCCGGTGGTGTTTTTGTTGGGCAAAGCAGGCGGCGACCTTCATGATTGTGAAAGCCATCAGCGTCAGGATGGACCAGAAGAAAAGGCCCGCCAGAAATACAGCGGGAAAAAACACAGCTGCCGCCAGAATGCCGATGCCGGGTATCGCAAGTTTCCAGCGGAGCAGGTGGTGTTTGCGGCTTCGGAAGCTTTCGTCTTCTGCAACGCAGGTTTCGGCCTCTTGCGCCAGGGACAATTGGTTCTGATCCAGAAGGGCATTTGTCAGGCGTCGTTGCGTACAAAGCGCCATGGAAACGGGCGGGAACGTATCTGGCAATACGGCAGTCGCCCTGGCGAAATGATCAGGATCGCTGGTCAGAAGGACGATGCTTTGCCCGATCTGCCGCCAGGGCAGGACCCTGTGTTCAAGACAAAACCGTGTGCCGATCAGGGCAATCAGACGCGGATCTGGCGCATGGATTTCCGGATTGATATGGCAGCAGTTCCATCTGCGTTCCTCAGCAGAGAGGAGGTCATCCTCTGAGATCATGCCCCGGGCCAGAAGAATGTCGCCCAGAGAACAGTCCTGCCGTGCGTGTATGGTGATCGCTTTCAGAAGATCACCCGGACGCACGCAATTCATATCCCGCAGGATCTGTTCCAGCGGGCTGATCCTTCCGGTGGAAGGTGGGATTTGCACCGGGTTCCCTGTGCGCAGTTCGACAACCGGGGCAGATTGCAGCCAATCTACTTCACCAGATCGCAGGCCGGTATTTCCTGTGTGGGCAAATTTCACAACGCGATTGTTCATTTGTGTTCTCTCCGGGGTGATCCACAGATGAGTCAAACTGGTTAAAGATAAGTTAATATGGTTATTTTTAGCTTTATTCAGAACATATCCACGGGTTTATCCACAGGTTTGGCGGGGATATGTGAATAAAAAAGCCAGCGAAGATACTTCGCTGGCTTTAAAAAAATCGGAAGATACCGGCGGTTAAGCGCGGGCGTCCATCGCCTCTGCGAAGCGTTCAAACAGATACATGGAATCCATCGGGCCGGGGCTTGCTTCCGGGTGGTATTGCACCGAATAAACCGGACGATCCGCCATGCGGATACCGCAGTTGGTTGCGTCAAACAGGGACACATGGGTTTGCACCACGCCTGAAGGCAGGCTGTCCGCATCCACAGCAAAACCGTGGTTCATAGAGGTGATTTCTACCTTGCCGGTGTCCAGATCTTTCACCGGGTGGTTTGCACCGTGGTGGCCGTGGTTCATCTTGATGGTCTTACCACCAAGCGCCAGGGCCAGCATCTGGTGACCAAGGCAAATCCCGAAGACGGGCAGCTCGGTTGTGTTCAGGATCTCTTTGATCATCGGAACAGCATATTCACCGGTTGCCGCAGGGTCACCAGGACCATTAGACAGGAACACGCCATCGGGGTTATGGGCCAGAACGTCTGCGGCAGTGGAATTTGCAGGCAGAACGGTCACATCACAACCAGCAGAGGCCAGGCAACGCAAAATGTTGCGCTTTGCACCGTAATCAAGTGCGACGACTTTATGCTTTGGTGCTTCCTGGCGGGTGTAACCTTCAGGCCAGGCCCAGCGTTGTTCGTCCCATTTATAGCTTTGCGCGCAGGTCACGTCTTTCGCGAGATCCAGACCCTCAAGACCGGAAAACGCTTTGGCCTTTGCAACAAGCGCGTCGGTGTCAAAGTTGCCATCCGGATCATGGGCCAGGGCCGCATGCGGGGCACCGGCATGGCGGATCGCACGGGTCAGGCGGCGGGTGTCGATGCCTCCTACGCCAATACGACCACGGGTTTTCAGCCAGTCTGTCAACTCAGCCTCGGCGCGCCAGTTGGATGAGGCGGTTGGATCCCACTTCACGACCATACCAGCAGCAACGGGATCAGCCGTTTCATCATCTTCTGCGGTGACGCCGGTGTTGCCGACATGGGGGAAGGTGAATGTGACGATCTGACCAGCATAGGACGGATCCGTCATAATTTCCTGGTACCCGGTCATCGCGGTGTTAAAGCAAAGCTCTGCCACGCAATCCCCGGTGGCGCCAAAGCCACGTCCAAAGAACAAAGTGCCATCAGCAAGGGCAAGGCAGGCGGTTGCATTTTCGGGAATATTGTTTCCGGTGGACATGGGGCGACTCTCCAGCTCAAACTCGCCGGAACCTAGGGGGAGGGCGTATTTTGGTCAAGGGCTGTGCGGGGAGAATGTCAGCATTTTTTGACATGTATCAGTGTACCGGGTGTGAAATATGTTACCCGGTTGTAACGCCGCGTGAGACCAGATAGGGTCCGGGTTCGAAATTTGCACGCAGCGTGCCCCCGGGATGAGGACAGGAATATGCGTAACCAGCTCAACGCCGCTTTGAAAGAGGCGATGAAAAACAAAGAAGCAGCGCGTCTGTCGACCCTGCGTCTGATCAATGCCGCGATCAAAGATCGTGAGATTTCTCTGCGCGGGCAGGGCGGTGATGAAAGCATCGGCGATTCTGAAATTCTCGCCATTCTCGGTAAGATGGTGAAGCAGCGTCAGGAAAGCGCGCGCGCCTATGAAGAAGGCGGGCGGATTGAGCTGGCTGAGAAAGAGCGCGCGGAAATCATCGTAATCGAAGATTTCCTGCCGCAGCAGCTTTCTGAAGAAGAAGCCAGCGCCGCAGTTGAAGCCGCGATTGCCGAGGTCGGTGCAGAATCCATCCGTGATATGGGTAAAGTCATGGGCATCCTGAAGGGCAAATACACCGGCCAGATGGATTTCGGTGCCGTTGGTCCAATGGTTAAAGATAAGCTGGGCTGAATTTGACCAGACCGTGATTTAAAAGCATCCTCCGGTTTTCCGGGGGGTGCTTTTTTGTAAAGTGAGTTTGATATGTTCCAGGATGATTTCAGAGTTTCCTCGTTTTATTCCCGCGCTTCGGACATGGCAGACAAAGAGGCCGAAGCGCTGTCTCGGTATTCCAAACCCCTGATCACAATCGATGACATGCGCAAGCTGATCGCTGACACAAGCGGATATGGCGCGGGTGTGTTGAATGGCTTCCTGCAGGATAATATCCGCGCAATTCAGGATGAATTCGGTGATGCGGGCCTTGAGGCACTTTGTGTGCTTTGTCGCTTTCGATCCTTTATGAAACACGCAACAGCCGGTGTGCATCCAAAAGATGACAGCGTAAGCAGCCTTAAATCAGAACAGATGCAGGCAGCCGTTAAGATGCTAAACCAACTGGTGAATGCCTGTCGCAGCGCAGACCTTGCAAACAACCCGGATTCAGTTGCGAAGGCGGTGGACCTTCTGGGGGGGCGCGTCGATCTTTGCCCGGATTACCGGGATGGCACGTATTGTTATGATGAAAATACGCCCGTTTCAGAAATCTTCTTTAAGCAGCGTGACTTTTATAATCCTCTTAACGAGGATCTGCGGGCTTTTGTGCAGGAGTTCGGAGAGGGCGGGCAAGAGGCGTTGCTTTGGTTGCGGGACAATGAAACATTCTTGAAGAAAGTTGGCGTGCAGCTGTTTAATCGATACGGTCTGGATGGGCGCGATACAGTAATCGATGCGGCGCGATGGGTTCTGGCTGAACTCACGGTTTTGTCCAGAAAGTATGAATTGAACAGCTATCCTGGTCTTGCCTGGGATGTGGTTGCCAGCCTTCAGTTCAGGACATCTGCGTTCAGCTATTGGGTGACAGGTGAAGAGGTTTCAGCAGAGCTGTCACGCTTTGCGAAATGTTACGGCCTGAGCAATGCGCTGGAACTGCAATATCGCATTTATCGTGCACGCCCCTGGATTGCACCTGAACAGGACTGGATTGATAACGGCTACAACGGCGACCATAACGGTGATGTACCACGGGTTTCGTCATCGGAATTGAGTGTTGCCGTCGGCGTGGCCACATCCACCTGGCTCGCAGCAGGACATCTGAAAGACCCGCTTCTGCAGTTTGAACAGGTTGAAACATCCATCCGCCAGGCCTTGTATACTGATGTTCAGCCAATGCGGGCCGAGGCCGGCATTGCCAGACGGGCCGGCAATCATTTTTCGGGTTCAGACGTAATCATCTTCGGGATGATGTTCGCTTTATGTGCCTGGTTTCTGTATCTGTTCTTCGGTTTGTTCAGTTGAACACCGTTGCCCCTTAGGGTGTCCCCCGAACTGATCATTCCGGGGGACGCATTTTGTAGGTGCAGATCAGGCTGCGGTCAGCTCTGGGCATGCGCAAAACGGGCTTTGGGCTTTCCAGTCCGGGGCCTGACCAAGGTAGACTGAGGGCAGGATCAGATCGGCCTCAACCCCGGCAAGATGTTGCAGGCTGTTCTGCATATCCATGTGAGTGCCACCGTCATCTTCTATGACCAGTGTTTTCCAGACGCCATGATCCGGGTAGATGACATCCCCGACAAACAACACCCGCGTTCCATCCGCGAGGATCGCGCGATAGCAGATATTATTGTCGGTGTGACCCGGGGTATATATGGCCTCAACCCCACCGGGAAGGATCTGCCTCTGCGCCGGGTCCAGCATCAGGTCCAGTTCTGTGCCTTCCGGCATATATTTCTGCATCGCGCGGTGCCCGGCCAGCTTGCTGTTCAGCTGTTGGCGGGCGCGAAACACGCCTGGCGAAATTTCGTGGTTGTGGCTCAGATAGATATGCTGAACGCCACCCATACGGTTTACGCCCGCCAGGCTACGGTCGTTTTCAGAGGCATAGATCAGATCCATGCCCTCCGCGTGTTCGATCAGATAGGCGTGACTGTTCAGAGTTCCGAACCGGCGTTCAACGGGCAGCTGCCAAAGACCCTGCGCGATTTCAAACATTCTGATCCTCCGGGGTGTCGGTGTTATAGGCATGATCCGGATTTTCCCGGGCCCATTCCGCTGCATCGAACCCTTCTACCGCAAAGGTGAAGTTGGGTGGGATTGCATCCGTGCGCAGATGTTTTACGGTCTGATATTCATCAGAACGCCAGAAGCCCTGTAGTGCTGCCATGGTTGGGAATTTAAACAGGGTGAAGCGGGCATTGTCTTTCCATTCGCCTTCAAAGTGATCCATGAACTGCCCGGTTTCTCCTGCAACGATCAGCTCGCCGCCCCATTTCTCCAGGATCGGATGAGCGGCTTCGCCGTAAGGGTCCAACGGGGGATGCCCCTTTGGCATGAAGGAACTGGCGACAAGATAGGCGGGTTTGGGATCAGACATGGGGCATTCCTTTTTGGCTGTGATTCTGTACTGATCTCAGGTGATAATTCCTCAAGTTAACTTGAGATCAAGCACTGTCTGACGGAAACGTGGTGATCCTTTCGGACGTTCAGAATCACCGTCGCGTCCAACGCAGTTGATCCGGTGCAGTGCGAGGTTTCCTTCGCCGTGCGATTGAAATCACTGCACAGGCAGCATATTTTTTGCTGAAATTCCCTGCTGCGACGCTCTGCATCGTTGCGACTGCGTGTGAATATCTCTAAGACGGTTTCAAATGTATGGGTGATCTGTGTCCGCTTGCGGGCCTGATTCCTGTATCGGAACGAAGATTTTTGGGGAGACTCCGCATGGCAGACGCAGCCATTCACGGCGACGAGCACCATGACGAGCGTGATTTTATCACCCGTTGGTTTATGTCAACAAACCACAAGGATATCGGCATCCTGTACCTGATCGCTGCGGCGCTGGTGGGTCTGATTTCTGTTATTTTCACCGTTTACATGCGCCTTGAGCTGCATGAACCAGGTGTTCAGTACATGTGCCTTGAAGGGGCACGGTTCTTTGCGACAGATGAACTCTGTACGCCAAACGGCCATCTCTGGAACGTTATGATCACCTATCACGGTGTTCTGATGATGTTCTTTGTGGTTATTCCGGCGCTGTTTGGTGGCTTTGGTAACTACTTCATGCCGCTGCAGATTGGTGCGCCTGACATGGCGTTCCCACGGATGAACAACCTGTCATTCTGGCTGTTTATTGCAGGTGTTGCCCTTGGTGTGGCGTCTCTGCTGGCACCAGGTGGTAATGGTCAGTCCGGTTCCGGTGTGGGCTGGGTTCTTTACCCGCCGCTGTCCACCTCTGAAGGCGGGTACTCTATGGACCTTGCGATCTTCGCGGTTCACGTGTCCGGTGCCTCATCCATTTTGGGTGCGATCAACATCATCACAACCTTCCTGAACATGCGTGCCCCGGGCATGACAATGTTCAAAGTGCCGTTGTTTGCATGGTCTATCTTTATCACAGCCTGGCTGATCCTTCTGGCTCTGCCTGTGCTTGCGGGTGCGATCACCATGCTGCTGATGGACCGTAACTTTGGCACAGGCTTCTTCCAGCCAGGCCAGGGTGGTGACCCGATCCTGTACCAACACATCCTGTGGTTCTTCGGCCACCCGGAAGTGTACATCATCATTCTGCCGGGCTTTGGTATCATCAGCCACGTGATTGCGACGTTCTCTCGCAAGCCTGTGTTTGGTTACCTGCCAATGGTCTGGGCGCTGATCGCGATTGGTGTTCTGGGCTTCGTTGTCTGGGCGCACCACATGTATACCGTTGGTATGTCCCTGTCGCAGCAGTCCTACTTCATGATGGCAACGATGGTGATCGCGGTGCCGACAGGTGTTAAGATCTTCTCCTGGATTGCGACGATGTGGGGCGGTTCGATCGAATTCAAAGCGCCGATGATGTGGGCGTTTGGCTTCCTCTTCCTCTTCACTGTTGGTGGTGTCACCGGGGTTGTGCTGTCTCAGGCTGGTATGGACCGTCTGTACCACGACACTTACTATGTGGTTGCACACTTCCACTACGTGATGTCCCTGGGTGCGATCTTCTGTATCTTCGCAGGTATCTATTTCTACTTCGGCAAAATGACCGGCAAGAAATACCCTGAGTGGGCAGGTCACGTACACTTCTGGATGATGTTCATCGGTGCAAACCTGACCTTCTTCCCACAGCACTTCCTGGGTCGTCAGGGCATGCCACGTCGTTACATCGACTACCCTGAGGCATTTGCTTACTGGAACGAGATTTCCTCTTATGGTGCATATCTGTCCTTCGCATCCTTCCTGTTCTTCCTCGGCGTGATGTTCTACTCCCTGCTGTGGGGTAAGAAAGAAACCGAAGCGAACTACTGGAACGAATATGCAGATACTCTGGAATGGACCCTGCCGTCCCCCCCCCCAGAGCACACATTCGAAATCCTGCCAAAGCAGGAAGAGTGGGATCGCAGTCATTCACATTAATCTGAGGTTCGCCACAGATGCCATATGAATGGTCTGACATGAATACAGGGGCTCCGGTGGAAACCGGGGCCCCTTTTTATGCGCATGTGGATGCAGGCCGGCCGCTTGTTCTGACGGCCTGGCCCTATCGTTCACTGAAGAAGAAAGATTTTGTGCGCTTTATGGCGGCAACATCAGCGCTGCTGTTTCTGCCCCTTCTGGCGCTTCTGGGGCAGGGGCCTTTGTGGGTGATGCTGCCCTTTCTGCTGGGGGCCATTGCACTGATCTGGTTCTTCATTAACCGCAGCTACCGCGATGGGACTTTGACCGAAGTGCTGGAACTGACCGCAGACACAGTACATCTGACCCGGCGAGAGCCAAAAGGCGCGATCCGGGAATGGCAGGCCAATCCCTATTGGATCACAGTGACACTGCACCGCAACAAAGGCCCTGTGCCGCACTATCTGACCCTGCGGGGGGACGGCGCGCGCGAGGTGGAGCTTGGCGCATTCCTGACGCCTGAAGAACGTGTCCGCCTGTCTGAAGAGTTGCAGTTCATCCTGGGGCGGGTGAAGGGGACGTAACCCTTTCCGGTGGCGATGCTGCAGAGGGCCGGGGCCTCGCTGATCTTCCTGTCTGATCACCGCATCAAAACACAATTAGACAGAGATTCATTTATGCTGTAATCACGCACAACGTGCCGCAAAGAGCACATGTTGATCCGTAGTACAGGTAGTTGATACATTGGCAGAGTTTCAGTTTGCCATCTTCTCGGCAGATAACTTTCTGAATCCCGATAATCCGGGCCACCTTCCTATTGAAGATGGCACGCATCTTTCTGAACTTTCCAGTGGCGATACGCTGACCTGGCTGAGTGGTGGAACTTCGGCAAGCGTCACTGTGGTCGATAATGCCAATTCGATTTTCGACGAAGCGCATAGCAATCAGACACTGGCGGCAAACGTAAATTTCAATGGTTCAAGCTATGGTGCCGGGCAGGTGGTGACGCCAAGCTATATCTTAGTTTTGTCTGGTTCAGATGGAAATTCATACCGTCTGATGAGTTTCAATTTCTCCCCCAACAGCGGCCTGCAGGAACCAGATGCCGCGGCATGGCTTGGCGATATTCCTCCGCCTGGGACGGTTCTGACCGTGACCGGAGAGCAAAACCCAACCGGCGCCAGCGGCCCGGATTTCAATCTGATTGCGCCGTGTTTTACACGTGGGGCCCGGATTGCGACCCGTGACGGCGCGAAAAGGGTGGAAACACTTCGCCCCGGTGTCAAAGTCCAGACCGAAACCGGCCACTACTCGGAGATCCTCTGGATCGGTTCAAAACAGTTTGATCTGCACGCGCTGACGGCAAATCCTAGGCTCTGGCCCGTTCGTATTTGCGCAGGCGCATTGGGGAATGGTCTTCCTGAACGTGATCTTCTGGTTTCACGTCAGCACAGAATGCTGGTCAGTTCCAGGATCGCATTGCGCATGTTTGGGCAGGCCGATGTTTTGATACCTGCGATCAGACTGACGGCCCTTCCAGGGATCGCGATTGATACCAATGTAACAGAGGTAGAGTATTTCCACATTCTGCTGGCCAATCATGAGGTCGTCTTTGCTGAAGACGCGGCAACGGAAAGCCTTTATACCGGCAAAGGGACGCTCGCGGCTCTGTCCCCGGAGGCCCGTGAAGAAATCATGGCTATCTTTCCAGAGCTAACTGCACCCGATTATGTGCCGGTTGCTGCGCGATACACTCCCGACGGCGCAAAGCAGAAACGCCTCATTCAGCGCCACCTGAAAAACCGGCAACCTGTGCAGGGCATGACAGAGCGCGTGTAGGTTGTGTAGCTTCATCATTCGAATACCTGACAACTTTTTATGAGATAAAGTAACATGCGCCTGAAAATAGTTGTGCTCGCCGTTTCTGCCGCTTGCATCGCCGGGACATTTTTCGGTGTGCGTTATTACAAGCAGTCTGCTTATCCTGTGTTGCAGATTATCAATTGCGGTGATTATGAGCTCCAGGATAGGCCTGACATATCAAGTGAGTTTTCACGTTTAGTATCTCTGTGTGAGAAACCCCGGGAGTTCACCTGGAACACCGGTCTGAATGTCGGTGAAAATTTGTTATTTTGGAGAAGTATTTACGCAGATAGAAACCTTACTCGGGGAAGTTATCCGATCCTCTCTATCAATCAAGCACCTGATGAATACGTGCCAGACGCGGAAGGCATGTATCAATTGTCTGCCTTTGTCAACATGACGCGGGAAACCTGCGATGACGGGCAGTGTATAGCAGATATCGTATCGCAACGAATAGCAAATTCGGATGTAACCAGCCCCGTTTATCGCGTCCAGGGGGTCACCTGGGTTCCGGTGTATTGCAAAACCGGAGACAATGAAACTGTGTCTATATCCGAGTATCTGAACATGCAGACAGGTGATGCTTCTTCCAGCAGAGATCAATTGCCTCTCGAACACTGTTCTTCGCCTTGCTTTTCTTTCGAAGCTTGCAAAACAGAATTAATCTCAATCCCACAACGAAGCAAATAAGTAACATTGGCCTGACGTCAAATAATGTAACTATTGTTACTGCTGCCAGTGACCTGCATGTGGGTGTTGTTCAGACCCCACTCGCACCGCCTGGTTTGGTATACGGTTGGGTGTCAATGTGGACGTAGTGCTACGCAATAGAAGCAATTATCCTGATCTGGTTAATAGGATTGTGCCATTTTTTAAGAAAATGGTGCGGTCGAGAGGACTCGAACCTCCACGGGTGTTACCCCACAGCGACCTCAACGCTGCGCGTCTACCAATTCCGCCACGACCGCACGTGATCAGGTAGTCTGTGGTCGCTTCATAGCGAGGGGAAAGCCGGAAGGAAAGAGGAAAAAACACCGGAAGATGAAAAATTCTGGCCTTTGTCAATGCGGCGGTGCTTTGTTACCTTCCGGGGTGGGTTTCAGTCCTGGTCATTCTGAAACGGGGGCGCTAAAACCTACGGGAGACTCGGGAAAGGGCGCGACATGGTTGAATGGATGATTTCTTCGGGGCTGGTTGATTATGACGTGGCCTGCCGTGAGATGGAAACCCGCGTCGCAAAGATTGCAGCCGGGGAGGCCGGAGAGGCGATCTGGCTGCTGGAACATCCGCCGCTTTACACCGCTGGTACTTCTGCCCGGCGCGAAGACCTGACCGATCCCGATCGTTTTCCTGTCTATGACAGTCCGCGCGGCGGCCAGTACACCTATCACGGGCCGGGACAGCGTGTGGCTTATGTTATGCTGGATCTGACGAAACGCGGGCGGGATGTGCGCAAATTTGTTGAACAGCTGGAAACCTGGGTGATCTCAACCCTGGCTGAATTCAACGTAAAGGGCGAACAGCGGGACGGACGCGTGGGTGTCTGGGTGCAGCGGGATGACAGGCCGCTGACGATCACCGGTGCTCCGCAGGAAGATAAGATCGCCGCCATCGGGGTGCGCCTGCGCAAATGGGTCAGTTTTCACGGGATTTCGATCAATGTGGAACCGGATCTGGATCATTTCAGCGGTATCGTGCCCTGCGGGATTACCGAACATGGTGTCACCAGCCTTGTGGATCTGGGCCTGCCGGTCACGATGGATGATGTTGATGTGGCGCTGAAACGGTGCTTCACCGAAGTGTTTGAGGCGCAGACAGATTAACCACCTGCGCCTGGTGGGTCAGTTTCCGTAACCGGGCAGATTTTCGTTGAGGTTGCGATGGCTGAAAGTGACGCCATTGCCGAACTCAAACCCGACGCGCAGGGCGAAGACATTCGCATCCTCACCACGATCCCGGTCATCAAATCGTCCGGCATCCAGTCGGACAAATGCACCTGACTGATGATGCCATGTTCCGCCGATACCATAGTAAATGATATCATCATCCCCGCCGCTGACGGCCAGATTACCGTGCAGGGAAAACTGTTCATTCAGGCCAAATTCTGCGTTCAGCCCGCCAACGGTCGAATCCCAGTCATCATCCAGCCCGTGATCTTCGTAGAAGTAGGCCTCGAGATCCCAGGCGCCTCGCTGATAGGCGAGTTCAATTCCAGTGTTGGAATAACGAAAGCCATTCCAGTCTTCCTGACCATAGTGGATCCCGGCTTTCAGGTTCTCAGAAAAGGTGTAAAATCCGTGTAACCCCCAGGAAGGAATGTTGTCACCTGCAACAAAGTTCCGGTTGCTGACATCGGCCTGAAGGCCAAAGGCACCAAAGCGCAATTCGCCGGATCCACCGATGATATCCGTTTGTTCTGTTGTGCCGCTGAAGTCGTCGGTCAGCCGGCTGACGAACACCTCGCCCCCGGAAAATTCAAATGCGTGCAGTGGGGTGGTCGCCAAAAGGGCGATGCCAAGAGTTGAAATTTTGATCTGCTGTTTCATTGTTCTGAGTCCTGTAAAAATGCCTGGAACAAATGAACTGGTTACAACCTGATTTATGGTACCATAAAACATCTCGAATATCTATTATTGTGGCGGAAATTCACTGAGACAGCCCCTGCGACAATAACACGGTAACAACCCGGGGCAGGCTGGCCTATATTGGTAGAAGAACGCGTGTAATGTACTACTGAAGAGGCAATCATGAACCGCACTATTTTTCTGACGGCAGCTCTTGCCCTCGCCCCCCTCACTGCTTTTGCTGAAGGTGACGCCGCCGCTGGCGAACGCGCTTTCAACCGCTGCAAATCCTGCCATGCAATCGCTGATGGTGACAATGTGATCGTGCGCGGTGGTCGTACCGGCCCGAACCTGTTTGGCGTGATTGGTCGCGCGGCAGCTTCTGTGGAAGGGTTCCGTTATTCTGCAGGTATCAAGGCGGCTGCTGAAAATGGCCTGGTCTGGGATCAGGAAAACATCCAGGCCTATGCCGAACATCCGACCAATTACCTGCGTGAGCTGAATGACGATGCTAGCCTGCGTTCGCCGATGGCCCCCCAGCGTTTCGGTGATTCCGGCCCGGATCTTGCGGCTTTCCTTGCAAGCCACAGCCCGGCCCCGGCAGAAGCCGCGGAACCTGAAGCAGAAGCGACAGAAGAAGCCGCTGCAAGCGAATAAGATCCTGCAATATTGTGTGGACGCAGACCGGTCTGATCAGGCCGGTCTGTTTTCGTTTTGGGGTTATCTTTCGTAAACTGCGGCCCAGCGTTCAATCAGCTTCAACTGCATCGCGCGGGACCGGCGGGACCAGCCGCGGGCGCCAGTCGGGGCCTCACGATCATTGCGGGCGATGGCGGCACGGCGGGGCAGGTCAGCTGTGAAGGTCGCAAAACTCAGATCGCGACCGCCTGGCGTCCGAATGTATCCGGCCAACGATGATACAAAGTTCAGCGTTCCGGTTTTGGCCCGGATATCAATCAGATGACTGCCCGCGCCGCCGCCGTTTTCTTCCTTCAGGCGGATTTCCTTCATCAAAGGCCGCAACGGGCCGCTGGTGCCGGCGGCGTTCAGAACCCCGACCATATCCGATGCAGACACGCGTGAGTTCTCGCCCAGACCGGAATGGTCATCAAACCGGGCGCGTCGCATGCCCATCCGGCTTTCAAGCCAGGATCCCATTTGCCGTGCAGAGGCCCGAAGGCTGTCGGGGCGATTGCCCGTTGCTGCACTTGCGCTGAGACCTGATATCTCGGCCATCAGGTTGTTGGAATACTTCAGCGTGTCCCGCAGGATCAGCGGAAGTTCTTCGCTATGATGTTGCGCAATCACGCGCCCGGCGGGGGCGGCGCTGACCATGCGGGGTTGCCCCAGTGACACGCCGTTTGCACGCGCCATGGTACGGAAGACTTCGCCCGCATAAGCCTCGGGATGGCGCACAGGCAGCCAACGGCTGCCGCTGCCGCCAAGCGCCTGACGCGAGACTGTCCATTGATCACGGCCATTGCGGGCGCTGTAGGTGTAGACCGGCAGATCGCGACTGACGATTTCCATGCGTGATGTGCTGACATCCGGGCGGTAGTTTTCGCTGCGGGCGTCCATGGTCACATCGTAGCCGCTGCCCGCACGCTTCCATTCAAAATGCACACGGTTGAAGTTCAGGTTCAGCCCGGAAATGGCGGGGTTATAGCCCACATGTTCCGGCTGATCCGGGTCGATCTCTGCGATATAGGGCAGGGCTGTGGCCTGGACGCGGAATTCTCCGCTGACCTCTGTCACACCGGCGGCGCGCAGGGACCGGGCCAGCGTGGCCATGTCATCGGTGTCGAGCGTCGGATCGCCGCCACCCACCAGCCAGAGATTGCCATTCAGCCGCCCGCCGGAAATCGGGCCATCTGCGTAAAGCTTTGTTGTGAAACGATAACCTGTGCCGAGATGCGACAGGGCATAGAGCGTGGTCAGGGCCTTGGTGACAGAGGCCGGGGGCAGGGGCAGGACGGGGTTTTTCGCCTCAAGGATTTCACCGGTACGCGTGTCGGACACCACAAAACCGACCTTCGCGCTGTTGCCCAGTTCTGCAGCGGCAACCAGCCGTTCAGCGCCAGGCGCAGCCAGGGCGCGGGCGTTGGCGGGGCGCGCGGTGGGATAGGGGCTGACGTCGGGGGCATTGGCGCAGGCGGCGGTAGCGGAGGTTGCCAGAAGGGAAGCCAGCACATCGCGGCGCGTAAAAACTGAGGTCATGAAAAAGCCCTGTAAAACCGTTGCAAACACATGAAATGATTTGTGCCAGAGGCCGCGCGTGATCTCAACCGCTTTGCGTGCCGGCTCCACCTTTCCAGGCACCTGTCGCACGGATCGCGGTGGAGGACGCTTTGCTCATCGGCACATTGATAAAGCACCAGGCGGGGCTGTCTGCATGGGCCAGTCGGTGGCTTTCTTTCCCGGAAATCCGTGCAAATTCAAAGCGTTTCGCTGCAGGGCTGATCCGGGCAGCGGTGCGCTGACCCGGGCGGGCAAGCACGCCGACAGGGACGTTTTCCATGATCCATTTCCAGCTGTCCCAGCGGTGGAAATCCGCCAGATTATCGGCGCCCATGAGCCAGATGAAACGGGTGCGGGGATAGGTTTTGAACAGGGCCTGCAGGGTTTGCGCCGTGTAGCGCGTGCCGCTGTGGCGTTCAAAATCTGTGGCCTCAATCCGCGGATGCTGTAAAAGTTTTTCACAGGCGTCCAGACGGTGATCCAGCGGGGCAGGGCCGCGTGATTTCAAAGGGTTGCCCGGTGTCACCAGCCACCAGATCCGATCCAGATTAAACCGTTTCAGTGCCTCTTCCGAAATATGCAGATGCCCTTCATGCGGCGGATCAAACGACCCGCCCAGCAGACCAATGGTCTCGTTTGGGGCAGCATGTGGCAGATGGTGACGCATGGGGGCTTTCATTGGGTTTCTTTAAACTCTTTAAACCTCGAAACGCTGGAAGTTTAAAGAGTTTAAAGGTGATTTTCGCCACTCCGCCCACCCGGCAAAGCCGGGTAGCGCCCGCCCCTCCCCACGGGAGGGCGCTTCGCACCCACCCAGGGTCAGGCGCTGTCTCTCGAAATTAAACCTGTTTGGCTAAACTTGAAATGGACCTGCAAACATCATCGAGGATCACAGATGTTTTTGCTGAAACAGTTTTATCTGAAAAACGGATTGGTTTTGTAAGATCCATCACGCAAAATGTACTATTCCCGTAGCGCGTAGAGGAAAAACTCTCGGACAAGATCAGACAGCCAATGTTTGCGTTTCTTCTTTCCAATGCTGGTTTGCTAGTCGCCCAAACGACGTGCAAGTATGTGTGCCCGTTTTCAACAGTTGAGAACCAAGGGCTAACAGTGATTTCGATTCCATGTGCGTGAACTGGGTAAATCTCCGTTTCGCGTACGATTGCTATAGATTTGTCTTTTCCAAAACGTTTGACGAAAGCATCAAATGCATTTCGGTTGTAACGCCTTTGGTGCTCTTGAGAAGGTGCATTTAGAATTTCATCAATGTCTGCTTGGTCTGCACCATCGATATGCGCGTTTATTGCATCTCGCAGGGGGCGATGAAATGGATATCCGGAGTTTGGTTTATTTAGTTTCGCATCTAGTGCAGCGTGTCGGCCATGGCTGTCTAGTTGACACATTTTCAAGAATGATGGGAGAGAAAAAGTTAGCATGAATATCCTTTAAGTTGTTATTTGAGTAAGTATTTGTGATCTCCGGTAAGTAATTTAAAGAGGGCTATCAGAAAAAAAAGGCCCCGAAAATCGGGGCCTTTTAAAATTAACGCACAAACTTCTTGTGCTTGATCCGCTTTGGCTCCAGGGCGTCGGGGCCGAGGCGGCGTTTTTTGTCTTCTTCGTAATCCGCGAAGTTGCCCTCGAACCATTCCACATGCGCGTCGCCCTCAAAGGCCAGCATGTGGGTACAGATCCGGTCGAGGAAGAAACGGTCGTGGGAAATCACCACCGCACAGCCGGCGAAATCCACCAGCGCGTCTTCCAGTGCCCGCAGGGTTTCAACGTCAAGGTCGTTGGTCGGTTCATCGAGCAGCAGCACGTTACCGCCGGAGCGCAGCAGGCGCGCCATATGCACACGGTTGCGTTCACCACCGGACAGCAGAGAAACCTTCTTCTGCTGGGTGGACCCTTTGAAGTTAAAGGCGGAACAATAAGCCCGCGCGTTGACTTCGGCATCGCCCAGCTGGATCACATCCAGACCATCGGCAATCGCTTCCCAGACGTTTTCATCCGGCTTCAGATCGTCACGCGACTGATCCACGTAAGACAGCTGCACCGTGTCGCCATATTCAACCGTGCCCTCATCCGGCTGTTCCTGACCGGTCAGCATCTTAAACAGCGTGGTTTTACCGGCGCCGTTCGGGCCGATCACGCCAACGATACCACCGGGTGGCAGGGCGAATGTCAGGTCTTCAACCAACAGCTTGTCACCCATGGCTTTCTTCAGACCATTGACCTCAATCACCTTATTCCCAAGGCGCTGACCGTTTGGAATAACGATCTGGGCGTTGGCCAGTTTTTCGCGCTCGGACTGGTTGGCAAGTTCGTTATAAGCCGAAATACGGGCTTTGGATTTCGCCTGACGGGCCTTCGCGCCCTGACGCATCCAGTCGAGTTCCCGCTCAAGCGTTTTCTGCTTGGATTTGTCATCCTTGGCTTCGCGTTCCAGGCGTTTTGCCTTGGCTTCCAGCCAGGACGAATAGTTGCCCTCATGCGGGATGCCTGAGCCACGGTCCAGTTCCAGGATCCAGCCGGTGATTGCATCAAGGAAATACCGGTCGTGGGTGACGATCAGGATTGTGCCTTTGTAATCAATCAGGTGCTGTTGCAGCCAGGCGATGGTTTCCGCATCCAGGTGGTTGGTTGGTTCATCAAGCAGCAGCATGTCAGGCGCGTCAAGCAGCAGCTTACACAGGGCCACGCGGCGTTTTTCACCGCCGGACAGGCTTGCCACATCCGCATCATCCGCAGGGCAGCGCAGGGCTTCCATGGAGACATCCACCTGAGAATCCAGATCCCAGAGGTTCTGTGAATCGATCTCATCCTGAAGACGGCCCATTTCTTCGGCGGTTTCGTCAGAATAGTTCATCGCCAGCTCGTTATAGCGATCCAGAATGTCCTTCTTCGCCTTCACGCCCAGCATGACGTTTTCACGCACAGAGAGGCTTTCATCCAGCTTTGGTTCCTGCGGCAGATAACCCACGCGCGCACCCTCAGCGGCCCAGGCTTCGCCGGTGAAATCCTTATCCATGCCCGCCATGATCTTCATCAGGGTGGATTTACCGGCACCGTTGACGCCGACCACACCGATTTTTACGCCCGGTAGAAAGGACAACTTGATGTTTTCAAAGCATTTCTTACCACCAGGGTAGGTTTTGGACACACCGTCCATGTGATAGACATATTGATAAGCGGCCATGAGGATGCTCCGTTGAATAAGGTTTGAGGGCGCTTTTATCCTAGGGGGTCTGCCGGGGCAATGGGGGTTAGATATTCAGTGAAAACGTCGCTAAAGTACGATTGTAAATTTTGGGAAGAAAACTGGTTCTCAGATGTTTGTTCGCGTTGTCAACTCCCACCCCATTGAATGCTCCGCTAAATTCATCCGTCAAAGTTGTTCCGGGATCCTGTGTCAGTTTGGCAACCCAATACATGTGACCACGCTCATCACTAAACGCAGATTTGTCTCGCTCAGAAATGCCAAAGTACCGACATACATTTTCCACCCCAGCCTCAGATGATAACATGTCTCTGAGCAGTGTAGGATTGGCAACCTTTAGAATGGTCATCATTGCGAGCGCCGTCATTTCCAGCTCGTGAATAAAGTTGGTGTCCGAGCAAACTGCGACGCTCGCGATGATTTTTTGAATGTCTCTTAGAGATGGCTCAAATTCAGCGGGAATTCTACCAAGCAACATTAGGATCCTTGCGTGCATCCAGGAATCACCCTCATGCATTTTTCGTTGCAACGTTTCATAATACACAGGAAGGCCACCTCCTCTAGAATTTGTTGACGCCGAGAAATTCAACTCAACATGCACAAATTTCTGCAAATACCGCGCCGCATCGATCCCCTGCCCATAGCGCGCCTTCACCGAGTTCTCTAACTCCTTCAAGTTCACACCCAGCACAAAATGCACGCCATCCAGGGCGAAGAAGTGCTTCATCACCTCCAACATCGACAGCGCATAATCCGGACGGCAGCGGTCTAACTCGTCGATGATAATGACCAGCTTTTTTGTCGGCATGCCATCGTTTGGCTCAGTCAACGCTGTCAAAGCGAGGCGAAACTCTTGCATCGCGGCTAGTTTGCTTGTCTCCCGCGCCCAGAATTTCTCCGAAAGCTTTTCAATTTCTTCAGCCGTTTTACCTATGAGCGCATCACCGACAGCCGCCGTGGCTTCTGAAGCTCCGGCAGTGCCCACAGCCAGCGCGACACGCGCAAAAGGCTTTCCAAACCTGAACAGCGCCGTTTTGACCTTTTGCATTTTGCCCGGCTCTTGGGTTTCCCCAAGCCGGGCTATCAAAGAGGCAAGCGGATCATCCAGAAAATCATGTTCAAAGGCGTCGAAGTAAATCACGTCGGCTTTGCCGTCATTCTCAATCTGATGCGCACCACACCAGAGTTTCAGAAACTGGGATTTTCCACTGCCCCATGAACCATCCAGCGCAATCACTGTCGGGCTTTCCAAGCGGTCAACAAGATCTGAAAGCTTCTTGCCGGTCGCGCTTCGATCCAGAAAGTCGATCTGTTCCACACCTTCAGTTGTCGGTTCGCCGTTCCCATCCAGTTTGTATGTGAACCCACGTGAACCTGGCTCAAAATCAGGTTCTTTAGGCGTCAGGCGAATTCCGGCTTTGGTCATGTTTATGCTCCAATAACTTTTTCTTAACCCGCACAGCCTCCCGCGTCGGACCGCACGGGTCAAGGATGGAAAGCCTGACCTTGCCCCTGTTTAAAGAGTTTAAACTTCGATCCTCCGGCGCATTAAAGATTTTAAAGAAACCGGCACATCCACGGACATCACCATCCTCTGCCAGACGGATGACGAGGGGAGGGGGCGACGCGAAAAGGAGCGCCCTGCCTAAGCAGTTATATCAAATCGCGGAGAGTGTTAGGAGGTTGGTGGGCGACCCTGGAATCGAACCAGGCGTGAGTCGCCTCGAGGGAGTTACAGTCCCCTGCCACACCTTGCGGCCTGTCGCCCAACCTGTCGCCGGATCTATAGTTACCGGCGGGGGGCGTCAACAGGAAAACGCAGATTTTTTGGCAAAATTTCACAACAAATGTCTGCTTGCGTCCGGCGGCGACAGGGTTCATTTTAGCCAGCGGTATTCAGGCGGTGTTCCAAGACCGCAAATCAGGGGTCAGACGATGATAAAGCCAAAATGGGTTGTTGAGAAAGAACAGGCGCGCCGCGCTTCCGCGCAGGAGACGCTGTGGCTGTTTGGCCTTCATGCTGTGCGGGATGCGCTTTTGAACCCGGAGCGGGAAAAGCTGCGGCTGGTTGTGACGAAGAATGCGTATGACAAGCTGGCGGAAGATATTGCCAAAAGCGGGATTGAGCCAGAGATGACCGATCCGCGCAAATTTGACGTGCCGCTGGACAAGCAATCCGTGCATCAGGGGGCAGCACTTGAGGTGAAGCCACTGAACTGGGGCAGCATTGACGAATGTTGCATGGCGGCGGATGGCCAGGTGCCGCGTTTGCTGCTGCTTGATCGTGTGACGGATCCACATAACGTCGGTGCGATCCTGCGGTCTGCGGAAGTGTTCGGGGCCCGCGCCGTGATTGCGCCACACCGCCATTCTGCACCAGAAACCGGGGCGCTTGCGAAAACTGCGTCCGGTGCGCTGGAACGTCAGCCGTATCTGCGGGTGAAGAACCTGGCGGACACGATGGAACACCTTCGCAAGATGGGTTACATCCTGTTGGGTCTGGATGGCACGGCTGAGATGACCATTGAAGAGGCCTCAGCGCAATACAGTGGCCGTCCGGTGGCGCTTGTTCTGGGCGCTGAAGGGCCGGGGCTGCGGGAACGTACGAAAGAAACCTGCGATCATCTGGTAAAGGTCGATTTTGCGGGTGGCTTCGGATCGCTGAACGTTTCAAACGCAGCGGCTGTCGGGCTGTATGCGGTGACCAAAGGCTAAGGCGTCCAGGCGGATATCTGCACAGGATTTTCACGAAGCGGTTACAAACCCTTCCTATCCTCAGATTCGTACCTAAATGTATGAGAGGAAGCACGATTGGAACATCCGCTTCCCTCTGTCCCTCGTTCCACCCTGGCGCCCGTTTCCCCCACGGGCGCCTTTTTCTTTTCAGCTTACGTCCGGCGGGCGTCTGTCATGTGGGTCGCGATGGCACCTGCACGATAATATGCCGCCATAAGACCCGCGCGTTTTTCGCGATACTGCGTTACTGGTGAGACGGGGAGGACAGAACTGTCGGCTTTCAGAACCCAGTCTCCGGCGGCTTTGCCAAAGACTGTGCCCGGCCCGATGCCCCGGCCTGAATAACCAAAGATCGAGATTTTTGTGTCACCGGTCTGAAGGATCTTCGGGACGTGATCACTGGTCATTGCGATGCGCCCATGCAGGGCGGTCGCCATGCTGCGGCCTTCCAGTTGTGGGAAAATGCTGATCATCTTACGGGCCGCCCATTTCAGATGGGTGGTTTCGCCAATACCATCCATCTGTCCGACGCCACCAATGATCATGCGTCCTGCGGCATCCAGCCGGAAAGACGACATGACCATCGCTGTATCCCAGCACCCTTCGCGTCCGGGCAGGATGGTTTTCAGAAGGTCGGCGGGCAGGGGATCGGTTGCGGCCTGCATGTAATAGACGGGGGTATAGCGTGGGCTGTCAGGCCTGGTTTCATAGGCGTTGGTGGCCTCGATCACATGCTTCGCACGGACAGAACCTTCGCGGGTGCGCAGATGCCATGCGTTCTGATCCTGATCCATCGTGGTGACTTCGCTGTCCTCAAACAGCTGTGCCCCGGCTTTATCAGCTGCGACAGCAAGGCCCCGGGCATAGGCCAGCGGCTGAATTGTACCCGCGCGGGCGTCATGTAGGGCACCGGCGAAACGATCAGAGCCGATGCGTTCTGCGGCCTCTTCGGGGGACAGAAGTGAGACAGGGGCTTTGCGGGCTTTTTGCTGGACAAAGCGGTTTTCCAGATCGGCAAAACCTTTTGCGCTATGGGCGCAATGCAGGGTGCCGGTTTTTGTCAACTCACACTTAATGCCGTGTTTTTCAATCAGCGCCATGACATAGGCGGGCGCACCGGCCAGGGTGGCGTTCAGCTTTTTGCCATCGGTTTCACCGATCAGGGCTTCGACTTCATCCGGTGGGGTCCAGAGCCCGGCGTTGACCAGGCCAACATTGCGGCCAGACCCGCCGTAACCCATGGTGCGGGCTTCCAGCAAGACAACGGATTTCCCGGCTTCTGCCAGATGCAGTGCTGCAGACAGCCCGGTGTAGCCGCCGCCAATGATCGCAACATCCGCCTGAATGTCGGCTTCCAGTCGTGCATAGGGTCCGCACGTCGGAGCTGTAACCGCCCAGAGGTTTTCCATCCGTTTCTCCCATAGTATGAGGTGGGTGATGCATATCACCCGGGACAGGAATAGCCTGAATACTTCACAACAAAAAAGCGGTTTTTCTGTCAGTAGGTATGAGTTTTCCGCATGTGAGTGAGGCAAGCCGTGCGGGTGCGTTATTTTGTGAGTGCTTGGTGTGATGTTGATATTTTCGATTTTTATCAGTGCCTTGCTGTATCTTGTTTGTGTGGTTGCTTCTGCTTTCTGACAGCATTTTCCACCTTCTGCCGTCTGGCCTTATCATTTTCTCTTGCTACGGCCAGATGAACGCACTACCCAAAAAGAACGCAGGGGAGTCCCAGAGAGGGACTGAGAGGCGAATAGCAGCGTGCTGCACTGTCGCGACCCTTTGAACCTGACCCAGTTGACACTGGCGTAGGAAGCACAGGATCGCACGACCAGGCTGATCACCTGAAGACTGCGCGCCGAAGATAAAGGGAGCCCCCGGAAGGCTGCCTTTGCCTCCTCCCCACACTCATCTGGTGTCTTCTTTGCTATGAGCCTGAGGAGCGCCAAAATGAATATACCCAACCCGAAAATCACCACAGGTGGTCTGCCTGCCGCGCGTAAGATCTATGTGCCGGGGGAAATCTACCAGGATATCCGCGTGCCGATGCGCGAAATTGCTGTGCATCCCACCGCTGGTGAGCCGCCGCTGCCGGTCTATGACAGCTCTGGTGTTTACACGGATCCGGATGTGCAGATTGATATCCGCAAGGGCCTGCCGCAACTGCGCCGCGCCTGGATCCTCGCCCGTGGTGATGTGGAAGAATATGAGGGCCGTGAAATTCAGGCCGCTGATAACGGATTTGTCGAAGGTGATCGTCTGACGCCGGAATTCCCTGTAAAACCGCGCCCGCTGCGCAGCAAGGATGGCAAGGCCGTGACCCAGCTTGCCTATGCCCGCGCGGGCATTGTTACGCCTGAGATGGAATTCATTGCCATCCGCGAAAACCAGCTGCGCGAGGCTGCAACAGAGGTGCGTGATGGCAATGACTGGGGGGCAAATATCCCCGACTATGTGACACCGGAATTCGTACGTGATGAGGTTGCCGCAGGCCGCGCGATCATCCCATCAAATATCAACCACCCTGAATCAGAGCCGATGATCATCGGGCGCAACTTTCTGGTGAAGATCAACGCCAATATGGGCACATCAGCCGTGACGTCCTCCATGGAGGAAGAAGTTGATAAAATGGTCTGGTCGATCCGCTGGGGCGCGGACACGGTTATGGATCTTTCCACCGGCCGTAACATCCACAACACCCGCGAATGGATTGTGCGCAATTCACCGGTGCCCATCGGAACCGTGCCGATGTATCAGGCGCTGGAAAAGGTGAACGGCATTGCCGAGGATCTGACCTGGGAAGTCTTCCGCGACACACTGATTGAACAGGCGGAACAGGGCGTGGATTACTTCACAATCCATGCCGGTGTGCGTCTGCATATGGTGCCCATGACCGTTGAACGCGTGACAGGGATTGTGTCCCGTGGCGGTTCTATCATGGCGAAATGGTGTCTGCATCATCACCGCGAAAGCTTTCTCTATGAACATTTCGATGAGATCTGCGACATCTGCCGTCAGTATGACGTGGCGTTCAGCCTTGGCGATGGTCTGCGCCCTGGTTCCATTGCGGATGCCAATGATGAAGCACAATTTGCTGAACTTGAAACTCTGGGCGAGCTGACCAAAATCGCCTGGGCGAAGGATTGTCAGGTGATGATCGAAGGGCCGGGCCATGTGGCCATGCATAAGATCAAAGAGAACATGGATAAGCAGCTGGAGTGCTGTGATGAGGCGCCGTTCTATACGCTTGGGCCGCTGACCACGGATATTGCGCCGGGCTATGACCATATCACGTCGGGCATTGGGGCCGCGATGATCGGTTGGTTCGGCTGTGCGATGCTGTGTTACGTGACGCCGAAGGAACATCTGGGTCTGCCGGACCGGGATGATGTGAAAACCGGGGTGATCACCTATAAGATCGCAGCCCATGCGGCGGATCTGGCAAAGGGGTTGCCCGGGGCACAGCGGCGCGATGATGCGCTGTCGCGTGCGCGGTTTGAATTCCGCTGGGAAGATCAGTTCAACCTGTCGCTGGACCCGGATACTGCGCGGGAATTCCACGATCAGACCCTGCCGAAAGAAGCCCATAAGGTTGCGCATTTCTGTTCCATGTGCGGGCCGAAGTTTTGCTCCATGCGGATTTCCCATGACATCCGGGCAGAGGCACAGAAAGAAGGTATGGAAGCCATGGCTGAAAAGTTCCGTGTGGGGGGAGAACTTTATATGCCGCTTGAGGAACCAGCCCTTGAGGCGGGCGAATGATCACTATCGCAGGGGCCGGTGTTGCCGGCCTCGCCTGTGGGTATGAACTGGCCAAACGCGGGGAAAAGGTGCGGATCTTTGACCGCGCCCCAGGGCTTGCAGGCAATGGCTGTTCCTGGTTTGCCGGGGGGATGCTTGCCCCCTGGTGCGAAGGCGAAACCGCAGAACCTGAGGTCGTGCGCCTTGGCGCTGGTGCCATCAACTGGTGGGCGCAGTTCACCCCGGTCACGCGGCGCGGCACGCTGGTTGTCGCCCCGCCGCGTGATCAGGCGGAACTTGCCCGTTTTGCCCGCCGTACCGAACGGCACCGTAGCGTGAGCGGGGATGAGATCGGCCATCTGGAGGGGGCTTTGTCCGGACGGTTCAGCAGTGGATTGTTCTTTGAGGACGAAGCCCATCTTGATCCGCGCCAGGCCCTTACGGATCTGGTGAATGCGGTAAAAAGTCTGGGCGTTGAGATTCTCTGGGATACCCAGGCACCGGATCGCGTTGATGTGGATTGCCGGGGCATGCACGCACATCTGCCTGGCTTGCGGGCTGTGCGCGGGGAAATGGCGCTGATCCATGCGCCGGATGTTCATCTGACCCGGACCGTCCGTCTGCTGCATCCGCGCGTGCCGGTCTATGTCGTTCCGCGCGGGGACGGTTATTACATGCTGGGTGCGACCATGGTTGAATCGGATGCCCCTGGCCCGGTGACGATACGCGCGATGCTGGAACTTCTGGGTGCGGCATTTGCACTGCATCCGGGTTTTGCAGAGGCGCAGATTGTGGAAACCGGCAGTGGTTTGCGCCCGGCGTTTGACGACAACATCCCGCGGGTTCAATGGCGGGGCGAGACATTGCATGTGAACGGGTTCTACCGTCACGGCTTTCTGATAGCGCCCGCACTTGCGCGTGCGGCGGCTGCACATCTTTCACCTCAGAGACAAGAGGCATCATGAAACAGATCATTGTAAATGCGGAAGAAATCAGCGTGTCAGCTGACACGGTTGAAGCCGCGCTGAGCGAACTTGACTACACGACGCCCAGCATAGCCACCGCGCTGAACGGATTGTTTATCCCGCGGGAACTTCGTGCGGGGGCGGTCCTGAAAGACGGAGACCGGCTGGAAATCCTCGCGCCAATGCAGGGGGGGTGAGGGATGCTGATTTACGGAACAGAAATATCCTCGCGCCTGCTTTTGGGAACCGCACAATATCCTTCACCCAAAGTGTTGAAAGATGCGATTTCTGCCAGTCACTGCGACATTATCACGGTATCCCTGCGTCGCGAAAGCAGCGCCGGGTCTGGGGCAGGGTTCTGGGACAGGCTGCGCGATCTGAATGTGCAAATTCTGCCCAATACAGCGGGTTGTCACACCGCTGGTGAGGCGATCACCACCGCCCATATGGCGCGGGAAATCTTTGGCACGACCTGGATCAAACTGGAGGTCATCGGTCATTCGGATACGCTGCAGCCCGATGTGTTTGGCCTTGTTGAGGCGGCACAGGAACTAACCAGGGAAGGGTTTCAGGTCTTCCCGTATACCACCGATGATCTGGTGGTCGGGGAAAAGCTGATTGCGGCGGGCTGTGAGGTTCTGATGCCCTGGGGCGCGCCGATTGGGTCAGGTCAGGGGTTGCGCAACCCGGACGCGCTGCGGTCTATGCGGGCGCATTTTCCGGAGTTGCCGCTGATTGTTGATGCCGGTATCGGGCGGCCATCTGATGCGGCCCGTGCGATGGAACTGGGTTGTGATGCGGTTCTGTTGAACACTGCCGTCGCCAAAGCTGGTGATCCTGCGGTGATGGCGCAGGCCATGGCGCAGGCGGTCGAGGCCGGGCGTCGGGGATATCTGGCCGACCCTATGCCAAAACGCGATATGGCCGTGCCATCCACCCCGGTATTCGGCATTGCGGAGCTTGCATAATGGAACGTTTTTATCTGATCACAGGTCACGTCAGCCTGCTGGAACTTCTGGTGCCTCAGGGCGTGAGGTTGGTGCAGTTGCGCATTAAGGATGAACCGGAAGCCGAGGTCCGCCGTCAGATCGCCCGCGCGCGCGATATTTGCGCGGTGCATGGGGCGCAGCTGGTGGTGAATGATTACTGGCAGGCGGCGCTGGATCTGAATTGTAATTTTGTTCATCTCGGACAGGAAGATATGGAAACTGCCGACTTTGCAGCTTTGCGCCGGGCCGGTATTCAATACGGGCTGTCTACCCATGATGAGAAAGAACTGGATCGCGCCCTTTCTTATGATCCTGCCTATGTTGCCCTGGGGCCGGTCTATGAAACCCTGTTGAAGAAAATGAAATGGGCGCCGCAGGGGCTGGAACGCGTGACGCGCTGGAAAGCCATGGCAGGGAAGACGCCATTGGTTGCGATCGGCGGGTTAACCCTGGAACGTGCGCCGGGTGTGTTGCAGGCCGGGGCGGATTCCGTTGCGGTCGTTACCGATGTCATGCAGGCGAAATACCCGGAAGCGCGGGTGCGGGAATGGCTTGAGGTCTGTCGGTGACTGTCATTCTGGCCATTGGCGGGACAGACAGCAGTGGCGGGGCGGGGATCAGCCGGGACGTTACAGCGGCCGCGCAACTGGGCGTGATGGTGCGGCCGGTTGTTACCTGCGTGACAGCGCAGACGGATCAGGCGGTGGAGGCCGTGCATGCGGTGCCAACAGATCTGATTGGGAGGCAAATGCAGGCGGCGCTGGGCGATGCAAAGGTCGGGGCGGTGAAGATCGGCATGGTTGGGGCAGGCGAGGTGGCATCTGCCATTGCGCAGATGCTGGAAGGTTGCGATCTGCCAGTGATCTTTGATCCGGTGATAAGGGCAAGTTCCGGCGGTATGCTGAGTGACAAGATGGGGTTAAGCCCGATTGTCACCAGGGCAGAACTGGTGACGCCGAACCTGGATGAGGCAGCCTGGCTAAGCGGCGAGAAAACTGAGGATCTCAACCGGCAGGCCCTGCTTGTGCGGGGGCACGGCACATGTGCTGTGCTGGTGAAGGGCGGGCATGGAGCAGGTGAGAACAGCTGTGATGTTCTGTTTCTGGGTGATCGGCAGTTGTCTTTTTGTGGACCGCGTCTGACCCAAAGCAGGCGGGGCACGGGCTGTACGCTTGCCACCTATATCGCCTGTTTCCGGGCGCTGGGGCTTGATCTTCCTGCCGCCTGCGGACGGGCACGGGAGATGGTGCAGGATTACATCTCGACCGGACATGAAAAAAGCCGCCTCTGAAACAGGGCGGCTTTTCGCGATGTCGTTACGGGTTTAAGCCCCGGTGGGCAGAACCATGTGACGGGCACGTGCGCCGCGTTCAATCGCTGCGCCATGCAGACGGTCGATGTCCAGCTCGTAGCGGATCTCTGCCAGCATGCGCAATTCGCCCTCTTTCAGGCGGCCATCGGCGGCAGCCACATCACAGGCCAGCGCATAAGCGGTTTCAAACAGAACCTCTGGCAAGGCGTCTTTCACGAGGCCAAACAGCGCATCCAGCCCGTCTTCCTCAGAAAACAGATCCAGAACGGTTTGGCTGACGGTGCGCAGGCGGTCTGCGTCATAGGTTGCAAAAATAGGCAGGTGATTGACGATACGTTCAATTGTCAGCAGCTCAGGAGTGCCGATGTTTTCGTCTGAGGCGCTTTCGGCGAACATAATCGCAACCAGCGCATCCTGCGGGGTAAAGGAATGTGGGATCTGCTCAGACATCGGGCGTCCTTTTATAACTGTCTTGTGCCTGACTGCAGCATAGGGGCACAGCGCCGGAGGTTCAACTCCCGCGCTGTGCCGGGGACAGGAAACGCAGATGGTGCTTACGTTTCCGGTGTAAAGCGATATTCGATGTCTTCAAACCGCCCGTTTGGGAAGCCATAGGTGAACTTCAGCCCGTCCGGGCCGGCGACCGTGCCGTGTTCCGCATTGCCGGGAATATAGATGGCAACGCCGGGGGTGATCGGATGTTCGACGCCGTCGATGGTGACAATGCCGCTGCCCTCAAGGCCCAGGTAGAATTCGCCCGGATCGTGACGGTGGGGTTTCAGGCGGTGGCCGGGGCCGAATTCTGCGATGCCCAGCACCAGATCACGTTCTGTGGTTTCCGTGCCATTGATCAGGGTGCGCCACTGGACTTCGCCATATGTCGGGTCAGTACCACCGGCGAGCGGGATCTGTGCCGCATTTACCGACAGTGGGGCATGGGGCAGGTTATCAGCGGTCAGATTTTCAAACTCTGAAGAGTCCGGGGCAATTTCGGGCAGATTTGGCATTCTGGACATCCTGTTGCATGGCGTTGTTGTGATCTGAATAGAAGGGTTTCCCCAATTCGCGCAATAAGCTAAAAGTGAATAACATTATACGTTGAGGTTATGATAGATGGAGCGACTCCCCCCGTTTTCCGGTTTGACAGCATTCTATGCTGCGGCACGCCATGGGACGCTGACAGCCGCTGCTGCAGAGTTGAATGTTTCACAACCGGCAGTTTCAAGACGGATCGCGTCACTGGAAGAAGACCTGGGCTGCACTTTGTTTGATCGCAGCCACAAACCTGTGCGAATGACCCAGTATGGCAGGGACCTTTTGAAAGCATTGCACGGTGGGTTCGGACAGATAGAAGCCGCAGTTTCACAGATCCGGCAGAAGGCCGAACAACGAGTGGTGACGATTTCTGCGCCGTCTGGTTTTGTCGGCTTCTGGCTGATTCCGCATCTTGGCGAACTGGAAGACAGCTTCCCTGAGCTGACGATTCGTATCATAAGCCGGGAGTATGGTGAAACCCAGCGTCCCGGTGACATTCTGATCCGCTTTGGCCTGCCTGACGATGGGGTGCAGGGGGAACAGCGCCTGTTGGGGGATGATGTATATCCGGTGGCCAGCCCGCTGTATCTGGAACGGCGTAAGATGTCGTCCGGGCAATATGACATCAATCAGATGACGTTGCTGACAATGGAAGCCGCAAGTACCCATTGGCATGATTGGCCGGGCTGGTTTGAAAATGCGGGGCAGGCGGTGCCGCGGAAGGCGCGTACGCTTGATTTTAACTCTTACGCGATGGTTGTGAACGCCGGGCTTGCGGGGCAGGGTGTGTGCCTGTGCTGGGACGGGGTTCTGGACAGTTTCCTTGAGACAGGCGCATTGCAACGCCTGCGCGGGCCTGCTGTCATATCTGCGCGGGGGTATTTTGCCGCGGCGCGGGATGGTCTGGCTGCGGGGGAAGACGTTCAGAAAATTCTGGGCTGGATCGTGGAAAAGGGCCGCAAAAACACTGCGCAATAAGGTGCTGTTTCTTGACTTACGCCGCAGTTGCAACATAGAGAGACCGGATGGGTGGCACTGGGCCACCGCTTGATGATGTGCCCCGATAAACGGGCCGGATGGAGAACACGATGTCTGAACTGCGCGATACCGCGATGCAAAGCAAAGCCTGGCCCTTTGAAGAAGCCCGCCGGGTGCTTAAACGCTTTGCTAAGGGCGCGCCAGAAAAGGGTTATGCGCTGTTTGAAACCGGTTACGGCCCGTCAGGTCTGCCGCATATCGGCACCTTCGGCGAAGTTGCGCGCACGACAATGATTAAGAACGCTTTTGAAGTGATTTCTGACATCCCGACCAAGCTGATCTGTTTTTCCGATGATTTGGATGGGATGCGCAAAGTGCCGTCTAACGTGCCAAACCCGGAAGACCTGGAAGCCTATTTGCAGCGTCCGTTGACATCTGTGCCAGATCCGTTTGGCACCCACGACAGCTTTGGCGATCATAACAACGCGATGCTGTGTCGTTTCCTTGATACCTTTGGCTTTGAATATGAATTCTATTCCGCCAAAGAATTTTATGGCTCTGGTCAGTTTGACGAGGTTCTGAAGCGCGCGGTTGATAAATATGATGATGTGATGGCGGTGATGTTGAAGTCTCTGCGCGAAGAACGCCGCCAGACTTATTCCATCTTCCTGCCGATCCACCCGGAAACCGGCCGCGTGATGTATGTGCCGATGAAAAAGGTCTGTGCCGAAACCTATACGATCACTTTTGACGATGAAAACGGCAAAGAATGGACCCTGCCTGTCACCGGCGGGAATGTGAAATTGCAGTGGAAGCCTGACTTTGGCGCGCGCTGGGCCGCTTTGGGCGTGGATTTTGAGATGTACGGCAAAGATCACAGCACCAACACGCCGATTTATGACAGCATTTGTCGCACGCTGGGCCATCGCGCGCCGGATCACTTTACCTATGAGCTGTTCCTGGACGCCAATGGTCAGAAGATTTCCAAGACCTCTGGCAACGGGATTTCCATTGATGAATGGCTGACCTATGCAAGCGCTGAAAGTCTGTCATATTTCATGTATCTCAAGCCAAAAACTGCAAAGCGGATGCATTTTGATGTGATCCCGAAGGCTGTGGATGAATATCACCAGCAGCTGCGTGCCTTCCATACGCAAGACATGAAAGCACAGCTGAACAACCCGGTCTGGCATATCCACAATGGTGATGTGCCGCAAAGCAATATGGTTGTGCCGTTTGCGATGCTTCTGAACCTGGCGGCGGTTGCCGGGGCTGAGGAAAAAGACCAGCTTTGGGGCTTTATCCAGCGGTATGCGCCTGAGGCCTCTGCTGAAACCCACCCGGATCTGGATCAGGCGGCTGGTTTTGCGGTGCGTTATTACAATGATTTCGTAAAGCCGGAACGTGTGTTCCGCGCGCCATCTGAACAGGAACGTGCAGCGCTTGAGGATCTGGTGACAGCACTGGATGACGGCGATGCTGCACTGGCGATGATTGCGAAGAAAAACGCTGACATGGGCAATGATGATCCGCTGCCCGAGGTGGATTACGCATCTGACGAATTCCTGCAGTCTATCGTTTTTGCAATCGGTAAGAACCACGGGTTTGAACCGCTGCGTGACTGGTTCAAGACACTCTATGAAGTGCTGCTGGGCGCAAGCCAGGGCCCACGTTTTGGGGGCTTCATGGCGCTTTACGGTGTTGAAGAAAGCATTCAGCTGATCCGGGATGGTCTGGATGGCAAGCTTTTGTCTGAGTGATCTGACATAATTTGAATTTGAAAGGCGCGTCTGGGGGTTCAGGCGCGCCTTTTTATTCGGGTGAGGGGCGGAATGGCTGTTTGGTCGCGCGTTCCATCATCTCCAGATGGTCTTGTCCGTAGAACATATCGCCATCCAGCACATAGGTGGGAGAGCCAAAGACCGAACGTGTGATGGCTTCGTCTGTGCAGGCTATGAACCGGGCCTGAATATCCGGGGTGAGGGCGGCTTGGAGCAGGGGTTCCGCATCAAGGCCCGCTGCCTGGCAGGCCCTGGCCAGATCATCGCGCCCGTTGATATTGCCGTCATCCCGCCAATGCATCCCCAGAATTTCGTGGGACAATGCATCTGCATTCAGGCCCTGCGCCTGTGCGGCCAGAACCATGCCGGACGCCAGCGCCTGGGGTTCATCATGCCATTTTGGGCGCGTGTGAATGCAGGGCTGATCCCGATATTCGGCCCAGCGATCAATTTCGCGGCCAAAGAAATATTTCATACGCGCGTCTGAAATGTTCAGGTAGGTGCCGCCATTGGCGGCGGTGATAACCGGAATGAAATCAAAGGGCTTGTGGATGATCCCGCGGCCGGACGCCTTTGCGATGTCTTCCAGCTTCCGCGCGCCAATCCAGGCAAAGGCGGAATGAATAGAGTAGAAATATTCGATTACGGGCGTGTCAGGGTTTTCTGTCATAGGCCAGAGATTTGCATGGCAACACCTGCAGGGCAAGGGGCAGCGTACGGTGGTCTCAGCCTGGGTTAATCGCTTGTTGATACCTCTTTTCGCGTCAGGGCGCGGGCCAGCCGGATCACCGGAAGCTGCCGCCCTTCACGCAATGCGAAAAGGGGTTTGTGATGAATAAAGCAGTGACAGACGGGCTTGTCCTGATGCCGCCGAAGTTCCGGGGTGGGCTTGATGTCTGGTCTTCAGGCGATGGCACGCCGGGGTCCGATACCTATAACACCAGCCCAACTGCGGCTTTTGTACCGGCCGATGCAGATTTCAGCGGCTGCCTTGAGCTGCTGAAACTGTCCGGCACGCAGAAGATCCGCTATATGGGTGAAACGCCGATCCTGCCGGGGTGCTATCTGCAGATTAAAACACGTGTGAAAGTGATCAGCGGTGCGCTGCCTTCTGTGCGGGTGGCTGGCTGGGCCGGGACGGCAGGCAACAGCCATGTGGCGGGGCTTCCTGAAACCGGGCCTTCTGTCACCATCACCGGGCATGGTGAAGTGTTTGAAGTCAGCGCGATTGTCGGCACCGGCACCCGTGGTGGAGTGGACATGCCCTGGGGGCGTGAACCGGTGTACGGTCATTTCGGGATTGATATTACCGGCCCGAATGGTGCGATTGTCCGGGTGGATGACATTCAGATTGAAGACATCAGCAATGTCTTTGTTGGAAAGCGTCTCGACACTGTGGATGTGGTGGATTACGGCGCGATCGGGGATGGTGTTACCGACAATATGGAAGCCTTTGAGGCGGCTGACGCTGCGGCGAACGGGCGCAAAGTGGTCATTCCCGAAGGCAATTACCTATTGTCCGATCATGTGACTTTTGAAAACCCGACACAGTTTACCGGCACGGTGACCATGCCAGCTGATAAACGTCTGACCCTGACCAAAGATTATCATCTACCGGCCTATATTGATGCTTTTGGTGATGAGGTTGAGGCGCTGAAGCGTGCGATTGCGGTGCTTTTCAACTTCTCAGACCATGAATCGCTGGACCTTGGCGGGCGTCAGATCACACTGACGGAACCGATTGATGTGCAGGCGGCGGTTGGCAATAAGACCACCTATAAATCCCGTCGTGTGATCCGCAACGGTATGCTGGACTGTGCGGCTTCGGCTGGTTGGGATGATGAGGTCGTGACCTCGATTGCCACCTATTCTGTTTCAGACAATCTGGTCCTGAGCAATGTTGCGAATATTGCCGCAATCCCGATTGGTGCGCGTGTATCCGGCAATGGTGTTGGTCGTGAGATCTATGTCCGGGAGGTCAATGTCAGCGCCCAGGAAGTCACCTTGTCTCAGCCACTTTATGATGCGGCAGGCACGCAGAACTACACTTTCACGCGACACAAATATGCGCTTGATTTCAGTGGTTTCACGAACCTCAGCCGTTTTGTTCTGTCTGACATCGAATTTCTGCTGTCAAAAAGAGCCAATGGGGTGATGCTGGCAACCGGTGGTCTTGTCTTTCATGTGCGGGATTGCTTCTTTACCCAGCCGAAAGACAAAGGCATCACCTCACCGGGGCGCGGCTGTCAGGGCATGTTAATTGACCGTTGCCAGTTCTTTTCCGGGGAAGGATCCCTCGCGGCGCAGAGCCGTGTTTCGATCGCTTTTAATTCCAACGCGAACGACAATAAGATCCGGGACAATCGTTCAACCCGTTTCGCCCATTTTGGCATTGTGGGCGGCGGCGGCCATATTTTTGCGAACAATCACTGGTTTCAGGGGGATGATTTTCCGGATGGGTTGCGCATGCCGGGCGTGATCATTGCGCTGGGGAATTGTACGACAACATTTGTTGGCAATTATGTGGACAACAGTTTTATTGAGTGGAGCAATGAATACGACAGCCATCCCGGTTTTCAGTCTGAAAACTCATTCGGCGGGCTGACGATTTCGGACAATGTATTTATCGCAAGCAACGTTGCGCCCTGGTTCAACTGGATTGTCGTGAAACCTTATGGCGGGGGGCATTTTATTCACGGTATGAATGTTTCCGGGAATGTCTTTAAGGCCTTAAGCGGGCAGGTGGATCAGGTTGATAAGCTGGATTCAAGCTTTGCCAGCCTTGATTTTGGTCGTTGCCGGAACCTGCGTTGGGAAGGAAATACATATACTGCGGTGACCAAGAAAACCCATAGCCCGGCGATGGTGGAATTCGATCAGGCGACAGACAGCAAAACCTGGACGGTGGATTTCGAACCCCACATGCCTTTTGGCGGACGGGCGCGGAATGTTATGTCGGTGACCGCTGAAGGTGCGATCATGTCGGGCGGATCGCAGGCCACGGATATGCCTTATGTCACACCAGAAACCGGCCCGGATAAGGATCAGGTCAAGGTTACCTGGGCCAATCCATCACGCGGGCGAATTCACGTGGTCGCCCGTGTAGATAATCCAAACTGACGCGACAGGATCAACAGATCTGCCAGCTGGCAGGGGGAGCAGGGCAAAGGGCGCATCACAGCGCCCTTTGTTTTTTTCAGAACCTGTGCGAACCTGTTGGAACAGGAGGAGCTTATGACAGCCAATACGACAGCCAGCGTAGCCATCCGTCCCGGGGAAAACAGTGATCGTCAGACGGTGATTACGACCTTTGAATGTTCTCCGGCCACGTGCCAGGATCTTTTTGAATCCCTGGAAGATGCCTATGCACAGTTCATTTCTCATCAGCCGGGGTTTATCGGCGCCGGGCTTCACGTGAATGACGCCCAGACCCGGATTGCGAATTATTCCCAATGGCGCAGACGGGAAGATTTTCAGGCGATGTTGCGCACACCTGAGATGCGCACACGCAATCGCGCCATGGCCGAACTGTTCAAAGGGTTTGAACCGGTGATGTACGATGTGGGCGCTGTCTTCTGATCGTTAGCCTTCCGGAAACTGTGCCTGGCAGCCTCTGATTTCCAGGGCGGCATCCCGTTCAATACCGGGCATATCCTGCAGCAGGCGCGAGAGTTTGCGTTCTTCTGAACCCACATCAATTGCCACCGGGGTTTCAACCGTGTGGTAAAGAACTTCGTCACAGCGGTAAGTCGTGCCTTCCTCATTCACACAATCCTTCGCCACGGTGTAAGGTACGGATTGCCGGTGAACCGCATAGCCCCGGCTGATGTTTGCGCGGTGATGGCGTATTTCCTGCTGTATCTGATACACATCGCGATTGGCAAAGCTCACGCATTGTTCATAGGGGGTGGCGCAGGCGGCCAGCAGGGGCAGGGTGGCCATGGCTGCCGGGGCGCGCAGATTTCTGAAGTTCATTCTTTTTGCCTTTGTTTTGATGGCCTGACCCTGCGTGGCAGCCACTTGTTATGCAATAACGCCTGCAGATTTCCGCCGGGTGGAAAGCCGTGGGTTGAAAATCACGCCTGGCGTTCCCAGTTTTCTGTCAACAAAGAAGGAGAAATAGATGCAATGTCCGGTGGATGGCGCGCAGCTGGTGATCACAGAACGTCAGGGGGTAGAGATTGATTATTGCCCACAGTGCCGGGGTGTCTGGCTGGATCGCGGTGAGCTTGATAAAATCATTGACCGTACTGCATTTGAGGCTGGGCCTGCCCCGGAACTTGCGAACCCAGAACCTGTTGCACCGCCACCGCCTCCCTCGTCACGTGACACACGCCTCGAACGCCAACGCGAGGATCATCAAGAGGATGCGCGTCGTGAATACCGCTCGCAGGATGAGGATCGGAACCGGGAAGACCGCAGGCGTGACCGGGGTGATGAGCGGCGCTATGAAGATGAAGACCGCTACCGGGGTAAAAAAGACAAATATTACC
This sequence comes from Halocynthiibacter styelae, assembly GCF_016123485.1. Taxonomy (GTDB): domain Bacteria; phylum Pseudomonadota; class Alphaproteobacteria; order Rhodobacterales; family Rhodobacteraceae; genus Halocynthiibacter; species Halocynthiibacter styelae. The sequence continues at coordinate 199 of NZ_JADCKQ010000004.1, read as the reverse complement.
GGAAGAAAAAGAAAAGCCGGGTGGCTGATTTTCTTGAGGACATTTTTGATTTTTGAAAATCGGACAGGTTAAAAAATGTAAAGGGGCCGCTGTTTCAGCGGCCCCTACATTTTTTAGGGTAATGGAAGTGGCGGCGGTGGCGGCGGTGGCGGCGGTGGCGGCGGTGGCGGCGGTGGCGGCGGTGGCGGCGGTGGCGGCG